>NZ_JABGCW010000014.1:0-238447 GCF_041028265.1 Geodermatophilus amargosae
AGGATGCCCGCCACCATCCAGTGCGCCCCGGTGCGCGGGGACCAGTAGACCGCCCCCCGCTGGAACCAGTTGTGCGAACCCCCGCTCGCGGTGCCCGCCTCGTCGCTGACCGGATAGCCCAGGGCGCCGCGCTGACGGCCCTGCGCGTTCCAGCTCTGGAAGATCCCCGCCACCACCGAGTGCGCGCCGGTGGACGGCGACCAGTAGACGGCGCCGCGCTCGAACTCCTGGAATGCCCCGACGCCGTCGCCCACGGGACGCTCCGGTCCCGCGGGGAGGCCGAGGGCGGAGGCCTGACCGCCGTCCCGGTACCAGGCATCGGCGATGGCCATCCGCACCGGCGCCACGTTGATCATCACGTGCGGCCGGGCGTCGGGCCGCAGCCAGCGCAGGAGGGTCTGCAGGGCCCCGCGCTCGATCGCGACGCAGCCGGCCGTCGGGGCACCGTTGGCCACGTGGAGGAAGATCGCCGACCCGGCGTCCGGGACGCGGTCCAGGTTGTAGCCGATGTTGACCGCGTAGTCGTACACGGCCCCGGCGCGGTACAGGTTCTCGCTGGCTCCCCCGGGGCTCGTGGCCCGGCGCACGTGCGAGTTGTAGGTCGGCGAGGCCGAGTTCCCGTCCCACCAGTCCGAGGTGTCGGACTGGAAGTACGGCATGTCCGTCCCCGGGTCGGCCTGTCGCCCGAAGGCCTCGGTGAGCGGGAAGGTCCCCGCCGGCGTCGTCGCGCGCCCCTCCCGGGCCGCGCCGACGCCGTTGCTGCCGACCCACGCCGGGATCGGGCCCAGCACCAGCCGCCAGCCGCCCGCGCCCCGCTCCCAGGCCCGCAGCACGCCGGTGGTCGCGCCCGGTGAGGACGTCTCCACGGTGACCAGCTGCTGCGTGCCCGCGGGCGGGGGCGTGGCGTGCGCGGGCGTCGGCCGGGACACCGGGACGAGCGCGAGCCCGGCCAGCGCCACGGCGATGACGGCGAGGCGGGCGACCGCGGCAGGGCGACTGGCCGGCCGACGATGACGCCCCGTGGTCCTGCGATACCGATCAGTCACACGACCTCTCTAGCACCGGGTCCACGCCGGCGCCGGGAGCCCCGGCCCCGGCGTCCCCCACGCTCCCCACCGGGCTCGCTGGTCCCGCCCGGCGCAGCGGCGGACCGGCGGGACCGGCCATCCGGCGGCTCGTTACAGTCCGACCGGTCCACGAACGAGGGAGTCGTCGGTGCAGAAGGTCCTCATCGCCAACCGCGGGGAGATCGCGGTCCGGGTCGCCCGCGCGTGCAGGGACGCCGGCCTGACCAGCGTCGCCGTCTACGCCGAGCCCGACCGCGACGCGCTGCACGTGCGCACCGCCGACGAGGCCTTCGCCCTCGGCGGCACCACGCCCGGCGACTCCTACCTGGTCATCGACAAGATCCTCGACGCCGCGAAGCGGTCCGGCGCCGACGCCGTGCACCCCGGCTACGGCTTCCTGTCGGAGAACGCCGGCTTCGCCCAGGCCGTCCTCGACGCCGGGCTGACCTGGATCGGCCCCTCCCCCCAGGCGATCGTCGACCTCGGTGACAAGGTCGCCGCCCGGCACATCGCCACCAAGGCCGGCGCGCCGCTGGTCCCCGGCACGAAGGACCCGGTCGGCGGCGCCGACGAGGTGCTCGCCTTCGCCCGCGAGCACGGCCTGCCGGTGGCCATCAAGGCCGCCTTCGGCGGTGGCGGGCGCGGGCTGAAGGTCGCCCGCACCGAGGAGGAGATCCCGGAGCTGTTCGAGTCCGCCGTGCGCGAGGCCGTGGCCGCGTTCGGGCGCGGCGAGTGCTTCGTGGAGCGGTTCCTCGACAAGCCGCGGCACGTCGAGGCGCAGGTCCTGGCCGACACGCACGGCAACGTGATCGTCGTCGGCACCCGCGACTGCTCGCTGCAGCGGCGCAACCAGAAGCTGGTCGAGGAGGCCCCGGCGCCGTTCCTCACCGACGAGCAGCGGGCGCGCATCCACGAGTCGGCCAAGGCCATCTGCAAGGAGGCCGGCTACCACGGCGCCGGCACCGTCGAGTACCTCGTGGGCACCGACGGCTCGATCTCCTTCCTCGAGGTCAACACCCGCCTTCAGGTGGAGCACCCGGTCTCGGAGGAGACCTCGGGCCTCGACCTGGTGCGCCAGCAGTTCCGCATCGCCGAGGGCCTCCCGCTGGAGACCACCGAGGACCCGGCCCCCCGCGGGCACAGCATCGAGTTCCGGATCAACGCCGAGGACGCCGGCCGCAACTTCATGCCGGCACCCGGCCCGGTGCAGCGCCTGGAGATCCCGCAGGGCCCCGGCGTGCGCTGGGACTCCGGCGTGGAGACCGGCGGCGAGGTGGCCGGCGCCTTCGACTCCATGCTGGCCAAGCTCATCGTCACCGGCGCCAGCCGCGAGGAGGCCCTGCAGCGCGCCCGCCGCGCGCTGGACGAGCTCGTCGTCGAGGGCATGCCCACGGTGATCCCGTTCCACCGTGCCGTCGTCCGCGACGAGGCCTTCACCAGCGAGCCGTTCACCGTGCACACGCGCTGGATCGAGACCGAGTGGGACAACCGGGTCCAGCCGTACTCCGCCGCGCCGGCCGACGCCGACGAGGAGACGCCGCGCCAGACCCTCGTCGTCGAGGTCGGCGGCCGGCGGCTGGAGGTCTCGCTGCCCGCGGGCCTGGCCGCCGCCGGCGGCGGCGCGCCGGCGGCCGGTGGGGCCAAGCCGCGCAAGCGGGGGTCCGGGCACGGCGGCTCCGGGGCGTCAGGCGACTCCCTCGCCTCGCCGATGCAGGGCACGATCGTCAAGGTCGCCGTCGCCGACGGCGACCCGGTCGGGGCCGGTGACCTCGTCGTCGTCCTCGAGGCGATGAAGATGGAGCAGCCGATCACCGCGCACAAGGCGGGCACCGTGACCGGCCTGTCGGCCGAGGTCGGCGCCACCGTCACCAGCGGCGCGGTGCTCTGCACCATCGTCGACGCCGGGTGACGGCGGGCCGGGGTGCGGGAACGCCGCCCCCCGGCCCCACCGTCAGGACAGGACGACCCGTCCGGAGCGTGGATCGACCGTCAGCGTGCCGCCCTGGAAGCGCTGGACCGTGCCCGCCGGACCGGCCGAGGCGCCGGTGACGGGATAACCCAGCAGGCCCTGCTCCCAGCGCTGCGCGGCGAAGGCACCGGCCACCGCGCCGGTCACCGCGTGCGCACCCGAACCCGGCGACCAGTACACCGTGCCGCCCTGGAAGGACTGCAGGCACCCGCCGTCGCGCAGCCCGCACAGCTGGGTCCCTGCCGGGTAGCCCAGCGGACCCTGCTCCCAGCGCTGCCCGGCGAAGGCACCGGCCACCGCGCCGGTCACCGCGTGCGCACCCGAACCCGGCGACCAGTACACCGTGCCGCCCTGGAAGGACTGCAGGCACCCGCCGTCGCGCAGCCCGCACACCTCGGCCGCCGCGGCCGCGCCGAGCGGGCCGCCGCTCCCCCCGAGCGAGCGCCAGAGGACGGTGATCGGGCTGTCGGCGGGAGGACCGTCGGCCGGCGTCGTCACCGAGACGGTCGCACCGGTGCCCGACGCGGCGACCACGCGGACGGTCAGCGACCCGCCCAGCGTGACCTGGCCGCCTGCCGGCAGCACCGTCTGGACGTCGGCGTCCCACTGCGCCCGGGGCGACGGCGTGCCGTCGAGCAGCAGCGACGTGTCGCTGCGCGTGCCCGGGCCCGCCCGGTGCACCAGCACCCCGGTCTGCAGGCCGCGGTTGCGCCGCGGGTCGCCCAGCCAGCCGTCCTGGCCGACCGCGGTGCGGTGCTCGACCCAGTACCGGGTGCCGTCGGCGGCGGTCAGCGCGAGCACCCGGGTACCGGTGCGCCCGCCCAGCGGAGCGAGCGTCCACGTGCCGCCGGGGGTCGAGGCGCTCACCGGCACCTGCGCGGAGGCGGGCAGCAGGCCCAGCCGGTCGGCCTGCGGCGCGTTGAGCGAGCCGACCTGGCCCCAGGAGTAGCCCATGACGTCGTAGAGGTCGGCGTAGGCGTCGGTCTCGCACGGCTCGGTCTCGGGCGAGGCGTCGCACTGCACCGCCGAGGAGTGGCCCAGGCCGAAGTTGTGGCCGAACTCGTGCGCGAGCACCCCGGTGTCGACGGCGCGGACGTAGAGGGAGCCGCCGGCACCCCGCGAGCCGCCGATCGTCGCCAGGCCGTACGCGCAGTCCGGCATGCCGGCCGGGTAGCCGGGGACGTAGAGGAGCAGGTGCCTGCCGGGCCCGGGGGTCCACGACGTCAGCTGCCGGTCGACGTCGTTCCAGAGGGACGACGTCGAGGTGCACGGCACGTCGCTGGTGAGCCACCCCTCCTGGGCGGCGGTGGCGTGGATGCGCACCGCGCCGTCGCTCTGGGCCTCCCAGAAGTCGGCGACCGGCCCGTTCACCTGGTCGACCAGCTGCTGCACGGTCGTGGCGTCCGGGGACGTGCCGCTGGGTGCGACCAGCACCGCGGTGACCTCGTTCGTGTACGGCGCCGAGGCCGGCGCCGGGGGGACGGTCTCCGCGGGCGCGACGACGTCGGCCTCGAGGACCTCGCGGGCCGGCTCGTCGCTCCCCGCCGCCCCGGGCTCGTCGGGCACCTCGGCCCCGAGGGTGACCTCGACGGTGGCACCGACCGGGACGTCGGCGACCCCCTCGCTGTCCACCCGGACGCTGGTGCCGTCCTCGGTGCTGACCCAGCTGAGCAGCGCGTCGTCGGCGTGCGCGGCCGCCTCGTCGGCGTCGGCGTGCTCGGCCCAGGCCTGGACGAGCTCGCCGACGACGGTGTCGCCGGCGGCGGGCTCGTCGTCGGCCATCGCCGGGGTCAGGGCCGGCCCGCTCCCCAGCAGGGGGACGAGGACGGCGGTGAGGACCACGACGGCGAGGGACCGCGGGCGGGAGGCGAGGTGCACGGACTTCTCCTGGTCAGGGGCCGCAGACGAGCGGCACTGCTCCCTCATCGGCGCGTCCGGGTGCGGACTGGACCCTCCCTGCGAGGGAGTCAGCCGCGGCGCAGGAGCGGGAGGACCCGCCTGCCGGCCAGCACGGTCCCGCCCAGGCCGACCACGCCGCCGGCGGCCAGCGCCGGGGTGGTCCAGCCGCTGCCGGCCGGCTGCGGAGCGGCGGCCTCGGCCGGCGCGGCGGCGACCGGTGCGGGCTGCCCGGCCGCGGGGACGGGAGCGACCGGAGCCGCCTCGGCGGGGACCGACGGCGCGGCCGGGGCGGCGGCGGGCGCCGGGGAGGTCGCGGTGCCGCCGGTGCCCGGGAGGACCGCGGGCGCGGGGGCGGCCGGGGCCGGGGCGGGGACGGCGGCGGTCCGGGGCGTGCGGACGACGGTGACCGTGGCGCCGGCCGGCGTGACGGCGCCGACGGTGACGGTGAGCTCGCCGCCGGCCACGGTCACCGGCACGCCCGGCCGCAGGGCGGTCTGCAGGTCGGCCTCCCAGCGGCCGGGCGCCGACGGGCTGCCGTCGAGCAGCAGCGAGGTGTCGGGCAGGTCGCCGGCGCGGTGCAGCAGCACGCCGCTGTCGAGCCGGTAGCGGTTGTCCGAGGCCAGCCAGGCGTCCCGGCCGACGGCGGTGCGGTACTCGAGCCAGTAGTCGGTGCCGGCCGCGTCGGTCATCCGCAGCGCGCGGGCGCCGCCCCCGGCGCCGACGGGCGCGAGCGTGGCCGTCGTCGTCCCGGCGCCGGCGGTCTGCGTGGCCGCGGCGGGCAGCACGCCGAGCCGCTGCGCCTGCGCCGCGGTGAGCGTGCCCATGCGGTCCCAGGAGACGCCCATGACGTCGTAGAAGTCGCGGTAGGCGGCGGTGCGGCAGGCGCCGTCCCCGACGGATCCCTCGACCGTGCCGTCGCACTGCAGGCCGCTGGAGTGACCCAGGCCGAAGTTGTGGCCGAGCTCGTGGGCGATGAGGGAGGCCAGGTCGTCGCGGACGTAGAGCCGCCCGCCCGACGCGGTCCCGGTGCCGACCTGGCCGAGGGCGTAGGAGCAGCCGGGCAGGTCCCGCGGCTGGCTGCTGACGTAGAGCAGCAGGTGGCGGCCGGGGCCGGGCTCGAAGCCCACCCGCGTGGCGACCTCGTCCCACAGGGCGGTGGGGTCGGCGCAGCCGGCGGCGGTGGTCAGCCAGTCGTGGGCGGCGGTCACGCCGACGGTCACCGCGCCGCCGGTCTGCTCGGACCAGAACGCCGCGACGTCGTCGTTCACCGTGTCGACGACGTCGGCCAGCCCGGTCCCGTCCGGGACCCCGCCCAGCGGCGCCACCATCGCGACGGTGACCTGGTTGGTGACCGAGCCGGCGGGCACGGTGGCCGCCGGCCGGGCGGCCCGGACGACCTGCGTGTCGAGCACCTCGACGGCCGGCACGTAGCCGTCCGCGGCGGCGTCGTCGTCGGTGCTGTCGCCGTCGGTGCTGTCGCCGGCGGTGCTCCCGAGGGTCACCTCGACGGTGCTGCCGACGTCGATGCCCGCGACGGCCGACGCCGGGACGCGCACCGAGGTGCCGTCGGCGCCCTCGACGAAGGTCAGCGGCTCCTCGTGCGACTCCCCCGCGTGCTGGCCCTCGAGCGAGGTCTCCGGCCAGGCCTGCACCAGCTCCCCGACCACCGTCGTGGCGGCGTCCTCGGCGTGCGCCACGCCCACCGGGCCGGCGCACAGCGCGGCGACGGCACCGGCGAGGGCCAGTGCCCGCGAGAGGGACCGCGACGGGACTCGGCAGGTGTGCATCCCTCCCGGCATCGGCGGTCCGGGATCCCAGGTGCACCACCCGGGAACCCTCCCGTTCCAGCCGTCACAGGGGCCCCGTCCCGCCCGCCCCGGGCGTCACACCCGTCAGGCGAGCGCGTCTGCCCTCATCAGCCTCCGGCCGGCCTCGGTGATCGAGCCCGACATCGACGGGTAGATGGCGAAGGTCTGCGCGAGGTCGCTCACGGTCAGGCCCTTGGTGACCGCCAGCGCGATCGGCAGGATCAGCTCGCTCGCGCCGGGCGCCACCACCACTCCCCCGACGACGACGCCGGTGGCCCGGCGGGCGAACAGCTTCACGAAGCCGGCGTGCAGGTCGCTCATCTTGGCCCGCGCGTTGGTGGCCAGCGGCAGCCGGACGACGTCGAGGTCGTGGCCCTCGGGCAGCGTCTTCTCCTGGACGCCGACCGTCGCGATCTCCGGGTGCGTGAAGACGTTGGCCGAGACGGTCTTGAGCCGGATCGGCTGCACGGCCTCGCCGAGCGCGTGCCACATGGCGATGCGGCCCTGCATGGCCGCGACGCTGGCGAGCTGGAAGACGCCGGTCACGTCGCCGGCGGCATAGACGCCCGGCACGTTGGTGCGCGAGACCCGGTCGACGACGACGTGGCCGGACTCGCTCAGCTCCACGCCGCACGCCTCCAGGTTGAGGCCGTCGGTGTTCGGCACGGTGCCCACCGTCATGAGCGCGTGCGAGCCCTCGACGGTGCGCCCGTCGGTGAGCTCGACCAGCACGCCCTTCTCGGTGCGCGTGACGCCGGCGGCCCGGCTGCGCTCGGCGATCCGCCCGCCGCGGGCCTGGAAGACCTCCTCGAGGACCTCGGCGGCGTCGGCGTCCTCGCCGGGCAGCACCTGGTCGCGGGAGGACACCAGCGTCACCGGCACGCCGGCCTCCAGGTAGCCGGAAGCGAATTCCGCACCGGTCACGCCCGACCCGACGACGACGAGGTGCTCGGGCAGCTCGTCGAGGTCGTAGAGCTGGCGCCAGTCGAGGATGCGCTCGCCGTCGGGCTCGCTGCCCGGCAGGACGCGGGGGTCGGCGCCGGTGGCGACGAGGACGACGTCGCACTCCAGCGTCTCCTGCACCCCGCCGTCGCGGTCGAGGACCTCGACGCGGTGCTGCACCAGCCCGCGGACGTCGTCGGCGAGCCGGCCCTGCCCGGAGACGAGGCGCACGCCCTCGGCCTCCAGGCGGGCGTGGATGTCGGCCGACTGCGCCACGGCCAGGCCCTTGACCCGGGCGTTCACCGTGGCGAGGTCCAGGCCGACCGTGGCGAGGTCCGTGCCGCGCAGGCCCAGGACGCTGGAGTCGCGGACCGACGTCATCGTGCCGGCGGCGGCGATGAGGGTCTTCGAGGGCACGCAGTCGGTCAGGACGCTGGCCCCGCCGAGGCCGTCGCGTTCGACGACGGTGACCTGCGCGCCGAGCGAGGAGGCCACCAGCGCGGCCTCGTAGCCGGCCGGGCCGCCGCCGATGATGACGATGCGGGTCATGGGGTCTCCTGCGTCGTGGTGCGGATGCAGACCCATCCTCCCAGGCCGGGGGCGCTGTGTCGGCAGGCTCACGGGTCGCACCGGCCACACCGCCCGTAGGCTCGGGCGGCGATGGTCCTCTACGCCGCCTACGGGTCCAACATGGACCCTGCCCAGATGCTGCGCCGCTGCCCGGCGTCGCCGCACGTGGGCACCGGCTGGATCCGCGGCTGGCGGCTCGCCTTCGGTGGCGAGGAGTACGGCTGGGAGGGCGCGCTGGCCACCCTCGTGCCGGCCGAGGACCGCGAGGCGCCCGGCGTCTTCGCCGCGCTCTACGACCTCACGCCCGCCGACGAGCGGGAGCTCGACGCGTGGGAGGGCGCCGACCGCGACCTGTACCGCAAGCTCAACCTGCGGGTGCACACCCTCGGCGGCGACGTCGTCGCCTACGTCTACGCGCTGGACGCCTTCGAGGGCGGGCTGCCGTCGGCCCGGCACCTGGGCGCGATCGCCGACGCCGCCGAGGCCGCCGGCGCCCCCGACGACTACCTCGCCGAGCTGCGCGCCCGCGACTGCCGCTCCGCCTTCTGACGCCCCTCTTGCCCGCGATCATGGCGCGGTGACTCCCGCGGGGCCCCTGAGGTGGTCACGGCGCCGTGATCACGCGGCGAGGGACGTTGCCGAGGTGGCGCTGCACCGTCGCCACCATGCGCTCGTGCTGCCGGAAGACGTCGACCGCCGTGAAGTGCAGCAGGCACCACCCGCGCTCGGTGACCCAGTCGTGCCGGTCGCGGTCGGCCGCCGGCTGGGACCGCGTCGTGTGCGCCTCGAGACCGTCGAACTCCGCGCCGACGCGCTGGTCCTCCCAGCCGAGGTCCAGGCGGTGCCGGCGTCCGCCGTCGCGGAGCTCCACCTGGACGCGCGGGACCGGGAGCCCGGCGACGAGGAACCGCCAGCGCATGCGTGACTCCATGGGGGACTCCGTTCCGGGATCGGCGAGCGGCACCAGGCCGGTGAGCCGGGTCCTGCGCGTCGGACACCTCCGGGCCCGGGTCGAACGGCGCCGCGTCGGTGACGGTGCCGCCGGCCGGCGCGGCCTGCGCCGCGGCGAGGTGCTCCTCGAGGTACGTCCGCGCGGTCGACCACTCGGCGGCGACGTCGGCCGCGGGGTCGGACTGCTGCAGCGGCGTCAGCCTCTCCCCGAGGCGGTGACCAGGTCCTCCTCGGAAGATGCCGCCTGCACCGGCCCGAAGCCGGCACCGGTCGCGCCGGCCGCCCGCAGCTGCCCGCAGGTGGCGCCCTCCACCGCGGGCTCGTCCCCGGCCGGCGACGAGCCCGCGGACGACGCCCCGGTGGACGACGCCGCCTCCCCGGAGGACCCGCAGCCGGCGAGCAGCAGGGCACCGGCGGTCGCGGCGAGCAGCGGACGGAGGGCGGGCGGGCGGGCGAGGGGGGCAGACGCACCGGGCGAGGTCAGTCAGCCGCCGCGGCGTCCCCGAGGAAGGCCTCCAGCAGCCGGCGCGCCGCCAGCGCGGGGGTCAGCTCCCCGGCCAGCACCGCCTTCTCCAGCTCCGGAGCCGACGACCGGACCGCCGGGTGCGCCCGCAGCCGGTGCTCGAGCCCGTCGCGCACCAGCTGCCAGGTCCAGCGCACCTGCTGCGTGCGGCGGCGCTCGTCGAACGCACCGGAGGCGCGCGCCCGGTCCTGGTGCTCGACCAGCTTCGCCCACACCTCGGCCAGCCCCTCGCCGGTCAGCCCGGCACAGGTCAGCACCGGCACGTCCCACTCGGAGTGCCCGCGCAGCATCCGGATCGCCCCGGCCAGCTCGCGGGCGGCCTTGCGCGCGTCGCCGGCGGCGGGCCCGTCGGCCTTGTTGACGGCGATGACGTCGGCGATCTCGAGGATGCCGCGCTTGATGCCCTGCAGCTGGTCGCCGGTGCGGGCCAGCGTGAGGAACAGGAACGAGTCGACCATCTCCGCGACGGTGACCTCGGACTGCCCCACGCCGACGGTCTCCACCAGCACGACGTCGTGGCCGGCCGCCTCGACCACGACCATCGACTCGCGCGTCGCCTGCGCGACCCCGCCGAGCGTGCCCGACGTCGGCGAGGGCCGGATGAACGCGGCGGGGTCCACCGCCAGCCGCGCCATGCGGGTCTTGTCGCCGAGGATCGACCCGCCCGAGCGCGCCGAGGACGGGTCGACGGCGAGCACCGCGACCCGGTGGCCGGCCGCCGTGAGGTCCACGCCGAGCTGGTCGATGAACGTCGACTTGCCCACGCCCGGCACGCCGCTGATGCCCACGCGCCGCGCCGCCCCTGCGTGCGGCAGCAGCTCGACCAGCAGCTCCTGCGCCCGCTCGCGGTGGTCGCCCCGGCGGGACTCGACCAGCGTGATCGCCCGGGCCAGCGACCGGCGGTCCCCGCCGAGCACCCCCTCCACCAGCGCGGGGACGTCCGGAGCCGCCATCAGACGGCTCCGGAGGCGGCAGGAACGGCCATCCCTGCCGTCGTGAGCAGGGGCATCAGTGGCCGAGGCGCTGCGACAGCGTCCGCAGCAGCTCCTGCGCCGCCTCGGCGATGACCGTGCCCGGCGGGAACACCGCGGCCGCGCCCATCTCCTTGAGCGTCGGGACGTCGTCGGGCGGGATCACGCCGCCCACCACGACCAGGACGTCGTCGGCACCGAGCTCGGCGAGCGCGTCGCGCAGCGCGGGCACCAGCGTGAGGTGGCCGGCGGCCAGCGACGAGACGCCGACGACGTGCACGTCGGCCTCGACCGCCTGCCGCGCCACCTCCTCCGGCGTCTGGAACAGCGGGCCGACGTCGACGTCGAAGCCGAGGTCGGCGAACGCGGTGGCGATGACCTTCTGCCCGCGGTCGTGGCCGTCCTGGCCCATCTTGGCGACCAGGATCCGGGGACGCCTTCCCTCGGCCTCCGCGAACGCCTCGGTGAGGCGGCGGGTCTCCTCCACCGGCCCGGAGCGGCCGGCCTCGTCGCGGTACACACCGGAGATGGTGCGCACCTGGCCGGCGTGCCGCCCGTAGACCTCCTCGAGCGCGTCGGAGATCTCGCCGACCGTCGCCTCGGCCCGCGCGGCGTCGACGGCCAGCTTGAGCAGGTTGGAGTCCAGCGAGCGGTCCCGCCGTCCCTCGGCCGCCGCGCGGGCGGCGTCGGTGAGCCGGCGCAGCGCCTCGGTCACCGCCCCGGCGTCCCGGGACGCGCGCAGCTGCGCCAGGCGCGCCTTCTGCTGGGCGAGGACGTCGGCGTTGTCGACGCGCAGCACCTCGATCGCCTCGTCGGCCTCCACCCTGTACTTGTTGACGCCGATCACCGGCTGGCGGCCGGAGTCGATGCGCGCCTGGGTGCGGGCGGCGGCCTCCTCGATGCGCAGCTTCGGGATGCCGTCGTCGATGGCCTGCGCCATCCCGCCGTGCTCGGCGACCTCCTGGATGTGCGCCCAGGCACGGCGGGCCAGGTCGTAGGTCAGCTTCTCCACGTACGCCGAGCCGCCCCACGGGTCGATCACCCGCGTCGTCCCGGACTCCTGCTGCAGCAGCAGCTGGGTGTTGCGGGCGATCCGCGCGGAGAAGTCGGTGGGCAGTGCCAGCGCCTCGTCGAGGGCGTTGGTGTGCAGCGACTGGGTGTGCCCCTGGGTGGCGGCCATCGCCTCCAGGCAGGTGCGGACGACGTTGTTGTAGACGTCCTGCGCGGTCAGCGACCAGCCAGAGGTCTGCGAGTGGGTGCGCAGCGAGAGCGACTTGTCCTCCTGCGCACCCGCCTCCTTCACCAGGCGTGCCCACAGCAGCCGCCCGGCACGGAGCTTGGCGACCTCCATGAAGAAGTTCATGCCGATGGCCCAGAAGAACGACAGCCGCGGCGCGAACGCGTCGACGTCCATCCCGGCGTCCTTGCCGGCGTTCAGGTACTCGACGCCGTCGGCCAGCGTGTAGGCCAGCTCCAGGTCGGCCGTCGCCCCGGCCTCCTGGATGTGGTAGCCGGAGATGGAGATCGAGTTGTAGCGGGGCATCTCCGCCGAGGTGAAGGCGAAGATGTCGCTGATGATCTGCATCGACGGCTTCGGCGGGTAGATGTAGGTGTTGCGGACCATGAACTCCTTGAGGATGTCGTTCTGGATGGTCCCCGTGAGCCGGTCCGGCGTCACCCCCTGCTCCTCGGCCGCCAGGACGTAGAGCGCCAGCACGGGCAGCACCGCGCCGTTCATGGTCATCGAGACGCTCATCCGGTCCAGCGGGATGCCGTCGAAGAGCTGCCGCATGTCCAGGATCGAGTCGATCGCCACCCCGGCCATGCCGACGTCGCCGACGACGCGCGGGTGGTCGGAGTCGTAGCCGCGGTGGGTGGGCAGGTCGAAGGCGACCGACAGCCCCTTCTGCCCGGCGGCGAGGTTGCGCCGGTAGAAGGCGTTGGACTCCGCCGCGGTGGAGAAGCCCGCGTACTGGCGGACCGTCCAGGGCTGGGTCGTGTACATCGTCGGGTAGGGGCCGCGCAGGTAGGGCGGCAGGCCGGGATAGGTCCGCAGGAAGTCCAGCCCGGCGAGGTCGGCCGGGGTGGCCAGCGGCGGGACGGCGATGCCCTCGGGGGTCTCCCAGGTCGCCTCCTCGACGCCGCGCCCCGTCGTCTCCTTGAACGCCTCGGCCCAGTCGTCGGCCGTCGTCCGTGCGGCCGGGCGGCCCAGCTCGACGCCGCCGAAGTCGGGGATCCCGCTCATGCCCGCTCCTCCTGCTGTGAGCCGTCAGCGCGATGGAGGCCGTCCGGGACGGCGAGTTGGTCGTGCACCGTGCGGAGCACGTCGAGCGCGTCGCATCCGGCGTACACGTACCCGTCGACGCCGTCCACACCCAGTGCCGGCTTCCCGGCCAGCCACACGTGTTCGGCACCCGCCGCCCGCAGCTCCGCGGCCAGCGCGGCCGCCGACTCCGCGTAGTCGCCGTCGGTGCCGCAGATGCAGGCGACCGTCGACCCGGCGGCGGCGAACCCGGTGGCGCCGTCGCCGGCCGGGGTGGCCACGCCGCCGGCCTGGAACAGGTTGCCGGCGAAGGAGGCCCGCGCGGTGTGCCGCGCGGCGGAGCCGATCGTCGCCAGGTACACCTGCGGCCGCTCTCCGCCGTTCGATGCCATGGCGGCGTCGGCGTGGTCGCGCAGCACCTCGTACTCCTGCGCGGCCCGCACGCGCGGCAGCCCGCCGACGGGGTGCAGGTCGGCGGCCGGCTGCCGCGCGGGCAGCTTCTCGGCCAGGTGGGGGAACTCGCTGACGCCGGTGATCGCGTCGGCGCGCGTGGCCAGCCGCCGCGCGCGGGCGTCCCAGGCGGCGGCCAGCCGGTCGCGGACCAGCCCCGACGACAGCGCCGCGGCCAGCCCGCCGCCGCGCTCGATCTCGGTGAACCGAGCCCAGGCGGCCTGCGCGAGGTCCTCGGTCAGCGACTCGACGTACCAGGAGCCGCCGGCCGGGTCGAGGACGCGGGCGAGGTGCCCCTCCTCGACCAGCAGGCTCTGCGTGTTGCGCGCGATCCGGCGGGAGAACGCGTCGGGCAGGCCGAGCGCGGCGTCGAAGGGCTGCACCGTGACGACGTCGGCGCCGCCCACGCCCGCGGCGAAGCAGGCCACGGTGGTCCGCAGCATGTTGACCCACGGGTCGCGCTTCGTCGTCATCACCGACGACGTCACCGCGTGCTGGCGTGGGGCACGGGCGTCGGGCGAGGCGCCGCTGACCGCGCCGACCCGGTCCCACAGCCGGCGCGCCGCGCGCAGCGCGGCGATCGTCGTGAACTGGTCGGCGCTGGCCGAGTAGCGGAACTCCATCGCGGCGAACGCCTCGTCGACCGACAGCCCGCCGTCGGTGAGCGCGCGCAGGTAGGCCACCCCGGCGGCGAGGGAGCAGCCCAGCTCCTCGACCGCGCTGGCCCCCGCGTCGGCGTACACGGTGGCGTCGACGACGACGGTGCGCCAGCCCGCGGGGGCCCGCCGCGCGACGCCGGCCAGCCCGGAGAGGTCCTGCTCCTCCCCCGAGGCGGCGTGCACGCCCAGCGGGTCCAGCCCCAGCGAGCCGCCCGGCGCGAGGTCGGTGCGGTCGCCGGCCAGCGACAGCAGCGCCTCGGCGGCCGGGAACCCACCGGAGACCGCGACCGGCGCGAGGTCGAGGTAGACGTCGGCCAGCACGTCGGGCAGCGACTCCACCGGCACCGCGCCCTCGCCGAGGACCAGCCACAGCGAGGTGACGCCGTTCTCCAGGTCGGCCGCGATCGCCTCGCGCGTGGTGGCGACGTCGGGGTGCGCGTGCCGCTGCCGGACGTCCCAGCCGGCCGGCACGCCGCGCTCGGGAGCGGCACCCGCGTGGGCGCCGCGCACGAACGGCGGCAGCCCGGGCACGCCGACCGCCGCGGGCAGGTCGCCGGCGTCGTCGGCGGTGTACAGCGGCGCGACGTCGACGCCGGTGGCCACCGTGCGGCGCAGGGCGTCCTCGACCGGGTCGGGCAGCTCCTCGCGGCCGGCCTTCCGCAGGACGCCGGCCACCAGTTCGCGCCACCGGTCGCGGTCGACGGGCGCGAAGTCGCCGGCCAGCGACAGCTGGTCGGGCACGGCGTGCTCGGCGGGGACCTCGTCCTCGCCTGGCGAGGCGGTGCCCGTGTCGGTGGCGCTCATCGGTGAACTCCTCCCAGTCGAGGACCGTTCTACCGGCGCTCTCCCTGCCGCGGACGCGCGGGGTGGCCCGCGGCGGGCGCACCGGCGGCGGGCGCGGAGGTGCCGGCGTCGGCGGCCAGCGCCTGCAGCGCGGTGCGCACCATGAGCCGGACGCCGACCCCGATGGCCCGCTCGTCGACGTCGAAGGTGCCGCGGTGCAGGTCGAGCGGGGGGCCGCCGCCGTGCGTGCCCAGCCGGGCCAGCGCGATCGGCAGGACGTCGGCGAACCAGCCGAAGTCCTCCCCGCCCATGCTCTGCGGCGACTGCCGGACGTTCTCGCTGCCCACCGTCTGCAGCGCCGCGGTGCGCAGCAGCGCCACCGCCCGCGGGTCGTTGACCACCGGCGGGACGCCGGGCACGTACTCGACCTCGACGCCGGCGCCGGTGGGCGCCACCACCTGCTCGACCAGCCGGCGCAGCAGGTCCTCGGCACGCTTCCACTCGTCGCGGTCGAGCACCCGCACGGTGCCGCGCAGCGTGCCCCGCTGCGGGATGGCGTTGGCCGCGACACCGGCGTTGACCGCGCCCCACACCAGCGAGAACCCGGCGCGCGGGTCGACCTGCCGCGACAGCAGCCCGGGCAGCCCGGTGACCAGGCGACCGAGCGCGTCGACCAGGTCGACGGTCAGCTGCGGGCGGGCGGTGTGCCCGCCGGGGCCGGTGAGCGTGACGTCGATGCGGTCGCAGGCCGCGGTGATGGAGCCGGTGCGCAGGCCGACCGTGCCCACCGGGATCGCCGGGTCGCAGTGCAGCGCGAACGCCCGGGACGCGCCGTCCAGCACACCGGCCGCGAGCACGTGCGTGGCGCCGCCGGGCACGGTCTCCTCGGCCGGCTGGAACACGCAGCGCACGGTGCCGGGCAGGTCGTCCATGCCGGCCAGCGCCAGCACCGAGCCGAGCGCGACGGTGGTGTGCACGTCGTGGCCGCAGGCGTGGCACATGCCCTCGCGGGTGGAGGCGTACGGCACGTCCTTGAGGTCGGCCAGCGGCAGCGCGTCGATGTCGGCGCGCAGCACCACGGTCGGCGACCCGGACCCCACCTCCACCACCAGCCCGGTGCCGCTGGGCAGCCGGTGCGGCGCGAGCCCGGCCTCGGTGAGCCGCTGCTCCAGGTAGGCCGTCGTCTCCACCTCGGCGTAGGCCAGCTCCGGGTGCATGTGCAGGTGGCGGCGGACGTCGACCAGCTCGGGGAGGTGCTCCTCGACCCAGGCGTCGAGCCCGGCGGCCAGCTCCTCGGGGGTCCGCGTCATGCGGCGTGCCCGCCGGCACACGCCGCCGGGCCGGGCACGGGACCGTCGGGACCGGCGGCCGGCCCGGAGGTGGGGAGGCCGTTCCGCAGCTCGGCCAGGAGGGAGTCGACGACGGCGCGCAGGTCGCCGCCGGACGCCAGCGCCGCGGCACGCTGCCGCTGGTAGGAGGCACCGACGGCGAGCACCCGCTCCACCCCGGCGAGCTCCGCCTCGCAGCCCAGCCGCCGGGCCGTGGGCGTGAGGTCCTCGGCGAGGTCGAGCAGCGCCTGCCGCACCGGCCGCACGGTGCCCTTCTCGTCGACGACGACGTCGGCGTCGAGGCCGTAGCGGGCGGCCCGCCACTTGTTCTCCCGCAGGATCCAGCTGGGCGGGGTGGGCAGCGTGTAGCCGCGGTCGAGCTGGGTGTCGAACTGCTCGACCAGGCACTGCGAGAACGCGGCGACGACGCCGATCTCCTCGAGGGTGGGCAGGCCGTCGCAGATCCGCAGTTCCACGGTGCCGAAGCCCGGGTGCGGGCGGATGTCCCACCACACCTCGCGCACGCTCTCGATCGACCCGGTGGAGATCAGCGTCTCCATGTAGGTCTCGAAGCCGGCCCAGTCGGGCAGCTGGGTCGGCAGTCCCGCCGTCGGCATGGCCTCGAAGACCTTGCTGCGCGAGGAGGCCAGCCCGGTGTCGCAGCCGACCCAGAACGGCGAGGACGCCGACAGCGCCAGGAAGTGCGGGACGTACTGGGTGAGCGCGTTGACGATCGGCATCGCCTTGTCCGGCGAGCGGACGCCGACGTGCACGTGGACGCCGAAGATCTGCAGCCGCCGGGCCAGCCACTGCATCCGCTCGACCAGCTGCAGGTAGCGCTCCTTGGGCGAGATCAGCTGCGTCTGCCAGTCGGTGAACGGGTGGGTGCCGGCGCACAGCAGGCCCAGGCCGCGGCGGTCGGCGGCGGCGGCCACCTCGGCGACCGTGCCGGCGAGGTCGGCGGTGGCCTCCTCGACCGTGGTGCACACGCCGGTGATGACCTCGATGGTCGACTGCAGCAGCTCGTGCTTGGCCTTCGGGTGCTCCTCGGCGCCGTCGGGGCGCATCTCCTCGAGGATCTCGATCGCGCCGGCGGTCAGCTCCCGCGTCTCGCGGTCGACGAGTTGCAGCTCCCACTCCACACCCAGGCTGGAGCGCTCGGAGGAGGAGAAGGGGATCTGCACGCTGTCGAGGATAGGGAGATCGCGCGCTCCCCACCCCTCAGAGCGGCACCGTCCACCCGTTCAGACCGCGGCGTACTCCGGCGCCTCGCTGGCGGGCCGGCCCAGCAGCGTGGCGGCCGGGGCGCGCTCGAGCACGGCTGCGACCGCGCGGGAGCCGTAGCGGTCGGGGTGTACGCGCACGCAGCACAGGTCGCGGCCGACCACCGAGATCCCGCGGCCGTCGTCGGTGGGCACCACGGCCTCGACCCGCGACCAGGGGATGCCGTGCACGTCGCCGTCGGCGTCGGCGTGCGCGAGGCCGTCGTCGGAGACCACCAGCGCCACCCGCGCCGACGCGTCGAACAGCCGGCGGACCAGCGACGGGCGGAACAGCGTGCCCTCCGGCAGCTCCGGGAGGGTGCCGCACAGCGGGCGGCGGGCGACGCCGGCCGGGCCGTCCCAGGGCGCGGTGTCGGGGACGGCGAGGACGGCGGTCGGCTCGGCCCGGCGCAGCGCCGCGGTGACCTGCTCCGGCGTGACCGCGCGCCAGGCGGCGAGGGTGTCGGCGGCCGGGCGGTACGACAGCCCGGTGGCCGCGCAGTAGGCGGCGTCGGCCAGTTCGGCGCCGACGGCGTCCTCGTCGTCGAGCTCGGCCGCGAGGCCGTCGACGGCGTGCGCGACCTCCGCCGGCGTCGGCCCGGCGGCGCACAGCTCGGCGAAGACGTCCCACAGCAGGCCGGCCACCTCGGCGTCGTGACCGGTCCGGGCGTCGACGACGACGGCCACCTCCCGCCGGGTGGGGGCCAGGTCGAGGGAGAGCGAGTCGACGGCGTAGGACAGCCCGCGGTCGTGCCGGGCGCGCTCGCGCAGCCGCTCCTGCACGACGTCGACGCCGACGGCCAGCGCGGCGTCGGCGGGGACGTCGCTGGTCAGCAGCAGGCCGACGCCGGGTGCGTCGGTGTGCGTCCAGACCGGCCCGTCCTGCGGGCGCGGGCGCGGCACCCGGCGCACCGGGCGCGGCCCGTCGGGCAGCGGCAGCCGCAGCCCCTCCGGCAGCGGGCCGTGGCACCACAGCGCGGCGTTGGAGCGGACGAACCAGCGTGCCGCGTGCGCCCGGACGGTCTCCTCGTCCAGGTACTCCGCCCCCGGCCCGGCCGAGACGGTCAGCCCCGGCCCGGTCAGCCCGTAGCGGGCCGCCCACAGCGCGCTGACCGTGGAGGAGCCGCTGCCGCAGCCCTCGGCCTGCAGGACGCCGGCCTCGGCGGCCATCCGCTCGGTGGGCAGGTCGGCCAGGGCGCGGCAGACCCCCTCGAGGAAGGCGCCGACGGCGGCCGGGCGCCCGGTGGCGAAGAAGGCGGTGCTGTCGACGTCGGTGACGGCGTTGCAGCGCAGGTGCGTGCGCGGCAGGGCGGCCATCGCCAGGTGCTCGACGAGGTGGGTGACCTCGATGGTCGCGAACGTCTCGTCGCGCAGGCCCACGCCGAACACCAGCGCGGCCGTCGCCCGCTCCCGCCCGCCGGCGGTGAAGACCGGGACGCCGTCGATCCGCGTTCGCTGCACCGCGCCATGGTCGGGGAGCGCGCAGCCGCCGTCCCCGGCCGACACGCGGCCGGGGACGGCTGGGACGGGTGGGTCAGCGGGCGGGGGGACCGCCGCGCTGCGTTAGCGTCGCCGGGTGAGCGCACCCGATCCCGCGGCCACCGCCGCCGCCGCAGCAGCCGCCCTGACCGCAGCCGTCGGCGACGGCCACGACGTCGCCGTCGTCATGGGCTCGGGATGGGCGCCCGCCGCCGACGCCTTCGGCGAGCCGGGAGCCTCCGTCGGCATCGGCGACCTGCCCGGCTTCGCGGCCCCCACGGCGGTGGGCCACGGCGGCCAGGTGCGCTCGGTGCGCGTGGGCGAGCGGAAGGTGCTGCTCTTCCTCGGCCGCACCCATCTCTACGAGGGCCGCGGCGTCGAGCCGGTGGTGCACGGCATCCGCACCGCCGCCGCGGCCGGTGTGCGCACCGTCGTCCTCACCAATGCCGCCGGCGGGCTGGCGCCGGAGCACCGGGTCGGCCAGGCGGTGCTGGTCAGCGACCACCTCAACCTCACCGCCCGCTCCCCGCTGGTCGGGGCCACGTTCGTCGACCTCACCGACCTCTACTCCGCGCGGCTGCGTGAGCTGGCCCGGTCGATCGAGCCGGACCTGACCGAGGGCGTCTACGCCGCGCTGCCCGGCCCGCACTACGAGACGCCGGCCGAGATCCGCATGCTGCGCACCCTCGGCGCCGACCTCGTGGGCATGTCCACCGCGCTCGAGGCGATCGCCGCCCGCGCCGCCGGCCTCGAGGTGCTCGGCCTGTCCATGGTCACCAACGCCGCGGCGGGCATCACCGGCGAGAAGCTCGACCACGAGGAGGTGCTCGCGGCGGGCAGGGCCGCGGCGGGCCGGCTGGGCGAGTTCCTCGTGCAGTTCATCGGGCGGCTCCCGTGAGCGGTCCGGTCCTCCTGACCGGAGCGGCCGGCCAGATCGGCACGGTGCTGCGCGAGGGGCTGCCCGAGCGCGGCTGGCCGGTCCGCAGCCTCGACCGCGTGGAGGTGGGCGAGCCCCGGCCCGGCGAGGAGGTGCTCGTCGCCGACGTCACCGACCTCGACGCCCTCACCGCCGCGGCGCGCGGTGCCGCCGCCGTCGTCCACCTCGCGGGCATCCCGAGCGAGTCGGACTGGGCCGCCATCGCGCACGCCAACGTGGAGGGCACCTACTGCGTGCTCGAGGCCGCCCGCCGGGCCGGCCTCGGCCGCGTCGTGCTGGCCAGCAGCAACCACGCCACCGGGTTCACGGAGCGCCCGGCGGCCGGACTGCTGCGCGAGGACGACGGCCCGCCGCGGCCCGACACCTACTACGGGGTGTCCAAGGTGACGCTCGAGGCGCTCGGCTCGCTGTACGCCGACCGCTACGGCCTCGACGTCGTCTGCCTGCGCATCGGCACCCACGCCCCCGAGCCGCCGGACCTGCGCGCCCTGGCCACCTGGCTGTCGCCGCGCGACACCGTGGCCCTGGTCGACGCCGCGCTGCGCGCGCCCGCTCCCGGCTTCCGCGTGGTGTGGGGCGTCTCGGCCAACACCCGCGGCTGGTGGGACCTCAGTGCAGCCCGGTCGCTGGGTTACGACCCGCAGGACGACGCCGAGGCGTACGCCGACGCGCTGGGAGCCGCGCACGGCGAGGCCGACCCCGCCGACCCGGTGCACGCGCGGGTGGGCGGCCCGTACACGCTGCCCGGGTACGACGCCGAGGGAGCCCGCCCGTGACCGTGACCGACAGCCTCCTGGACACCGCCCGCGCCTGGGCCGCCGCCGACCCGCACCCCGGCGACCGCGCCGAGATCGAGGCGCTGGTCGCGGCCGGCGACACCGCGGAGCTCGGGCGCCGCTTCGCCGGGCCGCTGACCTTCGGCACCGCCGGGCTGCGCGGGCCGCTGCGCGCCGGGCCGGCCGGGATGAACGCCGCCGTCGTCACCCGCGCCGCCGCGGGTCTCGGCGCGTGGCTGACCGGGGCCGGGCACGGCGGGGGCGGCGTCGTCGTCGGCTTCGACGCCCGGCACCGCTCCGACGAGTTCGCGCGGGTCACCGCGTCGGTGCTCGCCGCCGCCGGGTTCGTGGTGCAGGTGCTCCCCCGGCCGCTGCCCACGCCGGTGCTGTCCTCGGCCGTCCGGTCGCTCGGCTGCGCGGCCGGCGTGATGGTCACCGCCAGCCACAACCCGCCGCAGGACAACGGCTACAAGGTCTACCTGGCCGACGGCGCGCAGCTCGTGCCGCCGGCCGACCGGGAGATCGAGGCCGCGATCGCCGCCGTCGGCCCGGCGCGGGACGTGCCGACCTCCGGCGACTGGACCACCCTCGGCGACGACGTCGAGGCCGGCTACGTGGCCGCCGTGGTGCGGGCGCTGCAGCCCCACCGGGTGCCGGCCGCCGACCGCGCCGCCGTGACGGTGGCCTACACGGCGATGCACGGCGTCGGCGCGGCCACGACGCGGGCGGTGTTCGCCGCCGCCGGGTTCGCCCCGCCGGTGAGCGTGCCCGAGCAGGACGCGCCCGACCCGGCGTTCCCGACGGTCGCGTTCCCCAACCCGGAGGAGCCCGGCGCGGTCGACCTGCTGCTGGCCCTGGCCGAGCGCAGCGGCGCCGACGTCGCCGTCGCCGAGGACCCCGACGCCGACCGCTGCTCGGTGGTCTGCGACGGGCGGCAGCTCACCGGCGACGAGGTCGGCGCGCTGCTCGCCGACTGGCTGCTGCGCCGCGGCGCCCGGGGCACGTACGCGTCCTCGCTGGTCAGCGGCTCGCTGCTGCACGCGCTCACCCAGGCGCACGGCGTGCGGTTCGCCGAGACGCCCACCGGGTTCAAGTGGATCATCCGCGCCGGCACCGACGCCGAGCCGCTGGTGTTCGGCTACGAGGAGGCGCTCGGCTACGCGGTCACCCCCGAGGTCGCCCGCGACAAGGACGGCATCTCCGCCGCCCTCGCCGTCGCCCTGCTGACCGCGGAGCTCAAGGCCACCGGCCGCACGCTGGTCGACCGGCTCGACGAGCTCGCCCGCGAGCACGGGCTGTTCGCCACCGGCCAGCTGTCGGCGCGGGTGGAGGACCTCACGCTGATCTCCGACGCGATGCGGCGGCTGCGCGCCGACCCGCCGTCGCGGCTGCTCGGCCGCCCGGTCACCGCCACCGACCTGCTCACCGAGGACCCGCCGGTCGACGCCGTCCGGCTGCTCGGCGACGGCGTCCGCGTGGTGGTGCGGCCCAGCGGCACCGAGCCCAAGCTCAAGGCCTACCTGGAGACGGTCGTCCCGGTGCACGACGACGCCGGGGTGATCGCCGCCCGCGGCCGCGGCGAGGACGAGCTCGACCAGCTGCGCGGCGAGATGGCGCACGCCCTGGGGTTGTAGTGGACGTCGGCGCGCTGGTCCTCGACGTCTTCGGCACCGTCGTCGACTGGCGCGCCGGCGTGGCCCGCGAGGCGGCGCGGCTGCTCGGCCCCGACGTCGACGCCGCCGCGTTCGCCGACGCCTGGCGGAGCCGCTACCAGCCGTCGATGGAGCGCGTGCGCAGCGGCGGGCGGCCGTTCGTGCCGCTCGACGTGCTGCACCGCGAGTCGCTGCCCCCTGCGCTCGCCGAGGTGGGGGCCGACGCGGTCCCGGACGACGTCGCCGCGGAGCTCGTCCTGGCCTGGCACCGGCTCGACCCGTGGCCGGACACGGTGCCCGGCCTGACCCGGCTGCGGAGCCGGTTCGTCCTCGCGCCGCTGTCCAACGGGGGCGTCCGGCTGCAGGTCGACCTGGCGCGGCGGGCCGGGCTGCCGTGGGACCTGGTGCTCGGCGCCGAGGTCGTGCGCCGCTACAAGCCCGACCCCGAGGTCTACGACTCCGCGCCGCGGCTGCTCGGACTGCCGCCGCCGCGGGTGCTGATGGTCGCCGCGCACGTCGAGGACCTGGCCGCCGCGCGGGCGCGGGGACTGCGGACGGCGTACGTGCACCGGACGCTGGAGTTCGGCGGGGACCCCGCGCCGCCGGAGACCGACCCCGGCGCCGACCTGTCGGTCGGTTCCCTCGAGGAGCTCGCGGCCGCGCTCGGCTGCTGAGGTCAGCGCCCGTGCCGGGGCCGTTGCCGCGGCACGCCGCGCCGGGCGGCGGCCACCGAGAGCACGGCGGCGGCCAGGGCGGTGAGCAGCCAGCCGATCCCCGCGAAGAGCCCGCCCTGTCCTCCGACCGCGCCGGGGCCGGCGTCCAGGGACCGGACCCAGGTGACGGCGGCCGCGGTGCCGGCCAGCCACAGCAGCACCGGCAGCGGCCGCCACCGCCGCAGGTCGGCCATCACGACGACGGGCGCCAGCACCACGGCCCCGACCAGCACGATGATCACGCCCGGAGTGTGCCCGACGGGCCTCTCACCTGCGGCGTCGCCCCGGGCGGGCCGGCGGGGGGCGCCACTGCACGGTCCACGTCTCCCCCACCGGCAGGGCCCGCCACCGCCGCCCGGCGTCGGCCAGCGCGGCCGCGGCGTCGGCGAGCCGCGCGGGCGCCAGGTCGAGCGCGGCGGCCTCGCCGGGCAGCACCGTGGCCCCGCGCGCCGACCGGGAGACCAGGTCGGCCACGCCCTCCGCCCGCTGGATGGCCGCCGCCCGCTCCCTCTTCAGCCGGGCCGAGCGCTCGGCGGCGTGCGGGGGCTGCCGGCCGGAGACGTGCCGCATCGTCGTCCAGACGACGCCGTCGGCGATGCAGCCCCAGATGCCGTCGGTCATGCCGAGCTCGGTCTCGACGAGCGCGTGCACCAGGTCGTGCGGCAGGTCGGCCCCGCCGCCGGCGCCGCGGAGGGAGAAGACGACCCCGTCGTCGCGCTCGACGCGCGTCTCCACCGGACGCCGGTCGGCCAGCCGGGAGAAGGTCATCCGCACCCCTCCAGGCTGACCCGTCCGGTCAACCGCTTTCCCCGGGTCCGGGCCGCCGCGGTGCGGTCGCGGTCGGCTCAGGCCGGGACGGACTCCCGGCAGCCCGAGGCCAGGGCCCGCTCGGCGGTCGCCAGCACGACGACGACGTCGCGTCCGAAGCCGACGTCGCACGGGTGGGCGCCGCCGGTGAGCGCCGCGGCGCCGAGCTCGTCGACCGCCGCGGACAGCGACTCGACCGGGCTCTCGGTGTCGGGCAGGAGCACCAGCCGGCCGGCGTCCCCGTGCACGCTGAACTCGACGCCCGTGGCCAGCGGCGCGACGGTGTGCGACAGCGTCAGCGTGGAGGCGACGCCGGGGGTGGCGTGCTGGAGCACCAGGTGCACGGTGTCGCCCGCGCCCGCGCCGGCCTGCACGGAGACCACCGGGCCCAGGGCCGGGACCAGCAGCGACAGCGCGTGCGGGCCGATGTCCCACAGCGCGCCGTGCCGGCGGCGCCAGGCCGAGTCGAAGGGGCTGCCGGCCAGCGCGGACAGCCACGAGCCGGCGCCGCCGGCCAGCCGGGTCCGGGCGGCCTGGGTCAGCCAGGTCGTCGTCGCGGCCTGGAAGCGGAAGGTGAAGAAGACGACCGAGGCGACGCCCGTGGACCGCACCGCGCCCACCACCCGGTCGGCCTCGGCGACGGTCAGGCCGATCGGCTTCTCCAGCAGCAGGTGCCGGCCGGCGGCGGCCGCCTGCTCGGCGAGGGGCACCTGGACGTCGGGCGGGACGGCGACCGACACCGCGTCGACCTGCTCGAGCAGCGCGGCGAGGTCGTCGGTCCCGGGGACGTCGAACTCCGCCCCGACCTCGGCGGCCTTGGCGGCGTCGCGGCCCCAGATCCCGGCCAGCTCGGCGGTGGGGTGCGCGGCGATCGCCGCGGCGTGCACGGTGCGGGCCCAGTGACCGGTGCCCAGGACCGCGAAGCGCACGGTCAGACCGCGCCGAACTGGCGGTCGCCGGCGTCGCCGAGGCCGGGGACGATGTAGGCCTGCTCGTCGAGCCCCTCGTCGACGCTGGCGGTGAAGACCCGCAGTGGCAGCCCGCTCTGCTCGAGGCGCTCGAGCCCGGCCGGCGCGGCCAGGGCGCAGAGCACGGTGATCTCGGTGGCGCCGCGCCCGGTGAGCAGGGTGCAGCAGTGCACCAGCGACCCGCCGGTGGCCAGCATCGGGTCGAGGACGAACACGTGCCGACCGACCAGCGTCTCGGGCAGGGAGGCCATGTAGGCCTCGGGCTGGAAGGTCGTCTCGTTGCGCGCCAGGCCGACGAAGCCCATCTGCGACTCCGGCAGCATCCCGTGCGCGGTGTCGGCCATGCCCAGCCCCGCGCGGAGCACCGGCACGATCAGCGGCGGCGCGGCCAGCCGGTAGCCGGTCGTCGTCGTCACCGGGGTGGTGATCGGCTCCTCGGCGACGGCGAGGTCGCGGGTGGCCTCGTAGACCAGCATCTGGGTCAGCTCGCGCAGCGCGGCCCGGAAGGCGGCGTTGTCGGTGCGCTCGTCGCGCATGCGCGACAGCCGGGCACGGGCGAGCGGGTGGTCCACCACGGTCAACTGCACGCGCGACACCGTAGCGGTCGCCCCGCCCGGCCCAGGGTGCGACGGCCAGGGTGCGACGGCGGGGAGGGGGAACCGGGAGAATGGCCGGCATGACCCACGTGCTCGACCCCGGGACCCTCGAGGCCGGGACCCGGCCCGCCCCCGGGTCCGGAGCGCCGTTCGACGACGTGACCCGCTCGGACGCCGCCCTCCGCGCCTTCCTGCACGGCCTGCCCGGTGTCGACCAGGTGGGCGCCGAGCAGCGCGCCGCCACCCTCGGAACCCGCTCGATCAAGACCACGGCCAAGGCCTGGGCGATCGACACCGCCATCTCGATGGTCGACCTGACCACGCTCGAGGGCGCCGACACCCCGGGCAAGGTCCGCTCGCTGGCCGCCAAGGCCCGCCGTCCCGACCCGACCGACACCACCGCCCCCGCGGTCGCCGCCGTCTGCGTCTACGGCGACCTCGCCGGCGTCGCGGTGGAGGCGCTCGAGGGCTCGGGCATCCACGTCGCCGCCGTCGCCACGGCCTTCCCCAGCGGCCGCGCCAGCCGGGAGGTCAAGCTCGCCGACGTCCGCGACGCCGTGGGCAACGGCGCCGACGAGATCGACATGGTCATCGACCGCGGCGCCTTCCTCTCCGGCCGCTACCTCGAGGTGTTCGACGAGATCGTCGCGGTGAAGCGGGAGTGCGGGGACGCGCACCTGAAGGTCATCCTCGAGACCGGCGAGCTGGTCACCTACGACAACGCCCGCCGCGCCTCCTGGCTGGCGATGCTCGCCGGCGCGGACTTCATCAAGACCTCCACCGGCAAGGTCTCCCCCGCCGCCACGCTGCCGGTCTGCCTGGTGATGCTCGAGGCGGTCCGCGACTTCCGCGCCGCCACCGGCCGCCAGGTCGGCGTCAAGCCGGCCGGCGGCATCCGCACCACCAAGGACGCGCTCAAGCACCTGGTGCTGGTCAACGAGACCGTCGGCGCCGACTGGCTGTCCCCCGACTGGTTCCGCTTCGGCGCCTCCAGCCTCCTCAACGACCTGCTCCTGCAGCGGCAGAAGCTGCGCACCGGCCACTACGGCGGCCCCGACCACGTGAGCATCGACTGATGGGCACCGACTGATCATGACCAGCCTGTTCGAGTACGCCCCCGCCCCCGAGTCCCGCTCGATCGTCGACGTCGCGCCGTCCTACGGGCTGTTCGTCGACGGCGAGTTCGTCGACGGCTCCGGCGAGCCGATGAAGACGGTCAACCCGGCCACCGAGGAGGTGCTCAGCGAGATCGCGGTGGGCACCGAGGCCGACGTCGACCGCGCCGTGCGGGCCGCCCGCCGGGCCTCCACCCGCGTGTGGGGGCCGATGCGCCCCGCCGACCGCGGCAAGTACCTGTTCCGGATCGCGCGGATCCTGCAGGAGCGGGCCCGCGAGTTCGCCGTCCTGGAGTCGCTGGACAACGGCAAGCCGATCCGGGAGTCCCGCGACGTCGACGTGCCCCTGGCCGCGGCGCACTTCTTCTACCACGCGGGCTGGGCCGACAAGCTCGGCCATGCGGGCCTGGGCCCCGACCCGCGCCCGCACGGCGTGGCCGGCCAGGTCATCCCGTGGAACTTCCCGCTGCTGATGCTGGCGTGGAAGGTCGCCCCGGCGCTGGCCACCGGCAACACCGTCGTCCTCAAGCCCGCCGAGACCACCCCGCTGACCGCGCTGCTGTTCGCCGAGGTGTGCCGCCAGGCCGACCTCCCGCCCGGCGTGGTCAACATCGTCACCGGGGCCGGCGACACCGGCCGCGCCGTCGTCGAGCACGAGGACGTCGACAAGGTCGCCTTCACCGGCTCGACCGAGGTGGGCCGCTCCATCGCCCGCGCCGTCGCCGGGACCCGCAAGGTGCTCACCCTGGAGCTCGGCGGCAAGGCGGCCAACATCGTCTTCGACGACGCCCCGATCGACCAGGCCGTCGAGGGCATCGTGCGCGGCATCTTCTTCAACCAGGGCCACGTGTGCTGCGCGGGCTCGCGGCTGCTGGTGCAGGAGTCGGTGCACGACGAGGTCATCGCCTCGCTGCAGCGGCGCATCGGCACGCTGCGGGTGGGCGACCCGCTGGACAAGAACACCGACATCGGGGCGATCAACTCCGCCGAGCAGCTCGCCCGGATCCGGGAGCTGTCCGACGTCGGCGAGGCCGAGGGCGCGCACCGCTGGCAGCCGGTCTGCGAGCTGCCCGAGCGCGGCTTCTGGTTCCCGCCGACGGTGTTCACCGACGTCTCCCCCGCGCACCGCATCGCCCGCGACGAGGTGTTCGGCCCGGTGCTGTCGGTGCTCACCTTCCGCACGCCCGACGAGGCGGTGGCCAAGGCGAACAACACGACCTACGGGCTGTCGGCCGGCATCTGGACGGAGAAGGGCTCGCGGATCCTCGCGATCGCCGACCGGCTGCGCGCCGGCGTGGTCTGGGCCAACACGTTCAACCAGTTCGACCCGACGTCGCCCTTCGGCGGCTACAAGCAGTCCGGCTACGGCCGGGAGGGCGGCCGGCACGGGCTCGCCGCCTACCTGAAGGAGAGCTCCTGATGTCGGACCGGCTGGCCGTCCGCAAGACCTACAAGCTGTACGTGAACGGGGCCTTCCCGCGCTCGGAGTCCGGCCGCACGTACGAGGTGACCGACGCCCGCGGGGCCTTCCTCGCCAACGCCGCGCACGCCTCCCGCAAGGACGCCCGCGACGCCGTCGTCGCCGCGCGGGGTGCGTTCGGGAAGTGGTCGGGGACCACCGCCTACAACCGCGGGCAGGTGCTCTACCGGGTCGCGGAGGTCATGGAGGGCCGGCACGCGCAGTTCTGCGAGGAGGTCGCCGCGGGCGAGGGCCTGTCGGCCGGGCGTGCGCGGGCCGTCGTCGACGCCGCCGTCGACCGGTGGGTCTGGTACGCCGGGTGGACCGACAAGCTCGCGGCGGTCCTGGGCAGCGCCAACCCGGTGGCCGGGCCGTACTTCGACTTCTCGCTGCCCGAGCCCACCGGCGTCGTCGCGGTGCTGGCGCCGCAGCGCTCGTCGCTGCTCGGCCTGGTCAGCGTGCTGGCGCCGGTGCTGGCCGGCGGCAACACCGCCGTCGTCGTCACGTCGAGGGAGCGGCCGCTCCCGGCGATCACCCTCGGGGAGGTGCTGGCCACCAGCGACGTCCCCGGCGGCGTGGTCAACCTGCTCACCGGTGACGCCGGCGAGATCGGCCCCTGGCTGGCCGAGCACGACGACGTCGACGCCATCGACCTCACCGGCGCCCCCGCCGGCCGCGCCCTGGAGCTCGAGCGGCTGGCGGCCGGCAGCATCAAGCGGGTGCTGCGCCCGCCGGCGGAGGAGCCGGACTGGACCGCCGACCCCGGCACCGGCCGGATGACGCGGTTCCTCGAGACCAAGACGGTGTGGCACCCGATCGGACTGTGAGCCGGCGGGTGCCCCGGCCCTCCGCGAGGAGGCCCGGCGCACCCGCCCGGCTCAGGCCAGGCAGGTCAGCCGTCGGCCGCCGTTGTAGGTGACCATGTCGCCGAGTGCGGCCTCGAGGTCGATCGGCGCACCGCGCTCGGCACCGTCGAGCTCGGCGTAGGCCCGGTGCAGGTTGCCGACGATGCGCTCGGCGTCCGACCACTCCGCGTACTCCCCGAGGTCGCACTGCCGTGCGGCCTCCAGCGGTGACAGGCCCGCGTCGCGCCCCTCCCGCGCGGTCCGCTCCAGGAAGCGGAGGTAGCCGAGGATCTGCGGTACCAGGGAGCCGTCCGCGACCGGCCCGTGCCCGGGCACGATCGTCGTCGCCTCGAGCGGGGCCACGACCTTCTCCATGACCTCCAGCGACCCCGACAGCGACCCCATCAGCAGGAACGGCGTGCCGCCGTTGAAGAGCAGGTCGCCGGCGAAGAGCGTCGACCGCTCCGGGATCCACACGATCGAGTCGTTCGTCGTGTGGGCGGGCGTGCCCACGTGGCGGACCTCGCAGCGCAGGTCTCCCGACCAGAGCGTGACCCGGTCGGTGAAGGTGAGGAACGGAGGAGCGAGCTCCAGGGCGCCGGTGTCGAAGTGCGTCCAGTACGGCAGCGGCCCTTCCGGACCGGGGACGCCGGTCTCGATGACCGCCTCCCGGGTGAGCTCGTGCCCGACGATCGTCGCGTCGGGGAGCAGGTAGTTGCCGTGCGTGTGGTCGCCGTGGTGGTGGGTGTTGACCAGCGTCCGCACCGGGCGGGTGGTCACCGTCCGCACCGCGTCGAGGAACTCGCGGGTGCGCCGCTCCGTCGCGCACGTGTCGATGGAGACGGCGCCCCGGTCGTCGACCAGCAGGCCCGTGTTGTTGATCCACCAGCTGCCGTCGGGCTGGATGTAGGCGAAGACGCCGTCGTTCACCTCCTCGAGGCGCGACGGTCCGAGGTCGTGGTCGCCGTGGGACGAGCTCATGGGGGGTTCCTCTCCGGTCGGGGCGCGACGATGCGCCGGTGGGGGCCGGGATCCGGCCGGTCCCCCTCAGCGGGCAGGGGGCACGCGTGGTGCGGCGGGGACGGGGACGTGGGCGGTGCCGAGCTGGCGCTTGAGCACCTTGCCGACGGCGTTGCGCGGCAGTGCGGGGACGGCGACGACCCGCTCGGGGACCTTGTGGGCGGCGAGCCGGTCACCCGCCCACGCCAGGACCTCCGCCTCCGTCGCGTCGTCCTCCGGGCGCAGGACGACGAAGCCGACGATGTGCTCCTCCCGCTCCGGGGTGCTGACGCCGACGACCGCCGCGTCGAGCACCGAGACGTGCTCGAGCAGGACGCGCTCCACCTCGGCGGCCGAGACGTTGTCGACGCCGGGCTTGAGGACGTCCTCGGCACGCCCGAGGAACTCCAGCGACCCGTCGGGCAGGGCGCGCAGGTGGTCGCCCGTGGCGAGCCAGCCGTCGCGGAGGATCCGGCGGGTGTCCTCCTCGCGTCCCAGGTAGCCGGCCATGAGCGAGTGGCCGGGCACCCCCTGCACGAGCAGCTCCCCCGCCCGGCCCGGTGGCACCTCGACGCCGTCGGTGTCCACCAGGCGGGTGTGTACCCAGGGTGTGGGCCGGCCGACGGTCCCCGGCACGGCCGGCCCGTGGACCGGGTCGGACAGCGTGGGCGCGAGGGTCTCGGTCAGCCCGTACACCTGCACCAGCCGGGTCGCGAAGCGTTCCTCGAACACCGCCCGCTCGTGCTCGGTCAGGTGCTGGGCGAAGAGGGTGAGCCGCAGGCCGCTGGTGTCGACGCCGCCGGGGCTGGCCCCCAGGACCGCCCGCACGTGCACGGCGAACAGGCTGGCCACGGTCGCCGAGACGTCCCGCGTCTGCTCCGCCCAGCGGGCGGGGTCGAACGCCGGCACGAGGGCGGCGGACGCGCCGGTGACGAAGGCCGACATCACCGAGTAGAGCAGCGCGTTGGCGTGCGAGAGCGGCAGCGTGACCAGCCAGCGGTCCTCGGCCCGCAGGCGGACGAGCTGGGCGACCGCCTCACCGGCGAAGAGCAGGTTGCCGTGGGTGAGCATCACGCCCTTGGGCCACCCGCTGCTGCCGGAGGTGTAGAGGACGGCGAGCAGGTCCCGGGGCCCCGGACGCGCGTCCGGCAGCTCCCCCTCGGACAGGCCCGGACGGACCTCCTCCCAGCAGACCGCGCCGTCGGCCGCTCCGCCGACGGTCACGACCTGGGCGAGCTCGGGGACCATCTCCGCGGCGGCGGCCACCACCGGCATCCGGTCCAGGGCCGTCACGCTGACCCGGCAGCCCGCGTGCGACATCACGTAGGCGACGTCGTCGACGGTCGACGACGGGTGCGTCGGCACGAGCACGGCGCCGAGGTGCGCGACGGCGAACAGGCACACCAGCAGCTCGGGCACGTTGCCGAGCTGGACGTGGACCGTGTCGCCCCGGCGCACGCCGAGCTGGGTGAGCAGGCGCGCCATGGCGCGGGACTCCAGCCACACGTCCCGGTAGGAGAGGACGGTCTGCTGCCCGCCGGGGCCCACCCGCACGAGGAAGGGCCGGCGCGGGTCGACCCCGGCCTGCCAGGTGAGCCTGTCGCCGACCGACCCCGACCGCCCCGGGGGGCTCATCCCCGCGCTCCCGGCGCCACCGCTGCCTCCGGTTCCGCGGTCATGTCCAGGCCGACCGACTCGTAGGCCACGATCTCCCGCTCGATGGCGGTCCGGACCTCGGCGGGCCGTCCCGCCAGCAGTGCGCCGACCAGCGACCGGTGCACAGTGGCCAGCTCCTCCCGGTCCAGGCCGTCGCTCACCGCCAGCCGGTAGCGCGACGCCTGGTCGCGGACGACCCGGGACATGTTCCGCAGCCGCGTCGAGGGACAGCCGCCGGCCGCCGCCTCGTAGAAGGCGCGGTAGGCGAGCTCGCGGGCCACGGGGGTGGCGGTGGCCTGCTCCAGGGTCGCCAGCAGGGTCCCCGACGTCGCCTCGACGAGCGCCCGCCACTCGGGGCCGCCGTGCCGTGCGGCCTGGGCCGCCGTCTCCGGCTCCAGGAGCTTCCGGAGCTCGGCCAGCTCGTCCCGGTCGCGGGCCGACAGCGGCGTGACCCGCGCACCCCGCTGCGCCGCGAACTCGACCAGGCCCTCCCCCGCCAGCCGCTGCAGTGCCTCCCGCAGGGGCGTCGGGCTCACCGAGAAGCGCTCCGAGAGGGTGGCGGTGATCAGGCGCTCGCCGGGGGCGAGCTCGCCGTCGAGGATGGCCTGCCTGATCTGGGCCTCGACCCAGTCGATCCGCGTCAGTGGAACGTCGTTCACGGGCACCGGACTGAACCCTCGCGTCTCGCGACATCCTTCACACCCGCCTCGCGACTCTCGGGACCGCGTCGAGCAGTGCCCGGGTGTAGTCCTCCTGCGGGTCGGACCACACCCGGTCGGCGTCGCCGGTCTCGACGATCGCGCCGCCGCGCATGACGGCGACGCGGTGGCTGACGTGGCGGACGACCGCCAGGTCGTGGGAGATGAACAGGTAACTGACCCCGAGCTCGCGCTGGAGGTCCTCGAGCAGCGTGATGATCGACGCCTGGGTCGAGACGTCGAGGGCCGACACCGCCTCGTCGCAGATGATCAGCCGGGGGTTCAGCGCCAGGGCACGCGCGATGGCCAGCCGCTGGCGCTGCCCTCCGGAGAACTCGTACGGGTAGCGCATCGCCGCCCGCCGGTCCAGGCCCACCTGGTCCAGCAGCTCGGCGGCCCGCCGGTGTCGCTCCCGGCGGCCGAGCCCGGAGTGGTACCGGAGCGGCTCGGCGATGACGTCGGCGACGATCCAGGACGGGTCGAGGGAGGAGTAGGGGTCCTGGAAGACCATCGCGACGTCGCGGCGCAGCTCGCGCAGTTCCTCCCGGCCGGCGGCCGTGACGTCGCGGCCGCCGAGGACCACGGTGCCGGCGTCGGGCTCGATCAGCCGGGCGATCAGGCGGCCGGTCGTGCTCTTCCCGGAGCCGGACTCGCCGACGAGACCGAGGGTCCGGCCGGCGGCGAGCTCGAAGGAGACCGCGTCGACGGCGGTCAGCCGCTCCCGCGGCCGCCCGAGCGGGTCCCGCCGCGTGACGAAGGTCTTCGTGAGGTCCCGGACGACCAGGAGCGGTTCCGGGGACGCCGGTTCCGCGACGACCTGCAGCGGCTCGGACATCAGGAGATCCCCCGCAGCTCGATGTCCCGCGCCAGCAGGCAGCGGGTGTGGTGCCCGGCCAGGACCTCGTCGAGGCCCGGCGGGGTGACGTCGCACACGCCCGCACGGGCGTGGTGGCACCGCGGGTGGAACCGGCAGCCGCCGGGGAGGTCGAGCGGACCCGGCACCAGCCCGGGGATGCCACGCAGCCGCTCCCGTCCGTGCTCGGCGGGCAGGCAGGCGAGCAGGCCCTCCGTGTAGGGGTGCTGCGGATGCCAGAAGACCTCCTCCGTCGACGCCTGTTCCACGACCTGCCCGGCGTACATGACGACGACGCGGTCGCTGATCTGCGAGATGACGCCCATGTCGTGCGTGACGAACAGGACCCCCATGCCCAGGCGCTCCTGCAGGCCGGCGAGGAGCTCGAGGATCTGCTTCTGCACCGTGACGTCGAGCGCCGTGGTGGGCTCGTCCGCGATGAGCAGGTCCGGCTCGCACGCCAGGGCGATCGCGATCATCACGCGCTGCCGCATGCCGCCGGAGAAGGTGTGCGGGTAGTCGTCCACCCGCCGGGCCGCGTCGGGGATGCCGACCAGGTCGAGCAGCTCGACGGCCCGCCGGCGCGCTGCGCTGCGCGAGGCGCCGCGGTGGCGGCGCAGGACCGCGGAGATCTGCTCGCCCACCCGGAACGCGGGGTCCAGGCTCGTCATGGGTTCCTGGAAGATCATCGAGACGGCGTTGCCGCGGACGTCGCTGAGCTCGGACTCCGACAGTCCCCGCAGCTCGCGGCCGTCGAGCCGGATGGAGCCCGCGGCGATGCGGGACGACCGGGGCGGCAGCAGCCCCATGACCGCCAGCGAGGTCACCGACTTCCCGCAGCCGGACTCGCCCAGCAGGCCCAGGGTCTCCCCGCGCCCGATGGTGAAGGACACGTCGTCGACCACCCGGGCCCAGCCCTGGGCCGTCGCGAACTCCACCGCGAGGCCCTCCACCTCCAGCAGCGCGCCGGTCCCCGAGCCGGTCCCCGAGCCGGTCCCTGCGGCGGTCACTGCGCCGGTTCCCGCGTCGGTCACTGCGTCGGCCTCCTGATCTCCCGGCCGAGGGAGTCCCGGACGCCGTCGCCGATCACGTTGAAGGCGAGGACCGTCACGAGGATCGCCAGGCCGGGGATGAGCACCAGGTGCGGGCTCTGCTCGAAGAAACGGGTCGACCGGCCGAGCATCGAGCCCCACGAGGAGTCGGGCGGCTGCACGCCCAGGCCCAGGAAGCTGATGCTCGCCTCGAAGAGGATGGCGAAGCCCATGGCCAGGGAGATCTGCACGACGAGCGGCGACAGCGCGTTGGGCAGCACGTGGCCGGTGATGATCGCGCGCGACGTGCCACCCACGCTCCGGGCCGCCTCGATGAAGGTCTCCTCGCGGACCGCGAGCGTGCTGGCCCGGGTGAGCCGGAAGAACTGGGGCGCGTAGACGACCCCGATCGCGATCATCGCGCTGGTGAGGTCCGGCTCCAGGATGCCGACGATCGCGAGGGCCAGCAGGAGCGCGGGGATGCTCATGACCGCGTCGGCGATCCGGCTGAGCACCACGTCCACCCAGCCCCGGAGGTACCCGGCGGCCAGGCCGAGGGGGACGCCGAGGGCGATCCCGATGGCCGTCGCCTGCACGGCCGCGAGCAGCGAGATCCGGCCGGCGTAGAGCAGCCGCGAGTACACGTCCCGGCCGAGGTCGTCGGTGCCGAACCAGTGCTCCCCGTTGGGCGCCTGCAGGCGGTCGGACAGCACCTGGGTGTCGGGGTCGTGCGTGGCCAGGAGCGGTGCCAGCAGGGCGGCCAGGGCGATGAGCACGACCACCACGAGGGCGACGACGGCGGGGCGTTCCCGGCGGAACCGGCGGACGAACCGCTGCCGCGGCGACTCGGGCCGGTCGGTCAGCGGTTGCTCCTGCGCCCCGGGCGCGGCCGTCGGCCGGATGGTCGTCACTGCACACGCACCTTCGGGTTGACCAGGCCGTAGCTGACGTCCACGACGAGGTTGACCAGCAGCACGATCACCGTGATGAGGAGGACGCAGCCCTGGATGACCGGGATGTCCCGGTCGAAGACCGCGTCCACGGCGAGGGCACCGACCCCGTTGAGGTTGAAGATGATCTCGACGATGGTGGCCAGGCCGAACAGGCGGGCGATCTGGAGCCCCGCCACGGTGATGACGGGCATGGCCGCGTTCTTCAGGGCGTACCGGCGGACGATGGTCGCCGGCCGGAGGCCCTTGGCCCGGTGGGTCCGGATGAAGTCCCGCTCCAGGACGTCGGACATGCTGGCGCGCATCTGCCGGGCGAGCTCGGCGGCCACGGCCGTGGCCAGCGTGACGGCCGGCAGGGTGATGCTGCGCAGCCACCCCGCCGGGTCCTCCGTGAAGGGCACGTACCCGCCGGAGGGGAACCACTCGAGCTTGAGCGCGAAGAAGGTGACCAGCAGCAGGCCCAGCCAGAAGTTCGGCACCGCCAGGCCCACCGACGTCGTGACGGTGAGGATCCGGTCGGTCAGGCGCCCCTTCTGGTTCGCCGCGAGCATGCCGATCGCCGTGCCCACGACGACGGCCAGGGCGAAGGAGACGAAGACCAGCGACAACGTCACCGGCAGCCGGTCGGCGAGGGCGTCGGTGACCGAGTAGCTGGTGTACAGCGACGTCCCCAGGTCGCCCTGGACCGCGGCGGCCAGCCAGCGCCCGTACCGCACCGGCACCGGGTCGTCGAGCCCCAGGTCCTCCCGGATGGCCTCGACCTGCTCGGGCGTCGCGGAGTCACCCGCGATCGCCAGGGCCTGGTCCCCCGGGATGACGAGGACCAGCCCCCAGACCACCAGGGTCACGAGGAAGACCAGCGGGACGAGGGCGAGGAGCCTCCTCGCCACCAGGCGGATCATGCGCTCACCGTCACCCCGCGGAAGTCGAACAGCCCGGTCAGCGTCGACTCCAGGCCGGAGACCTGCTCGGTGTGGACGAAGGTGTTCGTGGCGTTGCAGACGACGATCTGGGTGGCGTCCTCGACCATGACCTCGGACAGCTCCTGGTAGGACGGCGCCCGGTCCTCCTGCGTGGTGGCCGACAGCCCCTCCACCGCCAGGCGGTCGATCTCCGGGTTGCTGTACCCGCCGGGGTTCAGCGTGCCCTGCGGCGAGAGGAGCGTCGCCACGGTCTTGGCCGGGTCGGTCGCGCCGGGCCAGTTGCTGAAGTACATGTCCGCCTCGCCGCCGACGAAGCGCGACAGCAGCTCGGTGGGCTCCAGCGACGTGACGGTCAGGTCGACGCCCACCTCCGCCAGCTGGGCCTGGATGGCCTCCAGCTGCGCCGTGTAGAAGGGCACGTTGATCACGACGGCGTTCAGGGCCAGGTCCTGCTGTCCCGCCTCGGCGAGCAGCTCCCGGGCGCGGTCGGGGTCGTACTCGGGGGCCTCGATGTCGGGGTTGTGCGCCCAGTAGTCCTCGGGGAACAGCTGCGTGCTCGGCGTGCACCGGCCCGCCTGCAGCGCGTCGCTGATGCCCTGGCGGTCGATGGCCAGGCTGATGGCCTCGCGCACGCGCTGGTCCGACAGCGCCGGGCCGCTCTTGTTCAGGAACAGGGTGAAGGACCCCAGCGACGGCGCGGACTCCACCGTGATCCCCGGCCCCTCCGCCGCCTCGACCTGGTCGGGGTTGAGCTGGGTGGCGTCGGCCTGACCCCCGCTGACGGCGCGCAGCCGCACCTCGGGGTCGAGCTGCATCTGGATCTCCAGGCCACCGAGGGTCTGCACGTCCGGGGCCCAGTAGTCCGCGGACCGCTCGTACCGGATGACGACGCCGGGCTGGTGCTCGGTCACGCGGTAGGGGCCCGTCCCCACCGGCTGCAGGTCGAGGTCCGGGTTCCCGAAGGCGGCGGGGCTGACCATCATCCCGGCGCGGTCGGCCAGGAGCGCCGGCAGGGAGCCGGCGGGGGCGCCCAGCCGCAGGTCGACGGTCCGCTCGTCGACGACCACCACCTCGGTCACCGCCGCGAGGTCGGCCTTGAGCGAGGAGTTCGGGAGGCTCTTGGCGCGGTCGACGTTGGCCTTGACCGCCTCGGCGTCGAACGGCGTGCCGTCGTGGAAGACGACGCCCTCGCGCAGGGTGAGCCGCAGCGTCCGGTCGCCGTCGGTGAACTCCCAGGACTCGGCGAGCATGGGCTGGAGCTCGCCCTCGGGCGTCACGTCGACCAGCCGGTCGTAGACCGGGTAGAGGTAGACGTTCACGAACTGGTTGGTCGTGGTCGCGGGGTCGTAGTTGCTCCCCGCCGGCGTGCCGAACGAGAAGCGCAGGACCGCGTCCTCGTCCGCCGGGCCGGCCGACGACCCCGAGCCCCCTCCGGCGGTGGAGCCGCCGTCCGATCCGCCGCACGCGGCGGTCACGAGGGCGGTGGCCATCACCACGGCGAGCATCCGGATGCGCATCTCGTCTCCCTTGACAGGTGTGATCCAGGCCATGTTTATATTCAATTGATTGTGGAGGCAAGACCTTCTTCACCGCCCGGTCCACACACCCCGGGGAGTCCTCACCGTGCAGCCACGAGAGCCGAGCCGGCCGTCCTTCGCCGGCCTGTGGTCACGGGCCGTGCGCGACCACGCGGCCCGGCCCTTCCTCGTCTTCGAGACCGAGGGGGGCTCCGCCGTCACGTGGACGTACGCGGAGTTCGACGCGGTGGTCGGCAGGACGGCGTCCGGACTCGCCGCCCGCGGGGTCGGCCCGGGCGACCGGGTGCTGCTCGTCCTGCCCAACTCGGTGGCCTTCGTGGCCGTCTGGCTGGCCTGCTCGGTCCTGGGGGCGACGTTCAGCAGCAGCGACCCGCGGGCACGCGCGCCGGAGCTCGCGCACCAGCACGGACGCCTGCGGCCGCGGCTGGTCGTGTGCGGGACCGAGCAGGCGGACCGGGTCCCAAGCGGGGCACTGGACGGCCGGACGGTCGTCGTGTCCTCCGGCGCCGACGCGACGGTGGGCGGCCTGGCCCGGGACGGCGACCCGCCCGCGCCGGCGGTCACCGCCGAGGACGTCCTGAGCGTGCTCTTCACGTCCGGCACCACCTCGGCCCCGAAGGGGGTGGTCGTCAGCCAGGGGGTCTACGCGCACACCGGCCTGGTCATGGCCGAGGCCGCCCGGCTCGAGTCGCGGTCCCGCTTCCTCGTCGCGCTGCCCCTGTTCCACGCCAACGCCCAGTACTACTGCTTCGCGGCGGCCATCGCGGTCGGCGCCTCCGTCGCCCTGGTGCCCGCCTTCTCCGCGACGAGGTACCTGTCGCAGCTCGAGCGCCTCGAGGCCACGCACGCCTCGCTGTTCGCGGCGCCGCTGCGGATGGTCCTGGCCCGGGGCGGGGACCGTCCGCTGCGTCGTCCGCTGGAGCACCTGTGGTTCGCGCAGGACCTCACCGCCGACGAGTACGCCCGGGTGACGCGGCTGGTCGGCTGCCGGCCACGGCAGCTCTACGGCATGACGGAGACCGGCCCCGCGGTGCTCAGCCAGCCACCCGGGGGAGCCGGCCCGGCCGGCCTCGGGGGCGTCACGCCGGGCTGCCTCGTCCGCCTCGGCGACCTGCGCTCCGGCGCTCCCCTCACCCCGCCCGGCCACGGCGAGATCCAGGTCGGGGGCCTCCCCGGCCGCACCGTCTTCACCGGCTACCTCGACGACCGCCGCGCCAGCGACGGGGTGGTCGCGGCGCGGGAGCCCGACGGGGGGATCTGGTTCCGCACCGGTGACCGGGCCACCGTGGCCGCCGACGGCACGTGGTCCTTCGCCGGACGGAGCAGCGAGCAGCTGAAGGTGGCCGGCGAGAACGTCTCGGCCGTCGAGATCGAGCAGGTCGTCGCCCGGCACCCCGGCGTCTTCGAGGTCGCGGTCACCGCGCGCCCGGACCCGATCCGCACCGAGGTCCCGGTGGCCCACGTGGTGCCGGCCGGCGTGCCGGCACCCGACCTCGTCGAGTCGGTCCTCGCCTGGTGCGCCGCGAACCTCTCCCCCGCCAAGCGGCCGCACGAGGTCCACCTCGTCGAGGAGCTCCCCCGGACCTCGGTCGGCAAGATCCGCAAGTTCCTGCTCACGGCCGACCGTCGGCCGGAGCCCGGACCCCAGGAGGCACAGCCATGAGATGGGTGACCTACGACGCCGACGGCACCGACCGCGTCGGCCTGGTCGTCGACGACCGGATCCACGGGCTCGAGCCGGGGACCACCCTGGTCGACCTGCTCGGGGACGACGGATCGCGACTGCAGGCGGCGGCCGAGCGCGCCACGTCCGCACCCCAGGACACCCGCCCGTTCCAGGGCGCCGTCCTGCGGGCGCCGCTGCAGCCGCCGGCCATGCGGGACTTCCTGTGCTTCCTGCAGCACATGCGCAACTGCCGCGCCGGACTCGGTGCCGCGGCCCAGCTGGATCCCGAGTGGGAGCAGATCCCGGCCTTCTACTTCACCAACCCCGTCGCGGTGGTCGGCCCGCACGACCCCGTGCCGGTGCCCCCGGGCTGCGGGCGCTTCGACTTCGAGCTGGAGGTGGCGGCCGTGATCGGCCGGGCCGGCTCCGACCTGGACCCGGCCACCGCGGCCGACCACGTCGCCGGGTACACGATCTTCAACGACTGGAGCGCCCGGGACCTGCAGGCCCGCGAGATGCGGCTGAACCTCGGCCCGGCCAAGGGCAAGGACAGCTCGACGACGCTGGGGCCGGTGTTCGTCACGGCCGACGAGCTGGCGCCGCACGCCAGCGGCAACTCCTTCGCCCTCGACATGCGTGTCTGGGTCAACGACGAGGAGGTCGGCGGGGGCTCCATGGACCAGATGGACTGGTCGTGGGGAGAGATCGTCGCCTACGCCTCCCGCGGGACGACGCTGCGCCCGGGCGACGTGCTCGGATCCGGCACCGTCCCCACCGGCTGCCTGTTCGAGCACTTCTCGATGAGCGGTGGTGACGCCGGTCAGGGCTTCCGGGGGTGGCTGCAGCCGGGGGACCGGGTGCGCATGCGCGTCGAGGGGATCGGTGAGATCGAGAACGAGGTGGTGCCCGGTCCGGCCGTGCACCCCCTGCGGACCGGGTTCTGAGGCGGCGGCGATGGCCGACCTGGAGTTCACCCGCGGGCTGCACCACCTCGCCGACGGCTGCCACGCCTGGCTCGAGCCGGACGGGAGCTGGGGCTGGAGCAACGCCGGCCTCGTCGTGGGCTCGGACGAGTCGCTGCTCTTCGACACGCTCTTCGACGTCCCCATGACCCGGTCGATGGTCGAGGGGATGGCGGAGGTGACGGCGTCCGCGCCGATCCGGACGGTCGTGAACAGCCACTCCAACGGCGACCACTGGTTCGGCAACCAGGTGTTCCCCGACGCGCGGATCGTCGCCTCGTCGGCGACCGCGCAGGAGATGCAGCACGCGGGGCCGGACCTGATCATGGGCCTCCGGGACGCGCCGGGCGGTCCGGGCCGCTTCGCCCGGGAGATCTTCGCGCCGTTCGACTGGAGCGACTGCAGTCCGCGCCGGCCCACCGAGACCTTCGACGGGCGGCAGGTCCTCGACGTGGGCGGGGTCGAGGTGCAGCTCCTGGAGCTCGGACCGGCGCACACCGCCGGCGACAGCGTCGCGTGGGTCCCCTCGGCCGGGGTGCTGTACACCGGGGACCTGCTCTTCATCGGGGGGACGCCGATCATCTGGGCCGGGCCGCTGCGCAACTGGGTCCGGGCCTGCGACACGATGCTCGGGCTCGAACCGGTGCACGTCGTCCCCGGACACGGGCCGGTGACCGACACCTCCGGGATCCGGCAGGTCCGGGACTACCTCCTCTTCGTCGAGGAGGAGGCCACGGAACGGTTCCGGGCCGGGATGAGCCCGACCGAGGCGATGCACGACATCGCACTCGGGCGCTTCGCCGAGTGGGCGGAGTCCGGACGCATCGCGCAGAACGTCATGGCGGTGTACCTGGAGCTCGACCCGTCGCTCGAGCGCCCCGACACCCGGGAGATCTTCGCCCGGGTGGCCGCCCTCGAGGGCTACCGGGACTGAGCTCCGGCTCCGCCTGCACCGGCGGCAGCCCCGGGACCGGCGGGACCTCCAGGGACTGCCGGCCCCCGGGACTCACCGTCCCCGGGGACGTCCGTCGGAGCGGTCGCGGGCGTGCAGCAGCTGCGCGGCGGTCGTCGCGACCACCAGCTGCTCGTGCGACGCCGGGTCGTCGACCGGCCGGCCGAGCAGCGTCTCGATGCGGGCCAGCCGCTGGTACAACGACTGGCGGTGCACGTGCAGCGCCGCCGCCGTGCGGGTCCGGCTGCCGCCGCCGCGCAGGTGCACCGCCAGGGTGTGCACCAGGTCGCTGCCGGTGGCGGCGTCCCAGGCGGTGAGCGGGGCGAGCGCGTCCTCGACCAGCCGCCGCAGCGCGCGGTCGTCCAGCCCGGCGAGCAGCTGCGGCAGGGTCAGCTCCCGGGTGGGCACGGTCCCGCGGCCCAGCAGCGTGGCGGTCGGCAGGGCCGCGTGCGCCTGCCGCAGGGAGTGCCCGGCCTCGGGCAGCGGCACCGCCGGCCCCACCGTCGTGACCGTCCCCGTCGCGGGCAGCAGGCCGGTCAGCCACCCGACGGGATCCGTGCGGTCGGGTGACCCCGGGACGGCGACCAGCCCCAGCGCCTCCCCCCGCACCCGTCCCGCCAGCAGTTCCAGCCCCTCGCCGTGGGTGGCCCGCGCCCACCCCGCCAGGACCGGGCGCGGGTCGGGGGCGCTGGCGGCCAGGCCGACCACCGCGGCACCCGGAGCCGGGTGGAAGTCCGCCAGCCCCGCCCGCAGCAGCAGCTCCCTCGTCCCGGGCACGGTGTCGGTGAGCAGGTCCGCCAGGAGGGTGGCAGCCGGGTCACCCGCCGAGCCGGCCCCCGACTGACCCACCGCCACCGCGGCCACGCGGGCCAGCCGCGGCGCGAGCAGGTCCAGGCCGGCGGAGTCGGTCGCCGAGCCCGTGCCCAGCGCCACCGCGCCCCAGTCGACGTCCCAGACCCGGACGGGTGCCGCCGCGGCCGGTCGGCGCAGCAGCCGGTCGGTGGCCCGCTCGTCACGGACCCCGGCCGCCGCGACCACCCGGCCCGACCGGGTCACCAGTGCCACCGGGCCACCGGTGACGGCCGCGGCGGCGGTGACCAGGGCCGGCGTCCCGCCACCGGCGGCCAGCGCCGCGTGCACGTCGGCGAGGACGGCGTCGACCATCCGGATCCGCCGCGCGTCGGCGTCGAGGATCACCGCGTTGGCCTCCCGGCAGACCCGGATGAAGGGCACCACCTGGCGCAGCACGTACAACGGCAGCCCGCGACGGCGCGCCTCGTCGAGCAGCTCCCCCGGCAGGTCGGGCAGCGAACGGCCCAGCTCCACGGCGACGGCCGTGACCCCGCGGCCGGCCAGCTCCCGCACCCAGTGGCGGCGGGCCCCGGCATCCACGCCGGCCAGTCCCAGGCCCGTCGTCAGCAACAGGTCGCCGGCCGACAACAGCGGACCGATCTCGTAGATCTCGCTGGAGTGCACCCACCGGACCGACGTCTGCGGCGAGGACGGCGCGACGGCCTCCTCGGGAGCCGCGTCCCGCACGGCGGGGAGCGCGAGGAACTCGGCGATGGTGAGCACCCGACCTCCTTCCCGGCCTGACACGACGGCGTGGATCCCCGCGCCGATCCCTGACGGATTGATCGTTGCGCACGCCGGGCCGCTCGCCCAGCCTCGACCGCAGCCGTCGCCGCGGCACCGGTCGCGGCCCGAGTCGCGAGGAGGCCGTCGATGGCCGCTCCCCTGACACCGCTGGACCCCGCCACCGCGCGGGCCTGGCTCGCCGTCGCGCTCGAGGAGGCCCGGGCCGGGGGCGCTGCCGGCGGCATCCCCATCGGTGCGGCCCTCGTCGGCCGCGACGGCGAGGTGCTCGGTCGCGGGCACAACCGGCGGGTCCAGGACGACGACCCCTCCGTGCACGCCGAGACCGCGGCCTTCCGGGCTGCCGGCCGGCAGCGCTCCTACCGCGGGACCACCATGGTCACCACCCTGTCGCCGTGCTGGTACTGCAGCGGGCTGGTGCGCCAGTTCGGCATCTCCCGCCTGGTGGTGGGCGAGGCCCGGACCTTCTCCGGAGGCCACGACTGGCTGGCCGAACACGGCGTCGAGGTGGTCGTGCTCGACGACCCGGAGTGCGCCGAGACGATGAGCGACTTCATCGCCGCCCAGCCGCAGCTGTGGCACGAGGACATCGGCACCGACGAGCAGGACGCGCAGGTGCGGGCATGAGCAGCGCCCCGGCCCGGAACGACGCGACCGCGCCGGAGGTCGTCGACCCTGATTACCCGATCGACCCGGTACCCGCGGCGGCGCGCCGGTCACTGTTCTCGCTGGCGATCGTGCTGCTGGGGTTCACCTTCTTCACTCCGACCATGCTCGCCGGCGCGCAGATCGGGGAGGCGTTCCCGGCGACCACGCTGTTCTGGGTGCTGCTGCTGGGCAGCGCCGTCCTCGGCGTCTACGTCGCGGTGATCGGCGGGATCGGGGCCCGCACCGGCCTGACCACCGTCATGATGTGCCGCTACACGCTGGGCCGGAGGGGGGCCAAGCTCGCCTCACTGCTGCTCGGCGGCACGCAGGTGGGGTGGTACGGGGTCACCGTGGCGACCCTGGCCGCACTCACGGCCAGCGCGCTGGGCTGGGAGGGCCGCGGCCCGGAGGTCGCGCTGATGCTCGTGGGCGGCGCGGTCATGGGCGTGACCGCCTACTACGGCTACAAGGGCATGTACGCCCTCTCCCTCGTGTCGGTGCCGCTGATGCTGGTGCTCGCCGGCTGGGTGACCTGGCGCTCCCTCGAGGAGGTGGGCGGCTGGAGCGGTCTGACCGGCATCGAGCCGTCCGGGTCGATGACCGTGGCGGTCGCCGTGACCGTCGTCGTCGGCACCTTCGCCTCCGGCGGGACGCAGGCGCCCAACTGGACCCGCTTCGCCCGCACCCCGCGCGCCGGCTTCTGGGCCTGCGTGATCGCGTTCCTGATCGGCGAGCTGCTCATGCTCGGCTTCGGCGCCATCGGTGCGCTGGCGTTCGGTGAGGGGGACTTCGTCCTCGTCCTCTACCAGCTCGGGCTGGTGGGCTGGGGGCTGGTGTTCCTCGTCGCGAACCTGTGGACCACGAACGACAACACCGCCTACAACGTCGGCGTCGCCGGGGCGGAGATCGCCGACTCGCCGTCCAAGAAGCCGTTCGTGATCGGCGGCGTGGTGCTCGGGACGCTGCTGGCGGTCACGGGCATCTACGACAACCTCATCGACTACCTGGTCTGGCTGGGGATCCTGATCCCGCCGCTGGGCGGCGTGGTCATCGGCGACCACCTGGCCCGCTGGCGCGGCGGCATGAGCGGCGGTACCCAGCACCTGCCCCCGGTCGAGTGGCGCAACGTCGCGGTCTACGGGGTCGCCGCGGTCGCCGCCTGGTGGAGCAACGAGGTGCAGTGGTTCATCCCGCCGGTGGTCGGCGTCCTGGTCGCCGTCGCCGGCGTGCTGGTCGTCCAGCGGGGCCGGCGTCCGGCGACCCGGGCCGCCGGCTGACGCCCGGGAACGCACCCCGGAGCACGACCGCCCCGGGGTGCGTTCCCAGGCGGACCGGGCAGGATGGGCCCGTGGCCAGGCCCAGCATCGTCCCGATCGCGCTCACCGTCGACGACCGAACCGGCTACACCCTGTGGGCCCCGCCGTGGGAGGAGGACGGCGAGGAGTGGCAGGCCTTCCTCGGGACCTCCGAGGGCGAGACCGCCTCGGTGCACCTGTTCCCCACTCCGGCGGCCCTCGCGGCGTTCTGCCGCACCAGCACCGACCACGACCTCGCCGACCACCCGGTGTGGCCGGTCGTGGCCGGTCTCGGCGCGGAGGACCTGACCCCCGACGACGACCACCGCTACGACCTCGACGGCGTCTACGACATCGCCGCCGAGAACCCCGACCGGTGGGCCGTCGAGGAGCTCGCCGCCACCCTCGACATCGTCAGCCGGCTGGCCGAGTGCCTGGACACCGCCGGCGTCGAGGACGAGGACGGCGCGACCCCGGCCCGGTCCGCCGACGACGACACGGACGACGCGGACGACGACGCGGACGCGGTGGCGGACGAGGACGCCGACGAGGACCTGACCGACGACGACGAGACCGAGTTCCCCGCGCTCGCCGAGCTCGTGGCCCGGCCCGAGATCGGGTCGCTGGGCCTCGGCGTGGAGGCGTTCGTCGGGCGCTCCGGCGAGGACGCGTGGATCGGCGTCGGCGGGGCGCTGGACGACCTCTGGGAGGACGTCATCGAGGAGCTGTCGGTGCACCTGGACTGGACCGGCGCCGGCACGACCACCCTCGAGGCCTACCCCTCGGGGAGCGACGAGGACGACGCCGACGAGGACGCCGACGCCGACGCCGACGAGGACCCGGCCGGGCGGACGGCCGTCCCCGTCGGCGCCCCTGCCCGCGGCGCGGAGGCCACCGTCGCGCGCGGCTCGGACGGCTCGGGCAACCGGCCGGCCGCGGGATCCACGGCGGCCGCGCCGGAGGAGGCGGCGACCGCCGGGGTGAGCACCATCCGCGGCGGCAGCCGGATCACCGCGACCCCGGCCGCCGTGGCCGCGGCGGCGGAGTTCTGGGAGGCCGTCGGCATCCTGCCGGTGGAGCTGGTCGTCCCCGAGGGCTCCGGCGTCACCCTGCGCTGCTACGTCGACGACGTCGCCCGCTTCCTCGGCCGCGACGGCGAGGTGTACCTGTTCGACACCCCGGCCGACCTCGCCCGCTTCTGCGCCGGCGACGAGCAGCACGACCTCACCGAGATCGCGTCCTGGCCGGAGGTCGCCGACACCGACACGATGCCGCTGCCGGCCGAGCAGGACCGCTACGACCTCACCGAGCTGTCGGAGGTGCTCACCGAGGTCGCCGACGGCGCGGCGGGCCTGGTCGGCCACCGGGCGTTCGCCCAGCCCGTCGAGGGTGTGCGCGACGTCGCCGAGTACGCGGGCCTCACCCGGGTCGACGAGCTGCTGGCGCCCACGGAGCCGCTGGGCCGCACGGTGGCCCGCGCCGAGCGCGAGCCCGAGGCCACGCTGCGCGCCGAGGACGCCGCTCCGCTGCGGGCGGCCTGGGACGAGGTCGTGGCGCAGGTCAGCGGAGCGCTGGTCTTCCGGTCCTGACGCCCGTGCCCTGCCCACAGCCATGGGCAGGGCACGAGCGGGCACGCACGACGACGGCGGCCGGCCCCGGGAGTCCCGGGACCGGCCGCCGTCGTCTGTCAGGCCCCGTCCCGGGCCCCACCCCGAGCATGCGAAGGGTGGGGAGGACGGGGTCCCTGCTCAGTCGCGCGCAGGTGCCGGACGGTCGCCCCGCCCGCCGCGCGAGCCCTCACCGGGGCCGCGGTGGCGGTCACGGTCGCCGGAGGGCCGACGGGGACGCTCGCCCTCCCGGCGGGGACGGTCGCCACCCTCGCCGTAGGACCGGCGGGGACGGTCGCCGTCGCGGCGCGGACGCCGGCCGGCGGGACCGCCGTGCGGACGGCGCGACTCGCGGGCCGGCCGCTCGATCGGCTCGACCGCCACGCCCGTGGCCACCAGGTCGGTGATCGGGGCGTCGCCGGGGCGGATGCGGTCGACGCTGGGGTCGACCTTCGCCTGCCGGAACCGCCGCTTGGCCTGACCGACCTGGTCGGGCAGCAGCAGCGAGACCACGACACCGGCGGCGCCGGCGCGGGCCGTGCGGCCCGAGCGGTGCAGGTAGGTCTTGTGGTCGGCCGGCGGGTCGTAGTGCAGGACCAGCGAGACGTCGTCGACGTGGATGCCGCGGGCGGCGACGTCGGTGGCCACGAGGACCGGGCTGCGGGCGTCCATGAACGCCTCGAGCGCCCGCCGCCGGGCCGACTGCGGCAGCCCGCCGTGGATCGCCTCGGCCTTGATGCCGACGGCCTGCAGGTTCTCGGTCAGCCGGTCGACGCCGAGCTGGGTGCGGGCGAACACGATCGTCCGGCCGGGACGCGCGGCCAGCTCCTGGGTCACCGGCACCTTGTCGCGGAAGGCGACGGTGTAGGCGAGGTGCTCGGCGGGCGGGGCGTCGTCGCCGGCCCGCTTGACCTCGTGGCGCGCCGGGTCCTTGAGGTAGCGGCGGACCAGGCTGTCGACCTCGCCGTCCAGCGTGGCCGAGAACAGCAGCCGCTGGGCGTCGGGGCGGGTCTGGTCGAGCAGCTCCTTGACGACGGGCAGGAAGCCGAGGTCGGACATGAAGTCGGCCTCGTCGACGACGCTGACCTCGACCTCGGCGAGGGTGGCCTCGCCCTGGCTGATCAGGTCCTGCAGCCGGCCGGGGGTGGCGACGACGACGTCGACGCCGCGGCGCAGCTGGGTGATCTGGCGGTACATCGAGGCGCCGCCGTAGACGGTGGCGAACTGGACGCCCATGGCCTGGCCGAGCGGCGCCAGGGCGTCGGAGACCTGCTGGGCCAGCTCGCGCGTGGGCACGAGGACCAGCGCGCGGGGAGCGCGCGGGCCGCGGCGGGCGGTGAGGCCCAGGCGGGCCAGCATCGGCAGGCCGAAGGCCAGCGTCTTGCCCGAGCCGGTGGCGGCCTTGCCCAGCACGTCACGCCCGGCGAGCGCGTCGGGCAGGACGGAGGTCTGGATGGCGAAGGGCGCCCGGATGTCGCGCCGCTCCAGAGCGGTCACGAGCGGCTGGGGAAGGCCCAGCTGGGCGAAGGTGGGGCCGGTCGGCTCGGGAGCCGGCGGGGGGGTGCTCTCGAGGTCGAGCTGGGTGTCGAGCTGGGTGTCGAGGACGTCGACGGGGTCGATCAAGGACATGCGGGTGTGGGACTCCGATACAGCTCGGGCGCGTCCCGTGGTGATGGGCGGGCGCCGTCGATCGGCGTCCTCACGGCGGCCACCGGCCCGGACGGGGCGGTCGGCCTGCACGGATGCGCTCATGCCCGGACGGACCGTCCGGGAGGATGACCGGCGAGTGCCGGCACACTGACGATAACAGCGGTGGTCACCGCGCCGTTCCGGCTCCCGCGGTGGCCGTGCTCACCCCGCGCGCAGCGCGTCGTATCCCGGCCGCACGACCTCGGTGAGCAGCCGGGTCCGCGCGACGTCGTCGAGGAAGGCCGCGGCCAGCGCCCGCTCGGTGACCGTCTGCACGTCGTCCCACCCCCAGCCGTGGACGGCGGCGACGTCGGCCACCTCGCTGGTGACCGAGACGCCGCTCATCAGCCGGTTGTCGGTGTTGACCGTGACCGTGAAGCCGAGGGCGTGCAGCCGGGCGATCGGGTGGGCGGCCAGCGAGGCGTAGGCGCCGGTCTGCACGTTCGACGACGGCGCGACCTCCAGCGGCACGCCCTCGTCGAGGACCCGCTGCGCGACGGGGCCGAGCGGGCCGTCGTCGGGCACCTCGTCGGCGATCCGGATGCCGTGGCCCAGCCGCTCGGCGCGGGCACCGTCGAGGGCGGCGCGGATGCTGTCGATGCCGGCGGCCTCCCCCGCGTGGATGGTGCGGTGCGCGCCGGCCCGGTCGAGCAGCGCGATGGCCTCGGGGTGCCGGTCGGGCGGGAAGCCGATCTCCGGCCCGGCCAGGTCGAAGCCGACGACGCCGGCGTCCCGGTACCGCACGACGAGGCCGGCGACCTCCTCCCAGCGGTCGTCCTGCCGCATCGCGCACAGCAGCGCGCCGACGGTGACGGGCGTGCCCGCGGCGGCGGCCTCGGCGCTGCCCGCGGCGAACCCGTCGAGGATCGCCTCCACGGCCTCCTCGATCGGCGTCCCGCCCGCGGTGAGCAGCTCGGGCGCCATGCGGACCTCGGCGTACACGACGCCGTCGGCGGCGAGGTCGAGCGCGCACTCGCGGGCCACCCGGCGCACGGCCTCGGGCCGCTGCATCACGCCGACGGTGTGCGCGAACGTCTCCAGGTAGCGCACCAGCGAGCCGGAGTCGGCGGCCTCCTGGAACCAGGTGCCCAGCTTCGCCGCGTCCCCGGCCGGCAGGTCGCGGTAGCCCGCCTCGTCGGCGAGCTCGACCACCGTCTGCGGCCGCAGCCCGCCGTCGAGGTGGTCGTGCAGGAGGACCTTGGGAGCGCGGCGGATCGAGTCGGGCGTCAGCTGTGCAGGCACGCCGCGACGGTATACAGCCACCGCTCCGGAACCGGGGACGGCTGGCGACCGGGACACGGGGAGGGATCCAGCGCAGGAGGGGGCCGGCACCTGGCCGCGATCGGAGCCCGGAGGGCGACCGTGCTACCGCGTGCCGCGTTCCTGCCAGCGGAAGGTCAGGACGCACAGCACCAGCCCGGCCAGGCACCAGGCGCCCAGCACCAGGGCGACCCGGCCGAGCTCCCAGGTCCCCGCGGGCTCCTGCGCGGCGAGCGCGTCGGGGAGGAACACCGAGCGCAGGCCCTGCGCCATCCACTTGAGCGGGAAGAGCGAGGCGACCGTCTGCATCCAGACCGGCACCTGGCTGAACTGGAAGAAGACGCCGGAGATGAACTGCAGCACCAGCGCGATCGGCGTGACCGTGGCCGACGCCGACCGGCCGTTGCGCGCCAGGCTCGACACCGCGATGCCCAGCAGCGTGCACGCCGCGGCACCGAGCGCGGTGACCCAGGCGAAGGTCAGCCAGTCCGCCCCGGAGGGGAGCTGGACGTCGTAGAACACGGCACCGACGAGCAGCAGGATCGCGATGATCAGCACCGTGACGGCGAGGACCTGCACGACCTTGCCGACGAAGTAGGCGCTGCGCGGCATCGGCGTGCCGTAGAGCGACTTCAGCGTGCCGTCGGCGCGCTCGGTGGCGATGGAGATCGCCATGTTCTGCAGGCTCGCGCCGAGGATGCCCGCGGCGATGACACCGGCGACGAAGTACTGGGTGAAGCTCACCCCGCTGCCGAGGTCGTAGTCGAGCACCGCCCCGAACACGACGAGCAGCAGTACGGGGAACACGAGGGTGAAGACCACCGACTCGCGCTGCCGGAAGAACTCCTTGAGCTCCACCCCGGCGCGGGAGCGGTAGACGGCCGCCAGGGAGGGCAGCGCCGTCCCGGGCCGGGTCGTCGTCCCCGTGGTCTCGGTCGTCGGCACGGCACTCACGCGCGGTCCTCCCCGATCATCTGCAGGTACACGTCCTCGAGGGTCGGCCGGGCCACCGCCAGGTCCGGCACCTCACCGGGGAAGCGCGCAGCGAGGTCGCGGACGAACGCCGTGGGGGTCGCGGTGGCCTGGGAGCGCCGGGCGCCGTCCTCGGACCAGGTGACCACCGCCGGTGCCCGGCCCCGCCCGCCGAGCTCCGCGGGGACGGCGACCTCCGCGAGCCGGCCGCGGGCGATGACGCCGACGCGGTCGGCCAGCGCCTCGGCCTCGTCGAGGTAGTGGGTGGTCAGCAGCATCGTGGTGCCGAGGTCGCGCAGCGAGCGGATCAGCGACCAGAACTGCCGGCGGGCCTCGGGGTCGAAGCCGGTCGTCGGCTCGTCGAGGAACAGCAGGGTGGGTCGGCCGACGATGCCCAGCGCGACGTCGAGCCGGCGGCGCTGGCCACCCGACAGCGACCGGCCGCGCGAGCGGGCCTTCTCCGTCAGGCCGACCAGCTCGAGCACCTCGTCGGGGTCGCGCGGGTCGGGGAAGTAGGACGCCTGGGCGCGGAGCAGCTCGCGGCAGGTCAGCTGGCTGTCGCCGGCACCGGACTGCAGCACGATGCCCAACTGGGCCTTCCAGCGGCGCCCGCCCGAGGCCGGGTCGGTGCCCAGCACGCGCACCTCGCCGCCGTCCCGGTCGCGGAAGCCCTCGCAGATCTCGACCGTCGTCGTCTTGCCGGCGCCGTTGGGGCCCAGCAGCGCGAAGATCTCCCCGCGCCGGATGTCGAGGTCCAGGCCGTCGACGGCGGCCGCGGCGCCGTAGCGCTTCACCAGCCCGCGGACGGAGATGGCCGCGTCCGGGTCCGGCTCTCCCCCGGGTACCGCCGCGAGCTCGCGAGGGGTGGGGAGGAGGGAGTCCTGCTGCACGAGGATCCAGTGTCCTCCCCGGTTGCGGACCGGCGCCGACCGCCCCGATGACCGCGCACGTCCGCGGAGATGACCGCGGCATCTCCGCGGACGCGCACGGGTGGGGTCAGACGGAGATGCGGTCGACCAGCAGCGGCAGCGGCTCGTCGCCGGTGTCGACGCCGACCGCATCCTCCAGCGCCTCCAGCGCCCGCGGGATGCGCGCGGCGTCGTCGGTGTGCAGTTCCAGGAGCGGCTGCCCCTCGGTCACCTGCTCCCCCACCGTCGCCGTCCAGGTGACACCGGCGGCGGCCGAGACCGGGTCCTCCTTGCGCGCCCGGCCGGCACCCAGCCGCCAGGCGGCCACCCCGAGGGCGTAGGCGTCCAGGCGGGTGAGCGTGCCGGTGGCCGGGGCGGTCACCACGTGCCGCTCGGCCGGCTGCGGCAGCGGCGCGTCGGGGTCCCCGCCCTGGGCGGCGATCATCCGGCGCCACACGTCCATCGCCCGGCCGTCGCGCAGGGCGTCGGCGGGGTCGACGTCGGGCCGCCCGGCGCCGGTGAGCATCTCCCGCGCCAGGGCCAGGGTGAGCTCGACGACGTCGGCCGGCCCGCCCCCGGCCAGCACCTCGACCGACTCGGCCACCTCGACGGCGTTGCCCGCGGCCCGGCCGAGCGGGCGGTCCATCGCGGTCACGAGCGCCACGGTGGTGACGCCGGCCGCCTCGCCGAGCCCGACCATCGTGCGGGCCAGCTCGCGGGAGGCCTCGGCGTCCTTCATGAACGCCCCGGACCCGGTCTTGACGTCGAGCACCAGCGCGTCGGCGCCCTCGGCGATCTTCTTGCTCATGATCGAGCTGGCGATCAGCGGGATCGACTCGACCGTCGCGGTCACGTCGCGCAGCGCGTAGAGCTTCTTGTCCGCCGGCGCGAGGTCGTGCCCGGCCGCGCAGATGACCGCGCCCACCTCGGCCAGCTGCCGCAGGTAGGCCTCCTCGTGCACGTCGGCGCGCCAGCCCGGGATGGCCTCGAGCTTGTCCAGCGTGCCGCCGGTGTGGCCCAGACCCCGGCCCGACAGCTGCGGGACCGCCACCCCGCACGCGGCGACCAGCGGCGCGAGCGGCAGCGTGGTCTTGTCGCCCACCCCGCCCGTGGAGTGCTTGTCCGCCGTCGGCCGGCCCAGCGAGGACAGGTCCTTGCGCTCGCCGGAGTCGATCATCGCCTGGGTCCAGACGGCGAGCTCGCCGCTGTCCATCCCGCGGAAGAACACCGCCATGAGCAGCGCGCTCATCTGCTCGTCGGGGACGGTGCCGTCGGTGTAGGCGCCGATCACCCAGCGGATCTGCTCGTCGGTCAGCCGCTGCCCGTCACGCTTGGCGCGCAGCACGTCGATGGCGTCCATGCTCACCCCTGCCCCCGCCCGGCCGCGGCCACGAGGTCCTCGGGGCCGAACGCGTCGGGCAGCACCTCGCGCATCGGCACGATGCCGAGCGACACCGTCTCGATGAGCATCCCGGCGCCGCCGTGCTCCCACAGCAGCTGGCGGCAGCGCCCGCACGGCATGAGCGGCTGCCCGTCGCCGCCCACGCACGCCACCGCGACCAGCCGGCCGCCGCCGGTGCGGGCGAGGTCGCTGACCATCCCGCACTCGGCGCACAGGCCCAGCCCGTAGCTGGCGTTCTCGACGTTGCACCCGGTGACCACCCGGCCGTCGTCGACGAGCCCGGCCACCCCGACGGGGAACCGCGAGTAGGGCGCGTAGGCGTGCGTCATGGCCTCCCGGGCCGCCGCCCGCAGGGCCTCCCAGTCGACGTCCTCCACTAGTGCTCCCCTCGTCGGTAGACCAGTCCGTCGGCCTTCGGCATCCGCAGCCGCTGCGAGGCCAGCGAGAGCACCAGCAGCGTCGTGAGGTGCGGCGTGAAGGACACCAGGCCCGGCGGCAGCTCCTCGACGGTCAGGAACCCGACGAGAGCGGCCGCGGCGACGACGGCGGCGATCCCCGCCGGCAGCAGCTTCCCGCGGCGGGCCTGGACGACGGCGATCACGGCCAGCCCGATCGCGACGAGCAGGAACAGCGCGACGACGGCCGACCGGCTGCGCAGCTGCAGGGCGTCGGTGTAGCCGAACAGCAGGGCACCGGAGGCGAGCCCGCCGGGCCGCCAGTTGCCGAAGATCAGCGCGGCGAGGCCGATGAACCCGCGGCCGTTGACCTGCCCCTCGCGGTAGATCCCGGCGATGAAGACCAGGAACACCCCGCCGAGGCCGGCCAGCGCGCCGGAGATCAGGACGGCGACGTACTTGAGCCGGTACACGGGCACGCCGAGCGAGTCGGCGGCGGCCGGGTTCTCGCCGCACGAGCGGAGCCGCAGGCCGAACGCCGTCCGCCACAGCAGCAGGTAGGACGCCGGGACCAGCAGGACCGCGACGAGCGTCAGCAGGCCGATGCCGCTGGTGAGCCCGCGCAGGATGCCGGCGAGGTCGCTGACGAGGAACCAGTGCTGCCGCTCCAGCGAGCCGAGCAGGTCGGGGCCGGAGGACAGCACCGGGACGGAGAACGACGGCGGTGTGCCGGCGACCGGCGGGGACTGGGTGACGCCACCCCCGGCGGGGTTGTCGGTGTAGACCAGCTCGGAGAGGAACCGCACGACGCCGCCGGCGAGGATGTTGATCGCCACACCGGAGACGACGTGGTCCACGCCGAAGGTCACCGTGGCCACCGCGTGCAGCAGCCCGCCGATCGCGCCGAACAGCAGCCCGCCGATCACGGCGGCACCCCAGCCCCACTGGTAGCCGGCGAACCCGGCGCCCCAGGTGCCGAGGGTCATCATGCCGTCGAGGCCGATGTTGACCACGCCCGCGCGCTCGGAGAACAGGCCGCCCAGCGCGGCCAGGCCGATCGGGACCGCGAGGAGCAGCGTCGCGGCGATGGTCGAGGAGCTGGTGAGTGCCTGCTCGCCGCTGATGACCCGCACCACCGAGAACAGCACCAGGACGCCGACGAGGATCCAGGTGAGCCGGCGCGCCCGGCCGCCGCCGGTGAACAGGTCGGTCAGCGGGCCGCGGCCGGGCCGGGTGCCACTGCCCGGAGAGGTCGCCACGGAGCTCATGCGCCGGTCTCCTGCCGCTCGTCGCTTCGCTGTCCGGCGCCGGTGGTCCGGCTCACGCCGGCCCCGGTGCCCTCGCCGCCGTCCGCCGCGCCGCCGGGGGAGGCGGCGCCGGAGGCCGCCTGCCCGGGCCCGGTGCTGCCGTCGCCGGCGACCGCGGGGCCCGTGGCCGAGCCGCGCTCGGCCGAGCGGCGGGCCACCCGGCGGGCGACCTCGTTGGCGACGACCACGGCGAGCACGATCGTGCCCTGGATGATCGTGACCACCGAGGCGGGGAAGTCCTGGATCTGCAGCGGGACCAGGGACCGGTCGAGGAAGGCGAACAGCAGCGCGCCGAGCGCGATCCCGACCGGCTTGTTGCGGCCGAGCAGGGCGACGGCGATGCCGAGGAAGCCCAGCCCGGTGGTGAAGTCGGTGCTGTAGGCGTGCGTCGAGCCCAGGAGGTCGGGCATCCCGACCAGCCCGGCGACGGCGCCGGAGAGCAGCATCGTCTTGATGACCATGCCGCGGGCGTCGACGCCGCTGGCGCTGGCCGCCGACGGCGACAGACCGGCGGCCCGGAGGTCGAAGCCGAAGCGGGTGCGGTTGAGCAGCACCGCGATCAGCACGCCGACGACGACCGCGACGACGAGGAACCCGAACAGCTGGCGCGGTGGGTTGGCCAGGCCGAGCAGGCCGAAGACGCCGTTGAGGCTGGGCATCCACCCGGACTCGGGGATCTCCGCGGTGCTGACGATCAGCGCCCCCTCGGGGCTCCCCCGGAGCGGGCCGGTCAGCAGGTAGGAGGCGATGCCCAGCGCGATGACGTTGAGCATGATCGAGCTGATGACCTCGCTGACGCCGCGGGTCACCTTGAGCACGGCCACGATCCCGGCCCAGATCGCCGCGACGGCCATCGCCACGACGACGATGAGCAGCACGTGCAGCGGCCCGGGCAGCGCCACGGCGGCCCCGACCGCAGCGGCGAGGATGGTCGCCAGCCGGTACTGGCCCTCGACGCCGATGTTGAACAGGCCCATCCGGAAGGCGATGGCGACCGCCAGGCCGGCGAGGAACAGCGGCACCGCCCGGTTGAGGACCACGACCAGCGCGGTGACCTGCTGGGACGGGGTGTCGCCGAAGTCGACCATGACCGCGAACACCCGGAACGGGTCCACCTGCAGGGCGGCCATGACCGCCGAGGAGATGACGAGCGCGACGACGACGGCGAGGACCGGCGCGAACAGCGCGAAGCCGATCCGGCGGAGGACGGTCACGCCGCACCCGCCGTCGTCCGGGCCCCGGTCATGTACCCGCCGAGCTCCTCGGGGGTGACCGCGGAGGGGTCGAGGGTGGCGACCAGCCGGCCGCGCAGCATGACGTGCAGCGTGTCCGACAGGCCGATGAGCTCGTCGAGGTCCGCCGAGATCAGCAGGATCCCCATCCCCTCCGCGCGGGCCTCCTCGAGCAGCCGCCAGATGGCACCCTGGGCGCCGACGTCGACGCCGCGGGTCGGGTGGGCGGCGAGCAGCAGCCGCGGCGCGGCGCTCATCTCCCGGCCCACGATCAGCTTCTGCTGGTTGCCGCCCGACAGCGCGACGGCCAGCGTGTCCGGGCCGGGCGCGCGGACGTCGTAGTCGCGCATGATCCGGGCGGTGTCGGTGCGGGCGGCGCGGCGGTCGATGAAGGGGCCCTTCACCGCCGGCGGGCGGGTCTGGTGTCCCAGGATCCGGTTCTCCCAGAGCGGCGCCTCGAGCAGCATGCCCTGGCGGTGCCGGTCCTCCGGGATGAAACCGAGGCCGGCCTCGCGGCGGGCCCGGGTGCTCCAGGCGGTGACGTCGTCCCCGGCCAGCAGCACGGTGCCGGCGGCCAGCGCGCGCAGCCCCATGACGGCGTCGACGAGCTCGGCCTGGCCGTTGCCCTCCACGCCGGCGATCCCGACGACCTCGCCCTCGCGGACGGTGAGGGTGACGTCGTCGACCGGGGGGCGGCCGGTGGGCGCGGCGACGGTGACCTCGCGCAGCTGCAGCACGGGCGTCTCGCGGACCGTCGAGGTGCGGATCTCCGGCGAGGGCAGCTCGGAGCCGACCATCATCTCGGCGAGCTGGTGGGCCGTCGTCGTCTTCGGGTCGGCGGTGCCGACGGTGGTGCCGCGGCGGATGACGGTGATCGAGTCGGCCACCTTCCGCACCTCGTCGAGCTTGTGTGAGATGAAGATGACCGTCAGGCCCTCGCGCTTGAGCTCGGCGAGGTTGCCGAACAGCTCGTCGACCTCCTGCGGCACGAGGACCGCGGTCGGCTCGTCGAGGATCAGCGTCGTGGCGCCGCGGTAGAGCACCTTGGCGATCTCGACCCGCTGCCGGTCGCCGACGCCGAGGTCCTCGACGAGGACGTCGGGGTCGAGGCCCAGGGCGTAGGCGTCGGAGATCTCCCGGATGCGGCGGCGGGCCTCGGCGCGGTCCAGGCGGCCGCCCCTCGTCGGCTCGCTGCCCAGGACCACGTTCTCCAGCACGGTGAAGTTGTCGGCGAGCATGAAGTGCTGGTGCACCATGCCGATCCCCGCGGCGATCGCGTCGGCCGGGCTGCGGAAGTGCACCTCGCGCCCGTGCAGCAGGATCTGGCCCTCGTCGGGGCGGTGCATGCCGTAGAGGGTCTTCATCAGCGTCGACTTGCCGGCGCCGTTCTCCCCCACGATCGCGTGCACCTCGCCACGCCGGACGCGCAGCTCGATGTCCTTGTTCGCGACCACGCCGGGGAACCGCTTGGTGATGCCGCGCAGCTCCACGGCCAGCGGCGCGCTGCCGCCGTCCGGACCGCCGCCGTCCTCCGTCAGGCCGGTCGGCACGGGACCGTCCGAGGTGCCTGCTGTGGCCATGGTGGGCCCTTCCTGCGTCGCTGCGGTCCGCGGGTGCGCGGGCTCGCGTCCACTCTGCTGCACCGGGGCCGCGGGATCGACCGTGACCCGGTGTCGTGCCCCGGGTGGGTGCACCGCCGCCGGGCCCGTGCGGGCCGGCGCCGGTCAGGCATTCTCCCCGGCGCCGTCGACGGCCGGGTGTCCCCCCTCACGACGACGGCGGGCCCGGGGGCGTGTGCTCCCCCCGGACCCGCCGTCTGCGTGTGCTCCGCGGTCAGCCGGCGCGGTGGCCGGCCGGCGTCACGGGGTGGTCGGGACCTCGATCTCGCCGTCGACGATCTGCTGGCGGTAGTCGTCGATCGTGTCCTGGATGTCGTCGATGAAGCCGCCCGAGGTGGCCAGGCCGACGCCGTCCTGCTCCAGGTCGTAGGTGATGTCCGTACCGCCCTCGACGCTGCCGTCGACGTAGGAGTCGATGAACGACGACACCGCGGTGTCGACGCGCTTGAGCATCGAGGTCAGGATGACCGCCTGCAGCGCCGGGTCGTCGACCGTCTGGTACTGGTCGGAGTCGACGCCGATGGCCCGCTTGCCGGCCGCCGCGGCCGCCTGGAAGACGCCCTGACCCGAGCCGCCCGCCGCGTGGTAGACGATGTCGGCGCCGGCCTCGTACATGCCCTGCGCCACGAGCAGGCCGCGGTCGGGGGCGTTGAAGCCGGAGAAGTCACCCTCGGGGGAGATGTACTGCCGGTCGATGATGACGTCCGGCTTCACGGCCTGGGCGCCGGCCACGTAGCCGGCCTCGAACTTCTGGATCAGCGTGGACTGCACCCCGCCGACGAAGCCGATGTGGCCGGTCTCGGACTTCGTCGCCGCCGCGACGCCGGCGAGGAAGGAGCCCTGCTCCTCGCTGAACAGCAGGCCGGTGAGGTTGTCGGCGCCGACGGCCTCCGCCGAGGAGTCGATGATGGCGAACGTCGTGTCGGGGTACTGCTCGACGACGTCGCCGATGACCTCGCCGTAGGCGAAGCCGACCGCGATGATCGGGTTGTAGCCCTCGTCGGCCAGCTGGGTCAGCAGGTCGGCGCGGTTGGAGGCGTCGGCGTTGGGGCTGAGGTCCTGGAACTCGCCGCCGTGCTCCTCGACGGCGGCCTCCAGGCCGACGACCGCCGCGTCGTTGAACGAGCGGTCACCGCGGCCGCCGGTGTCGAAGGCCAGGCCGATGCGCAGTTCCTCGGCGCTGCCGCCGCCGCCCTCGCCGCCACCGCCGCCGCCGCTGGGCTCGTCACTGGCACAGGCCGCCAGGGCCATGCTGCCGGCCAGCAGCAGCGCTGCGGCCTTCATCTTCCGCGCTCGGCGCAAGACGATCTCCTCTCTGGAGGGAGCTGCCCGCACAGACGCGGTGGGCGCTCCCGTGGGTCCTGGTCGCGGCCGCCCGGAGGCGCCCGCCCGGACGTGGACGACTCGGGCACGCTAACCGCGCTCCCCGGCCGGGCTGCCCTCCGTGCGGCGGACCGAGACGCGATCGTTGCGAACCGGCGCACCGCGGCGCCCCGCGTCGCGGCCTCCGACCGCCCCGCCGGCTGCGCTCCCGGCCGCGCGGCTACCGTCCCGGACCGTGCGGCGACGAGGGGGTGCGCGGCGCGTCCTGCTGGCCGCGCTGGTGCTCCTGCTCGCCGTCCTCGGGGCCGTTCCGGCGGCCGCCGCGCCGGGCACGCCGCGCCCCACGGTCGACCCCGCGGCCCCGACCCCGACCGCTCCGCTCCCGGGCGGGCCGCCGCAGGGCTCCGGCCCCGGTGGGGTCACCGTCGGCGGGGAGGGTCTCGACACCCGCGGCACGGTCGTCGTCGACGGCGCCCCGCCGGTGCCCGACGGCGTCGTCGCGGCCGGCTGGCTGGTGGCCGACGCCGGCACCGGCGACGTGCTGGCCGCCCGCGACCCGCACGGCCGCTACTACCCGGCCAGCACGCTCAAGACGCTGACGCTGCTCACCCTGGCCCACCGGCTCGACCCCGCGCTGGTCGTCGAGGGCACCTCCGAGGACGAGCAGGTGGAGGGCAGCCGGGTCGGGATGGTCACCGGCGGCCGCTACCCGGTGTCGCTGCTGTTCCAGGCGCTGGTGCTGCAGTCGGGCAACGACGCCGCCAACGCCCTCGCCCGGGCCTTCGGCGGCACGCAGGCCACCGTGCAGGCGATGAACGCCACCGCGCTGGAGATGGGCGCCTTCGACACGGTCGTGGGGACGCCGTCGGGCCTCGACGTCGCCGGGCAGTCCTCCTCGCCCTACGACCTGGCGCTGTTCTTCCGCGCGCTGGTCGCCGATCCGCTCACCGCGGGGATCCTGGCCACGCCGCTCGCGGAGATGCCCGGCGTCGAGGGCCGGTCCGCCGGCTTCCAGATCCAGAACCAGAACCCGCTGGCCGGCTACCCCGGCGGCCTGGGCGGCAAGACCGGCTTCACCGACGCCGCCCGGCACACCTTCGTCACGGCCGCCGAGCGCGACGGCCGCCGGCTCGTCGTCAGCCTGATGGGCACCGAGAACGTGCCGCTGCGCGCCGCCGACCAGGCCGCGCTGCTGCTCGACTGGGGTTTCGCCGTCCCGCCGTCGCAGGGCGGGGTGGGCACGCTGGTGGGCTCCGCGGCCGACGTGGCACCGCCCGCGCCGACGCCGTCCGCCGCCCCCTCGCCCGCTGGCCCCGCCGACGTCGCCGCCGGCCCGCCCGCGCCGTCGCCCCCCGCCTCCGACGGCCCGCCGGCCCTCGGCGCGGTGGCGCTGGGCGCGGCGGCGGTCGCCGTGGTGGCCGCGACCGTCATCGGCCAACGGCGGGCGATGCGCCCGAGGCCGCGCCCGACCGTGCGCCCGCCCGTGCCCCCGACCCGGCCGGCACCGGGGGCTCCTCCTCCGGGGCGCCGGGGACCACCGGCTGGAGGGACGGGAGGGTCGCCGTCCACGCGGCCGTGAAGAACGCGAAGCGGATGACGAGGTTGATCCAGACCAGGATGCCGACCGCTCCGCCGAAGGCCGACGAGGTGACGCTGCCGGAGATGAGCGAGAGGTAGAGGCTGCCCAGCAGCTTCATCACCTCGAAGCCGGCCGCGCCGAACACGGCGCCGGGCAGCAGCCGCCGCAGCGGGTGCGACGTCGAGGGCACCACGCGCAGGAGCCACAGGAAGACCACGACGTCGCCGACGAAGGCCACCGCGATGCCGAGCAGGTTGGTGGCGACCGCCCAGCCGCCCGCGTCCCGGATCCCGAACAGCGACAGCACGCCCGCGGTCGCCTGGGTGGCGAACCCGGTCAGCCCGATGCTGGCCAGGCCGGCGGCGCCGAGGGCGACCAGCGCGACGACGTCGGCGACGTTGTCCTTCCAGAACTCCGGCTCGTCGGCCGCCCCCTTCCAGGTGCGCTCCATGCCGATGCGGAGCTTGTCCATCGCGCGCAGCCCGGCGTAGAGGAAGCCCGCCGCCCCGAGCAGCCCGGTGAGACCGGCCGCGCCGACCGTGGAGCGCAGCTCCTCGACGATCTGCCGGCCGGTCGAGCCGGGGAAGGCCTCGCGGATCGCGGTGTAGAGCTCCTTCTGCAGCAGCGCGTCCCCGGACAGGACCAGCGCGATGATCGACGCGACCAGCAGCAGCACGGGAAAGAGCCCGAGGAAGACGAAGTAGGTGACCCCGGCGGCCATGAGGTCGCCCTGCGTGCGGGTGTAACGGCCCCCGGCGCGGGCCAGGTGGTCGAACCACGGCCACAGGCGGCGCAGTGCGTCGACGGCGTCGGTGACCCGGGTGCCGAGCCCGGTGATGCGGGTCCACGGCGTGCGGACGGCGTCGCCGGTCGCCTCGGCCGCGCGCGGCCGGTCCTCCCTCGGTGCACCCACCGCTCCGAGTCTCGTCCCTGCGCGTGGACGCCGCGCGAGGTCACCGGTGCGGCGGCCCCGTCAGCGGGTACTCGCGGGCGACCGCCCAGGTGCCGGTGGGCGTCTGCTCGAACTCGGTGAACGAGGTGACGCGGAACTCGGCGGAGAGGTCGCCCAGGCCGGTGTAGGCCAGCTCGAGCATGTCCCGCGGCACGTCGTGGGCCACGGTCACGTGCGGGTGGTACGGGAAGGACAGCGTGCGGGCCAGCGGGCCGGAGCGGACGTCGTTGGCCAGCAGCTCGCAGTTGCCGATGCCCCGCGCGACGGCGACGAAGACGACGTCGGAGACCGGCATGAACGTGCCGGTGCCCGACAGGTGCATGTCGAAGGGCGGGTGGCCGGCGGCGACCCGGGTCAGGTGCTCGGTGATGCCGTCCCGGTCGGCGCGCGGCACCTCGGTGGGCGGCAGGAGCGTCACGTGCGGTGGCACGAGGGTGGCCTGCTGGTCGCCCACCTTCGAGCGCCAGTCGACCAGCAGCTGCGCCCACGGCTCGGGCACCGGCACCAGCACCCCGACGACGGAGGTCTGCGGCGGCGTCGTCCGGCTGCGCGGGACGAAGGTGTCGTCGTTCACGAGACCGTCACCGGTGGCAGGAAGCCGACCTTCTCGTGGACCGTGCGGACGGTCTGCCCGGCGACCTCGCGGGCCCGGGCGGCACCGGCGGCCAGCAGCCGCTCCAGCTCGGCACGGTCGTCGAGCAGCTCCTGCGTGCGCTCGCGGACCGGGGTGACGAACTCGGTGACGACCTCGGCGAGCTCCTTCTTCAGGTCGCCGTAGCCGCGGCCGGCGAAGTGCTCCTCGAGCTCGGCCGCCGATCGGCCCGACAGCGCGCCGTGGATGGCCAGCAGGTTGGTGACGCCCGGCTTGCCCACCGGGTCGGCCACCACCTCGCGGCCGGTGTCGGTGACCGCCGAGCGGATCTTCTTCGCCGTCACCTTCGGGTCGTCGAGCAGGAACACGCAGCCGGCCGGCGGCAGGCTCTTGCTCATCTTCTTCTCGGGCGACTGCAGGTCGAGGACCTTCGCCGCGCCCTGCGGGATCCGCGCGGCGGGCAGGGTGAAGGTGTCGCCGAAGCGGCCGTTGAACCGGGTGGCGAGGTCGCGGGTGAGCTCGAGGTGCTGGCGCTGGTCCTCGCCCACGGGCACCTCGTCGGCCTGGTAGACGAGGATGTCGGCGGCCTGCAGCACCGGGTAGGTGAACAGCCCGACCGACGAGCCGCCGGCGCCCTCCCGCTGGCTCTTGTCCTTGAACTGCGTCATCCGGCTGGCCTCGCCGAAGCGGGCGATGCACTCGAGCACCCAGGACAGCTGGACGTGCTCGGGGACGTGGCTCTGCACGAACAGCGTGCTGCGCTGCGGGTCCACCCCGAGGGCCAGCAGCTGGGCCGCCGAGACCAGGGTGTTCCGGCGCAGCGCGTCGGGGTCCCAGTCCATCGTGATCGCGTGCTGGTCGACCACGCAGTAGAACGCCTCGGCGGTGTCCTGCAGGGCGACCCACTGCCGCAGCGCACCGAGGTAGTTCCCGAGGTGGAAGGAGCCCGCCGTCGGCTGGATGCCGGAGAGGACACGGGGCCGGGACGTGGAGGGCGGTGGCACGACGGCCATCAAACCAGCCGCGGGTCAGCCGACCGGTGCGCCGGGGCGCACGTCGTCCGGCCGGGCGTCGGGCTCGCCGGGCGCGTCCGCGCCGAGGACGTCGTCGAGCGCCGCGAGGAAGACGTCGTCCTCCTCGGGCGTGCCGACGGTGACCCGGATGCCCTCCCCGGCGAAGGGCCGGGTGATGACCCCGCGGGCCTCCAGTGCCGCCGCGACGCCGGCGGCCGGCTCCCCCAGCGGCAGCCACACGAAGTTGGCCTGGCTGTCGGGCACCTCCAGGCCGCGCCCGCGCAGCGCCGTGGAGAGCCGGTCGCGCTCGGCGACGACGGCGGCCACCCGGCGGCCGACCTCCTCCTCGCTGGCCAGCGCGGCGACCGCGGCGGCCTGGGCCAGCATCGAGACGCTGAACGGCACGTGGGTGCGGCGGACCGCGTCGGCGACGGCGGGGTCCTCGGCCACCAGGTAGCCCACGCGCAGGCCCGCCAGGCCCCACGCCTTGGAGAACGTGCGCAGCACCGCGACGTTCGGCCGCCCGCGCATGAGCTGCAGGCCGTCGGGGACGTCGGGGTCGGTGACGAACTCGCGGTAGGCCTCGTCGAGCACCACCAGCACCGTCGCGGGGACCCGGTCGAGGAAGCGCTCGAGCTCCGCCCGGCGCACCGCCGTCGACGTGGGGTTGTTCGGGTTGCAGACGAACACCAGCCGGGTGTCGTCGTCGACCGCCGCGGCCAGCGCGTCGAGGTCGTGGGTGTCGGGGCTGCCACCGGGGAGCGACGGCACCAGCGGCACCTGCAGGCTCCGGGCGCCGGCCACCTGCGCGAGCAGGGGGTACATCTCGAAGGAGCGCCAGGCGAACGCGATCGCCGTCCCGGGGTCGTTGAACGACTGCGCGAGCTGCTGGCAGAGCATGACCGCGCCGCAGCCCGGGACCACCTGCGCCGGGTCGACGCCGTAGCGCTCGGCCAGCGCGGCGGTGAGGACGGCGGCGCCGTTGTCGGGGTAGCGGTGCGTCTCCCCCGCCGTCTCCGCCAGCGCCCGGACGACCGCCGGCAGCGGCGGGAACGGCACCTCGTTGCTGGCCAGCTTGACCGCGCGGTCCACGCCGAGCTCACGGGCGAGGTCGGCGGGGTTGCGGCCGGGCCGGTAGGCGGGCAACGCCTGGACGGCCGGACGGGCACTCACCACGGGTTCGTCCTCCGGCGCCCGGTCCCGGGCGCGACTCCTAGGGTGGCCCCATGCGCGTACTCGTCGCCGGTGGGGCCGGCTACATCGGCAGCGTAGTCACCGCCGCCCTCCTCGAGGGCGGCCACGAGGTCACCGTGCTCGACGACCTCTCGACCGGGCACGCCGACGCCGTGCCCGAGGGCGCCCGGTTCGTGCAGGCCACGCTGCAGGCCTCCGCGCCGGTGCTGGCCGACGTCCGGCCGGAGGCCGTGCTGCACTTCGCGGCCAAGAGCCTGGTGGGCGAGTCGCAGGTCAGGCCGGAGGTCTACTGGGAGCACAACGTCGGCGGTTCGCTGGCGCTGCTCGAGGCGATGCGGGCGGTCGACTGCCGGCGGATCGTCTTCTCCTCCACCGCCGCCACCTACGGCGAGCCCGACCAGGTGCCGATCCGCGAGGACGCGCGCACGCAGCCGACCAACACCTACGGCGCCACCAAGCTCGCGGTCGACGCGATGCTCACCTCGTACGCCACCGCCTACGACTTCGCCGCGGTCAGCCTGCGCTACTTCAACGTGGCCGGGGCGGCGTACGGCCGGGGCGAGCGGCACACCACCGAGACCCACCTCATCCCGATCGCCCTGCAGGTCGCCGCCGGCGAGCGCGAGGCGATGACGGTCTACGGCGAGGACTACCCGACGCCGGACGGCACCTGCATCCGCGACTACATCCACGTCGCCGACCTCGCCGACGCGCACCTGCTCGCGCTCACGGCACCGCAGCCGGGCGAGCACCGGGTCTACAACCTGGGCAACGGCACCGGGTTCTCCGTGCAGCAGGTCGTCGACGCCGTCCGCGAGGTCACCGGCCACCCGGTGCCGGTGCAGGTGGGCGAGCGGCGGGCCGGCGACCCGGCGCAGCTGGTGGCCTCCAGCGACCGGATCCGCGCCGACCTGGGCTGGAGCCCGCGGCACACCGACATGGCCGGGATCGTGCGCGACGCGTGGGAGGTCGCGCAGGAGCGCGGCCGGGCATAGGAAGCTCCCCGCACGTCCTGCGGCCGGGGACGTGCGGAGAGCCTCCTATGCCTCGTCGTCGGCGGTCGCCGGCGCCGCGTCGGGCGCCGGCGTGACCGACAGCCGCGCGATCCGCCGTCCGTCGAGCTCGAGGACGGTGAGCGTGCGGCCCTCGGCCGCGACGGCGTCCCCCACGACCGGCAGCCGGCCGAGCTCGGCGAGCACGTAGCCGGCGACCGTCTCGTACGGACCCTCGGGCAGCCGCAGGCCGGTGACCTGCGCGAAGTCGTCGAGGTTGAGCAGCCCGTCGACCTCGTGCGGCCCGCCGGGCTCGTCGTCGGCCTCGGGGGCGACGTCGTCGTCGTACTCGTCGTAGATCTCGCCGATGACCTCCTCGATGAGGTCCTCGAGCGTGACGATCCCGTCGGTGCCGCCGTACTCGTCGACGACGACGGCCAGGTGCTGGTTCTCCCTGCGCATCTCCGACAGGGCCGTGAGCACCCCGGCGGTGCCGGGCAGCCGCTTCACCTCGCGGGCCAGGTCGCCCACGGTCGCCGCGCGCCCGGCGGGGTGGGTGGGGAGCAGCAGGTCGCGGACGTGCACGAAGCCGACGACGTCGTCCTGGTCGCGGCCGGCGACCGGGTAGCGGGAGTGGCTGGAGTCGTGGACCTGCTTGGCCGCGCGGCTGGCGGTCATCGACGCCTCGAGGAAGTCGACCTCCGTGCGCGGGGTCATGACCTCGCGCACCTCGCGGTCACCGGCGCGGAAGACCTCGTCGATGAGCCGGCGCTCGTCGCTGCTCAGCGACTCGTGCGCGGCCACCAGGTCGCGCAGCTCCTCCTGGCTGATCGCCTCGCCGCTGGCCTTCGGGTCGCCGCCGAGCAGGCGCACCAGCACGTTGGTGGACGCCGAGAGCAGCCAGATCACCGGGCGGGACAGCCGCGCGACGGCGTTCAGCGGCCGGGCGACGAACAGCGCGAAGCCCTCGGCGCGCTGCAGCGCGAGCCGCTTGGGCGTCAGCTCGCCCACGACCAGCGACACGTAGCTGATCGCGACGGTGACCAGCACGAGGGCCAGCGGGTCGGCGACGCCCTCCCCCACGCCGCGGCGCACGAGCCAGTCGCTGAACGGCTCGGCCAGCGTGCTGGCGCCGAACGCGGCGGACAGGAACCCGGCCAGCGTGACGCCGACCTGCACCGCCGCGAGGAACCGGTTGGGGTCGCCGAGCAGCCGGGCCAGCGCGCGGCCGCGTCGCCCGCGCTCCGACAGCACCCGGACCTGGGCCTCCCGGAGGGACACCAGCGCGATCTCCGCGCCGGCGAAGAAACCGCCGACGAGCACGAAGACGACGACCAGGACGATGTCGAGCCAGACGTCGCTCACCGGCGGCGCGCTCCTCGCTCAGGGGGTGGTGGTCGGTGCCCATGCTGCCGGGGTCGCCGCCGGCACTCGCCGCCGGGCGGCTCGGCCGTGGGATGTGTGACGTCGGTCACGTCACCCTCGCGGGTGATCTCTGACTACGGCTAGTCTCCACAAAGTCACGCTCCGCTGTTGTCGAGTCCTTGAGGACGTCCGCTCGTGCGCCACCGCCGGTCTTCCCCGCCGCCGTCCGCCCGCCTCACCCGCGGCATCCGGCTGCCGTCCACGCCCCTGCGCCGGGGCCGCGTCCGCCGCCTGCTGCCCGTCCTGCTGGTGGTCCTCACCGTCGGCGGCATCGCGCTGCTGGTCCCGCTCATGGCGGCCGGGCGGGGGGCGCTGGCGACTGCCGAGTCCTCGTCGACCTCGACCACCGGCGACGTCGTCGAGGCGTCCCCCGAGCGCACCGGCGTGGTGACGATGGGCGTGGACGGCGCCCCGGTCGCCCCCGGGACGGAGCCCGGCGCTCCCTCCGCGCCCGGCTCCTCCGCCCCGGGCAGCACCGCGCCGGGCACCACCGCGCCGGGGACCGTGGACGCGAGCAGTCCGGCACCCGGCTCCTCCACCGCGGCGGGGTCCTCGACGGCGGGGTCCTGGACGTCCGGGTCCTCGACGGCGGGGTCCTCGACGTCCGGGTCCTCGACGTCCGGGTCCTCGACGTCCGGGTCCTCGACGTCCGGGTCCTCGGCGTCCGGGTCCTCGGCGTCCGGGTCCTCGAGCGCGGGTTCGCCGAGCGCCGCGTCGTCCTCGGCCTCGACGTCGGCCTCGACGGGGTCGTCCTCGTCCTCGGCGTCGGCCTCGGCGTCCTCGCCCTCGGCGGGCACCTCGTCGGCGGCGCCCCGGTCGTCGACTCCGGCCTCTGCCTCCGGCGGCAGCGCCTCGTCGGCCGCCCCGTCGTCCGCGGGGGCGTCCTCGGCCGGCCCGACCACGCAGACGCCGACCCCGTCGTCGCAGGCCGCGCCCGCACCGGTGGCGAGTGCGGCAGCCGCTCCGGCCCCCTCGACGGAGGGGGCGGTGCTGGCGCTGGTCAACCGGGAGCGCGCCGCCGCCGGGTGCGCGCCGGTCGCGGCCGACGCCGGGCTGGCGGGCGTCGCGCGGGCGCACAGCGCCGACATGCGCGACCGCGGCTACTTCTCGCACACCACGCCCGAGGGGCTCGGCCCCTTCGACCGGGCGCGCGCTGCCGGCGTCGGCTACGCGCGGGCGGAGAACATCGCCCAGGGCCAGGCCGACCCCGCCGCGGTCATGCGGTCGTGGATGGACAGCCCCGGGCACCGCGCCAACATCCTCGACTGCTCGCTGACGAGGCTCGGCGTGGGCGTGGCCGAGGGCTCCCGCGGCCCCTGGTGGACGCAGCTCTTCGGCTGACCCGCCGGAGGCGTCGAACACACGTCGGACGCCCGCTCACCGTCGAGCAAGGGGTGCTCAGCGTGTGCTCGTCTCGATGAGGCGGCGGGCCAGGAGTGCCCGGATGCGGGCGACGAGCCGCTCCGGGCGCCGGAGGTCGTCGACGGTCACGTGCAGGACCAGCCACCCCGCGGCGTTGAGCCGGTTGAGCCGGCGCCGGTCGTCGAGGAAGGCCCGGCGCTCGCCGTGCCACAGCCCGTCGTACTCGACGGCCAGCCGCAGGTCCGGACAAGCGGAGTCCATCCGGGCGACGAAGCCCTCGTCGTCGAACACCTGGTGCTGGGCCACCGGTGGGATCCCGGCCCGGTGGAGCAGCAGCCGCAGCCGGGTCTCCTGCACCGACTCCGCCAGCCCGTCGGCCAGACGGGCGGCCAGCCGGGCCTGCGCGCTCCCCCGGCACGGAGGGAGCAGCGCCGCGGTCTCGCGGACGTCGTGCAGTGACGCCAGGCCTGCGCCGACCAGCCGGTCGAGCAGTGCGACGGCCTCGTCCGGATCGCCAGAGCGGACCAGATCGACCGCCGTGTCGGCGCGAGGGAGACAGCACCAGGCGCCGCACCGCACCAGCTCCTGGCCGGGGAGCAGGGTGCGGACCCGGACGCCGGTGCCGGCGTTCCAGCGCCGCCCGGCGGGCAGGACGACCTCGACGGGGTGGTCGGGACCAGCGATGTCCGGTACGCCCCAGAGCACCGCAGCGCTGCGCCCGGTGAACCCCGCGCCCGGCGGCGCCGTCAGGCCGACCGCGCTGACGAGCAGGCGGTGCGTGACGGGCAGCGAGGCGTCGGCGTAGACGTCCTGTCGCAACCGCACCCATGCCGAGCTGCGCAACTGCTTCGGCGTGAGCAGCCAGTGCCGCACGACGGAGCTGCCCCGGAAGACGCGCCCCTGGAGGCGAGCCGGGCGCGTGGGCTGGATCGGCACGAGGCGACCCTGCCGCGCTCAGCTGCCATGGTCCGCGCTGTCCACAGGTCCAGGACACGGCAGTGGCCCCCTCGGGCGCGCCGAGAGGGCCACTGGCGTGTGCTCGTCACCTCACGGCGACGAGCGGAGAGCGTCCCACCTCAGGCCATGGCCTTCTGGAGGTTGCCGTCGATGGCCGCCAGGAAGTCCTGGGTGGTCAGCCAGGGCTGGTCCTTGCCGATCAGCAGCGCGAGGTCCTTGGTCATCTGACCGCCCTCGACGGTGTCGATGCAGACCTTCTCCAGGGTCTCGGCGAACCGGGTGACCTCGGGGGTGCCGTCGAGCTTGCCGCGGTGGGCCAGGCCCCGGGTCCAGGCGAAGATCGACGCGATCGGGTTGGTCGACGTCTCCTTGCCCTGCTGGTGCTGCCGGTAGTGCCGGGTCACCGTGCCGTGGGCGGCCTCGGCCTCGACCGTGCGGCCGTCCGGGGTGGCCAGCACCGAGGTCATGAGGCCCAGCGAGCCGAAGCCCTGCGCCACGGTGTCGGACTGGACGTCGCCGTCGTAGTTCTTGCACGCCCAGACGTAGCCGCCCTCCCACTTGAGGGACGCGGCGACCATGTCGTCGATGAGCCGGTGCTCGTAGGTGATCCCGGCGGCGGCGAACTTCTCCTTGAAGTCGGCCTCGAAGACCTCCTCGAAGATGTCCTTGAAGCGGCCGTCGTAGGCCTTGAGGATCGTGTTCTTCGTGGACAGGTAGACCGGGTAGCCGCGGTCGAGGCCGTAGTTCAGCGACGCGTAGGCGAAGTCGCGGATCGAGGCGTCGAGGTTGTACATCGACAGCGAGACCCCGGCACCGGGGGCCTGGAACACCTCGTGCTCGATCGGCTGCGAGCCGTCGTCCGGGGTGAAGGTGACCGTCAGCTTGCCCGCGGACGGGAACTTGAAGTCGGTCGCGCGGTACTGGTCCCCGTAGGCGTGCCGGCCGACGATGATCGGCTTGGTCCAGCCCGGGACCAGCCGCGGCACGTTCTGCATGATGATCGGCTCGCGGAAGATGACGCCGCCGAGGATGTTGCGGATCGTGCCGTTCGGCGAGCGCCACATCTTCTTGAGGCCGAACTCCTCGACCCGCGCCTCGTCCGGCGTGATGGTGGCGCACTTGACGCCGACCCCGTGCTCCTTGATCGCGTTCGCGGAGTCGACGGTGACCTGGTCGTCGGTGGCGTCGCGGTGCTCGATGCCCAGGTCGTAGTACTCCAGGTTGACGTCGAGGTACGGCAGGATCAACTGGTCCTTGATGAACTGCCAGATGATCCGGGTCATCTCGTCGCCGTCGAGTTCGACGACGGTGCCCTCGACCTTGATCTTGCTCACGTCAGACATTCCCTCTCTGCAGCCCCGGCCCCTCGGGCCGGGAGTCGGTCAGTCGCGGTGCCGAGGACTACAGCTCCGCGACGTCGGCCTGCTTGGCGCGCACGGCCTCCGCCGCCTCGCGCAGCCCGGCCAGTTCGCTCTCGGTCAGATCCCCCTCGACCACCCGGCGCACACCCTGGCGGCCGATCTCGGCCTCGACGCCGAGGTAGACCCCCGAGATGCCGTACTCGCCGTCGACCCACGCGCACACGGGCATGACGGCACCGGAGTCCTCCATGACGGCGCGGGCCATGCGGGCCGCGGCCGCCGACGGCGCGTAGTACGCCGACCCGGTCTTGAGCAGCGCGACGACCTCGGCCCCGCCGTTGCGGGTGCGCTGCACCAGGTGCTCGATGCGGTCGGCCGCCATGACGTCGGCCAGCGGCTTGCCGTCGACGGTGCAGCGCGAGGGCACCGGCACCATCGTGTCGCCGTGCGAGCCGAGGGTCAGGGTCCGCACCGAGCCGACCGGGACGCCGAGCTCCTCGGCGACGTTGTTGCTGAACCGGGCGGTGTCGAGCATCCCGGCCTGGCCCATCACCCGCTGCTTCGGGAAGCCCGTGGCGATCTGCGCCAGGGCGGTCATCTCGTCCAGCGGGTTGGACACCACGATGACGACGGCGTCGGGCGAGGTCGCGGCGACGTTCTCGGCGACCTGGCGGACGATGCCCGCGTTGGTCTCGATGAGGTCCATCCGGCTCATGCCCGGCTTGCGGGGCAGGCCCGCGGTGATCACGACGACGTCGGACCCCTCGGTGCCCTCGTACGAGCCGCCGCCGACGCCGACGACCCTCGTCTCGAAGCCCTCGATCGGGCGGGACTGGTTCATGTCGAGGGCCAGGCCCTCGGGCTTGCCCTCGACGATGTCGGTGAGCACGACCGTCTCGAAGACGTCGTACTCCGCGAGCCGGAGGGCGGTGGTGGAGCCGTAGAAGCCGGCACCGACGACGGTGACCTTGCCGTTCCTGGGCTGCTCTGCCATGGGCGTCAACCTAGACCCGGCACCCGGCGCGCCGCCTGCGGGCCGGCGGTCTCAACTGCCCGGGACGGCGATCGCCAGCGCCGACAGCGCGATCCCCACCCCCGCCATGAGGACGACGTCGACCGGGCGGCTGCGGACGGCGAGGAAGCCGACCCGGCGCACCGGCAGGACCAGCCGCAGCACCCCGGCGCCCACCAGCGCCAGCGCGACCACCAGCAGGCCGCGCCGCCAGTGCTCGAGGGCGACCATCCCGAGCCCGACCGCGACCGCCACCAGCACCGCCAGCAGCGGCAGCTGGCGCAGCAGCCCGGCCAGGAACGGCCGGCGCAGGTGCAGCGGCGGGCGGGTCATCAGGCGGTCAGCGCCTCCACCGCGGCGGCCCGCTCGGCGGCCAGCACCACGTTCTGCAGCAGCATCGCCCGGGTCATCGGCCCGACACCGCCGGGGTTGGGTGCCACGTGCCCGGCCACCGCGACGACGTCCTGAGCGACGTCGCCGGCGATCTTCCCGTCCACCCGGCTCACGCCGACGTCGAGGACCGCGGCGCCCGGCTTGACGAGGTCGGCGCTGATCAGGCCCGGGACGCCGGCCGCGGCGACGACGACGTCGGCGGTGCGGACGTGCGCGGCGAGGTCGCGGGTGCCGGTGTGGCAGAGCGTCACCGTGGCGTTCTCGGTGCGGCGGGTCAGCAGCAGCCCGAGCGGGCGGCCGACGGTGATCCCGCGGCCGACGACGACGACCTCGGCACCGGCCACCGGGACGTCGTGGCGGCGCAGCAGTTCGACGATGCCCACGGGGGTGCACGGCAGCGGCCCGTCGACGCCGAGCACCAGCCGGCCCAGGTTGACCGGGTGCAGCCCGTCGGCGTCCTTGGCCGGGTCCATCGCCTCGAGGACGGCGTACTCGTCGACCTGGCGCGGCAGCGGCAGCTGGACGATGTACCCGGTGCACGACGGGTCGGCGTTGAGCTCCTCGACCACGGCGAGCACGTCGGCGAGCGTGGCCGTGGCCGGCAGCTCGCGCTGGATGCTGGCGATGCCGACCTGCGCGCAGTCGGAGTGCTTGGCGTCGACGTACCAGCGGCTGCCCGGGTCGTCGCCGACCAGCAGCGTGCCCAGGCCCGGCCGGTGCCCGGCGGCGGTCAGCGCCGCGACGCGGCCGGCCAGCTCCTGACGGATGGTCGCTGCGGTCGCCTTGCCGTCCAGGATCGTCGCGGGCACCCCGACAGTGTGCCGGAGGTGCCCCCGCGCCGACCCCCGCGGTCCTACCCTCGCGGGGAGCCCCCGCACGGCCGATCCCTCGAGGAGAGCTGATGACCGAGCGCGACCCCTCGACCCGGCAGACGGCGCCCGGCCTGGACCTGGTGACCGGCTCCTCCGCGGCGGGCGCCGGCGCGTACGGCTCCCCGGGCGGGTACTCCTCGACGACGCCGGACTACTCGAACGAGCCGGTGGCGGTGCGCGGGCCGGAGTCGCTGGGCGGCCTGCTGCTCATCCTCGCCGGCATCGCCGCGGCGGTCAGCCTGGCGCTGCGCTGGGTGACCGGTACCGGCGACACCGGCTGGCGCCTGGTCCGCCGGGGCTTCGACGAGATCGGCGGCGGGTTCGGCGGCCTGCTCGACACCGGCTTCTGGCAGCCGCTGGCCGTCGTCCTCGGGGGCGGCGTGCTGTTCGTGCTCGGCATCCTGCTGTGGCTGCCCGCGCGGACGCACCGCTTCCTCGGCTTCCTCGCCCTGCTGGTCAGCGGGCTGGCGGTCGCCGCGGTGGTCGTGCCCCTCGTCGCGGAGGACTGGCAGCCCTCGGCCTTCGGCCTCGGGTTCTGGTTCGCCTGCGCCGTCGGCGTCCTCGGCGTGCTCGGCGCCCTCAAGGCCCTGCTCACGGGACGCCGCTACCGGTGAACCCCCGTGCACTCCTGCGGAAGTGCACGGGTCAGCCCTCGACGAGAGCGCCGTAGGCGGTCGCGACCTGGACGGCCTGGACGAGGTCGAGCCGGACGCCGGTGAGCTCCAGCGCCCGCCACGGCACCGCCTCGGTGGCGGCGCCCCGCAGGTCGCTGCCGCGCAGCTTCGTGCCCTGCATGCGGACCCGGTCGAGGTCGGCGCCGGTGAGGTCGCACTCGCGCAGGTCGGTGTCGGTCAGGTCGGCCTCTCGGAAGCGCTGGCCGGACAGGTCGCTGCCCGACAGGTCGACGCCGCGCAGCGACGTCCAGCTCCAGTCGCTGTCGGTGCTGGTCAGCGGCCGCAGCACGGCGCCGGGGAACTGCGAGCCGGTGAGCTTGCAGCCGTCCCAGACGACGTCGATGAGCCGCGCCCGGTCGAACCGGCAGGACAGGAACGCGCTGCCCGAGTGCCGCGAGCCGCCCATCCGCACGCCGGTGAGGACGCAGGAGTCGAAGACGCAGCGGCGGGTGACCACCTCGGTGAGGTCGGCGTCGTCGAAGCGGCAGCGGGTGAAGGTGACGCCGTCGAGCTCGGCGCCCCACCAGTCGACGCGGGCGAGGTCGGCGTCCTCGACCTCCTCCCCCGGCTCGGGCGGACGGAGGTGCGGACGTGGCCCCGTGCGGGGGCCCGCGCCGAGCTCGCGAGGGGTGGGGGGCACGGGGTCCTCTCTCAGTGGGCGAAGTGGCGGGTCCCGGTCAGGTACAGCGGGACGCCGGCCACGCGCGCCGCGGCGACGACCTCCTCGTCGCGCACCGACCCGCCCGGCTGCACCACCGCCCGCACACCGGCGTCGAGCAGCACCTGCAGGCCGTCGGCGAAGGGGAAGAACGCATCGGAGGCGGCCACCGACCCCGCCGTCCGCTCCCCCGCCCGCGTCACCGCGAGGCGGGCGGCGTCGACGCGGTTGACCTGGCCCATCCCGACGCCGACGGTCGCCTTGTCGTGGGCGAGCAGGATGGCGTTGCTGCGCACCGCGCGGACGCTGCGCCAGGCGAAGACGAGGTCGTCGAGGCCGGCGGCGTCCAGCGGCTCCCCGCAGGCCAGCGTCCAGGTGGTCGGGTCGTCCCCGGCGGCGTCGACGCGGTCCACGGTCTGCACGAGCATCCCGCCGCTGACCGGCCGGAACTCCACCGCGTCGGCCTCGTCGGCAGCCACCCGCAGCAGCCGGACGTTCTTCTTCGCGGTCAGCGCGGCGAGCGCGTCCTCGGTGAACGACGGTGCGACGACGACCTCGGTGAACACCCCGGCCACCTGCTCGGCCATCGCGAGGTCGACCTCGCGGTTGGCGGCGATGACCCCGCCGAAGGCGGAGACCGGGTCGCACGCGTGCGCCTTGCGGTGGGCCGAGGCGATGTCGGCACCGACGGCGATCCCGCAGGGGTTCGCGTGCTTGATGATCGCCACGCACGGGTCGCGGTGGTCGTGGGCGGCCCGCCAGGCGGCGTCGGTGTCGACGTAGTTGTTGTAGGACATCTGCTTGCCGTGCAGCTGCTCGGCGTGCGCCAGACCCGGCCGCCCGTGCCGGTAGAGCGCCGCCCGCTGGTGCGGGTTCTCGCCGTAGCGCAGCACGTCGGCCCGCTCCCAGGACGCGCCCACCCACGAGGGGAAGCCGGTCTCGTCGTCGGGGGCGAGGACGCTGCCCATCCAGGAGGCGACGGCGACGTCGTAGCTCGCGGTGTGCCGGAACGCGGCCGCGGCCAGCCGCTGGCGCTCGGCGAGGGTGAACCCGCCGGCGGTGACCGCGGCGAGCACGTCGCCGTAGCGGGACGGGTCGACGACGACGGCGACCGACGGGTGGTTCTTCGCCGCGGCGCGCACCATCGCCGGGCCGCCGATGTCGATCTGCTCGACGCACTCGTCCGGCGTCGCGCCCGAGGCCACCGTCTCGCTGAACGGGTAGAGGTTGACCACCACGAGGTCGAAGGCGGCGATCCCGAGCTCCTCGAGCTGGCCGACGTGGTCGGGCTTGCGGCGGTCGGCGAGGATGCCCGCGTGCACGGCCGGGTGCAGCGTCTTCACCCGCCCGTCGAGACACTCGGGGAAGCCGGTGACCTCCTCGACCGGGGTGACCGGGACGCCGGCGTCGGCGATCCGCCGGGCGGTCGCGCCGGTGCTCACCAGCTCGACGCCGGCGTCGGCCAGCCCGCGGGCGAGGTCCTCGATCCCCGCCTTGTCGTAGACGCCCAGCAGCGCGCGGCGGATCGGGGTGCGGTCGCTCATCGGGGGCTCTCCTCCGTCGTACCGGTGACGAGTCGCGCCACCGTGTCCACCAGGAGCGTGCGCTCCACGGCCTTGATCCGTTCGTGCAGGCGGTCCTCGTCGTCACCGGGCAGCACCGGCACCTCGCGCCGGGCCAGCACCGGCCCGGTGTCCACGCCGGCGTCGACCAGGTGCACCGTGCTGCCGCTGACCTCCACGCCCGCGGCCAGCGCGTCGCGGACGGCGTGCGCGCCGGGGAAGGCCGGCAGCAGGGCGGGGTGGGTGTTGACCAGCCGCCCCTCGTAGCGGGCCAGGACCGCGGGACCGACGATCTTCATGAACCCGGCGGACACCACCAGGTCGGGCGCGTGTGCGGCGATCGCGTCGGCCAGCGCGGCGTCCCAGGCGGCCCGGTCGGGGAAGTCGCGCAGCCGCACGGTGAAGGCCGGCAGGCCGCGGCGGCGGGCGTGCTCCAGGCCGGGGGCCTCGCGGTCCGCGCCGACGGCGACCACCCGCGCCGGGTACCCGGCGTCGTCGGCGGCCTCGAGCAGCGCCGCGCACAGCGACCCGGTGCCGGAGAGCAGGACGACGACCCGCGCCCGCGGCGGAGACTCGGGGCCGGGCACGACCGCGACCCTATCGACGCGGGGTGCGGGCCTCAGCCGAGGGACCGCCAGCGGGCGGCGGCCGCCCCGACCGCCGCGGCGATGCCGGCCTGCGCGGCGACCATCAGGGCGGTGGCCACCGGCGGGGCGCCGACGTCGGCCAGCGCGCCGTCGCCGAGGGACCCGCCCGCCACCGCGACGAGGACGCCGGCGGCGACGCCGAGCAGCAGCCCGGTCAGCACGCCCCACAGGCCCGCGACCACCGAGCCGCCGTCGTCGTCGGCCATGCGGCGGCCGAGGACCGCGCCGGCCACCAGCCCGGCCAGCGCCGGGACCGCCTGCGAGACGAAGGCCAGCAGCGGCACCGCCTGGGTGTCGGGCAGCGCGGCCAGCAGCGGGAGGGCCGGGACCGCCCCCAGGCTGACCCCGTGCACCGAGACGACGGTGCCGGTGCCGACCGCGAACCCGGGTCCGGCGGCCACCCCGAGCGCCGCCGCGGCGGCGTTGGGCAGCAGCACCGCCCCGAGCGCGAGCAGCCCGACCGCGCCGGCACCGGAGCCGCCGAGGGCGTCCTCGACGGCGGCGTACCCGGCGGCGTCGGAGGCCACGGCGACGGCCACCACCGCGCACCCCAGCCCGACCGCGGTGAGCAGCCCGGCGAGCACTGCGGGCAGCAGCGGCCGGACCGGACCGGGCAGCCGGTCCAGCGCGGCGTCGGGCAGGTCGCCCTCGCGCAGCACGCCCCAGCCGACGGCGACCAGGGCGAGGACGGCGGCGCCGACGGCGCACCGGACCAGGTCGGCGCGCGCACCGGGCCCGTCGACGGCGAGCGCCAGCAGCACGGCCAGCAGCGTGTGCACCGCCACACCGGCCCCCACGACACCCGCCGCGGCGCGCGGCCCGGCCGGCTCGACGAGGCGCGCCACACCCCGGCCGGCCCGGGACAGTCCCCAGGCGACGGCGAGGGTGAGCAGCAGCGGCGCGAGCACCAGCGGGCCGGAGTCGAGGTCGATGCGGCCGCCGTTGGCGAGCAGCCACAGCTGCCCGCCGACCCGGGCCGCGCCCCCCGCCGACAGGCCGCCGGCCGGGTCGAGCGTCTCCACGACGACGACCGCCAGGCCCAGGCCGAGCAGCCCGAGCAGCGTCACCGCGGCGGTGGCGGCGGCGGTGAGAGCGGCGGGGTACCAGGGGCGTCCCGCACCGGGGCCGCGCTGTCCCGGGACGGGCAGGCGTGCCAGCAGGGAGACCACGCCCCCACTCTCGCAAGCGCGACCGCCGTCTGTCCGCCGCACGCGCCGGTACCCGGCCGCAGCGCGGTCCCGGACGCCGACGGGGGCCGGCGGCAGGTGCCGCCGGCCCCCGTCGGGACGTCGATGCCCCTCGCGGGGCGGGAGGTCAGGACTGGCCGTGACCCGAAGCCGAGGAGCCCCCGGGCCGGCCGTGCTGACCGGAGGACTGCTGACCGGGGTCGGTCGCCGGGGACGGGCTGTACGGCTGCCCGTACCCCTGCGGCGCCTGCCCCTGGGGAGCCTGCCCCGGCTGGCCGTACTGGCCGTACTGGCCGTACTGGCCGTACTGACCCGGCTGCCCGTACTGACCCGGCTGCCCGTACTGGCCGGGCTGGCCGTACTGGCCCGGGCGCCCGCCCTGGCCGGCGCCGGAGTCCGGCGCCTGCTGGTCGGCCCACTGGGCGGCACCGGCGAAGGCGCCGGGCAGGGCCGGCCTGTTCCGCATCTCCGGCAGCAGCCGGAGGACGGCGAAGGCCGTGACGGCCGCGGTCACGAGGAGGGCGAGCAGGCCGACGAGGCTGAACTCCCACTCGAAGGTCTGGATCCAGGCGATCAGCGTGAGCAGCAGGGCCAGGGCGGCGAGGCCCACGGTGATCCAGCTGCGCGGGAAGCCCAGACGGACCTCGGTCACCGCCGGCAGGAGCGCCCAGACGGCGGCGGCCAGCAGCAGGACGAAGCTGAAGGTGACCAGGCCGCTGAAGGAGAACCCGCTGACGTTGTAGTCGTCCGAGAAGTAGATCTCGTCGAAGTCGATCCAGGTCAGGAGCGCGAGGACGAGGTACGCGATCGCGCCGGCGCCGACGACGTAGTCGGCCAGCTTCAGCCGCTTGAGGTCGAACCCGGCGCCGCCGGGGTGACCGGGGCCCTGCCCGAACGGCGACGGTGCGCCGTAGGGCTGGCCGTAGGGGGGCTGCTGGGCGTACGGCTGCCCGTAGGGCTGCTGCGCGCCGTGGGGCTGGCCGTAGGTCTGCTGACCGGGAGCCGGCTGACCGTAGGGCTGCTGGCCGTAGGGCGCCTGGCCCTGCGGTGCGTCGTACGGCGGCGGGGAGGCCGGGGGCTGCCCGTACCCCGGCTGCCCGCCCGGGCCCGGCTGCCCGGGGACCCCGGGCTGCTGGGGCGGCTGGCTGGAAGTCATCGTTCGGCTACCTCTCGTCACTACAGGTACGGCACCGCGGATGCTCTCCCCCGCCGCGGCACGGGACAACCGCGCCACGCACGCGTCTCACCACCTCGGGCGAGATCGTGACCCCGTCGCGACCCGGGCTGCTCGACGCCGCTGCCCCGGCCCCCGCGGACGGGGACCGGGGCTGCGGGACGTCGTCACCGGCCTACGCGCCGACGATCTCCCGCATGAGGCGGGCGGTCTCCGACGGCGTCTTGCCGACCCTGACCCCGGCGGCCTCGAGGGCCTCCTTCTTGGCCTGCGCGGTGCCGGCCGAGCCGGACACGATGGCGCCGGCGTGGCCCATCGTCTTGCCCTCGGGCGCGGTGAACCCGGCCACGTAACCGACGACGGGCTTGGTGACGTTGGCCTCGACGAAGTCGGCCGCGCGCTCCTCGGCGTCGCCACCGATCTCACCGATCATGACGATGGCCTCGGTCTCCGGGTCGTCCTGGAACGCCTGGAGGGCATCGATGTGCGTGGTGCCGATCACCGGGTCGCCGCCGATGCCGATCGCGGTGGAGAAACCGATGTCCCGCAGCTCGTACATCATCTGGTAGGTCAGCGTGCCCGACTTGCTGACCAGGCCGATCTTGCCCTGCTTGGTGATGTTGGCCGGGATGATGCCGGCGTTGGAGCGCCCGGGGCTGATCAGGCCGGGGCAGTTCGGGCCGATGATCCGGGTGGAGCCACCCTGGGCGTGCGCCCAGAAGTAGGTCGAGTCGTGCACCGGGATGCCCTCGGTGATGACGACGGCGAGGCCGATCTGGGCGTCGACGGCCTCGATGACCGCGCCCTTCGCACCGGCCGGCGGCACGAAGATGACGCTGACGTCGGCTCCGGTCTCCTTCATCGCGTCGGACACGCTGCCGAACACCGGCACGCTGGCGCCGTCGAAGTCGACGCTCTCGCCCGCCTTCTTCGGGTTGACGCCGCCGACGATGGCGGTGCCGGAGGCGAGCATGCGCTGGGTGTGCTTGCGCCCCTCCGAGCCGGTCATGCCCTGGACGATGACCTTGCTGTTCTCGTTGAGGAAGATCGACATCTCTTCGGGTCCTGTCGGTAGCGGGCGGTCAGGCGGCGGCGAGCTCGGCGGCCCGGCGCGCGGCGCCGTCCATCGTGTCCACCACGGTCACCAGCGGGTGGTTCGCCTCGGCGAGGATCCGGCGGCCCTCCTCGACGTTGTTGCCGTCGAGCCGGACGACCAGCGGCTTGGTCGCCTCGTCGCCGAGGATGCCCAGGGCGCTGACGATGCCGTTGGCGACGGCGTCGCAGGCGGTGATCCCGCCGAAGACGTTGACGAAGACGCTCCTCACGGCCGGGTCGCCCAGGATGATGTGCAGGCCGTTGGCCATGACCTCGGCGGAGGCGCCGCCGCCGATGTCGAGGAAGTTGGCCGGCTTGACGCCGCCGAACTCCTCGCCGGCGTAGGCGACGACGTCGAGGGTGCTCATGACCAGGCCGGCACCGTTGCCGATGATCCCGACCTCGCCGTCGAGCTTGACGTAGTTGAGGTCCTTCTCCTTGGCCGCGGCCTCGAGCGGGTCGGCGGAGGCGGCGTCCTCGAGCGCGGCGTGCTCGGGCTGGCGGAAGGAGGCGTTCTCGTCGAGGGTCACCTTCGCGTCGAGCGCGAGCACGGTGCCGTCGGGCGCCTTGGCCAGCGGGTTGACCTCGACGAGGGTGGCGTCCTCCTCGGAGAAGACCTCCCACAGCTGCACGGCGATGGCGATGACCTGGTCGCGGACCTCGGCGGGGAAGCCGGCGGCGTCGACGATCTCGGCGGCCTTGGCCTCGTCGACGCCCTTGCTGGCGTCGACCGGGATGCGGGCCAGCGCCTCGGGCCGCTCGACGGCGAGCTGCTCGATCTCCATGCCGCCCTCCTTCGAGGCCATGGCCAGGAAGGTGCGGTTCCCCCGGTCGAGCAGGTAGGAGAAGTAGTACTCCTCGGCGATGTCGCTGGCCTGGGCCACCATCACCTTGTGGGTGACGTGTCCCTTGATGTCCAGGCCGAGGATGTCCTGGGCGCGCGCTCTGGCGTCCTCGGGATCGTCGGCGAGCTTGACGCCGCCGGCCTTGCCGCGGCCGCCGGTCTTCACCTGCGCCTTGACGACGACGGTCTGCCCGATCTCGCGGGCGATCGCCTCGGCCTGGTCGGGTGTCTCGGCCACGCCGCCGGGCAGCACGGGGACGCCGTGCGAGGCCAGCAGGTCACGCGCCTGGTACTCGAAGAGATCCACGAACAGGGACCGTAAACCTCACGCCATCCGGCCGCCGCACCGGCACCGGGCGGCGTGCCCGGGCTCACAGCGCGCCGGCGGCCTCGCGCAGTGCGGCGACGACGTCGTCGGGTGCGGCGTCGTCGCCGAACCCGCGGACGCCCTCCGGGAGCCCCACGGTCGCGCCCAGGACGAACGCGGTGACGTCCTCGACGCCCGCGGCGGACAAGCGGTCGAGCACCTCGGCGAGCAGGTCCGGCGGCGCCCCGGCCACCCCGACCGCGTCGGCGTCCTCCTGGACGACGGTCGCGGCCAGCCGGCCGGCCGAGCCGACCTCCCCGGTCAGCACCACCTCGGCGCCGCTGTCGCGCAGCGCGCGGGCGAGGGCGACCGCCCGCGGGTCGGCCGGCCCGTCGGGGCCGGCGACGACCACGCGCAGCCGCTCGCCCGCCGTCACGAGGGGGTGCGGCGCAGCCGCCAGGCGAGGACCGTGAGCAGGCCGTAGGCCAGCCCGGCGGCGAGCAGGCCGGCGCCCGGGACGGTCCAGTCCAGCTCGTCGGAGGCGACGGCGTCGCGCAGCCCGCCCAGCCCGGCGGCGAGCACGGCCACCGCGACGGCGAGGAAGCCGCCGACCACGGCCAGCCGCGGCCGCAGCGAGGGGGCGAGCACCGACCCGAGCAGCACGGCACCGGCCAGCAGCATCCCGCCGAGCAGCGCCAGGCCGGGCCGCTCGAGCAGGGCCTGCGGGCCCTGCTGCTCGACCACGACCTCCAGGCCGGTGGACGGGTCGGTGACGATCCGGTCGGGGACGTCGGCGGCTGGGAGCGCCAGGCAGAGCACCGTGAGGACGCCGAGCACGACGGCGGCGCCGGCCAGTCCGGGGCGGGCCGGGTCGAGCGCGCCCCGGTCCTCCATCACCGTGCGGTTCCACGCCGACGCGGCGAGGACCCCCGCGACGACGGTCAGCGCCAGCGCGGCGACCTGCAGCCACCACCCCCCACCGGCCTGCACGGAACTGGTGAGCACGCGCTCACCGGCGAGCACCTCGATGCCCGGGCGGACGGTGGAGGTGCTGCCGCGGTAGACCTCGATGAACAGCGAGCCGAGGGCCAGCGCGCCGCCGACGCCGGCGTAGGCCAGCCCGAAGCGGGGCACCCGCCCGGCCGCCAGCCCCGCCCCCACCACTCCCGCGGTCAGCGGGACGACGAGGCCGACCAGCGCGCCGCCGGGACCACCGGCCAGCGCGAGCTCCCGGCCGCCGACGACGAGGTAGGTCGGGAGGAGCGCGGCCACCCCCGCGAGGCCGGCGAGCACGAGCAGGACGCCGACGGCGCGGGCGGCGCCGGGCAGGTCCCCGACGACCAGGCCGTCGCCCGGGACGGGGGCGGCGCCGGTGCGGGGCGGTCGCCGGTCACCGGCCGGACGGACGCCGGTCCGCCGGTCACCGGCCCGGGGCGATCCGGTCCTGCGCGCACCGGCGGTCGTGGTCCGGCGGGCGCCCCCCGGACCGAGGGGCCGGTCGTCGCGGGCTGAGCTCTCGCGGCCGGCCACGGGTCCCCCTTCGTCGCAATGTGTCGCAATCCGGTCTCGATCTCGTCGAGATCCCCGCACCGCCCGTGTGACGGTGGCCACACCCGGGCATTACCGTCCCGTGAACAGAGCACCACGCGGGTGCTCGGCCACGACGGACCCGGGTCCCGGGACACCGCCGCGGCCGCCGAACGGGGAGGACGTCCATGCGCGCGAGCGGCGACCCCGGGTGCCGTCCAGGGTGGCACACCGACGAGCTCTCCCCGGGCACGCCACGGGACGCCCTGCGCTCCCTGGTCACCCCCGTCGCCGTCGCCGGCGGGCTCACCGAGCTGGCCTGGGTCGGCGCGCACGCGCTGCTCTATCCGCTGGGCACCCGCAGGGAGCCGCTCCGGCTGGACCCGCGCTGCCGGCCGGGTGAGCAGCCGCCGAGCGTGCGCGCACTGTTCGCCGCCGACCCGCTCGCTGCGCGCATCCCCGTGCTGCTCGTCCACGGGCTCATCGACAACCGGTCGATCTTCACCGTGATGCGGCGCGGACTGCGCCGGCGCGGCTTCGCCCAGGTCTGCACCTGGAACTACAGCCCGCTGCTCGGTGACGTCGCCGAAGGCGCCCGCGCCCTCGGCGAGCACGTCGAGCGCATCTGCGCCCAGACCGGTCACGACCGCGTGCACCTGGTCGGCCACAGCCTCGGCGGGCTCATCTCGCGGCACTACGTGCAGCGGCAGGGCGGCGGCCGGCGGGTCGAGTCGCTGGTCACCCTGGGCACGCCGCACGGCGGCTCGGTGCTGGCCCACCTGCTGCCGACGCCGATGGTGCGCCAGCTGCGGCCGGGGTCCGCGCTGCTGCAGGAGCTCGCCGAGCCCGCGCCGGACTGGTCGACGCCGACGACCGCCGTCTACAGCAACCTCGACCAGCTCGTCGTCCCGACGCGGCTCGGCCGCTGCGACCACCCGGACCTGCGGGCGCGCAACGTCCTCGTGCGGGGCGTGGGGCACATGTCGCTGCCGTTCCACCGCGGCGTCGTCGACGAGGTGGCCGCCACGCTGGCCGGGCTGCGCCCCGCCGCCTCCGCACCGATCGCCTCCGCCGCCGCCTGACCGGCTCCCCAGTCCCGGAGACATGGCGACACGCAGCGTCGCCTCCCGCGGTCAGCCCTGACGCAACGTTACGGTCCGATCACGGTGCCGGTACCCACCGGCGGGCGTCCTCCCGGGCGTCTCCACCGCCGTCGCTCCCCCGACGGGCCGCTCCGTGCGGTCGTCCCGGGTGCGTGGACGAAGGGTGTCGGCGTGACCTCGCTCCTCGAGCCCGCTGCGCCCGGCCGCCGGGCGGCCGAGCCCGAGGCGACCGGTCGCATCTCCGCCGGCCCGCTGGGGCGGCAGGGCCTGCCCCCGCTCCGCCGGCCCGCGGTCCCGTCCGTGCCCGCTCCCCGCAGTGCCGTCGAGGACTCCCCGGCCGTCGAGGACTCCCCCGCCGCCGAGGACGCGGTCGAGACGTCCGCCGAGCAGCCCACCGCGGCGTCCACCGAACAGGCCATCGAGGCCACCGGGACGCCGGCGCGCCGTTCGGTCCGCCGTCCCCCCGGCCGCCGCGGGCCGCTGTGGCTGGGCGCACTCGTCGCCGGGGCGCTCGTCGCCGGCGTCCCCGCCCTCTCCGGCGCGGCGCCGGCCCCGCCCGCGTCGGTCAGCGCCGCCGACTACGGGCTCGGCGCCGCCGACATCGGGCTGACCGGCGAGATGGAGGACGCCGGCGTCCGGCAGGGCATCACCCAGGCCGAGGCCGCCGTCCGGCTGTCCGAGTTGGCCGCCTCCCGCGCCGCCCGAGAGCCGCAGACCGTCCTGCCGACGTCGGGCCGCCTCACCACCTGCTTCTGCATGCGCTGGGGCTCGATGCACTACGGCATCGACCTCGCCGGCCCGCTCGGCACGCCGATCTACTCGGCCACCGACGGCGTCGTGCTGCGCGCCGGCCGGGCCTCCGGCTACGGCAACGCCGTCTACGTCCAGGACGCCGACGGGAACGTGCACGTCTACGGGCACATGCGCTACTACGACGTCGAGGCCGGCCAGATCGTGCACGCCGGCGACGAGATCGCCACGATCGGCAACGAGGGCCAGTCCACCGGGCCGCACCTGCACTACGAGATCCACCGCGGCGGCATGACCGGCCGGCCGATCGACCCCGAGGACTGGCTCGCCGACCACGGCGTCACCGTCTGAGCCCTCGCTCCTGGAGTGCAGCCCGCGCTCCTCGGGCGCTGCGGGACCCCAGCAGCTCGCGCTCGACCCCTGGAGCGGTCGGCGCTAGAGCTTGACCAGGGGGGCGTAGCGCAGGACGAGGCGCTTCGTGCCGCCGGAGCCGAAGTCGACCGTGGCCTGGGCCTTGTCCCCCGCCCCGTTGACCTCGACCACCGTGCCGAGACCGAACGCGTCGTGGCTGACCCGGTCGCCGACCTCGACGGAGATGACCGGCCGGTTCCCCGCGCCGCCGCGCAGCCCGCCGGTGGACAGCCCGGTGGCCGCGACCCGCGACTGGGCCGACCCGTAGCCGGTGCTCGGCGCCGGCGTCGGGTCCGTGCGCGCCCAGTGGACGGTGTCCGACGGCAGCTCGTCGAGGAACCGCGACGGCGGGTTGTAGGCCGGCTGCCCCCAGCTGGTGCGCACCGTGGCGCGGGACAGGAACAGCCGCTGCCGGGCGCGGGTGATGCCGACGTAGGCCAGCCGCCGCTCCTCCTCCAGCTCGCGCGGGTCGCCGAGGGCGCGCAGGTGCGGGAACACGCCGTCCTCGAGGCCGGTCAGGAACACGACCGGGAACTCCAGGCCCTTGGCGGTGTGCAGCGTCATCAGCGTGACGACGCCGGCGTCGTCGCCGGTCACGGGGATCTGGTCGGCGTCGGCCACCAGCGAGACCTGCTCGAGGAAGTCGGTGACCGTGCCGCCGGGGTTGGCGGCCTCGAACTCGGCGGCCACCGAGACGAGCTCGTTGAGGTTGTCGACGCGGCCCTCGTCCTGCGGGTCGGTGCTGGCCTCGAGCTCGGCGAGGTAGCCGGTGCGGTCGAGGATGCTCTCCAGCAGCGCGGCCGGGCCCGAGCCGGTCTCGACCAGCTGCTCGAACTCCTCCAGCAGCGCCACGAACTCCTCGAGCGCCTTCCGCGACCGGGGCGCCAGGGTGGTGATCTCCGGGCAGCGGCGCAGCGCGGTGGCGAAGGCGATCCGCTCGCGGTCGGCGAACTGCTCGATGCAGGACTCGGCCTTGTCGCCGATGCCGCGCTTGGGCGTGTTGATCACCCGGCGCAGGCTGACGACGTCAGCCGGGTTGGCGACCACCTTGAGGTAGGCCAGCGCGTCGCGGACCTCCTTGCGCTCGTAGAAGCGCACTCCGCCGACGACCTTGTAGGGCATGCCGACGCGGATGAACACCTCCTCGAACACCCGGGAGGCGTTGTTGGTCCGGTAGAAGACGGCGATGTCCTTGGGGGCCGCCGTGCCCTCGTCGACCAGCGCGTCGATCTGCTCGGCCACCCACGCGGCCTCGTCGTGCTCGTTCTCGGCGACGTAGCCCTCGATCAGCTCGCCGTCGCCGGCGTCGGTCCACAGGCTCTTGGGACGGCGGCTGGTGTTCTTCGCGATGACGGTGTTGGCCGCCTTGAGGATCCGCTGCGTGGAGCGGTAGTTCTGCTCCAGCAGGATCGTCGTGGCCTGCGGGTAGTCCCGCTCGAACTCGTCGATGTTGCGGATGGTCGCGCCGCGGAAGGCGTAGATCGACTGGTCGGCGTCGCCGACGACGCACAACTCGGCCGGCGGCACGGGGCCCTCCCCGGTGCCGACCAGCTCGCGCACCAGCACGTACTGCGCGTGGTTCGTGTCCTGGTACTCGTCGACCAGCACGTGCCGGAACCGGCGGCGGTAGTGCTCGGCGACGTCGGGGAACGCCTGCAGCAGGTTCACCGTCGTCATGATCAGGTCGTCGAAGTCCATCGCGTGCGCCTGGCGCAGCCGCTGCTGGTAGAGCCGGTAGGCCTCCGCGAGCACCTTCTCCGGCGCCGTCTGCGGGACGTAGGCCTCCTCGTCGACCAGCTCGTTCTTCAGGTTCGACACCTGCGCGGCGAGGCTGCGGCCCGGGTAGCGCTTGGCGTCGAGGTCGAGGTCGCGCGCGACCATCGTCATGAGCCGCACGGAGTCGCCCTGGTCGTAGATCGTGAACGACGACTTCATGCCCAGCTTGGACGCCTCCGCGCGCAGGATGCGCACGCACATCGAGTGGAACGTGGACACCCACATGGCCCGGGCGCGCGGCCCGACCAGCTGGGCGACCCGCTCCTTCATCTCACCGGCGGCCTTGTTGGTGAAGGTGATCGCCAGGACCTCGCCCGGCTGCACCCCGCGGGCGCCGAGCAGGTAGGCGACGCGGTGGGTGAGGACGCGGGTCTTGCCCGATCCGGCGCCGGCCACGATGAGCAGCGGCCCGCCCTCGTGGACGACGGCCGAGCGCTGGGGACCGTTGAGTCCGGCCAGCATGCGGTCCAGTTCCCGGCCGGCCGAGCCGGGAGCGGAACGCTGGAGCGCGGCGGTTCCGGGGAGGGCCTGCTGCACGCTGCTCATAGACACACCACTGTAGTTCGGAGGAGCGACAGGGCCGTCCCACGCCGGGGCGGCCGTGGAGACTCCCGGCCGTGCTGTGGCACACTCTGCGCCGTGCTGCTCGCCACCTCCGTCTTTTCCTACGGGCACCGGGTCCCGGTGTCCGTCGCCGCTGGCTGAGCAGCCGCCGCAACGAACGCCCCGGGCCCGAGGAGCCCGGGGCGTTCCTCGTTCCCGGGGTCCGACGGCCACCGTCCCGTCCCGGAGGAACCGATGACCAGCGCCCTTCCCAGCAGCGCCGCCCTTCCGACCACACCCGCCGCCGACCAGCGCATCGCCGAGCTGCGGACCGAGATCGACGCCTGCGACGCCGAGATCATCCGGCTCGTGCAGCGCCGCCTGAGCGTGTCCGCCGAGATCGGGCAGCTGCGCCGCGCCTCCGGCGGCACCCGCCTGTCGCTGTCGCGCGAGCAGCAGGTGCTCGCCCGCTTCCAGGACGCGCTCGGTCCCGACGGCGCCACGCTGGGCCTGATGCTGCTGCGCCACGGCCGGGGCCGCCTGTAGCCGCGGTGTCACGGAGCGGGCGGCTGCGTCGTCTGCATGGCATCCCCGTCGGAGAGGACGCCGTCATGACCCTCGGCAGCACCGCCCGCATCCCGCTCGACCCGCCGCGCACCCTCGTCACCCGCGCCGTCGACTGGTACTCGCGCCGCACCTTCGGCGCGACGCTGGAACCGGCCGCCGCGATGGGGCACCACCCCCGGCTGCTGGTGACGCAGCTCCGCCACGAGCAGGCCCTGGCGAGGTGGAAGCGGCTCGACCCCACGCTCAAGTCGCTGGCCGTCATGTCGGCCGCGGTGACGGTCGGCTGCTCGTGGTGCGTCGACTTCGGCTACTGGATCGGCGCCTCGCACGAGGGCGTCGACCCGGCGAAGCTGCGCGCCGTCCCCACCTGGCGCGACGGCGACGCGCTCACCGACCTCGAGCGGCGGGTCGTCGAGTACGCCGAGGCCATGAGCACCACGCCGATGGGCGTCACCGACGAGATGGTCGCCGGCCTGCGGCGCGACCTCGACGACGCCGCCCTCGTCGAGCTGACCACGATGGTCGCCGTGGAGAACTCCCGGGCCCGCGCCAACAGCGCCCTCGGTCTGCACAGCCAGGGCTTCCGCGACCGCTGCGAGCTCCCGGCCCGGGCATGACCGACGTCCTGGCGGCGTTCGACGCTCACCGGCGGCTGTTGTTCACCGTCGCCTACCAGATGCTGGGCAGCGTCGCCGACGCCGAGGACGTCGTCCAGGACGCCTGGCTGCGCTGGTCGGCGGCCGACCGGGACGACGTCGCCGACCCGCGCGCCTACCTGGTGCGGGTCGCCACCCGGCTGGCGCTGGACCGGCTCGACTCCGCCCGCGCCCGCCGGGAGACCTACGTCGGCCCCTGGCTGCCCGAGCCGCTGCTCACCGGGGGTGCCGGCGACCCGGCCGACGACGCCGTGCTGGGCGACGAGGTCTCGCTGGCGCTGCTCGTCGTCCTCGAGACCCTCTCCCCCGCCGAGCGCGCCGTCTTCGTCCTCCGCGAGGTCTTCGGGGTGCCGGCCGGCGAGGTGGCCGCGGTGCTCGGCCGGTCGGAGGCCGCCGTCCGGCAGCTCGGCCACCGCGCCCGGGAACACGTGGCCGCCCGCCGGCCGCGGTTCGACGCCGACCCGCAGGCCCACCGGGAGGTCACCGAGCGGTTCCTGGCCGCGACCACGGGCGGTGACGTCGACGCGCTGCTGGCCGCGCTGGCCCCCGGCGCGGTGCTGGTGACCGACGGCGGAGGCAGGACCAAGGCGGCGCTGCGGCCGATCACCGGCGCGGCCAAGGTGGCCCGCTTCCTGACCGCGGTGGCGTCGGACGGCGCCTCGCTGCCGGGGCTGCGGATCGGCCTGGCGGAGGTCAACGGCCTGCCCGGCGTGGCGGCGTGGACCGACGCCGGCCCGTTCGTCGCGGTGTCGCTGGTGGTCGCCGACGGGCTGGTGCAGCAGGTCTTCGTGGTGCTCAACCCGGACAAGCTGGCCGGTCTGCGGCGGGACGGAGGGTCTTCTAGGCTCCGCCGGTGACCGCGCCCCCACCTGCCCGACCCGCCGAGCACGTGGAGCGCGCCCTCTGCGTGCTCGCCCATCCCGACGACGTCGACTTCGGCAGCGCCGGGACGGTGGCGAGCTGGACCGCGGCCGGCACCGAGGTCACCTACTGCATCGTCACCGACGGCGACGCCGGCGGCTTCGACGAGACGCCGCGCGAGCAGATGGGGCCGCTGCGGCGGGACGAGCAGCGTGCCGCGGCCGCCGCCGTCGGCGTCACCGACGTGCACTTCCTCGGCCATCCCGACGGCCGGCTCGAGCTGACCCTCGACCTGCGCCGGGACATCAGCCGGGTCATCCGCCGGGTCCGGCCGCAACGGGTGCTCACCAGCTCGCCGGAGCGCTGGTACGAGCGGGTCGGCGCCAGCCACCCCGACCACATGACCGTGGGCGAGTCGACCCTGCGCGCGGTCTACCCCGACGCCCGCAACCCGTTCGCCTTCCCCGAGCTGCTGGCCGACGAGGGCCTGGAGGCGTGGACGGTGAACGAGGTGTGGCTGGGCGCCAGCCCGCGGGCCGACCACGCCGTCGACGTCACCGACGTCGTCGAGCTGAAGTTCGCGGCGCTGAAGAGCCACGTGACCCAGGTCGGCCACCTCGACGACCTCGAGGCCTTCGTCACCGGCTGGATGGCGCAGACCGCCCGCCGCTTCGGCCTCCCCGACGGGCGCCTCGCCGAGGCCTTCCACGTCGTCCACACCGCCTGATCCCCGCGCACGCGACGGCGGGGCCGGCCCCGCAGGACCGGCCCCGCCGCCGAGGTGTCAGGCGTCGTGGTGGTGGCCCAGCCCGCCGTCCTCCCCTGCGAACGTGCCCTCGGGGCCGGCCGGCGCCGGCAGCTCGAAGGGCCGACCCGGGACCGCCTCGCCCGGCACGCCGTTCACGGACTCCGTGGAGTACGCGAACGTCAGCATGGCGAAGGCGATCAGGTCGCTGTCGACCTCGAGGGCGTGCGGATCGATGTTCCCGATGGTGTCGCAGGCCTCGTGGTAGCACGGGTCGAACTGCTCCCCGGCCGTGCCGCCCCAGATCGCCGCCTGCTCCTCGGTCTTGATCACCTCGGCACCGGTGAACAGGCCACCGGACGGGATGTCGGCGAGGATGAACGCCTCGTAGTCGCTCCGCCCGGAGAACTCGGTGTCGTCGTAGGGCTCACCGACGTGGGTGTAGTACGACTCGTAGAGGTCCTCGATCGCGATCGAGCCCTGCGGGATCGTCACGCCCTCGGGCGCCGGGAACGTCGACTGGTCGGAGTCGTAGACCATGAAGACGTAGTTCGGCGACCCGACCATGTCGTAGTTCATGTAGAGCGCGATGCGGTCCCGCTCGGCCTGCGACAGCCCCGCGACGTAGTCCGCCGAGCCGACCAGGCCCTGCTCCTCGGCGGCCCACCAGGCGAACCGCAGCGTGTTCTGCGGGGAGGAGTCGGCCATCATCAGGGCCGTCTCGAGGATCGCCGCCGAGCCGGAGCCGTTGTCGTTGATGCCCGGCCCCTCGGTGACGCTGTCGAGGTGCGCGCCGGCCATGACCACGTTGTCGGGGTCCTTCCCCGGCAGTTCGGCGATGACGTTGTGGTCGGTGCGCGTCTCGGCGGGCAGCACCTGGACGTGGGCGGTGGACCCCGCGGCGGTCAGGGCGATGCCGTCCTGGGAGCTCGCGCCGACCACGGGGATGCCGTGGGTGACCGGTCCGGGCGCCCCGGGGATCGGCGGGTCCACGCTCGTGGCGTCGGCCACGATCAGCTCCTCGCGGTCCGGGGTGTTGCCCTGGTTCATGACGACGACCGCCTCGGCGCCGGCCTGCTGGGCGTAGTGGGCCTTGGTCCCGAAGAAGCAGGTGCCGCGCTGCACGAGCGCGATGTCGGCGGGGCCGCTCCAGTCGAGACCGGTGAAGTCCGCGGCCTCACAGCCGCTGGTCGAGACAGCGTCGACGCCCGTGGCCAGGCTGATGTCGACCGGGACGACCCGGCCCTCGACCGTGCCGGAGCCGCTGCCCGTGAAGACACCGGTCTCGTACTCGGCCGCGGTCGGGGTGAGCTGGCGGAGCACGGCCGGGAAGTGGAACGTGATCTCGACCGGGTCGAGCGTGACCTGGTAGCCGGCCTCCTCGAGCAGGTCGCTCACGTACTCGACGCTGTCCGCGTAGCCGTCGGTGCCGGCCGCCCGGGTCCCGGGGTAGACCGGGTCCGTGCTGTTGTCGGCGATCTTCTGGAACTCCTCCAGGTGCTCCGTGACGCCCTCGAGCGTCACGCACTCGAGGAGCTCGTGGTACGTGTCGTTGCTGCGGTGCTCGCACCCGTGACCATCCGGCGCCGCGACCGCCGTGGCCGCCGGCAGCGAGAGGGCCACCAGCAACCCGCCCGCGCCTGCTGCGACGGCCCTTCCGGACCTCGTCCGACGATGTGCCATCCCGTTCCCCCTCGTCAGGTCCGCCGGGCTGCGATGACCGACGGACTCGTTCCGGTGCCCGTGCGGGCGAGGATGGCCTCGGGGAGACGGGAGGTACAGGGGCCGCCGTCGACCGCCTCGGGCCCGCGTCGGCACCGGCGGAGTCACCCGACCGCTCCGGGAGACGGCCGAGAGCCTGCTGAGGGGCGCACCGCTGCCGAGGCGCGACGGAGTGTGACGTAGGACACGCCTGGGGTCAGGGCTGACGCTCGGTCACCTGTCCACGACCGCCAGTCACTCAGAGCAGGCGGTTGGTGGCCGCCCACCGGGTGAGCTCGTTGCGGTTGGACAGCTGGAGCTTGCGCAGCACGTTCGACGCGTGCGACTCCACGGTCTTGACCGAGATGAACAACCGCGAGCCGATCTCCCGGTAGGTGTAGCCGCGGGCCAGCAGCTGCATGACCTCGCGCTCGCGGGCGCTGAGCAGGTCCAGACCGGGGTCGGTGGCCGGGTCCTCGGCCGGTGCCGACGGCGCGCTCGCGGCGAAGGCGTCGAGCACGAAGCCGGCCAGCCGGGGGCTGAAGACGACGTCGCCCTCGGCCACGCGCTGCACCGCCGACCGCAGGTCCGGCCCGGAGATGGTCTTGGTGACGTAGCCGCGGGCGCCGGCGCGGATGACCGCGATCACGTCCTCGGCGGCGTCGGACACCGACAGCGCCAGCCAGCGCACCTCGGGCAGCTCCGTGCGCAGCGCCTCGAGCACCGCCCGGCCCCCGCCCCCGGGCAGGTGCACGTCGAGCAGCACGACGTCGGGACGGGCCGCCCGGATGCCGGCGATCGCGGCGTCGGCGTCGGCGGCCTCACCGACGACGGAGACGGAGTCGCCGAGCTCGGCGCGGACGCCGGCGCGGACCATCGCGTGGTCGTCGACGAGGAAGACGCGGGTGCTCACGCGGCCGCCCCGCGCGGCAGCACGAGCTCGACCTCGGTGCCCTCGCCGGGCGCCGAGCGCACCGTCGCCGTCCCGCCCAGGCGGGCCAGCCGGCCGGTCACCGAGTCGCGCAGGCCGCGGCGGTCGGCCGGGACGGTCGCCGGGTCGAACCCGGCGCCGCGGTCGCGGACGTACACCGACACCGACTGCGCACCCACCTCGGTGTAGAGGTCGGCCGAGGTGACCCCGGCGTGCTTGGCGGCGTTGAACAGCGCCTCCCGGGTGGCCGCGCCGAGGGCGGCCAGTGCGTCGTCGACCGGGGCGTCGCCGACGACCACCGGGTCGACGGTCAGCGCGTGGTCGCCCTCCACCTCGGCGACCACCTGCGAGACCAGCCCCGCCCACGTGCCGCCGCCGGCCGACGCCGCCGGCTCGTACAGCCAGCTGCGCAGCTCGCGCTCCTGGCTGCGGGCCAGCCGCGCGACGGCCTGGTGGTCGTCGGCGTTCCGCTGGATGAGCGCGAGGGTCTGCAGCACCGAGTCGTGCAGGTGGGCGGCGACCGCGGCCCGCTCCTCGGAGCGGACGCGCGCGGTGCGCTCGGCCTCGCGCGAGTCGAGCAGCCGCCGCCAGAACGGCGCGGTGGCCAGCACGACGCCGACCAGGATGACGATGGTGGCGACGAAGCCGTTGCGGGCGGCGGCGAGCTGGCCGGTGGTGGCCAGCAGCAGCACCAGGCCGAGCGCGGCGAGCACCGCGCCGCCGGCGAGCACCCACCGGACGCCGGGGCGGGCCAGCGTGCTGTCGGTGTCCAGCTGCCGCCAGATGACGGCGAGCCCGCCGCCGACCAACAGCAGCGGGGCGATGAGGTCGTTGTTGCCCCAGGTGGCCAGGTTGGTGACCAGCACGAGCGCGCCGAGACCGAAGAAGGCCAGCCCGACGGTCTGCCGGCGGCTCGGCCGGGCGGTCGCCTCGGGGGCCACCTCGCCCAGCGGCACGAAGAACCACAGCACCGCGTAGGCGACGACGCCGATGCCGGTCACCGCGAGGACGACGAACACCGCGCGGACGACGAGCGGGTCGGTGCGCAGGTGCGCCGCCGTCCCCGCCGCGACCCCGGCCAGCAGCCGTCCCGACCGGGGCCGCACCAGCGGCGGGCGGGTGTCCGCGGCCGCGGTCGCGATGGCGGTCGCTCCCGCGGCCACGAGGGCGCCCCCGGTCGGCACGGAGGTGCCGCCCGGGGGCGCCGGGGCTGCCGTGGGCACGGCGACGGGACCGGCCGGCGGTCGGGCACCGGCCGGCGTCCCGCCCGGAGTGGGCGCGGTCGTCGTCACGGCACCGATCGTCGCACCGCGGCCGCCCGGCCCGGTACCGGGAAGACCCCGGACGGGCAGGACCAGGGTCGGATGGGGGCCTTCCCCGATGTCGCACCGGACGCCGGATGGGGACGCTCTGTGCCATGACCGCCCCGTTCCCTCCTCCGGCTCCGTCCCTCGAGCCCCCGCCACCCGTCCGGCCCACGCTCCGGCGAAGCCGCAGCGACAAGATGGTCGGCGGCGTCGCCGGCGGGCTGGCCGAGTACAGCGGCGTCGACCCCCTGCTGTGGCGCGTCGGCTTCGTCGCCCTGACCCTCGCGGGCGGCACCGGCGTCCTCGTCTACGTGCTGCTCCTGCTGCTCATGCCGCGGGCGCCGCGCCACACCGCCGTCGGCGGTGCACCCGCCGCGCCGCCCGGGCCGCGCTCGCCCGTCGCCGGGCTGACCGTGGCGGGCCTGCTCATCGCCGTCGGGCTGATGGTCCTGGTGACCCGCTACACCGACCTCGAGCCCGGGCCCCGCGGCTTCCTCGCCACCGCCCTGCTCGTCGTCGGCCTGGGGCTGGTCGCCACGGCCCTGACCCGCGGCCGCGCCCCGCGTGGCGGGCTGATCGCGCTCGGCTCGGTGCTGTCGCTGGCGCTGCTGTTCACCTCGTCGATCCCCGCGGGGACCGAGGACGGCGGCTTCGGGGACCGGACCCACCGGCCGGCCACCGCCGCGGACGTCCGGGACGCGTACCGCCTGGGTGCCGGCGACATGGAGGTCGACCTCTCCCGGATCGACGTCGACGACGTCGACGAGCCGATCGAGGTCCTCTTCGAGATGGGCGCCGGCGACCTCGACGTGGTCGTCCCCGCCGACGCCGACGTCCGGATCGAGGTGGAGCACGGCATCGGCGAGACCGAGGTGTTCGGGGACAGCTCCGGCGAGGGGTACCACCGGGCGCCGGGTGGCGACGACGACCCCGAGTTCGTCCTGAGCTTCGACCACGGATTCGGTGACCTGGAGGTGTCCCGTGCCTGACTACAGCGAGTTCCCCACCACCCCGACGGCCTGGCAGGAGCGCGCGCTGGCCGAGGAGTGGCAGCACGGCTCCACCCTCCTGCCGGTCGAGCAGCCGCCCCGGCGCCGCGTCGACCTGGTGGCCCTGGTGCCCGGCGTCGCCTTCGTCGTCCTGGCGCTGGTCTTCCTCGCCGGGGTGACCGTGCCGCTCGGCTTCCTCGCCGACGGCGGGCTGCTGTGGCTGGTCCTGGTCGGCGTCGGCGTGGCGCTGATGGTGAGCGAGCTGCGGAGGGTGCGCCGCAGGCGCGGCTGACCGCACGGGGCGGGGACGACGAGGGCCCGGGGAGCGACCAGCTCCCCGGGCCCTCGCGCGTCCTCAGCCGGCGACCCGGTCGACGAAGGCCAACGCCTCGCGCCACAGCCGCTCGGTGGCCGCCGCGTCGTACTCCGCGGGCAGGCCCGGGTCGGTGAACAGGTGGCCGCCGGCCGGGTACTCGAGCACCTCCAGCTCCCCGCCGGCCGCGGCCACGTCGGCGGCGAAGGCCCGGTCCCACTCCTCGGAGCGGAAGGGGTCGCCGGCCGCCCGGTGCAGCTGCGCCGGCAGCCCGGCCGGCCAGGACGGCGCCCCGAGGACCGCCATCGGCAGCGCCCCGGAGACCAGCAGCACGCCGCTGACCCGCCGCTGCGTGGCCACGAACTCGGCCATCCCGGCACCGTTGGAGAAGCCGGCGGCCACGAACCCGTCGGGGAGGTCACGGACGGCGCCGGCCGCCGCGGCCATCAGCGCCGGGAAGCCGACCCCCTCGACGTACGCGCCGGCGGCGCCGTAGTCGTCGAAGACCCGCCCGTCGTACTGGTCGACGACGAGGACCTCGTGCCCGGCGGCCCGCAGCCGGGCGGCGGAATCGGTGACGCCCTCGCGGACGCCGAGGACGGAGTGGAAGAGCGCGACGGTGGCCATGCACCCACGGTGACGGAGGGCCGGTGACACCGTCCTGTCACCGTCTCCTGCGAGGATCCGGAGCGTGAACCGCACCGACCGGTTGCACGCGCTGACCGAGGAGCTGCGCCGGGCCGGACCGCGCGGGCGCACGGCGCAGCGGCTGGCGGCGTGGCTGGAGGTCTCCCCACGCACCGTCAAACGCGACGTCGGCGCGCTGCAGCAGGCCGGCGTCCCGATCTGGGCGAGCGCCGGTCCCGGGGGCGGCTACGTGCTCGACGCGGCGGCCACGCTCCCGCCGGTCAACCTCACGCCGGCGCAGGCCGTCGCGGTCGCCGTGGCGCTGGCCGGGGCGTCGGACGCGCCGTTCGCCGTCGACGGCCGCGCGGCGCTGGAGAAGGTGCTCGACGTGCTCGGCCCGCAGGCCCGCGCGGAGGCCGAGCGGCTCGGCGGGCGGGTGTGGGTGCGGTCGCGCGCGGACGGCCGCCCCGACCCGGCGCCGGTGGTGGAGCAGGCGCTGGCCGGCCGCCGCGTCGTCGCGATCACCTACCGCGACCGCGGGGGGACGACGTCGCGCCGGCGGGTGGAGCCGCACCTGTTGGTCCGCACCGGCGACCGCTGGTACCTGGTCGGCTGGTGCCGCGAGCGCGACGCCCCGCGCTGGTTCCGGTGGGACCGCATCGAGGCGGCCGCCCTCACCCCGGAGGCCGCACCCGAACGCGACGCCGCCGCCTACGGCACCCCGCCCCCCGACGCCCACGCCGTCCGCCAGGCGGACGGCGAGTGGGCCGTCATTCCCACTCGATGGTGCCGGGCGGCTTGCTCGTGACGTCGAGGACGACCCTGTTGACCTCGGGCACCTCGTTGGTGATGCGGGTGGAGATCCGCGCCAGGACGTCGTAGGGCAGCCGGGTCCAGTCGGCGGTCATCGCGTCCTCGCTGGACACCGGCCGCAGCACCACGGGGTGGCCGTAGGTGCGGCCGTCGCCCTGGACGCCGACCGAGCGGACGTCGGCGAGCAGCACCACCGGGCACTGCCAGATCTCGGTGTCCGACTTCGCCGCGGTGAGCTCCTCGCGGGCGATCGCGTCGGCCCTCCGCAGCACGTCGAGCCGCTCGCGGGTGACCTCGCCGACGATGCGGATGCCGAGCCCCGGGCCGGGGAACGGCTGGCGCTGCACCAGCCGGTCGGGCAGGCCGAGCTGCCGGCCCACCTCGCGCACCTCGTCCTTGAACAGCGTCCGCAGCGGCTCGACGAGGGTGAACTGCAGGTCCTCGGGCAGGCCGCCGACGTTGTGGTGGCTCTTGATGTTCGCCGTCCCGGTGCCGCCGCCGGACTCGACGACGTCGGGGTAGAGCGTCCCCTGCACCAGGAAGTCGACGGTCTCGCCGTGCGCCTGGGCGTCGGCGACGACGTCGGTCGCGGCCTGCTCGAACACCCGGATGAACTCGCGGCCGATGATCTTGCGCTTCTGCTCCGGGTCGCTGACGCCGGCCAGCGCGGACAGGAACTGCCCGCTGGCGTCGACCACCCGCAGGTCCGCGCCGGTGACCTCGGCGAAGTCCCGCTCGATCTGCTCGGTCTCGCCCTCGCGCATGAGCCCGTGGTCGACGTACACGCAGGTGAGCCGGTCGCCGATGGCCCGCTGCACGAGCGCGGCGGCCACCGCGGAGTCGACACCGCCCGACAGCGCGCACAGCGCCCGGCGGTCCCCGATCCGCTCCCGGATCGCGGCCACCTGCTCGTCGACGACGTTGCTCATCGTCCAGGTCGGCACGAGGCCGGCGATGTCGAAGAGGAAGTGCTCGAGCACGGTCTGCCCGTGCGCGGTGTGCCGCACCTCCGGGTGGAACTGCACGCCGGCCAGCCGCCGGTCGACGTCCTCGAACGCCGCGACCGGCGCACCGGTGGAGGTGGCGGTGACGGTGAACCCGGGCGGCGGGGTGCTGACGGCGTCGCCGTGGCTCATCCACACCGACTGCTGCACGGGCAGGTCACCGAACAGCCGGCCGCCGGTGGTGACCGTCAGCGGCGTGCCGCCGTACTCGCGGTCGCCGGTGTGCGCCACGGTGCCGCCGAGCGACTGGGCCATGGCCTGGAAGCCGTAGCAGATGCCGAAGGCGGGGACGCCGCCCTCGAACAGCGCCGGGTCGACCTGCGGGGCGCCCTCGGCGTAGACGCTGGACGGGCCGCCGGAGAGCACGATCGCCGCGGGCTCGCGGGCGATGACCTGCTCGGCCGGCACGCTCGACGGGACGATCTCGGAGTAGACGCCGGCCTCGCGGATGCGCCGGGCGATGAGCTGGGCGTACTGCGCGCCGAAGTCGACGACGAGGACGGTCGGGAAGTCCATCAGCCGGCGTCGGGGGAGGTCGACCGGCCGCCGATCACCAGGTCCACGCGCTGGAACTCCTTGAGGTCGCGGTAGCCGGTCTTGGCCATGGTGCGGCGCAGCGCGCCGAAGAGGTTGGTGCGCCCGTCGGAGGTCTCCGCGGGGCCGAGCAGCAGCTGCTCCAGCGACCCCCGGGCCGGCACCGGCGCCGACGTCCCGCCGCGGGGCAGCCGCGGGTGCGCGGCCACCGAGTCCCACCAGACGCCGCCGGCCGGGGCCTCCTTCGCCGAGCGCAGCGGCTCGCCGAGCTGGACGGCGTCGGCACCGCAGGCCAGCGCCCGGGCGATCGCGCCGCTGGTCTCGATCCGGCCGTTGGCGATGACGTGCACGTACCGGCCGCCGGTCTCGTCGAGGTAGTCCCGGCGTGCGGCCGCGGCGTCGGCGATCGCGCTGGCCAGCGGCACGCGGATGCCCATGACGGCGTCGCCGGTGGAGAAGCTGTCGGCGCCCACGCCGACGACCACGCCGGCCGCGCCGGTGCGCATGAGGTGCAGCGCCGTCGTGTAGTTCGCCGCCCCACCCACGATCACCGGCACGTCGAGGTCGGCGATGAAGGACTTGAGGTTGAGCGCCGCGCCCTGGGTGGTCACGTGCTCGGCGGAGACGATCGTGCCCTGGATGACCAGCAGGTCGACGCCGGCGGCGAGCACGGCCGGCGCGAGCTGCTCGGTGTGCTGCGGCGAGACCCGCACCGCGGTGGTCCCGCCGGCGTCGCGCATCTCCTTGATCCGGGCGGTGATGAGGTCCGGCTTCACCGGCTCCGCGTAGACCTGCTGCAGGAGCGCCACCGGCGGCGGCGCCTCGGCGGCGGCGTCCCGGAGCTGCCGGTAGACCGGCAGCGGGTCGTCGTAGCGGGTCCAGAGCCCCTCGGCGTTGAGCACCCCGAGGCCGCCGGCCTGCCCGACGGCGATCGCCGTCGCCGGGCTGACGACGGCGTCGCTGGGGCTGGTGACCAGCGGGATGTCGAAGCGGAAGGCGTCGATCTGCCAGGCCGTGGAGACGTCGTCGACGTCGCGGGTGCGGCGGGAGGGGACGATCGAGACCTCGTCGAGGTCGTAGCCCCGGCGGGCGAAGCGGTTGAGGCCGATCTCGACGGTGTCGCGGGCGGGCATCGTCAGCGTCCTCGGTAGTTCGGGGCCTCGACGGTCATCTGGATGTCGTGCGGGTGGCTCTCGGTCAGCCCGGCCGACGTGATGCGCGTGAGCCGGCCGCGCTCCTGCAGGTCGGCGACGGTGGCCGCGCCCGCGTAGCCCATCGAGGCGCGCAGGCCGCCGACGAGCTGGTGGGCGACCGTGGCCAGCAGGCCGCGGTAGGGCACCTGGCCCTCGATGCCCTCGGGGACGAGCTTGTCGTCGGAGAGGACGTCGTCGGCGAAGTACCGGTCCCGGCTGAAGGACTGGTCGCCGCGCTTCTGCATGGCCCCGAGGGACCCCATGCCGCGGTAGGTCTTGAACTGCTTGCCGTTCATGAAGACCAGCTCGCCCGGGGCCTCCTCGACCCCGGCGAACAGGCCGCCGATCATCACGGTGTCGGCGCCGGCGACCAGGGCCTTGGCGATGTCGCCGGAGTACTGCAGGCCGCCGTCGGCGATGACCGGCACACCGGCCGGCCTGCACGCGAGGCTCGCCTCGTAGATGGCGCTGATCTGCGGGACGCCGACCCCGGCGACCACGCGGGTGGTGCAGATCGAGCCCGGGCCGACGCCGACCTTCACCGCGTCGGCGCCGGCGTCGACCAGCGCCTGCGCCCCGGCGCGGGTGGCCACGTTGCCGCCGACCACCTGCACACCGCCGTCGCCGCCGAAGTCCTTCCTCACCCGGGCGACCATGTCGAGCACCGCGCGCTGGTGACCGTGCGCGGTGTCGACGACGAGCACGTCGACCCCGGCGTCGACCAGCAGCCCGGCTCGCTTGTAGGCGTCCTCACCGACGCCGAGCGCCGCGCCCACGACCAGCCGGCCGTCGGCGTCCTTGGTGGCGTCCGGGTACTGGTCGCGCTTGACGAAGTCCTTGACCGTGATGAGGCCGCGCAGCCGCCCGGCGTCGTCGACGATCGGCAGCTTCTCGATCTTGTGCTGGGACAGCAGCCGCAGCGCGGTGTCGGCGTCGACGCCCACCGGGGCGGTGACCAGCGGCATCTTCGTCATGACGTCGCGGACCAGCCGGTGCGGGTCGGTCTCGAAGCGCATGTCGCGGTTGGTGACGATGCCGATGAGCACGCCCTCGTCGTCGACCACCGGGGCGCCGGAGATGCGGTACCGCCCGGACAGCGCGTCGACCTCGGCGAGGGTGTTGTCCGGCGAGCAGGTGACCGGGTTGGTGACCATGCCGGCCTCGGAGCGCTTGACCAGGTCGACCTGCCCGGCCTGCTCCTCGGCGGCGAGGTTGCGGTGCAGCACGCCGACGCCGCCGACCCGCGCCATGGCGATGGCCATGCGGGCCTCGGTGACGGTGTCCATCGCGCTGGACAGCAGCGGGACGGCGATCCGGATGCCGCGGGTCAGCCGGCTGCTGGTGTCGACCTCCGCCGGGACGACGTCGGACTCGCCGGGGATGAGCAGCACGTCGTCGTAGGTGAGGCCGAGCGGGGCGAACTTCGCCGGCAGCTCGGAGATCCGGTCGTCGGGCTGCATGATCGCCGCCACCCTCTCCGTCGGGTCAGCCCCCGGCAGAGGTGCGGGAACCGTCCCCGATCGTAGGCCGGGCACTCCTGCGGCCGGACGCCGCCGGGCGCTGGGCGTGGGAACCGTCGGCGGAGGCGGTTACCGTGGTCCTCCGGACGCGCGAGCCCGCGGGTCCGGGCCGGGACGACCGCGCCGCCAGTCCCGAGGCAGGAGGCACCCGTGAGCCCGTTCGACGACGACGCCCCGGGGCCCGACTTCGACGCACCGTCGGACCCGCCACCGCTGTCGATGGAGGAGCGGGCCGGCGTCCTCGACGACCTGGCCGAGCTCGAGGTCTTCCGCACGCTGCTCGAGCCCACCGGCATCAAGGGCATCGTCGTCGACTGCCCCGACTGCGACGAGGAGCACCACGTCGACTGGGCGCTGATGCAGGCCAACCTGCGCCAGCTGCTGGAGGAGGGGCAGACCGGCCGGCACGAGCCGCCGTTCGACCCCGACCCCGACGACTACGTCAGCTGGGACTACGCCAGCGGCTACGCCGACGGGGTGGCCGCGGTGGCCGAGCGCGAGGAGCCCGGCTCCGGCCGGAGCGGCCGCCACGCCCGCGAGGACTGAGTCAACGCGGTCCTACCGGACCGCACCGCGGCCGGGTGCCGTCCCGACCTGCGCCGAGCCGCTCCCGCAGGGCCACCCCCCTCGGGAACGCGCCGAGGGGCCCCTCCGGATCCCGGAAGGGCCCCTCGGTGCGTCCTCGTCGAGCTCAGGTCATCATGCCGCGGCGGAACCCCGTCGCGACCGCCTCGGCACGGTCCTTGGCGCCGAGCTTGCGGAACAGCCGGCGGGCGTGGGTCTTGATGGTGTCCTCGGAGAGGTAGAGCTCCCGGCCGATCTGGGCGTTGCTCTTGCCCTGGCTCATGCCGGTGAGCACCTGCATCTCGCGCATGGACAGGGTGACGGCCGGCGGGGCCTCGCGGACGGTCGTGCTGACCGCGCGCGGCCCGGTGCCGTTGAGCGGCGTGGCCCAGGCCGGGGCGGGCGCGCCGACCGAGGCCAGCGGCACCGGCGAGGGCTGCGGCGGGCGGCCGTCGGCGCGCAGGCCGACCCGGGACAGGCCCAGGCCCATCTCGAGGGCGCTGGCGTCCCAGCGGAGGTACCCGCGGGCCCCGACGGCGACCGCCGCGCGCACCGTCTCGGCGTCGTCGGGCGCACCCAGCACGAGCACCGGGACGCGGGGGTGGTTCCGGATGACCTGGCTGGCAACGGTGAGGCCGGTGTCCACGGCGCGCTGCGTGCCGACCAGCAGCACGTCCGGCTGCCGGGTGGCCAGGCGCTGCACGAGCGCGGCGGCGTCCCCGACGACCTCGACCCGGCCCACGAAGGGCAGGGCCACCAGGCGGCCGGCGACGTCGTCACGGACCCGACGGCGCTCGTCGTACACCCACACGGTCGTAGTCCCCTGACCCGGACCGCGCATCCTGTCGTCGATCACGCTGTGCTCCTCGTCTCCCCCGGCCGTGGAGGGCACCCGGGTCGTCCCGAGACCCGGAACGGCTCCGGCCTGGAAACCACCATGACCGGCTGTGACCGAGGGGAACACCCGTGATCACCCTGCGGAGGGAGACGGGGACCGGGAAAATGCTCGATCCCGGTGTGTTTGACCTCCGTGACCCTCGGGCACCGGCACCCTGCGACCGGACCGCCCCCTCCGGCTCGCACTGAGCCGAGGAGGACCGACATGGCCGACATCCGCCGTCTCCCGACGCCCGTCGCCGAGGTGTGGGACTGGCAGCTGCACGGCTCCTGCCGTGGTGAGAGCACCGCGCTGTTCTTCCACCCCGACGGCGAGCGCGGCCCCGCCCGTGCGCGTCGCCAGGCCGCCGCCAAGGCCGTCTGCGGCAAGTGCCCGGTCGTCGAGGCCTGCCTGAAGCACGCGCTGAGCGTCCGGGAGCCCTACGGCGTGTGGGGCGGCATGAGCGAGGAGGAGCGGGCCCGGCTGATCGCCGCGGAGCCCGCCGCCGTCGCCGCGGGGGTCTGAGCACCCCCTGAAGACCCCGGGAGGGCCGGTCCAGCAGCCGCTGGACCGGCCCTCCCGTCGTTCGTGCGGGGTCAGGCCGTGCGGTGCGCCCTCATCACCTCGTCGTGCACCCACGTGCGCCCCGCGTCGTGCGAGGTCTCGGCCGACCAGGTGAAGGCGTCGGGCCCGACGTCGGAGAAGCGCCAGCGCAGCCACGGCTCCTCGTCGTCGCTGAGCAGGACCACCCCGCCGTCGCCGGTGGGCCGCCCGGTGAAGCGGCGGACCCGCCCGTTGACCGGGTCCATCCAGGTGGAGCGCCACGTACCGGGCCGGTGCGGATCGGGGAAGCGGACCGTCGTCCCGTGGAAGGCGCGCGGGGGGACGCCGGCGCCCGGCTCCCCCGGGCCGGGCACGATCCACACGTCCTGCACCGCCCGGCCGCCGAGGACCCGCCCCACGTGCAGCTCCCCCACCGCCGTCGACCAGGTGCCGTCCGGCTCGAGGCCGGACCAGGACAGCCGCCAGGCGCCGGTCAACCCGCCGAACGGCGCCAGGTCGTCGTCGGTGCCGGCCGGCTCCGGTGTGTGCAGGACGTCGTACAGCACGGTGCCCTCCTCCGTCAGCCTGCTGTCCAGCTGACAGTAGGCTGTCATCATGACCGACGTCCAGGAGGCCTATCGGCTGCTCGTCGCCGACGTCTACGAGCTGGCCGGGGTCTCCCGCCGCACCAGCGAGGCGATCGCCGCGACGACCGGCCAGACCACCGCGCGGTGGCACGTGCTCAGCGTGCTGTCCGGGGCGCCGGCGACGGTGGCGACGGTGGCGCGCCGGCTCGGCCTGACCCGCCAGTCGGTGCAGCGGGTCGCCGACGACCTGCTCACCGACGGCCTGGTGAGCCGGGCGGCCAACCCCGACCACCGCACCGCCCCCCTGCTGGCGGTCACCGACCCGGGACGGCAGGTCCTGGCCACCCTGGTCGGGCGGGGTGACGCCGACCGGGTCCGCGTGCTGGACGCGGCGGGCACCTCCGCGGAGGAGCTGCTGGCCTGCCGCGAGGTGCTCCGGCGGCTGCTCGCGGCGCTCGACGGGACTCCCCCGGCCTGACACGCCGAGAGGGCCGGCCCGGCAGACGCCGGACCGGCCCTCTCGTCAGCCCCTGGCCGGGGGCCTCCCTCAGTGGCTGTGGCCGTGACCGTGCGAGTGGCCGTGCGTGTGGTGCCCGGCCCCCGCGTGGTCGTGCTCCTCCTCCGGCGCCTCGACGACGGCGGAGTCGGTGGTGAGGATCATCGCGGCGATCGACACCGCGTTGCCCAGCGCGGCCTTGGTGACCTTGACCGGGTCGATGACGCCCTGGGCGGCCAGGTCGCCGTACTCGCCGGTGGCGGCGTTGAAGCCGTTGCCGACCCCGAGGTCGCGGACCCTGCTGACGACGACGCGGCCCTCGAGGCCGGCGTTGTCGGCGATGCGGGCCAGCGGGGCCTCCAGTGCGCGCCGCACGGCGCGCGCGCCGGTCAGCTCGTCACCGGAGAGGTCCAGCGCGTCGATCGCGGCGGCGGCGTGCACGAGCGCCGAGCCACCCCCGGGGACGACGCCCTCCTCCACCGCGGCGCGGGTGGCGGCGATGGCGTCCTCGATGCGGTGCTTGCGCTCCTTGAGCTCGACCTCGGTGGCCGCGCCGACCCGGATGACGCCGATCCCGCCGGCGAGCTTGGCCAGCCGCTCCTGCAGCTTCTCGCGGTCCCAGTCGGAGTCGGTGTCCTCGATCTCGCGGCGGATCTGGGCGACCCGGTCGGAGATCGCGCCGGCCGTGCCGCCGCCGTCGACGACCGTGGTCGTGTCCTTGGTGACGGTGACGCGCCGGGCGGTGCCGAGCACCTCGAGGCCGACCTGGTCGAGCTTGAGGCCGACGTCCTCGCTGACGACCTGGCCGCCGGTGACGATGGCGAGGTCGGTCATGAACGCCTTGCGGCGGTCGCCGAAGTAGGGCGACTTGACCGCGACGACGCGGATCGTCTTGCGGATCGAGTTGACGACGAGGGTGGACAGCGCCTCGCCCTCGACGTCCTCGGCGACGATCAGCAGCGGACGGGCGCCCGAGCCGAGGACCTTCTCCAGCAGCGGCAGCAGGTCGGCCAGCGAGCTGACCTTGCCCTGCACCAGCAGCACGAGGGTGTCCTCCAGGACGGCCTCCATGGCCTCCTGGTCGGTGACGAAGTAGGGCGAGAGGTAGCCCTTGTCGAACTGCAGGCCCTCGGTGACGTCGAGCTCGGTGGAGAGGGTGTTGCTCTCCTCGACGGTGATGACGCCGTCCTTGCCGACCTTCTCCATCGCCTCGCCGATCAGCTGACCGACCTCGGCGTCCTGTGCGGAGACGGTCGCGACGCCGGCGATGGCCGACTGGTCGTCGACCGGGATGGCGACCTCGTCGAGGGCCTTGCTGACCGCGTCGACGGCGGCGCGCATGCCGCGGCCGAGCTCCATCGGGTTGGCGCCGGCGGCGACGTTGCGCATGCCCTCCTTGACGAGGGCCTGGGCCAGCACGGTGGCGGTGGTGGTGCCGTCACCGGCGACGTCGTTGGTCTTGGTGGCGACGTTCTTGGCCAGCTGCGCGCCGAGGTTCTCGTACGGGTCCTCGAGCTCGACCTCGCGGGCGATGGTGACGCCGTCGTTGGTGATGGTCGGGGCGCCGAACTTCTTGTCGAGGACGACGTTGCGCCCGCGCGGGCCGAGCGTCACCTTGACGGTGTCGGCGAGCTTGTCCACGCCGCGCTCGAGCGCGCGGCGGGCATCCTCGTTGAACTTGATGATCTTGGCCATGGGGCCCTTCCGATCAGGATCTCTACGGGGGAGGACGACGACCGCCCCGGGACCCGGTCAGTACGGGTCGCCGGGGCGGTCGGGGAGATCTAGCGGGGAAGTGGGGTCACTTCTCCACGACGGCGAGCAGGTCGCGGGCGGAGAGCACGAGGTACTCCTCGCCGGCGTACTTGACCTCGGTGCCGCCGTACTTCGAGTAGATGACGACGTCACCGACGTTGACGTCGAGCGGGACGCGGTTGCCGTTGTCGTCGATGCGGCCGGGGCCCACGGCGATGACCGTGCCCTCCTGCGGCTTCTCCTTGGCGGTGTCCGGGATGACCAGGCCGGAGGCGGTGGTGGTCTCGGCCTCGTTGGCCTGGACGACGACGCGGTCCTCGAGCGGCTTGATGTTGACCTTGGTAGCGGTCGTCACGAGGTGACGCCCCCTTCGGGATCGGACGGCGGGTGGTTTCGCATGCTGTGGCACGGGGGCCGGGCCTGCCGTCGCGGGGGTCAGGCACCTGCCCGTGTCGATTGGCACTCTACCCATGAGAGTGCCAGCCGCTCAACCGGGTCGCCGGTCCGGTGGAGCGCTGTCTGCGGGAGGCTGAGCGCGTGCCCGACCAGCCCGCCGACACGGCCGTCCTCGCGCTGCTCCGCGGGCCCGAGGGGAGCGCGGCGACGGCGCGTGCCGCGGCCCTGCTCGCCGAGGGCGCCGACGTGCTGACCGGGGTGGCGCGGCTGCGCACGGAGGTCGGCCCGGAGCTGGCCGGCCCGGCGTGGGAGCTGGCCCGGCTGCGGGAGCGGGCCCGGCCGGCGTTCGGCGCCGACGCCGACCGGCTGTTCCTCACCGCCGACACCCTCGAGCAGGCCGGCCGCCCCGAGCTCGCCGCCCGCCGCGCCGCCCGGCTGCTCGCCGACGGCACCGACTCCGCCGCCGACCTCGGCTGCGCGGCCGGCACGGACACCGTGGCCCTCGCCCGGGCCGGCGCGCGGGTGCTCGCCGTCGACCGCGACCCGGTGGCCCGGGAGCTGACCGCCGCCAACACCGCCGCCCTCGGGGTGGACGACGACGTGTGGGTGGTCGCCGGCGACGTCGTCGAGCTGGTGGCGGCCGCCCGCGGCGGGGAGGTGGCCGGCTGCGGCGCCGCCGTCCTCGACCCCGCCCGGCGGGCCGGCGGGAGGCGGCAGCTCGACCCCGACCGCTGGTCGCCGCCGTGGTCCACGGTGACCGCGCTGCTCGACCGGGTCCCGCGCGCGGTGGTCAAGGTGGCGCCGGGCCTGGACCACGATCGCATCCCCGAGGGCGTCGAGGCCGAGTGGGTGTCGGTGCGCGGGTCGATCGTCGAGGCGTTGCTGTGGGGCCGCGCGGTGTCGGCGACGTGGCGGCGGGCGACCGTCGTCCGCGAGGGGACGGCGCACGAGCTGACCGCCGACGCCGATCCCGGCCCCGCCGACGCCGGCCCGGTGCGCGCCTGGCTGCACGAGCCCGACCCCGCCGTCATCCGCTCGGGACTGGTGTCCCTGGTGGCCGCGGAGCTCGGCGCCACGCTGGTCGACCCGACGATCGCCTACCTGACCTCCGACGAGCGGGCCGGGAGCCCGTGGGTGAGCTCGTACCGGGTCGACGAGGTGCTGCCGTTCAACCTCAAGAAGCTCAAGGCGCTGCTGCGGGACCGCGGCGTCGGCCGCGTGGTGGTCAAGAAGCGCGGGTCGGCGATCGAGCCCGAGTCCCTCGCCCGGCAGCTGCGCGGCCCGGGCGCGGGGACGGCGACCGTCGTCGTCACCCGCGTGGCCGGCGCGCCCACCGCCCTCGTGTGCGCCATCAACCCAGGTTGACGAATCCGGCGCATCAACCTAGGTTGATGCCCGTGGCAGGCGGACCGGTGACGGTGCCGGGTCCCGAGGACCCGGAGGCGGCGCTCGCCGCCGTCGTCGCCCTGCGCCGGCTCGCGAGCCGGCTCGAGGTGGAGGCGGTGGCCGAGGCGGTCGGCCGGGGCTGGACGTGGGCCCAGGTCGGCGAGGCCCTCGGCATCAGCGCGCAGGCCGCCCACAAGAGGTTCGCCACCGAGGTCCGCGCGCGGCGCGGGCACCGACCGGAGAGGACTGGCTGATGGGGATCGTCACCGCGCTACGGGACCTGCGCACGGTGCGGGCACTGCTGACCGGCGCCGAGGCCGAGGCGCGCAGCAGTGGCGAGCGGACGCCGGGGCCCGAGCACCTGCTGCTGGCCGCCACCGCGCTGCCCGACGGCACGGCGTCCGCCGCCCTCGCCCGGGTCGGCGTCGACGCCGACCGGCTGCGGGCGGCCGTCGAGACCGCCCACGCGACCGCGCTCGCGTCGGTCGGCGTCGGGGCGGACGCCGGTGAGCCCGCGCTGCGCGGCCCGGCCACCGGGCCCATGCGCTCGACGCCGCAGGCCCAGCAGGTCTTCCGCGAGGCCGTGGCGGCGGCCGAGGCGGCCCGCTCCCCGCTGCGCGGCGCGCACGTCGTCGCCGCGGTGTGCGACCTCGAGCGCGGCACCGCCGCCCGGGCACTGTCGGCCCTCGGCGTCGACCGCGAGCGGCTCCGCGACGCCGCCCACGACGCCGCCCACGACGTCGGCTAGGCGGCAGGAACGGCCATCTCTGCCGCTATCGGCTGACGACGTCGATCGGCAGGGAGCTGTCGGCACCGAGATCGGGGGCCGACGGCGCGACGCCGGCGGCGACCAGTCGCGAGCCGAGCGCGGCGACCATCGCGCCGTTGTCGGTGCACAGCCGCGGGCTGGGCACCCGCAGCACGATCCCGGCCGCGGCGCAGCGCTCCTCGGCCAGCGCGCGCAGCCGCGAGTTGGCCGCCACTCCCCCGCCGAGCACCAGGTGGTCCACGCCGTGGTCGCGGCAGGCGCGCACCGCCTTGGCGGTCAGCACGTCGGCCACCGCCTCCTGGAACGACGCCGCGACGTCGGCCACCGGCACCGGCTCGCCGGCCCTCCGCCGGGCCTCGACCCAGCGCGCCACGGCGGTCTTCAGGCCGGAGAAGCTGAAGTCGTAGGGCGCGTCGCGGGGGCCGGTGAGCCCGCGGGGGAAGCCGATGGCCGACCGGTCGCCCTCGCGGGCGGCGCGGTCGATCGGCGGGCCGCCGGGGAAGGGCAGGCCGAGCACGCGGGCGACCTTGTCGAAGGCCTCGCCGGCGGCGTCGTCGATCGTGCGGCCCAGTGAGGTCACCTCCTGCGCGAGGTCGGGCACCAGCAGCAGCGAGCTGTGCCCGCCGGAGACCAGGAGCGCCAGCGACGGCTCGGCCAGCGGCCCGTGCTGCAGCTCGTCGACGGCGACGTGCGCGGCCAGGTGGTTGACCCCGTACAGCGGCTTGTCGAGCGCCAGCGCGTACGCCTTCGCGGCGGCCAGCCCGACCAGCAGCGCCCCGGTGAGCCCGGGCCCCGCGGTGACGGCGACGGCGTCGACGTCGGAGGCGGACACCCCCGCCTCGGCCAGCGCGCGGTGCACGGTCGGCACCATCGCCTCCAGGTGCGCCCGCGAGGCGATCTCGGGCACCACGCCGCCGAAGCGCTCGTGCTCGGCCATCGAGGTGGCGAGCGCGTCGGCCAGCAGCGTGTGCCCGCGGACGATCCCGACGCCGGTCTCGTCGCACGAGGTCTCGAACCCGATGACCAGGGGCTCATCAGCCATGCAGCACCTCCCGCCTCATCACGACCGCGTCGGTGTTGCTCGGCTGGTAGTAGCCGCGCCGCCGGCCGATCTCGGTGAACCCGCGCCGCCGGTAGAGGCCCTGGGCGAGCTCGTTGTCGGCCCGCACCTCGAGCAGCACCACGGGGCTGCGCCGGTCGGCCTCGGCCAGCAGCGCGTCGAGCAGCCGCGCGCCGATGCCCTCCCCCTGCCGGCCGGTGGCGACGCCGATGGTGGCCACGTGCGCCTCGTCGTCGTAGGCGATCAGCCCGGCGTAGCCGACGACCGTCCCCTCGTCCTCGGCGACCAGGTAGTGCCGGGTGTCGGTGCGGGCGAGCTCGTCGCGGTACATCGCGCGGGTCCAGGTGTCGGGCGCGAAGAGCTCCTCCTCCAGCGCCAGGACGGCGTCGAGGTCGGCCAGCCGCATCGGCCGCAGCCGCGCGCTCACGACGTCGTCACCGGCTTGAACGACGTCGGCGGGACGGCGTCGGGCCGGCGCAGGTACAGCGGCACCAGCGGCCCGGCGGACGACGGGTCGTCGAGCAGGGCCGCCGCGGCACGCAGCAGCCCGGCCGTGGTCACCTCGGCGGCCTCCACCGGCGCCCCGATCCGCTCGGCGAACCGCGGGTCGCCGACCAGCGGGCCGGTCAGCCGCGCGTCCTCGGGGCGGACGACGCCGGGGCCGTCCACCCGTGCGCCGTCGGCGTCGTAGGCGGCCCAGTAGACCTCCTTGCGGCGGGCGTCGGTGACCACGGTGCGCGCCCCCGAGCCGACCGCGTCGAGCGAGCAGACGCCGACGGCGGGGACGCCGCGCGCGTCGGCGAGGGCCGCGGCGGTGACGACGCCGACCCGCAGGCCGGTGAACGGCCCGGGGCCGAGGCCCGCGACGACGGCGTCGACGTCGGCGAGGGCCAGGCCGGCCGCGGCGAGGGCCTCCCGCACGGCGGGGACCAGCAGCTCGGCGTGCCGGTTGCCCGAGGGGACCGCCCGCTCGGCGAGCACCTCGACGTCGGTGCCCGACCGGCGGGCGACCCCGGCGACCAGCGTCGGGGTCGCGGTGTCGAGGGCGAGGACGAGCACGGGACGCCAGGTTAGTCCGCGGCCGCGCCGGGCCCGACCAGCCGCTGCACCAGGCCCACGTAGGACGGGTGCGCCAGGCGCAGCCCGCGCACCTCGGCCGCCGAGACCCAGCGCAGCTCGTCGTGCTCCTCGGGCTCGGCGTTGCGCGGCTCCCCCTCCCAGGCGCGCACGGCGTGGACCGTCAGCGACAGCCCGCCGTCCTCGACCCGCAGCACCGGCTCGTCGTCCACCTCGGTCGCCTCGACGCCGATCTCCTCGCGCAGTTCGCGGAGCAGGGCGGTCCGCTCGTCCTCCCCCGGCTCGACGTGCCCGCCGACGACGTCCCACACGTCGGGGTACCAGCGGCGCGACGGCGACCGGTGGCCCAGCAGCACCCGGTCGTCCCGGACGAGCACGCCCGCGACGACGCGGTGCACGGTCACACGTCCAGCTCGTACACGGTCTCGAGGCCGTCGACCTCGTCGACCTCCTCCCCCACCGCGCGGAAGCCGAACGGCCGCGCCACCGCCAGTGAGGCCACGTTGCCCGGGGCGATCGACAGACGGACCACCCGCACGTCCGGCGCCCGGCGGGCGCGGTCCAGCAGCACCGCCAGGGCGGCGCGGGCGTAACCGCGGCGCCGGTGCTCGGGCAGCACGGCGTAGCCGATCTCGACCATGCCGCGGGCGTCGGGTGGGCCGTGGAAACCGGCGCGGCCGACCACCAGCCCGCTGTCGGCGTCGCGCACCACGCCGGTCACCCACGCGGCGACGCGGGGGTCGGCGGCCACCTGCTCCGCCCGCATCCGCCAGACCGGCGCCCAGTCGTGGTCGGCGAAGGCCGGCGGGAGCGGCACCGGGGCGGCGGCGTCCGCAGCGGCGAGGTCGCCGTCGGCAAGCGCGGTGAACACCGGCTGCGACAGCGCGAGGACCTCGACCCGGACGCTCATACGCGTCGCCGCGCCCAGCGCAGCACCTCGACGTCGGGACCGAGTTCCGCCCGCAGCCTCGCCAGGTCCCGCGGCGAGGGGTCGACCACGTGCGGGACGCGCGCGGCGCGCAGCAACGGCAGGTCCGAGGCACTGTCGGAGTAGGCGTGGTCCAGCGGCAGCGGCACACCGGCGGCACACAGCGCCTGCACCTTGCCCTCCCCCCGTGCCGGGACCGTGCGCGCCGGGGGCCCCCACCGGGTCCGCCGCAGGTCGGAGGCCACCAGCTCGACGTCCTCGAGCCCGATCACCCGGCACACCTCGGTCGCCAGCGGCAGGGCACAGGCGGTGGCCACGACCACCCGGTCGCCGCGGCCGGCGTGGTCGCGGAGCCGGGTGACCGCGGCCTCCGCGGTCCGCCCGCCGGCCGCACCCGCGTGGTCGGCGGCGAACGCCTGCGCCGCCGCGGCGAACCGGTCGGCGTCGAGGCCCACGGTGGCCAGCCAGACCAGCCAGCGCTCGGCGGGGACGCGCAGGCGGCCGACGGCGAGGGCAGGTCCCCAGGCCGGCGCGGTGAGCAGCGCCACGACCAGGCGGGCCGGCCGCCGGGTGAGCAGGTGCCGGAGGAAGCCGCCGAAGGAGTCCCCGGCGACGAGGGTCCCGTCCAGGTCGAAGACGGCGACCGCCCGCCGGTCCGGGGAGCTCACGGGTCCAGCCGGGCCACCCAGCCCGGCCCGTGGGGCACCAGCACGGCCGTCCGGACGTCGTCGTCGTCGCGGCGGTCGAGCCGGACCTCCAGGTGCTCGTCGGCCAGCCGCTCGACCAGCCCGGCACCCCACTCGACCACGGTCACCGACTCCTCGGTCGAGGCATCGAGGTCCAGGTCGTCGACGTCGGCGACGCTGCCGAGCCGGTAGGCGTCCACGTGCACGAGCGGCAGCCGCCCGCCGCGGTGCACGCGGGCGATGACGAACGTCGGCGAGGTGACCGGCTCACCGACGCCGAGCGCCGCGCCGAGCCCCTGGGTCAGCGCGGTCTTGCCGGCACCCAGCGGACCGGTGAGCACGACCAGGTCCCCCGGCGCGACGACGCCGGCCAGCGCCGCTCCCAGCGCCCGGGTGTCGTCGACGGTGGGCAGCACGTGCTCGCGCCTCACGGCGCCAGGCTCCGCGCCACCGACGTCAGGTCCTCCAGCAGCCCGGCCCGCGGCGCCCCGGCCGGGCCGAACCGGATGGCCGCCGACGGGTGGTAGGTGGCCCAGACCGCCCGGCCGCCCACGTCGTGCGGCCGGCCGCGGGCCTCGCCCAGCTTGGTCCGCGGCCCGAGGAACCACTTGGCCGACGACAGCCCGAGCGCGACGACGACGGGCGGGTCGAGCAGCTCGAGCTGGCGGCGCAGCCAGCCGCTGCAGCGGGCCACCTCCGGCGTCTTGGGGGTGCGGTTGCCCGGCGGGCGGCACTTCACGATGTTGAGCACCGCGGCCTCGGCGCGGTCGAGGCCGGCCTCGGCGAGCAGCAGGTCCAGCAGCTGCCCCGACTTCCCCACGAAGGGCCGGCCGGTGTCGTCCTCGGTCGCGCCGGGAGCCTCCCCGATCAGCGCGAACCGCGCCCGCCCCCCGCGCGGGGGATCACCGACGACGACGTGCTGCCGGGTGGCGGCGAGCTCGGGGCAGGCCACGCAGGGCGTGGCGGCCGCGGCGAGGGCGGGCCAGTCGGCGGCCGCCGCGGCGGTGGCAGCGACCTCCTCGGCCGCGGCATCGACGCGGGGCGGACGGGGAGCGGCCACGCGCCGACCCTACGGCGGCCGATCGGACGCGGCCCGCGGGCTTCCCCTCCCCGCCGCGGCCTGTCACCGTTGACCCGCGGGGCCCGACCGGGAGGAGCCGCCATGACGCAGCCGGACGTGTACGACGTCGCGTGTCTCGCAGGAGGCCCGCACCGGGTGGTCGACACGGCGCTGGTGGCGCTGGTGGTCACCGGCCGCGTCCGCGCGGTCGCCCCCGGGGAGCTGCAGGTGGTCGAGCCGCGGCGCCGGCACCCGGTCGAGGCCGCGGTCCTCGACGCGGTCGGCGCCCGCGGGCGGCGCTCGGTGGAGACGGTGCACTGGCGCGCCGAGGCCGACGAGCGGATCGCCGGGATGGTCCGGCAGCTGCGCGCCGAGCGCCTGCTCGGCCGGTTCCTCGGTCCCACCGCTGCGGGCCGCCAGGTGCTCGAGCGCGCCCGGGCCGCCGACGTCGGGCCCGTGCTGCACGCCGCGCTCCTGGGGCCGGGGCACCTCACCGACCCGGCGCTGCGCGCGGCGGTCCTGGAGCCACCGCGGCGGCCGGTGCTCCCGGACAGCGGCGTGTCGCCGTGGGTGCTGTCCTTCGCCGACGGCTGCGAGGTCGCGCAGCGGACCCGCGACGAGTTGCTCGGCCGGTCGGTCGACGCCCGGGGCTGAGCCTCAGTCGCGGACGCGCGCGGTCGTGGCGGCGACCCGGCGGAGCAGGCCGGCCAGCGCGCGGGTGACCTCCTCGGGCCGCTCCAGCGGGACCAGGTGGCCGGCCTGCGGGACGACCACGAACTCGACCATCGGCCCCTCCCCGCCGAGCAGCTCCACGAGGGTGTCGCTGTGCTCCCGGGGGATCATCCGGTCCGTGTCGCCGGTGAGCACCAGCGTCGGGACGCGCCGCAGCGGCGGCAGCGCGCCGGTCTCGTCGAGGCCGGCCAGCGCCGGGTAGAACTCCGCGATCACGTCGACCGGGGTGCCGCCGATCATCGAGTCCACGTAGCGACCCAGCCGCGGGTCGACGTCGGTCGAGGCGAAGGACAGCGAGCGGGTGGCGGCCGAGACGACGTCGGCGGCCAGCCGGCGGGTGCGCTCGGCGAACGCCGGGCGGCGGCGCATGGTGAACGCGGCGATCGGCAGCACCGCGGCCCGCACGCGGGTGAGGAACTCGGGCATGCCGAAGCTGAGGTCGGCGAGGTTGCCGCTCGACGTGGACACCAGCGCGACGCCGACGACCTTCGTGCCGAACAGCTCCGGGGCGACGTCGGCCAGGCCCATGACCGTCATGCCGCCCATCGAGTGCCCGACCAGTACGACCGGCCCCTCGGGGACCCGCGCGGCGAGCACGGTGCGCAGGTCGTGGGCGAGCTGCTCGATCGTCGAGTGCTCGGCCGGGCCGCGCGAGGAGGACCCGTGGCCCCGGTGGTCGTAGAACACCAGCCGGGCCCCGGGGCGGTGCCCGTTGGCGGTGGCCAGCTCCGCGCCCAGCGAGCGCCGCTGGTAGGTCCACGACGCCATCGACAGCGTGTACCCGTGCACGAAGACGACGGTCAGCGGCGCGTCCAGCGGGCCGATCTCCTCCACCGCCAGCAGCACGCCGTCCTCGGCCTGGACCAGGGCGGTGCGGTCGGCCCGGCGCGACGCGGCACCGAGCGGGTCGTCCTCGCGCAGCTCGGCGTCGCTGGCGCCCTCCGGCAGCGCGCCCGTCGGGCTGACCCGGTCGGCGCGCACCCGCCGGGTGGCGATCCGGGCCACGGCCACGCCGACGGCGGTGGTGGCCGCCGCCAGGCCGACGACGGCGCCGGCGATCCCGACCGCCGGGTGCCGCTCCAGCGCGCCGGTCACGCCCGAGCGCGCCGGTCCGCTGCCGCGTGCCATCAGATCGCCCCCGCGGACCCGACGTGGCGGCGCGTGAAACGCCCGCCGACCCGGGTCACCAGCTCGTAGTGGATGGTGTCGACCGCGTCGGCCCACTGCTGCGCGGTCGGCTCACCGCGGTCGCCGGGGCCCCACAGGACCACCTCGTCGCCCGGCGCCACGGCCGCGTCGCCGACGTCGAGGACGAACTGGTCCATGCAGACCCGCCCGGCGATGGTGCGCTGCGCGCCGCCGGCGAGGACCGGCGCGCGGTTGCCCGCGGCCCGCGGCACGCCGTCGGCGTAGCCGACCGGGACCAGCGCGAGCGTGGTCTCGGCGTCGGTCGTGTAGGTGTGGCCGTAGGAGACGCCGGCGCCCGCGGGCACCCGCTTGGTCAGCGCCACCCGCGCGCGCACGGTCATCGCCGGCGTCAGCCCGTGGACGCCGGCGTCGCCGCCGAGCGGGTCGAGGCCGTAGAGGGCGATCCCGGGGCGGACCATGTCGTACCAGGTGTCCGGCAGGGCCACGGTGGCCGCGGAGTTGGCCAGGTGGCGGCGCCCGTGCAGCCCGGCGTCGTGGGCGATCCCCACGGCCTCCTCGAAGAGCCGCACCTGCGCGCCGATCGTCGGGTGGGTGGGGGCGTCGGCGTAGGCCATGTGGCTCCACAGGCCCACCACCTCGACCTCGCCGTCGGCCTGCGCGCGGGCGGCCGCGGCGACCAGACCGGGCCAGTCGGCCGTCGTGGCGCCCTCGCGGGACAGCCCCGTGTCGGCGAACAGGTGCAGCCGCGCGGTCCGGCCGGTGCCGCGGGCGGCGGCGACCACCTCGGCGAGGCCCCACTCCGCGTTGACCGACACCTCGACGTCGGCGGCCAGCGCGGGCGCGAAGTCGGTGCCGGGCGCGTGCAGCCAGGCCAGCAGGGGCGCGCTCACCCCGGCGGCGCGCAGCGCGAGCGCCTCCTCGAGGACGGCGACCCCGAGCGCGTCGGCGCCCCCGGCGAGCACCGCCCGGGCGGCGGGCACCAGCCCGTGCCCGTAGCCGTCGGCCTTGACCACCGCCATGAGCGGCCGGCCGACCCGCCCGCGCAGCACGGCGGTGTTCGCCGCGATCGCGTCGAGGTCGACGACCACCTCGGCCCGGGGTTCGCTCACGCCTCCGAGTCTCGCAGGCCCGGGCCGCGCACCCGGCCCACGGTCGCGGAGAGCCGCCTCACCAGGTCGCCGGCGATCAGCGGCCCGGTCTCGCTCGCGACCTGCCCGGCGCGGCCGTGCAGGTGCGCGGCCGCCGCGGCCGTCTCGGCGGGCGGGGTGCCCCTGGCGAGCAGGGCGCCGAGGATCCCGGAGAGGACGTCGCCGGTGCCGGCGGTGGCCAGCTCGGTGGTGCCGGTGGCGTTGACGAACGCCGTCCCGTCGGGGTCGGCGACGACGGTGGCGTTGCCCTTGAGCAGCACGACGGCGCCCAGGTCGGTGGCCAGCCGCCGGGCGCTGCCGATGCGGTCGGCGCCCACCGGGACACCGAAGCGCTCGAACTCGCGGTCGTGCGGGGTGAGCACGGTGGGCGCGCTGCGCCTCCGCACCAGGTCGGGCTCGCGGGCGGCCAGCGTGAGCGCGTCGGCGTCGACCACCACGGGCAGGTCGGTGGCCAGCACCTCGGCCAGCACGCTGCGGGCGTCGTCGTCGGTGCCCGCGCCGGGGCCGACCACCCAGGCCTGCACGCGGCCGGCGTCGCGGGGGCGGGCGTCGGTGACGATCGCCTCGGGCCAGGAGGCGCGCACGCCGTCGGCGGCGGTCCCGGCGTAGCGGACCAGGCCGGGGCGGGTGCGCAGGGCGGCGCCGGTGCACAGCACGGCGGCACCGGGGTAGGCGGCCGAGCCCGCGACGATGCCGACGACGCCGCGGGAGTACTTGTCGTCGCCGTCGCCGGGCGGCTCGAGGTGCGCGGCGACGTCGTCGTCGGTGAGCTGGTGTGCGCGCGGCCGGGTCAGGTGCGGGCCGAGGCCGATGTCGACCAGGTGCACCGTGCCGGCGTACCCGCGCCCCTCCCCCACGACGAGGCCGGGCTTGACCGCGCCGAAGGTCACGGTGTGGACGGCGGGGAAGGCCGCGCCCTCGACCGCGCCGGTGTCGGCGTCCACCCCGCTCGGGACGTCGACGGCGACTCCGATCCCCGGGCCGGTGGCCGCGCGCTCCGCCAGCCGCGCCGCCTCCGGCCGCAGCCCACCGCGGCCGCCGATGCCGGCGATCCCGTCGAGGACGAGGTCGGCTCGGTCGAGCCCGTCGGGGTCGCCGGGGCCGGCCACCCGCCCACCGGCCCGGCGCAGCGCGGCGAGCCCGGCGGGGTGCGCGCGCGCGGGATCGAGCAGGACGGCGGTGACCCGGGCGCCGCGGGCGGCGAGGTGCGCGCCGGCGAACAGCGCGTCCCCGCCGTTGTTGCCGCCGCCGACCACCGCGGTGACCCGCGTGCCGTGCGCCCGGCCGAGCAGCCGCAGGCAGACGGCGGCCAGGCCGGTGGCCGCCCGCTGCATGAGAGCGCCCTCGCGGGTGCGGGCCAGGAGCACGTCCTCGGCGGCGCGCACCTCGGCGACCGTCGACAACCCGATCACCGGGGACTCCCGCTCTGCGCGACCCCACCCTCGGCGACGACCACCGCCGAGGCGATGCCGCCGTCGTGGCTGAGCGAGAGGTGCCAGCTGGTGATGCCCAGGTCGGCCGCCCGCTGCGCCACGCTGCCGCGCACCGCGAGGTGCGGGCGGCCGTGGTCGCCGACGGTCACCTCGGCGTCGTGCCAGCGCAGGGCTCCGGGTGCGCCGAGCGTCTTGGCCACGGCCTCCTTGGCGGCGAACCGCGCGGCCAGCGACTCCGCGGTGCGGGCGCCCCCGGAGGGTGTCGTCTGCTCCTCGGCGGTGAACAGGCGGTCGCGCAGCCCGGGGGTGCGCTCCAGCGACTCGGCGAAACGGGCCACGGGGACCACGTCGATCCCGACCCCGACGATCACCGGCTCAGTCTGCCGTGCGCCCGCCCGGCCCGCCGTCCTGGCTTCCCGTGGAGCGTCCTGGCTCACCGTCGACCGTGAGCCCGGACGCAGCACGACCAGGTCACCTGATCCTGCTGCGGGCCCTCACTCGACGGTGACGCTCTTGGCCAGGTTGCGCGGCTGGTCGACGTCGAACCCGCGGGTGTCGGCGATCTCGCAGGCGAGGATCTGCAGCGGCACCGTGGTGACGACCGGGGCGAGCAGGGTCGGCGTGCGCGGCACCCGGATCAGGTGGTCGGCGTAGGGGACGACGTCCTCGTCGCCCTCCTCGGCGATGACGATGGTGCGCGCGCCGCGGGCCCGGATCTCCTGGATGTTGGAGACGACCTTGCCGTGCAGCAGGCTGCGCCCGCGCGGCGACGGCGCGATGACCACCACCGGGGTGCCCTGGTCGATGACCGCGATCGGGCCGTGCTTCAACTCGCCGGCGGCGAAGCCCTCGGCGTGGATGTAGGCGAGCTCCTTGAGCTTGAGCGCGCCCTCCAGCGCCACCGGGAAGCCCACGTGGCGGCCGAGGAACAGGATCGTGCCGGCGTCGGCCAGCGACCGGCCCAGCTCGCGCACCGGCTCCATCTGGGTCAGCACCTGCCCGACGGCCTCGGGCAGCCGCTGCAGCTCGTGGACGATCGCGGCGACCTCGTCGGTGTACTTGATGCCGCGGATCTGGGCGAGGAATAGGCCGACCAGGTAGCAGGCGACGATCTGCGCCAGGAAGCTCTTGGTCGAGGCGACGGCGATCTCCGGGCCGGCGTGGGTGTACAGCACCGCGTCGGACTCGCGCGGGATGGTCGACCCGTTGACGTTGCAGATGGCCAGCACGCGCGCCTTCTGCTCCTTGGCGTGGCGCAGCGCCATGAGGGTGTCCATCGTCTCGCCGGACTGGCTGATGACGACGACGAGCGTGGAGCGGTCCAGCACCGGGTCGCGGTAGCGGAACTCGCTGGCCACCTCGACCTCGACCGGGATGCGGGTCCAGTGCTCGATGGCGTACTTGGCGATCAGCCCGGCGTGGTAGGAGGTGCCGCAGGAGACGACGAAGATCTTGTCGATGTCGCGCAGCTCCTGGTCGGACAGCCGCACCTCGTCGAGGATCAGCTCGCCGTCCTCGCCGAGGCGGCCGAGCAGGGTGTCGGCGACCGCCTGGGGCTGTTCGGCGATCTCCTTGAGCATGAACCAGTCGTGACCGCCCTTCTCGGCGGCCGCGGCGTCCCAGTCGACGGTGTAGGCGACCGGCTCGACCGGGGCGCCGTCGAAGTCGGTGACGCTCAGGCCGCGGGCGCGGTCGATCTCGACGACCTGGTCCTGGCCGAGCTCGCGGGCCTCCCGGGTGTGGGCGATGAACGCCGCGACGTCGGAGCCCAGGAAGTACTCGCCGTCGCCGACGCCGACCACCAGCGGGCTGTTGCGGCGGGAGGCGACCAGCGTGTCGGGCTGGTCGACGTGCGCGGCCACGAGGGTGAAGGCCCCCTCGAGCCGGCGGCTCACCGCGCGCATCGCGTCGGCGAACCGGCCGGGCCCGTCGGGCTGCTCGTCGTAGGCGGCGGCCAGCAGGTGGGCGACGACCTCGGTGTCGGTCTCGGAGACCATCTCGATCCCCGCGGCCTCGCACTCGGCGCGCAGCGCGGCGAAGTTCTCGATGATCCCGTTGTGGATGACGGCGACCCGGCCGTCGGCGGACAGGTGCGGGTGGGCGTTGCGGTCGGTGGGACCACCGTGCGTCGCCCACCGGGTGTGGCCGATGCCCAGCGTCGCCTCGGGCAGCGGGGAGTCGGCCAGGGCCTTCTCCAGGTTGGCCAGCTTGCCCGCCTTCTTGGCCGAGGTCAGCTCACCGGAGTCGGCGCCGCCCACCCGGACGGCCACACCCGCGGAGTCGTATCCGCGGTACTCGAGCCGGCGCAAGCCCTCCAGGACGACGTCCAGGGCGTTCTGGGGACCGACGTAACCCACGATGCCGCACATGTGGACAGAGGGTACCGGCGGAGGCGGACCGATCCGTCCACTCGCGTCCGGGACACGGTCGGGCCGCACCATCCGTCACAGCGACATCGCCGTCCTGCGACGCCCCGGGACGCGGAGGCCTCCGGCCGCCACCCGCCGGACCGACGCCCGGGTCAGGACCAGGGGGTGACCGGGCGGGAGCGGTTCACGCCGTCGACGGCGACGTCGACGCGCTCGTCGGAGAAGCAGAGCAGGTCGCGCAGCTGCGCGGCGTCGGGCAGGGGGTCGCGGTAGCTCCACACGGCGTCCCGGACGAGTCCGTCCCCGGTCTCCGCCGACCAGTGGCTCGCCTCGCCCTCGTAGGCGCACCACGTCCGTGTGTCGCTGGGCACCAGGGTGGCGGTGACGTCCTCGGCGGGCAGGTACCAGCGGGCCGGCAGCAGGGTCTCGAACACCAGTCGCGGCCGGGTGGACTCCGCGAGCAGCCGCCCGCCCGAGGACACCCGGACGTGCCGGGAGCCGGCCCGGACGTCGATCCGGTGGAAGGGGTCACGCGGGTGTCCGTGCAGCGGCTCGTCCTCCTCGTACCAGGCGTCGGGACCGTCGAAGTCCAGGACGACGTACCCGGCCAGCGCGGGGTCGGCCGGGCAGGAGCCCTCGACGACGCGGTCGCTGCCCGGCACCCGCACCCCGACCGGCTCCCCCGGGGGTGCTGTGCGCCGCGAAGGGGACCCGCGGGTCGAGCACCCGCAGTGCCGTCACGTCGGGGAGGGCGGAGCCGGTGCCGGCGGGCGCGTCCAGCGCGGCCGGACCCGGTGCGGCGGCGAGTCCCGCGGGCAGGTCATCGGCCGGGACGGCGTACGCCGGCACCACGCGGCGCGGCTCCCAGACCAGCAGCGCGCGCTCGGTCCGCGCCACGACCGCGCCGTCGGCCTCGGCCGGTACCTGCTTCGTCGTCGGCTCGTACCGCAGCTGGTCGAGCGCCCCGGCGAGCGGGTCCCGCATCCGCACGGTCACGGCGTCCCTCCCGCCTGGACGGTCGGGCACAGGATCGTCCGGGGCAGCGCCCCGGTCCGGGGCCGCAGGGCTCAGTCGACGGCGGCGACGACGGCGGCCAGGCGCTGGGCGATGCCGTCGGCGAGCTGCTGCGTCGGCGCCTCGACCATCACCCGCACCAGCTGCTCGGTGCCCGACGGGCGCAGCAGCACCCGGCCCTCGTCGCCGAGCTCCGCCTCGGCGGCGTTGACCGCACCGGCCACCGTGTCGCTCTCCACGACCCGGATCCGGTCGCGGACCGGCACGTTGACCAGCGTCTGCGGCAGCCGCTGCACGACCGAGGCCAGCTCGGCCAGCGAGGCGCCGGTGGCGGCCATGCGGGACAGCAGCGACAGGCCGGTGAGCGTCCCGTCGCCGGTGGTGGCGTGGTCGAGGAAGACCAGGTGGCCGCTCTGCTCCCCGCCCAGGGACAGGCCGCTGGCGCGCAGCGCCTCGAGCACGTAGCGGTCGCCGACGGCGGTGGTCTGCACCGTGATGCCGGCGTCACGCATCGTGTGGTGGAAGCCCAGGTTGCTCATCACCGTGGCGACGACGGTGTCCTGCCGGAGCTCGCCGCGCTCCTTGAGGCCGAGCGCGCACACGGCGAGGATCGCGTCGCCGTCGACGACCTGGCCGTCGGCGGTGACCGCCAGGCACCGGTCGGCGTCGCCGTCGTGGGCGATGCCGAGGTCGGCGCCGGTGTCCCGGACGGCCTGCGTGAGCGGGCCGAGGTGGGTGGAGCCGATGCCGTCGTTGATGTTCCAGCCGTCGGGCTCGCCCCCGATGACGGTGACCTCGGCGCCGGCGCGGCGGTAGACCTCGGGAGCCACCGTGGCGGCGGCGCCGTGTGCGCAGTCGACGACGAGGCGCAGGCCGGACACCGGCGCCGGCAGCGTGCCCAGCAGGTGCGCGGCGTAGTCCGCGGCGCCGTCGGTCAGGTCGCGGACCCGGCCGACGTCGCCGCCGGTGGGACGGACGCCGTCGGTGCTCCGGCGGGAGGTGGCCACGGCCGACTCGATCGCCGCCTCGAGCGCGTCGGGCAGCTTGTGGCCGCCGCGGCTGAACAGCTTGATGCCGTTGTCGGGCATCGGGTTGTGGCTGGCCGAGATCATGACGCCGAGGTCGGCGCCGGTCCCGGCGGTGAGGAAGGCGACAGCCGGCGTCGGGAGCACGCCCACGCGCAGGACCTCGGCGCCCGCGCTCGCCAGGCCCGCCACGACGGCGGCCTCGAGCATCTCCCCGCTGGCGCGGGGGTCACGGCCGACGACCGCGACGGGACGCGAGGTCCCGTCGCGGTCGGCGAGCACGGTGGCGGCGGCACGGGCCACCGACAGGGCCAACTCCGGCGTGAGGTCGGCATTGGCCCGACCCCGGACGCCGTCGGTCCCGAAGAGGCGACCCACGGCGGTGCCGGTCAGCGCTTCGAGTACTGGGGCGCCTTGCGGGCCTTCTTGAGCCCGTACTTCTTGCGCTCGGTGACGCGGGGGTCACGGGTCAGGAAGCCGGCCTTCTTCAGGGCCGGACGGTCGTCGGGCTCGACCTCGATGAGCGCGCGGGCGATCGCGAGGCGGAGCGCACCGGCCTGACCGCTGACGCCGCCACCGTGGAGGATGCCGACGACGTCGTACTGCTCGCCCTTCTCCAGGATCACGAACGGCTCACGGATGAGCTGCTGGTGCACCTTGTTGGGGAAGTACTCCTCGATGGTGCGGCCGTTGAGCTTGAACTGGCCGGTGCCGGGGAGCAGCCGCACCCGGACGATGGCCTCCTTGCGCCGGCCGACCGTCTGGACGGGACGCCCGTCGGCGTCGGTCACGGTCGTCGCCGTGGTCATGGGGGAGGTCACTGGGCCACCTGCTTGATCTCGAAGGTCTGGGGCTGCTGCGCGGAGTGCGGGTGCTCCGGCCCCGCGTACACCTTGAGCTTCTTGGCCATCTGCCGGCCGAGGCTGTTGTGCGGCAGCATGCCCTTGACGGCGCGCTCGACGACGCGGTCGGGGTGGGTGCGCAGCTGGTCGCCGACGTTGATGGCGCGCAGGCCGCCCGGGTAGCCGGAGTGGCGGTAGGCGGTCTTCTGGTCGCGCTTGGAGCCGGTCAGCGCGATCTTGTTGGCGTTCACGACCACGACGAAGTCACCGACGTCGACGTGGGGCGCGAACTGGGGCTTGTGCTTGCCGCGCAGCAGGATCGCGATCTGGCTGGCGAGTCGACCGAGCACCACGTCGGTGGCGTCGATGACGTGCCAGTCCCGTGCGATCTCGCCGGGCTTGGGGGTGTACGTGCGCACGGCGCTCGTGTCCTCCGTCGTCGTCGGGGTGGCTGGTGGGATCGCCTCACCGAGCACGGGAGACGGGGCGGCACGCGCGCACCAGCCGGCGGCCGCGCACCAGCCGACGACGATACCAGCAGGCGACCGGCTGGAACGGCCCCGTCCAAGGGCTCACCCCGAGCGTGCGAGGGGTGAGGAGGACGGGGTCCTTCAACCGTCGATGAGGTCGCGCTGCGCGGGCAGCAGGCGGTCCATCGCGGCGACGTCGTCGGGGGCGTCGAGGCCGAGGACGTCCACGCTGGCGAGGTGGCTGCCGTAGCCGACGTAGCAGCGCTGGTAGTAGCTCTCCCCCGACTCGAACCAGAAGCACGGGGCGTCGGGGACGGAGGGCAGCTGGAACGGGGTGCCGCCGAACTCGGCGTCCTCGAGCCGGGCGAAGGCCGAGTAGACGGCGTTCGTCTGCAGGGACGAGGGGAAGGCGTAGAGCGCGACGGCGTAGCTGAGGTCGGCCTCCTCGGACTGCTTGGAGTAGAAGCCGGTGAACCCGTTGGCGGTGAGCAGGTCGCGCTCCACGGCCGGGTCGATGGCCAGCCGCAGGTACCCCTCGAGGTCGTAGGGGCCGGAGGAGTCGGTGAGGTCCCCAGGCGGGTCGAGGGTCAGCCGCTGCAGGCCGTTCGGGTCGGTGGGCAGCGTGGGCACCTGGTCCTGCGGGGTGGGCCGGAACGACTGCAGCAGCGGCACCTGGTCGGCCATCAGCCGGCCGACGTCCTCGAGGCCCTGACCGGAACCGGCGGTGTGGTAGGCGTAGGCCAGCATCCGGCCGACGGGCACGAACGCCTGGACGACGTCCTCCTCGCCGCTCTCCTGCAGCAGCACCTCACCGTCGAGTCCGGGCACCTGCGCGGGCTCGTAGCCGCCGGTCGCCTGGTCCTCGGCGAGCTCCCGGGCGGCCCGCGCGGCCGACTCGGGGTCGGACAGCTCGGCCACCATCGTCAGCGTGCCGCGGCCGTCGGCGGGGTCGCTGTTGCACTGGCCCCACGCGGTGACGAAGCCCCAGCGGTCGAGGACCGGCCCGGCGGTCCCGCTGCCGAAGTAGGCCGCGTCGAGGGCGCCGGCGTCGCTCCACGGGCCCGAGGGGAAGCAGGTCTCGGTCCGGCTCGGGAAGGTGACCGGCACCAGCGAGGTCACCGACGCGATCCGGTGGGCCTCCACCAGGGTGCCCACGGTCGGTCCCGGTGCGGGCGTGACGTCGATCGGCGGCTCCGACGGCGTGGTGGGAGCCGGCGACCCGCTCGTGGTGGGTGCGGCACTGGCCAGCGGCGTCGCCGTCCCGCTGACCGTGCTCGTGCACCCCGCCAGCAGCACCCCCGCTGCCACGGCGGCCGCCACGCCTCCCACCCGCCGGCCCCGCGTCCCCGTCACGAGCGGGGAGCCTAGGAGGGGGATCGGCGCAGGTCACGCAGCAGCGTCGGGTTCCACCCGGTGGAGCCGTCCGGTCGCGACGTCGTAGACGGTGCCGCAGACGTCCTTCGCCAGCAGGTACGGGCTCTCCCGCAGCAGCCGGATCGACTCGCGGACGTCCTCGTCGGCGTCGGTGAAGGTGCGCGCCGGCCACGGCGGGCGGGCCCCGGTGGCCTGCTCGACCAGGTCGGCGAAGGAGGCGTCGTCGATCTTCTGCAGGCCGCAGTCGGTGTGGTGCACCAGCACGATCTCGCGGGTCCCGAGCACGTGCTGGGAGATGGTGAGCGAGCGGATGGTGTCCTCGGTGACGACCCCGCCGGCGTTGCGGATGACGTGCGCGTCGCCCACCGCCAGACCCAGCAGCGGGAACAGGGGCATGCGGGAGTCCATGCAGGCGACGACGGCGACCTTGCGTGCCGGCGCCACGGGCAGGCCGCCCTGGAAGTCCCGGGCCCACTCCTCGTTGGCGGCCAGCATCCGCTCGTACTCGGGCACGTGCGGCTCCTCTCGGGTCGGCGGCAAAGGAAGCTCTCCGCACGTTCTGCCGTGCGGACCCGAGGGACAGCTTCCTATGCCGCGGGTACGCGCTCGCGGGTGACCCCGGGCGCGCGGCGGCCGCGCGGGGGCGCATCCGCCAGGATGGCCGGGTGCGCACGGTCGAGGAACACCAGGCGGTCGTCGCCGCCCTGCTCGCCCCGCTCGGCGAGGAGGAGGTGCCGGTGGCCGCGGCGCACGGCCGCGTGCTCGCCCGCGACGTCGCGGCCGGCGTGCCGCTGCCGGGCCACGACAACTCGGCGATGGACGGGTACGCCGCGCGCTCGGCCGACCTGGCCGGCCTCCCCGTCCGGCTGCCGGTCGCCGACGACATCCCGGCCGGCCGGACCGAGGTCGTCCCCCTCGCCCCGGGCACCGTACAGCGGATCATGACCGGCGGGCTGCTGCCGCCGGGTGCCGACGTCGTCGTGCCGGTGGAGCTCACCGACGCCGCGACCGACGTCGTCGAGATCCGGGACGCCCCGGCCGCCGGCACCCACCTCCGCCGCGCCGGGGAGGACATCACCGCCGGGACGGTGGCGCTGGAGGCCGGGAGCCCGCTCGGCGCCGCGCAGCTGGGGCTGGCCGCCGCCGTCGGCGCGCGCACGCTGTGGGTCCGCCGCCGCCCGCGGGTGCTGGTGCTGTCCACCGGCAGCGAGCTGGTCGAGCCGGGCGAGCCGCTGCTGCCCGGGCAGGTCTACGAGTCCAACTCGCTGCTGCTGTGCGCCGCCGTGGAGGACGCCGGTGGCACCGCCCGGCGGCTGCACTTCGTCCCCGACGACGTCGACCAGTTCCTGACCACGGTGCGCAGCGAGCTCGCGGACGCCGACCTGCTGGTCACCAGCGGCGGCGTGAGCGCGGGCGCCTACGAGGTGGTCAAGGACGCGTTCCGGACACTGGGCACCGTCGAGTTCGGCAAGGTGGCCATGCAGCCGGGCGGGCCGCAGGGCGCCGGCACGGTCGACGGCGTCCCCGTGGTCACGCTGCCGGGCAACCCGGTGAGCTCGTTCGTGTCCTTCGAGGTCTTCGTCCGCCCGGCGCTGCGGCGGGCGCTGGGCCACGCCTCCCCCGACCGGCTGCGGGCGCCCGCGGTGCTCACCGCGCCGCTGCGCTCCCCCGCCGGGCGGCGGCAGTTCCTACGCGGCCGCTACGACGCCGGCCGCGTCTCCCAGGTCGGCGGGCCCGGCTCGCACCTGGTCGCCCACCTGGCCCGGGCCAACTGCCTGGTCGTCGTGCCCGAGGACGTCACCGAGCTGCCCGCGGGTGCCGCGGTCGACGTCGTGCTCATCGAGGGAGCCCTGCAGTGAGTGAACGCCTGACGCACGTCGACGAGAAGGGCGCCGCCCGGATGGTCGACGTCTCGGCCAAGCCGGTCACCGCCCGGGAGGCCACCGCCGCGGGCCGGGTGCTGGTGAGCCCGGAGGTGGTGGCGCTGCTGCGCGGCGAGGGCGTGCCCAAGGGCGACGCCGTGGCGGTCGCGCGGATCGCGGGCATCGCCGGGGCCAAGCGGACGCCGGACCTGGTGCCGCTGTGCCACCCGATCGCGCTGCACGGCGTCACCGTCGACGTCGAGGTCACCGACGACGCCGTGGAGATCACCGCCACCGCCCGCACCGCCGACCGCACCGGCGTGGAGATGGAGGCGCTGACCTCGGTCGCGGTCGCGGGACTGACCGTCATCGACATGGTCAAGGCCGTCGACCCGCGCGCCTCGATCACCGACGTGCGACTGCTGGCCAAGTCCGGCGGCAAGAGCGGCGAGTGGCGGCGGTGAGCGGGGTGCCGGCCGGCGCCCGCGCCGTCGTCGTCACCGCCTCCAACCGCGCCTCGGCGGGGGTGTACGAGGACCGCAGCGGGCAGGCGCTCGCCGAGGGGCTGCGCGAGCTCGGCTTCGCCGTCGAGGGGCCGCACGTGCGCCCCGACGACGTCGAGGCGCTGGCCGCGGTGATCCGCGAGGCCGTCGCGTCCGGGGCCGACGTCGTCCTGACCACCGGCGGCACCGGCCTGTCCCCCACCGACGTCACGCCCGAGGCCACGCGCGCCGTGGTCGAGCGCGAGGCGCCCGGCCTGGCCGAGGCAGTGCGCCGGTACGGGCAGGAGCAGGTGCCGACGTCGGTGCTCTCCCGCGGGATCGCCGGTACCGCGGCGCGGACGCTGATCGTGAACCTGCCCGGCTCGACCGGCGGCGTCCGCGACGGCCTCGCGGTGCTCGGTCCGCTGCTCCCCCACGTGGTCAGCCAGCTCCGCGGCGGCGACCACTGAGCCGCCGGCACAGGAGGCTTTCCGCACGTCTGGAGTCCGAGAACGTGCGCAGAGCTTCCTATGCCTGGTCCGGGAGGACGATGCGCTCCTGGCGGCTGTAGACGTTGCAGCCGTCGCCGCGCAGGAAGCCGACCAGCGTGATCCCCACGTCGGCGGACAGCTCGACCGCCAGCGACGACGGCGCCGACACCGCCGCGAGCACCGGGATGCCGGCCATCGCCGCCTTCTGGGTCAGCTCGAAGCTCGCGCGGCCGCTGACCATCAGCACGTGCCCGGTCAGCGGCAGCCGCCCGGCGCGCAGCGCGTCGCCGATCACCTTGTCCACGGCGTTGTGCCGGCCGACGTCCTCGCGCAGCACCACGAGCTCGCCGTCGGCGGTGAACAGCCCGGCCGCGTGCAGGCCGCCGGTCTTGGTGAACACCTCCTGCGCCGCGCGCAGCCGGTCGGGCAGCGCCAGCAGGGTGGCCAGCTCCAGGCGGGTGGCGTCGGCGGCGACGTCGTGGCGGGTGCGCGTCCGGATCGCGTCGATGCTCGCCTTGCCGCAGACGCCGCACGAGCTCGAGGTGAGGAAGTTGCGGTCCAGCGCGGTGTCCGGCGGCTCCACGCCCGGCGCCAGGTCGACGTCGACGACGTTGTAGGTGTTGCGGCCCTCGTCGTCGACGCTGTTGCAGTAGCGCAGCCCGGCGACGTCTTCGATGCCGGCGATGACCCCCTCGGTGGCGAGGAAGCCGTGCACGAGGTCGAAGTCCGCCCCCGGCGTGCGCATGGTGACCGCCAGCGGCGACCCGTCGAGGCGGATCTCCAGCGGCTCCTCCGCGGCCACCGTGTCGGGTCGGGTGGTGTGCACGGGGCCCCGGATGCGGAGCACCGGGGTGCGGCTGGTGACTCGTCCCACGATCAGCGACGGTACCCACGTCCGGCCCCTACGGTCTGTCCGTGACCGCACCGGACCCCCTCGCGCCCTACGCCGCGGTGGTGCTGGCCGGTGGCCGTGCGGCCCGGCTCGGCGGGCGGGCCAAGCCGCAGCTCGAGGTGGGCGGCCGCACGATGCTCGAGTCGGTGCTCGCCGCGGTCGCCGACGCGGCCCCGCGGGTCGTCGTCGGGCCGCCGCAGCCGGTGCCCGCGGGTGTCCGCGTCGTCCGCGAGCGGCCCCCCGGCGGCGGGCCGGTCGCCGCGATGCGCGCGGGACTGGCCGTCGTCGACACCGACGTCGTCGCGGTGCTCGCCGGCGACCTGCCGTTCGTGACGCCCGCGCTGCTGGCCGACCTGCGGGCGCGGCTCACGGCCGACGGCGTCCTGGTCGTCGACGACACCGGCCGCGACCAGTACCTGCTGGGGGTGTGGCGCACCGTGGCGCTGCGCGCGGCGCTGACCGGGGCCGACGGTCCGGTACCGGTGCGCCGGGTGCTGGCCCGGCTGTCGGTCACCCGGCACTCCCCCGCCCGCGAGCCGGGGACGCCGCCGCCCTGGACCGACTGCGACACCCCCGCCGACCTGGCCCGCGCCCGCGCCGCCGCGGGCGGGTGACCGGTCCGGGCGAGGGGTAGGGGCTGGGCATGCGCGTCGTCATCGCCGGAGCCCACGGTCAGGTCGCCCGCCGCCTCGGCCGGCTGCTCAGCGGCCGCGGGGACACCGTGGTCGGCATCGTCCGCAATCCCGACCACACCGCCGACCTCGAGGCCGACGGCGTCATCCCCGCGGTGCTGGACCTGGAGTCCGCGGCGGTCGACGACGTCGCCGAGGTGGTGCGCGGCACCGACGCGGTGGTCTTCGCGGCCGGTGCCGGGCCGAACAGCGGCGAGGCCCGCAAGCACACCGTCGACCACGGCGCCGCCGTCCTGCTGGCCGACGCCGCCGAGCGGGCCGGCGTCCGCCCCTACCTGCTGGTGTCCTCGATGGGCGTCGAGCAGGCGCGGAAGGGCACGCCGAAGGGCATGGACCCGGTCTTCGCCGTGTACCTGCAGGCCAAGCTGCGCGCCGAGGACGTGATCCTGCCGCGCACGGCGCTGGACGTCGTGATCCTGCGGCCGGGTGCTCTGACCGACGAGCCGGGCACCGGGCGCGTCCGGCTCGAGCACGGCGTCGGGTACGGCGAGGTCCCCCGCGACGACGTCGCCGCGGTGCTGCTCGCCCTGCTCGACGCGGGCAAGGCGAACGAGGTCGTGGAACTCGTCTCCGGCGACACCCCGATCGCCGACGCCGTCGCCGCGCTGCCCTAGGTGCGCAGCGCGCGCGTGACGAGCGCGCGGGCGGCCAGGTCGGCGTCCGGCGGGTAGTCGACCCGCAGCAGGGTCAGCCCGCCCGGCGGTGCGACGACGACCTCGTCGGCCCGCTGCCGGCGCTCGAGCAGGGCGGCGGGCCACTCCGGCGACCGGCGGCCCTCCCCGACGGCGATCAGCGCGCCGACCAGGCTGCGGACCATCGAGTGGCAGAACGCGTCCGCGGACGTGGTGACGGTCACCAGCTCCCCGTCGCGGGCCACCGCGAGCTCCAGCAGCGTGCGGATCGTCGTCGCCCCCTCGCGGCGGCGGCAGAAGGCGGCGAAGTCGTGCCGGCCGGTCAGCAGGCGTGCAGTGGCGTCCATGGCGGCGGCGTCGAGCCGGCGGGGCCAGCCGACGGTGTCGGCGCGGCGCAGCGGCGGCGGACCGGCGTCGCTGTCGGTGAGCCGGTAGGCGTAGTGCCGCGCCAGCGCCCCGAAGCGGGCGTCGAAGCCCGGTGGGGCCTCCGCCACGGCGCGCACGGCCACGTCGGCCGGCAGGAGCCCGCGCAGCCGGCGTACCAGCCGCTCCCGCTGGTCCTCCCACGCCGCCGGCGGGACGTCGGCGTGCGCGACCTGGCCGGTGGCGTGCACCCCGGCGTCGGTCCGGCCGGCCACGGTGAGCCCGACCGGGGTCCGCAGAACGGTGGTCAGCGCGGCCTCGAGCTCGGCCTGCACGGTGCGGCGCCCGGGCTGCCGGGCCCAGCCGGAGAAGTCCGTGCCGTCGTAGGCGACGGCCAGCCGGAGACGGACGAGCCCGCCCCCGGGGTCGGGGGCGGGCTCGTCGGAGTCGTGCGGGGTGTTCAGGAGCTCACTGGGGGTCGGGCGCCGACTCGCCGCCGGGGGCGTGGGTGCCCGCGGTCGCGGCGTCGCCGATCTCGGCGGCCTCGATCTCGGCGGCCGCCGCGGCCGCCACGTCCGGCGACAGCGCGGGGTCGTCGACCACGGCCAGGTTCTCCGCGCGCGGCTGCGGGGTCACGTCCCCGTCGTCCTGGCGGTCGCCGTCGGGGTTGTAGAGATCGGTGACGATCTCCTGCGCCTCGGGGTCGACGCCGCCCCCGGTGACGGCCGGCGAGGTGTCGCCGCCGGGCCCGGTGGTCTCACCCACGGAGCCGGCGCCCTGGTCACCGCCGCTGGCGGGGACCCCGGCAGCGCCGGCGTTGCCGCCCTCGCCCGGCTGCTCGGTCACTTGGTGCCGTCCGCGTCCCCGGCGTCGCCCGGGGTCTCGGCGTCGGCGGCCACGACCTCGGTGGTGTCGTCGGCGGCGGCCGCCTCGACGGCGACCGTGTCGTCGGCGACGGTGTCGCCGACGGCCGTGTCGTCCGTGGCAGCGGCGTCGGTGGCAACGGCGTCATCGGCAACGGCGTCATCGGCAACGGCGTCATCGGCAACGGCGTCGTCGGCGTCGGTCTCGTCGGCGTCGGCGGCCTCGATCACGTCGGCGGTGACCTCACCGGAGGCGGAGGCCGCACCGGCGCCGGCGGCGAAGCGGGTGCCGCGGGCACGCTCGGCCTCGCCGACGGCCTGCTGGCCGACGGTCAGGGCCTCGACCAGCTCGATCACGGCCATGGGGGCGTTGTCGCCCTTGCGCGGACCGACCTTGGTGATGCGGGTGTAGCCGCCGGGCCGGTTCTCGTAGCGCGGGCCGATCTCGGCGAACAGGTGGTGGACGACGTCCTTGTCGCGGATGACCGTCATGACCTGCCGGCGGGCGTGCAGGTCACCGCGCTTGGCGAAGGTGACCAGCTTCTCGGCGTACGGACGCAGCCGCTTCGCCTTCGCCTCGGTGGTGGTGATCCGCCCGTGCTCGAACAGCGACGTGGCCAGGTTGGCCAGCATCAGCCGCTGGTGGGCGGCGGAGCCGCCGAGACGGGGGCCCTTGGTGGGGGTGGGCATGTCGGTCCTTCCTCAGGCGGCCGGGCGGGGCGTGCGCCGGCTGCTACCAGGTGGTGCTGTCGTCGCTGTTCTCAGTGTGGCGGGCGCTGCCGGTGCCGTGGACACCGGCCCGGCCGGGCGGCGGACCTCCGCCGCCCGGCCGGTGCGGCGTCAGAGCTGCTCGGTCTCCTGGAAGGAGCCGTCGTCGTACTGGACCTGGCCGTACTCGGCGCCGTACTCGGCGGTGCCGTGGTAGGCGTCGGTCTCGTAACCCTCGTCGTAGCTCTCGACCGAGGTCGGGATGAACCCGGGCGGGCTGTCCTTGAGCGCCAGGCCCATGGCCGCCAGCTTCATCTTGACCTCGTCGATCGACTTGGCCCCGAAGTTGCGGATGTCGAGCAGGTCGGCCTCCGAGCGGGTGACCAGCTCGCCGACGGTGTGCACACCCTCGCGCTTGAGGCAGTTGTAGGACCGGACGGTGAGGTCCATGTCCTCGATCGGCATCGAGAAGTTCGCGATGTCGGCGGCCTCGGCCGGGCTGGGCCCGACCTCGATGCCCTCGGCGTCGACGTTGAGCTCGCGCAGCAGGCCGAACAGCTCGACCAGGGTCGAGCCGGCGCTGGCGATGGCGTCGCGGGGGGCGATCGAGGGCTTCGTCTCGACGTCGACCACGAGGCGGTCGAAGTCGGTGCGCTGCTCGACGCGGGTGGCCTCGACGGCGTAGGTGACCTTGAGGACCGGCGAGTAGATCGAGTCGACCGGGATGCGGCCGATCTCCTGGCCGGGCTGCTTGTTCTGCGGCGCCGGGACGTACCCGCGGCCCCGCTCGACGACCAGCTCGATCTCGAGGCGGCCCTTGCCGTTCAGGGTGGCGATGTGCAGGTCGGGGTTGTGCACCTCGACACCGGCCGGGGGCGCGATGTCGGCGGCGGTGACCTCCCCGGGGCCCTGCTTGCGCAGGTACATGGTCACCGGCTCGTCGGAGTCGGAGCTCACCACGAGGCCCTTGAGGTTCAGGATGATCTCGGTGACGTCCTCCTTGACCCCGGGCACGGTGGTGAACTCGTGCAGGGTGCCCTCGATCCGGATGCTGGTGACAGCAGCGCCGGGGATCGACGACAGGAGGGTGCGGCGCAGCGAGTTGCCGAGGGTGTAGCCGAAGCCGGGCTCCAGCGGCTCGATGACGAACCGCGAGCGCTGCTCGGTGATCGTCTCCTCGGTCAGCGTCGGACGCTGTGCGATGAGCATGGGTGTTCTCCTTCTGGTCCTCCGGCGACCGCCATATGACGCCGTGAGGGGGGTGGTGCAGGCCCCGGCGGACATCGGTCCGCCCGCCGGGGCCGGGTGCTGCGGTGGTGCTGTCTCGCGGTGGTGCTGTCTCGCTGTGGTGCTGCGAGCCCCTACTTGGAGTAGAGCTCGACGATCAGCTGCTCCTGGACCGGGGTGTCGATCACCTGGCGGGCCGGGACGCTGTGCACGACGGCACGCAGCTGGCCGCCGATGACCTCCAGCCACGGCGGCACGGGGCGCTCGCCGGCACGGGCCTGGGCGATCTCGAAGGGCACCATCCGCCGCGACTTCTCGGCGACCTCGACGATGTCGTTCGCGCTCACCCGGTAGGACGGGATGTCGACCTTGCGGCCGTTGACCCGGATGTGGCCGTGCTTGACCAGCTGGCGGGCCATGTCGCGGCTCTCGCCCCAGCCGGCCCGGTACACGACGTTGTCCAGCCGCGACTCGAGGATCTGCAGCAGGACCTCACCGGTCTTGCCGGTCTTGCGGTTGGCCTCCTCGTAGTAGCCACGGAACTGCTTCTCGAGGACGCCGTAGATGCGGCGGGCCTTCTGCTTCTCGCGCAGCTGCAGGAGGTACTCGCTGTCCTTGCTGCGGCCCCGGCCGTGCTCGCCCGGCGGGTACGGCCGGATCTCGATCGGGCACTTCGGGGACTCGCACTTGCTGCCCTTGAGGAACAGCTTCATCTTCTCGCGCCGACACAGGCGGCAGTCGGCTCCGGCGTAACGGGCCACGTCAGGTACTCCTCGTTCTTCTCGTCAGTGGCCGGTCAGACCCGGCGGCGCTTCTTCGGGCGGCAGCCGTTGTGCGGCTGGGGGGTGACGTCCTGGATCTGCCCGACCTCGAGGCCGGTGGCCTGCAGCGAGCGGATCGCGGTCTCCCGACCCGAACCCGGGCCCTTCACGAAGACGTCGACCTTGCGCATGCCGTGCTCCTGGGCCTTGCGCGCGGCGTTCTCGGCGGCCATCTGCGCCGCGAACGGCGTCGACTTGCGCGAGCCCTTGAAGCCGACGTGGCCGGCGGAGGCCCAGCTGATCACGTTCCCGGTCGGGTCGGTGATCGACACGATCGTGTTGTTGAACGTGCTCTTGATGTGAGCGGCGCCGTGGGCGACGTTCTTCTTCTCCTTGCGGCGGACCTTCTTGGCACCAGCCGCGGCGCGAGCCCTGGGAGGCATGTCTCTCCGGATTCCTTCTGACGTATGGCCTGGGAACACACGCGCAGCCCGTCGTCCCCGCCCTCACGGGTCGCCACGACGGGCCGCTGCGCGGCTTACTTCTTGCCGGCCTTCTTCTTGCCGGCGATGGTCTTGCGCGGGCCCTTGCTCGAGCGCGCGTTGGTCTTGGTGCGCTGACCGTGGACCGGCAGTCCACGGCGGTGACGCAGGCCCTGGTAGCAGCCGATCTCCACCTTGCGGCGGATGTCGGCGGCCACCTCGCGGCGCAGGTCACCCTCGACGCGGAAGTGCTCGTCGATGTAGTCGCGCAGCCGCAGCAGGTCCTCGTCGGAGAGGTCCCGGACGCGCAGGTCCGGGCTGACGCCGGTCGCCGTCAGGGTCTCCTTGGCGTGGGTCTTGCCGATGCCGTAGATGTAGGTGAGCGCGACCTCCATCCGCTTGTCGCGGGGCAGGTCGACGCCGGCCAGTCGTGCCATGTCTCAGGTACTCCCTCAGCCCTGCCGCTGCTTGTGGCGGGCGTTGTCGCAGATGACCATGACCCGGCCGTGCCGGCGGATCACCTTGCACTTGTCGCAGATCTTCTTCACCGACGGCTGGACCTTCACCGGTGCCGCCCCTCATTCCTGTCGATCGATGGCCGCCCACGCGACACCCGGAGGTGTCCCGCGCCGGCGGCGGTCACTTGTAGCGGTAGACGATGCGACCGCGGGTCAGGTCGTAGGGCGAGAGCTCCACGACGACGCGGTCTTCCGGCAGGATGCGGATGTAGTGCTGCCGCATCTTGCCGCTGATGTGGGCGAGCACCCGGTGCCCGTTCTGCAGCTCGACCCGGAACATCGCGTTGGGCAGCGGCTCGACGACGCGACCCTCGACCTCGATGGCCCCGTCCTTCTTCGCCATGCCCTACACGGCCTCCCTGACTCGGTGGTGCTGGTGGTGTGGTGCTGGAGTCGCGTGCGTCCATGCCGGGGCCCAGCCCCAGGTCGCACACGGTGGTTGCAGAACGTGTGGTGCAGACACTCCCGCGAGGGCGCCCAGCATCGCGCGGCCACAGCACGACGACAGGACGGCGCGAGCGCCATCGGCCACTGTACCCCGCCTGTGGACGGCGATCCAACCCGGCCTCGGTCACACGGGGGCCTCCCCCTGCGTGCCCGGGTCGGGGCACGGGGGAGCCGGGTTCAGGTGCGGGGGGTGATCCCGAACGGTGCCAGCCCCGCGACGCCGCCGTCCTCGGCCGTCAGGACCCAGGGGCCCTCCGGCGTGATGGCGACGGTGTGCTCGAAGTGCGCGGCGCGCGACCCGTCCTTCGTGACGACCGTCCAGCCGTCGTCGAGCTCGGCGGTCGCGGCGTCGCCCACCGTCACCATCGGCTCGATGGCCAGCGCGAGGCCGGGCACGAGCTTGGGGCCCCGACCGGGCCGGCCGTAGTTGAGGACGTGCGGGTCCTGGTGCATCTCGGTGCCGATGCCGTGCCCGCCGTAGTGGTCGACGATGCCGTAGGCGTGCTGCTCGGCGGTGACCACCCCCTCGACGGCGGCACCGATGTCGGTCAGCCGGCCACCGGCGACGGCGCGGGCCAGACCGGCCCACATGCTGCGCTCGGTGACGTCGATGAGCGCGGCGTCCTCGGCCGACGGCGGGCCGACGGTGACGGTGACGGCGGAGTCACCGTGCCAGCCGCGCAGGATGGCGCCGCAGTCGATGGAGATGTTGTCGCCCTCGGCGAGGGCCCGCTCCGGGTCCGGGATGCCGTGGACGATCTCGTCGTTGATCGAGGCGCAGATGCTGCCGGTGAAGCCGTGGTAGCCCAGGAACGACGGGATCGCCCCGGCCGACCGGATGGTGTCCTCGGCGATCGCGTCGAGTTCCCCGGTGGTCACGCCGGGCCGCACCGCCGCCCGGACGGCGGCGATGGCCTGCGCCACGACGAGACCGGCGCCGCGCATGAGCTCGATCTCGTGCGACGTCTTGATCTGGATCATGCGTCCACTCCACTTCGCCAGCAGCGGGAGGCGGGTCAGGATCCCGGCCGACATCGGCGGCGCCGTCCCCTCAGCTGTCGCTCGGCTGCCCGGGCTGCGGGGGGCGGCCCAGGGCGGTCATCACCCGGGCGGTGACCTCGTCGACGGACCCGATCGCGTCGATGCGCGACAGCAGCCCCTCGCCGTCGTAGAACCCCGACAGCGGAGCGGTCTGTTCCCGGTAGACCTCGAGCCGGCGCCGGACGGTCTCGGGCTTGTCGTCCTCGCGCTGCACCCACTCGCCGTCCACCAGCATCCGGCGGCCGGAGAGCCGGCGCACCAGCTCGTCCTCCTCGACGACGAGCTCCACGACGCGGTCCAGGCCGTGCCCGAGGTCCTCGAGGGAGCTGCGCAGCTGCTCTGCCTGCGGGATGGTGCGGGGGAAGCCGTCGAGCAGGAAGCCGCCCTCCGCGTCGGGCTCGCCGAGGCGGCCCTTGACCATGGCGACGGTGACCTCGTCGGGCACCAGGTCGCCGGCGTCCATGTAGACCTTGGCCTTCAGGCCGAGCTCGGTCTGGCCGCTGACGTTGGCGCGGAAGATGTCGCCGGTCGAGATCGCCGGGACACCGAGCCGGCCGGCGATCACCTGGGCCTGGGTGCCCTTGCCGGCGCCGGGCGGACCCAGCAGCACGATGCGCACTACTTCAGGAACCCTTCGTAGTTGCGCTGGTTGAGCTGCGTCTCGATCTGCTTCACGGTCTCCAAGCCGACTCCCACCATGATCAGCACTGCCGTCCCGCCGAACGGGAAGTTCTGGTTCGCTCCCTGCTGCGTCACCGACAGGAAGAAGTTGGGCAGCACCGCGACGATGCCCAGGTAGATCGACCCGGGCAGGGTGATCCGGGACAGCACGTACTGCAGGTACTCCGCCGTCGGCCGTCCCGGACGGATGCCGGGGATGAAGCCGCCGTAGCGCTTCATGTCGTCGGCCCGCTCCTCCGGGTTGAAGGTGATCGACACGTAGAAGTACGTGAAGAACACGATCAGGCCGAAGTACAGCGCCACGTGGACCGGGCTGCTCTGGTCGATGACGTAGTTCTCGAAGAACTGCCGGACCGGGCCGGTCTCGTCGCCCTGCAGCTGGGTGATCAGCTGGGGCAGGTACAGCAGCGACGAGGCGAAGATGACCGGGATGACGCCGGCCTGGTTGACCTTCAGCGGCAGGTAGGTCGAGGTCCCGCCGTACATGCGGCGGCCGACCATGCGCTTGGCGTACTGGACCGGGATGCGGCGCTGCGCCTGTTCGACGTAGATGACCGCCCCGATGATCAGCAGGGCGAAGGCGCAGACGACGGTGAAGACGACGCCGCCGCGGGTCTGCAGGATCGAGCCGCCCTCGGCCGGGATGCGTGCCGCGATCGAGGTGAAGATCAGCACGGACATGCCGTTGCCGATCCCCTTCTCGGTGAGCAGCTCGCCCAGCCACATGATCACCGCGGTGCCGGCGGTCAGGGCGATGACCAGGACGACCGTCGTCCAGATGCTGTCCGAGGGGATGATGTCCTGCTGGCAGCCGGGGAACAGCTGGCCGCTGCGGGCCAGGGCGATGATGCCGGTGCTCTGCAGGACCGCCAGCGCGATCGTCAGGTAGCGGGTGTACTGGGTCAGCTTCTGCTGGCCCGACTGCCCTTCCTTCTTCAGCTGCTCGAAGCGCGGGATGACCACGACCAGCAACTGCACGATGATGCTGGCGGTGATGTAGGGCATGATCCCCAGCGCGAAGATCGACAGCCGCAGCAGCGCTCCACCGGAGAACAGGTTCACCAGCGAGTAGACGTCGCGCTGACTGCCCGCCTGGGCCTGCTCGAGACAGCTGTTGATCGCCTGGACGGAGACGCCCGGCCCGGGCACGGAGGCGCCCAGCCGGTAGACGGCGATCATCGCCAGGGAGAACAGCAACTTGCGCCGGAGGTCTGGCGTCCGGAACGCCGCGGCGAACGCCTGCAGCACGTGCCCTCCCCTGCTCGGTCGGATGAGGTTAGCAACGACGACGGGCCCCTCTGCCCCCGCCACTCGAGAGCGCGGCGGGGCCCTGCCGAGGGGCGCACCAGGCGGCCCGCCGGACGGCGGACCGGGCAGCAGACGACCCCCGGGGCGATGGTGCTCCCGGGGGTCGTCGGCGGTCAGATGCGGGTGGTGCTGCCCCCGGCCGCGGAGATCTTCTCGGCGGCGGAGGCGGAGAAGGCGTGCGCGTGCACGGTGACCTGGACGCCGCCCAGGTCACCGGTCCCGAGGACCTTCACCGGCTGGCCCCGGCGCACCGCGCCGGCGGTGGCGAGGCTGTCGGGGTCGACGTGCCCGCCCTGGGGGAACAGCGCCGCGATCCGGTCGAGGTTGACGACCTGGAACACGACCCGGTTGGGGTTCTTGAAGCCCGACATCTTGGGCAGCCGCATGTGCAGCGGCGTCTGACCGCCCTCGAAGCGCGCGGAGGTGTTCCCGCGCGCCCCGGTGCCCTTGGTGCCGCGACCGGCGGTCTTGCCCTTCGAGCCCTCACCACGGCCGACTCGCGTCTTGGGGGTGTGGGCGCCCGGGGCCGGACGCAGGTGGTGGATCTTGATGGTCATGAGGGGTCCCTGCTCAGATCTCTTCGACGGCGACGAGGTGCGTCACCGTGGCGACCATCCCGCGGATCTCGGGACGGTCCTCCTGCACGACCGTGTCGTGGATCCGCTTGAGGCCCAGCGAGCGCAGCGTCTGCCGCTGGTTGGGCTTCGAGCCGATCGCCGACCGGACCTGGGTGACCTTCAGCTGCGCCATGTCAGACCCCCTGACCCGCGCGCGCCCGGAGCATGGCGGCCGGGGCGACGTCCTCGAGGGGCAGCCCGCGGCGGGCGGCGATCTCCTCGGGGCGGACGAGGTCCTTCAGCGCCTGCATGGTGGCGTGCACGATGTTGATCGGGTTCGACGAGCCGAGGCTCTTGGAGAGGACGTCGTGGATGCCGGCGCACTCGAGCACGGCACGCACCGGGCCACCGGCGATGACACCGGTACCGGGGCTGGCCGGCTTGAGCAGCACCACGCCGGCCGCCGCCTCACCCTGCACCGGGTGCGGGATGGTGCTGGCGATGCGCGGCACCTTGTAGAAGTGCTTCTTGGCCTCCTCGACGCCCTTGGCGATGGCCGCGGGCACCTCCTTGGCCTTGCCGTAGCCGACGCCCACGGTGCCGTCGCCGTCGCCGACGATCACGAGGGCGGTGAAGCTGAAGCGCCGACCGCCCTTGACGACCTTCGACACGCGGTTGATGGCGACCACGCGCTCGATGTAGTTGCTCTTCTCGGCAGGCGCGCCGCCGGGCCCTCGCCCGCCGTCACGACGGTCGCGGCGGTCGTTACCGCCGCCGGCGCCGCCGCCGCGTCGCTGTGGTCCTGGCATCAGACGTCCCTCTCGATCTGCTGGTTGGCGGAGCTGCTCATCAGAAGTCCAGCCCGCCCTCACGTGCGCCGTCGGCCAGCGCGGCGATGCGGCCCTGGTAGCGGTTGCCACCCCGGTCGAACACGACCTTGGTGATGCCGGCGGCCTGGGCGCGCTCGGCGACCAGGGCACCGACCCGGCGGGCCAGGGCGGACTTGTCGCCCTCGGCCTGACGCAGGTCGGCGTCCAGCGTCGAGGCGCTGACCAGCGTACGGCCGACGGTGTCGTCCACGACCTGGACGTGGATGTGCCGCGAGCTGCGGTTGACCACCAGGCGCGGACGCTCCGCCGTGCCGGCGACCCGCTTGCGCAGCCGGTTGTGGCGGCGCAGCCGCGAGACGCGGCGCGCGGTGCTGATGTCGGTGCCGACGGGCGTGTGCACCCGGGCCCCCTTGGCCCCGTTCTGTGAACTGGTCTGTGCCATCACTTACCCGTCTTCCCGACCTTGCGCTTGACGACCTCGCCCTGGTAACGGACGCCCTTGCCCTTGTACGGGTCCGGCCGGCGCAGCTTGCGGATGTTGGCGGCCACCTGGCCGACCTGCTGCTTGTCGATGCCGGTGACCCGCAGGCGGGTCGGCGACTCGACGGTGAAGGTGATGCCCTCCGGCGCACGCACGGGCACCGGGTGGCTGAAGCCGAGGGCGAACTCCAGGTCCGACCCGCGGGCCTGGACGCGGTAGCCGACGCCGACGATCTCGAGGGTCTTGGTGAACCCCTCGGTGACGCCGGTGATCATGTTGGCGATCAGGGTGCGGGACAGGCCGTGCAGCGCCCGGCTCTCGCGCTCGTCGTCGGGACGCTGGACGCTCAGGGTGCCGTCCTCGCCGCGGTCGACGGTGATCGGCGTCGCGACGGTGTGGGCCAGGGTGCCCTTGGGGCCCTTCACGCTGACCGTCTGGCCGTCGACGGTGACGTCGACACCGCCGGGCACCGGAATCGGCAGTCGTCCGATCCGTGACATCTCGCTCGCTCCTCTTACCAGACGTAGGCGAGGACTTCCCCGCCCACGCCCTTCTTGTTCGCCTGCCGGTCGGTCAGCAGCCCGGTGGAGGTGGAGATGATCGCCACCCCGAGGCCGCCGAGCACCTTGGGCAGTGCGTTCGACTTCGCGTAGACCCGCAGGCCCGGCTTGGACACCCGGCGCACCCCGGCGATGCTGCGCTCGCGGTTGGGGCCGTACTTCAGGTCGATCACGAGCTCCTTGCGGGTGCTGCCGTCCTTCTCGACCTCGTCGACGCGCCAGCCGGCGATGTAGCCCTCCTGCTGGAGGATCTCGGCGATGTGCGTCTTGAGCTTGGACGACGGCATGGCCGCCGAGTCGTGGTAGGCCGTGTTCGCGTTGCGCAGCCGCGTGAGCATGTCCGCGATCGGGTCGGTCATCGTCATGGGTGTCGTGCCTCTCTCGCCGCGGTTCCGCACGCGTCCTTCGCGTGGGCCTCTCGGCGACCGGGTGGTGCTGTGCTCCCGCCCCGCGCGGTCAGCGCGCGGGGCGGGATCCGTGCGACTACCAGCTGGACTTGGCCACGCCCGGCAGCTCGCCGGCGTGCGCCATCTCCCGCAGGCAGATCCGGCACAGGCCGAACTTGCGGAAGACGGAGTGCGGACGTCCGCACCGCTGGCAGCGGGTGTAGCCGCGGACCGCGAACTTGGGCTTGCGGGCCGCCTTGTTGATGAGCGCCTTCTTGGCCATCTCGGTGTCTCCCTGCTCCTCTGTCCGGTACCCGGCTCAGCGGATGGTGGTGACGACGGTCTGGCCGGCGAACGGGAAGCCCAGGAGGCGGAGCAGCTCGCGACCCTCCTCGTCGTTCGTGGCGGTGGTGACCAGCGTGATGTCCATGCCGCGCGGCCGGTCGATCTTGTCGACGTCGATCTCGCGGAACATCGACTGCTCGGTCAGTCCGAACGTGTAGTTGCCGTGCCCGTCGAACTGCTTGGCGTTGAGGCCACGGAAGTCACGGATGCGGGGCAGGGCCAGCGCCAGGAGCCGGTCGAGGAACTCCCACATGCGGTCGCCGCGGAGGGTGACCTTGGCGCCGATGGGCATGCCCTCGCGCAGCTTGAACTGGGCGATGGACTTGCGCGCCCGGACGACGGCCGGCCGCTGCCCGGTGATGGCGGTGAGGTCGCGGACCGCGCCGTCCATCAGCTTGGCGTCGCGGGTGGCCTCGCCGACGCCCATGTTGACGACGATCTTCGTCAGCCGCGGGATCTGCATGACGTTCTCGAAGCCGAACTCCTCCTGCAGCGCAGGGGCGATCGACTCGCGGTAGTACGCCAGGAGGCGCGGGAGCTCACGGGTGGGTGCAGTCATCGTCAGAGGTCCTTACCGGTCCGCCGCGACACCCGGATGTTGCGGCCTTCCTCGTCCTTGCGGTGGCCGACCCGGGTCGGCGTCCCCTCGGAGTCGATCACCATCACGTTGCTCACGTGGATGGGCGCCTCCTGGGTGACGATGCCGCCCTGCTGCGCACCGCGCTGGTTCGAGCTGATGCGGGTGTGCTTCTTCACCCGGCCGACGCCCTCGACGAGGACCTTCTGCAGCTTGGGGTAGGCGGCGATCACCCGGCCCCGGGCGCCCTTGTCCTTGCCGGCGAGCACCACGACGGTGTCGCCCTTCTTGACCTTCATGGACGGCTTCTTGTCAGCCATGGTCAGAGCACCTCCGGGGCCAGCGAGATGATCCGCATGAAGCGCTTGTCCCGCAGCTCGCGGCCGACGGGGCCGAAGATGCGGGTACCGCGCGGGTCGCCGCTGTCGCGGATGATCACGGCGGCGTTCTCGTCGAAGCGGATGTAGGAGCCGTCCGGACGGCGACGCTCCTTGGCGGTGCGGACGACGACGGCCTTGACCACGTCGCCCTTCTTGACGCCGGCACCGGGGATGGCGTCCTTCACGGTGCCGACGATCACGTCACCGATGCCCGCATAGCGCCGCCCGGATCCGCCGAGCACCCGGATGCAGAGGATCTCCTTCGCACCGGTGTTGTCGGCGACCCGGAGCCGCGACTCCTGCTGGATCACGTCCTACTCCCAATCTCAGTGGTGACAGCCGGGCCAGAACGGTGAACCGGCTGTCCGGCACCCACGTGCGGACGCACCGGCAGCGCTTGCCGCCGGTGCGTCCGACACGGGTACCGGGATGTGGCGCTCACCCGGAGGGGCGCCAGTGGTCCAGGGTACCCGGTCCCGTGACCCGCTCCCCGGGGGAGTGGGTCACAGGACCGCGCGGACCCGGACGGGGCCTACTTGGCCTTCTCGACGACCTCGACCAGACGCCACCGCTTGGTGGCCGACAGCGGCCGGGTCTCCATGATCTGCACGCGGTCACCGATGCCGGCGACCCCCTGCTCGTCGTGGGCCTTGAGCTTGCTCGTGCGGCGGAGGACCTTGCCGTACAGGCCGTGCTTCACGCGGTCCTCGACCTCGACCACGATCGTCTTGTCCATCTTGTCGCTGACGACGAGGCCCTCACGGACCTTGCGGTACCCACGACCGGCCAGGCCGGGGCCGCTGGCGACAGCGGCGTTGTCGGTCTCGCTCATGCCACACCCTCGTTCGGGGCGACCGAGAGACCCAGCTCGCGCTCGCGCATGATCGTGTAGATCCGGGCGATGTCGCGACGCACGGTCTGCAGTCGCCGGTTGTTGTCCAGCTGGCCGGTGGCCACCTGGAACCGCAGGTTGAACAGCTCTTCCTTGTGCTCACGCAGCCGCGTGGCGAGCTCGTCGGCCGAGAGCTCGCGCAGCTCCGGGGCGGTCAGACCGGCGGCCATCACACCTCTCCTTCGCGCGTGATGAAGCGGCACTTCATGGGTAGCTTGTGGATGGCGCGGCGCATGGCCTCGCGGGCCACGGGCTCGGACACCCCCGACAGCTCGAACATGACCCGGCCGGGCTTGACGTTGGCCACCCACCACTCCGGCGAACCCTTGCCGGAACCCATGCGGGTCTCGGCCGGCTTCTTCGTGAGCGGACGGTCCGGGTAGATCGAGATCCACACCTTGCCGCCACGGCGGATGTGGCGGGTCATGGCGATACGGGCGGACTCGATCTGCCGGTTCGTCACGTAGGCCGGCTCCAGGGCCTGGATGGCGTACTCACCGAAGTTGATCTCGGTGCCGCCCTTGGCCCGGCCGGAGCGGCCCGGGTGGTGCTGCTTGCGGTGCTTGACGCGCCGTGGGATCAGCACGTGTCAGCCCTCCGTCGTCTCGTTCGCGGTCGACTCAGCCGCAGCGGTCGCCTCGGGACCGGCGGCCTCGGCGAGGGTCTGCTCGGAGCCGAGCTCACCCGAGGTCACGGCCACGGTGCTCTCGGCCGCCGTGTCCTCGGCGGCCGTCTCCGGGCCGGTCGTGCCCTCGGCCGCCGCGCGGCCGGCCTCGGTGCCACCGGCGGTGGTGCCGCTGGAGCCCGAACGGCGCGGACGCTGGGGACGCTCGCGGCGCTGCTGACGAGCGGCGAGGGCCTCGAGGGCCTCGCGCTCGGCACGGGAGCCGCTGACGTCGCCCTTGTAGATCCACACCTTCACGCCGATGCGGCCGAAGGTGGTGCGGGCCTCGTACAGGCCGTAGTCGATGTTCGCCCGGAGGGTGTGCAGCGGCACGCGGCCCTCGCGGTAGAACTCCGACCGGCTCATCTCGGTGCCGCCCAGACGCCCGGAGCACTGCACCCGGATGCCCTTGACCTGCGGGCTGCGCTGGGCCGACTGCATGGCCTTGCGCATGGCACGGCGGAAGCTCACCCGGCTCGACAGCTGCTCGGCCACGGCCTGCGCCACGAGCTGGGCGTCGGCCTCGGGGTTCTTCACCTCGAGGATGTTGAGCTGCACCTGCTTGCCGGTGAGCTTCTCCAGCTCGCCGCGGATGCGGTCGGCCTCGGCGCCGCGGCGGCCGATGACGATGCCCGGCCGGGCGGTGTGGATGTCGACCCGCACCCGGTCACGGGTGCGCTCGATCTCCACCTTGGAGATGCCGGCGCGCTCCATGCCCTTGGACATGAGCTTGCGGATGGCCACGTCTTCCTTGACGTAGTCCTTGTAGAGCTTGTCGGCGTACCACCGGGACTTGTAGTCGGTGGTGATGCCCAGGCGGAACCCGTGCGGGTTGACCTTCTGACCCACTAGCGGGTCCCTCCCCTCGTGTTGGAGCGCTGCTGCGTGCCCTGCTGCTGCGTCGCCGGGCCGGACTGGCCGGTGCGGCGGCGGGCGGTGCGCGACTTGCCGGCGAGCTCGGCGCTGGCGCCGATCTCGCTCACCTCGACGGTGATGTGGCTGGTCCGCTTGTTGATGCGGTAGGCGCGGCCCTGGGCGCGCGGCCGGATCCGCTTCATGGTCGGGCCCTCGTCGACGTAGGCCGCGCTCACGACGAGCGCCGCCGGGTCGAGCCGGAGGTTGTGCTCGGCGTTGGCGACGGCGCTGGCGACGACCTTGGCCACCGGCTCACTGGCGGCCTGCGGCGCGAACCGCAGCAGCGCCAGGGCCTCGTCGGTGGGCAGGTAGCGGATGAGGTCCACCACCCGCCGTGCCTTCATGGGGGCGACGCGGACGCCACGGGCAACGGCCCGGGCGACCTGCGTCTCCTCACCCAGCTGGGAAGTCATCTCGTGTCTCTCTCTCAGACCAGGCTCAGCCGCGCCGCGACCGGCGGTCGTCCTTGACGTGACCCCGGAAGGTCCGGGTCGGGGCGAACTCGCCGAGCTTGTGCCCGACCATGGCCTCGGTCACGAAGACCGGGACGTGCTTGCGCCCGTCGTGCACGGCGATGGTGTGGCCGAGCATGTCGGGGATGATCGTCGAGCGGCGGGACCAGGTCCGGATGACCGTCTTGGTGCCCTTCTCGTTCTGGACGTCCACCTTCTTGAGCAGGTGGTCGTCGACGAACGGGCCCTTCTTGAGGCTGCGTGGCATGTCTGTCGGACTCCTCTACCCGCTCAGCGCTTCTTGTTGGTGCGCCGGCGGCGCACGATCAGGGCATCACTGGCCTTGCGCTTGCGCGTGCGGCCCTCCGGCTTGCCCTTCGGGTTCACCGGGTGGCGACCACCGGAGGTCTTGCCCTCACCACCACCGTGCGGGTGGTCCACCGGGTTCATGGCGACACCGCGGACGGTCGGGCGCTTGCCCTTCCACCGCATGCGGCCGGCCTTGCCCCAGTTGATGTTCGACTGCTCGGCGTTGCCCACCTCGCCGACGGAGGCGCGGCAGCGGACGTCGACGTTGCGGATCTCGCCCGAGGGCATCCGCAGCTGGGCGAACCGGCCCTCACGGGCGACCAGCTGGACGCTGGTGCCGGCCGAGCGGGCGATCTTCGCGCCGCCACCGGGGCGCAGCTCGATGGCGTGCACCACCGTGCCGACCGGGATGTTGCGCAGCGGCAGGTTGTTGCCCGGCTTGATGTCGGCCGCGGGGCCGCACTCCACCGTGTCGCCCTGCTTGAGCCGGGCCGGCGCGATGATGTAGCGCTTCTCGCCGTCGGCGAAGTGCAGCAGCGCGATGCGGGAGGTGCGGTTCGGGTCGTACTCGATGTGCGCGACCTTCGCCGGCACGCCGTCCTTGTCGGCACGACGGAAGTCGATGACGCGGTAGGCGCGCTTGTGACCGCCCCCCTGGTGGCGGGCGGTGACCTTCCCGTGGACGTTGCGCCCGCCGCGACCGTGCAGCGGTCGGACCAGCGACTTCTCGGGATGGTCGCGGGTGACCTCGGCGAAGTCGGCGACGCTCGAGCCACGGCGGCCCGGCGTCGTCGGCTTGTACTTGCGGATAGCCATTGCTGACTCAGTCCTCTATCTCTGGTCCGATCGGTCCGGGCGCTCAGGCGCCGGGACCACCGAAGATCTCGATGCGGTCGCCGGGGGCCAGCGAGACGATGGCGCGCTTGGTGTCCTTGCGCTTGCCCATCTGCGTGCCGCGGCTGCGCTTGCGCTTGCCCTGGCGGTTGATCGTGTTCACGGCGAGGACCTTCACGTCGAAGACCTGCTCGACCGCGATCTTGATCTGGGTCTTGTTCGCCTCGGGCAGCACCACGAACGTGTACTGGTTGTCGTCCAGCAGCCCGTAGCTCTTCTCCGAGATGACCGGCGCCAGCAGGACGTCCCGGGGGTCGCGGACGCTCATGCCTTCTCCTCGGTGGTGTCAGCGGCGGTGTCCAGGTCGGTGGTGCCCTGGGCCGGCTGGATCGACGGGATGGCGCCGGGGATGTCCGGCGTCGTCAGGTCGGGCTTGACCAGCGAGGTGCCGCCGGTGCCGCCGGTGCCGCCGTGCGGACCGGAGACGAACTCGGCGAGGGCGGTCTCGGTGAAGACCACCTCGTCGCTGACCAGGACGTCGTAGGTGTTGAGCTGGCCGGCCTCGATGAGGTGCACGCGCGGCTCGTTGCGCAGGCTCATCCAGTTCAGGGTGTCGTCGCGGTCGAGGACCACGAGGACGCGCTTGGCGCTGGTCACCGCGTCGAGGGTGGCCAGGGCGGCCTTGGTCCTCGGGGCGTCGCCGTCGACGAAGGTGCTGACGACGTGCACGCGGCCCTCGCGCGCCCGGTCGGAGAGGGCACCGCGCAGGGCGGCGGCCTTCATCTTCTTGGGCGTGCGCTGCGAGTAGTCCCGCGGCTGCGGGCCGTGGACGGTGCCACCGCCGGTGAACTGCGGGGCGCGGATCGAGCCCTGACGGGCGCGGCCGGTGCCCTTCTGGCGGTAGGGCTTGACGCCACCACCGCTGACGGCGCCGCGCGTCTTCGTCGAGTGCGTGCCCTGGCGGGCCGCGGCGAGCTGCGCCACGACCACCTGGTGCAGCAGCGAGACGTTCGCCGTGCGGTCGAAGAGGTCACCGGGCAGCGTCACGCTGCCGGCGGTCTCCCCCGCCGGCGTGCGGACGTCGACCTGACGGTCGGCGCGCGCGCCCTCGGTCCGGGTCGACTGGGTCACTTGGTGTCACTCCCCACGGGGCCGCCCTTGACGGCCGAACGGACGAGCACGAGGCCGCCCTTCGGACCGGGGATCGCGCCCTTGATCAGCAGCAGCCCGCGCTCGGTGTCCACCTTGTGGACCACGAGCGACAGGGTCGTCGTCTTGACGGCGCCCATGCGCCCGGCCATCTTCAGGCCCTTGAACACGCGGCCGGGGGTGGAGGCGCCGCCGATGGAGCCCGGCGACCGGTGCTTGCGCTGGGTGCCGTGCGCCGCGCCGAGGCCCTTGAAGCCGTGACGCTTCATGACACCGGCGGTGCCCTTGCCCTTGCTGGTGCCGATGACGTCGACCTTCGCCACACCGTCGAACACGTCGACGGTCAGCTCCTGGCCGGCCGTGTACTGGCCGGCGTCCTCGGTGCGCAGCTCCACCACGTGACGGCGGGGCGTGACACCGGCCTTCGCGAAGTGGCCGCCCTCGGGCTTGTTCACCTTGCGGGGGTCGATCTCACCGAAGCCGAGCTGGACGGCCGAGTAGCCGTCGACCTCGGGGGTGCGCACCTGCGTCACCACGTTGGGGCCGGCCTTGACCACCGTCACCGGCACCATGCGGTTGTTCTCGTCGAAGACCTGGGTCATCCCCAGCTTTTCGCCGAGGAGTCCGCGGAAAGTACTCGCCATGACTGGTCTCGGTCCTTACTGGATGTTGACGTCGACCGAGGCCGGCAGGTCGATGCGCATGAGCGCGTCGACCGTCTTCGGCGTCGGGTCGAGGATGTCGATGAGCCGCTTGTGCGTGCGCATCTCGAAGTGCTCGCGCGAGTCCTTGTACTTGTGCGGCGAGCGGATGACGCAGTACACGTTCTTCTCCGTCGGCAGCGGCACCGGGCCGACGACGCGCGCACCGGTCTTCGTGACCGTGTCGACGATGCGCCGCGCCGAGGCGTCGATGGCCTCGTGGTCGTAGGCCTTCAGCCTGATGCGGATCTTCTGTCCCGCCATCGCTGTCTCTCGCTCCTGCCGATCGCTGTTCTGCTAGCTGGGGAACGCCGGGTGCGTCCGGACGTCATCCGGTCTGGCCCCAGCGGATGGGTGGCGGTGCACACACCTGTGCGCGTCCGGCCACCCGAGGACGGGCGGCGGCCGCAACCGGCCGCCGCCCGTCGGAGGTGTTACTTGATGATCTTCGTGACGCGACCGGCGCCGACGGTGCGGCCACCCTCACGGATGGCGAACCGCAGGCCCTCCTCCATGGCGATCGGCTGGATCAGCTCGACCGTCATCTCGGTGTTGTCGCCCGGCATGACCATCTCGGTGCCGGCCGGCAGGGTCACGACGCCGGTGACGTCGGTCGTCCGGAAGTAGAACTGGGGACGGTAGTTGTTGAAGAACGGCGTGTGACGGCCACCCTCGTCCTTCGAGAGGATGTAGACCGAACCCTCGAAGTTGGTGTGCGGGGTGATCGAGCCGGGCTTCACGACGACCTGGCCGCGCTCCACGTCCTCGCGCTTGATGCCGCGCAGCAGCAGGCCCACGTTGTCGCCGGCCTGGCCCTGGTCGAGCAGCTTGCGGAACATCTCGACGCCGGTGACGGTGGTGGAGGTCGAGTTCGGGCGGATGCCGACGATCTCGACGGTCTCCGACACCTTGACGATGCCGCGCTCGACGCGACCGGTGACGACGGTGCCGCGACCGGTGATCGTGAAGACGTCCTCGACGGGCATGAGGAACGGCTTGTCGATCTCGCGCTCGGGCTCGGGGATCGCCGTGTCGACGGCGTTCATGAGCTCCATGAGCTTGTCGCCCCACTCGGCGTCGCCCTCGAGGGCCTTCAGCGCCGAGACGCGGACCACGGGGACGTCGTCGCCCGGGAACTCGTACTCGCTGAGCAGCTCGCGGACCTCCAGCTCGACGAGCTCGAGGATCTCCTCGTCGTCGACCATGTCGGCCTTGTTGAGCGCCACGACGATGTAGGGGACGCCGACCTGGCGGGCCAGGAGGACGTGCTCCTTGGTCTGCGGCATCGGGCCGTCGGTCGCGGCGACCACCAGGATGGCGCCGTCCATCTGCGCCGCACCGGTGATCATGTTCTTGATGTAGTCGGCGTGCCCGGGGCAGTCGACGTGCGCGTAGTGACGGTTCTCCGTCTGGTACTCGACGTGGGCGATCGAGATCGTGATGCCGCGGGCCTTCTCCTCGGGCGCCTTGTCGATCTGGTCGAAGGCCGACGCCTCGTTGAGGTCCGGGTACTTGTCGTGCAGGACCTTGGTGATCGCCGCGGTGAGCGTGGTCTTGCCGTGGTCGATGTGCCCGATGGTGCCGATGTTGACGTGCGGCTTGGTCCGCTCGAACTTGGCCTTGGCCACTGGGTTCCTCTCCTCGTGGTGTCGCAGTCGTGCTGACGCTGGGGTGGGCTTGCTGGGGGGCCGGGCGGGGGGCTACCCCGCCCGGCGGGTCACTCGCCGGTGGCCTTGGCGATGATCTCCTTGGCCACGTTCTGCGGGACCTCGGCGTAGGTGTCGAACACCATGGTGTAGCTCGCCCGCCCCTGGGTGCGGCTGCGCAGGTCGCCCACGTAGCCGAACATCTCCGAGAGCGGGACCAGGGCCCGGACGACGCGGGCGCCGGAGCGCTCCTCCATCGCCTGGATCATCCCGCGCCGGGAGTTCAGGTCGCCGATGACGTCGCCCATGTAGTCCTCGGGCGTGACGACCTCGACGGCCATCATCGGCTCGAGCAGTGCCGGGCTGGCCTTGCGCGCGGCCTCCTTGAAGACCATCGAGCCGGCGATCTTGAAGGCCATCTCCGAGGAGTCGACCTCGTGGTACTGGCCGTCCACCAGGGTGGCCTTGACGCCCACCATCGGGTAGCCGGCGAGGATGCCGTACTGCATGGCGTCCTGCATGCCCTGGTCGACCGAGGGGATGTACTCCCGCGGGATGCGACCACCGGTGACGGCGTTGACGAACTCGTAGGTCGGGCCGTCGGCGGCGACCTCGAGCGGCTCGATGCTCACCTGCACCTTGGCGAACTGGCCGGACCCACCGGTCTGCTTCTTGTGGGTGTAGTCGACCTTCTCGACCGCCTTGCGGATGGTCTCGCGGTAGGCGACCTGCGGCTTGCCGACGTTGGCCTCGACCCGGAACTCGCGCCGCATGCGGTCGACGAGGATCTCCAGGTGCAGCTCGCCCATGCCGGAGATGACCGTCTGACCGGTCTCCTCGTCGAGGCGGACCTGGAAGGTCGGGTCCTCCTCGGCCAGCTTCTGGATGGCGGTGCCGAGCTTCTCCTGGTCGCCCTTGGTCTTGGGCTCGATGGCGACCGAGATGACCGGCGCGGGGAACGTCATCGACTCCAGGATCACCGGCTTCTGCGGGTCGCAGAGGGTGTCCCCGGTCGTCGTCTGCTTGAGGCCGTTGACGGCGACGATCTCGCCGGCGCCGACACCCTGACGCTCCTCACGCTTGTTCGCGTGCATCTGGTAGATCTTGCCGACCCGCTCCTTGCGGTCCTTGGTGCTGTTGAGCACCGGGGAGCCGGAGTCGAGCTTGCCCGAGTACACGCGGACGTAGGTCAGCTTGCCCAGGTGCTGGTCGGTCTGGATCTTGAAGGCCAGCGCCGAGAACGGCTCGTCCTCGTCGGCGTGCCGCAGGACCTCGGTCTCGCCGTCGAGGGCGGTGCCCACGATCGCCTCGATGTCCAGCGGGCTGGGCAGGTAGTCGACGACCGCGTCGAGCAGGGGCTGCACGCCCTTGTTCTTGAACGCGGTGCCGGTGAGCACCGGGTTGACCTGGCCGGCGATGGTCGCCTTGCGGATGGCCGCCTTGAGGCGGTCGACCGTGATGTCCTCGCCGCCGAGGTAGTCCTCCATCAGCGAGTCGTCGAAGTCCGCGATGTTCTCGAGCAGCTTCTCGCGGTACTCGGCGGCCTGGTCGGCGAGCTCGGCGGGGATCTCCTCGACGGCGTAGTCCTCGCCCATCTTGGTCTCACCGCGCCAGGTGAGCGCCCGCATCTGGACCAGGTCGACGACGCCGATGAAGTCGGCCTCGGCACCGATCGGCAGCTGCAGCACCAGCGGGTTGGCCGCGAGGCGCTCGATCATCATCTGGACGCAGCGGAAGAAGTCGGCACCGGTGCGGTCGAGCTTGTTGACGAAGCACATGCGCGGGACGCCGTACTTCTCCGCCTGACGCCACACCTGCTCGGTCTGCGGCTCCACGCCGGCGACGCCGTCGTACACGGCCACGGCACCGTCGAGCACGCGCAGGGACCGCTCCACCTCGACGGTGAAGTCGACGTGACCCGGGGTGTCGATGATGTTGATGTCGTGGTCGTTCCAGGAGCACTTGGTCGCGGCGGACGTGATGGTGATGCCGCGCTCCTGCTCCTGCTCCATCCAGTCCATCGTGGCCGCGCCGTCGTGGACCTCACCGATCTTGTAGTTGATACCGGTGTAGAAGAGGATGCGCTCGGTCGTCGTGGTCTTGCCGGCGTCGATGTGCGCCATGATCCCGATGTTGCGGGTCTTGGCGAGCTGGGCCGCGTTGCTGGCCATCTCTGTCGTCTCCTCTTTGACTCTGGTCCGCGTGCGGGGTGTCCGGGGGTGGCCCGGCGTTCCCGCCGGCGGGTGCTGGTGGACGGGTGCGTCACCAGCGGGGTGCGACTACCAGCGGTAGTGCGCGAATGCCTTGTTCGACTCGGCCATCTTGTGGGTGTCCTCGCGGCGCTTGACCGCGGCACCGAGGCCGTTGCTCGCATCGAGCAGCTCGTTCATGAGGCGCTCGGTCATCGTCTTCTCGCGGCGCGCCCGGCTGTACTGGATGAGCCAGCGCAGGCCGAGGGTGGTGCTGCGGGAGGCGCGGACCTCGACCGGGACCTGGTACGTCGCGCCACCGACACGGCGGCTGCGGACCTCGAGGGCCGGCTTGACGTTGTCCAGCGCCCGCTTGAGCGTGACCACCGGGTCGGTGTCGGTCTTGGCGCGGGCACCCTCGAGGGCGCCGTAGACGATCGCCTCGGCGACCGAGCGCTTGCCGTCGACCAGGACCTTGTTCACCAGCTGGGTGACCAGCGGCGACTGGTAGACCGGGTCGGCGACCAGCGGTCGGCGCGGCGCGGGGCCCTTGCGCGGCATTAGCTCTTCTCCTTCTTCGCGCCGTACCGGCTGCGAGCCTGCTTGCGGTTGCGGACACCCTGGGTGTCCAGCGAGCCACGGATGATCTTGTAGCGCACACCCGGGAGGTCCTTCACGCGACCGCCGCGCACGAGCACCATCGAGTGCTCCTGCAGGTTGTGGCCGACGCCCGGGATGTACGCGGTCACCTCGATGCCACTGGTGAGGCGGACGCGAGCGACCTTGCGCAGCGCCGAGTTCGGCTTCTTCGGCGTCGTCGTGTACACGCGGGTGCACACGCCGCGACGCTGAGGGGAGCCCTTCAACGCCGGGGTCTTGGTCTTCTCGACCTTGTCCTCGCGGCCCTTTCGGACCAGCTGGTTGATCGTGGGCATGGGTGGCCTGGATCTCCTACCTGCGCTGGGTCGTGCTGTGGACGGTGCTGCTGTCGTGTCGTCGGTGCCGGTCCTGCCGGGGTCGTCCGCCCTGGTCACGAGCCATCCACCGGCCCCCGAGGTCGGGCGTGTCGCCCTTCCCGGGACCGGTCGTGGTCGGACCGGACTGGTCGCCCCCCGCGACTCGGCGCCGCCACCTCCGGGACCGTCCGTCGTGGACGGCTCACCGGGGCGGACCCGCGGCCTGGAGGACGGACCTCCGGACACCCAGGCGCACCGCGAACGGGAGCAGGCCCAGGGCACCCTGGGCACGGCTGCCCACGATACCCGCGTCTCCGGACCCGGTCAAAACCGGGTCCCGATGGCCGACCGGGCAGGACCTGCCTGCCTCCCGGGCCCACTCGGCGAGGTCAACGGCGCGGGGTCACCGGCCATTCCCGGCGACCGAGGGGCCGTCCGCGACGGTCCCGGGGGGAGGACGCACCGTACCGCGACCCGGGGCCTCCGCAGCGCTGCGACCCGGGCTGGCACGCCCGGCGGTCGCGCGACTGTCGGTGGGTCCCCCTACCGTCGGTCCCAGCAAGACCACTCACCGCAACGGAGGCCACGGTGCAGATCGACTCGGCGCGCGAGCTCAAGGCCCGGCTGTCCGCCCGGCTGTCGGAGGGCTTCCCCCTGGTGACCGCCAGCGGACTGGGCGGCCGGCCGTGGACCCGCCCGGCCATCGGACTGACCCCGGTGGGGCCGGGGAGGGCGCACCTGGCCATCCGCGTGGCCGCCCAGGACGACGCCCGGGTGCTGCTGACCGGCCTGGACGACGCGGTGCGCGCCGAGGTCGACGTCCGCGTGACCGGGCCGATACTGCCCTTCTCCTCCCCTCCCCCGGCCCTGCAGCGGCGCACCCGCCCGCTGCGCCCGGGGCTGTCGGTGGCGCACCCGGCGGTGAGCGCCGGGACGCTGGGGGGCTTCGTCCGGCTCGGCGGCCGCCTGGCGATCCTGTCGAACAACCACGTGCTGGCCGCCGGCGACGCCGCGGCGGTGGGCGACGCGGTGCTGCAGCCCGGGCCGGCCGACGGCGGGGCCGCCGCAGACCGGGTCGCCACGCTGAGCGGCTTCCAGCCCTTCTCCGACGGCCCCAACCGGGTCGACGCTGCCGTCGCCGTCCTCGACGAGGGCGTCGACGCCGAGCCCGGCCTGGTGCCGGGCGGGCCACTGGCGGCCACCGTGGCCGACGGCGAGGAGGTGGAGCCCGACGAGGAGGTCGAGAAGGTCGGCCGCACCACGGGGCACACGCGCGGGCGGGTCACCGCCGTCGAGGTGGACGGGGTGGCCGTCCAGTACGACGACGGCGTGCACGTCTTCGACGACCAGATCGAGATCGAGGGGGTGTCGGGGGCCTTCTCCGAGGGCGGGGACAGCGGCTCGGTCATCTGGCGCACCGCCGACCGCGTGCCCCTGGCCCTGTTGTTCGCCGGCAGCAGCGAGGGCGGCAGCGGCGGCGCCGGGCTGACCTTCGCCAACCCGCTGTCGACGGTGCTGGCCACCCTGGGTGTGGAGTGGGTCGCCTCCTGACCCCGGCAGGTCGTTCCCCCGGGTCAGGGGGATGTCGCTCCGGGCGGGAACGAGGCACCATGGGGAGGTGACCGAGCCCGCGCGGCCGTCCGGGATCCCCCGAGTCCCGGGCACCGAGCCCGCGGGCGTCAGCGAGGAGACCTCGTGACCGACCGTGCCGCCGCTCGTGCCGCCAAGACCACGCTCGCCGGTCAGCTGTCCGCCCAGCCCGGCGTCGTCGGCATCGGGCTGGCACGGCGGGACAGCGGCTACGTCGTCAAGGTCGACGTCGCCGACGCGGCCGCGGCCGGACTGGTCCCCCGCGACGTCGACGGCGTCCGCGTGGTCACCGAGGTCGTCGGCGTGATCCGCCCCCTGCGCAGCCGCACCGCCTGAGCCGCTCCCGCACGTCCCGGGGTCCGCTGGCCCCGCTACGGTCGCCGGTGGTGCCGACGCGGGCGCCGCAGACCAGAGGAGTGCAGGTGCGCATCGGCATCCAGGCCAGTTACGCGGGGGGTTTCCAGGAGACGGCGGCAGAGATCGTCGACCTGGAGGCCGCGGGGCTCGACCTCGCCATGTGCGCGGAGGTCTACACCTTCGACGCCGTCAGCCAGCTCGGCTACCTGGCCGCCGTCACGGAGCGCGTGGAGCTGATGAGCGCGATCCTGCCCATCTACAGCCGCACGCCGGCCCTGACGGCCATGACCGCGGCCGGGCTGGACTTCGTCTCCGGCGGCCGGTTCACGCTGGGGCTGGGCGCCTCGGGCCCGCAGGTGATCGAGGGCTGGCACGGCGTCCCCTACGACGCGCCGCTGCAGCGCACCCGCGAGGTCGTGGAGATCTGCCGCCGGGTGTGGCGGCGTGAGCGGCTGGTGCACGAGGGCCCCAAGTACACCGTGCCGCTGCCGGCCGAGCAGGGCACCGGCCTGGGCAAGCCGCTGAAGCTGATCAACACCCCGGTACGCGACCGGATCCCGGTCATGCTGGCCGCGCTCGGCCCGAAGAACGTCGAGCTGGCCGCCGAGATCGCCGAGGTGTGGGAGCCGATCTGGTTCATGCCGGAGCGCGCCGACGACGTCTGGGGCGCCTCCCTGCGGGCCGGGAAGGCCAAGCGCGACGCCGAGCTCGGTGACCTGCAGGTCATCTGCGGCGTGCCCGTGGCGATCGGCGAGGACGTCGACCACCTGCACGACCAGGTCCGGCCGCAGCTGGCGCTCTACGTCGGCGGCATGGGCGCCAAGGGCAAGAACTTCTACAACGACCTGGCGCGGCGCTACGGGTACGAGGACGCGGCCGAGACCGTCCAGGACCTCTACCTGACGGGGAAGAAGGACGAGGCGGCCGCGGCGCTGCCCGAGGACTTCGTCCGCAAGGTGTCGCTGATCGGGCCGGAGTCCTACGTGGCGGAGCGGGTGGCCGCCTACGCCGAGGCCGGCGTCACCACCCTCGCGCTGCAGCCGCTCGACGACAGTCGCGAGAGCCGGCTGCGCACGGTGGAGACCATGCGGAGGCTGGCCGACGGATAGGACGGGCGTTGCGTCACGTGACGCTGCCGTCGTCCCAGCTCACCGCCGAGCGTCCTGGCTCACCGTCGACGGTGAGCCAGGACGCAGCATGATCAGCTGACCTGATCCTGCTGCGTCCCAGGAACGCGGGAGGGCCCCCAGGTCATCGACCTGGGGGCCCTCCTCACGTGCTACCGGGGATCAGCCCCGCCAGTCGTACTCCTCGAGGCGCACGGCCTCACCGGAGCCCGACCCGAACACGTCCGGGCTGTAGTACTGCCCGTCGTCGTACCCGGCCATCGTGTAGACGGCGGCGCGGGCCTCCTCGGTCGGCTCGACCGTGATGTTCCGGTAGCGGCTGATGCCCGTACCCGCCGGGATCAGCTTGCCGATGATCACGTTCTCCTTGAGGCCGAGCAGGCTGTCGCTCTTGCCCTGGATCGCGGCGTCGGTGAGCACCTTGGTCGTCTCCTGGAAGGAGGCGGCCGACAGCCACGACTCGGTCGCGAGCGAGGCCTTGGTGATGCCCATGAGCACCGGACGGGCCGAGGCCGGCTCGCCGCCCTCGGCGACGACGCGGCGGTTCTCGGTCTCGAACAGCGTCCGCTCGACCAGCGCACCGGGGAGGAACTCCGTGGCGCCCGAGTCGATGATGGTCACCCGCTTGAGCATCTGGCGGATGATCACCTCGATGTGCTTGTCGTGGATCGACACGCCCTGGCTGCGGTAGACCTCCTGGACCTCGCGGACCAGGTGCAGCTGCACCTCGCGCGGGCCCATGATCCGCAGCACCTCGTGCGGGTCCACCGCACCCTCGGTCAGCTGCTCGCCGACCTCGACGTGGGCGCCGTCCTCGACCCGCAGCCGCGACCGGCGCGACAGCTTGTCGTAGACGACCTCGTCGGAGCCGTCGTCCGGGGTGATGGTGAGCTTGCGGAACTGCTCGCCGTCCTCGATCCGGACGGAGCCGGCCAGCTCGGCGATCGGGGCCTTGCCCTTGGGGACGCGGGCCTCGAAGAGCTCCACCACACGCGGCAGACCGTGGGTGATGTCCTCACCCGCGACACCACCGGTGTGGAAGGTGCGCATCGTCAGCTGGGTGCCGGGCTCGCCGATCGACTGGGCGGCGATGATGCCGACCGCCTCGCCGACGTCGACGAGCTTGCCGGTGGCCAGCGACCGGCCGTAGCAGGTGGCGCAGGTGCCCAGCAGGGACTCGCAGGTCAGCACGCAGCGGACCTTGACCTCGGCGACACCGGCGTCGACCAGGGCGCCGATGAGCACGTCACCCAGGTCCTCGCTGGCGCGCGCGATCAGGGTGCCGTCCTCGGCCGTCACGTCGGCGGCCAGGGAGCGGGCGTACACGCTGGTCTCCACGTGCGCGTCCCGGGTGAGCCGGCCGTCGATGACGGTCGCGATCGGCATGATCACGCCGCGCTCGGTGCCGCAGTCCTCCTCGCGGATGATGACGTCCTGGGAGACGTCGACCAGCCGCCGGGTGAGGTACCCGGAGTCCGCGGTCCGCAGCGCCGTGTCGGCCAGGCCCTTGCGCGCGCCGTGCGTGGAGATGAAGTACTCCAGCACGGACAGACCCTCCCGGAAGTTGGCCTTGATCGGCCGCGGGATGATCTCGCCCTTCGGGTTGGCCACCAGGCCACGCATGCCGGCGATCTGGCTGATCTGCATCATGTTGCCTCGGGCGCCCGAGTTGACCATGACCCAGACCGGGTTGGTGGTCGGGAAGTTGTCCACCATCGCCTGGCTGACCTCGGCCCGCGCGCGGGTCCAGATCTCGATGAGCTCGCCACGGCGCTCCGAGTCGGTGATGACACCGCGCTCGTACTGCCGCTCGATGCCCCGCGCCTCGGCCTCGTGCCGGTCGAGGATCTCCTGCTTGGCCGGCGGGGTGACGACGTCGTCGATGGCGATCGTGACGCCCGAGCGGGTCGCCCAGCGGAAGCCGGCCGACTTGAGGGCGTCCAGCGTCGCCGCGACCTGCACCTTGGGATAGCGCTCGGCGAGGTCGTTGACGATCGCCCCGAGCTCCTTCTTCGGCACCTGGTAGTTGACGAAGCGGTAGTCCTCGGGCAGGGCCTCGTTGAACAGCACCCGGCCCAGGCTCGTGCGCACCAGCGAGGGGGCACCCGGGGTCCAGTCCTCTGGCTGCTCCCAGGCCTCGTTGACCTTGCCGTTGTCGACGCCGAACACCTCGTCGAGGCGGATCAGCGCCCGCTCCTGCAGACCCAGCGCACCCTTGTCGTAGGCCATGATCGCCTCGGCCGTCGACGCGAAGGCCGCCGGCTGGCCACCGTCGGCCTCGTACCGGCTCGGCACCAGGGTGGTCAGGTGGTACAGGCCCAGCACCATGTCCTGGGTCGGCGCGGTGATCGGGCGACCGTCGGCCGGGCTCAGGATGTTGTTGCTGGACAGCATGAGGATGCGGGCCTCGGCCTGCGCCTCGGCCGACAGCGGCAGGTGGACCGCCATCTGGTCACCGTCGAAGTCGGCGTTGAAGGCCGTGCAGACCAGCGGGTGGATCTGGATGGCCTTGCCCTCGACCAGCTGCGGCTCGAAGGCCTGGATGCCCAGGCGGTGCAGCGTCGGCGCGCGGTTGAGCAGCACCGGGTGCTCGGTGATGACCTCCTCGAGCACGTCCCACACGACGGGGCGGGCGCGCTCGACCATGCGCTTGGCGCTCTTGATGTTCTGCGCGTGGTTGAGGTCGACCAGCCGCTTCATGACGAAGGGCTTGAACAGCTCCAGCGCCATCTGCTTGGGCAGGCCGCACTGGTGCAGCTTCAGCTGCGGGCCGACGACGATGACCGAACGGCCGGAGTAGTCGACGCGCTTGCCGAGCAGGTTCTGGCGGAACCGGCCCTGCTTGCCCTTGAGCAGGTCGCTCAGGGACTTGAGCGGGCGGTTGCCCGGGCCGGTGACCGGCCGGCCGCGGCGGCCGTTGTCGAACAGCGCGTCCACGGACTCCTGGAGCATCCGCTTCTCGTTGTTCACGATGATCTCGGGCGCGCCGAGGTCGAGCAGCCGCTTGAGCCGGTTGTTCCGGTTGATCACCCGGCGGTACAGGTCGTTCATGTCGCTGGTGGCGAAGCGGCCACCGTCGAGCTGCACCATCGGGCGCAGGTCCGGCGGGATGACCGGGACGCAGTCCAGCACCATGCCCATGGGCGAGTTGCGGGTCTGCTGGAAGGCCGCGACGACCTTCAGCCGCTTGAGGGCCCGCAGCTTGCGCTGGCCCTTGCCGTTGCGGATGGTGTCGCGCAGCGAGGCGGCCTCGGCGTCGAGGTCGAAGTCGCTGAGCAGCTTCTGCAGGGCAGCGGCACCCATGCCGCCCTCGAAGAACTCACCGAAGCGGTCGCGCAGCTCGCGGTAGAGGCCCTCGTCGGCGATGAGCTGCTTGACCTCGAGCTTGCGGAAGGTGTCGAGCACCTCCTCGAGGCGGTCGATCTCCCGCTGGGCGCGGTCGCGCAGCTGGCGCATCTCGCGCTCGCCGCCCTCGCGCACCTTGCGGCGGACGTCGGACTTGGCACCCTCGGCCTCGAGCTCGGCCAGGTCGGCCTCGAGCTTCTGCTGGCGGGCCTCGACGTCGGCGTCGCGCCGGCTCTCGAGGTTGTGCTTCTCCGCGCTGATCTCGGCCTCGATGGTCGGGAGGTCGCGGTGGCGCGCCTCGTCGTCGACCGAGGTGATCAGGTAGGCGGCGAAGTAGATGATCTTCTCGAGGTCCTTGGGCGCCAGGTCGAGCAGGTAGCCCAGGCGCGACGGCACGCCCTTGAAGAACCAGATGTGGGTGACCGGCGCAGCCAGCTCGATGTGGCCCATCCGCTCGCGGCGGACCTTGGCCCGGGTCACCTCGACGCCGCAGCGCTCGCAGATGATCCCCTTGAAGCGGACGCGCTTGTACTTGCCGCAGTAGCACTCCCAGTCCCGCGTGGGACCGAAGATCTTCTCGCAGAAGAGACCGTCCTTCTCGGGACGGAGCGTGCGGTAGTTGATGGTCTCGGGCTTCTTCACCTCACCGTGCGACCACTGACGGATGTCGTCGCCGGTGGCCAGACCGATGCGGAGCTCGTCGAAGAAGTTGACGTCGAGCACTGAGTGGACCCCTTTCCCGGGGCTCGGTTACTGCTTTTCGATCGGAATGTCGGGGGGCGCCGGCCGGCCCTGGGTCCCCAGGGCCGGCCGGCGGCCGATCACACGTCCTCGACGCTGGAGGGCTCGCGGCGGGACAGGTCGATGCCCAGCTCCTCCGCGGCCCGGAACACCTCGTCGTCGGTGTCGCGCAGCTCGATCGCCTGCCCGTCGCCGGACAGCACCTCGACGTTGAGGCAGAGCGACTGCAGCTCCTTGAGCAACACCTTGAACGACTCGGGGATGCCCGGCTCGGGGATGTTCTCGCCCTTGACGATGGCCTCGTAGACCTTGACGCGCCCGAGGATGTCGTCGGACTTGATGGTCAGCAGCTCCTGCAGCGCGTAGGCCGCGCCGTAGGCCTGCATCGCCCAGCACTCCATCTCACCGAAGCGCTGGCCACCGAACTGCGCCTTGCCACCCAGCGGCTGCTGCGTGATCATCGAGTAGGGGCCGGTCGACCGGGCGTGGATCTTGTCGTCGACCAGGTGCAGCAGCTTCAGGATGTAGACGTAGCCCACCGAGATCGGCTCGGGGAAGGGCTCCCCGGAGCGGCCGTCGAACAGCCGCGCCTTGCCGGTCTCCTGCACCATCCGGTTGCCGTCGCGGTTCGGGACCGTCGAGCCCAGCAGGCCGATGATCTCCTCCTCGCGGGCGCCGTCGAACACCGGCGTCGCGGTCCGGGTGCCCGGCTGCGCCTCGCGCGCCTGCTCGGGCAGGTTGGCCGCCCAGCCGGGGGTGCCCTCGACCTGCCAGCCGGACTTGGCGATCCACCCGAGGTGGGTCTCCAGGACCTGGCCGACGTTCATCCGGCCGGGGACGCCGAGCGGGTTGAGGACGATGTCCACCGGGGTGCCGTCCTCGAGGAACGGCATGTCCTCCTGCGGCAGGATCTTCGCGATGACGCCCTTGTTGCCGTGGCGGCCGGCGAGCTTGTCGCCGTCGGAGATCTTGCGCATCTGGGCGACGTAGACCCGGATCAGCTCGTTGACGCCGGCGGGCAGCTCGTCGCCGTCCTCGCGCGAGAACACGCGGACGCCGATGACCTTGCCGGACTCACCGTGCTTGACCTTGAGGCTGGTGTCGCGGACCTCGCGGGCCTTCTCACCGAAGATCGCCCGCAGCAGCCGCTCCTCGGGGGTCAGCTCGGTCTCGCCCTTGGGCGTGACCTTGCCGACGAGGATGTCGCCGGGGACGACCTCGGCACCGATGCGGATGATGCCGCGCTCGTCGAGGTCGGCGAGGACCTCCTCGGAGACGTTCGGGATGTCCCGGGTGATCTCCTCGGCACCGAGCTTGGTGTCACGGGCGTCGACCTCGAACTCCTCGATGTGGATCGAGGACAGGACGTCGTCCTGCACGAGGCGCTGCGACAGGATGATCGCGTCCTCGTAGTTGTGGCCCTCCCACGGCATGAAGGCGACGAGCAGGTTCTTGCCCAGCGCCATCTCACCCTGGTCGGTGCACGGCCCGTCGGCGATGACCTGGCCGACCTCGACCCGCTGGCCCTCGTCGACGACGGGGGTCTGGTTGATCGAGGTGCCCTGGTTCGAGCGGCGGAACTTCAGCAGCCGGTAGGTCTGCCGGGTCCCGTCGTCGGCCATGACGGTGACGTAGTCGGCCGTGGAGTCCTCCACGACGCCGGCCTTCTCCGCCACGACGACGTCGCCGGCGTCGACGGCGGCCCGCAGCTCCATGCCGGTGCCGACCAGCGGCGCCTCGCTGCGCAGCAGCGGGACGGCCTGGCGCTGCATGTTCGCGCCCATGAGCGCGCGGTTGGCGTCGTCGTGCTCGAGGAACGGGATCATCGCCGTCGCGACCGAGGTCATCTGCCGCGGCGAGACGTCCATGTAGTCGACGTTCTCGGGGACGAGGTAGTCGACCTCACCGCCCTTGGTGCGGACCAGCACGCGGTCCTCGGCGAACCGGCCCTGGGCGTCCAGCGGCGAGTTGGCCTGGGCGACGACGAAGCGGTCCTCCTCGTCGGCGGTCAGGTAGTCGATCGAGTCGGTGACCGTGCCGTTGACGACCCGCCGGTAGGGCGTCTCGATGAAGCCGAAGGCGTTGACCCGCCCGTAGGCCGACAGCGAGCCGATCAGGCCGATGTTCGGGCCTTCCGGGGTCTCGATCGGGCACATCCGGCCGTAGTGGCTCGGGTGCACGTCGCGGACCTCCATGCCGGCGCGCTCACGGGACAGACCACCCGGGCCCAGCGCCGACAGGCGGCGCTTGTGGGTCAGGCCCGCGAGCGGGTTGGTCTGGTCCATGAACTGCGACAGCTGGCTGGTGCCGAAGAACTCCTTGATGGAGGCGACGACCGGCCGGATGTTGATCAGGGTCTGCGGCGTGATCGCCTCGACGTCCTGGGTCGTCATCCGCTCGCGGACGACGCGCTCCATGCGGGAGAGGCCGACCCGGATCTGGTTCTGGATCAGCTCGCCGACGGTGCGCAGGCGGCGGTTGCCGAAGTGGTCGATGTCGTCGACGCCGTGGTCGGGCTCGCCGGCGTGCAGCCGCACGACGTACTCGATGGTGGCGACGATGTCGTCCTCGGTCAGCGTCGAGGTCGGCTGCGGCACGGCGACGCCGAGCTTCTTGTTGACCTTGTAGCGGCCGACCTTGGCCAGGTCGTAGCGCTTCGGGTTGAAGAAGAGGTTCTCCAGCAGCGCCTGCGCCGACTCACGCGTCGGCGGCTCGCCCGGCCGCAGCTTGCGGTAGATGTCGAGCAGGGCCTCGTCCTGCCCGGCGATGTGGTCCTTCTCGAGCGTGGCGAGGACCGTGGGCGACCACTGGAAGTGCTCGCGGATGCGGTCCTCGGTCCAGCCCAGCGCCTTGAGCAGCACGGTGACCGGCTGGCGGCGCTTGCGGTCGATGCGGACGCCGACGGTGTCGCGCTTGTCGACGTCGAACTCCAGCCACGCACCACGGCTGGGGATCACCTTGGCGCTGAAGACGTCCTTGTCGGAGGTCTTGTCCAGGGTCTTGTCGAAGTAGACGCCGGGGCTGCGGACCAGCTGGGAGACCACGACGCGCTCGGTGCCGTTGATGACGAACGTGCCCTTGTTCGTCATGATCGGGAAGTCGCCCATGAACACCGTCTGGCTCTTGATCTCGCCGGTGGTGTTGTTCATGAACTCGGCGGTGACGAACAGCGGCGCCGCGTAGGTCATGTCCTTGTCCTTGCACTCCTCGAGGGACGCCTTGACGTCCTCGAAGCGCGGGTTGGAGAAGGACAGCGACATCGAGCCGCTGAAGTCCTCGATCGGGGAGATCTCCTCGAGGATCTCGGCCAGGCCGCCGACGGCGGCGGCCTGCTCCTCGGGCGAGAGGGTGGCGCGCCACTCGGGGCTGCCGACCAGCCAGTCGAAGGACGCGGTCTGGAGGGCGAGCAGGTCCGGGACCTCGAGGGGCTCGGAGATCTTCGCGAACGAGACGCGGAGGGGGGCGCCGGGGATCTTCTGCTGGTCGGCCTCTCCGGTGCGGGGGCCGGCCTGCGGAGTCTGGTTCTGCTGGCCGTAGCCGCCGGACTCGGTGGTGCTGGGGGAGATGCTGGTGGGGCGAGAGCCTGCCAAGATGCGTCCTTCCAAGGACCTCACGACGTGCGGGCGGTGGGTGCTTGTTCGTCCTGGGTCGTCGTCGGTTTCGGCGGCGCTGTCCACGGCGTTCGGCCCGCTGGGTCGACGGTGTCGTCACCGGGGTGCCGGGTGATCCCGGGCACCCCAGGTGACCCGTCTCGGCGGGCAGGCAGTCAGGGGGCAGCGCAACAGAGAACCCTACCCCTGCTCGCGAACGCTGTCCACGTCGGGGGAAGTGGCGACCCACACCACGTCCCCCGGAAGGACAGCGCCGACACGACGGGCGGCATTCCGCGCGCCGATGATGCCAGTCCGGGTGCCCGGTTGTCGCCGCCACGCCGCGAAGCGCCCGCACAGCCGGGCCGCCGGGAGGTCGCGGGCGGCACGGCGTCGCGGTGTGCCGGCCGGCGGGGAACCGTCGTGGACCGGACGCGACAGGGGCCGCTCCCCCGGAGGAGAGCGGCCCCTGTGGCGTGCTGGGTCGTGCAGGTCCCCGGCTCGGGCCGGGGACGGCGTCACTCAGGTGACGCACCCGGCCGTCGGGACGGCCGGGTGGGGGGTCACTTGACGGTGACGGTGGCGCCGGCGCCCTCGAGAGCGGCCTTGGCCTTCTCGGCGGCGTCCTTGGCGACCTTCTCCAGGACCGGCTTCGGCGCGCCGTCGACCAGGTCCTTGGCCTCCTTGAGGCCGAGCGAGGTCAGGCCGCGCACCTCCTTGATGACCTGGATCTTCTTGTCACCGGCGGCCTCGAGGATGACGTCGAACTCGTCCTGCTCGGCGGCCTCCTCGGCGGCACCGCCGCCGCCACCGGCGGCCGGGGCGGCTGCGACGGCGACGGGAGCAGCCGCGGTGACCTCGAAGGTCTCCTCGAACTGCTTCACGAAGTCGGACAGCTCGAGCAGCGTCATCTCCTTGAACGCGTCGAGCAGCTCCGTGGTGGACAGCTTGGCCATGATCTCTCCTTCTGGGGTCAGTCGGTGCTGGCCGCGGCGTCCGCGGCGTCAGCGTCTTCAGTGGCCGGGGCGGCCGTGGGGGTGTCGGCAGCAGTGCCATCGGCGGCCGGGGCGTCCGCGGCAGCCGGAGCGTCGCCCTCGGCGGGCTTCTTCTCCTGCAGCGCGGCGGCCAGGCGGGCGACCTGCGACAGCGGGGCCTGGAACAGCCCGGCGGCCTTGGTGAGGTTGCCCTTCATCGCGCCGGCCAGCTTGGCCAGCAGCACCTCGCGCGGCTCGACGTCGGCGAGAGCGGTGACCTCGGCGGGGCTGACGGTGCGGCCCTCGACGACACCGCCCTTGACGACGAGCAACGGGTTGGCGCGCGCGAAGTCACGGATGGCCTTGGCGGCCTCGACGACGTCGCCCTCGATGAAGGCGATCGCGGTCGGGCCGTTGAGCAGCGGGGCCAGGTCGGTGTGACCGACCGAGTCCGCCGCCCGCTTCGTCAGGGTGTTCTTGACGACGGCGTAGCTGCTGCCCGCACCGAGGGAACGACGCAGCTGGGTCAGCTGCGTCACGGTCAGCCCGCGGTACTCGGTGAGCACGGCCGCGCTGGACTTCTGGAACCGCTCGGTGATCTCGTCGATCACCGCGGCCTTCGCCTGCGTGGGCATGGGCCTCCTCTCGTCTGACGGGCGACCACTCGTGCGCCGTACGAGAGCGGGCGATCGGTGCCCGGAGACGAGGAACGCCCCGGCGCAGGCGCACGGGGCGAGGGACGGCGGGCACGGGGCACCGCGTCGATCGAACCGTCCTCCTGCGCGGGCGCCCGGGATCCGGGCCTTCGATCGCACGCGGACGTGCGACGACCAGCGGTCGTGGGGGGAACGCCGACGAGCATACGCGACCGCGCGGCGGGGGCGGCGGGCGGTGCCCGGAACGGCCGAGGCCCCGCCGCGCTCGCGCGCGACGGGGCCTCGGGGAGCCGCGGGGTCCTATGCGGTGGGCTCGTCCACCGTCAGGTTGCGGGTGCGGTTCGGGTCGACCGGGATGCCCGGGCCCATGGTCGTGGAGATGGTGACCTTCCGCAGGTACCGGCCCTTGGCGGCGGCGGGCTTGGCGCGCAGCACCTCGTCGAGGGCGGCGGCGTAGTTCTCGACGAGGCGGGTCTCGTCGAAGGAGGTCTTGCCGATCACCAGGTGCAGGTTGGCCTGCTTGTCGGTGCGGAAGTTGACCTTGCCGCCCTTGATGTCGTTGACGGCCTTGGTGACGTCGGGGGTCACGGTGCCGGTCTTCGGGTTCGGCATCAGGCCTCGGGGCCCGAGGATGCGGGCGACGCGACCGACCTTGGCCATCTGGTCCGGGGTGGCGACCGCGGCGTCGAAGTCCAGGAAGCCGCCCTGGATGCGCTCGATCAGGTCGTCCGAGCCGACGACGTCGGCGCCGGCGGCCTCGGCCTCGGCGGCCTTGTCGCCGGTCGCGAAGACGATGACGCGGGCGGTCTTGCCGGTGCCGTGGGGCAGGTTGACCGTGCCGCGGACCATCTGGTCGGCCTTGCGCGGGTCGACGCCCAGGCGGATGGCCACCTCGACGGTCGCGTCGTAGGCGGTCGGCGAGGTCTCCTTCGCCAGGCCCGCCGCCTGCAGCGGGCTGTAGAGGTTCTCGCGGTCGACCTTGGCCGCCGCCTCGCGGTACTTCTTGCCGTGCTTCGCCATGGTGGTGTCCTCTCCCCCGGGCACGCGGCCCGGGGATCTCGTGGTGTGCGGGCCTGGCGCGGCCCTCCCACTGGTGACGTGCCGATCGGCTCCCTGCAGGGTCCCGCCGCGAGCCTGCGAGCGGTGGGGCAGGGGGTCCTCCTACTGGACGGTGATGCCCATCGAGCGGGCGGTGCCGGCGATGATGCGCTCGGCCTCGTCCAGCGAGTTGGCGTTCAGGTCGGGCATCTTGGTCTGCGCGATCTCGCGGACCTGGTCGCGGGTGACGGTGGCGACCTTGGTCTTGTGCGGCTCGCCGGAGCCCTTCTCGACACCCGCGGCCTTGAGCAGCATGCGCGCGGCCGGCGGCGTCTTGGTGACGAAGGTGAACGAGCGGTCCTCGAACACCGAGATCTCGACGGGCACGACGTCACCGCGCTGCGACTCGGTCGCCGCGTTGTACGCCTTGCAGAACTCCATGATGTTGACGCCGTGCTGGCCGAGCGCCGGACCGACGGGCGGCGCGGGGGTGGCCGCACCGGCCTTGATCTGGAGCTTGATGACCGCGGTCAACCGCTTCCTGGGGGGCATGACTTCCTTCTTCGTGACGGGATGGAACGGCCGCGTCGCAGGGTCCCGCCGCGAGCTTACGAGCGGCGGGGAGCGACGCGGTCCTTGCTCAGATCTTGGCGACCTGCGTGAACGAGAGCTCGACCGGTGTCTCGCGGCCGAAGATCGAGACCAGCACCTGCAGCTTCTGCTGCTCGGCGTTGATCTCGTTGATGGTCGCCGGGAGGGTGGCGAAGGGGCCGTCCATCACGGTGACCGACTCGCCGACCTCGAAGTCGACCAGCGTCGTCGTCGCGGCCGCCGCGGCCGGCGAGGTGGCCTCGGCCGCCTTGGCCGCCTGGGGCGGGGCGTCGGGGACCAGCAGGTTGACGACCTCGTCGATCGTCAGCGGCGAGGGGCGCGAGGTGGCACCGACGAAGCCGGTGACGCCGGGGGTGTTGCGGACCGCGCCCCAGGACTCGTCGTTGAGGTCCATCCGGACGAGCAGGTAACCGGGCAGCTTCTTCCGGTTGACCTGGGTCCGCTTGCCGTTCTTGATCTCGGTGACCTCCTCGGTGGGCACCTCGATCTGGAAGATGTAGTCCTCCATGTCCAGCGACTGGATGCGGGACTCGAGGTTGGTCTTCACCTTGTTCTCGTAGCCCGCGTAGGAGTGGATGACGTACCAGTCGCCGAACTGGGTGCGCAGCGTGCGCTTGAGGGTCTCCCGGGGGTCCTCGTCCTCCGCTTCGGCCTCGGCCAGCGCCTCGGTCACGATCGGGTCGTGGTCGGGGGCGGGCGCGGCCAGCGGGTCGCCGACTAGGCTGTCGCGGCCACCGCTCTCCACGACCGGGGTCACGTCGGCCACGCCGGTGGCGGTGTCCTGGTCGGTGGTGTCGCTGGAGCCCTCGGCCGAGCCGGGCTCGCCGGCACCGGTCTCGAGGTCGACGCTGCCGCGGACGTCCATGCGCGCGTCGTCGAGGTCGATGGCCTCGACGTCGCTGTCGGTGTCGAAGGGCTCGCGGGGGTCGGTCACGGGGATCTCTTCCTTGTCGGGTGCGTGCAGGCGCAGGGGGCGGTCAGCCGAAGACGGCGAGCACGCCCTGCGCGAAGAGGACGTCGAGGCCCGCGACGAGCGCCACCATGAACGCCACGAAGATGATGACCACGGTCGTGTAGGTGATGAGCTCGCGGCGGCCCGGCCAGATGACCTTGCGCAGTTCGGCCACGACCTCGCGGAGGAAGCGGCGCAGGCTCCGGCGGCGACGGACGTCCTCGGACCGGGCGCGCTGCGCGGCGGACCGCGACCGGGTACCGGCACCCTCGTCGGCAGCCCGGCCGGAGGCACTGCTGCCGGTGGAGCGCTCCCGGGCGGCACGGCGGGTGCGCGGGGCGGCGGTCTCGTCGTCCTCGTCGTCGCCGGCGGTGATCCGGCCACCCCGGCGGCGGGCCGGGGTGTTGACGACCTTGTCCTCGCCGGCCGCGGCCTCCGCGGCCACCTCGTCCTCGGCGGCCTCCAGCTCCGCGGCGTCCTCGACGCCCGGGGCCTCGCGGTCGAGCTGTTCGTCGGTCAGCTCGGCGTCCGAGGCGGAGCGGGGGTCCTCCCCCGGGCCCGGCTTCTCGCTCACTGCGCCTCGCTCGCGTCGTGGTGGTGCCCGCTGCTGTCGGGCCGTCTGGTGTCGTGCCGGCCGGCCGGCGACCGTGTCCGGGATGGCGGTGCACGGTCGGTGCCGGGTCGTGCTGCGCGCCGGCACGGGCCGGCGGCACGGGCAGGGGTGACAGGACTTGAACCTGCAGCCTGCGGTTTTGGAGACCGCTGCTCTGCCAGTTGAGCTACACCCCTAGTGCCCGGGACCGGTGCCACGCGTGCGGTGGTCCCGAGCGCCCCGGGACGGCCTGACCCGCCGGTCCAGCGCGGTTCCCCGGAGGTTCCGGGGCACGCCGGTGGCGGGGGTCGATCGCCCCAGGGTTGCCAGTGTACGGGACCACCGGATCGGTCCGTGACCACGCTCCGGACGGCGCCCCGTCGTCGGCCCGGGCGGCGACGAGGTGCACGTCGGCGCCGGTTCCGCACGGGGTGCTGCGCCGGCGCGGAGGAGGCCGTCCGGAACTGACCGGCCCCTCTGGCGCGTCCTCCGGCAGGATGGGCACATGACCGCCGTCTCCCCGTCGGAGCCCGCTGCCCCCTCCCCCGCCCAGCGCCGCGTCTCGCGGCGCATCGGGTCGATCGCCGAGTCCGCGACGCTCGCGGTCGACGCGAAGGCCAAGGCGCTCAAGGCGGCGGGCAAGCCGGTCATCGGCTTCGGCGCCGGCGAGCCGGACTTCCCGACGCCGGACTACGTCGTCGAGGCGGCCGTCGCGGCCTGCAGCCGGCCCGCGATGCACCGCTACACCCCGGCCGGCGGGTTGCCCGTGCTCAAGGAGGCGATCGTCGCCAAGACCGCCCGCGACTCCGGCCTGACCGTCACCCCGGCGCAGGTGCTGGTCACCAACGGCGGCAAGCAGGCCGTCTACGAGGCCTTCGCCACCCTGCTCGACCCGGGCGACGAGGTGCTCGTCCCCGCGCCGTACTGGACCACCTACCCCGAGGCGATCCGGCTGGCCGGCGGCGTGCCGGTGCCCGTCGTCGCCGACGAGGACAGCGACTACCTGGTCACCGTCGAGCAGCTCGAGGCGGCCCGCACCGAGCGGACCAAGGTGCTGCTGTTCGTCTCGCCGTCCAACCCGACCGGTGCGGTGTACCCGCCCGAGCAGGTGGAGGCCATCGGCCGGTGGGCGCTGGAGGCCGGCCTCTGGGTGCTCACCGACGAGATCTACGAGCACCTGACCTACGGCGGGGCCACCGCGCCGTCCATGCCGGTGGTGGTGCCCGAGCTCGCCGACCGCTGCGTCGTCGTCAACGGGGTGGCCAAGACCTACGCGATGACCGGCTGGCGGGTCGGCTGGATCGTCGGGCCGGCCGACGTCGTCAAGGCCGCGACCAACCTGCAGTCCCACGCCACCTCGAACGTCGCCAACGTCTCCCAGGCCGCCGCGGTGGCCGCGCTGACCGGCGACCTGTCGGCGGTCGACGAGATGCGCACCGCGTTCGACCGCCGGCGGAAGACGATCGTGTCGATGCTGCGCGAGATCCCCGGGGTCACCTGCCCGGAGCCGCAGGGCGCGTTCTACGTCTACCCGTCGGTCAAGGGCCTGCTCGGCCGGCCGATCAACGGCCGGACCGCGTCCTCCAGCGCCGAGCTCGCCGAGCTGCTGCTGGAGGAGGCGGAGGTCGCCGTCGTCCCCGGTGAGGCGTTCGGCACGCCGGGCTACGTGCGGATGTCCTACGCCCTCGGCGACGACGACCTCGTCGAGGGCGTCGGCCGGCTGCAGCGGCTGCTCGGATCCGCGGGCTGAGGCGGCTCAGTCCGGCAGGTCGTCCTCGTCGAGGGCACCGGCCGCCACCAGCACCTCGGTGGCGGCCGGGAGGTCGGCCAGCGCCGCCGCCAGGTCCGCGGGCGTGGCGGTCGACCAGGCGTTGACCTGCACGTAGCAGCGCACCGCCGCGTCGAACGGCGCCGGACCGGCCGCCTCCCGGGCGGCGACCAGCGCGGCGCCGCCCTTCTCGTACACGGCCTCGAAGTACGCGCCGGTGTCGGCGAACTCGTCCATCGCCGCACCGACGTCGCCCGGGCCGGCCAGCACCCGGTCGAGGGTCTCCTGGGAGACCTGGCCGTCGACGCGCTCGGCGTAGGTCGCGAACGCCTCGTCCAGCCACGGGTCGCGGAACTGCGAGTCGCCGACCATCCCGTAGAACCACATGTGCGCGACCTCGTGCTCGAGGACGACGCGGCTGGCGCCGGCCAGCAGGATCGAGCTCGGGTACTCGATGCCGCCGTCCTCCTCGGGCAGCAGCGGCACCGTGAGGGTGTCGTAGGGGAAGGCGCCGAACCGGTCGGCGAGCTCCGTGACGTCCTCGCTGGCCCAGTCGGCGAGCTCGCCGGGGCCGGTCCCCGACCCGGGCAGCACGCCGGTGGTGATCTCGACGCCGCCGGGTGAGGTGAGGGTGGCGGTGCGGAACTCCCCGACGGCCACGCTGACGTCGCGGGCCACCGGCTCGTGCGAGGTCCAGGTCCGCCGGCCGTCGTCGGGTCCGGAGGGCTCGTCCTGCGCGCCGGTCATCAGCACGGTGAGGTCCTCGGGCGCCGAGACGGTGATCGTGGTGTCGGCGACCGGGCTGCTCGCGGTCTCGCCGAGGATGCCGACGAAGGGGTCGCGCGCCCAGCCGACGCCGGGCTCCCACGCCAGCAGCGGGAAGCCGCTGGCCCACCAGGACACGTCCTCGGCCGTGCCGAGCCGCTCGAACCCGCGGCGGCCGAGGGAGACGGTGAAGTCCAGCTCCACCTCGGTGGACTCGCCCGCCGCGAGCTCGCCGTCGAGCTGCAGGACGTACAGCCCGCCCGGGCCCTCGGCGCCGGCGTCCTCGTAGCCGGCCTGGTCGACGTCGTCGCCGCGGACGTCGTCGACGGTGATCCGGTTGCCCAGCCCGGTGGCGCCGGGGCCGTTGGGCACCAGCCGGAACACCATCTCGTCGGTGTCCACGTCGGGGGTGAACACGACGGTCTCGGTGCCGGTGACGGTGCGTCCGTCGTCGGAGAGCCGGAAGTCCAGGTCGACGACGGGGCGGTCGGGGTCGGGGGCGGCGCGCTCGGCCGGGCAGCTCGGGCCGTCGCTGCTCCCGCCCTCGTCCGGCGGGGCCGGCGAGGAAGGGGCGGCCGGCGGGGCGTCGTCCGCGGCGAGCGTCTCGGTGAAGCTGGTGCCGCAGCCGGCGAGCAGCAGCAGTGCCGCGGCGGCGGCCGGGACGGTCCGCCGCCGCGTCATGCCAGTGCGACGGTGGCGCGGGCCAGCGACAGGACCTTCTCGCCGCCGCTGGTGACCGTGAGGTCCACGCGGACGCGGCCGCCGTCGAGGACGGCGCTGATCCTCCCGCGGACGGTCACCTCCGCGCCGGTGTCGTCGTCGGGGACGACGACCGGGCGGCCGAAGCGGACCTGGTACTCGACGACGGCACCGGGGTCACCGGCCCAGTCGGTGACCGCCCGGGCGGCCAGGCCCATGGTGAGCATCCCGTGGGCGATGACCCCGGGCAGGCCCACGGAGGTGGCCACCCGGTCGCTCCAGTGGATGGGGTTGAGGTCGCCGGAGGCGCCGGCGTAGCGGACGAGGTCCGCGCGGGTGACGCGGTGGGTCTGCTCGGGCAGCTCGGTGCCGACGGCGACGTCGGCCGCCCGCAGTCGGGCGCTCACGCCGTCCCCCGGGCCACGAGCATCGAGGTGGCGGTGCAGACGGCCTCGCCGTCCTCGGTGGCGACGTCGACCCGCGTGGTGAGCAGGTCGTTGCCGGCCACGCTGCGCACCGTCCCGATCGTGGTGGTGCTCACCAGCCGGTCGCCGGCGCGGATGGGCCGGTGGTGGGTGAAGCGCTGCTCGCCGTGCACCACCCGGCTGTAGTCGAGGGCCACGTCGGGGTCGGCGAGCACCACGTCGGCCGCACCGAGGGTCACCACGATGGCGAAGGTGGGCGGCGCGACGACGTCGGGGTGCCCGAGCGCCCGGGCGGCGTCGGCGTCGGTGTGCGCCGGGTCGGCCGCGCCGACGGCGGTGGCGAACGCGGCGATCGCCGCCCGCCCGACCTCGTAGACGGCGGAGGGCGGGTAGCTGCGCCCGACCAGTCCTGCGTCCAGCGCCACGCCCGCCCTCCCTCGCTCCGTGCGGACCGGCGTCAGCGGGTCTCGCGGTGGACCGTGTGCTTGCGGTCCCGCGGGCAGTACTTCTTCATCTCGAGCCGGTCGGGGTCGTTGCGCCGGTTCTTGCGGGTGATGTAGTTCCGGCTCTTGCACTCCTGGCAGGCCAGGGTGATCTTCGGACGGACGTCGGTGGCTGCCATGGAGGCACTCCTCGCCTTGTGTGTGGACCGGCCCGGATGAGGCCGGGACCGTGGCGGCGGGTGCCGGCACGGCGACGGACCCCGGTCGCCCGAGGTCCGTCTGGGGTAGCGGTGACCGGACTTGAACCGGTGACACAGCGATTATGAGCCGCTTGCTCTACCAGGCTGAGCTACACCGCCGGGTGACCGCACGGCCCGGTCTCACGACTGGACCGGCTGGTCGGAGCCCCTTTACGGAATCGAACCGTAGACCTTCTCCTTACCATGGAGACGCTCTGCCGACTGAGCTAAAGGGGCGTGCTCGAAGAGCCGTCGAGGACTATACCCGACACCTCTCGACCCCCTGCGGGGGCCCCGCGGGGGTCCGTCCTCAGGCGCGGACGAACAGCCGGCGGTGCTGGGCGCCCGGCGCGGCCGAGCGGACGCCGGTGCGTGCGAGCAGCCACTTCTCCAGCACGTCGTCGGCGAGCGGCCGGCTGACCAGGAAGCCCTGCAGCTTGTCGCAGCCCATCTCGGTGAGCAGCTTGCGGGTCAGCTCGTCCTCGACGCCCTCGGCCACCACGCGCAGGCCGAGGTTGTGCGCCAGCTCGATGATCGAGCGCGCGATGAACGACTCGCCCTGGCTGGTGGACATCCCCAGCACGAAGGACTTGTCGATCTTGACCTCGTCGATGGGCAGCTGGCGGAGCTGCGACAGCGACGAGTAGCCGGTGCCGAAGTCGTCCATCGACAGCCGCAGGCCCAGGGCGTGCAGGTCGGTCAGGACGTTGCTGGAGCGCACGGAGTCGTCGACGACGCTGCCCTCGGTGAGCTCGAGGATGAGCAGCTCGCCGGGGACGCCGTGGCGGCGCAGCGCCCGCTGCACCCGCTCGACGAGGTCCGGCTCGGCCAGGCAGCGCGCCGAGAGGTTCACCGCGACCGACAGGGCGATGTCCTGGTCGAGCCACCGCCGGCAGCGCGCCAGCGCCAGGTCGAGCACGTGGTCGGTCAGCGGGCCGATGCGGCCGATCTGCTCGGCGAGGTGGATGAAGTCGTCCGGCGGGATCGCCCCGAAGCGCGGGTGCGCCCAGCGCACGAGGGTCTCCACCGAGACGATGTCGGAGGTCCGCGCGTCGATGATCGGCTGGAAGACGACGCTGATCTGCCCGTCGGCCATGGCCTGCTCGAGCTCGGTGCCCAGCTGGAGGCGCCGCAGGCTCTGCTGGTCGAGCACCTGGTGGTAGCTGGCCACGCCGCTGCTCTCCGAGGCGGCCGCCAGCAGCGCGACGTCGGCCCGCTGCATCAGCGTGCCCGAGTCGGTGCCGTGGACCGGTGCGGCGGCCACGCCGACGGTGAGCGTCACCTCCAGGTCCAGGCCGGCGACGCGCGCCCGGGTGGAGGTGGCCTCGCGCAGCCGGCGCGCGGCGCGGTCGGTGGCGGCCAGGGACAGCCCGGGCAGCAGGACGGCGAACTGCTCGCCCTCCATGCGCGCCACGAGGGCGTCCGGCGGCGCGTGCTCGCGCAGCAGGCCGGCGGTGACCAGGAGCAGCTCGTCGGCGGCGGCGTGCCCGAGGGTGTCGACGATCTCGGTGTGGTTGTCCAGGGCCGCCAGCACCAGGCCGGCCCGGGCGCCCACGGGGTCGGCCTCGAGGAGCTGGTCGATCTCGGCGGCCAGCCGCTGCCGGTTGGGCAGGCCGGTGAGCCGGTCGTGGTCGGCGTCGTAGCGGATCTGGGTCAGCAGCTGCTGCTGGCGGATGGCCGCGTTGACGTGGGTGAGCATCGAGTCGAGCGCGGAGCGGTCGCTGCCGGTGAAGGACACCACGTCGCTGCGCCGGTCGCAGACCTCCAGGTAGCCCGGCTCGCCCGCCGCCGTCGCCACCGGGGCCCCGAGGACCTCCTCGGCGCCGCGGCGGGCCAGGGCGGCGGCCTCGGCCGGCGTCGACCGCCCGGCGGCGACCAGGACCGGCTCGGACGAGCCGGGCATCAGCACCCGCTGGCGCAGGACGTCCTCGGGGTCGGCCGGCCCGTCGTACCAGCTGACGCCGCCGTCACCGGCCACCACCAGCCGCGGCGGCTCGTCGAGGTAGGGCGGCAGCCAGAGGGCGACCTTGTCGGCGTTGAGCAGCTCCTGGACCGCCAGGACGATCTGCAGCGGCCCGTCGGCGTCCGGCCGGACCTGCTCGACCCGGCGGGCGAACTCGTAGACCTGCTGCACGGTGCGCCGCTCGCGCAGGGCCGAGGCCGACAGGCGGAAGACCGCGATCATCGCCGCGAGGATCGGCAGGATGAGCAGCCAGGCCCAGCCGTTGTCGCGGATCAGCAGGACCGCCCCGACGCCGGCGGCCACGCTGAGCGGCCCCACGAGGAACTGCGGCACGAGGGCGCCGATCCAGAACTGCCGGTCCAGCCGGCCGTCGATCAACGTGATGATGGCGGCGACGCAGCCTGCCGAGACGACGTCGGCGACGGTGACGGCCACGGCCAGGGCGGCCCAGGTCAGCGGAGAGTCGATGTCCGACGTCGGGAAGAGCTGCAGGACCGCCACCGCCGCGGTCACCTCGAGGACGGCGAGGGCGACGTTGAAGACCGTCTTCATCGGCGCGTAGCGCTGGTGGACGAGGACGAGGACGACGGCAGCACCCCGCACGACGGCGGCCCACAGGCCGCCGAGCTCGACCAGCGCGATGACGACCAGCTCGATCGGTGTGACCTGGAAGGTCTGGCGCCGCACCTCGAGGTCGAGCTGGACCGACTCGGTGATCACGAAGGCGACGAACAGCGCCAGGAGCCCGAACACCGAGGTGGTCTGCCAGGTCGGCAGCAGCACGAGGGCACCGAGGACCACGGCCAGCACCGCCAGGACGCCGATCGGCACCCACGGCCGGGGCGCGGTCACGGCAGGCTGCGCGGGAGCGGGAGCCACGGGCTCGCTGCGCTCGACGGCATGGGCCTGGGGCTCGGCCAACGGAACCCTGTCTTCTGGATGGGGCGGGCGTCGGCAGAGGCTAACAGCGGGCACCGTGTCCGTCCTCACCCTTCGGGGGCGGTCGCCGGACGCCGGCGACCTCAGCCCCCGAGACGTTCCCCGGGGTCAGACGCCCCAGCGGTTGCCGCGCCCCCAGCGGTTGCCGCGGCCCCACCGGTTGCCACGGCCCCAGCGGTTGCCGGGCAGGGACTGGGTCGAGGACATGGTGGTGCTCATGACGCCTCCTCAGGCATGAATGGACAGCACTCGCAGTGCGGCTGTCACCCAGGCGCGGGGGCAGAGCGTCGTTCGTGTACGGACCGCGCCCGGAACCTTCGTGCCCTCACTCGGGCGAGGCAAGCACGCAGGATCACGATGGGGTGACGAACCGTTATGTCGTGACTCAGCGTGTCTGATGATCAGCTAGACGTCACCGGTATGGGTGACGACTGGGGCGCGTGGGTCCACCGATGCCGTGCACGGGGGGCGCGGGGCCGCGTTCCGTCCCTACGCTGCGCGCCGTGCGGGACGGGGCGACGACGGCGCGGGAGCGCGGCTCGGCACTGCCGTTCGTCCTCGTGTGCTGGCTGGTCGCGGCGTTCATGGCCCTGGGCGCCGTCGCGGCGTCCGACGCCTTCCTCGAGCAGCAGGACCTCCAGGCGGCCTGCGACGGCGCGGCCCTGGCCGCGGCCAACCAGGCCGACGAGGCGCGGGTCTACGCCGCCGGGGTGGGCACGTCCCTGCCGCTGACCGCCGAGACGGCCCGGGCCGCCGTCGCCGACCACCTCGCCGACGGCGCGACGCCTCTGGACGGGTGGACGGCGGAGACCGACGGCACGGAGGTGACGGTCCGCTGCGTGCGGTCGGTGGAGATCGCCTTCGGCGCGCTGTTCCTGGGTGGCCGGCCCCTGGAGGTCGACGCGGTCGCCGGGGCGCGCGCACCCGCGCTGGGCTGAGGACCCGGGACGCGCAGCGGCCCCCGACCTGCCGGTCGGGGGCCGCTGCCGTGGGTGTGGCGGGTGAAGGATTCGAACCTTCGTAGGCTAAGCCGACGGATTTACAGTCCGCTCCCATTGGCCACTCGGGCAACCCGCCGTGGTGCCACGGGAGAAGGGTACAAGACGGGCCGACCCCGGCCCGACGGGTCCCGGCGCGGGTCAGCCCCGCGCGGGAGGAGGAGCAGACATGGCCGACTCGTCCTTCGACGTCGTGAGCAAGGTCGACCGTCAGGAGATCGACAACGCGCTCAACCAGGCGGGCAAGGAGCTCTCCCAGCGCTTCGACTTCCGCGGGACCAACGCGAGCATCAGCTGGGCAGGGGAGGACGGCGTGCTCCTGCAGGCCGACACCGAGGAGCGGGTCACCGCCGCCCTCGACGTCTTCAGGGACAAGCTCGTCAAGCGCGGCATCTCGCTCAAGGCCCTCGACGCCGACGAGCCGCAGGCCTCGGGCAAGGCCTACAAGCTCTCGGCGCGCATCAAGCAGGGCATCGAGTCCGACGTGGCGAAGAAGATCGCGAAGATCATCCGCGACGAGGGCCCCAAGGGCGTGCAGGCGCAGATCCAGGGCGACCAGCTGCGGGTGAGCGGCAAGAAGCGCGACGACCTGCAGGTGGTCCAGCAGCTGCTGCGGGCCCAGGACCTCGACGTCGCCCTGCAGTTCGACAACTACCGCTGATCCCGTCCGTATCCGCAGCTCAGCGGCTCGTCCGTCCCGTTCGGTCCGCAGAGAGTCCGCAGGAGCGCGCGTCGCGGCCGCCATCAGCCCGGCGGCCGCGGCCCGCGTGCGGTCCTCCGCGGTGGGCCACAGGTGGGAGTAGGCGTTGAGCGTGATGGTCGCCGAGGAGTGCCCCGGCGCCCGCTGGACGGTGACCACCTCGCAGCCGGCGGCGATCAGCCCGCTGGCCTGGAAGTGCCGCAGGTCGTGCAGCGTGTACTGCTCGAGCCCGGCCGCACGCCGGACCTGGCGCCACTGGTGGCCGGCGGCGTTGCGGGTCAGCGGCGCCCCGCCGAGGGAGAACAGCCACTCCCCCGTGCCGACGCCGGTGCTGCGGACGTGCCCGGCCAGCAGGTCCACGAGCTCGGCCGGCGCGTGCACGATGCCCTACTGGTCCGACGGACTGACGGTCGGCGACTGCAAGAGGCGTGCGCCACTTCCTGGTGCGCGTTCTCCAGCACCTCGAGCAGCGGCGACCGCGGCCTGACCGGACGCCTGGGCAGCACGGCTCGGAGCCGATGCCCGTCCGGAGGCTGTGCCCTGGGGTGGATGTGCGGGCCGCGGGGGCCGGAGCTGATCGCAGCCACCCACCGTGCTGGATCACTGTCCGCCAGTGATGACGTGGCGGCGATCGTGCGCCGTTCACCCCGAGGTCGTCTGTGCGCCTCGTCCTGCCCGTCTGCCGGTCCGGCGAGCCCCGGCAGGGTCCGCCCGTCGGGGGCGGACGTCCCCGACGGTTGAGGGGAGACCGCACGCATGCGCAAGAAGCACCTGGTCGCTGCGCTGGCCGTTCCGGTGGCCGGCGCGGTGGTCATCGCCCCATCGGGGGCGACCGCGTCGGACGACGCGTCGCCGCCGGAGACGGGCAACATGATCTTCATCCACCCGGACGGCTCGGACGCCGCGCTGTGGGAGCTGTCCCGCATCTACTGGTACGGACCGGACTCGGTCAGCAACTGGGACCAGCTACCGGCGGCGGCGCCCTACCGGGGCCATGCGGCCGACATCCTGACCAACTCCTCGAACGGCGGCGCGACCACGCACGCCTTCGGGTTCAAGGTCGATGCACCGGACTCCTTCGGCACCGACTCGAGCGCCGAGGACGTCCTCGCGGGCGACGCCGAGGAGCCGCGCACCGTCAACGCGCTGTCGGGTTACGCCGGTAGCTGGCTGCGTGAGGCGGGTAACGCCGGTCACCCGATCGGCGTGGTCAACGACGGCGACGTCGCCGAGCCCGGTACCGCCGCCTTCCTGACCGAGGTCACCGAGCGGACCGACGCCTCGGCGCTGGAGATCGCCCGCCAGCTCGTCGAGGGCCGGCCGGACTTCGGCGCGGCCGATGCCGACCCGGTCGTGATCATGGGCGGCGGCGAGGACCTGTTCTTCCCGACGGAGACCCCGGTCTGCAGCCAGGCGGAGATCGACGCGGCCCTGGCCGCTGCGGGTGACCCCGTGGCGACGATCCCCGCGACCTGCGTCGTGCACCGCGCCCCGGGCGACACCCTCGACGAGGACGGCCCGTCGGCCACCGGCGGCCTGCGCACCGACGGGGTCAACCTGGCCCAGCTCGCCGTGGACGAGGGCTACACGCTCATCCGCACCCGGGCGGAGTTCGACGCCCTCGCCGCGGCCGTCGACTCCGGCGACGCGGACCCGGCGGACCTGAAGGTCCTGGCGCTGCTCGCCAGCCAGGACATCTTCAACGCGGTCACCGAGGAGGAGCTGATGGCCGCCGGGCTGGTCGACCCGAGCGTTCCCGAGGACGCACGCGAGACCAACCTCGTCCTCTACGGCTCCGAGCCGGGCACCCCGGGCTACCGCCCGCCCACGGCGCCGGAGATGGCCCAGGTCGCCACCGCGGTCCTCGACGCGCACAGCGAGGAGGCCGGCAAGCCCTTCGCCACCGTGTGGGAGGTCGAGGGCACCGACAACATGGCCAACATCGACAACGCCATCGGCACCTTGGTCGAGGCCCGCTCCGCCGACGAGATGATCGGCGTGGCGCAGGACTTCCTCGTGCAGGACCCGGCCACGACGGTGCTCACCGCCGCCGACGGGGACGCCGGCGGCATCCAGGCCCACGCCTACAACGTCGACGAGGAGACGCCGGCGACCGTGGGGACGATCGACCTCAACCCGGGCGAGGAGGTCGTCGGAGCCGAGGACCCCGAGGTCCCGCAGAACCCCCTCGACGGCCGCTACGGGCGGGGCACCGCGCCGTTCGTCGCCGCACCCGACCAGTTCGGCCAGGGCCTCGCGTTCGGCGTCGCCTGGACGAGCACGGCCGACCTCACCGGCGGCGTCGTCACCCGGGCGGCCGGGTTGGCAGCCGATGTCGTCGACGAGCGGCTCTCGGACCGGTTCGACAACATCGACGTCTACCGGATCGCCTACCTGACCCTCTTCGGGGAGGCCCTGGCCTACCCCGACGGGCGGCTGGCGCCGACCCGACCGGCGCTGCAGGGCACCACGCCCGGCCAGCCGGACGAGGACGTCGTCATCGACGAGATCCCGGTCGACGAGGGCGAGCGGGCCGACGGCGGCACTTCGACGCCCTGACCTCCTCACCTCCTGCCGGCCGGGTGGCCGGGGTCCCCACGGGCCCCGGCCACCCGGCCGTCCAGGCCAGGACCGGGTCCGTGCGGGTCCGGCGCTGAGGCCGGGCCAGCGCCTCCGGTCGGCGCGGTCAGTCCCTGCTACCAGACGCGCTCGGACAGGTGGCGCTGGTGCGCCTCCCGCGTCCTGGACTCACACGGCGCTCGCTGGCTCTCGCGCACCCCGGTCCGGCCGGACCAGGTGGGTTCCGAGACGCTGATCTGCGCGGCGGCGGCATCCACCCACGGCTGACCGGTGTCCACACCCTCGGCGGCGGCAGCGGCGCGCAGTGTGGCTGCGGCTACGTCCACCGGTGCTCCTGCCGCCCGTTCGCCCTGCACACGGCCTCCGCGCGCCATCCCGTGCGCCGACGCTCCTCAGCAGAGCAGCGCGTGCTCACTGCGCGGAGATCGCAAGGTGAACCGGTACGTGACAGCGGCGACGTCGACCGTGCGGAGGCTGCGCTCCTCGCATCCCGCGTTCGGCCATCCACGTCTTCGCGGGTCAGCGGTCGACGTCGACGGCGAGCGCCGGCCGCTGCGCTCGAGCCTCCAGGCCGAGGCGCGCGAGACGCCTCACAGCTGAGACGCCCCCACCACGTCGCCCACCGCACCGGCATGGACGGTCGTCAGCCCGTCACGGTCGTCGGGCGGTGAGGTTGAGGCGTCCGACGAGGTCGGTGCGCAGCTGGGTCCGAGCAACCACCGAAGGCCCCGCACTGCCGGAGGGGGACAGAGCGCCGGCGACCGCCCACCGACACCACGGCGGACGGCACCTACCGCTGTGTGCCTCGGTGGCACACGACAGCGGCTGGTCCGCACAGAGTCCGCAGGAGGACCGATCCTGGCCACCAACGGCCATCAAGGTCGACGACCACACGTGCAGGTCCGTGGCCCTTCTCCTCGGTGGCGGGCAACGACCGAACGTGCCGAAGAGGTACGACGACCATCGCTGACCCGCGACGGGCACGACCGGCGGAGCCCGGCTGGTCAGTCGCGGCCGGGCTCCTGCGCCATGCGCTCCAGCCGGGCGATCCGCTCGGCCATGGGCGGGTGCGTGGCGAACAGCGCCGCCAGCCCGGAGGCGCGCACCGGCGCGGCGATCATGAGGTGGCTCTGGGCCACCAGCCGGTCCTCTGGGGGCAGCGGCCGCGCGGCAGCACCCTCGGAGATCCGGCGCAGGGCGCCGGCGAGGGCCTGCGGGTCACCGCACAGCCGGGCGCCATCGGCGTCGGCCTCGTACTCCCGGCCGCGGCTGACCGCGAGGTGCACCAGCCCCGCGGCCAGGGGACCGAGCAGCACCAGCATCAGCGTCCCGAACACGCCGGCACCGTCGCGGTCCTCGTCGGGGCGGCCGCCGAACAGCGAGGCGAAGGTGGCGAGCGAGGCCAGGTAGGTGACGACGCTCGCCAGCGCGCCCGCGATGCAGCTGACGAGGACGTCGCGGTTGCGCACGTGCGAGAGCTCGTGGGCCAGCACCGCCCGCAGTTGGCGGCGGTCGAGCAGCTCGAGGAGGCCCTGGGTGCAGCAGAGGGCGGCGCGGCGCGGCGTGCGCCCGGTGGCGAAGGCGTTGGGCTGGTCGGTGGGGCTCACGTACAGGCGCGGCATCGGCTGGCGGGCCTGGGTGGCCAGCTCGCGCACCATCGCGTAGAGACCGGGTGCCTGCGTCTCGGGAACGGGGAAGGCCCGCATCGCGCGGAGGGCCAGCCGGTCGGAGGCGTACCAGGCCCAGCCGTTGACCCCGAGGGCGACGACGAACGCGACGAGCAGCCCGCCCCGGCCGCCGACCACGGCCCCCGCGGCGAGGGCGAGGCCGGCCACCAGCCCGAGCAGGAGCGCGGTCCGCACCCCGTTGCCCCATCGCCGCACCCTCCGAGAACGGAACGACCGGGACCGCCGTTCCCCGGCGTCCGCTGCGACGCCGGTCACGGACGGCACCGGTCCGGAAGAGGCTCCCCGCCGGGGTCGTTGTGCCCGGCAGTCCGTCCCGTGCGGGCCCCGTCCGTGGTCCGCGTCACGTGACCAGCCGCGACACCGCCCCGTAACCTGGGCGGTTGGAGGTAACACGCCCGATGACTGCTCTCGAACCGTCCACCACGCCCGGCAGCTCGGCCCCCGGTGGGCTCGTGAAGAGCGTCGTCGAGCTCGACCGCGTCGTCATCCGGCTCGCCGGTGACTCCGGCGACGGCATGCAGCTGACCGGTAACCGCTTCACCAGCGAGACCGCGTCCTTCGGCAACGACCTGTCGACGCTGCCCAACTTCCCCGCCGAGATCCGGGCGCCGACGGGGACCCTGCCCGGAGTCAGCTCCTTCCAGCTGCACTTCGCCGACCACGACATCATGACGCCGGGCGACGCCCCGGACGTCCTGGTCGCGATGAACCCCGCGGCGCTCAAGGCCAACCTCGCCGACCTCCCCGGCGGCGGCCTGGTGATCGTCGACAGCGACGAGTTCACCCCGCGCAACCTGGCCAAGGTCGGCTACGCCACCAACCCGCTCGAGGACGGCTCGCTCGAGGGCTGGCAGGTCGTCAGCGTCGGGCTGACCAGCATGACGCTCGAGGCGCTCAAGGACTCCGGGCTCGGGAAGAAGGAGGCCGAGCGGAGCAAGAACATGTTCACCCTCGGCCTGCTGAGCTGGATGTACCACCGGCCCACCGAGGGCACCGTGCGCTTCCTCGAGCGGCAGTTCCGGCGCAAGCCGGAGATCGCCGCGGCCAACATCGCCGCCTTCCGCGCGGGCTACAACTACGGCGAGACGACCGAGGCCTTCGCCGTCTCCTACGAGATCAAGCCCGCACCGATGAGCCCGGGTCGCTACCGCAACATCTCCGGCAACCAGGCCCTCTCCCTCGGGCTGGTGGCCGCCGGCCAGCGGTCGGGCCTGCCGGTCTTCCTCGGCGCCTACCCGATCACGCCGGCGTCGGACATCCTCCACGAGCTGTCCCGGCACAAGGCGTTCGGCGTCCGGACCTTCCAGGCCGAGGACGAGATCGCCGGCATCGGCGCGGCCTTGGGCGCCTCCTTCGGCGGCGCCCTCGGCGTCACGACGACGTCGGGCCCCGGCGTCTCGCTGAAGTCCGAGGCGCTCGGCCTCGCGGTGATGACCGAGCTGCCGCTGGTCGTCGTCGACGTGCAGCGCGGTGGCCCCTCCACCGGCCTGCCGACCAAGACCGAGCAGTCGGACCTGCTGCAGGCGATGTTCGGCCGCAACGGCGAGGCGCCGCTGCCGGTCATCGCGCCCCGCTCCCCCGGCGACTGCTTCGACGCGGCGCTGGAGGCGGCGCGGATCGCGCTGAAGTACCGGACGCCGGTCATGCTGCTGTCCGACGGTTACCTGGCCAACGGCGCCGAGCCGTGGGCCGTACCGGCCGCCGACGAGCTGCCCGACCTCCGCGTGGAGTTCGCCACCGAGCCCAACGGCGCGGCCGCCGACGGGACGCCGGAGTTCCTGCCCTACCTGCGCGACCCCGAGACGCTGGCCCGCCCGTGGGCCGTCCCGGGCACCTCGGGCATGCAGCACCGCATCGGCGGGCTGGAGAAGGCCGACAAGTCCGGGAACATCTCCTACGACCCGGCCAACCACGACCTGATGACCCGGCTGCGGCAGGCCAAGGTCGACGGCATCGCCGCCGACATCCCGGCCACCGACGTCGACGACCCCACCGGCGGCGCCCGGGTCGCCGTGATCGGCTGGGGCTCCACCTACGGGCCGATCGGCGCCGCCTGCCGGCAGATCCGCAACTCCGGTCGCGAGGTGGCCCAGATCCACCTGCGGCACGTCAACCCGATGCCGGCCGACCTCGGTGAGGTCCTGGGCCGCTACGACCGGGTCGTGTGCCCCGAGATGAACATGGGGCAGCTCGCGCTGCTCCTGCGCGCCAAGTACCTCGTCGACGTCCAGAGCCACACCCAGGTGCGCGGGCTGCCCTTCCGGGCCGCCGAGCTCGCCGCCGTGGTCCAGGACGTCATCGACTCGACGACGTCGACCAGCACCGCTCCGACCGGAGGCACGAAGTGACCACCACCCCGCACGTGCACGACCTCGGCATGCCGGGGACGACGATCGACGCGCGCATCCAGCAGGCCATCGCGGACTCGGTCGACAGCCAGGGCGAGAAGCAGACGGCCCTCAAGGCCAAGGACATGAAGACCGACCAGGAGGTGCGCTGGTGCCCCGGCTGCGGTGACTACGTCATCCTCAACGCCGTCCAGAGCTTCCTGCCCTCGCTCGGGATCGCCCGCGAGGACATGGTCATCGTCTCGGGCATCGGCTGCTCCTCGCGCTTCCCGTACTACATGAACACCTACGGGATGCACTCGATCCACGGCCGCGCCCCGGCCATCGCCACCGGACTTGCCGCCTCCCGGCCGGACCTGTCGGTGTGGGTGGTGACCGGCGACGGCGACGCGCTGTCGATCGGCGGCAACCACCTGATCCACGCGCTGCGCCGCAACGTGAACATGACGATCCTGCTGTTCAACAACCGGATCTACGGGCTGACCAAGGGCCAGTACTCCCCCACGTCGGAGGTCGGCAAGGTCACCAAGTCCACGCCGATGGGCTCGCTGGACCACCCGTTCAACCCGGTGTCACTGGCGATCGGCGCCGACGCGACCTTCGTGGGCCGGGCCATGGACTCCGACCGCAAGGGCCTCACCGAGGTGCTGCGCCAGGCGGCCGAGCACCAGGGCACCGCGCTGGTGGAGATCTACCAGAACTGCAACATCTTCAACGACGGCGCCTTCGACCTGCTCAAGGACCCGGCCACCGGCGCGCAGTGGACGATCCCGCTGGTCCACGGCGAGCCGCTGGTGTTCGGCCCGGACGGCGCCTCGTGCGTGGTCCGCGAGGACTTCGGCGGGCTGCGGATCGCCGAGACCAACCAGGTCGACCCGAGCGAGATCGTGGTGCACGACGCGACCCGCGAGGACCCGTCCTACGCGTTCGCGCTGTCGCGGCTGTCGAGCCAGGACCTGCGCTACACGCCGATGGGCGTCTTCCGGTCGGTGCGCAAGCCCACCTACGACCGGATGATGCTCGACCAGCTCGAGGAGGCCCGCACCGAGGGCGCCGGTGACCTCGACGCGCTGCTGGCCGGCAACGACACCTGGACCGTGTCGGCCTGAGCTCCTCCGGACGGCCCGCCTCCCCTCGGGAGGCGGGCCGTCCGCGTCTCACGGGGTCGTGCGCAGCACCTCCGTGAGCACGGGCAGGGCGCCGGCGAGCTCGGCGCGGGCCGGGGCGGCGAATCCGAGCACGAGTCCGGCGGCCGGGTCGTGCCGCCCCGGGCCGGTGCGGTGCCGAGCGAGCCCGTCGACGGCGAGCCCGCGCCCGGCCGCGGCCGCGACCACCGCCTCCTCGGCCGCGCGACCGTCCAGCGGGACGACCACGTGCGCCCCGGCGGGGTCCCCGGTCACCCGCGACCCCGCCCGGGCCAGCTCCCCCACCACCAGCCCGCGGCGCTCGGCGAGCTCCCGGCGCAGCCGCCGCAGGTGCCGGGCCAGGTCGCCCGAAGTAGCCAGCGCCGCGAGCACCCGCTGCCCCGCGCGGGCGGGCCGGGTGCCGGTCGCGGTCCGGGCGGCCACCAGGCCGGCGCGCAGGTCCGGCGGCGCCACGAGCCAGCCGGTGCCCAGCGTCGGGCTGAGGACCTTGCCGCTGGTGCCGAGGTGCACGACGACGTCGGGTGCCAGCGCGGCCAGCAGCGGGAGCGGCGCGACGTCGTAGCGCAGCTCGCCGTCGTAGTCGTCCTCGAGCACCCACCAGCCCTCGGCCCGCGCCCGGGCGACCAGCGCGAGCCGCCGCGCCGCCGGCATCCGCCGGCCCAGCGGCCACTGGTGCGCCGGCGTGCAGTAGACGGCCACCACGCCTTCGGGCACGGCGTCGACCACCAGGCCGTCGTCGTCGACCGGGCAGGGCACCACCTCCACCCCGGCGGCGCGCAGCGCCCCGGCCGCCCGCTGGTAGCCGGGGTCCTCGACGCCGACCCGGCTGCCCGGCGGGAGCAGGCGGGCGATCTCGCCCACCGCGGCCGACGTGCCGCCGGTGGCGAGCACCCCCGACGACTCGACCGGCAGCCCGCGGTGGCGCAGCAGGTGACCGGTGACCGCGGCCTGGAACGACGGGTCGGCCGCTGGCTCGGGCCCGGCGTCGGGGGACAGGTCACCGGCCGCCCGCCAGGCCCGCCGCCAGGCCGCCCGGTCGAGCACCTCCAGGCAGGGCGAGCCGGCCCGCAGGTCGACCACCGGCGCGCCGGCCGGCCGCACCGGGAGCCCGGGTGCGGCCGCCACCGGGCCGGCCGGGGCGGCGCCGACGACGAAGGTCCCCGCGCCCCTGCGCCCGGCGGCCCAGCCCTCGGCGACGAGCTGGTCGTAGGCGGCGGCGGTCACCGTGCGGCTGACCCGCAGCGCGGCAGCGAGCTCGCGGGTGGAGGGCAGCCGGTCCCCCGGGCGCAGGACGCCGCCGGCCGCCGCGGTCCGCAGGGAGTCGGCGAGCTGGACGGCCAGGGGCCGGCCGGCGGCGCGGTCGAGGACGACCGGGGGCATGTCCACCTCTGTCCTCCGTCCGCGAAGTGGCCTGGTGGATCGGCAGCCTACTGGCCCTTCCGGGAGGCCAGTCCGCCGCGCAGAGTGGGTCCGTGAGCACCGCACCGCCGCTGTCCCCCACCGCCCGCAGCACCGTCCGCCGTGGCGCGAGGCGTGCCCGCACCGACCGGGCCGAGCTGTACGCCGTCCTCGACGCCGGCCTGGTCGGCCACCTCGGCGTCGTCCTCGGCGGCGCGCCGGTCGTGCTGCCCACCGGCTACGGGCGCGACGGCGACGCCCTGTACCTGCACGGGTCCACCGGCGCGGCCACGCTCCGCGCCGCGGCGGCCGGGGCGCCGGTCTGCTTCACCGTCACCCACCTCGACGGCGTCGTGTACGCCCGCTCGGCCTTCCACCACTCGGTGAACTACCGCTGCGCCGTGGTGCACGGGGCCGCTCGGGTGGTCACCGACCCCGGGGAGCGGCTGCACGGCCTGGAGGTGCTGACCGAGCACCTGGCGCCGGGCTCGTGGTCGGCCACCCGGCAGCCGGACCGCAGGGAGCTGGCCGCCACGGCGCTGCTGGCCCTCGACCTCGCCGAGGCGAGCGTCAAGATCCGCACCGGCCCGCCCGGCGACGACGAGGCCGACCTGGGGACCCCGGTCTGGGCCGGCGTCCTGCCGCTGCGCACCGTCGTGGGGGAGCCCGAACCCTGCCCGCTGCTGCCCGGGGAGACGCCGGTGCCCGACCGGGTGCTCAGCCGGCGGGTGTGACGCGATGACACCGTCGGTCTGCCGGCCGACACCGCGGCCAGGTGCCGTCCCGGCCTGCGCTGAGCCGGAGCCGCCGCGCCTGCGCGGCCTCCTCCGGGGGCCACTCGGCGCGACGACCGGCTACGCCGGGGTCACCCGGAGCAGGAGGTCGTCGCCGCCGCCGTTGTCGGTGGTCACGTACAGCGCGCCGTCGCTGCCGAGCAGCGGCGTCCGGATCCGGCCGTAGGTGTCCTCCAGCTCCGGCACCCGGAACTGCTCGACCAGCTGCCCGGCGTCGTCGAGGCGCAGCGCCAGGAGGCCGGTGTCCTTCTGCACCCCGACCAGCAGCACGCCGTCGTACCCGCCCCAGCCGGTGCCGCTGACGAAGTCCGCGCCGCTGGTGGCGATGGTCGGGTCGCCCGACGACCAGACCGCGGGCACGGCACCGGGCAGGTCGGGGTCGGTCATCGGCACGCTCTCGTCGTAGCCGCCGTCGTCGCCGTCCGGGTCGTAGCCGTAGTTGCCGCCCGGCACCGACCGGTTGACCTCGTCGTCGCGGTCGGTCCCCTGCTCGGCGGTGAACACCTCGCCGGTCCCCGGGCGGACGGCGATGCCCTGCACGTTGCGGTGCCCGTAGCTGAGCAGCAACCGAGTGACCGGGTCGGGGTCGTCGGCGAACGGGTTGCCCGGCGCGGGACCGCCGGTGGCGGCGTCGACGCGCAGCACCTTGCCGGCCAGGGTGGCCCGGTCCTGCGGGTGGCTGCCGACGGCGTTGTCGCCGGTGCCCACGAGCAGGGCGCCGTCGGGGGCGAAGCGGAGGCGGCAGCCGCCGTGGCGGCCGCTGCGCTCGTTGACCGGGATGTCCCCGACCAGCGGGTCGGCGACGCGGGTGGCGCGGGTCCAGCCCTCGTCGACGGTCCAGGCGACCACCTGGATCTCCGCGCCGCCGTCCTCCTCGACGCCCTGGCAGGTGTACAGCCGCCGGTTGCCGGCGAAGGCGGGGTCGAGGGTGAGGCCCATCAGGCCGGTCTCGCCGTCGGCGAACAGGTCGTCGAGGTCGGCCTCGACCTCCCGGACGGTGCCGTCGGGCAGCACCGCGGTGAACCCCCCGCTGCGCTCGTCGACCAGCAGGGTGCCGTCCGGTGCCTGCGCGACGTCCCACGGGTGGTCCAGCCCGTCCAGCACGGTCTCCACGCCCAGGGTGGGCAGCGCGGCCGCCGTCGTCGCGGCACCGTCGGGGACGTCGGTGGTCCCCTTGTCCTCCTGGCCGCCCGGCAGGTCGCCGGTGCCGGTGCCGTTGCCGTTGCCCGAGCAGCCGGTCAGCACCAGGACGGCGGCCAGGACGACGGCGCGGGTGGACCTCACCCCGCCGAGCATCCCCGAGGCGGGCGGACGGCGCCGTCCGTCAGCTGGTCCGGGTGACGACGTAGTCGCAGAGGGCCGACAGCGCCTCGCGCACCTCGCCGGCGGGGACCGCGGACAGCGACGCCCGAGCACGGTCGGCGTAGTCGCGCAGCACGGCGCCGGCCCGCTCGAGCGCCGCGGACTCCCGCAGCAGCGCCAGGGCCTCGGCGTGCTCGGCGTCGTCGGACAGCGGGCGGGCGACCAGCGCGCGCAGCCGGGCGTCGGCGGGGTCGTCCCCGGCGAGCGCGATCAGCGCGGGCAGGGTGGCCACGCCCTCGCGCAGGTCGGTCCCGGGTGCCTTCCCCGAGGCGCCGTCCTGGCTGACGATGTCGAGCAGGTCGTCGGAGATCTGGAAGGCGACGCCGACCTCCTCGCCGAAGCGGGTCAGCGCGGTCACCAGGTCCGGCTCGACCCCGGCGAAGCCGGCGCCGAAGCGGGCCGAGGTCGCCACCAGGGAGCCGGTCTTGTCGGCCAGCACCTCGAGGTAGTGGGCCACGCGGTCCTCGCCGTCCCGCGCGCCCACCGTCTCGCGGATCTGGCCGGTGACCAGCCGCTCGAAGGTCCGCGCCTGGATGCGCACCGCCTCCGGGCCGAGGTCGGCCAGCAGGTCGGAGGCGCGGGCGAAGAGGAAGTCGCCGGTGAGGATGGCGACGCTGTTGGTCCACCGGCTGTTGGCGCTGGGCGCCCCGCGGCGGACGGCGGCCTCGTCCATGACGTCGTCGTGGTACAGCGTGGCCAGGTGGGTGAGCTCGCAGACGACGGCGGCCTGCACCACCTCGGGGGCGCGGGAGTCCCCGAGCTGCGCGGCCAGCAGGGCCAGCATCGGCCGGAAGCGCTTGCCGCCGGCGGCCATGAGGTGGCCGGCGGCCTCGGAGACGAACTGGTGGTCGCTGGCCACCGCGGTGGCCAGCGCGGCCTCCACGTCGGCCAGCCCCTGCGCCAGCGAGTCGCCGAGGGCCCCGCCCGGGAGCCAGGGGCCCATCGTGGAGGCGGGGGTGGAGATGCGGTGCCAGACCTCGGCCGGGGCGATCCCGTCGACGGCGGCACGGGGTCCGGTCATCAACCGACGAAGATAGCCGCCTGATCGGCGAGACCGAGCACCGCCCCGGGCACGACGCCCAGGACGAGCGTGGCCGCGGCGGTCACCGCCAGCACGACCGTCGTGGGCATCCCGGGCACGCCGACGGTGGGTCCGTCGGCGGCCGGCTCGGAGAAGTACATGAGCACGATGACCCGCAGGTAGAAGAACGCCGCCACCGCGCTGGCCAGCAGGGCGACCAGCGCCAGCGGCCAGGCGCCGTCCTCGATCGCGGCCCGGAAGACGGCGAACTTGCCGGTGAAGCCGCTGGTGAGCGGGATGCCGGCGAGCGCGAGCAGGAACAGGCTCATGACCGCCGCGGTGATCGGCGAGCGCTGCGCCAGGCCGGCCCACTGCGACAGGTGGGTGGCCTCGCCGTCGCCGCTGCGCACGAGGGTGAGGACGGCGAAGGCGCCGAGCGTGGTGAGCCCGTAGGCCAGCAGGTAGAACATGACGGCCGGCAGGCCGGAGCCGGCGGGGTCGCCACCGCCCGGGTGGCCGAGGACACCGGTGAGCAGGAAGCCGGCGTGCGCCACCGAGGAGTAGGCGAGCATCCGCTTGAGGTCGGTCTGGGTGAGCCCCAGGACCGCGCCGACGACCATCGAGACGATGGCCACGCCGTAGACCAGCGGGCGCCAGGTCCACTCCTCGGTGCCGAAGGCGACGTAGAGCAGCCGGAGGATCGCCCCGAACGCGGCGACCTTCGTGCAGGCGGCCATGAACGCCGTCACCGGGGTGGGTGCGCCCTGGTAGACGTCGGGCGTCCAGGTGTGGAACGGCGCGACGCTGGCCTTGAACAGCAGGCCCACGATCAGCAGCGCCAGGCCGAGGACGGCCAGCGTGCCGCTGCCGTCCCCCGCCACCGACTCGCGGACGGCGGAGAGCCGGACGCTGCCGGTGGCGCCGTAGACGAGGGCCACGCCGTAGAGGAAGAACGCCGAGGCGAAGGAGCCGAGCAGGAAGTACTTGACCGCCGCCTCCTGCGACAGCAGCCGGCGCCGTCGCGCCAGCCCGCTGATCAGGTACAGCGGCAGGCTGAGCACCTCGAGCGCCACGAACATCAGCAGCAGGTCGTTCGCCGTGACGAACAGCATCATGCCGCCGATGGCGAAGGTGGCCAGCGGGTAGACCTCGGTCTGCACCCGCTGCACGGTGAGCAGCTCGCGGTCGCGGACGCTGCCGGCCGGGACCGCCGCCGAGACGACGAAGGCCGAGCGGGCGGGGTCGAGGTTGCGCTCGGCGAACAGCAGGATCGACAGCGCCCCGAGTACGGCGATGGTGGCCTGCAGGAACAGCCCGGCGCCGTCGACGGCGAGCGCGCCGCCCGCCGTCACCTCGCGGGTGCCGGCCAGCAGCAGCGTGGCGACCAGCCCGCCCACGGTGCCCACCAGCGCGACGGTGACCTGGACCGGGTGGCGGCGCTCGCGCGGGCCGAAGGCCTCGACGAGCACGCCGATGCAGGCGGCGCCGAAGACGAACAGCAGCGGGGCGAGCGCGGCCAGCGACAGGTCGGGGGCCTCGATCGTCATCAGTCGGTCCCCTCGGGGGTCGCGGTGGTCCCGGCCGGGTCGGCGCCGACGTCGCTCATGGTGGCGGCGACCGCCGGCTCGATCAGCCGGATCAGCGGCTGCGGGTAGACCCCCAGCGCGAGGACCAGCGCCACCAGCGGGGCGACGACGGCCATCTCGCGGCGGGACAGGTCGAGCAGCCGCGGTGTCGTCCGGGCCGGGGCGGGGGCAGGGGCCGTGAGGGTCGCCGTCGCGGACGACGTCGCGGACGGCGTGGCCACGTGCGCGCCTCCGGGGAGGCCGGCGGCGTTCCCGGCCGGCTGGTCCGCCTCCGGGAACAGCACGCCGCGCTGCGGGCCGTGCATCGTCCGTTGGTAGAGCAGCAGGACGTAGAGCGCGGCCAGGATGATCCCGACGGTGGCCAGGACCGTGAACACCGGCCGGGTCGGGAACGAACCGATCAGCACGAGGAACTCGCTGACGAAGCTGTTGGTGCCGGGCAGTGCCAGCGACGCCAGGCCCGCGATCAGGAACACGCCCGCCAGCTTGGGTGCGCGGCTGGCCACGCCGCCGTAGTCGCCGACCAGCCGGGAGCCGCCGCGGGCGATGAGCATCCCGACGACGAGGAACAGCAGGCCGGTGGCGATGCCGTGGTTGACCATGTACAGCACCGCGCCGGTTCCGGCCTCGGTGGTGAAGGCGAAGACGCCGAGGGCGATGAAGCCGAAGTGCGCGATCGAGGTGTAGGACACCAGCCGCTTCATGTCGCTCTGCCCCATCGCGAGCAGCGCGGCGTACAGGATCCCGGCGACGGCGAGCACGAGCACCAGCGGGGCGAACTCGCGGGAGGCGTCGGGGAACAGCGGCAGGCAGTAGCGCAGGAAGCCGAAGGTGCCGACCTTGTCGAGGACGCCGACGAGCAGCACCGAGCCGCCGACGGGGGCCTCGGCACCGGCGTCGGGGAGCCAGGTGTGCAGCGGGACCAGCGGCGCCTTGATCGCGAAGGCGACGAAGAAGCCGAGGAACAGCAGCCGCTGCGCGGCCGGGTCGATGTCGAGCTGGCGCAGGGACTCGAAGGCGAACGTCCCGTCGCCGGCCGCCTCGCTGACGACGTACAGGCCGATCACCGCGGCGAGCATGACCAGCCCGCCGACCAGGCTGTAGAGGAAGAACTTGACCGCCGCGTACTGCCGGCGCGGGCCGCCGTAGCTGCCGACGATGAAGTACATCGGGACGAGCATCGCCTCGAAGAAGACGTAGAAGAGGAACACGTCGGTGGCGGCGAAGACGCCGACCATGCAGGCCTCGAGCAGCAGCAGCCAGGCGAAGAACGTCCGCATCGACCGGCGGGCCGGGGGCTGGTCCTCCCACGAGGCGAGCACGACCACCGGCACCAGCACGCCGACCAGCAGCAGCATGACCAGGGCGATGCCGTCGACACCGAGGGCGAAGTCGACGCCGAAGCCCTCGATCCACGGCACCGACGTCGTCAGCTGGAAGCGGTCGCCGTCGGGGTCGAAGGCGACCGTGGCCAGGACCGCCAGGACCAGCACGACCAGGCTCACCCCGAGGGCGAGCTGCCGGGCCAGCGCGGTGCGCTCGCGGGGCAGGGCGGCGACGACGGCCGCGCCCACCGCGGGCACCGCCAGCATCGCGACCAGGAGCAGGGAGTCGCTCACGCCACGGTCCTCACGTCGTCGGTCGTCGTCTGCAGGGCCTCGATCACCCGGCCGTCACCGCCAGCAGCGCCCCGGCCACCATGACCGCGCCGCCGAGCATCCCGAGCGCGTAGGACCGGACGAAGCCGGTCTGCGCCCGGCCCAGCCGCGACGACGAGCCGCCGAGGGTGGCGGCCAGGCCGTTGACCGCGCCGTCGACCCCGCGGTTGTCCACCCACACCAGCGCCCGGGTGAGCCACTGGCCGGGCCGCATGAACAGCGACTCGTTGACCGCGTCGGCGTACAGCGACCGGCGTGCCGCGCGGACCACCGGCGAGACGCGGGCCGGCGCGACCTCGGGCACCTCGCGGCGGCCGACGAACAGCCACGCCGCGAGCACGCCCACGGCCATCACCGCGGTGACGACGACGCCGACGACGGCCGGCGCCACCACGTGCTCGGCCTCCTCGGGGACCCCGAACACCGGCTCCAGCCACTCGCCCAGCGGCGCCACGACCACGAGCACGAAACCGGCGGCGACCGACCCGACGGCCAGCAGCACCATCGGCAGGGTCATCACCGACGGCGACTCGTGCGGGTGCACGCCGGGCGTCCACCGCGGCCGGCCGAAGAAGGTCATGATCATCAGCCGGGTCATGTAGAAGGCGGTCAGCCCGGCGCCGACGACGGCGACCGCGCCGAGCAGCCAGCCCGACCAGCCGCCGCGGTCCAGCGCCGCCTCGATGATCGCGTCCTTGGTCCAGTAGCCGGACAGGAACGGGAAGCCGATCAGCGCGAGGTACCCCAGGCCGAAGGTCACGAAGGTGACCGGCAGCTTCCTGGCCAGCCCGCCGAAGCGGCGCATGTCCACCTGGTCGTCCATGGCGTGCATGACCGACCCGGCGCCGAGGAACAGCCCGGCCTTGAAGAAGCCGTGGGTGAGCAGGTGCGCGATCGCCGCGGCGTAGCCGGCCGGGCCCAGGCCCACGGCCAGGAACATGTAGCCGATCTGGCTGACCGTCGAGTACGCCAGCACCTTCTTGATGTCGTCGTACGCGCAGCCCACGATCGCGCCGTAGAGCAGGGTGACCGCGCCGACCGCGAGGACGACGGTGCGCGCCGTGGGCGTGAGGTCGTAGATCGGCGCCGAGCGGGCGATGAGGTAGACGCCGGCGGTCACCATCGTGGCGGCGTGGATGAGCGCCGAGACCGGCGTCGGGCCCTCCATGGCGTCGGGCAGCCACGCCTGCAGCGGGAACTGGCCGGACTTGCCGCACGCGCCGAGCAGCAGGAGCAGGCCGAGCGCGGTCAGCGTGCCGCCGGCCAGGGCGCCGGCACCGCCGAAGACGCCCTCGTAGGACACCGTCCCGAGCTGGGCGAACATCACGAAGATCGCCAGGGCCAGACCGACGTCGCCGACCCGGTTCATCACGAACGCCTTCTTGGCGGCGGTGGCCGCGGCCGGGCGCTCGTGCCAGAAGGCGATGAGCAGGTAGGAGGCCAGGCCCACGCCCTCCCAGCCGACGTAGAGGGCCACGTAGTTGTCGCCGAGGACCAGCAGCAGCATCGCCGCGACGAACAGGTTGAGGTAGGCGAAGAACCGGCGGCGCCGCGGGTCGTGGGCCATGTAGCCGATCGAGTAGACGTGGATGAGCGCGCCCACGCCGGTGATCAGCAGCATGAAGGTGGCCGACAGCGGGTCGACCAGCAGGCCGGCCTGCACGTCGAGCGAGCCGGCCGACAGGAAGGTGAACAGGTCGACGTCGACCGCGCGCTGCTCGGTGCCGGCCAGCTGCACCGTGCACAGCAGCGCGACGACGAACGCGACGACGACGGTCGCCGTCCCCAGCAGGTGACCCCAGCGGTCGGTGCGCCGCCCGCCCAGCAGGAGGACCGCGGCACCGGCCAGCGGTAGTGCGATGACCAGCCACGAGGCCGACAGCAGGCCCTCGGCGGCGACGGTGTCCATGTGTGCCCCGGCTCCCGTCAGTACTTGAGCAGGTTGGCGTCGTCGACCGACGCCGACCGGCGGGTCCGGTAGATCGACATGATGATCGCGAGGCCGACGACGACCTCCGCGGCGGCGACGACCATGACGAAGAACGCCATGATCTGGCCGTCGACGGTGCCGGTGGACCGGGCGAAGGTGACCAGCGTCAGGTTCACCGAGTTGAGCATCAGCTCGATGCACATGAAGACGACGATCGCGTTGCGCCGCACCAGCACGCCGACGGCGCCGATGGTGAACAGGATCGCGGCCAGCACCAGGTAGTACGTGAGCGTCATGCCCGGTCCTCCGAGGCCGTGCCGTCTGGTGTGGTCGTCCCCAGGGCGGCGTCGGGGCTGCCGAGCTGGGCCCGGCCGGTGGGCCGGGGCATCTGGTCGACCTCCCGCGCCTCCAGCCCCGTGGCCAGGCTCTCCTCGGCGGTGCTCCCGTCGGGGAGCAGGGCACCGGTGGCCACGGAGTTGGCGCGCGCGAACACACCGGGGCCGGTCAGGGTCTGCGGCCGGTCGGTGAGGAAGCGGGCCCGGGAGAGCTCCTTCTGCGACTGCCGGCTGCCGGGCTCGCGCTCGATGTGCGCCAGCACCATCGCGCCGACCGCGGCGGTGATCAGCAGCGCGCTGGTGACCTCGAAGGCGAGCAGGTAGCGGGTGAACAGCAGCTCGGCGATCGAGTCGATGTTGCCGGTGCCGCCCTGCGCGTCGGACAGCCCCGTGCCCGGGGTGTCCTGGGTGGCGCGGGCGATGCCGGCCCCGACCAGCGCGGCGAACCCGACCCCGAGGACGGTGGCCGCCACCCGCTGGCCGCGCAGCGTCTCGACCACCGAGTCCGAGGAGTCCCGGCCGACCAGCATCAGCACGAAGAGGAACAGGATCATGATCGCGCCGGTGTAGACGATGATCTGCACCGCGCCGAGGAAGGGCGCGGACTGGACGACGTAGAAGACGCCCAGCGAGAGCATCGTGGTGACCAGCCACAGCGCCGAGTGGACCGCGTTGCGGCTGAACACCATCCCCAGGGCGCCGGCCAGGGCGACCGGCCCGAGGATCCAGAAGACGACGGCCTCGCCGGTGCTGATGACGACGTCGGTCATGCCTGCTCCACCGTGACCGGCTCGGCGGCCGAGCCCTGCTGCGGCTCGCGCAGGTAGTACGCCTTCTCGTCGTCGCCGAGGCGCATCGCGTGCGGCGGCGCCTCCATGCCCGGCAGCAGCGGGGCCATGAGCTGTTCCTTGGTGTAGATCAGGTCCTGCCGGTTGTCGTCGGCCAGCTCGAAGTCGTTGCTCATCGTCAGCGAGCGGGTGGGGCAGGCCTCGATGCACAGCCCGCAGAAGATGCACCGCAGGTAGTTGATCTGGTAGACCCGGCCGTACCGCTCACCGGGGCTGTAGCGGGCGTCCTCGGTGTTGTCGCCGCCCTCGACGTAGATCGCGTCGGCGGGACAGGCCCAGGCGCACAGCTCGCAGCCGATGCACTTCTCCAGCCCGTCGGGGTGCCGGTTGAGCACGTGCCGCCCGTGGTAGCGCGGCTTGGTCACCTTGGGCGTCTCGGGGTACTGCTCGGTGGTCACCTTCTTGAACATCTGGGCGAAGGTGACGCCGAAGCCCTGGCCGGGCGCCGGCAGCAGGCTGCGCCGGGGCGCGGGTGCGCCGGCGTCGCGCCCGGCCCGCTCGACCTCGCCGCGGGACGTCCGGGCCAGGCCCGTGGACTCGCCTCCGGTGGTGGGGTCGTGGTCAGACATCGGGGTCCTCCTGGACGCTGGTCGCGGTGCTGCCCCGGCGGCCGCTGCTGACCACGCCGCCCTCGGGACGCCTGGCGCCCGCGGGCTCGGCCACCCGGTCGGCCCTGCGCAGCCGCGGCGACGGCGGCACGGTGAGGTCCATCGGCGGCACCGGGAAACCGCCCTCGGCGCGGGCCGGGCCGGTGCGCTGGGCCGGCCGGCGCCGCGGCCCCGCCGGCGGCAGGACCTCGGGCTCGGGCTCGGGCTCGGGGTCGGTGGCGTGGACGCCGCCGGCCGCGGCGTCGGCGGCCATGACCCGGGTGTCGCGGTTGGCGATCCGGCTGGCCAGCGCCAGGCCGAGCAGCACCAGCAGCGCGATCGGGACGCCCACGAAGACCGCCACCTCGCCGGTGGACAGGTCGGCCTCGCGGGAGACGGTGCGCATCGTGGCGACGACGAGGATCCAGACCAGCGCGGTCGGCACCAGCACCTTCCAGCCGAAGCGCATGAACTGGTCGTAGCGCAGCCGGGGCAGCGTGCCGCGCAGCCAGATGAAGACGAACAGCGCGACGCACACCTTGAGGAAGAACCACAGCAGCGGCCACCAGCCGGAGTTGGCGCCGTCCCAGATCGACAGCGGCCACGGCGCCCGCCAGCCGCCGAGGAACAGCGTCGCGGCCAGCGCGGAGACGGTGACCATGTTGATGTACTCGGCCAGGAAGAACAGCGCGAACTTCAGCGACGAGTACTCGGTGTGGAAGCCGCCCACCAGCTCGCTCTCGGCCTCGGGGAGGTCGAAGGGGGCGCGGTTCGTCTCACCGACCACGGCGATCGCGTAGATGACGAAGCTGACCGGCAGCAGCACCGCGAACCAGCTGGGCCCGGTGAACTCCAGGCCGAAGAACGACAACCGGTTCCCGTCGGCCTGCGCGGCGACGATCTCCGAGGTCGACATCGTCCCGGCGTAGAGGAACACCGCGACGATCGACAGGCCCATCGCGATCTCGTAGCTGACCATCTGCGCCGCGCTGCGCAGGGAGCCCAGCAGCGGGTAGGTCGAGCCCGAGGCCCAGCCGCCGAGCACGATGCCGTAGATCCCCATCGCCGAGCAGGCGAGCACGATGAGCACGCCGATGGGAGCGTCGGTGAGCTGCAGCGGGGTGCGCTCGCCGAAGATGCTGACCACCGGGCCCAGCGGGATGACCGAGAAGGCCAGGAACGCCGGCACGGTGGCCAGCACCGGGGCCAGGAAGTAGACCGGCTTGTCCGCCATCGCCGGCATGATGTCTTCCTTGAACGCCAGCTTCAGCCCGTCGGCGAGGCTCTGCAGCGACCCGCGCGGCCCGACCCGGTTGGGGCCGGAGCGCTGCTGCATGCGGGCGACGACCTTGCGCTCGAAGACGATGGCGAACAGCGTCATCAGGACCAGCACGGCGAAGACGCCGACCACCTTGACGAGCACGATCCACCAGACGTCGTTGCCGAAGTCCTCGAGCGTCGGCTGGTCGGGCGAGGCGAGGATCCCGGGGGCGGGGACCCCGGCAGCGAGGATCACGAGCGCACCCCGGAGGCGGTGGCGCCGGTGCGGACCGCGCCGAGCCGGACCAGCCCGCCCGGCGGCGTGCCGAGCCCGGTCCGCAGCTCGCTGCCGGGCGAGCGCATGGGCAGCCACACGACACCGTCGGGCATCTCGGTGACGGCCACCGGGAGGGTCACCGACCCGGCGGTGCCGGTGACGGTGAGCAGGTCGCCGTCGGCCACGCCCAGCCGGGCGGCGGCCTCGGCGCCCAGCCGGGCCACCGGCGGACGGGCGGTGCCGGCGAGCTCGGGCTCGTCGCGCTGCAGGGTCCCGACGTCGAGCAGCTGCCGCCAGGAGGCGAGCAGCGCCTCGCCCTCGCCGGGCTCCGGCGCCACGGCCGGCGGGACGTCGAGGCCGGCGCCGTCGGCGCGGGTGCCGGTGTCGCCGAGCGCGGCGAGCTCGGCGCGGGCGGACTCGGGCGTGGGCAGCCGCAGGTCGGCGTCGAGGTGATCGGCCAGGCCGTGCAGGACCCGGCCGTCCGGAAGCCGGCCGGTGCCGTGCAGCGTGGCGTCGAAGGAGCGCACCCGGCCCTCCCAGTCGAGGTAGCTGCCGGCCTTCTCCGGGGCCGCGGCCACCGGCAGGACGACGTCGGCGCGCTCGGTGACCGCCGTGGGCCGCTGCTCGAGGCTGACCACGAACGACGCCGCGGCCAGCGCCTGCTCCGCCAGCGCCGGGTCGGGCAGGTCGGCGGGGTCGACGCCGCCGACGACGAGGCCGGCCAGCCGGCCGTCGCGGACCGCGGTGAGGATGCCGGTGGTGTCGCGGCCGGGCGTCGCGGGCAGGTCGACGGGGTCGATCCCCCACAGCGCGGCCACCTCGGCGCGGGCCACGGGGTCCTCGACCGGCCGCCCACCGGGCAGCAGCGCCGGCAGCGCGCCGGCCTCGACGGCGCCGCGCTCACCGGCCCGCCGCGGCACCCAGGCCAGCCGCGCGCCGGTGGCGCGGGCGAGAGCGGTCAGCGCGGTGAACGCGCCGGGCACCTCCGCCAGCCGCTCGCCGGCGACCACCACCGCGCCGGGCTGACGCAGCGCCTCGACGGCGGGACCGCCCCAGCTGCCCGCGGCGAGCGCGGCCAGGGCGCGGGCCTCCTCGCCGGGACGGGTGACCAGCACGGTGGCCTGCAGCTTCTGGGCGGCGCGGGTGGCGAAGGGCGCGAGGTCGTAGACGGCCAGCGAGCCCGTGCGCACCGCGCGGCGCAGGCGGAGGAAGACGATCGGCGACTCCTCCTCCGGCTCGAACCCGGCCAGCAGCACGGCGGGGGCGGAGCTCAGGTCGTCGTAGGTGACCGCACCCCGCCCGGGACCGGTGCCGGCGACGTGCCCGGCGAGGAACGCCTGCTCCTCGGCCGAGTGCGCGCGGGCGCGGGCGTCGACGTCGTGGGTGCCCAGCGCGACGCGGGCGAACTTCGCGTAGGCGTAGGCGTCCTCGACCGTCAGCCGGCCGCCGGGCAGCACGCCGACCCCGCCGGCGGCCCGGGCGGCGCGCAGGCCCTCGGCGGCCGCGGCCCAGGCCTCCGGCCAGGAGGCGGGCTCGAGCACGCCGTCGCGCCGCACGAGCGGGGTGTCCAGGCGGTCGTTGGTGGCGGCGTAGCGGAACGCGTAGCGGCCCTTGTCGCAGGTCCACTCCTCGTTGACCGCCGGGTCCTCCCCCGCCAGCCGGCGCATGACCTTGCCGCGCCGGTAGTCCGTGCGCATCGCGCACCCCGACGAGCAGTGCTCGCAGACCGAGGGCTCGCTGCGCAGGTCGAAGGGCCGCGACCGGAACCGGTACTGCGCGCTGGTCAGCGCCCCGACCGGGCAGATCTGCGTGGTGTTGCCGGAGAAGTAGGACGCGAACGGCTCGTCCTCGTAGACGGCGACCTGCTCCAGCGCGCCCCGCTCGAACAGCTCGATGAACGGGTCGCCGGCGACCTGCTGGGAGAAGCGGGTGCAGCGGGCGCACAGCACGCAGCGCTCGCGGTCGAGCAGGATCTCGGTGCTGATCGGCAGCGGCTTGGGATAGGTCCGCTTGACGTCCACGAAGCGGGTCTCGGAGCGGCCGTTGCTCAGCGCCTGGTTCTGCAGCGGGCACTCGCCGCCCTTGTCGCAGACCGGGCAGTCCAGCGGGTGGTTGATCAGCAGCAGCTCCATCGTGCCCTGCTGCGCCTTGTCGGCGACCGCGCTGGTCAGCTGCGTCTTGACCGCCATCCCGTCGGTGACCGGCATGGTGCAGGAGGCCACCGGCTTGCGCTGGCCCTCCACCTCGACCAGGCACTGCCGGCAGGCGCCGATCGGGTCGAGCAGCGGGTGGTCGCAGAACCGCGGGATCTGGATGCCGACCATCTCGGCGGCGCGGATGATCAGCGTGCCCTTCGGCACCGCGACGTCGAACCCGTCGATGGTGCAGTGGACGGCGTCGGGCGGGGTGTGCGGGCCGGGGACGCCGGGCGGCACGGCCGCCGCGGGTTCCGGGCTGACGGGGGTCACGGTCATGAGGCCACTCCGACGGGCTCGAGGCGCAGGGAGCGGCCCAGGCGGGCCTGCTCCTCGGGCGGCAGCAGGGCGACGTAGTCGTCGCGGAAGTACTTGAGGGAGGAGGTGATGCAGCTGGTCGCGCCGTCGCCGAGGGCGCAGAACGACCGGCCGAGGATGTTGTCGCAGGTGTCGGTGAGCAGGTCCAGGTCGGCCGCCGTCCCGCGGCCGCCGGCGATGCGCTGCAGCACCTGCACCAGCCAGTAGGTCCCCTCGCGGCAGGGGGTGCACTTGCCGCAGGACTCGTGCGCGTAGAACTCGGTGAACCGCAGGGTGGCCTCGACGATCGAGTCGGTCTCGTCGAACACCATCAGCGCCGTCGTGCCGAGCATCGAGCCCGCGGCGGCCACCGAGTCGAAGTCGAGCGGGACGTCGAGGTGCTCGGCGGTGAAGTACGGCGTCGACGAGCCGCCCGGCGTCCAGAACTTCAGCTCGTGCCCGTCGCGCACGCCGCCGGCCATGGCGAGCAGCTCGCGCATCGTGGTGCCCATCGGGGCCTCGTACTGGCCGGGCCGCACCACCCGGCCGGAGATCGAGTAGATCTTCGGCCCCGGCGACTTCTCCGGCCCGAACCGCTTGAACCACTCGGCGCCGCCGCGGACGACGAACGGCACGGTGGCCAGCGTCTCCACGTTGTTGATCACCGTCGGGGCGCCGTAGAGACCGGCGACGGCCGGGAACGGCGGCTTGAGCCGCGGCTGGCCGCGGTAGCCCTCGAGCGAGTCCAGCAGCGCCGTCTCCTCGCCGCAGATGTAGGCGCCGGCGCCGGCGTGCACGACCAGCTCGAGGTCGTAGCCCGAGCCCAGGACGTCGCTGCCGAGGTAGCCGGCCGCGTAGGCCTCCTCGACGGCGGACACCAGCCGGCGGTGGGCGTGCACCGCCTCACCGCGCACGTAGATGACGGCGAACCGGCAGCGGATCGCGTACGCCGAGATGATCACGCCCTCCACCAGGGAGTGCGGATCGGTCATCATCAGCGGCAGGTCCTTGCAGGTGCCCGGCTCGCCCTCGTCGGCGTTGACCACGAGGTACTTGGGCATCGCGGCCGGCCCGGTGGGCGTCTCCCCCTCCTTGGGTTGCGGGATGAAGCTCCACTTCATGCCGGTGGGGAACCCGGCGCCACCCCGGCCGCGCAGGCCGGAGTCCTTGACCAGCGACACCAGCTCGTCGGGCTGCATCGACAGCGCGGTGCGCAGCGCGGCGTAGCCGTCGAGGGACTCGTAGGTGGACAGCCGCCAGGGCTGGTCGGCGCCCCACCGCGAGGTGAGGACGGGGGTGAGGGGCACGGGGCTCAGGCCTCCCGGGTCATGGGCCCCTGGCCGGAGGTGCCCGGCTCGGTGCCCGCGGGGGTGTCGGGGGTGGGACGGGAGCCGCCGGGCGTGCGCCGGCCGTACTCGGTCCCGCTGTCGGGGTGGGTCTGCGCGGCGCCGGCCCGCTCGGCCGGGTTGTCGGCGGCCGCCACGCGCGCGTCGGCCGCCTCCTTCTCCGGTGTCTGCCCGGCGTCCCCGGACGGGGCCACCGTGTCCGCGGGCTCGCCGGCGTCGGCGGGCTGCGGCTCGGGGCCGCTCATCGGCGGCGCGGCCTCGCCGCGCTCGTCGGCCAGCCGGACGCCGGCCAGCGTGGGGCCCCACTCCCCCGGCGCGTCGACGGCGGCGCGCGCGGCACCGGCGTCGGCGTGCTGGGAGAAGCCGGCCAGCTGCCGGGAGACGCCGCGGAAGTCGGTGAGCGGGGCGCCGCGGGTGGGGTGCGGCTTCTCGCCCCGGCGCAGCGCCGCGACCAGCGCACGGGCGCTGTCGACGTCCTGCTGGTCGTAGAACTCGTAGTCGACGGTGACCACCGGCGCGTAGTCGCAGGCGGCCAGGCACTCGGCGTGCTCGAGGGTGACCGAGCCGTCGGCCGCCGTCTCGTCGTGGTGGACGGCGAGGTCGGCGGCCAGCGCGTCCATGATCCGCTGCCCGCCGAGGACGGCGCACAGCGTGTTGGTGCACACGCTGACCAGGTGCCGGCCGGTCGGGCGGCGCTTGTACATCGTGTAGAAGGTCGCGACCGCGCCGACCTCGGCCTTGGTCAGCCCCAGCTCCTCGGCGCACAGCGCGACGCCCTCGGGCGAGACGTAGCCCTGGTAGCTCTGCACCAGGTGCAGCATCGGCAGCAGCGCCGAGCGCGGCTGCGGATAGCGGGTCATGATCTCCCGCGCCTCGAGCCGGGTCTGCTCGGTCAGGGGCGGCAGGTCGGCCGGGGCGGGCTCCACCGGGCTGTCGACCAGTCCCGTCGTCGCTGCACCCTCCGCCGAACCGGGCAGCGCGCTCACCGGTCGACACCTCCCATCACTGGGTCGATGGAGGCGATGGCGGCGATGACGTCGGCGATCATGCCGCCCTCGCTCATCGCCGCGGTCGCCTGCAGGTTGACGAAGCTGGGGTCGCGCACGTGCACGCGGAACGGCCGCGTGCCGCCGTCGCTCACCACGTGGTAGCCGAGCTCCCCGCGCGGCGACTCGACCGGCACGTACACCTGCCCGGCCGGCACCCGGAAGCCCTCGGTGACCAGCTTGAAGTGGTGGATCAGGGCCTCCATGGAGGTGCCCATGATGTGGCGGACGTGCTCGAGGGACTGGCCCATCCCGTCGGCACCGAGCGAGAGCTGGGCCGGCCAGGCGATCTTGCGGTCCTCGACCATGACCGGGCCGGGCTCGAGCCGGTCGAGCGCCTGCTCGACGATCCTGAGCGACTCGGTCATCTCGGCCATGCGCACGAGGAACCGGCCCCAGGCGTCGCTGGTGTCGGCGGTCGGCACCTCGAAGTCGTAGTCCTCGTAGCCGAGGTAGGGGTCGACCTTGCGCAGGTCCCACGGCAGGCCGGCGGCGCGCAGCACCGGCCCGGTGACGCCGAGGGCCAGGCAGCCGGTGACGTCGAGGTAGCCGACGTCCTTGAGCCGGCGCTGCCAGATCGGCTGGCCGGTGAGCAGCCTGTGGTAGCCGGCCAGCCGCTCGGGCATGACGGCGAGCCACTCGCGGATCGACTCCTCCACGCCGTCCGGGAGGTCCTGGGCGACGCCGCCGGGGCGGATGTAGGCGTGGTTCATCCGCAGGCCGGTGATCTCCTCGAGCAGGTCGAGGCACAGCTCCCGCTCACGGAAGCCGTTGGTCATGCCGGTGAGCGCGCCGAGCTCCATGCCCCCGGTGGCCAGGCCGACCAGGTGCGAGGCGATCCGGTTGATCTCCATGACCATGACGCGGATGGTCTGCGCGCGCTGCGGCACCTCGATGCCGAGCAGCTTCTCCACGGCCATGCAGTAGGCGGCCTCGTTGTACAGCGGGGCGAGGTAGTCCATGCGGGTCACGAACGTCGTGCCCTGCGTCCAGTTGCGGTACTCGACGTTCTTCTCGATGCCGGTGTGCAGGTAGCCGATGACCACCCGCGCCTTGGTCACCGTCTCTCCCTCGAGGTCGAGCACCAGCCGCAGGACGCCGTGCGTCGAGGGGTGCTGCGGCCCCATGTTGACGACGAGGCGCTCCTCGCCGCTGTGGTCCACGCCGAGGGTCTGGTCCCAGTCGCCGCCGGTGACGGTGTAGACGCGGCCCTCGGTCGTCTGACGGGAGCCCGCGTAGGGGTCGTAGCCGGTCGTGGTCACCGGTAGCTCCGGCGGGTGTCCGGCGGCGGGATCGTCGCGTCGTGGTACTCCACCGGTACGCCTCCGAGCGGGTAGTCCTTGCGCTGCGGGAACCCGTCCCAGTCGTCGGGCATGAGGATCCTGGTCAGCGCCGGGTGGCCGTCGAAGACGACGCCGAACATGTCGTGGGTCTCCCGCTCGTGCCAGTCCGCCGTCGGGTAGACCGAGGACACCGACGGCACGTGCGGGTCCTCCACGGTGACGGCGACCTCGAGGCGGATCCGCCGCCGGAAGGTCATCGAGGTGAGGTGGTAGACGACGTGCAGCCGCGGCCGGCCGGCGTTCGCCGCGGGGCCGCCGCTGTCGAGGTAGTCGACGCCCGAGACGCTGCTGCACAGCTCGAAGCGCAGGGCGTCGTCGTCGCGCAGGGCCTGCACCAGGGCGAGCAGGTGCTCGCGGGCGACGAAGTAGGTGATCTCCCCGCGGTCGACCAGGACGCGCTGCACGGCGGCGTCGTAGGTGGCCGCGCCGACGGCGTCGGTCAGCGCGTCGGTGACCTCGTCGAACCAGCCGCCGTAGGGCCGGTCGGTGGAGTGCAGCGCCACCGCGCCGCCGGGCTCGACGCGGACCAGCCCGCCGAAACCGGAGGTGTCGCCGCTGCCGCTGACACCGAAGGCGCCCTTGCGGAAGCCCCCGCCGGCCGAGGCCGCGCCGAGCGAGGCGTCGGCGCCGCTGCGGTCGCCGGGGCCGGTCACCGCGACCCGCCGCGGGAGCCGGGGAGCAGGACGGCGTCGCCGCCGCGCTGCTCGATGGCGAACTGGCCGGTGCGGCCGAGGGCCGCCGCCTGCTCGTAGGCCGCCCGCTTGGTCTTGTCGGCGCGGATGCTGGAGGGCATCTCCACCAGCAGGTCGGGGGCGCGGCCCTCGGCCCGGGCCTCCTCCATCTGGCGGGCCCGCTTGGCGCCGAGCGGCTCGTTCTGGATCTTGTGGTGCAGCTTGAGGATGGCGTCCATCAGCATCTCCGGGCGCGGCGGGCACCCGGGCAGGTACATGTCCACCGGCACGACGTGGTCGACGCCCTGCACCACCGCGTAGTTGTTGAACATGCCGCCGGAGCTGGCGCAGACGCCCATGGCGAGCACCCAGCGCGGCTCGGGCATCTGGTCGTAGATCTGCCGCAGGACCGGCGCCATCTTCTGGCTCACCCGGCCGGCGACGATCATCAGGTCGGCCTGGCGCGGGGAGGCCCGGAAGACCTCCATGCCGAAGCGGGCGAGGTCGTAGCGGCCCGCGCCGGTGGCCATCATCTCGATGGCGCAGCAGGCCAGGCCGAAGGTGGCCGGCCACAGCGAGGACTTCCGCGTCCAGTTGACCAGCTTCTCGACCGTGGTGAGCAGGAAGCCGCTCGGCAGCTTCTCCTCGAGACCCATGTCAGCTCCCTGCGTTCGCGTGCACGGCCGTCAGTCCCACTCGAGGCCGCCGCGGCGCCAGACGTAGGCGTAGGCGAGGAAGACGGTGGCGATGAACACGACCATCTCGGCCAGGCCGAACAGTCCCAGCGCGTCGTTGGCGACGGCCCACGGGTAGAGGAAGACGATCTCGATGTCGAAGACGATGAAGAGCATCGCCGTGAGGTAGTACTTCACCGGGAAGCGGCCGCCCTGCAGCGGCTGGTCGACCGGCTCGATGCCGCACTCGTAGGCCGCGAGCTTGGCCCGGTTGTAGCGGCGGGGGCCCACGAACGGCGCCACCGCCACCGAGAACAGGGCGAAGGCCGCGGCGAGCGCGAACAGCCCCACGATGGGCACGTAGGCGGACAGCACAGGGCCTCCCCTCGGGTCGACGGCGCTTGTGAAGAAATTCACAAACTGGCTCTCACGAGCCTATGCCGCGGTCCTGCGGATCGGAAGCGTGGGGGGTGAGTGAGTTCACGTCCGCCCGTCACGGTCTGGTCACGGACGCGGACCGCCGCGCGGTCACACCGAGGGCGTCAGCCTCGTGAGCAGGGCGATCGTGCGGTCGAAGCGGTCGCCGTCGCGGCCGTCGGAGAGGTTGCCCATCAGCCGCAGCGCCGCGCCGACCATCGCGGGGCGCTTGAGCCCGTGCGCCGTGGCGAAGCGGACCAGGCCGGGGCGGTCGAGCGCCGCCAGGAAGGCCATCCCGAGGCGGTGGTGGCGGCCGTAGGCCTCCCGCAGCCGTGCGGGGTAGGTGCGCAGCACGGCCTCCCGCGCCGGGCCCTCGGGTGCCGTCAGCGCCGCGGCCGCGGTCTCGCCGGCCATCCGCCCGGTCTCCAGGGCGTAGCTGATGCCCTCCCCGTTGAACGGGTTGACCACGCCGGCCGTGTCGCCGGCCAGCAGCAGCCCGCGGGTGTAGGCCGGGCCGCGGTTGAGCGCCATGGGCAGGCCCGCACCGCGCACCGGGGTGACCGCGTGCTCCTCGCCGAGCTGCCACTCCGGCGGCAGGGTGGCCAGCCAGCGCCGCAGCACCGTGCGGGGGTCGGTGTCGCCGCCGCGCCGGGTGTCGAGCAGGCCGAAGCCGACGTTCGCGGTGCCGTCGCCCATGCCGAAGGACCAGCCGTAGCCGGGCATCGAGTCGGCCGTGGGTCCCTCGGCCGAGAGGTCGAAGGAGATGTCGAGGTAGGGGTCCTCGCCGCGCGGCGTCTCCACGTAGCGGCGGACGGCGACGCCGAGCGGGCGGTCCTCGCGGCGGGTCAACCCGATCGCCTTGGCCAGCCGGCCCGACAGGCCCTCGGCGGAGACGACGAGCGGCGCGCGCCACGTGACCGGCTCCCTGCCCGGACCCGCCTGGGCGCGCACGCCCACCACGCGGCCGGCGTCGTCGAGCAGCGGGTCGGTGACGGTGACCTCCTGCTCGAGCCGGGCGCCGGCGGCCACGGCGTGCTCGGCCAGCATCGGGTCGAGGTCCTTGCGCGCGCGGATCAGCCCGTGGCCGGGCCAGGAGGACAGCCGCGGCCAGTCCACCTCGACCACCTGGCCGCCGCCGAAGACCCGCAGCCCCCGGTGCCGCACCCAGCCGGCCGTCGGCGAGACGTCGACGCCCATCTCGTCGAGCGCCTTGACCCCGCGGGGGGTGAGGCCGTCGCCGCAGACCTTCTCGCGCGGGAACCGGGCCTTCTCCAGGACGACGACGTCGCGGCCGGCACCGGCCAGCGCCCACGCGGCGGCCGACCCCGCGGGCCCGGCGCCGACCACCACGACGTCGGCACTGCCCCCGCTGGTCGGACTCGTCACGCGCCGGCTCCCTGGTCGTCGTCGGTCCCGGGTGGACCGGCGTCCGAGCCTAGGCGGGGCCCGGACCGGAGGCGGCGGCGAGCGCGGAGCGGACCTCGTCGTCGGAGGTCTCGCCGAAGTCGTCGTAGTGGCGGCCCACGGCGCCGAACGGGTCGGGGGTGAGCGGGCAGACCACCTCGTCGGCGGCGAGCGCGGCGCAGACCTCCGGCACGCCCACCGGGACGGCGACGACGACCGCGGCGGGGCCGGCGGAGCGGACCGCGGCGAGCGCGGCGCGCATGGAGGAGCCGGTGGCCAGGCCGTCGTCGGCGAGGACGACGGTGCGCCCGGCGAGGACCGGCGGCGGCCGGTCGCCGCGGTAGGCCCGCTGGCGGCGGCGCAGCTCGGCGAGCTCCGCGCGGCGGACCTCCGCGGCGGCGCCGGGGTCGACCGCGACCCGGGCGAGCACCGCCTCGCTGCGGACGCTCACGACCGCCTCGCCCACCGCGGCCAGCGCGCCCATGGCGAGCTCGGGGCGGTCGGGCAGGCCGAGCTTGCGGACGGCGACGACGTCGAGCTCTGCACCGAGCGCGGCGGCGACCTCCGCGGCGACCAGCACGCCGCCGCGGGGCAGGCCGAGGACGAGCGCGTCGGGGCCGAGCGGCACCGCGGGGACGCGGGCGGGGTCGGTCAGGCACGCGGCGAGCTGCCGGCCGGCGTCGCGCCGGTCGCGGTACGGGCGGTGGTCCACCGCGCGGCCGGTCAGACCGGCTGCGGCCCCGTCGGAGGCGGGGCGGTCGGGTCGGTGGGGCTGGGCTGCGGCAGCGGGGCCGGCGACGGCGGTGAGATCGGGTCCACCGGGGACGGCGACGGCCCGGGCGGCTCGGGCGGCGGGAACGGATCTGTCATGGACCGACGCTAGCCCTCGCGCGCGGCCGCACGGGCTCCTGCGCCGCCGCACCCACCGACGACCACGGCGCCGGGACGCCGACGAGCCGGCGTGTCGCGGTCCCGGCGCCGTGATCGCGGGGACGGTCGTGCGCTAGGGGCGGCGGGCGCGGTGCAGGGCGACGATGCCGCCGGTGAGGTCGCGCCACTCGACGTCGGCCCAGCCCGAGGCCTGGATGCGGGCGGCCAGCGCCGGCTGGTCGGGCCAGGCGCGGATCGACTCGGCCAGGTAGACGTAGGCGTCGGGGTTGCTGCTCACCGCGCGGGCGATCACCGGCAGCGCGCGCATCAGGTACTCGGTGTAGACGGTGCGGAACGGCGTCCACGTGGGGCTGGAGAACTCGCAGACGACGAGCGTGCCGCCCGGGCGCACCACCCGGGCGAACTCGCGCAGGGCGGCGTCGGGGTCGGCCACGTTGCGCAGCCCGAAGGAGATCACCAGCCCGTCGACGCTGGCGTCGCCGAGGGGCAGCGCCATCGCGTCGCCGGCCACCTTCGGTACCGGCCGCGCGGCGCCGGCGCGCAGCATCCCCTGGGAGAAGTCGCAGGCGATCGCGTGCACTCCCCCGGCCGCCAGCTCCACGGTGGAGACGGCGGTGCCGGCCGCCACGTCGAGGACGACGTCCCCCGGGCGGGCGCCCAGCGCCTCCCGCGTGGCGCGCCGCCACGACACGTCGCGGCCGCCGGAGAGGACGGTGTTGGTGAGGTCGTAGCGGCGGGCGACGCCGTCGAACATGGCCGCCACCTCGTGCGGCTGCTTGTCCAGACCGGCCCGCCGACCGGCGGTGTGTGCGCTGTCTCGCCGGTCTGCCACGGCGGACGACGCTACCGGCTGCCTACGCTGGGGAGCGTGACGGCAGCGGCGGTGACCTCGCGGGACGCCGTCGCGCCCGCGTCCACCACCGTCGCGCTGCCCGACTCCCCCGCCCTGCTGCACCTGCTGCCCCGTGAGGGCGGGCTGTCCTGGGTGCGCCGCGGCGAGGGCCTGGTCGGCTGGGGCGAGGCCGACCGCCTCGAGGTCTCCGGCCCCGGCGCGCTGGCCGAGGCCGCCGCCTGGTGGGCCGAGCGCACCGCCGGGCCGGCCGTCGACGACGGCGTGGGCGTGCCCGGCTCGGGCCCGGTCGTGTTCGCCAGCATCGCGTTCGACCCGGCCGCCGGCACGTCGGTGTTCGTCGTCCCGGAGGTCGTGGTCGGCCGCCGCGGCGGCAGGGCCTGGGTGACCACCACCGGTGACGCCGACCCGCGCGACGTCCTGCCGCCCTCCCGCGAGCCGCTGCTCCCGCCGCCGTCCCGGCTGCGGTACGCCGACGGCGCCCTCGACCCGGCCACCTGGTGCGGCGCGGTGTCGGCCGCCGTGGACCGCATCGGCGACGGCGACCTCGCCAAGGTGGTGCTCGCCCGCGACCTGCTGGTCACCGCCGACGTGCGCCTGGACCCGCGCCGGCTGCTCGACCGGCTGGCCGAGCGCTTCCCCGACTGCTGGACCTTCGCCGTCGACGGGCTGCTCGGTGCCACCCCCGAGCTGCTGCTGCGGCGCACCGGCCGGCAGCTGTCGGCACGGGTGCTGGCGGGCACCGCCCCGCGTGGCGCGGGCGCCGAGGACGAGCGGCTCGCCGCGGGGCTGCTGTCCAGCGGCAAGGACCGCGCCGAGCACGCCCTCGCCGTCGACTCGCTGGTGCGGGCGCTGGACCCGTACTGCAGTGCGCTGTCGGTGCCCGAGGGGCCCTCGCTGCTCACGCTGGCCAACGTGCGGCACCTGGCCACCGACGTCGTCGGGACCCAGCGCCGCTCCGGCGGGCGCGGGCGGGCCGGGCTGCTGGAGCTCGTCGACGCCGTCCACCCGACCGCCGCCGTCTGCGGCACGCCGCCGGACCGCGCCGCGGCGGTCATCGCCGAGCTCGAGGGCATGGACCGCGGCCGCTACGCCGGGCCGGTGGGCTGGCTCGACGGCCGCGGTGACGGCGAGTTCGGCCTGGCCCTGCGCTGCGCGCAGCTCAGCGACGAGGACCCGTGCTCGGCGCGGCTGTTCGCCGGCTGCGGCATCGTCGCCGGGTCCGACCCCGCGGCCGAGCTGGCCGAGACCCAGTCGAAGTTCGCCGCGTTCCAGGCGGCGCTGGAGAGCTGACGCGGCCGGTCCCGCCGAGCGGCCCGGGGGACGACGAGGCCCCGGCCGCGGGGTGCGGCCGGGGCCCTCGTGGGGGTCGTGCGGGTCAGCCCGCGTAGGTCACGTGCACGTGGTCGAAGTGGTTCGCCGTCACGCCGCCGCGGTCCTCCATCGGCTTCCACGAGCCGGTCGGCGAGGTGAGGATCCGCTGCTCCCAGATCACGTACTCGACGCCGAGCTCGTCCCAGTGGTCGACGTGGTACTGGGCGATCGCGTCGCCGAGGGCGGCGTCGGTCATGACCATGTAGTCCACCGCCAGGCCGGACGGGTGCCCGTTCGGGTCGACCGCGCTGGCGCGCGTGCCCCCGAGGGTGATGCCGGCGGCGCCCGGCACGTTGCCGACGACGGCGTCGGCCGCGGCCTGGGCCTGCGGCTTGAGCGCGCCGGCGGTGTTGGTGACGTGCGCGGTCGCCGACGTCGGGGCGACCTGGGGGGCGGCCTGGGCGAGCGGCGGGGTGGCGGCCGGGGCCGCGTTCCCGGACGCGACCGGGACACCGGCGGGCGCCTCGGGTGCCGCGGGTGCCGCGGACGCCTCGGCGGCCGGGCCGCTGACGGCCAGGACCTGCCCCGGGTAGATGCGGTGCGGGTTCGAGCCGATCACGTCGGCGTTGCGCTGGTACAGCTCGCGCCAGCTCTGCTGGTGGGCGGCGGCGATCTCCTTCACCGTGTCGCCCCAGCGGACGGTGTAGTCCTCGGTCGCGTCGGCCGCCTCGGGAGCCGACTGCTCGGTGGCGGCGGCGGGGGCGGCAGCGGGCACCTCGGCGGGCGCGGCGGCCGGGGCCTCGGCGGCGGCCGCGGTCGTGCCCTCGGTCAGGTACTGCCCGCAGGACGGCCACGCGCCGATGCCCTGCCCGGCGAGCACCGCCTCGGCGATCTGCACCTGCTCGGCGGGGGTGGCGAGGTCGGCGCGCGGCGCGAGGTCGGTGCCGCCGAACGCGGCCCAGGTCGACGGGCTGAACTGCAGGCCGCCGTGGTAGCCGTTGCCGGTGTTGATCGCCCAGTTGCCACTGGACTCGCACTGGGCGACACCGGACCAGTCGTGGGCGGTGGAGGCCGAGGCGGCGGGCGTGCTCAGGACGCCGAGCCCGACGGCCGCGGCGCCGGCGGCGACGGGGGCCTTGGCGATGACGGTCTTGGTGCGGACGTAGCGGGGTGCGCGGTGCTTGGGCATGAGGATGATCTCCCGATCGCCGCCGGCGAGGTGAGCTGTCGGGTTCGGGCGATCGGTGCCCGGCCGCGGTCCGCGGCTTCACCCCGAGGCGCGCTCGGACAGGCCCCCGTGGGCCGTCGCGCGCCGGAAGTGGGTCCCCCACCCCTGCCCTGGGAGTTGGGATGAGCGACCGGTGGGCAGGGTTTGGCGGACCGGCGCCGCGCTCTCGTTTGCTGAGCGCAGCCAAAACGTTACATAGGGCTATGTGAACTGTCGTCGTGACGGCGGTCACACTGCGGGTCCGAGGGGGTCTGATGGGGTCCGTGGGGTACGGCGTGACGTCGGCGTGATGGCCGTCCGTCCCCGCCACCGGGATACGGAACGCACTGCTCGTCCGGCGCGGTACCCGCGGAGCACGGTCCCGGGCGGCACGGCCGGCCGACGGGCCGGACGCCGGATCCCCGTGACGGAGGACACAGCGGGCGGGCTCCGCCCTCGGGTCCGGCCCCTGGCGGAGCCGTGCCACGGGGACCCCCTGACGTCCCCGGTCCTCCCTAGGGTCCCCGCATGGACATGCGACTCGAGGTGATCGGCATCCCCGTGAGCGACGTCGAGGCCGCGAAGGCCTTCTACGTCGAGAAGGTCGGCTTCGGACTCGACCACGACGTGACCCCCGCTCCCGGCATGCGCGTGGTGCAGATGACGCCGCCGGGCTCCCCCTGCTCGGTGGTCATCGGCGAGGGCATGCCCCTCGGGGAGCCCGGCACCACCAAGGGCCCGCAGCTCGTCGTCGAGGACGTCGACGCCGTGCGCCGGCAGCTCGCCGAGCGCGGGGTCGAGATCAGCGAGGTCCAGCAGCTCGGGCCCGAGGGGTCCCCCGGCTCGCGGTTCGCCTTCTTCGCCGACCCCGACGGCAACGCCTGGTCGCTCCAGGAGATCCGGCGCTCCTGAGGCCGCTCAGGGCAGCGCGCGGCCCGCGGCCTCGCGCAGGGACACGGCGAGGTCGGCCTCGGCGCGCTGGTCGGTGCGGACGACGACCACCCGCGGGCCGCCCAGCGCCAGCGCGGCGGGCAGGTCGTCGGCGGACGTCACCGCGGTCGCCTCCCAGCCCATCGCCCGCGCGACGCCGACCAGGTCGCGGCCGTGCGGGGTGCCGAACACCCGCCGGTAGTCGCGGACGTACGCCGGACCGCCCGGCTCGAGCTGCGCGAAGATCCCGCCGCCGTCGTTGTCGGGGACGACCACGGTGAGGTCCGGGCGCACCTCGCCGTCACCGGTCAGCAGGCCCTGCAGGTCGTGCAGGAACGTGAGGTCGCCCATCAGGGCCACCGCACGGCCGCCGTGCGCCAGCGCGGCCCCCACGGCCGTGGAGACCGTGCCGTCGATCCCGGCGACGCCGCGGTTGGCCAGCACGATGAGGTCCCCGCGCGGCACGGCGAGCCGGTCGACGTCGCGCACCGGGGTCGAGGAGCCGAGCACGAGCAGCGCCCCCGGCGGCAGCGCGGCGACGACGTCGCGGGCCAGCCGGGCCGCGGTGAGACCCGCCTCGGCGCCGAGGGCGGCGTCGACGGCGGCGCCCACCCGGTCGGCGGCCGCGCGCCAGGCGGCGGCCCAGTCGCCCCCGGACGGCGGGCCCGTCGGCGGCGCGGCACGGGTCACCAGCGCGGCCGAGCGGCCGGCGTCGGGCCAGCGCGGCGTGCCGACCACCGTCTCGACGCGCACCCGCGGGTCGGCCAGCAGCGCCGACACCGGCCGGGACAGCGTCGGCCGGCCCACGACCACCACGCGGTCGGGCCGGTGGGCGTCCAGCCAGCCAGGGACGCCGAGCAGCAGCGCCCCGCCGCGGACGGCGTCGTCGGTCCACGCCCCGCCGCTGGGCTCGGCGACCACCGGCCAGCCGGCCGTGGCGGCACCGTCGGCCCAGGCGCGGCCGGCCGCCGGCGGCCCATCGCCGGCGACGACGAGCGTGCGCGGGCCCTGCCCGATCGGCCCGGCCGGGGCCGGTGCGGCCGCGCCCGCGGTCCACGGGGCGCCGCCGTCCCGGCCGGTCCACGGGCCGTCCAGCACCGGCTCGCCGTCGGGCAGGAGCGGATCGCGGAAGGGCAGGTTGAGCTGCACCGGGCCGGGGTCGCCGGACAGCGTCCCGGTGGCCGCCAGCAGCGCCCGCGACACCACCGAGCGCCAGTAGCGGTTCTGCGCGGCCTCGCGGCCGGCCTCCGGCACGCCGACGTCGGCCGCCCAGCGCACCGCGTCGCCGTAGAGCCCGGGCTGCTCGATCGTCTGGTTGGCGCCGGTGGCGCGCAGCTCCGGCGGGCGGTCGGCGGTCAGTGCGACCAGCGGCACGCCGCTGACGTCGGCCTCGAGCACCGCGGCGTGCAGGTGCGCGGTCGCCGTCCCCGAGGTGGTGAGCACCGGCACCGCGCGGCCGGACGCGCGGGCCAGGCCGAGCGCGAGGAAGGACGCCGTCCGCTCGTCGATGCGCACGTGCAGCCGCAGCCGGCCGTCGCGCTCGGCGGCGGCGAGGGCGAGCGCGACCGGCGCCGAGCGCGACCCGGGCGCGACGACGGCGTCGCGGACGCCGCCGCGGACCAGCTCGTCGACCAGCACGCGGGCCAGCGCGGTGGAGGGGTTCACGCGGCGAGCACCGCGGCCAGCCGCCGGGTCCAGCGCGCGGTCACGTCCTCCGGTGCCGCGACGCCGGCCAGCCGGCCGGGGTCGGGCCGGGTCACCGGCAGCGCGCCGTCGACCGGCAGGAGGGAGGCCTCGGTGACGTCGCCGTCCAGCAGCGCGACCGTGGCCAGGCCGCAGGCGAAGGGCAGCTCCGGCAGCGCGGCGGCCAGCGCCACGCCCGCGGCGATGCCCACCGAGGACTCCAGCGCGGAGGAGACCACGCACGGCAGGCCGTGCGCCTCGGCCACCCGCAGCGCCGCGCGCACGCCGCCCAGCGGCTGCACCTTCAGGACGACGACGTCGCCGGCCTCCCGCAGGTCGACGCCGAGCGGGTCGTCGGCCCGCCGCACGCCCTCGTCGACGGCCACGCGGACGTCGACGCGGCGGCGCAGCGCGGCGAGCTCGGGGAGGGTGGCGCAGGGTTGCTCGACGTACTCGAGGCCCGCCCGGTCCAGCTCCCGGATCCGCGCCACCGCGGTGTCGACGTCCCAGGCGGCGTTGGCGTCCACCCGCAGCGCGCCGGCGGGCCCGAGCGCGTCGCGGACGGCCTCCACCCGCGCCAGGTCGTCGGCGGCGCCCTGGCCCGGCTCGGCCACCTTCACCTTCGCGGTGCGGCAGCCCGACGCCGTGACGATGGCGTGCGCCCGCTCGGCGTCCACGGCGGGGACGGTCACGTTGACCGGTATCGAGGAGCGCACCGGCGCCGGCCACCCCTGCAGCGCCGCCTCGGCCGCGGCGCGCCACCAGCGCCGGCTCTCGGCCACGCCGTAGTCCCAGAACGGGGAGAACTCGCCCCAGCCGGCCGGTCCGTGCACCAGCACGCCGTCGCGGACGTCGATCCCGCGGAAGCGGCTGCGCACGGGCACCGACCACACCGCCACCCGGTCGATCCCCGCGGGGAGGCCGGCGACGGTGATCACGCCCGCCAGCGTATGTCGGCGCGACGTAGGCTCGTTCGACGTGCCCCGGCAGCTGACCGTCCTCCCCGCGCCGGACTCCCCCGACGCCGTCCTCGGCACCGTGCTCCCCGCCGTCCGCGCCGCGCTCGACGGCACCGCGCCGTTCGCCGTCCTCCCGTCCGGACCGGCCGCGGCGGCGGCGCGCGAGGTCCTCGCTCCGGGCGAGCCGCTCGAGGACGGCGCGGACCTCGTGGTCGTCACCTCCGGGTCGACCGGCGGCGGGCACGGGGTGCTGCTCCCGGCGTCGGCGCTGGCCGCCTCGGCCACCGCGACGGCCGAGCGCCTCGGCGGGCCGGGCGCCTGGCTGCTCGCGCTGCCGGTGTCGGCGATCGCCGGGCTGCAGGTGCTGGTCCGCTCGGTCCTCGCCGGCACCGTCCCGACCGCGCTCGCGCCCGGTGAGGAGCTGGCCGCGGCGGTCGCCCGGATGCCCGCCGGCCGCCGGTACACCGCGATGGTCCCCACCCAGCTGCGCCGGTACCTCGGCTCGGAGCCCGAGGCGATGCGCGCGTTCGACGCGGTCATCGTGGGCGGCGCGGCCACCGACCCCGCGCTGCTGGCACGGGCCCGCGAGGCCGGCGTCGCCGTGGTGACCACCTACGGCATGACCGAGACCGCCGGCGGCTGCGTCTATGACGGCGTCCCGCTCGACGGCGTCCGCGTCCGGGTGGGCGAGGACGGGATCGTGGTCGGCGGCCCGGTGCTCGCGCTCGGCTACCGGCGCGACCCGGCCGGCACGGCCGCGGCGTTCGCCGACGGGGAGTTCCACACCCGCGACGCCGGCGCGCTCGGCCCCGACGGGCGGCTCACCGTCCTCGGCCGCCTCGACGACGTCGTGGTGACCGGCGGGGTCAACGTCGCCCCGCAGGCGGTCGAGGGCGCGCTGCGCGAGCACCCGGCCGTCGCCGACGCCGTGGTCTTCGGCCGGGCCGACGACGAGTGGGGGCAGCGGGTGGTGGCCGCCGTCGTCCCGGCGCCCGGCGCCGCGCCCGACCTCGCCGCGCTGCGGCCCTGGGTGACCGAGCGGCTGGGCGGCCCGTCGGCGCCGCGCGAGCTGCACCTGATCGGGTCGGTGCCCACGCTGCACACCGGCAAGCCCGACCGCCGCGGCGTGGCCGCCCGGCTGGCCGTGGGTCCCTCCTGATGGCCACGCCCGCCCAGTGGGTGGCCGGCGCGCGGCCCCGCACCCTGCCCGCTGCCCTGGCGCCGGTCGTCGTGGGCACCGGCGCCGCCGCCGCGCTCGGCGGCTTCCGGCTCGTGCCCGCCCTGCTGGCGCTGCTGGTCGCGCTGGCCCTGCAGGTGGCGGTCAACTACGCCAACGACCACTCCGACGGCAAGCGCGGCACCGACGCCGACCGGGTCGGGCCCATGCGGCTGGTCGGCTCCGGCGCGGCGTCGGCCGGCTCGGTCCTCGTCGCGGCGCTGCTGGCCTTCGCCGTCGCGGGGGTCGCGGGTCTGGTGCTGGCGGCGCTGTCGAGCTGGTGGCTGGTCGCCGTCGGCGCGGTGTGCATCGCGGCCGCCTGGACCTACACCGGCGGCCCGCTGCCCTACGGGTACCGCGCGCTGGGCGAGGTGTTCGTCTTCGTCTTCTTCGGCCTCGTCGCCGTCGCCGGGACGACGTTCGTGCAGACCGGCCGGGTCGAGGGGCTGGCGCTGGCCGCCGCGGTGCCCGTCGGGCTGCTGTCCACGGCGCTCCTGGTGGTGAACAACCTGCGCGACGTCGAGGGCGACGCCCGGGTGGGCAAGCGCACGCTCGCGGTGCTGCTCGGCGACCGCGCGACCCGGCTCTTCTACGTCGGACTGCTCGCGGTCGCCGTCGCCGTCGTCGTCGCGATCGGGGTGGGCCGTCCCTGGGCGCTGCTGGCCCTGGCGGCCGTCCCGCTGGCGGTGCCGCCGGCGCGGGTGGTGCTCTCCGGCGGGCGCGGGCCGGCGCTGATCGCGGCGCTGCAGGCCACCGGGCTGCTCACCCTCGCCACCGGCGTGCTGCTGGGCGCGGGGCTCGCGCTGTCGGGCTGAGCGGGCCTCAGGCGGCGCGCTCGCCCGGGACGTCGCCCGACAGGCGGGCGCGCAGTTCCTCCTTGCGGGCGCGGCGGGCGACGCTGCGGGCGGCCAGGCCCTCGGTCAGCCGGTCGCGCACCGGGCGCAGCAGGACCAGCGACACCGGCATGGACAGCAGCAGGCCGAACAGCAGCGCCGGGAAACCGGGCAGGCCCAGCAGCCAGATCAGCGCGATGAGGGCGACGGCGATGACCAGCCGGCCCAGCGTGTAGACCAGCAGCCACGGCACGATCCGCGGCGGCGTCGCGGGGCCGCCGGTGGGCGCGCCCGGGGTGGTGCTCTCGGCCATGCTGCTGTCCTCCTGCGTGCGGTCGGGCGTCATCCCGTCCGGCCCTCCCACTTGGTGGAGAGCACGACGGTCGTGCGGGTGCGGGCGACGCCCTCGATCCGGTTCAACGCGTTGATGGCGGCCTCCAGTGCCGGGATGTCGGTCACCCGGACCTTGAGCACGTAGCCCTCGCTGCCGGCGACCCGCCAGCAGTCCTCGACCTCGGGCATCCCCCGCAGCGCCGCCTCCACACCGGTGTCGTCGACGGCGTCGCTCTCGATCACCCCGACCAGCGCGGTGACGTCCAGCCCCAGGGCGGCCGGGTCGACGACGGCGCGGTAGCCGGTGATGGCCCCGGAGGCCTCCAGCTTGCCGACGCGCTCGTGCACGGCCGGCGCGGAGAGCCCGACCTGCCGCGCCAGCTCGGCGTAGCTGGCACGGCCGTTGGCGCGCAGCAGGTCGATCAGCTGCCGGTCGACGGCGTCGATGGGGGCGCTCCGTCCTGGTCGTCCGCGGCCCCGGTCGGCGACCGCTCCCCCGAGTATCCCCACGCTCGTACCCTGGGCGGAGGAACGCTCTCGAGGAGGAAGCCGGGTGCCGGTCGTGCTGCTGGTGGTGGCGTTGGTCGTGGTCTTGCTGGTCGTGCGGGCGACGGCCGTCGCCGGGAGCGACATGCGCGCGCGACGGCCCAGGTCACGCCCCGGGCATCGCCCGCGGTCCTCGGGCGCGGTCCGCCCTCCGGCCCCCGACGACGACCCGGAGTTCCTCCGCGAGCTGGCCCGCCGCGTCCGCCGCGACGACTCCCCCGCCTGAGCCCCGGGCGGCGACTCCCCCGCCCGAGCCCTAGGCGGCGTGGCCGCCGAAGAGGCGGCGCCAGCCGCGCGGCCCGGGCTCGGACTCGCCGTCGGGATCCGCCCCCGGAACGGCCGGGACGGCCGCCATGCGCGCGGTCGCGTCGACCTCGTCGACTCCGGCGCCCCGGATGACGGCGTCCTGGGCCACCGCACCTCGCTGGACGCCGTCCTGGTCGGTGGCATCGGGCCAGCCGAGCCCGCCGCCGGTGGTGGTGTCCCCGGGCCAGCCCAGGTCGCCCTCGGTCCCCTGCGCCGACGCCGGGGCGGTGCCGGGAGCGTGCCGGTCGGCCGGTGTGCCGTCGGGCCGGGAGGCCAGCGCGGCCGCCACGATCGGGTCGGTCCCGGCACCGTCGGCGGCTGCGTGCCTACCCACGGCGGCCCCCCGCACGAGCAGTCATGAACCGATCGAAGCACGGTCCGCCGACGATCCGCGGCCGCACCCCCTCACCCGAGTGACGGGCGGGGCGGGTGGAACGAACGAGGCGCCGGTCAGTCGACACCGCCGTAGCTGTGCAGCCCCGACGACACCATGTTCACGTAGAGCAGGTTGAAGACCATCACGCCGAGGCCGATCACGTTCACCCACGCCGCGGGGCGCCCGCGCCAGCCGGCCGTCGTGCGGGCGTGCAGGTAGGCGGCGTAGACGACCCACGCGATGAACGCCCACGTCTCCTTGGGGTCCCAGCCCCAGAAGCGGCCCCAGGCGCTCTCGGCCCAGATGGCGCCGGCGATGACGGCGAAGGTCCAGATCGGGAAGCCGAAGACGGCGGTGCGGTGCGCGACGCGGTCCAGCGTGGCGGCCGAGGGGATCCGGGCGACCGGCCGGGACGACGACGCGTCGCCCCCGCGGGCCTCGAACCGGCCGCGGACCAGGTACAGCACGCTGGCGATGCCGCTGACGAAGAAGACACCGAACCCGAGGATCGCCGTCGTCACGTGCACGGCCAGCCAGCTCGAGCGCAGCGCCGCCACCAGCGGGGCGCCCTCGACGTAGAGGAACAGCCCGATCGCGACCAGGCTGACCACGACCGGCGCGAGGACGAACAGCCCGAGGTGCCGCAGGCCCGGCGAGCGGACGGCCAGCACGACGAAGGCCACGACGGCGACCAGCACGACCGCGGTGGCGAACTCGTACATGTTGCCCCAGGGCAGCCGGTCGACGGCGAGCCCGCGGGCGACCAGGACCCCGGCGTGGGTGAGCGCCCCGAGGACCGTGAGGAGCATCGCCACCTGCCCCCAGCGGCGCACCGCCGGCGGGTCGTCCAGGACGGGCGTCCCCGGGGTGTGCGTGTCCGGGCCGGCCGGCTCGTCGACGGGGGCGCCGGCGCCGACCAGCGCGCGGGCGGGCGCCGGGCGGCGGCCGAAGGCCAGCTGGGCGCAGAAGGCGACGACGGCCAGCGAGTACAGGCCGACGCTGGCGGAGAACAGGGTGTCCGACAGTCCGGACAACTGGTCGGCGGTCACTCGGGTGGGCCTCCGGTCGGGGATGCGGCCCCGGACGGGGCGCGGGTCGCGGCGCGGGCGGCCAGGGCCGTCCGCAGGTCGTCGGTCAGGGCGGCGAAGCGCGGTGCGCCGTCGCCGCTGCCGCGGGTCAGCGCACCGACCTCGAGGACGGTACCGCCGTCCCCGGGCCGGCCGGCGGCGCGGGCGAAGACCCGCTCCCGACGCAGCAGCAGCATGCCGAGCAGGCCGGCGAGGACCGCGATCGCCGCGGCGAGCACCCACACCTGTCCCGGGTCGTGCGAGAACTGCAGGGCGGCGAACTCCTTGTAACCGCTGAGGGTCACCGTCGTCCCGTCGGGCAGCGTCAGCGACTCCCCGACCGACAGGTTGCCCCGTGCGACCTCGCTGAGCCGGCCGCGCTCGATCTGCGAGGGGTCCAGCGAGTACACCGACTGCGGCAGGCCCGAGTCCAGGCCGAGGTAGCCCTGGTAGGCCACGACCGCCGCCTGCGGCGCGAGCGGGCGCGGGTCGATCGAGGTCAGGATGCCGCCCTGCGTCAGCCCGGTGGGCGCGAAGAAGCCCTGCAGCGCCAGCTGCTGGTCGGTACCGGCGCCGAGGTCGGGGAGCTTGAGCGCGCCCTCGCTGGCCATCGTGCGCTGGTCGGTGGGCAGGAACGGGCTCGAGACGTCGTCGAAGCTCGTCCCGTCGGGGAGGGTGACGGTGAACGTCGGGCTGAACCCGTGGCCGGTGACGTAGACGCGGTCGCCGTCGACGCGCAGCGGGTCGTTGACGCCGATCGTCGTCGGCCGGCCCTCCTCCCCGGGAGGGCCGTAGGTGATGTCGGCGGTGAACGAGGACGCGGTGAGGTCCTCCTCGTACTCCGCGCGGAAGTCACCGAGACCGATGCAGATCGGCGTCAGGTCGCTGCCCTCGACCAGCGCGCCGGAGGAGTGGGTGTCGTACTGCTGGAAGGAGTTGCAGAACCGCTGCCCCTCGGTGACCAGGATGCTGCCCTCGTAGCCCCAGAGCTTGCCGCCGGCCAGCGCCAGCAGCAGGCCCACGAGGGCGAGGTGGAAGACCAGGTTGCCGGTCTCCTTGAGGGCGCCCTTCTCCGCCGAGAGCTCGGCCATGGTGCCGCTGGACCCGGCGGAGGAGGGCAGGGCGCGGTCGCGCCGGACCACGCGGTAGCGGCGGACGCGCAGTTCCTCCTCGACCGCGTCCAGGGCGTCGGCGGCCGGCAGCGTGGTGGGCAGCTCCGCGGAGTCGGGCAGGCGGGTCAGCCGGCGCGGGGCGGGCGGGGCTGCGGTGCGCAGCGCGCGGGCGTGCTCGACGGCGCGCGGCAGCACGCAGCCGATGAGCGAGACGAACAGCAGGAGGTAGACCGCGGCGAACCACGGCGAGCCGAAGACGTCGAAGAGGTGGAGCCGGTCGAGCACCGGGGCGAGCGTGGGGTGGTCGGTGAAGTACTGGCGCACGGTGCTCTGCGACAGCGAGCGCTGCGGCAGCAGCGAGCCGGGGATGGCGGCGAGCGCGAGCAGGAACAGCAGGATGATCGCCGTCCGCATCGCGGTGAGCCGCCGCCACTGGCGCAGCAGGAACCCGCCGGTGCGGCGCAGCGCCGACGGGCGGGTCGGCGGGGTGGGGGCCGCCTCCGGTCGCGGCGGGGCGGTGATCGTCACAGCGGCGTCGCCTCCCCCAGCCCGGTGACGGCCAGCCAGGACCGCAGCCAGGCCATCATCTCGGTCCAGGCGCCGGTGACCAGGAGCAGGCCGACGACGACGAGCACCGCACCGCCGAAGCGGGTGACCCCGCGGGCGTGCCGGCGCAGGAACGTCGTCGCCCCGACCGCCCAGCGGGCACCGAGCGCGACGAGCACGAACGGCACACCCAGGCCCAGGCAGTAGGCGACCGACAGCAGCGCGCCGCGGCCGGCGGTGGCCTCGGTGTAGGCCAGCGAGTAGACCGCCGACAGGGTCGGGCCCAGGCACGGCGTCCAGCCCAGCCCGAAGACGACGCCGAGCAGCGGGGCGCCGGCCAGCCCCGCGGCCGGGCGCACCGACAGCCGCGCGGTGCGCTGGAGGAAGGGCAGCCAGCCGAGGAAGCCGAGGCCGACCAGGATGACGACGGCGCCCATCACCCGGGTGATGACGTCGTCGTACTGGACGAGCAGCCGGCCCAGCCCGCCGAACGCGGCGCCGGCGGCGACGAAGACGGCGGTGAAGCCGAGGACGAACAGCAGCGCGCCGAGCACCATGCGCCCGCGCGGGGTGCGCTCGTCGGTGCGGACGGCGGTGGCGGTCGCGGTGCCGCCGGTCCCGCCTGTACCGCCACCGGCCGCCGGGGTGGGGGCCGGGGCGGTGCGGGCGCCGCTGCCGACCAGCCCGGTGACGTAGGACAGGTAGCCGGGGACCAGCGGCAGCACGCAGGGCGAGGCGAAGCTGACCAGCCCGGCCAGCGCGGCGACCGCGGCGGCCACCAGCAGCGGGCCGTCGGTCACCAGGTCGCGGATGCCGTCCACTCAGCCCTCCCCGAGCAGCCGGTCGAGGACGGCGCGCAGGTCGTCCTGCGACACCTCGCCGGTGTAGACGGCGGCCACCCGGCCCTCGCGGTCGAGCACGATGGTGGACGGGATCGCGTTGGCCGGGTAGTCCCGGAACGCCAGCGCGACCTCGCCGGCGGGGTCGTAGAGCGAGGGGAACTCGATGCCCTCGCTGTCGACGAACGCCTGCCCGAACTGCTCGTCGGCCTCCTTGACGTTCAGCCCGACGAAGGCCACGCCCTCGTCGCGCACCTCGGCGAAGACCTCCTGGAACTGCGGCGTCTCCACCCGGCAGGGCGCGCACCAGGAGCCCCAGAAGTTCAGCACGGCGATCTGCCCGTCCAGCTCGGCCGAGGTCCAGTCCCCGCCGCCGAGCAGCGTGCCGCCGAAGTCGGGCGCGGCCGCCCGCTCGCCGTCGGGGATGACCTCGCCGTCGGGCGTGCCCTCGACGAAGCGGAACTCACCGCCGTTGGTGACGTCGACCTGGCCCTCGCCGGTGGCGCAGCCGGTCAGGAGCGCGAACGCCGCGAGCGCGGCGGGGAACAGCCGCCTCATGCGCCGGGGACCGCGTCGGGGTCGGTGGCACCCGCGGGCTCGGCGTAGGAGATGCCGGCGACCCGGTCGCCCTCGTAGGTGACCGAGGTGACGCTGGCCAGCCCGCACTGCCGGCGGCGCGGATCGTGCGCGTACCGCCGGCCCTGCAGGTGCAGGCGCAGGGTCCAGATCGGCAGCTGGTGGCTCACGCAGACCGCCGCGCTGCCGCGGGCGGCGTCCCGGGCGGCCTCGACGGCGAGCAGCATCCGCGCGGCGATCTCCACGTAGGGCTCACCCCACGACGGGCGCACCGGGTTGCGCAGCTTCCACCAGTCCCGCGGACGGCGGGCCACCCCGGCGCCGCCGCCGACCCTCGTGCCCTCGAAGGCGTTGCCGGCCTCGATCAGCCGCTCGTCGACGGCGACCGGCAGGTCCAGCGCCTCGGCGATCGGCGCGGCGGTCTGGCGGGCGCGCTCGAGCGGGCTGGACACGAGGTACGTGACGTCGCGACCGGTGAACCACTCCGCGGCGCGGCGGGCCATGCCCTCGCCGGCCTCGGACAGCCGGAAGCCGGGCAGCCGGCCGTAGAGCACGCCGGTGGGGTTGGACACCTCCCCGTGCCGGAGCAGGTGGACGACGGTCGACTCCATCAGGGCTGCAGCTCCTGGGCGTCCTTGGAGTCCGCGTCGGACGGGGCGTCGGCGGGGTCGGCGGCAGCGGCGGCGCGGGCGGCGGCCGGCAGCGCGTCGAGCACCCGCTCCACGGCCTCGTCGTCCAGCGCGGCGCTGACGAACCAGGACTCGAACGCCGACGGCGGCAGGTACACGCCGCGGGCGAGCATCTCGTGGAAGAAGGCCCGGTGCGCCGCGGTGTCCTGCGTGCGGGCGTCGTCGTAGTCGTGCACCTGGCGCTCGTCGGGGACGAAGAAGACGGAGAACATCGAGCCGGCCTGCTGCACGCGGTGCGGGACGCCCGCGGCGAACAGGGCCGCGCTGGCCGCGCCGCGCAGGGTGACCGCGACCTGGTCGCAGCGCGCGTAGACGTCGTCGGTGCACAGCCGCAGGGTGGTGAGCCCGGCGGCGACGGCCACCGGGTTCCCCGACAGCGTGCCGGCCTGGTACACCGGCCCGATCGGGGCCAGCTGCTCCATCAGGTCGGCGCGGCCGCCGAACGCCGCGGCCGGCAGCCCGCCGCCCATGACCTTGCCGAAGGTCATCAGGTCGGCGTCGACGGGGTCGAGGCCGTACCAGCCCGAGCGGGACACCCGGAAGCCGGTCATGACCTCGTCGAGCAGCAGCAGCGCGCCGTGCGCGGCGGTGATCCGCCGCAGCGCGGCGTTGAAGCCGTCGCGCGGCGGGACGACGCCCATGTTGCCGGGCGCGGCCTCGCTGACGACGACGGCGATGTCGGACCCGCGCTCGGCGAAGACCGCCTCGACCGCGGCGACGTCGTTGTAGGGCAGCACGATCGTGTCGGCAGCGGCGCCGGTGGTGACGCCGGGGGTGTCGGGCAGCCCGAGCGTGGCGACGCCGGAGCCGGCCGAGGCCAGCAGGGCGTCGACGTGGCCGTGGTAGCAGCCGGCGAACTTGACCACCAGCGGCCGGCCGGTGGCACCGCGGGCCAGCCGCACCGCCGAGAGCACCGCCTCGGTGCCGGAGTTGACCAGCCGGACCCGCTCCACCGGGGCGACGCGGTCGACGATCTCCTGCGCCAGGTCCAGCTCGCCCTCGGTGGGCGTGCCGAAGGAGAACCCGCGGCGGGCGGCCGCGGTCACCGCCTCGACGACGGCCGGGTGGGCGTGGCCCAGGATCATCGGCCCCCACGAGGCGACCAGGTCCACGTAGCGGCGGCCGTCGGCGTCGGTGAGCCAGGGCCCCTGTCCCTGCGCCATGAAGCGCGGGGTGCCGCCGACGGCGCGGAAGGCCCGCACCGGCGAGTTCACCCCGCCGGGGGTGACGCGCTGCGCGCGGGCGAACAGGTCGGCGGAGACGGGTGCCGTGTAGTCGTACCGCGTCGTGTCCAGCGAGGTCACGGCCCCAGTGTCCCCCTGCTCCCCCCGCGGCCGTCGGGGGTGTCGGGGCCCGCGCCGTGTGACACTCCGCTCTCCGACACCGCGCTCTCCGACACCGCGCGATCCGACACCGCGCGATCCGACACCGCGCGATCCGGGACCCCGTCGAGCAGCGCGGCGGACAGGGCGGCGGGATCGCGGGTGGGTACGAGCACGGTGCGCCCGTCGGTCAGCCGCAGCGGCAGCCCGGTGCGCCCGCGGGGCACCGACCAGCCGCCGCCGAGGACGGGGGCGCCGGCGTCCACGCCCGCCGTGCCCGCGCGGACCGCGCGCAGGTGGGCGGCGTCGACGTCGGCCAGCGGCACCCGCTCGCGGCCCACGGACAGCGCGCGGTCGGGACCGGCACCGGACACCCGCACCGTCCACACCCGGCGGGCGGCGGAGCAGCCGAAGGCCACGATCCCCAGCACTCCCACCACGGCGAGGACCGCCGGCAGCGGCGGCACGCCGGGTCCGGGCAGGACCACGTCGAGGACGGCGAGGAGCCCGAGGACCCCGGCGGCCAGCCAGAGCGGCCGCCAGGAACCCCCGGGCTCGACGTAGGACATCAGCGGCCGGTCACCGGCGCAGCAGGCGCGCGGCCTCGACCGCCCAGTAGGTCAGCACCTGGCCGGCACCGGCGCGGCGGATGGCGGTCAGCGTCTCGATGATCGCGCGCTCGCGGTCGATCCAGCCGTTGGCCGCGGCCGCCTCGACCATCGCGTACTCGCCGCTCACCTGGTAGGCGCTGACCGGGACGTCGACCGCGTCGGCGACCCGGGCGACGACGTCCAGGTAGGGCAGCGCCGGCTTGACCATGACGGCGTCGGCGCCCTCCGCGAGGTCCTGGCGCACCTCGCGCAGCGCCTCGTCGGCGTTCGGCGGGTCCATCTGGTAGGTCGAGCGGTCGCCGAACTGCGGCGCCCCCTCGGCCGCCTCGCGGAAGGGCCCGTAGAAGCCGGAGGCGTACTTGGCGGCGTAGGCGAGGATCGGCGTCTCGGGAAGGGCGCGGGAGTCCAGCGCCCGGCGGATGGCCGCCACCTGCCCGTCCATCATCCCGCTGGGCGCGATGACGTGGGCGCCGGCCTGCGCCTGCGCGATGGCCACGGCGGCGTAGCGGTCCAGCGTGGGGTCGTTGTCCACGACGCCGGCCGGGGTGACCACGCCGCAGTGCCCGTGGTCGGTGTACTCGCACAGGCAGAGGTCGGCGATGAGCACCAGCTCGTCGCCGAGGTCGTCGCGCAGCTGCCGCAGCGCCACGTTGACGATCCCGTCGGCGGCGTCGGCCTGCGACCCCACGGCGTCCTTGTCCGACGGGATGCCGAACAGGACCAGCCCGCCGATGCCGGCCTCGGCCGCCTCGTGCGCGGCCTTCCGCAGCGAGTCCGGCGTGTGCTGGACGACGCCGGGCATCGAACCGATCGGCACCGGCCCGGAGATGCCCTCCTTGACGAACACCGGCAGCACCAGGTCGGCCGGGGCCACCCGGGTCTGCGCGGTGAGCCGCCGCAGCGCGGGCGTCGACCGCAGCCGGCGCCCGCGCGCGAAGCCGGGGGTGCCCCCGCCCTGCGGGGAGGTCACTCGCCCTCCCGCTGCGCCTCGGCGTGGGCGGCCAGCGCGTCGACCAGCGGCACGACGGCCGCGGTCTCCGGCTGCACGTCCACCCGCAGGCCGAACTCCTGGGCGGTGGCCGCGGTGGCGGGGCCGATGACGGCGACGACGGTCTTGGCGTGCGGCTTGCCGGCGATGCCGACCAGGTTGCGCACGGTGCTCGAGGAGGTGAAGCACACCGCGTCGAAGCCGCCGCCCTTGATCGCCTCGCGGACGGCGGCGGCCGGCGGGGCGGCGCGCACCGTGCGGTAGGCGGTCACGTCGTCGACCTCCCAGCCGCGCTCCTTGAGGCCCGCGGTGAGGGTCTCGGTGGCGATGTCGGCGCGGGGCAGCAGCACCCGGTCGATCGGGTCGAGGACGTCGTCGTACTCGGGGAAGTCGGCGAGCAGGCCCTCGCTGGACTGCTGCCCGGAGGGCACCAGCTCCGGCACGATGCCGAACGCGCGGACCGCCTCGGCGGTCTGCTCACCGACGCAGGCGACCTTCACGCCGGCGAAGGCGCGGGCGTCGAGGCCCAGCTCGGTGAACTTCTCCCGGACCGCGCGCACCGCGTTGGCCGAGGTGAACACGATCCAGCCGTAGCGGCCGGTGACCAGGCCCTTGATGGCGCGGTCCATCTGCGCGGGGCTGCGCGGCGGCTCGACGGCGATGGTGGGCACCTCGACCGGCACCGCACCGTAGGCCCGCAGCCGGTCGCTCATCTCACCGGCCTGGTCCTTGGTGCGCGGCACCAGCACCCGCCAGCCGAACAGCGGCCGGCTCTCCCACCAGGAGAGCTTGCCGCGCTTGTCGACGACCGAGCCGACGGTGGCCACGACCGGCCCGCTGAGCGCGTCGAGGCCGGCGGTCTTCTCGGCGACGGCCGAGAGCTTCGCGACGACGCTCTTCTGCCCGGTGCCCGAGCCGCCGGTGGTGACGACGACGGGGGTGCTGCCGGACAGGCCGCCCTCGACCAGCCGCGCCGCGGCGTCGGGGAGCTGCTCGGCGCCGCCCTGCAGCACGACCGGGGCGCCGAGGGCGCCCGCGGCCCGGGCCAGCGCGGGGAGGTCGACGCCGCCGTCGCGCAGGTCCGCGGTCAGCGAGGTGCCGCCGAGCGCGACGCCGGCGAAGGCCGGGACCGCGGTCGAGGCGGCGACGCCGGGGACGACGTCGAAGGGCACCGAGGTGCGGCCGACGGCCAGCGCCTCCTTGACCACGGCGTCGGAGGTGAACGGGTCACCGGCGACCAGTCGGACGACCACGTCGCCGTTCTTCGCGGCGGCGACGGCGCCCTTGGCGACGTCGGCCGGCTCGCCGGAGACGACCGTCGGCTCGACACCGGGGCTGCTCTCGCGGACGGCGTCGAGGAGGGCGGCGGGCACGTCGGGGTCGACGAGCAGCGCCGTGGCCTCGGCCAGCGCGGCCGTGGCCCGGGCTGTGAGCATGCCGGGGTCACCGGGGCCGGCGCCGACGAAGACGACGCGGCCTGGGGTCTTGCGGAAGCGCGTCATCGCGAGCTCCTGGTCCTTGGTGGTGTCGTGGCCCTCGGGAGGGCGTGGGTGGGGGTCTGGGGAGCCGGGGCGGTCTGCCCGGCGGGGGTGGTCACCGGGACGCGGCCATCAGCTCGGCCGCGCCGCGGTCGAGCAGGTCGGCGGCGAGGTCGCGGCCCAGCCGCTCCGCGTCGCCGACCGGGCCGGTGGCCGAGCCGCGGACGCCGTCGCTGCCGTCGAGCGCGGTGACCGAGGCACGCAGGTACAGCTCGGCGCCGTCCTCGCCCTCGGCCAGCTCGGCGTAGGCGGCGACCGGGGCGCTGCAGCCGGCCTCGAGCGCGGCCAGCGTCGTCCGCTCGGCGAGCACGCAGGCGCGGGCGCCGGCGTCGTCGAGGGCGGCGAGGAGCTGGAAGGTGGCCTCGTCGTCGGCGCGGCACTCGACGGCCAGGGCGCCCTGCGCGGGGGCGGGCAGCACCTGCAGCGGGTCGAGGGTCTCGGTGACGGCGTCGAGCCGGCCGAGGCGGGCGAGCCCGGCGCGGGCGAGCACGACGGCGTCGAGGTCGCCGGGGACGACGCGGGCCATCCGGGTGTCGACGTTGCCGCGGATCGGCACCACCTCGAGGCCCAGGCCCAGGGCCCGCAGCTGGGCGACCCGGCGCGGGGCGCCGGTGCCGATGCGGGCGCCGGCGGGCAGCTCGCCCAGGGTGAGTCGGTCGCGGGCGACGAGCGCGTCGCGCGGGTCCTCCCGCGGCGGGACGGCGGCGAGCACCACGCCGGGCTCGGGCGCGGTGGGCAGGTCCTTGTAGCTGTGCACGGCGACGTCGACGGTGCCCTCGAGCAGCGCGGCGCGGATGGCCGTGACGAAGACGCCCGTGCCGCCGAGCTGGGTGATCGCCGCGGCCGACCGGTCGCCCTCGGTGCTGATGTGCACCAGCTCGACCGGCACGCCGCTGGCCGCGGTGATCGCGTCGGCGACCGTCTGGGACTGGGTGCGGGCGAGCTGGCTGGCGCGGGTGCCCAGGCGCAGCGTGCGGGTGGTGGTGGTCATGCCGCACCGCCCGGGCGCAGGTCGTCGGGGTCGACGGTGACCGCCTCGGCCAGCCGCCCGCCGTCGGCGGGGACGTCGGTGTCGATGCCGAGGCCGAACAGGGCCCGCAGCGCGTCGGCGTAGTCGACGCCGCCGGGGGTGCCGGCCAGCTCCTTGACCCGGACGGTCGGCTCGTGCAGCAGCTTGTCGACGACGCGCCGCACGGTGCGGGAGATCTCGCTGCGGGCGCGGGCGTCGAGGTCGGGCAGCCGGGTGGACAGTCGCAGCAGCTCGGCGTCGACGACCTCGGCGGCCTGGCTGCGCAGCGCGGAGACGGTCGGGGCGACGGCGGCGGCCTGCTGCTCGGCCCGCAGCAGCGCGGTCTCGGCCTCGATGAGCGCGTGCGCGGCGGCGACGTCGGCGGCGGCGGCGGCCGGTCCGGTGCCGCCCGCGGCCGAGCGCTCACCCTGCAGCAGCGCCAGGTCGACGAGGTGCACCCCCGGCAGCGCGGCGACGCCCGGGTCGACGTCGCGGGGCAGTGCCAGGTCGACGACGGCCAGCGGCCGGCCCGCGCGCCCGGCCATGGCGCCCGCGACGACGTCGGTGCCGACGACCAGGCCCGTGGCGCCGGTGCAGGTGACCACCACGTCGGCGTCGGCGACCGCCTGCTGCAGGTCGGCGAGCTCGGCGGTGCCGCCGTCGACGGCCGCGGCCAGCCGGGCGGCCGACTCCGGCGAGCGGCTGGCGACGGTGACCAGCGCACCGCGCCGGGACAGCGTGGTGGCGGCCAGGGCGCCCATGGAGCCGGCGCCGACGACCAGCGCCGGGCGGCCGGCCAGCGGGCCGACGCGCTGCTCGGCGTGGTCGAGGGAGACGGTGACCAGCGAGGCACCGGCGCGGTCGATGCCGGTCTCGGAGTGCACCCGCTTGCCCACGCGCAAGGCGTGCTGGGCGACCGGGTGCAGCGCGCGGCCGACCGTGCCCTCGTCCTGCGCGAGGGCGTAGGCGGCGCGCAGCTGGCCGAGCACCTGCGTCTCGCCGACCACCATGGAGTCCAGGCCCGCGGCCACGGTGAACAGGTGGGCGACGGCCTGGTCCTCGTAGTGCACGGTGACGTAGGGCGAGAGCTCCTCGACGCTGGCGCCGGCCTGGCGGGCCAGCACGCGGCTGACCTCGGACACACCGCCGTGGAAGCGGTCGACCTCGGCGAAGACCTCGACCCGGTTGCAGGTGGCCAGCACGAGCGCCTCGCTGACGTGGTCGCTGCCGACCAGCTCGTGCAGGGCCTTGACCTTGTCGTCGGCGCTCATCGCGACCTGCTCGAGCAGTGCGACCGGCGCCGTCCGGTGGCTGATGCCGACGGCGAGCAGGCTCATGCCATCCCCCCGGCGGGCGCGAGCTCGGCCGGCGCGGGCGCGCCCCGCTGCTTGTCGAGGAAGGCGAGGACCTGCAGCTCGACGGAGAGGTCGACCTGGCGCACGCCGACGCCCGCGGGCGCCGACAGCGCCACCGGCGCGAAGTTCAAGATGCTCCTCACCCCGGCCGCGGTCAGCCGGTCGCAGACCGGCTGCGCCACCTCGGCCGGTGTCGCGATGACCCCGATCGTCGCCCGCGTCTCGGTGACGACCGCGTCGAGTTCCTCCATCGGCCGGACCGGCAGGTCGCCGATGCGCTGCCCCACGCGGTTCGGGGAGGCGTCGAAGAGGCCGACGAACTCGAAGCCGCGGTTGCCGAACCCGCCGTAGCCGGCCAGCGCCGACCCGAGGTTGCCGATCCCGACGAGGACGCAGGCGTGGGCGGTCTCCATGCCGAGCACGGCCGCGATGCGGTCGCGCAGGGTGGCCACCTCGTAGCCGACGCCGCGGGTGCCGCAGGGACCGAGGTGGGAGAGGTCCTTGCGCAGCCCGGCGGGGTTGACGCCGGCCGCCGCGGCGAGCTCTCCGGAGGAGACGGTGCCACGGCCGCCGTCGGCGAGTCCGGTGAGCACCCGCAGGTACACGGCGAGCCGGGCGACGGTGGCCTCCGGGATCCGGGGCCGCGACTGCATCACGGGCCTACTCCACAGCGGTCGCGCCCGGGCGCCGGCGGGAGCCTGCGGGGGCGGACGACATCGGGGATCCGGGTGGAGCACCACCCGGCGACAGCCACGGTAACCGCTTGTGAACGCAGGAACAAAGTCGCGCCGACAACCGCAGGCCCGGGGCCTGCGCGGACGCGCCGCGCTGTGTCCGACACCATACCCACCCGGGCGTCGGCCGCCCCTCGCGGGGGGACCGTCAGGGGATCCCGAGGTCCCGGCGCAGGCGGGGGACGTCGACGGTGAAGTAGGAGTGCTCGCGGCCGTCGAGCAGCACCACCGGCACCCGGTCGCCGTACTCGGCCTGCAGCTCCGGATCGGTGTCGACGTCGACCTCGTCGGTGCCCACCCCCGCCTCGGCGGCGATCCGCGCCACCGTCTCGGCCGCGGTGACGCACAGGTGGCAGCCGGCCCGGGTCAGCAACCGCAGCCGGGCGGCGGCCTCAGTCACCGGCGTCCTCCTGCTCCTCCGTCGCCGGCAGCCCGAGCTCGCGCAGCCGGGCGCGGCTGATCTTGCCGGTGAGCGAGTGCGGCAGCGCCGACCGGAAGGTGATCGACGTCGGCACCTTGTAGCGGGCCAGGGCGGCCGCGGCGTGCGCCCGCAGCTCCGCGGCGGTGGCCTGCGCCCCGGGCACCAGGACGACGACCGCGCGGACGGCGGCACCGGTCCGCGCGTCGGGGACGCCGATGACCGCGCTCTCGGCGACGGCGGGGTGCGCGTCGAGGACCCGCTCCACCTCCGCCGGGTAGACGTTGAAGCCGCTGACCAGCACCAGGTCGCTGCGCCGGTCGACCAGGTGCAGGTCGCCGTCCCCGTCGCGGTAGGCGAGGTCGCCGGTGGCGAGCCAGCCGTCGTCGTCCGGGCCGTCGGCGCCGTGGGGCCAGAAGCCGGCGAACAGGTTCGGGCCGCGCACCTCGATCTCACCGGGCCCCGTCTCGTCGACGTCGCCGGTCCGGTCCGCGGACACGTCGCGGAGGACCACCTCGACGCCGGGCACCGGTCCGCCGATGCAGGCGGGCTTGGCCCGGCCGGTCGCCAGGGTGCTGGCCACCACGGGGCAGGCCTCGGTGAGGCCGTAGCCCTCCCACACCCGGACCGCGGCGCGGTCGCGCATCGCCGTCCAGGTCTCCTCCGGCAGCGGCGCGGCACCCGAGGAGGCGATGCGCACTGCGGCGAACGCCCGCCGCAGCCCGGCGTCGCTGCCGTCGGCGTCGGCCACGCCCAGCCAGGCCTGGTACATCGGCGGCGCGCCCGGGACTGCGGTGACCTGCTCGCGGGCCATGACCTCCAGCGACGCCTGCGGGTCGAAGGCCGACTGCAGCACCGCGCACGCGCCCGTGGCCGCGACCAGGCCGAACCCGGCATTGAGGCCGTAGACGTGGAAGAGCGGCAGGACCAGCAGCACGCGGTCGTCGGGACGCACCGGCGGCGGCTGCATCGCCAGGCACTGCTGCTGGTTGGCGCGCAGCGCGCCCGCGGTGAGCATCGCGCCGCGGGGCCGGCCGGTGGTGCCGCTGGTGTAGGCGAGGAAGGACAGCGCGGCGGGGTCGTCCGGGTGCTCGGGCGGCGGGCCGTCGTCGTCGGGCGGCCCGGCCAGCACGGGGACGCCCGCGAGCGGAGGCCGGTCGGCGGCGGTGACCAGCAGGGCGGCGCCGGAGTCGGTGAGCAGGTGCTCGAGCTCGGGGTCGGTGTAGCCGGTGTTCACCGGGACGACGACCAGCCCGGCGCGCAGGGCGCCCAGCACGGCCCGCAGCCAGTCGACGCCGTTGGGCAGCTGCACCGCGACCCGGTCCCCCGGCGCCGGCCCGCGCGCGCCGTACCCGGCGGCGGCGCGGTCGACGAGCGCGTCGAGCTCGCGCCAGGACAGCCGCGTCCCGCCGTCCACGACGGCGGGGGCGTCGGGACGGTCCCCGGCCGCGGCGCGCACGAGGGCGGCCAGGCCCGTGGGAGCCGCGGTCCCGGTCACCGGCGGGGTCACGGGCACCTCCTGCGGGTGGCGGCCGGTCGCTCCGGGGAGGTACCGCGGGGTACCACTCGGCCGGTCGACGTGGACTGTTCGCAGTGATGTTGTCACCATGGGAGAGGACCCGCAGCACCGCGGGACCCCACACGAGCCGGGAGGACCCCCGTCGGGCGAGCCGCCGCGGCTGGGCGGGCCGACGAGGAGGTCGACGTCCCGCATGCCGCGGTCCCGCCCGGTGGACGAGCGGTCCTCCACCGTCCCGGCCGGGGGGCGGTCCGGTCCGCATCCCCGCCCGACGCCCTTCGCGCGCAGCGGAGCGGAGGACGCCGCTCCGGAGGGCGACGAGGACGACGACGGCGCCCTCGCCGCGGAGCCGGCGGCGCCCGAGGAGGACCAGCCGGGCGACCGGGTCGACGTCTGGGCGCTGGTCCGGCAGGCGCAGGACGGCGACGCCGAGGCGTTCGGCCGGCTCTACGACCACTACGTGACGCTGGTCCACCGCTACGTCCTGCACCGCGTGGGCGACCGCGCGCAGGCGGAGGACTTCACCAGCGAGACGTTCGTCCGCGCGCTGCGGCGGATCGACTCGCTGTCCTTCCAGGGCCGCGACGTCGGCGCGTGGCTGGTGACCATCGCGCGCAACATCGTCCTCGACCACGTGAAGAGCAGCCGGTTCCGGCTGGAGGTCACCACCGCGGACATGCGCGACGCCGACCGGGCAACCGACGGCCCCGAGGACGCCGTCGTCGCCCGGCTGACCAACGACCAGCTGCTCGCGTGCATCCGCCAGCTGGGCGGCGATCAGCAGGAGTGCATCTCGCTGCGCTTCCTGCAGGGGCTGTCGGTGTCGGAGACCGCGGCGGTCATGGGCAAGGGGGACGGCGCGGTCAAGGCGCTGCAGCACCGGGCCGTGCGGCGGCTGGCGAGCCTCCTCCCGGAGGGGCTCCGGTGACGGGGCGGACCTCCTCGGGAGGACACCCCGGGATCACCCGCCGGCACCCCGGAACGGCCCCTCACCTGCGTCGTCGCTCCCGGCGACCCCGCCCCGACCGACCCGGAGGACCCAGGTGAGCGACCGGCACGATGCCGCGGGAGCGTCCCGCCGCGCGTCGGTGCACGGACGCGCGGCGGCCCTCGAGGACCGGCTCCGCGCACTCGCCACCGACCTCGACGACGAGCCGTCCCCGGACTTCCGCGCCGCCACCCGCGCCCGCCTGGTCGCGATGGCCGCCGTCCGCTCGCCCCAGCCGGAGCCGCGGCGGGGTCTCGCGCGGCTCGCGGCGGCCCGGCCGGTTCGCCGCCGTCGGGCGTGGCGGGCCCGGCTCGCCGCCGGGGTCGCCGGCGCGGCCGTGGCGGTCACGGCGCTGGGCACGCTGGTGGCACTGTCCACCGACGCCGAGCCGGGCGACACGCTGTACGGCCTCAAGCGGGGCACCGAGCAGACCCAGCTCGCGCTGGCCGGCGACCAGCGCGGCCTCACGCTGCTCGGGCTCGCCACCACCCGGCTGCACGAGCTCGACCGGCTCGCCGACTCCTCCGGAGCGCCGCCCGTGGACCTGGTGCTCGACACCCTCGCCACCATGGACGCCCAGACGTCCGAGGGCGCCGCGCTGGCGCTCTCGCAGGCCGTCGCCGCCGGCGACGCCGGTTCCCTCTCGGTCATCAGCGGCTGGGCGCAGGACCAGGGCGACGGGCTCGCCGGTCTTCGGGCGGTCCTCCCCGGCGACGCCGGGGACGCCGCGAGCCGCTCGCTGGGACTGGTCGGCGACGTCGGCACCCGCGCCGAGGAGCTGCGGGCCGCTCTCGACTGCCCCACCGGCGTCGCCGTGGCGGGCACCGACGACCTCGGTCCGGTACCCGCACCGTGCGCCGCCCCCGCGACGCCGGACCCGTCCGCCCCGGCGGATCCGACCACCGGGACCAACGCTCCGGTCCCCGACGAACCGGCCGCCCCGCCGTCGTCGCCCGCGCCGTCCTCCCCGGCACCCTCCGGTGCGCCCGCATCGCCGTCTCCGGACAGCGGCTCTCCGGGATCGACGGGCTCCGGCGGGACGGGCCCGGGCGGTGGGTCGGCGCCCTCCGGAGGCGGCGGCGGGCCGACGACGTCCCCACCCCCACCCGGTGGCGGCCTGCCCCTGCCGGTCCCGCCGCTCCCGGTCCCCGGGGGCGGCGGCCGGCCGTCCGTGCCGTCCGTCCCGTCCGTGCCGTCCCCGGTCCCGGTCCCGCCGTCCGCACCGGTCCTGGACCTCCCGCTGCCCGTCTGCCTCTGGCCGATCGTCTGCTGATCCGGCTCCGGCGGCCCGGCGGCCGCTCGGTAGTGTCGGCCGGTGCCGCCCCGAGGGCGGCGGGACCACCCCAGGGGAGGGAGCCCGTGCCGGGTCTGCCGTTCCGCGGCCGCCGCAAGCCGGACGCCGGGGCACCGACCGAGGACGAGATCCGCGCGCACGTCGCGGGTGCCGCGTCCGCTGCCGCCGCCGAGGTCGAGCCGGTGCCGGCCGTGGTGGCCGACCGCACGGCAGCCGCGTTCTTCGACGTCGACAACACGATGATGATGGGCGCCTCGCTGTTCTGGTTCGCCCGCGGCCTGGCCTCCCGGAAGTACCTGACCTCGCGCGACCTGAAGCGGTTCGTGTGGCAGCAGGCGAAGTTCCGCATCGCCGGCAACGAGAGCGCGGGCGACATGCTCACCATCCGGGAGAGCGCGCTGGCCTTCGTCACCGGCCGGGAGGTGGCCGAGATCGTGCAGGCCGGCGAGGAGATCTACGACGAGCTCATGGCCGACCGGATCTGGTCGGGCACCCGCAACCTCGCCCAGCAGCACCTCGACGCCGGGCAGCGGGTGTGGCTGGTGACCGCCACGCCGGTCGAGCTGGCCCGGATCATCGCCCACCGGCTCGGCCTCACCGGGGCTCTCGGCACCGTGTCCGAGGTGGTGGAGGGCCGCTACACCGGCCGGCTGGTCGGCGAGCTGATGCACGGCGAGGCCAAGGCGGAGGCGGTGCGGGCGCTGGCCGAGCGGGAGGGCCTGGACCTCGCCCGCTGCACCGCCTACAGCGACTCGGCCAACGACCTGCCGATGCTCACGCTCACCGGGACGGCGGTCGCGGTGAACCCCGACACCGAGCTGCGCGCCGTCGCCCGCTCGCGCGACTGGACCATCCGGGACTTCCGGACCGGTCGCAAGGCCGCGCGGATCGGCGTCCCCACGGTCGCGGCGGCGGCCCTCACCGGCGGCGCCGTCGGCGGCGCGCTCGCCTTCCGCCGCAGGCGACTGCTCTGAGGAGCGGGGGCCCGGAGGGTCCCCCCCGACGAGGCGCAGGCGGGCGCGGCCCTCAGGTCGGGTACGGCTCCTCCGATCGTCGGCCTGCGGCCGACACCGCGGCCACGCACCGTCCCCGACCTGCGCTGGGCGTGTCCCGCCCCTCGTCGCGGGAGCCTCCGGCCCCGCTCCTCGGCGCGCCCAGCAGGGCGTCCTCCGCTGGCACCCGCGACACCCGGCCGTCCCCGACTCCCGAACGCGGCTGCGACCCGCTCCTCGGCGGACCCTCCGGGTCCGCACTCGTCGCGGGTCAGGAGAAGACGGAGGTCCGCTGCAGGAGGAGCTGGTAGATCGACTGCTGGATCGTCTCGCGGACCTGGTCGGTCAGGTTGAAGACCAGCATCGGGTCCTCGGCGGCCGCGGGGCCGTAGTGCGCCGTCTCGATCGGCTCACCGAAGGCGATGAGCCACTTCGACGGCAGCGGCACCAGCCCGAGCGGGCCGAGCGCGGGGAACGTCGGCGTCACCGGGAAGTACGGCAGGCCGAGCAGCCGCGCGAGCGTCTTCGCGTTGCCGATCATCGGGTAGATCTCCTCGGCGCCGACGATGGCGCAGGGGACGATCGGCTTGCCCGTCCGCAGAGCCGCTGTGACGAAACCACCCCGGCCGAACCGCTGCAGGGTGTACCGCTCGCGGAACGGCTTGCCGATGCCCTTGAACCCCTCCGGGAAGACGCCGACCAGTTCGTCGCCGCACAGCAGCCGCTCGGCGTCCTCGCTGCACGCGAGCGTGGCGCCGAACTTGCGCGCCAGCGAGCCCACCACGGGGAGGTCGAACACCAGGTCGGCGCCGAGCAGCCGGAACCGGCGCTGCGCGGGGTGGTCGTCGTGCAGCGCGACGGTGGTCATCAGCGCGTCGACCGGCACGGTGCCCGAGTGGTTGGCCACGACCAGTGCCCCGCCCTCGGTGGGGACGTTCTCGACGCCGTGGGTCTCCACCCGGAACCAGCGGGAGAACAGCGGGCGCAGGGCCGGCAGCAGCACGTGGTCGGTGAGGTCGGTGTCGAAGCCGAACTCGTCGGTCTCGTACTCGCCGGTCAGGCGCCGGCGGAGGAAGTCCAGCCCGCCGGCCACCTGCTCGTCCCAGCTGGGGTCCGACGCCGGCGGGACGTGCGACTGCCCGTCGTCGTCGGGGCGCAGCGGGATCACGCGGGCCTCAGGCATCGCGCACCGCCCGCAGTCCCGGCGGGGCCGGTGCCGGCCGCAGCCGTCCGTGCACCGTCGTCCCCACCGAGGAGGCGACCGACCCGGCGCGCGCGACCAGCTGCTGGGCGCGCGACGTGACGTCGCCGACCAGCTCCGGGGGGACGACCGGCGGTGCCGTGAGCGCGTAGTCGGCCAGCGCCTCGGCGGTGGTGTAACGGGGCGTGTAGCCGAACTCGGTGCGCAGCACCGTCGTGTCGACCACCCGGCCGAAGTTGAGCAGGCGCATCTGCTCGGGTGAGTAGTCCACGTAGCCGAAGCGCCGGGTGAGGCGGCCCAGGGAGCCCAGCGCGGGCGAGGGCACCGGCAGCTGCAGCCGGCCCAGCCGGCGGATGGCCTGCGACAGCAACAGCGTGCCCTCTCCCCCGACGTTGACCGTGCCGGCGAAGTCCCCGGTGGTGGCCTGGGCGAGCACGCCGAGGGCGTCGTCCTCGTGCAGCAGCTGGACGCGGGCGTCGTAGCCGAGCGCGGTCGGGACGACCGGCATGCGCAGGAACCCGGACAGCACCGAGTCGATGCGCGGGCCGATGAAGTTGGTGAACCGCAGGACGGCGACCCCGACGTCGGGCCGGCGGCGCGAGAAGGACCGCACGTAGCCCTCGATGTCGAGGCTGTCCTTGGCGAACCCACCCGAGGGCACCCGCCGGGCCTGCATCGCCTCGGTGAAGACGGCGGGGTCGCGCGGCGAGGCGCCGTAGACGGCGCTGGTCGACTTGAGCACCAGCCGGCGCACCGAGGGCGCGCGCTGGCAGGCGGCGAGGAGCTGCATCGTGCCGATGACGTTGAGCTCCTTCATCGGCCCCCGGCCGCCGGATCCGGCGGGCGTGGAGCTGATGTTCATGTGCACGACGGTGTCGACCGCCGCGGTGCTGATGACCTTGCCGATCAGCGGGTTGCGGATGTCGGCACGCACGAACTCGGTGCGGCCGAGGCGGCGGAGCAGCTCCGCCGACGGGGGGACGGTGTCGACCCCGATCACCCGGTCGATGGCCGGGTCGCGAGCGAGCTCGGCCGCCAGCGCACCACCCAGCCACCGGCTGACACCGGTGACGAGGACGACGGCAGGCGGCACGAGCGTCAGCTCACTTCTTGTTGCGACGCTGCACGCGGGTCTTCTTGAGCAGCTTGCGGTGCTTCTTCTTCGCCATCCGCTTGCGGCGCTTCTTGATGACCGAACCCATGTCCTGCTCCCGACGTCGTGGCCGCGTGTCGCGCCGGGGCCACGGGGGCGGAACCGGACGCCACGCGAGTGTGGATCAGCTCGTGTACGACGGCTCCGGCCGGGGCCGGGGTGTCGCTCGGCGTCCGAGCCTACCCGGCGCCCCCGCGGCGACGCTGCCGCGGGAACCGGGCCGGACCCTCCTGCGAGGGAGTACTGCTCGTCGGGTCGTGCCGGGTGGGCCCCGGAGGGGTCCGCGCAGGCGCGACGGGTGGGCTCGGGCCGTCCGGGGG
>NZ_JABGCW010000015.1:0-199544 GCF_041028265.1 Geodermatophilus amargosae
GGTCCGGCTGACGGTGACCGACGCGGCCGGTGCCACCGGCACGGCGACCCGCGCGGTGACCGTGACCGCACCCCCGGCGCCGGAGCAGCCCGTGGACACCTCGCTGGCCCGGGACGCCTTCGGGCGGACGGCCACGGGCGGCTGGGGCACCGCCGACCGCGGTGGGGCCTGGCTGGTCACCGGGCTGCTCGCCAACGCCACCGTGGCGGACGGGGCCGGCCGCCTCGCCGCCGCCCCGGGGGCGGGCATCAGCGCCCAGCTCCCCGGAACGGTGCAGGACGTGGCGGTGCAGGCCGGCGTGGTCCTGCAGCAGGCGCCCACCGGCGGGGGCAGCTACGTGTCCCTGGTGACCCGCAACGTCGGCGGGTCCAGCCGGTACAGCGTCCAGCTGCGGTACAGCGCAACCGGTTCGGTGACGGCCACGCTGCTGCGGACGGTCAGCGGGACGGAGACCGCGCTGAGCTCCTACCGCCTGGCGGGCACCTACACGCCCGGCACGGTCCTCACGGTGCGCTTCGAGACGCAGGGCGCCGGCACCACGGCCCTGCGGGCGAAGGTGTGGGCCGCGGGCACCGCCGAGCCCGCCGACTGGCAGGTCCAGGCGACGGACACCTCCCCGGCGCTCCAGCGGGCCGGCACGGTGCGGACCGACCTTTACCACTCGGCGAACTCGACCGGCACGCAGGTGCTGCGCGTCGACGACGTGTGGGTGGGAGCGGCCGGCACCCGGCCGTGACCGGAGGGGCCGGCGGGGGAGACCCCGCCGGCCCCGGGAACGTCCCGACGAGCGGACCGGCCTGCCAGGCCGGTCCGCTCGTCGCGTCCTGGGCGCGCTCCGGAGGTCACCCCGCCGAGGGAAGACGTGCCGGCGGGCGCCCCGGACCATGGGCCGACGGGATCGCGGTGGCCGGAGGCCACCGCCCGGAGGGGGAAGGGGTCATCTGCGGTGGACGGCGGCCGACGGGGCGGGACGGGCACGGCACGACGAGGGCCGGGCCGGTGACGGCGGTCGCCCTCCCGGTGCTGCCACCGCCGCCCGGACCTGCCGCGGACGACGCCCCGCTGGGCGTCGTCGTCGTCTCCTACGGCAGCGCGGAACTGCTCCGGCGGACGCTGGCCCCGGCCGGCCTCCCCGGCCCCGACGTGCGCGTGGTCGTCGTCGACAACCTCTCCTCCGCGGCCGACCGGCGCGCGCTGCAGGAGCTCGGGGCCGCCTGCGGCTGGTCCGTCGTGGCCATGCCGGACAACCGCGGCTTCGGCGCGGCCTGCAACGCCGGCGTCGCGGCCGCGCGGGAGCTGGGCTGCCGCACCTTCCTCTTCCTCAACCCCGACGCGGTCATCACCCCGGCGGTCGTCGCCGAGCTCCGGGCGCACAGCCTGCGCGAGCCGATGTCGATGATCAGCCCGCGGCTGCTCTCCTCCGACGGCGAGGTGGTGTTCCTGGCCGCGCGCACCGACCTGCGCGACGGCCGGGTCCGTCGCCGGCCGGCCGCTGCCGGGCCGCGCACCGACGACCCCGGCGACTGGCTGTGCGGCGCCTGCGTGGTCGTGCACGACGAGCTGTTCACGCGGATCGGCGGGTACGACGAGGACTACTTCCTGTACTGGGAGGACGTCGACCTCGGCTACCGGGCCGTCGCCGCCGGCGGCACGGTCGTGCTGCGCGAGGACCTCGCCGCGGTGCACGACGAGGGCGGCACCCACGGCGTGCGGGTGCGGGGCCGCGCCAAGTCCGCCCTCTACTACCGCTACAACTGCCGCAACCGGCTGGGCTTCGCCGCCCGCCACCTCCCGCGGCGCCGGCTGCTGCGCTGGATCGCCAGCACCCCGGCGGTCAGCTGGGAGGTCCTCCTGCGCGGAGGACGGCGGCAGCTGCTCCGCTCACCGCAGCTGCTCGGGGCGGCCGTGGCCGGCTCGCTGTCCGGGCTGGCGCTCGCCCTGCCGGCCCTGGTGGGCGGCCCCCGGCGGACGGTCCGCCGTCCCGCCGTCCTGGTCGTGCACCCGGGCGCGGAGCTCTACGGCTCCGACCGGGTGCTGCTGGAGTCGGTCGAGGCGCTGGCGGCGCGGGCCGAGGTGACGGTCGCCCTGCCCGGGCCGGGTCCGCTGCAGGCCGAGCTCGAGGTCCGCGGCGCCCGGGTGGTCCACTGCCCGGTGCCGGTGCTGCGCAAGGCCGCCCTGCGGCCCCGCGGCGCGGCGCGGCTGCTCGGCGACGCCGTCCGGGGACTGGTGCCGGCCTACCGGCTGCTGCGCCGGTACGGGACCGGCGGGGTCTACGTCAGCACGCTGACCATCCCGTCGTGGGTGCTGCTGGCCAGGCTCGCCCGCCGGCGGGTGGTGTGCCACGTGCACGAGGCCGAGCGGACCGCTCCGCGGCTGCTGCGCCGGGGCATGGCGCTGGCGCCGGCCCTCGCCGACTCGGTGGCGGTCAACAGCCGCTTCAGCCTGGACGTGCTGACCGAGGTCGCGCCGCGGCTGCGGGCCCGCAGCACCGTGCTCTACAACGGCGTGCGCGGTCCGGGCACCGCCGTTGCCGCCCGTGCCGCGCTGGACGGCCCGGTCCGGTTGCTGTTCGTGGGTCGCCTCTCGCCGCGCAAGGGACCGCAGGTGGCGCTCGCCGCGCTGCGCGAGCTGCTCGCCCGCGGCGTGGACGCCCGGCTCGAGCTCCTCGGCTCGGTCTTCGAGGGCTACGAGTGGTTCGAGGCCGAGCTGCGCGCCGCGGCCGCCGAGGTCGGGTCCGGCGACCGCGTCGGGTTCCTGGGCTTCGACCGGGACGTGTGGCCGCACCTGGCCGCGGCCGACGTCGTGCTGGTGCCCTCCGTGGTCGACGAGCCGTTCGGCAACACCGCGGTCGAGGCCGTGCTCGCGGCGCGGCCGCTCGTCGTGAGCGCCACGAGCGGCCTGCGGGAGGCCGCCGCCGGGTACGCGTCCGCGCAGGCGGTCCCTCCCGACCGCCCGGAGGCGTGGGCCGACGCGGTCGAGCGCGTGGTGGCCGGCTGGGCGGCGTTCCGGCGGGCGGCCCTCGAGGACGCCGCCACCGCCCGCGACCGGCACGCGCCCTCCCGCTACCAGGAGCTGCTGGCCGGCATCGTCCTGGGGTCCGTCCCCGCCCTCCGCCCCGCGGCGACGGCGGGCCGCGCGTGACCGCCCCCACGCCGGCGCCGCCGGTGCCGGCCGCCCGGCCCGGCACGGTGCGCGTGACGGTCGCCGTGCCGACCTACCGGCGCCCGGAGGACCTGCGCGCCCTGCTGCCCCTCCTGGTGCAGCAGGCGCGGGAGGTGCCGGCCGGCCGGTACGTCGTCGACGTCCTGGTGGTGGACAACGACCCCGACGGCGGCGCCGCCGCCACGGCGGCCGAGGCGGCCCGGGCGGCCGGTGCGGCCGAGGGGGAGCTGCGGTACGCCGCCGAGCCGACGCCGGGGATCGCCGCCGTCCGCAACCGCGCGCTGACCGAGGCTGCCGGCGCCCGGCTGCTGGCGTTCCTCGACGACGACGAGCGCCCGGAGCCCGGGTGGCTGGCCGCCCTGCTGGACACGTGGTCGGCCACCGGTGCCGCGGCCGTGTCCGGCGTCGTCCTGGCCGGGTACGCCGGGGAGCTCGACCCGTGGATCCGTGCCGGGGGCTTCTTCGTGCGCCGCCGCATGCCCACGGGCACGGGCATCGACGTCGCCGCCTGCGGCAACCTGCTCCTGGACCTGCAGCAGGTCCGCGCCCTCGGCCTGCGCTTCGAGCCCGCGCTCGGCCTCGGCGGCGGTGAGGACACCCTCTTCAGCCGCACCCTGGCCCGCGCCGGCGGCCGCATGGTCTGGTGCGACGAGTCCGTCGTGGTCGACCGGGTGCCGGCCGAGCGCATGACCCGGACCTGGGTGCTGACCCGCGCGTGGAGCCACGGGAACGCCGCCGTGCTCACCGACCTGCGGCTGGCTCCCGGCACGTCGGCGCGACTGCGGATCCGCGCCTCGGGCCTGGCCCGGGGGCTGGCGCGCGGCGGCGGCGGGGGCCTGCGCTGGGGCTGGGGGCTGGTGTCCCGGTCGGCCCGGCACCAGGCGCGGGGCCTGCGGACGCTGCTGCGCGGTGCCGGGATGGCCGCCGGCGCCTGCGGCCTGGTCTTCGAGGAGTACGGACGATCCGGCCGCCGCTGGCGGCTGACAGGAGGACACCGGTGAACGCGCTCACGAGCGCCCGGACGGCGGCGGTCGCCACCCGGCGCACCGCACGTCGCACGGCGGGCACGCTGCTGGGCTCGGCGGTCGAGCTGCGCACGCCGCGTCCCGAGGTGGTGCTCACCTTCGACGACGGCCCCGAGCCCGGCGGCACCGACCAGGTGCTGACCGCCCTGGCCTCGGCCGGGGCGAGCGCCACCTTCTTCGTGCTGCTGACGCGGGTGCGCCGGCACCGCGCGCTGCTCGACGAGGTCCTCGCCGCCGGCCACGAGGTGGCCCTGCACGGCGTCGACCACCGGGCCCTGCCCTCGCTGCCGCCGGACGAGGTGGCCCGGCTCGTGCGCGCGGGCAGGGCCGAGCTGGAGGACGCGACCGGGCGGCCGGTGCGCTGGTTCCGGCCCCCGTACGGCCGGCAGACCTTCCGCAACTGGCGCGCGGTCACCGCGGCGGGGATGGTCCCGGTGCTCTGGGGGCCGACCACGTGGGACTGGAAGGACGTGACGGTCGCCGAGCGCGTCGCCAAGGCGCAGCAGGGCATCCGGCCGGGCGCGATCGTCCTCGCCCACGACGGCTTCGCCGGGCCGGCGGACGGCGCCTGCGACGGGCCGCCGCCGGTCCTGCACCGGGGCGAGCTCATCGCGGGGGTGCTCGAGGGCTACGCCGGGCGCGGTCTGGCCGCGCGCTCGCTGGAGCACGCGCTGGACGCCGGCGAGCTGGTCCGGGAGACCTGGTTCCCCGGCTGAGCCGGCCCGCACCGACACCGCGACGCCGCGTGCCCCCGATCCCGACGGACGGGGGCACGCGGCGTCCCGGTCGTGGTCAGCCCCGGCGCGACACCATCTGCCGGCCCCAGGAGACGACGCCGGCCAGGTCCCGCCGGACCACCGGGACCAGCGCGGCGAGGGCGTAGACCGCCACCCCCGCCAGCAGCCCGACGGCGAGCCGGGCGGCCGACGGCCAGTCCCCGGTCGCACCGGTCGCCGCCGCGGACGCCGTCCCGGCGGCCACGGCGCACGCCGCGATCCGCAGCGCGCCGAGGTACAGGGCACGGACCGGCAGCACGGTGGTGCGCGACAGCCACCACAGCGACAGCGGCCACTCGAGCAGCGCCGCCGTCGCGTAGCCGGCCGCCACCCCCACGACGCCGAAGCGGCTGCCGACGCCGATGCACACGGCGCTGACGGCCAGCGTGACCAGCGTGTAGCGGAACAGCGCACCCGACAGCCCGCGGGACAGGTAGACCCAGAAGCCGACGAAGGACAGCGTCTGGGCGCTCCCGGCCACGGCGAGGAGGGCCAGCACCGGGGCCACCTGCGCCCAGCGCGTGCCGAGCAGCACGTCCACCAGCGGACCGGCGGTGCCGGCCGCCAGCGCCATCCCGGCCACCAGGGAGAACCCGAGGGCCAGCTGGCTGCGGCACAGGTAGTCCCCCGACCGTCCGTGGTCGTCCTGGAGCCGGGACAGGACGGGGACGGCGACCGTCGTCGCCGGGGAGCGCAGCTGGTTGAGCGGGGTCATCAGCAGCTGGAACCCCCGGCTGTAGACGCCGAGCGCTGCCGGTCCGGCGGTGAGTCCCAGCACCAGGTTGTCGAGGTTGTTGCCGACGTAGAAGACCAGGTGGGTGCCGGTGAGACCGCCGCCGAAGCGCACGAGCGGCCACAGGCCCACCCGCCGCCGCGGCCGCCCCGGGAGCCAGCGCCCCAGCGCGACCACGAGCAGGAGGACGACGGCTCCCGAGACGAGCTGCTGGGCGACCAGGGCCCAGTAGCCGGCGCCGAGCGCCGCGGCGGTGACCGCGACGGCGAAGCCGGCCAGCTGCGCGCCCAGCTCGGCGGCGGCCACGGCACCGAAGCGCAGCTCGCGGACGAGACCCGCGCGGTACTGCGCCGCCAGACCGTTGAGGAGGAAGGTCAGCGACAGAACGCGGACGATGCCGGTCAGCTCCGGCTGCCCGAACGCCGCGGCCACCGGCTCGGCGGCGAGCACCGCGACCCCGGCCAGTGCCGCTCCCGCCGTGACGTTGAGCCAGAACAGGCCGTCGCGCTGGGCCCGGGTCAGGTCCGGGGTCCGGAGGGCGGCCGTCGACAGGCCGAGGTCGCGGAAGACCTCGCCGACCCCCACGACGACCAGGCCGACCGCGAGCAGCCCGTAGTCCCCGGGGCTCAGCAGCCGGGCGAGGACGGTCACCGAGGCGAGCTGCAGCAGGATCCGCGCGACCTGACCGGCGAGGGTGACCCCGGCCCCGCGCGCCGCGATCCGGCCGAGGCCCGGCCGTGCGGGCGGGGGAGCGGCGACCGCGGGGCCGGCGCCGGGGCTGTCAGCGAGCGACGGCACCGGACCGCCCCGTCGCCGGCGCCGCGGGGACCCGCCCGTACTCGCGCGGGACGAAACCGAGGGCTCCCACGACCAGGCCCGCGTAGCTCGCGAGGGTGGCTCCGGCCGCACCCCGTGCGCGGGCGTCGCGCCGCGCGGTGGCCGCGGCGAGCGCCAGGACGGCCTGCGTCAGCCGGACCGCGGCCCGGGCCAGCAGGGTGGCGCGCAGTGCCAGCCGGCCGGCCGGCCCGGAGGCCAGGGACACCTCCGCGCGGCTCCACGAGCCGGCGGAGCGGAAGCAGCGCCGCAGCACCCACGCGCGCGTCACCCGGTCGGCGGGCACGGACTCGACGGCCTCGGCCTCGTCGCACCAGCGCAGCTCGCCGCCCCGGTGCACCAGCTGGTGGGTGAACAGGGTGTCCTCACCGCCGACGAGGCCGAGCCCTTCGTCGAAGGTGAGCCCGAGCCGCCGGACCTGGGTGACGTCGAGCAGCAGGTTGCCCGCGCCCGCGCCGGCGAGGAGCGCGCCGGTCGTCTCGCGACGCCGGTCGAACACCCCGGTCCCGGCCACCCAGTCGTCGGCCGGCACCGCCAGCCGCGAGGAGACCGGCCCGGCGACGGCGGCGCAGCCCCACGCCCGCCAGCTGCCGACCAGCCGCGCCAGCCAGCCGGGGCAGGGCAGCTCGTCGTCGTCGAGGAAGACCAGGACGTCGGCCCGGGCGGCCTCGGCCAGCGCGCGGTTGCGGGCGGCCGAGATGCCCGGCCGGGGCTCGTGGACGTACCGGACGCCCCGTGCGGCCCAGCCGCGCACGACGCCGGCGGCGCTGCCGTCGGGGTCGTTGTCGACCACCAGGACCTCGGCGCGCTGGTCCAGGGTCGCAGCCTGCTCGACGAGTGCGCCGAGCAGGGCCGGCAGCCGGTGCGTGCGGCGGTAGGTGAGCACCGCGACGACCGTGCCGGCCCCGAGGTCGACCCCGGTCACGTCCACCACCTCCTGCGGTCCCCGGACGGGTCCTCCTGCTGCATCGGCGCGCCGGGACCGGTCCTGGAGCCCCGCGGCGCCCCGGGTGTCCCGGGTCACGCGGGGACCGGCGTCCGCGCCGCCGACGGCGCCCGGTCCCGGCCCCCGTCGGGGGACCCACCGGACGCACGCACGGCGCGGGGGAGCAGGAGCAGGCCGAGGGCCAGGGTGAGCGTGTCCGCGTTGCTCGCCATCGGCCCGAACGGCAGCCCCCACAGGGCCATCGGCACCAGGAGGCAGACGAGACCGGAGGCCTGCCGCCGGGCCAGCCGGTCGGCCAGCCCGGTCACGACCAGGACGCCCATGGCGAGGCCCAGCAGCGCTCCGGCCGGCCCCAGGCCCGCCCAGAGGTCCGCGACGATCGAGTGCAGCTCGACGCCGCCGTCGAGCAGGTAGTGCACGAGGTAGTCCCCGGCGGTGGGGATGCCCGTCACCGCGATGCCCGCCTCGCCGACCAGCACGTCCTGGCTGTTCGGGACGGTCCCCAGGCCGAAGCCGAACGGGTGGACCTGCGCCAGGGCCCAGGTCGCCGCCCACTCCGGGCGGCCGCCGAGGATCAGCGAGCCGGTCTGGGCGATCTGGACGGCGGTCCGCTGCTGGATGTCCGCACCGAGGGCCCCGGCGAGCATGAGCTGGGTGAGCAGCCAGTACCCGGAGGCCCCCAGGGCGCCGAGCACCGGCACGGCCAGCCACCGCCGGCCCGGCCGCACGGGGCCCTCCCGCAGAGGACGCCGCTGCCACAGGACCAGGGCGGCCGCCACGACGCAGAAGCCGAAGGCGCTCCGGGCGTCGTTGGCGACGTCGAGCAGGCCGAGCACGGCGAGGACCGCGACGGTGAGGACCGGCCGGCCCCAGGCGACGGCCAGCGACAGGGCGACGACCGTGAGCGGGGACGACAGCTGGAACTTCCAGACGTTGTCCGCGCCCTCGCCGAGCAGCTCGGTGGCCAGCATGGCAAGTCCGAAGACGGTGCCGAGGACGGGCACCGGCAGCAGTCCGCGCGCCCAGACGAGGACGCCGACACCGCCCACCGTGGCGAGGACCGTGCAGACCCGCACCGCCGCCTCGTTCAGGACGAACCCGTGGTCACCGGCGTGTCCCAGGGCCAGCAGGACGCCGGACAGCAGGCCGACGCCGGTCAGGACGAGCAGGACCAGCAGGCCGCGGGTCCGGCGCACCACCGGCAGCCAGAGCGGCAGCAGGGCGACCGCCGCGAGCATCCCCGCCATCAGCCCCATCGGGAGCGGGCGGGTGAACCCGACCATCGCCACACCGAGCGCGGCCACGACCTGGGCCGGCACGGACGCCCGCGCGCCCGCCGGCCGGTGCCCGGGACCCGCACGGCCGTCGAGCCGCCAGGTCGCGTCCCCGCGGGCGCCCGCGCGCAGCAGCGCTCGCGGGCCGGCGCCCGGCGGCAGCAGCCCGTCGACGACCACCCCGGCGAGCGGGACGCCCGCCGTCGCCGCCGTCGCCAGCGCCTCCTCGAGTTGCGCGGCCGTGGTGCGGCGGCCGTCGGCCACCACGACCACGGAGTCGACGGGTCCCGCCCGGAGCAGGCCGGAGGCCCCGTCGACCGGGACGGCGTCCAGGCCCGGGGAGGTCAGCTCGGCGGCCAGGGACGTCGTCCCGGGGCCGAGGAGCGCGACGCGGTGTGCGGCGCCGTCGGGAGGGGTCGCGCGCAGCGCCCAGCGCAGCCGCGCCACCTCCTCGGGGCGCCGCGGCGCGTTCCCCGAGCGCGTCCGGGGGAGGCCGGCGGGGAGCACGCCGAGGGCTGGCGCGGTCGTCAGCCGGGCCACGTCCTCGCGCCCGCGCACCCGCGGCCGGGCCAGCTCGGCCAGCGCGGCGGCGAGCGCGGCGGCACCGGCCGCGGCGAGCGCACCGAGGACGGTGAGGACGGTGGCCGGGCGGGACGCCGGGACGGGGGCCGCCGAGTCCCGGACCACCGTCACGCGCAGCGAGGGCCCGTCCCCGGTCCCGGCGAAGAGGTCCCCGGCGGCCCGCCGGACCTGCGCCCCGACCTCGCGCGCCACGTCGGCGGCCTCCTCCGGGGTGGGGCGCGTCGCGGTCACGTGCAGGACGCTGGCGTCCTCCTCGACGGTGACGTCGAGGTCGGCGGCCAGGTCGCCGGGGGAGTCGGGGAGCCGTAGGGTGCCGGCCGCCCGCTCGAGCACCGACGAGGCGGACGCCAGCGCGGCGACCGAGGGCAGCACCGTCGTCCGCACGCGGGCGGCGGAGGAGGGGTCCTGGGGGCCGGCGACGACGGCGGCGTCCACGTACAGCGTCGCCGTCGACGACCAGGCGGCCGGGGTCAGCAGCCCGACCGTCGCCGCCAGCAGGGCGCCGGCCAGCCCTGAGGCCGCCACCCACACCCACCGTCCGGCGATCGCCCGCACACAGTCCCTGAGCTCCACGGTCCCCCTCCTCCCGACGTCCGGCGGACATCCTGACCCCGCGTGCAGGCCGATCCGGCCGGTCGCGGCGAAATCGGCACCCGGGCATGACCCCATGGGGTGGCGGCGGCCCCTCGGCACCGCCGCCGGGCCCCGAGCGGGCTCCACACTCTCCGGCGAGGAACCCCGCCCGGCGCCGCCGGCCGGGCCGACGCGACCCCTCGGCGGCCGGAACGCCGCACCCGCGGGGACAGACGAGGAGTGCCAGCCGTGAACATCCGAGGGCTCTGGGACGTGCTCCGCCGGCGGTGGGGACAGGTCCTCGCCGCGACCGTCGTGGGCCTGCTCGCCGGTGGTGTCCACGCCTGGACCGCGCCGGTCACCTACCGGTCGACCGCCGGGGCCTTCTTCTCCCTGGTGTCCGGCAGTTCGGCCTCGGACCTCGTCCAGGGGTCCACCTACGCGCAGAACCAGGTCGAGTCCTTCGCCCAGCTCGCGGTCACCCCGGAGGTGCTGCAGCCGGTGGTCGACCGCCTGGACCTCTCCGAGAGCGCGGTCGGGCTGGCCCGCCGCGTGGAGGTCACGGTGCCCACCGGCACGGTGATCGTCGAGGTGACGGTGACCGACGCGTCCGCCGAGCGCAGCGCCACCCTGGCCGACGCCGTCATCACCTCGCTGTCGGCCGTCGTCGAGCGGATCGCACCGCAGGACGAGGCCGGCGACGCGACCGTGCGGGCCACGACCGTGACCCCGGCCGAGGTGCCGACCCGTCCCGCGTCACCGGACGTGCTCCTGGCGCTGCTGGCCGGCCTGTTCGGCGGGGTCCTCGCCGGGACCGGGCTGGCCTGGCTGCGCGAGGCCCTCGACACCCGGGTCCGGGACGCCGCGGTGGTCTCGGAGCTGACCGCGCTGCCCGTCCTCGGCAACGTCCCCGCGTGGCCCGCCAGGAGCGGCCGGGTCGTGGTGTCGTCGGCCCCCCACAGCCAGGCGGCGGAGAGCTTCCGCCAGCTGCGCACCAACCTGCAGTTCCTCCGCGTCGCCGGCGGCGACGGTGCCGGCCCCCGCGACGGCGCCTCCGTCCTGGTCGTCACGTCCGCGCTCTCGGGCGAGGGGAAGTCGACCGTCTCGGCCAACCTGGCCTCGAGCCTCGCCGAGACCGGTGCGCGGGTCCTGCTGGTCGACGCCGACCTGCGCCGTCCGACGGTCGCCGACGTGCTCGGCATCGAGGGTGGGGTCGGGCTGACCACGGTGCTGGCCGGGCAGGCCGACCTCGACGACGTGGTCCAGGAGTGGGGTGCGGCGGGGCTGGCCGTGCTGCCCTCGGGCCCGGTGCCGCCCAACCCGGCCGAGCTGCTGAGCTCGCCGGCGATGCGTTCCCTGCTCGCCGAGATGCGGGCCCGCTACGACCACGTGGTGGTCGACACCGCACCGGTGCTGCCGGTGGCCGACGCCAGCGTCCTGTCGCGGATCGTCGACGGGCTGGTCGTCGTCGCGAACGTGCGCCGGGTCCGCCGCCGTCAGCTGTCCCAGGGGCTCGGTGACCTCGCGCAGGTGTCCGCTCCCGTGCTGGGCGTGGTGCTCAACCAGGTCCGTCGGGACGACGAGTCCTACTCCTACGGTCCGGTCGGGGACGGGACCGCGCCGGCCCGCGGCAGCGTCCGGGTGTCGCCGCGGCCGGGGAGCGCCGTGGCCGGCCGGCACCCGGTCGGGTGAGCGCCCTCCCGCAGGGCGACCTGCTGGTGGTGTGCACGGGCAACATCTGCCGGTCCCCGGCCGCGGAGCTGCTGCTGCGGGCCGGGCTCGGTGCCGCCGGCCCCGCCGTGGCGAGCGCCGGCCTGGCCGCGCGCACCGGCGAGCCGGTGGCGCCGCCCATGGCGGCGCTGCTGACCGCCCGCGGCGTCGACCCCGGCGGGTTCGCCGCCCGCCAGTTGCAGCCGCCGATGCTGCGGTCGGCCGGGCTGGTGCTCACCATGACGGCGGCGCAGCGGTCGGCCGTGGTGACCCGTGCCCCGGCGGTCGTGCGGCGCACCTTCACGCTGCTGGAGTTCGCCGACCTGGCCCGGCTGGGAGCCGACCTGCCGCAGGAGCGGGACCCGGCCGGCCGGCTGGCCACGCTGCTCACCGCGGCACCCCGGTTGCGCGCGCTGCGCACCGGCCCCCGCGACGACGACGTCGAGGACCCGCACGGGCTCGGCGCGGACGTCTTCGCCCGGTCCCTCGCCCGGATCGAGGCGGCCACCGCGCTCCTGCTCGAGGTCCTCACCGCGCACGTCGCTCGCTCTGCGTCACCGTCCGCCGGGCGTCTGCCCAGCTGAAGCGGTCTACCCGGCCGGTCGACCCCTTCGGGTGATGACTGCGCGTAGTCACCTCTGGTGCACTGGACGGCGACATCGGCAGCACGTGCCGGTCACGGGGGGAAACACACATGACGCGAGTCGTCGGGTACGCGCCGGGCGCGTACGACCTGTTCCACATCGGCCACCTCAACCTGCTGCGGCACGCCGCCGAGCAGTGCGACCACCTCGTCGCCGGCGTCGTCTCCGACGAGATGCTCGTCCTGACCAAGGGCCGCGCGCCGGTGATCCCGCTGGCCGAGCGGATGGAGATCGTCCGGAGCCTGCGCCTCGTCGACGAGGTCCACGCCGAGGTCCTCCCGGACAAGGTCGACACGTGGCGCCAGGTCGGCTTCGACGTCATCTTCAAGGGCGACGACTGGCGCGGCACGGAGAAGGGGCGCCGGCTGGAGCGCGACTTCGCCGCGGTCGGCGTCGAGGTGCGCTACTTCCCCTACACGGTGCACACGTCGAGCACGGCCCTGCGCCGGGCGCTGCTCGCCCTCGAGGCCGGTGCGGCCCGTGACCACCGCGGCGGGGTGCTGGCCGGCGACGGCCGGCGCTGAGTCCCCGGAGCCGCCGGCGGGCGCGCGGGACACCGCGCCCGCCCCCGCTCGCTGACCACACCCCGGACGGAAGGGCAGGACATGACCACGCAGACGACGACGCGGACGACGACGCGGACGACGGCACGGGCGGCGGACCGGGGGACGCACGCGACCGCGCGGGAGCGGTCGCTGCGCACCCGCATCGCGCGGCTCGGGCCGGTCCCGCTGCTGGCCGCCCTCGTGGCCGTGGACCTGGCGCTGATCACCGCCTCGGTCGTGCGGCTCGAGACCGCCGGGCCGAGCCTCACCGACCCGTGGCTCCTGGAGACCGACGGCGGCTGGGCGGAGCTCGCCGGCTACGTGCAGCAGGCCGCGATCGCCGTCCTGCTGCTGGCCCTGTGCCGGGTCACCCGGCACCTGGTGTGGGTGGCCTACGCCGCCGTCTACCTGTGCGCCCTCGCCGACGACTCGCTGCGGCTGCACGAGAACAAGGGGGCCTGGCTCGCCGACCGGCTGGCCGCGCACCTGTGGTTCCCCTCCGACGGCTTCCTCGGCCTGCGGGCCGACGACCTGGGCGAGCTGATGGTCTGGGGCCTGCTCGCCGTCGTCCCCCTGACCGCCGCCGTGGTCCTGCACCGGCGCAGTGACCGCGAGAACCGCCGCGCGAGCCTCGGCATGGCCGGCCTGCTGGCCGCCTACGTCTTCTGCGGCGCCGTCCTCGACCAGGTCCACGTGCTGGTCCGCGACACCTGGATCGGCGACGTCGCGGGCACCTGGGAGGACGGCGGGGAGATGGTCGTCCTGAGCGTGTCGGTCGTCTACGTCCTGGGTCGCGTCCTGGCCGCCCGGCGCGCGCGGTCCGACGCCGGCGGGACGTCCCTGCCCGTGCCGGGCGGAGCCCCGGCAGGCGCACCGCTCGCGGACTAACCTGGGCGGGGGCCCGGCGCCGCACTCGGCGGCACCTCTGCGGGCCGACCTACCCCGGAGGAAGTCCCTCGTGAGTCTGCGCGGCGTGCTCGACGTCGTCCTCACCGATCCCGGCGTGGCCCGAGTGGTGTCCGCCGCCGGGTCCGCCGAGCTCGCCGTGACCGCACCCCCGCCGGTGCAGCCGCTGGTGGCCGCCGCGCTGGCGGCGCGGGCGCCGGGTGCCGGCGTGCCGGTCCTGCTGGTCACCGCCGGCGAACGCGACGCCGACGTCGCCGCGGGCCTGCTGCGGTGCTTCCTGCCCGAGCGCCGCGTGGAGACCTTCCCGGCCTGGGAGACGCTGCCGCACGAGCGGCTCTCCCCGCGGGCGGACACCGTCGGCCGCCGCCTGGCCGTGCTCCGCGACCTCACCCACCCCGGGGGGAACGGCGCGATCGACGTGCTGGTCGCCCCGGTCCGCAGCGTGCTGCAGCCGCTGGCCCCCGGCCTCGGCGACCTGGTGCCGGTCGAGCTGGAGCCCGGCGACACCGCCGAGCTCGACGACGTCGCCCGTGCGCTGTCCGCCGCCGCCTACACCCGCGTCGAGCTGGTCGAGAAGCGCGGCGAGTTCGCCGTCCGCGGTGGCCTGCTCGACGTCTTCCCGCCCACCGAGCCGCACCCGGTGCGCGTGGAGTTCTGGGGCGACGAGGTCGACGAGCTGCGCTACTTCTCCGCCGCCGACCAGCGCTCCCTCGACGACCGCCCCGACCGGCTGTGGGCGCCGCCGTGCCGCGAGCTGCTGCTCACCGACGTGGTGCGCGAGCGGGCGGCCGCGCTCGCCGTGGAGCGCCCCGCGCTCATCGAGGTCCTCGGCAAGCTGGCCGAGGGCATCGCCGTCGAGGGCATGGAGTCGCTGACCCCGGCGCTCATCGGCGACGAGCACATGCAGCTGCTCACCGACCTGCTGCCGGCCGGCACCCACGTGCTCGTCGCCGACCCCGAGCGGGTGCGCACCCGCTCGGCGGACCTGGTCCGCACCGCCGAGGAGTTCCTCGCCGCGTCCTGGGCCACCGCCGCGGAGGCCGGGGAGGCGCCCCTGGACCTCGGGGCGTCCTCGTTCCGCGACCTCGAGCACGTCGAGGCCGCCGCCCGGGGCCGCGGCCTGCCGTGGTGGACCACCGGCGCCTTCACGCTGGCGACCGAGGACGACGCCACGCACGTCACCCTCGACGCGACGACGGTCGAGCGCTTCTCCGGCGACGTCGACCGCGCCGTCGAGTCGCTGCGCGGCTGGAGCCGCGAGGGGTGGCGGGTGGTGCTGACCTTCGCCGGCCCCGGCCCGGCCCAGCGCGCGGCCGAGCAACTGGGCGCCGCGGACCTCGGCGTGCGGCTGGTGCCCGGCGTCGAGTCCGCGCCCGAGGAGGGCCTCACCTCGATCACCCAGGGGAACCTGGAGTCCGGCTTCGCCCTGCCCGGCGTGGGGCTGGCGCTGCTCACCGAGCACGACCTCACCGGCCAGCGCGGCACCACGATGCGCGACGCGGTGAAGATGCCCGCGCGCCGCCGCAACGCCGTCGACCTGGTGCAGCTGCAGCCCGGCGACATCGTCGTCCACGAGCAGCACGGCATCGGCCGCTACGTCGAGATGGTCAGCCGCACCGTGCACGGCGGCCAGCGCGACTACCTCATCGTCGAGTACGCGCCGGGCAGGCGGAACCAGCCGCCGGACCGGCTGTTCGTGCCCACCGACGCCCTCGACCAGCTGACCCGCTACGTCGGCGGCGAGCAGCCGGCGCTGTCCAAGCTCGGCGGCGCCGACTGGGCGAAGACCAAGGGCCAGGCCCGCCGGGCGGTCAAGCAGATCGCCGCGGAGCTCATCCGCCTCTACTCCGCGCGCATGGCCACCAAGGGACACGCCTTCGGCCCGGACACCGTCTGGCAGCGCGAGCTCGAGGACGCCTTCCCGTTCCAGGAGACCCCCGACCAGCTCGCCGCCATCGACGAGGTCAAGTCCGACATGCAGAACCCGGTGCCGATGGACCGGATCATCTGCGGCGACGTCGGCTACGGGAAGACCGAGATCGCCGTCCGCGCGGCGTTCAAGGCGGTGCAGGACGGCAAGCAGGTCGCCGTCCTGGTGCCGACGACGCTGCTGGCCAACCAGCACGTCAAGACCTTCTCCGAGCGGGTCGCCCAGTTCCCCGTCAAGGTGCGGGTGCTGTCGCGCTTCCAGTCCGACGCCGAGACCACGCAGATCCTGCGCGAGCTGGCCGCCGGCGAGGTCGACATCCTGGTGGGCACCCACCGGCTGCTGCAGCCGACGACCCGGTTCAAGGACCTCGGGCTGGTCATCGTCGACGAGGAGCAGCGCTTCGGCGTCGAGCACAAGGAGTACCTGAAGACGATGCGGACGGCGGTCGACGTCCTGTCGATGTCGGCCACCCCGATCCCGCGCACCCTGGAGATGAGCCTCACCGGCATCCGCGAGATGTCGACGATCCTCACCCCGCCCGAGGAACGGCACCCGGTGCTCACCTACGTGGGTGCCTGGGACGACAAGCAGATGGCCGCCGCGATCCGCCGCGAGCTGCTGCGCGACGGGCAGGTCTTCGTCATCCACAACCGGGTGCAGTCGATCGACAAGGCCGCCGCGAAGATCCGCAGCCTGGTGCCCGAGGCCCGCGTCGCCGTCGGCCACGGCCAGATGAAGGAGCACGAGCTCGAGCGGATCATGGTCGGCTTCTGGGAGAAGGAGTACGACGTCCTGGTCGCGACGACGATCGTCGAGTCCGGGCTGGACATCCCCAACGCCAACACCCTGGTCGTCGACCGCGCCGACACCTTCGGCCTCTCGCAGCTGCACCAGATCCGCGGCCGCGTGGGCCGTGGCCGCGAGCGCGCCTACGCCTACTTCACCTACGACCCGTCGCGGCCGCTGACCGAGACCTCGGTCGACCGGCTGACGACGATCGCGCACAACACCGACCTCGGCGCCGGCATGGCCGTGGCCATGAAGGACCTCGAGATCCGCGGCGCGGGCAACCTGCTCGGCGGCGAGCAGTCCGGGCACATCGCCGGCGTCGGCTTCGACCTCTACGTGCGGCTGGTCGGCGAGGCGGTGGCCGACTACCGGGCGCAGGTCACCGGCGAGACGGCGCCCGCGGAGCCGGTGGAGGTCCGGGTCGACCTGCCGGTCGACGCGCACCTCCCGCACGACTACGTCCCCGGCGAGCGGCTGCGGATGGAGGCCTACCGCAAGGTCGCCTCGGTCCAGGACGACGAGCAGGCGCAGGCCGTCCTCGACGAGCTCACCGACCGCTACGGCACCCCGCCGGCGCCGGTGCTCAACCTCATGGCGGTGGCCCGCTTCCGTGTCGCGATGCGGCAGCTGGGCATCACCGAGGTGTCGCTGCAGGGCCGGGTCATCCGGGTCTCGCCGGTGCCGCTGCGGGAGTCGCAGCAGATGCGGCTGGCCCGGATGGCCGACGGCGCCACGTACAAGTCCGCCGTCGAGACGGTGTCGCTCAAGGTCCCCGTCGGCCCCGACCGGCGCACGCCGCTGCGCGACGTCGCCCTGCTCGAGCACCTGCACTCGCTGCTGAAGGCGGTGCTCGAGCAGCCGGTCGCCGCGGCGAGCTGACCGGCGGGCCGCCCCCTACTCCAGAACGGAGGAGACGTGGGCGGCCAGGGTGCCGACGTGCCGGTCGCTGAGCATCCCGATCCGCTCGTCGTCGAGGTCGCCGTGGTGGCCGGGGACGTCGACGACCCGCAGCTCCCGGACCCGGCGCCGCCAGGCGCCCAGGGTCCGGGACGCCGCGGCCCGGGAGCCCTCCGCGAGGAAGTAGGTGACCGGCCCGTCGAAGCGGCCGGGCCGGTAGGCCTCCGACACCGCCTGCGACCCGCGGAAGAACGCCAGCTCGGCGTCGGGCGCGGCGGGAGCGGCCGCGGGCCCTGACGGCCTCCGGCGGCGCACGACCCTCCGCAGCGCGGCACCGGAGCGCACCGTGGCCCAGCGGCCGGCCCACCGGACCCGCGCGGTCTCCCGGCGGCCCAGCGCCGCCCGCGGCGGGCGGGCGTCGAGCAGGCCGAGACAGCCGACCTCCTCGCCGGCGGCCCGCAGCCGGGTGGCGACCTCGTAGGCCACCAGGCCGCCGAAGGAGTAGCCGAGCAGCGTGTAGGGCCCCTGCGGCTGCGCTGAACGCACCTGGGCCAGGGCGTCGGCGGCGACCTCCTCGACCGTGCGGTGCCGCCCCGCGGCGTCCCGCAGCGGCAGCCGCAGACCGAGGACCGGCCGCGGGGTGGTGAGCCGGTCGACCAGGCCCGCGTAGAGGTTCAGCTGGCCCCAGGCATCCGGCACGAGGACGACCGGGCGGCCCTCCCCGGCCCGCAGGACGGCGACGCCGGCCGGGGCCGCGGAGGCGGCCGCCTCCGCCGCCCGGGTGAGGCCGGCCGGCGTCGGGTCCTCGGCGAACCGCTGCACCGGGACGTCGGCGTCGAGCTCCAGCCGGACCCGCCGGAGCAGGCTGAGCACCTGGCGGGAGGTGCCGCCGAGGTCGGACCAGTCGTCGTCGGGGTCGGCGGAGCGCAGGCCCAGCACCTCGCACCAGATGCGCGAGACCCGGCCGAGCAGGCCGTCGTCGTCCTCCGACGCGGCCGGGGCCGCGGCGGCCGCGGCGACCGCGGCGACCGCCCGGCGGATCTCGTCCAGGCAGCCGGGGTCGCGCAGCGCGACGGCGTTGGCGATCGGGTCGCCGTTGACGGCGTCGCGGGCCGCGCGCTCGGAGCGCTTCCCGTTGTGGGTCAGCGGCAGGTCGCCGACCGCGACGACCAGCGAGGGCACGTGCGCGGCCGACGCCTCCCGGCGCAGCGTGCGCCGGATCGTGCGGTCCAGGCCGCCGTCGAGCCGGGCGCCGGGCCGCAGGACGACCAGCAGCACCATGCGCGCGCCCCCGGGCCGGCTGTCGTCGCGCTGCTCGACGGCCATCGCGTCGGCGATCTCGGGCAGCTGCCGGAGCACGGTGTAGATCTCGCTGGGCCCGATGCGCAGGCCGTCGACGTTGAGGACGCCGTCGGAGCGGCCGTGCAGCCGGGAGGACCCGTCGGCGTCGAACTCGACCAGGTCGCCGTGGGTCCACATCCCGGCGTGGTCGGCGAAGTAGGCGTCGTGGAAGCGGCGGCCGTCGGGGTCGCGCAGGAACCCGACGGGGCGGCTCGGGAAGGGCCGCCGGCAGACCAGCTCGCCGACCTGCCCGACGACCTCGCGGCCGTCCTCGTCCACCGCCGCGACGTCCAGGCCGAGGCTGCGGGTCTGGCTGCGGCCGCGCCGGACCGGCAGGTCGGGGGCGCCGAGGACGAAGCAGCCGATGATGTCGGTGCCGCCGGAGATCGACTGCAGCGGCACCGGCCCGACCGCCTCGGTCACCCAGTCGAACTGCCAGTCGTGCAGGACCGCGCCGGTGGAGAGCACCGCCCGCAGCCGGGACAGGTCGGCGATCCCGGCGGGGCGCAGGCCGGCGTCCTGGCCGAGCTGCAGGTAGGCCGGGCTGGTGCCGAAGACCGTGACGCCGGTGTCGGCCGCCAGCCGCCACAGCGTCTCCGGGCCCGTCACGGGGCCGTCGTTGACGACGACGTGCGCGCCGGTGGCCAGGGCCGACAGCTGCCAGGTCCACATCATCCAGGCGGTGGTGGTGTGGAAGTACAGCGTGTCGCCCGGGCCGAGGTCGACGTGCAGCCGGTGCTCCTTGACGTGCTCGAGCAGCGTGCCGCCGGCCCCGTGCACCATCGCCTTGGGCGGGCCGGTGGTGCCCGAGGAGAACATGACGAACAGCGGGGTGTCGAAGGCGTGCCGCGGCCAGTCGCGCGTCGGCTCGGCGTCCGCGGTGGAGTCGGCGAGCCGGTCCACGGGCAGGCCGAGGTCGGGCAGGGGCCCGTCGTCGAGCAGCAGCACCCGGCGCAGGGTCGGCAGGCCGGCGACGACCTCGGCGACGACGTCGTCACCGATCGCGCGGCGGTCGAGGACGAGCACGGCCGGGTCCACCTGGCCGAAGCGGCCGAGCAGGGACGCCACGCCCATGTCCGGCGCCGCGGTGGAGACGGCCGCACCGATCGCCGCCGCGGCGAGCGCGACGACGGCGGTCTCACCGGTGTTGCCGGCGATCAGCACGACCCGGTCGCCGCCCGCGAGCCCGAGCCGCTGCAGCGCGGTCACCGTCCGCGCGACGGCGTCACGCAGCTCGCCGCGGGTCCAGGAGTCGGCGGGACGGTCGGCGTGCACGGCGGTGAGCGCGGGTGCGTCGTCCCCGGCGCCGTCCAGCGGGCGCAGCAGCGCCTCGGCGTAGTTCAGCCGCAGGTCGGGGAAGAAGCGGGCGGTCTCGACGTCGGTGCCGGTGAGGACGACGTCCGCGGAGCCGGACCACGGCACCCCCGACCAGTCCAGCAGGGTGCGCCAGAACTCCTCGGGCCGCTCGACGGAGAACGCGTGCAGGGCGCCGGGCGTGTCCAGGGCGGTGCCGGTCACCTCCTCGCAGCGGGCCCGGAAGGAGGTGAGCTGGGCAACGGCGGGGGCGAGCGTCATCGGGGGATCTCCAGGTCAGGGGCGACCGCGAGGCTGGCCACCCACCCGTCGGGCACGGGCACGTCGTGCAGGGTCCAGCCGGCCACCGTGCCGCCGTCGCGCCCGACGGCGGTGACCAGGGCGGCCGGGTCGTCCCGCAGGCCGGTCCCGCGGGCCTTGAGGACGGCCTCCTTGCGGGTCCAGGCGCGGGTCGCGGCGACGGCGCGGGCGGCGGGCGGGAGGAGGGCGATCGCCCGCAGCTCGTCCGGGTGCAGCCAGCCCTCGGCGGCGACCTCCGGCGTCCACGGCGCCACCGGCTCCAGGTCGATGCCGATCCGGCGGCCGCGGCCGACCGCGACCACGCCCAGCTCGCCGCCGGCCGAGCACCCGGCGTCCAGGCCGGTGTCGGCCGGCAGCTCGGGGCGGCCGGTGGCGCCCGTGGTGAGCGGCACGTGCTCGGGGTGGGTGCCCAGCTCGGCGGCGAGGGCGGTCCGCAGGGCGGCGCGCAGCAGGACCCGGCGCCGGTGGACGGCGGGGGTGCCGCGCCGGGCGCGGTCGAGCTCGGCGGGCGCGAGCAGCGCCTCGGCGTGGGCCAGCGCGTCGTCGTCGGCCACCAGGGACACGACGGTGACCGTCACGCCCGGCGGAACCGCGCGCGGGGGCACGGGTCCGGACGGCGGCATGCCCGCGATGCTGGCACCGGCCGGGACCGCGGCCATCCCTCCTGGTGGGGACACCCCCCTCCCGGGTGGCCCGCCGCCTGCGCCGCGCGCTCTCCCGGGTGTGGCAGCCTGCCTCCGTGCGCACCCGCCGTCCCGTCGTCGCCCTCGGGCTGCTGGCCGCCGTCCTCCTGACCGGCTGCCGGACCTCGCCGAACGTCGCCGCCTACGTCGGGGACGAGCAGGTCACGGTGGCCGAGCTGCAGTCGGCCGTCGACGAGCGGCTCGCCGACCCGGCGGTCGCCGAGGCCGTCGGTGGCACCGGCACCGGCTTCACCCGCCAGGTGCTCACCCTGCTGGTGCGGGAGGAGCTCTACGCCGAGGCGGCGCGGCGCAACGACGTCGAGGTGACCGACTCCGACGTCAGCGCCTTCGTGGACGCGGCCCTCGCCGGCCGGGACGAGGAGGAGCTGTACGCCCAGGCCGCCGCGCAGGGCTACTCGCCCGGCGACGTCCGGGAGAGCGCCCGCCAGCAGCTGGTGCGCCGCGAGCTCGGCGCCGCCGCCGGGGAGGACGCCGGCACCGACGAGGCCGCGCTGCGCGCCCGGTACGAGCAGGTGCGCGGCAGCCTCGAGCAGGTCGAGCTCGGCTACTTCGTCGTCCCCGACCAGGCCACCGCCGACGCCACGGTCGCCGCGCTGGCCGCGGCCCCGGCGTCGTACGCGGCCGTCGCGGCGCGCTACCCGGGCGAGGTCAACCTGCCGGCGCTGCAGCCCACCGGCACCGCCGACGTGCCGGCACCCCTGGCCGAGGGCGTCGCGGCCGCGGCGCCGAACACGGGCTTCAGCGTCACCGTCCCCGACCTGCAGGGCGTGGTGGTCGCCTTCGTCGGGCAGCGGATCACGCCGTCGTTCGAGCAGGTCCGCCCGCAGCTGGAGAGCGAGGCGGCGACCGGCGCCGAGGAGGCGGGGGCCACCGTCGTCGACGGGGTCCGCGACGACGTGGGCGTCACCGTCAACCCGCGCTACGGCGAGTTCTCCGACGACGACGTCGTCCAGGAGTCCGAGGGCGGCGTGGTCGACCTGCTCGACGACGACGGCGCGGCCCCCGCGACCGGTTCCGGCGGCTGACGCGCGGTGCCCGTCGCCGTCGTCGTCCCGGTCAGCCCGCGCCTCCCCGGCCTCCTCGGCCCCGCCGGGTGGGTCGCGCTCGCCGACCGCCCGCTCGCCGCGCTGCCCGGCGCGGCGGCCACCGCGGACGTCCTGCGGGCCGCCGGCCGCGAGGTCACCGACGTCCCCGACGCCTCCGCCGCCGCGGCGCTGCCCGGCGAGGTCGCCGTGCTGACCGGGCCGGGGGAGGAGGTGCCCGGTGCGCCGGTCGTCGAGGGCACCCCGGAGCCACCGGGCGCCCGCCTGCTCGACGTCGTCACCGTGATGGACCGGCTGCGCTCGCCCGGCGGCTGCCCGTGGGACGCCGAGCAGACCCACGCCTCGCTGCGCGGCTACCTGCTCGAGGAGGCGCACGAGGCCTATGACGCGATCGTCGACGACGACCCGGTGGCGATGCGCGAGGAGCTCGGCGACGTGCTGCTGCAGGTGGTCTTCCACGCCCGCGTCGCCGCCGAGGCCGGTCCGGAGCGGCGCTTCGACGTCGACGACGTGGCCGCAGAGCTGGTCGAGAAGCTGGTCCGCCGGCACCCGCACGTGTTCGGCGACGCCGGTCCTCGCGACGTCGCCGGCGTCGAGGCGGGCTGGGAGGAGATCAAGAAGGCGGAGAAGCAGCGGCGCTCACCGACCGAGGGCGTCTCCCGCTCGCAGCCGGCCACCGCCTGGGGGACCGCGCTGGTGCGCCGGGCCGCGCGCGCCGGCCTCCCGACGCCGGAGCCGGCCGAGCTGGGCTCGTCCTCGCCGGAGGAGCTGGGGGAGCGGCTGCTGGCCGTCGTCGCCGCGGCCGCGCAGCGCGGCTGGGACGCCGAGGACGCGCTGCGCGAGGCCGTCCGCCGCTACGCCGGCGAGCTCGACGCGGAGGCGCACCGGCGGTCCGCCGACTGAGGCCGGAGGGGCGTCCACAGGGCCGTTCCCGTGAGTCAGGAGGGTGCGGCTCCGGCAGGATCGAGCACCTGTTCGACGGGGTTGGGTGAGGTGGACGGCGAAGCCGCGGTGATGGGAGCAGGGGCGCGAACCACCCGTCCCCGTCCGCGCGGGTCGTGCTGCTCCTCGTCCTCGGGTCGTCGGCCCTCGTCGTCGGGGTCATCGGTAGCGGCCCACTCCGGGCGACGAGAGGGGAGGAGGCCCTGGCGCGCCGGGCCGTCCTCCCCTTCCCGGCGGGATCGGCGACTCCTAGCGTCCGCCCATGACTCGGAAGCCACTTCGGTGCCGGTTCGGGTTCCACTCCTACGTCCGGCGACACCCGGACGGCGAGCGGCCCTCGGGTCCGGACGACAAGGTCTGTCGGCGCTGCGGGAAGCGCACGGGCGCCCCGTTCGGGAACGCGCCGTGGGTCCTCCCCGGGTGACGTCCTCGGCGGTCGTGGTGGAGCCGTCGGTGGCTGCTGACACGACCTCTGACGCCGGGGTCGCCGCACCGCCGGATACGACGTCACGACCGGTCCGGCGTGCAGCGGCCGGCCGGCCTCCAGCGCGCGGTTGACGGACGGGGGAGGCGGGGCTGGTTAGGCTGCCCCCCGTGCCGAGCATCGACGCCGTAGGCGCGCGGGAGATCCTGGACTCGCGCGGTAACCCCACCGTGGAGGTCGAGGTCGCCCTCGACGACGGGACGATCGCCCGGGCGGCGGTGCCCAGCGGCGCCTCCACCGGCGCCTTCGAGGCGGTGGAGCTGCGTGACGGCGGTGAGCGCTACGGCGGCAAGGGCGTGACCAAGGCCGTCGACGGCGTCCTCGACGTCATCGGCCCGGAGCTCGTCGGCTACGAGGCCACCGAGCAGCGGCTGGTCGACCAGCGCCTGCTCGACCTCGACGGCACGCCCGACAAGTCCCGTCTGGGCGCCAACGCGATCCTGGGCGTCAGCCTCGCCGTCGCCCGTGCGGCCGCCGAGTCCACCGGCCTGCCGCTGTTCCGCTACGTCGGCGGCCCGTCGTCGCACCTGCTGCCGGTGCCGATGATGAACATCCTCAACGGCGGCGCCCACGCCGACAGCAACGTCGACGTGCAGGAGTTCATGATCGCCCCGATCGGCGCGGCGACCTTCGCCGAGGCGCTGGCCATGGGCACCGAGACCTACCACGCGCTGAAGTCGGTGCTGAAGGAGGACGGCCTGGCCACCGGGCTCGGCGACGAGGGCGGCTTCGCGCCGAACCTGTCCAGCAACCGCGCGGCCCTCGACCTCATCGTCCGGGCCGTGGACCGGGCCGGCTACTCCCTCGGCACCGACATCGCCTTCGCCCTCGACGTCGCGGCCACGGAGTTCCACGGCGAGGCCGGCTACACCTTCGAGGGGAAGACGATCTCGGCCGCCGACCTCACCGAGTACTACACCGACCTCGTCGCGAACTACCCGATCGTCTCGATCGAGGACCCGCTGTCGGAGGAGGACTGGGACGGCTGGATCGCCCTCACCTCCGCCCTCGGCGACCGCGTGCAGATCGTCGGCGACGACCTGTTCGTCACCAACCCCGCGCGGCTCGCCGACGGCATCGAGCGCGGGGCCGCCAACGCCCTGCTGGTCAAGGTCAACCAGATCGGCACGCTCACCGAGACCCTCGACGCCGTGGGCCTGGCGCACCGCAGCGGCTACCGCTGCATGATGAGCCACCGCTCGGGCGAGACCGAGGACACCACGATCGCCGACCTCGCCGTCGCCACCGACTGCGGGCAGATCAAGACCGGCGCCCCGGCGCGCAGCGAGCGGGTGGCCAAGTACAACCAGCTGCTGCGCATCGAGGAGGAGCTCGACGACGCCGCGCGCTACGCCGGCGCCGCGGCCTTCCCGCGCCTGCGGACCTCCTGACCCGGTGAGCGCCGGTACGGGGCGGCGGCGCTCGACCGGCCGCCCGCTGTCGCACGCGGCGTCCCGGCCGATCCCGGCCGGGACGCGCTCGGGTGCCGGCAGCCGTCCCGACGCCCGGCGCCCCGGCCGGCGCACGCCGCGGACGCCCACCCGTCCCGCGACGGCCCGCCGGCCCCTGTTCACCGGCCGGGCCGTCGTGTTCGTCGGGCTGGTCCTGCTGCTGTCGCTGACCCTCGCCGGGCCGGTCCGGCAGTGGCTGGAGGGCCGTGCCGAGATCGCCCGCCTGGCGGCCGAGAGCACCGCCTACGACGAGCGGATCGCGGACCTGCAGGCGGAGCTCGAGCGCCAGTCCGACCCCGCCTGGACCGCCCGCGAGGCCCGCGAGCGGCTGGCGTACGTGCTGCCCGGCGACCGGCTGGTCGTCGTGGTCGACGGCGAGTCGGCCGAGGGTGATGCCGGCACGCTGCCCGACGCCGTCGACGCCGCCCCGCGGCCCTGGTACGAGGAGCTGCTCGGGTCGGTGGCCGACGCCGACGGGGCGGGCCGGTGACCGCGCCCGGGGAGCGGGTCCGCGAGCCGATCGGCGACGACGAGCGCGAGGTCGTCGCCCGGCAGCTCGGCCGGCCGCCGCGCGCGGTCCGGGCGGTGGCGCACCGCTGTCCGTGCGGCCAGCCCGACGTCGTCCAGACCTCGCCGCGGCTGGAGGACGGCACGCCGTTCCCGACGCTGTACTACCTGACCTGCCCACGGGCCTCGGCGGCCGCCAGCCGGCTGGAGTCGGCCGGCCGCATGCGCGAGTGGCAGGACGACCTCGGCACCGACGCCGAGCTCGCCGCGGCCTACCGCGCGGCGCACGAGACCTACCTCGCCGAGCGCGACGCCCTCGGCGAGCTGCCCACCCGCGCCACCGCCGGCGGGATGCCCGACCGGGTCAAGTGCCTGCACGCCCTCGCCGGCCACGCGCTGGCCGCCGGACCGGGCGTCAACCCGGTCGGCGACCGCGCGGTGGCCGGGATGGGGGAGTGGTGGGCGGCCGGCCCCTGCGCGCTCCCGGAGGAGCCGTCGTGACGCGGGTGGCCGCCGTCGACTGCGGCACCAACTCGATCCGCCTGCTGGTCGCCGACGTGCCGCCCGAGGGCGCGCACACCGACCTGCTGCGCCGGATGGAGGTCGTGCGGCTCGGGCAGGGCGTGGACGCCACCGGCCGGCTGGCGCCCGAGGCGATCGAGCGCACCCGCGTCGTGCTCGCCGAGTACGCCGCCCAGGCCCGCGACCTCGGCGCCACCGCCGTGCGCATGGTGGCCACCAGCGCCACCCGCGACGCCGCCAACCGCGCCGACTTCGAGGCGATGGTGCAGGCCACGCTCGGCCAGCCGCCGGACGTCGTCCCAGGTGACGAGGAGGCGCGGTTGTCCTTCCTCGGCGCCACCGCCTCCCTCGACGCCGCGGCCGCCGCCCACGGCGGCCCGCCGCCACGCCCGCCGTACCTCGTCGTCGACATCGGCGGCGGGTCCACCGAGTTCGTCCTCGGTGACGCCGGCGGCGTGCGCGCCGCCCGATCGGTGGACGTCGGGTGCGTCCGGCTCACCGAGCGCCACCTGCACGGCGACCCGCCGACGCCGGACCAGATCGGGTCCAGCGAGGCCGACATCCGGGCCGCGCTGGCCGAGGTCGCCGAGGCGGTCCCGGTGGGCGAGACGGCCACGCTCGTGGGCCTGGCCGGGTCGGTGACCACCGTGGCCGCCCTCGCGCTGCGGCTGCCGGGCTACGACGCCGAGGCCATCCACGGCTCGCGCATCCCGGTGGGCGCCGTCCGCTCGGTCACCGCGGGGCTGCTGACCGCCACCCGCGAGCGGCGGGCCGCCTCCCCGGTGATGCACCCGGGCCGGGTCGACGTCATCGGCGCCGGCGCGCTGGTGCTCCGGGTGGTCATGGACGCGTTCGCGCTCGACGAGGTCGTCGTCAGCGAGCACGACATCCTCGACGGCATCGCCCTCCGGCTGGCTCGGGGCTGAACCTCAGGAGGCCTCGTTGATCCCGGGCGGGAGCTTGCCGGTCAGCGACTGGTAGGCCGCGGCGGCACCGCGCGCGGCCAGCAGCCGGCTACCGGCGACCGTGAGCCCGGAGAACGCGGCCCAGGCCAGCGCCTCGGGCCAGGAGACGCCCGGCGCGGCGGGGTTCTTCGGCGGGGTCGAGCCGCGTGCCGCGTACCAGACCGCGTCGGTGAGCTTGCGGACGGCGATGCCGGACAGGGTGGCGGAGCCGGTCCCCAGCAGCTTCCAGGTCAGCGGCGGCTTCTGCGTGCGGGCCATGCGGGTGATCATGCCTGGCGCACCCGCGGTCCGCGCGCGCCCGGTCGGGTGGTGCACTGGGCAGGTGGCGGTCGACGCGCAGGGCTTCCCGGTCACGCAGACGCCGGCAGGGGTCGCCCGCTCCGCCCGCGGTGCCCGTGACCTCGCCGTCCTCGACACCCGGATCTCCGGCTGCCGCGCCTGCCCGCGGCTGGTCACCTGGCGCGAGGAGGTCGCCCGGGTCAAGCGCGCGTCCTTCCGCGACGAGGAGTACTGGGGCCGCCCGGTGCCCGGCCTCGGCCCCGCGACGGCGCGGATCGCCGTCGTCGGCCTGGCGCCGGCCGCGCACGGCGGCAACCGCACCGGCCGGGTCTTCACCGGCGACCGGAGCGGGGACTGGATCTTCGCCGCGCTGTGGCGGGCCGGCCTGACCAACCAGCCGACGTCGACGCACGTCGGCGACGGCCTGGAGCCCACCGGCGTGCGGGTGGCCGCCGCGGTCCGCTGCGCCCCTCCCGACAACGCGCCCACGCCGGCCGAGCGCGACACCTGTTCACCCTGGCTGGCGCGTGAGCTGGCGCTGCTGCCGGACCTGCGGGTGGTCGTCGTCCTCGGCGGCTTCGGCTGGACGGCGCTGTGGCCCGTCCTCGCCGGCGCCGGCTACGCGCTGCCCCGGCCGCGGCCGGCCTTCGGGCACGGCGTGGAGGTGACGCTGCAGGGCCCGCGCGGGCCGCTGACCCTGCTGGGCAGCTACCACGTGAGCCAGCAGAACACCTTCACCGGCCGGCTCACCGAACCGATGCTCGACGCCGTCCTGTCCCGGGCCACGGAGCTCGCCGGCCCCGGCTGAGCCGGGGCGCGGCGTGGACGTGCGCCCCTAGGGTGGGCCCATGGCGTCTCGTCCGGATCTGGGATCCCGTCCGGTGGTGCTGGTCGTCGGCGGCGGGTACGTCGGCCTCTACACCGCGCTGCGGCTGCAGAAGAAGCTGTCCCGGGGACGCGCCGAGATCCTCGTCGTCGACCCACAGCCGCACATGACCTACCAGCCGTTCCTGCCCGAGGCCGCGGCCGGCTCGGTGGAGCCGCGGCACGTCGTCGTCCCGCTGCGCCGCACGCTGCCGCGCTGCCGGGTGGTCACCGGCGCCGTCGTCGGGCTGTCGCACGCGGACCGGCGGGCGCGGGTCCTGCCGGCCGAGGGCGACCCCTACGAGCTGTCCTACGACGTGCTGGTGATGGCGGCGGGGTCGGTCGCCCGGACGCTGCCCATCCCCGGGCTGGCCGAGCACGGCATCGGCTTCAAGACCGTGGGGGAGGCCATCTACCTGCGCAACCACGTGCTCGCCCGGCTCGACGCCGCGGCCTCGACCGACGACCCCCTCGTCCGGCAGCGCGCCCTGACCTTCACCTTCGTCGGCGGCGGCTACGCCGGCATCGAGGCCTTCGCCGAGCTCGAGGACATGGCCCGCTACGCCGTCACCCACTACTACCCGCGGCTGTCGCCGAGCGACATGCGGTGGGTGCTGGTGGAGGCCACCGGCCGGATCCTGCCCGAGGTCGACCTGGACATGGCCGCCTGGACGGTCAAGCAGCTCACCGCGCGCGGCATGGACGTGCGGCTGAACACGCGCCTGGAGTCGGTCACCGACGGCGTCGTCCGCCTCTCCGACGGCGCCGAGTTCGCCAGCGACACCCTCGTGTGGACCGCCGGCACCAGGCCCAACCCGCTGCTCGCCTCGACCGACCTGCCCCTGGACGAGCGGGGGCGGGTGCGCTGCGAGCCGACGCTGCAGGTCAGCGGGCTCGAGGACGCCTGGGCCGCCGGCGACCTCGCCGCCGTCCCCGACCTCACCAAGCCCGAGCCGGGGGCCACCACCGCGCCCAACGCCCAGCACGCCGTCCGGCAGGCCAAGCGGCTGGCCGACAACGTGGCGGCGACCCTGCGCGGCGAGCAGCCGCGGCCCTACCGGCACGCCTACGCCGGGTCGGTGGCCAGCCTCGGCCTCCACGAGGGCGTCGCGCAGGTCTACGGGGTCAAGCTCAAGGGCTGGCCGGCATGGTTCATGCACCGCAGCTACCACGTCAGCCGGGTGCCGACGTTCAACCGCAAGGCCCGCGTGGTCGCCGACTGGACGCTGGCCTCGCTGTTCCGGCGGGAGGTCGTCGCGCTGGGCCAACTGCAGGACCCGCGCCGGGAGTTCGTCACCGCGGCGACCTCCGTCGGGACCGGCCAGATGCCGGCGCCGTCACCGGCCGACCGCGCGCAGGCGCGCTGAGCGCTACGCCGTCCGCTCCGTTCCCGCGGGGCCGGACGGCGTGGACCGCCCCCGTGGCCCAACCGGCAGAGGCAGGCCCCTTAAAAGGGTCACAGTGTGGGTTCGAACCCCACCGGGGGCACCGCGGGACGACCGGCCGCCGCATCCACCGCACCACCCGGAGGAACCTACGCCGGACTCACGACTTCTTTCGAGCCGATACACCATGAGCCGCAGGAAGTACAGGGCTTGACGTCTCCCGCAATCGTATTGACAGGGTTACCCCTCGTGAGCAACGGAGCTCACCCGACGTTCGAGGGGAAGACGTCCATGACCCAGTCCCACCCGTCCCGGCGATCGCGCATCGCCGTCGCCGGCACCGCCGGCGTGCTCGCGCTCGCCGGGAGCGTGGTCGCTGCGCTGCCCGCCGGGGCCGCCGGCGGCAACAGTTGCGAGCACCGCGACAACAACACCGTGGCGAAGCTGACCGACTGCGTGACGCTCGACGGCGTCATGGAGCACCTGGAGGCCTTCCAGGGCATCGCCGACGCCCACGACGGCACCCGCGCCTCCGGCACGCCCGGCTACACCGCCTCGGCCGACTACGTGGAGGACCGGCTCGTGGACGCCGGCTGGACGGTCACCCGCCGGCCCTTCGAGTTCCCGTACTTCCAGCAGACGAGCCCCGGCGCCCTCAGCCGGGTCTCGCCCGACCCCGCCACCTATGTCGAGGGCACCGACTACGCGGTGGCCACGTACTCGGGCAGTGGGGACGTGACGGCCGCCGTGCAGGCGGTCGACGTGACCATCCCGCCGGTCGGGGAGCTCAACGGCAACACCAGCGGCTGCGAGGACTCCGACTTCGACGGCTTCACGGAGGGCAACATCGCCCTGCTCCAGCGGGGCACCTGCGCCTTCGGCATCAAGGTCCAGAACGCCGTCGCCAACGGTGCGGCCGGCGTGGTCCTGTTCAACGAGGGCCAGCCCGGCCGCGACGCGCTGCTGTCCCCGACGCTCGGCGCGCCGATCGACCGCGCCGTGCCCGTCGTGGGCGTCGGCTACGCGGCCGGCGTCGCGCTCCAGGGTGCGACCGTGCGCATCGCGGTGGACGCCGTCAGCGAGATCCGGGAGACCGAGAACGTCGTCGCCGAGCTGCCCGGCCGGACGTCGGACAACGTCGTCATGGCCGGTGCGCACCTCGACTCGGTCCCCGAGGGCCCGGGCATCAACGACAACGGCTCGGGCAGTGCCGGCCTGATCGAGGTCGCGGAGAACCTGGGCAAGGTCAAGCCGGTCAACACCATCCGGTTCGCCTGGTGGGGGGCCGAGGAGCTCGGCCTGCTCGGTTCGAACGAGTACGTCGGCTCGCTCCTGGACGCGGAGGGGGAGCCGACGCCCGAGCTGGAGCGGATCGGGCTGTACCTGAACTTCGACATGATCGGCTCGCCGAACTTCGCCCGGTTCGTCTACGACGGCGACCAGTCCACCTTCCCGGCGCCGGCCGGCGTCCCGGTGCCCGAGGGCTCGGACCAGATCGAGTACGTCTTCGAGGACTTCTACGAGTCGCGGGGCCTGTACTACGAGGGCACCGAGTTCAGCGGCCGCAGCGACTACCAGGCCTTCATCAACAACGGCATCCCGTCAGGCGGGCTGTTCACCGGCGCCGAGGTGCTCAAGGAGGACTACCAGGTCCTGCTGTACGGCGGTGAGGCCGGCGTCGCCTACGACCCGAACTACCACGAGGCCGGGGACGACATCGGCAACATCGACGAGAAGGCGCTCGACGAGAACTCCGACGCCGTCGCCTACGCGGTGCTCACGCTGGCCTACGACACCTCGCGGGTGAACGGGGTGGCCGGCCGGCCGGTCCCGGGCGGCACGTTCGAGGGCGACCCGGCGGCGCGGCAGTACCGCGTCGAGCGGGACGAGGCGGCCGGTGGCGGCGGACTGCACGCCGGCCACGACCACGGCGGGGTCGGGGTCTGACCTCCCCGACCGGCACGACCCGGGGGCGCGGCACCGCACGGTGCCGCGCCCCCGGCGCGTCCCTCACCCGGTGGTGGGTAGCGGGGATCCCAGGAACGTCCGGGCCACCTGCGGCGTTGTAGGGATCGAGTGGGGTGCGAGGTAGCAGCCCACCGACCGACCAGTCACCTCGAGGAGATGACGATGCCGAGCTCCAACCCGGTCTTCGGCCGGGGCTTCGCCAACGCCGCGTCCGGTGGTGGCCAGCAGAACGGCCAGCAGGGCTACGGCGCTCCCGGCTACGGCCAGCCCACCGGCCAGCAGTACGGGCAGCCGTACGGCCAGCAGGGCTACGGCGCTGCCGGCTACGGCCAGCCCACCGGCCAGCAGTACGGCCAGCCCGCCGCCCAGCCCTACGGGCAGCCGTACGGCGCGCCCCAGGGCTACGGTGCCCCGGCCCCCGCCGGCCCGTACGGCCCGCCGGCCACCCGCTACATGACGATGGACGACGTCGTCCAGAAGACGGGCCTGTCCTTCCTCGTCACGGTCCTCGCCGCGGCCGTCGTCTGGGCGCTGCCCGGACAGGCCGCGTGGGGCCTGGCGCTGCCCGCGGTGCTCGTGGCCTTCGTCCTGGGCCTGGTGATCAGCTTCAAGCAGATCGCCAACCCGGCGGCGACCCTGGCCTACGGCGCGCTCTACGGTGTCGCCCTCGGCGCCATCAGCGAGGCCTTCAACACGATCTACCCCGGGATCGTCGTCCAGGCGCTCATCGGCACCTTCGGCGTCTTCGCCGGCATGCTGGTCGTCTACAAGACCGGCGCCATCCGGGTCACCCCCAAGCTGACCCGCTGGATCGTCGGCGCGCTGTTCGGTGTCCTGGCGCTGGTCCTGGTCAACCTGGTGGCGAGCTTCTTCACCCCGGGCGGCCTGGGCCTGCGTGACGGCGGCCCGCTGGCGATCATCTTCAGCATCGTCGTGATCGGTGTGGCGGCCTTCACGCTGCTGCTCGACTTCGACATGGCCGACCAGGCGATCCGCCGCGGCGCCCCGGCCAAGTTCGCCTGGTACGTCGCCTTCGGCCTGCTCGTCACGGTCGTCTGGCTGTACCTGGAGATCCTGCGCCTGCTGTCCTACTTCCAGGACAACTGAGCACGGCCCCCGCTGCCTCGGCAGCGGGGCCAGCACGGAACAGTGGCCCGGTCCCCTCGCGGGGGCCGGGCCACTGTCGTGTCAGGGGGTCAGGACAGGCGCTCGAGCACCATCGCCATGCCCATGCCGCCACCGACGCACATGGTCTCCAGGCCGAAGGTGCCGTCCGTGGTCTGCAGGCCGTTGAGCAGGGTGCCGGTGATGCGGGCGCCGGTCATGCCGAACGGGTGACCGACGGCGATCGCCCCGCCGTGCACGTTGAGCTTGTCGATGTCGATGCCCAGGTCGCGGTAGCTCGGGATGACCTGCGCGGCGAAGGCCTCGTTGATCTCGACCAGGTCGATGTCGTCGATCGTCATGCCGGCCCGCTGCAGGGCGAGCTTCGAGGCGTCGACGGGGCCGTAGCCCATGATCTCCGGCGACAGGCCGGTGACCGCGGTCGAGACGATGCGGGCCAGCGGGGTCAGGCCGAGGTGGCGGGCCTTCGTGTCGCTCATGACCACGACCGCCGCGGCGCCGTCGTTGAGCGGGCAGGCGTTGCCGGCGGTGACCCGGCCGTCGGGGCGGAAGACCGGCTTGAGCTGCGAGATGCCCTCGATCGTGGTGCCGGCGCGCGGGCCGTCGTCCTTGCTGACCACCGTGCCGTCGGGCGTGGTGACCGGGGTGATCTCCCGCTCCCAGAAGCCGTTCTCGATCGCCTTCTCCGCCAGGTTCTGGCTGCGGACGGCGAACTCGTCCATCTCCTGCCGGGAGACGTCCTTGAGCAGCGCCAGGTTCTCGGCGGTCTGGCCCATGGCGATGTAGATGTCCGGGACGTCGCCGTTCTCGCGCGGGTCGGCCCAGGAGTCGGCGCCGCTCTCGGCGGTCTTGGCCACCCGGGCCGAGGCCTCGGCGAACACCGGGTTGTGGGTGTCGGGCAGCGAGTCGCTGTTGCCCTTCACGAACCGCGAGACCATCTCGACGCCGGCGGAGATGAAGACGTCGCCCTCGCCGGCCTTGATGGCGTGCATGGCCATGCGGGTCGACTGCAGCGACGACGAGCAGTAGCGGGTGATCGTGGTGCCCGGCAGGTGGTCCATGCCGAGCAGCACGCTGACGACGCGGCCCATGTTGTGGCCCTGCTCCCCGCCGGGGAGGCCACAACCGAGGATCAGGTCGTCGATGTCGGTCGGGTCCAGCGCCGGGACCTTGTCCAGCGCCGCGCGGACGATGGTGGCGGCCAGGTCGTCGGGGCGCAGGTCCTTGAGGGACCCCTTGAACGCGCGGCCGATGGGGGAGCGCGCGGTCGCGACGATGACGGCTTCGGGCATGGGGGCCTCCGCGATGAGGGGTTCCCCGGGCCGGGAGCGCCGGGGATCGGTCACCCCGAAACTACCCCCGGGTCCGCCGGCCCTCGCGGGCGCGCCTGCTACACGCGCCGAAGGTGTTACACGTGCCGGGTCAGCCGACGGGGATCTCCACGGCCTCGGCGGCCTCCCCGGCCTCCTCGGGCGTGGGCAGCTCCGTGGGCCGCCTGCGCAGCAGTCGCGCCCACGTGCCCAGCGGCCCCTCGACCGAGCCGCGGACCTCGGTGGCCCGGACCTCGGTACCCGGCCGGCCGGCCGCCCGTGCCGCCGCCCGCGCGACGGGACGCACCGTGCCGCGACGCTGCCGCCGACGACCCGTCGGGGCCGGCCAGACGCCGAGCGCGTCGGCCAGCGCCGGGAGGATCACCGCCGCGGCCTGCGCGTACCCGGCGGCGCTGGGGTGGAACTCGTCCACGCTGAACAGCGAGCGGTCCTGGGCGAAGCTCGGCCCGAGGACCGAGCCCAGCGACACCGTCCGCCCGCCGGCCTCGACGACGGCGATGGTCTGCGCCGCGGCCATCTGCCGGCTCCAGCGCCGGGCCAGCAGCCGCAGCGGCTGCCCGATCGGGCGGATGGTCCCGAGGTCGGGGCAGGTGCCGACGACGACCTGCGCGCCGGACTCGCGCAGTCGCCGCACCGCGTCGGCGAGGTGGCGCACGGAGACCGCCGGGCGGGTGCGGGTGGTGACGTCGTTGGCGCCGATCATGATCAGGACGACGTCGGGGTGCTTCGCCAACGCGCGCTCGACCTGCGGGTCCAGCTCGCAGGACTCCGCGCCGGAGACGGCCAGCCGGATCAGCCGCACGGGGCGCTCGGCCAGCTCGGCCAGCGCGGCGGCGAGCAGCACCCCGGGGGTCTCGGTGGCGCGCTCGACGCCCAGGCCCACGGCGCTGGAGTCGCCGAGCACGGTGAACACCAGCGGCTTGCCGCGGCCGCGGCCGTAGACGCCGTCGCCGGAGGGCGGGTCCTGCTTCGACGTCCGGGCCTCGACCCTCCTGCGGGCGGCGCGGGCCTCGAGGCGCAGCAGCCCGAGGACGCCCGCACCGGCGAGGCCGACGCCCCCGCCGCCGTACGCCGCGGCGGCCGCCAGCCGTCGTGCCGTGCTCGCTCTCGTCACCGCCACTCCGATCGTCCCCCGCGCAACCGCCTGTCCTGCAGGCTAGCCGCCCTCTACGGTGCCCCCCGTGCCCGAATCCCCCCGACGGGTGGCCCCCGGGAGAACGTCCGGGGACCGCTCGGAACACATCGTCGACGTCCTCGTCGAGGCGTTCGCCGAGCTGATGGCCGCCGACGCCGACGCCTTCCGCACCAAGTTCCGCAAGATGGCCGCCGGTCCCTTCGCCTTCTACCGCGGCAGCGCCTGCCTCTTCTACGCCGACATGGACGCCCTCGACGACCCCTGGTGCGACGAGCGGACCAGCCGGGTGTGGATCCAGGGCGACCTGCACGCAGAGAACTTCGGGACCTACATGGACGGTGCCGGGCGGATCGTCTTCGACGTCAACGACTTCGACGAGGCCTACGTCGGGTCGGTCACCTGGGACCTGCGCCGCTTCGCGGCCAGCTTCGCGCTGCTGTCCTGGAGCAAGGCGCTCGGCGACGACGTCATCGCCGACCTGCTGGGCACGTACCTGGACGCCTACCTCGACCAGGTCGAGGCGTTCCGCCGCTCCGACGACGACCGCACCTTCGCCCTGACCCTCGCCAACACCGAGGGCGCCGTCCGCGGGGCCATCCTCGAGACGACGACCCGCACGCGCGCCTCGCTGCTGGACCGGATGACCGTCGTCGAGGGGTACCAGCGGCGCTTCACCGACGGCGGGCGCACCCGCCGGCTCGACGACGACGAGCGCGACCGGGTGCTCGCCGCGCTGGACCGGTGGCGGGAGACCGTCCACCCGCCGATGCGCCGCCGTGACGTCGCCTACGACGTCAAGGACGTCATCGGCACCGGGGGCTTCGGCATCGGCAGCGCCGGACTGCCCGCCTACAACGTGCTGATCGAGGGCTACGACCAGGCGCTGGAGAACGACGTCGTCCTGTCGCTGAAGCAGGGCAACGTGGCCGCGCCCAGCCGCATCGTGCGGGACGAGGCGATCGGCGCGTACTTCGAGCACCACGGGCACCGGACGGCGGTGAGCCAGCGGGCGCTGCAGGCCAACGCCTCGCAGTTCCTGGGCCACACCGAGATCGACGGCGTCGGGTTCGTCGTCCAGGAGCTCTCGCCCTACGAGGTCGACCTGGACTGGGAGGACCTGACCGAGCCGGAGGAGATCGCGCCGGTCGTGGCCCAGCTGGGCCGGGCGACGGCGAAGATGCACTGCGTCGGGGACGCCGACAGCGACCACACGCTGGTCGACTTCCAGACCGAGGACGCAGTCGCGGCGATGGTCGGCGACCGGCGCGAGGAGTTCGTCGCCGACCTGGTCGCGTTCGCCTCCTCCTACGCCCGGCAGGCGCAGGAGGACCACCGGCTGTTCGTCGACGCGTTCCGCGCCGGGCGCATCCCGGGCATCAGCTCGAGCGGCTCGCACCCGGTCCGCCGCTGACCGGCAGGGAGGCGGCCAGCACGTCGGCGAGCCCGGCCGCCTCCCAGCGGTGGTCCCGGCCGGGCACCTCGACGCGCTCCGCGGAGGCCAGCGAGCCGACGATCGAGTCGGCGGCGTCGGCCATGGACGGGAAGGTCTCCGACCCGATCAGGACCACCGCGTGCGCGGTCACCGGCGCCCACAACCGCGCGCGCGGTGCCGACTGCGTCCACGCCAGTGCCTCGGCGTCGGCCTCGAGGGTGGGTGCCATCCGCTCGAACAGCGGCCAGGACGGGCCGGAGCGCATCTGCTCGAACCACTCCGGCGGCATGCCGTCGGTCCAGAGCCGCCAGATGCCCTCGCGGTCCCCGGCGGCCGCCAGCGCACGGACCGCGGCCAGGGCGTCGGCGCCCGCGGTGCCCTCCTCCTCGTCGAGCGGGACCTCCCACAGGAACAGCCGCTCGACGCCGGGCAGCTCCGCGGCCGCGGCGAGGGCGATGGCGCCCCCGGAGGAGCTGCCGTACAGCCACGCCCGCCCGCCGAGGAGGTCGACGAGCGCGCGGATCGCAGCGACCTCGCCGGCCAGCCCGAACGGCGGCTCGCCACCGCTGTCCCCGCGGCCGGGCCGGTCGTGGACGACGACGTCGAAGCCGCGCGCGGCCAGCGCGGTGACCAGCTCGCCGGTGTCGGGGTCGACCGCGCGGAACTGGCCGGCGCCGCCGACGAGCACCAGCGGCTGGCCGGCGCCGTCGCGGTCGTAGGCGATGCGGGTGCCGTCCGCGGTCTGCACGTACTCGGTCATGCGGTGGTGACCCCGCCGGGCGGCGGGACTCAGCGGCCCCCGCGGACGGGCCCGGGCACGGACGTGACCATGCCGACGTGCGGGCCGATCAGGTCGACGTCGAACGGCCCGGTCGCCACGCGGAAGCCCGCGCGGGCGTAGAAGCCGGCCGCGGTCTGACGGGCGTTGCACCACAGCAGGTCCCCGCCCCGCGTGGCGACCACCTCCAGGCCCGCCGCCAGCAGCGCGCGGCCGGCCCCGGTGCCGCGGACCTCCGGGTCGGTGGCCATGCCGCGCAGCTGCCACGGTGCCCGCGCCGGCTGCCACGGGCACGGCGCGGGAGCGAGGCGGACGACGCCGACCACCCGGCCGTCGGGCGCCCGCGCGGCCAGGTGCACCGTCGCGGGGTCGTCGTCACCGGGGAGCCCCGCGGGGCCGCCGTCGCGCAGGACGGCGCTGCGCAGGGGCAGGACGACGTCGACGCCGACCTCCCCGACCGAGACGGGACCGCTCACCGCGCTCGGCGCCCCCTGCGGGTGCGCAGGTAGTCCGCGACGACGTACTCGCCGAGCCGGTCGCTGTCCGGGGTGAACACCCGGCCGCCGGCCCGTGCGGTGATGTCGTGGACGAAGTGCACCAGGCTCGGTTCCGGATCGAGGGCGAACACGTTGAGCGTCGCGCCCGACCGCGCCACCCGCTCCACCTCCGCGACCGTCCGGGCGATCGTCTCGGGCATCGGCGGCCAGCAGAAGTACGGCGTGCCGTCCTCCTCCAGGTGCGCCGTCGGCTCGCCGTCGGTGACCACCAGGACCACCGGCTCGGCGTCGCGGTGCCGGGCGAGGAAGCGGCGGGCCAGCATCAGCCCGTGCTGCAGGTTGGTGCCCTGCAGCGTGTCCACGGACAGCTCGGCCAGGGTCTCGGGCTTGAGCACCTGGGCGGTGGAGGAGAAGCCGATGATCTGGATCGCGTCCTGCGGGAATCGGGTCGTCACCAGCGAGTGCAGCGCCATCGCCGTCGACTTGGCCGCGCCCCACGTGCCGCGCAGCGCCATCGAGTAGGACAGGTCGACCAGCAGCGCGACGGCGGCCCCGGTGCGACGCTCGGTCTCGACGACCTCGAAGTCCTCGACGGCGATGCGGACCCTCCGGCCGCCGTCCCGGGAGGGCGTGCCGGCGGTGCGCAGCACCGCGTTGCGGACGGTCCGGACGACGTCGAGGGGCTGCTCGTCGCCGAACTGCCACTCCCGGGAACTCCCGGTGAGCTCCCCGGCCGCGCCGGCGTCGGCGACGTCGTGCTCGCCCCGCCCGGCGGCGTCGAGCTTGGCGAACACCCGCCGCAGCGCGGTGGCGCCCAGCCGGCGCACCGCCTTCGGCGAGAGCTCCAGCTTGCCGTCGGAGCGGTTGAGGTAGCCCTGCCGCTCCAGCTCGCGCTCCATCTGCCGCAGCGCCGCGAGGTCGTCGACGGCCTCGCGGCCCAGGGCCTGCTCGAGCAGCTCCTCGTCGACGTCGGCCAGCGAGGCGCCGGCGTAGCCCTGCGAGAGCTGGTTGGACAGCGCCTCGAGGTCGGCCAGCTCCGCGACGGCGCTGGTGGCGTCGCCGAGGCCGAGGCCCTGCTCGCCGTCGGGGACCTGGCCGCGCTGACCCCAGGGGAGGTCGGGGCGGGCCTGGCGCAGCGCGTCCTGCAGGTGCGCCATCTCGCTGGCCAGCCCCATGTCCGACATGGTCTGGGCCATCAGGTCGGCCAGCTCGGCCCGCTGCTCGGGCGACAGGCCGGCCATCATGCGTTCCTGGGCGGCCGCCCGGCGCGCGAGGGAGTCGATCAGCTCCTCCACCGACTGCGGGTCGTCGGGGAAGAACTGCCCGTGCTCCTCCATGAACTCGCGGAACTGCTCGTCGGTGTCCTCGCCGCGGTTGTGCGCGTCCACCAGCCGGGACAGGTCCGCGACCATGTCCTTGACCGCCTGCATGTCCTGCTCGGTGGCGTTCTCCAGCGCCTGCTTCATGTTGGCGAAGGAGCTGTCGAGCACCTCCCGCCGCAGCAGGTCCTGGATGCGGTCGTAGGCCTCCCGCGCCTCCGGCGAGCGGAACGGGTAGTCCTTCAGTGCCCGCACCGCGCCCGCGGTGTCCTGCGGGAGCGCGTCGAGCTCGGCCTCGGCCAGCCGGGCGGCGTCGTCCGGGTCGGGGAACAGCGCGCGGCGCTCGGCCTCGAGCGCCCGGTCGAGCAGCTCGCGGACCTCCTGCAGCGTGCCGTCCATCCGGCCGGCGGTGCGGGCCTGGCGCAGCCGCTCGCGGACCGAGCGGCGCAGCTCGTCCAGCCCGCGCCGGCCGTCCATGCCGCGGCGCAGCAGCTCGCGCAGCGCCTCGCGCACGCCGCTGCCGCCGAGCACCGAGTCGCCGATCTCGTCGACGGCGCTGCCCAGGTCGTAGGGCGGGGCGAGCGGGTCGGCCCCGCCCCGCCAGCGGCCGTACCGGTACCCCCTGCCGGGGCGGGACCTGCTCATGCCCCGTAGACCGTCCGCGTGCCGTCGGTGTCCTTGGCCAGCCGGCGGGTGAGGTAGAGGCCCTCGAGGGCGAACTCGACGGCGGCGGCGGCCTGCTCGGCGGACTCCTCGCCCTCCGGCACGCCCAGGCGCCCGAGGAGCTCCGCCAGCCTCGGGATGGTGCCCAGCTGGCCCAGCAGCGCCGCGCCCGGCACGAGCTCGCCGGACTCGACGGTCTCCCCTCCGGTGAAGTGCTCCTGCAGCCCGGTGAGGTCCAGTCCGCCGCACCGGGCACGGAAGGTCTGCGCGGTCGCCTGCCGCAGCAGGTGCTCGAGCACCTCCGTCTCCCGGTCGTCGTCGGGGTCGCTGCCGGAGTCGGCGAACTCGACCTTGCCGCGGCTGGCCGGGACGATGCCGGGCAGGTCCACGACGCGCGCCACCGGCCGGGTCTCCCCGGCGATCGCGGCCCGGCGGACGGCGGAGGCGGCCACCGTCTCCAGCCCCGCGATGGCGAACCGGGCGCTGACGCCCGAGCGCTGGTCCACGTGGCTGGACTCGCGCACCAGCCGGGTGAACCGGGCGACGATCTCGGCCAGGTGCTGGGGGACGACGGGGGCGTCGAAGCCGTCGTGCCCGCTCGGCGCGCCCAGGCCGCTGGTCTGCGCCTCCTGCAGCAGCAGCCGGATCTCGTCGGCGAGCTCCAGCGGGTAGTGCGTGCGGACCTCGGCGCCGAAGCGGTCCTTCAGCGGCGTGATGATCCGCCCGCGGTTGGTGTAGTCCTCGGGGTTGGCGCTGGCCACGAGCAGGAGGTCCAGCGGCAGCCGCACGCGGTAGCCGCGGATCTGGATGTCGCGCTCCTCGAGCACGTTGAGCAGCGCGACCTGGATGCGCTCGGCGAGGTCGGGCAGCTCGTTGACGCTGAAGATGCCGCGGTTGGTGCGCGGGACGAGGCCGTAGTGGACCGTCTCCGGGTCACCCAGGGTGCGGCCCTCGGCGACCTTGATCGGGTCGACGTCGCCGATGAGGTCGCCGACGCTGGTGTCGGGGGTGGCCAGCTTCTCCCCGAAGCGCTCGCTGCGGTGCAGCCAGCCGACCGGGGTGTCGTCGCCGTGCTCGCTGATCTGGCGGTGTGCCCACACGCTGATCGGGTGCAGCGGGTGCTCGTTGAGCTCGCTGCCGGCCAGGACCGGCGTCCACTCGTCGAGCAGGCCGACCAGGGTGCGGATCAGGCGGGTCTTGCCCTGGCCGCGCTCGCCCAGCAGGACGAGGTCGTGGCCGGCGATGAGGGCCCGCTCGACCTCGGGGACGACGGTGTCCTCGAAGCCGACGATGCCGGGCAGGCTGGGCTCGCCGGCGCCGAGGCGGGCGAGGAGGTTGGCGCGGATCTCGGCCTTGACCGGCCGGAAGGCGGCTCCGTCCGCACGGAGCTCGCCGAGGGTCGTGGGTGCGGGTGGGGTCTGCGCTGGGGCGACGTCCGTCACCTCAGCCACGGTACGACGAGCAGCGACGATGCGGGAGCGCCCCGCTCGGCCCTGGGAGGATCACGGCATGGGAGCCGACCTGGTCACGGGTGCCGACGTCGCCGCCGCGGCCGACCTGCTCGAGGGCGTCGCGCGCCGCACGCCGCTGGAGCACTCGCGGGCGCTGGCCGAGCGGGTGGGCGGACCGGTGCACCTCAAGTGCGAGAACCTGCAGCACACCGGCTCGTTCAAGTTCCGCGGCGCCTACGTGCGGCTGTCCCGGCTGACCCCGGAGGAGCGGGCCCGCGGGGTGGTGGCGGCCAGCGCCGGCAACCACGCGCAGGGCGTCGCCCTGGCCGCCCGCATGCTCGGCATCGCGGTGACCGTCTTCATGCCCGAGTCCGCTCCGCTGCCCAAGGTGGCCGCCACCCGCGGCTACGGCGCCGAGGCCCGCCTGGTCGGCGTCGACCTCACCGCGGCACTGGCCGCGGCGACCGCGCACGCGGAGGCGACCGGCGCGGTGATGATCCACCCGTTCGACCACCCCGACGTCATCGCCGGGCAGGGGACCGTGGGCGCCGAGCTGCTGGAGCAGTGCCCCGACGTCGCCACCGTCGTCGTCTGCACCGGGGGCGGCGGGCTGGTGTCCGGCGTCGCCGCCGCCGTCCGGGCCCGCCGCCCGGAGGTGCGGATCGTGGCGGTGCAGGCCGAGGGTGCCGCCGCCTTCCCCGCGTCCCTGGCGGCCGGGCACCCGGTGCCGCTGTCCGGCCTGACGACGATGGCCGACGGGATCGCCGTCGGCGCGCCCAGCGACCTCACGCTCGCGCACGTCCGCGACCTGGTCGACGAGGTGCGCACCGTGGGCGAGGAGGACCTCTCCCGGGCGCTGCTGTTCTGCCTGGAGCGGGCCAAGCTCGTCGTCGAGCCGGCCGGGGTCGCTGCCGTGGCCGCGGTGCTGGCCGAGCCGGAGGCCTTCCCGCCGCCGGTGGTCGCCGTCGTCTCCGGCGGCAACGTCGACCCGGTGCTGCTGCTCAAGGTGGTCCAGCACGGCATGGCCGCGGCCGGCCGGTACCTGCGGCTGCGGCTGTCCGTGCCCGACCGGCCGGGCTCGCTGGCGGCGGTGCTCGCGGTGCTCGCCGAGGGCGGCGCCAACGTCCTCGAGGTCGAGCACGAGCGGACGTCGACCCGCCTGGACCTCGGGCAGGTCGAGGTCTTCGTCGTCCTCGAGACCCGCGGTCCCGACCACGCGCGGACCGTCGTCGCCGCGCTCGCCGGCGCCGGTTTCGCCGTCTCGGAGGGCTGAGCGGGCACCGTCGACGAGCCCCGGCCGCCGCCGCGGTCGGAGGGCGTGGACCCGGGTCGCGGTGGGCGGGATCGGTTCGGGAAGTGTCGGTGCTCACACCTAGTTTGACCGGCATGGGCAACGCCATCCTCGTCGAGGGACTGCAGAAGCGCTTCGGGTCCAACACCGCGCTCGCCGGGGTGGACCTCGCCGTCCCCGAGGGCAGCGTGCTCGGTCTGCTCGGGCCCAACGGGGCGGGCAAGACCACCGTCGTCCGCATCCTCACCACGCTGCTGCAGCCCGACGGCGGCCGCGCCGAGGTCGCCGGCGTCGACGTGCTGCGGGAGCCGGGCCGGGTGCGCTCGATGATCGGGCTGACCGGCCAGTACGCCGCCGTCGACGAGTACCTCACCGGCTTCGAGAACCTGGAGATGGTCGGGCGGCTCTACCGGCTCGGGAAGCGGGAGTCGCGGACGCGGGCGGAGGAGCTGCTCGAGCGTTTCGGGCTCACCGACGCGGCCGGCCGGCCGGCGAAGACCTACTCCGGCGGCATGCGGCGGCGGCTGGACATCGCCGCGTCGCTCATCGCCCGCCCGCGGGTGCTCTTCCTCGACGAGCCGACCACCGGCCTGGACCCGCGCAGCCGGCTGGGCATGTGGGAGTTCATCGCCGACCTCGCCGGCGGCGGGACGACGATCCTGCTGACCACCCAGTACCTCGAGGAGGCCGACCGCCTCGCCGAACGGATGGTGGTCATCGACCGCGGCCGGGTGATCGCCCGCGGCACCGCCGACGAGCTCAAGGCCCAGGTCGGCGGGCAGCGGCTGGAGCTGACCGTGGGCCGGGCGCAGGACCTCGCCGAGGCCGCCCGGCTGCTGACGCCGCTGTCGGCCGGCGGTGCCCGTCCCGACGAGCAGACCCGGCGGTTGAGCCTGCCGGTGCGCGGGGGCACCGACTCGCTGGCCGAGGCGCTGCGGCTGCTGGCCGGCACCGACGTCGAGGTGCTCGACATCGGGCTGCGCCGGCCCGACCTCGACGACGTGTTCCTCACCCTCACCGGCCACTCGGCCGACGAGACCGCCGACGACGAGGCCGCGCCCGCGGACACCACCCGCGTGCCGGCCGGGACCGCCGGGAGTGTCCGATGAGCTCGCTGTCCGTCGCCGTCGAGGACGGCCTGACGATCACCCGCCGCAACCTGGTCAAGGTCAAGCGGGTCCCGGAGCTCATCGTCTTCGCGACGCTGTCCCCGATCATGTTCGTGCTGCTGTTCCGGTACGTCTTCGGCAGTGCCATCCCCATCCAGGGCATCAGCTACGCCGAGTTCCTGCTGCCGGGGATCTTCGCCCAGACGATCGTCTTCGGGAGCACGATCACCGGGGCCAGCCTGGCCGAGGACCTGCAGAAGGGGCTGATCGACCGGTTCCGGTCCCTGCCGATGGCGTCGTCGGCCGTGCTGGTCGGCCGGACGGTGGCCGACCTCGCGCTCAACGCGCTGTCGATCGTGGTCATGGGGGTCACCGGCCTGATCGTGGGCTGGCGGATCCGGTCCTCGCTGGGCGAGGCGCTCGCCGGCTTCGCGCTGCTCCTCCTGTTCGCCTACGCGATGAGCTGGCTGATGGCCACGGTGGGACTGCTCGTCCGGGCACCGGAGGTGGTGCAGCAGGCCAGCTTCATCGTCATCTTCCCGCTGACCTTCATCGCCAACACGTTCGTGCCGACGGACGACTTCCCGACGGTGCTCAAGTGGATCGCCGACTGGAACCCGGTGTCGGCGGTCGTGCAGGCGGCCCGGGAGCTGTTCGGCAACACCGCGCCGGGCCTGGGCGCCACCGACACGTGGTCGCTGCAGCACCCGGTGCTGTACACGCTGATCTGGTCGGCCCTGCTGCTGGCGGTCTTCGTGCCGCTGTCGGTGTGCATCTACCGGCGGACCGCCAGCCGCTGACGCACCCGTCCCGGTGCCGGTCGTGCCGTCGCCGGGACGGGGCCGCTGGGAGGCTCCTGCGGCCGGGCCGGGCGGAGGCGGAGGATGGCGCCCGATGAGTGCCGAGACCGCCCCCGCCGCGTCCACCCCGCTGCCGTCCAACCCGCTGCTGTCCGAGTCGCCGCTGCCGTACGGGCTGCCGCCGTTCGCCGACACCACCCTCGAGCACTGCCGCGAGGCGGTGCTGGCCGGGATGGCCGAGCAGCGCGCCGAGCTCGACGCGATCACCGGATCGGCCGAGCCGCCCACCTTCGGGAACACGGTCGAGGCGCTGGAGCGCTCCGGTGCGCTGCTGCGCCGCGCCGAGGCGGTGTTCGGCAACCTCTCCTCCTCGCTGTCCACGCCACGGCTGCGCGAGATCGAACGGGAGCTCGCCCCGCTGGAGGCCGCGCACGCCGACGCGCTGCGGCTCGATCCCGCGCTGTTCGCCCGTGTCGACGCCGTCCACGAGGCGCGCCACGACTCCGGGCTGGACCCCGAGGCGGTGCGGCTGGTGGAGCGCCACCACCTCGACCGCGTGCTGGCCGGTGCCCGGCTCGACGAGGAGGGCCGCACCCGGCTGTCGGCGATGAACCGCGAGCTCTCCGAGCTGTCCACGCAGTTCGGGCAGAACCTGCAGCTGGCCACCGAGGCGGCCGCCGTCCGGGTGTCCGACGTCGCCGAGCTGGACGGGCTGGACGAGGAGGAGGCCGCCGCCGCGGCCGGTGCCGCCGCCGACCGCGGCCTCGACGGGTACGTGCTCCCGCTGCTGCTGCCCACGGGCCAGCCGGTGCTGGCCAAGCTGCGGAACCGGGAGCTGCGGCGCCGGGTGTTCGAGGCGTCGGTGACCCGCGCGTCGTCGGGCGAGCACGACAACGGCCCGGTGGCCGCGCGGATCGCCCGGGTGCGCGCCGAGCGGGCGCGGCTGCTGGGCTTCGCCACCCACGCCGACCTGGTGCTGGCCGACCAGACCGCCGGCAGCACCGGCGCCGTGGACGCGATGCTCTCGTCGATGGTCGGCCCGTCCACGGCGAACGCGATGGCCGAGGGGGAGGTGCTGGCCGAGGTCGCCGTCCGCGACGGCGTGTCCGAGCTCGCGCCGTGGGACTGGGCCTTCTACAGCGAGCGGGTGCGCGCCGAGCGGTACTCCGTGGACACCGCCGCGCTGCGCTCCTGGTTCGAGCTGGACCGGGTCCTGGTCGACGGCGTCTTCCGGGCCGCCGAGCTGCTCTACGGCTTCCGCTTCGCCCCGCGCCCGGACCTCGCCGGCTACCACCCCGACGTCCGCGTCTGGGAGGTCAGCGGCCCCGCCGGCGAGGCGGTGGGGCTCTACCTCGGCGACTTCACCGCCCGCGAGGGCAAGCGCGGCGGGGCGTGGATGAGCTCGTTCGTCACCCAGTCGCGGCTGCTCGGCACCCGGCCGGTCGTCGTCAACAACCTCAACGTGGCCCGCGCGCCCGAGGGCCGGCCGACGCTGCTGACGCTCAGCGAGGTGGACACGCTGTTCCACGAGTTCGGCCACGCGCTGCACGGCCTGAGCTCGGCGGTGACCTACCCGCGCTTCGCCGGGACCGCGGTGCCCCGCGACTTCGTCGAGTTCCCGAGCCAGGTCAACGAGATGTGGGCGCTGTGGCCGGAGGTGCTGTCCACCTACGCGCGGCACGTCGACACCGGGGAGCCGCTGCCGCCGGCCGTCGTCGAGGCGCTGGACGCCGCCCGGCTGTGGGGCGAGGGCTTCGCGACGCTGGAGTACCTCGCCGCCACGCTGCTCGACCAGGCCTGGCACCGCATCACGCCGGAGACCGAGATCGGCGACCCCGCCGAGTTCGAGCGGCGGGCGCTGGCCGACGTCGGCGTCGCCAGCGACCTCGTGCCGCCGCGCTACCGGACCACGTACTTCCAGCACGTCTTCGCCGGCGGCTACGCGGCGGGCTACTACTCCTACATCTGGTCGGAGGTCCTCGACGCCGACACCGTGGAGTGGTTCCGCGAGAACGGCGGCCTGCGGCGCGAGAACGGCGACGTCTTCCGCGAGCGGCTGCTCTCCCGCGGCGGCTCGGTGGACCCGCTGGAGGCCTTCCGTGCCGTCCGCGGCCGCGACGCCGACCCCGCTCCGCTGCTCCGCCGCCGCGGCCTCGCCCCGGCCTGAGGAGGCCGCTGCTGGGGTGCTCCTCGTGCTCCGCGGGTCCTGCGGGACCCCGGGACCGCGAGGAGCACCCCCGGGGGGCCCTACAGCCAGGGGAGCGAGAGCACCAGGTCGAGGTCGTCGGGGGCGTCGCCGTCGCGGACGAGCCGGTTGGGCTGGCGGTGGCCGCACGCCGTGCAGCGGTGCACCACCTGCCAGCCCTTGCCGGACTTCTCCACCAGCCCGATCGGCTCCATCGGCTGCCGGCACTCGCTCGCGCGGTCACCGGGCAGGTCGTCGACGTGCAGCGACCACAGGCAGACCGGGCAGTGGTTGCGGTAGTGGCCGTCGCTGTTGGCGGGGACGTCGGCGGCGCAGTGGACGCAGGCGAAGCCGGTGTTCTCCGCCCGCCGGGAGCGGGTCGTGCGCATCGGGAGGGTCCGGGTCAGCGGACGAACGGCTCGACGGCGACGACCTCGACGGTGATGTCGCGGCCGTTCGGCGCCTGGTACGTGACCGTCGTGCCCGGCTTCGCGCCGAGGATCGCCGAGCCCATCGCCGACTCCGGGGAGTAGACGGCGAGGTCGGTGGTGCCGGCGATCTCGCGCGAGCCGAGCAGGAACTTCTCGGTCTCGTCGTCGCCCTGGAAGCGGATGGTGATGACCGTGCCGAGCTCGGCGCTGGTGGCCGTCGTCGGCGGCTCGCCGACGCGGGCCTTGCGCAGCAGGTCGGTCAGCTGCCGGATCCGGCCCTCCTGCTTGCCCTGCTCCTCCTTGGCGGCGTGGTAGCCGCCGTTCTCCTTGAGGTCGCCCTCCTCGCGGCGGGCGTTGATCTCGGCGGCCATGGCGGGCCGGCCGGCCACCAACTGGTCGAGCTCGGCCTTCAGCCGGTCGTGGGCCTCCTGGGTCAGCCAGATGCCCTGCTCGTTCTCAGTGGGGGTGGACACGCGGGGTACTCCTGCAGCTCGGGGGCCACCTCCCGGTCGGGAGGCGGTCGACGTCGATCCGGCCAAACTAACACCGGCGCGGAGGCCGTCGCAGGGACGCGGACGACCCTGCGGGGGAGCGGACCGTATCCGACCTCACGGTGACGAGCACCACATCCACCCGTCCGGACGACGGGGTTCGCGGCGGCCCGTCGCCGCCTCGGGGGACACTGTTGCGGTGACCGACGCCCACCCGTTGCGCCTGCTCGCCGTGCACGCCCATCCCGACGACGAGTCGAGCAAGGGCGCCGCGACCATGGCCCGGTACGTGGCCGAGGGCGTCTCGGTGATGGTGGCGACCTGCACCGGCGGCGAGCGCGGATCCGTGCTCAACCCGGCGCTCGACCGCCCCGAGATCTGGGAGCGCCTGCCGCAGCTGCGCGTCGAGGAGATGTCGCGCGCCCGCGAGATCCTCGGCGTCGAGCAGGAGTTCCTCGGCTTCGTCGACTCCGGCCTGCCCGAGGGCGACCCGCTGCCGCCGCTGCCCGAGGGCTGCTTCGCGCTGGTCCCCACCGAGGAGGCCGCCGCCCCGCTGGTCGAGCTGGTCCGCCGGTTCCGGCCGCACGTCGTGCTGACCTACGACGAGCACGGCGGCTATCCGCACCCCGACCACATCAAGACCCACGAGATCTCGGTGCACGCCTTCGAGGCGGCCGGCGACCCCGAGCGGTACCCCGACCTGGGCGAGCCGTGGCAGCCGAGCAAGCTCTACTACCACATGACCTTCACGCTGACCCGCGTGCGGGCGCTGCACGAGGCGATGGTCGAGGCCGGCGCGGAGTCCCCCTACGCCGAGTGGCTGGCCACCTGGGACCCCGAGCGGGACATGTCCCCCCGGGTGACCACCCGGGTGCCCTGCGCCGAGTACTTCCCGGTCCGGGACGCCGCCCTCATCGCGCACGCCACCCAGATCGACCCCACCGGCCGCTGGTTCGCCTGCCCGATGGACGTGCAGCAGCGCGTGTGGCCCACCGAGGACTACGAGCTGGCCCGTTCGCTGGTCGACTCGCCCCTGCCCGAGGACGACCTGTTCGCCGGCATCCGCAGCGAGGTGCCGGTCCCGTGACCCCCGCGTCGATCCCCGGCGTCCTCGTCGAGGCCGTGCTGGCCGCCGAGGAGCAGCTGCCCGAGGACGTCGGCAAGTCCGGCCCGCTGGGGCTGTTCCTCCTGCTCGTGCTGCTGGTCGTCGTCGGCTTCCTGGTCCGGTCGATGAACCGGCACATCAAGGGCCTGCCCCGCAGCTTCGACGACGCCGGTGACGGCCCGCGGGTCGTCGTCCCCGACACCCCCGCCGAGCTCGTCGACGAGCCGCGCCGGCCCGGCCAGGACCTGCTCGACGACCTGCGCCGCGCGCCGCGCGCCATCGAGGGCCCGCGGCCCGAGCGCCGCGACGAGGACCGGACGGACCCGCCGGCGCGCTGACGCCGGCGGGCCCGCGGGCCACCGTGCGGTCGGGAACGGCTCGATCTCGCGGGCGATCGCCCCGCGCGGCCCCTGGACCCAGCCCGCGTCCAGGGCCTCGACGTCGTGCTGGGCGGAGACGACGTGCCGGCGTCCCGCCCGTCCCGGACGGTGTAGCGGGCGCGGCCGTGCTCGACCACGCGCCGTCCGGTCGCGGGGTCGGGACGGCCGACCTGCCGCCACTCGGCGGCCACGGCGTCGCCGTCGGGAGCGAGCCGGGTCACGGTGGACTCCCCCGGCCGTTCTCGGCGAGCATCTCCCGCACGTGGTCCGCGTAGCCGGCCGGTGTCCGGCGCACGACGACGCCCGAGTCGCCCTGGTGGCGCCAGGACCTCGGGCGCCCTCAGGTCGGCGGCGCGGTCGGGATCGACGCCCGAGCGCACGGTGTGCAGCAGGTCGGCGACGACGTCGAGGGGGTCCGCTCGTCCACGGCGCCATCCTGGCGGCCGGCCGGGCCGGGCGTCCCGGTCCGGCCGCGGTGCTCACCAGGTGTGCGCGACGTCGACGACGAGCCGGGCGCCGTCGCCCGGGCCGTCGAGGACGGTCACGCGGAACGGCAGCCGGGCGCGGACGCCGAGACCCACGGTGCTGCGGCCCTCGAACGACTGCGCCCACGCGACCTGGCGGAAGGTGCGGTAGCCGCCGACGGCGACCGCCTCGGCGTCGACGCGCGGGTCGTAGGTGGCCGTCCCGTCGTCGTACGCGGGGGTGTGCACGACCACCTGGAGGTCGGCGGCTCCGCGCAGCGGCACCGGCCGGCCCGAGCCGTCCTGCGCCACCCGGCCCACGTAGCGGACGTCGTAGGAGACGTCGGCGGCGTCGATCCCGTCGAGGTCGAGGACCAGCCGGTCGTAGCAGTCGTGCCGGCCGGCGCGGACGTCGTCGAGGGTGCCCCCGCCGCGGTCGGCGAGGGCCTCCGGCAGCGAGCCCCACGCGGTGCCGCAGGCGGCGGCGGAGGCGGGGGAGAGGGTGGCGCCGAGGGCGGCCGTGGCGGCGGTCAGGACGACGGCGGCGCGGGTGCGGATGGTGCTCATGTCGGGCTCCCGGGGTCAGGGGGACGTGCTGACGATCGTGAGGATCCGCCGACACGCGCCCCGGCACCACGGCCCGGATCGCCCACGGACGTCGATCCCGAGGGCTCCGGTGTGTGGACATGTGACAGGGAACCGGCCTCCGGGCGCGACACGAGGTGGCACGTCGTCGTCCGTCGTCACGGGGCGACGGTGGGTGTCGTGTCCGCTGTGGGCGGAGCGTCAGGCCTTCCCGGCAGCGACCGGGCGTCTTACCGTGTAAGCGTGTAATCACCTGCTGCCGAGGAGGCCGCTGTGCACGGACACCACTCCCGATTCGCCGATTCCCCCTTCGCCCGGATGGGCGCACCGGGCTTCCGCCGCCGTGGCCCGGGTGGCCGCGGAGGTGACACCGCGCCGCCGGTCGACCGCGCCGAGGTCGCCGGCTGGTTCGCCGGGCGGCTGCCCGACGGCTGGTTCACCGGCCCGGTGGACCTCGTCGTCGACCGGGACGAGATCACCGTGGTCGGCCCGCTGGCCGAGCCCGACGCCGGTGAGGGCGACCCGGCCGCCGCCCGCGCCGGGCGCATCGCCCGCTTCCGCGAGGACACCCGCGAGCAGCGGATGGCGATCGCCGACGCCGCGCAGGAGCGCTACGGCCGCTCGGTGGCCTGGGGCGCCTCGTGCGGCGACGTCCGCGAGGTGTTCACCAACGCCTCGGTGCCGGTGATGACCCGGCTGCGCCAGTCCGAGCGGCTGGTGCTCGACACCCTCGTCGACGCCGGCGTCGCCCGCTCCCGCTCCGAGGCGCTCGTCTGGGCGGTGCGGCTGGTCGGGCAGCACGCCGACGCGTGGCTGGGCGAGCTGCGCGACGCCATGGCCTCGGTGGAGGAGGTGCGGGCGCGCGGCCCGCAGCTGTAGCAGGCTGCCGGGGTGAGCCTGGAGCTGCTCCTGTCCGCGTACGGCGCGCTGTCCGGCCTGGTCGGCGACCTGACGCCGGAGGAGGCGGACCGGCCCAGCGGCTGCGCGGGCTGGGCGGTCCTCGACCTCACCCAGCACCTGCTCGACGACGCCCGCCGGGGACTGGTCGCCCTGGCGACCCCGGCGGGCGGGCCGGCCTCCACCGACGCCGTCACCTACTGGCGCTCCTGGCAGCCCTCGCCCGAGGAGGACGACTCCACCGCGTGGCGCACCCGCGTGCGGGCCAGCGCCACGGGCGGGATGCCGGGCCTGGCACCCCTGTACGCGGAGACGGCGGCCGCGGTGTGCGTCGCCGCGGGCCGTGCCGACCCCGGTGGGCTCGTGGCGACGCAGGGCTGGGTGGTCGGGGTCGGTGACCTGCTGTCCACGCTCGCCGTCGAGGCCGTCGTCCACCACCTCGACCTGGTGGCACACCTGGCCCGGCCCGGCCCGCCGGCCGACGGGCTGGCCGAGGTCCGGCGGGTGCTCGAGGCGCTGCTGGGCAGCCCGCTGCCGGACGGGTGGGACGACGCCACCGCCGCCCGCCGCGGCACCGGCCGCGAGCCGCTGACCGACGCCGACCGCGCCGCGCTGGGGGAGGCGGCGGCCCGGTTCCCCCTCTTCGGCTAGCGCACCGCGCTGAGCAGGGACACTGGGAGTCGTGCCCGCTCCCGCTGTCGTCCCCGCCGCCACCGACGTCCTGGTGGTGGGAGCCGGGCCGGCCGGTTCGGCCGCCGCCGCGTGGGCGGCGCGGGCGGGTGCCGACGTCCTGCTCGCCGACGCCGCCGTCTTCCCGCGCGACAAGGCCTGCGGCGACGGGCTGACCCCGCGGGCGGTCGCCGAGCTCGACCGGCTCGGCCTCGGCGACTGGGCGCGCGGGAAGGCCCGCAACCGCGGCCTGCGCGCGGCCGGCTTCGGCCGGGTGTGGGAGCTGCCCTGGCCCGGCGGGGCGTTCCCCGACCACGGCAGTGCGGTGCCGCGCACCGAGCTGGACGCCCGCATCCGTGCCTGCGCGCTGCAGTCCGGGGCGGCGCCGCTGGAGGGCGCGCGGGCCGTCGACGTCGAGCGCGACGGCGACCGGGTGCGCGGCGTGGTGTTCGACGTCGGCGGGCAGCGGTCCACCGTGCGCTGCGAGCGGCTGGTCGTCGCCGACGGCGTCCGCTCGTCCCTCGGCCGCGTGCTGGGCCGGGAGTGGCACCGCGACACCGCCTACGGCGTCGCGGCGCGCGGCTACGTCGCCTCCGGCCGCAGCGACGACGAGTGGATCTCCTCGCACCTGGAGCTGCGCGACGCCGAGGGCGAGCTGCTGTCGGGCTACGGGTGGGTGTTCCCGCTCGGGGCGGCGGCCGGGCAGGTGAACATCGGCGTCGGCACGCTGGCCACCGCGCGCCGCCCGGCCGGGGTGCAGCTCAAGGCGCTGCTGGAGACCTACGCGACCGCCCGCCGCGAGGACTGGGAGCTGTCGGGCCCGGTGCAGGCGCCGGCGTCGGCGCTGCTGCCGATGGGCGGGGCGGTGTCCGGCGTGGCCGGGCGCAACTGGGCCCTGGTCGGCGACGCCGCCGGCTGCGTCAACCCGCTCAACGGCGAGGGCATCGACTACGGCCTGGAGACCGGGCACACCCTGGCCGCGATGCTGGCCGAGGACGACTGGTCCGCGGCGTGGCCGGCGACCCTGCGCGACCACTACGGCGAGGCGTTCTCCATCGCCCGCCGGCTGGCCGGGCTGCTCACCCTGCCGCGCCTGCTGCCGGCCGCCGGGCCGGTCGGGATGCGCTCACGCGCGCTGATGACGGTGGCGCTGCGCGTGATGGGCAACCTCGTCACCGACGCCGACCGCGACGCCGTGGCCCGGGCCTGGCGCCTCGCCGGCCGCACCTCCCGCCGCTTCGACGAGCGCCCCCTGTTCGCCTGAGTCCGGGCACTTCCGCGGACGTGCACGGACCCGTCACACGAAGGGCGAGTTGTACATCGCGAAGTAGACGGCGATGTAGTGGCAGATCGCGGCCACGATGGTCATCGCGTGGAAGACCTCGTGGTACCCGAACACGCCGGGCCACGGGTTGGGCTTCTTGATCGCGTAGGCCACGCCGCCGACCGTGTACAGCACCCCGCCGACCGCGAGCAGCACCAGCGACGCGACGCCGGCGATGTGCAGGATGTCGGTGAGGATGAAGACGGCGACCCAGCCCAGGCCGATGTAGAGCGGCACGCCCACCCAGCGCGGCGCCGTCGGCCAGGTCAGCTTGAGGCAGACGCCGGCCAGGGCCCCGGCCCAGACGCCGCCGAGGACCCAGTAGCCCAGGGGCTGGTCGACGGCGAGCAGCGAGAACGGCGTGTACGTGCCCGCGATGAACAGGAAGATCATCGAGTGGTCGAGCCGCTTCATGATCTTCCAGCCGCGGGGGGACCAGCGCCGGCGGTGGTACAGCGCGCTGATGCCGAACAGCCCGCAGATCGTCAGGCAGTAGACGGCGACGGAGAACCCGGCCCGGGCGCCGAGCACGGAGCCCAGCGGGATGAGCACGGCGCCGGCGACGATCGCGCCGAAGAACGCGAACAGGTGCAGCCAGCCGCGCATCCGCGGCCGGGTGTCGGGGTGGTCCCAGTCGGCGTCGTCGAAGTCCTCGGCGGTCCAGGTCCGCTCGACCTGCTGCCCCTCGTCCAGGACGGCGGCGACGGCCGGGCCTCGCGGGGCGTCGATCTCGGCCCCGTCGGCCTGCACCCGGACGTGCTCGAGATCGTCGGGAGCAGTGCTCATGCACCGAGGTTACGGACCCGTAGGGAGGCCCGCGCGGGCAGCGACCTGTGAGTTCGCCGTCAGTCCCGCCGGAGGCCCGGCGCGCGCCCGGTAGGCAGCGGAACGGCGGCGTCCCCGGGCGCCTAGGGTGTGCGCCGTGGGGGCGCGCCAGTGGGTCCGCGACGCGCTGACCCAGCTCTACGAGCGCCGGCTGGCGCGGCAGCTGGTCGGGGCCGACGTCCCCCGCCACGTGGGCGCGATCATCGACGGCAACCGGCGCTGGGCGCGCGCCACCGGGCTGCTCGACCCGAACGCCGGGCACCGCCGCGGCGCCGACCGGATCGCCTCCTTCCTCGGCTGGTGCGACGAGGCCGGCGTCGAGGTGGTCACCCTCTTCCTGCTCTCCACCGACAACCTGTCCCGCCCCGAGCCGGAGCTGACGCCGCTGCTGCGGATCATCGAGGGCGTCGCCGAGGACCTCTCCGCGCCCGACCGCCGCTGGCAGCTGCACCCGGTCGGCGCACTGGGGCTGCTGCCGGCGGAGACGGTCACCGTGCTCAAGGAGGCCGAGGAGGTCACCCGCGACCGGCCGGGCGCCACGGTCAACCTCGCCGTCGGCTACGGCGGGCGCCGGGAGATCGCCGACGCCGTCCGCTCGCTGCTGGCCGAGCACGCGAGCCGGGGGACGTCGCTGGACGAGCTGGTCGAGGTCCTCGACGTGGAGCACATCGCCGAGCACCTCTACACCCGCGGCCAGCCCGATCCCGACCTGGTCATCCGCACCAGCGGCGAGCAGCGGCTGTCGGGCTTCCTGCTCTGGCAGACGGCGCACTCGGAGTTCTACTTCACCGACGTCTACTGGCCCGACTTCCGGCGGGTGGACCTGCTGCGCGCACTGCGGGCCTACGCGGCGCGGCACCGCCGTTTCGGTGGGTGACAGACTCGGGCGCATGGCCCCCGGCACCGTCGACGTCCCGCTCGAGTACGTGCGGCTGGGACTGCGCTTCGACCGGCTGGAGGCCGGTTTCGTGGACGCCTACACCGGCGCGAAGCGGATCCGCGCCGAGGTGGAGAGCGAGCCGGCGCCCACCCCGCATGGCCTGCGCGACCAGGCCCGCGCCCTGCTGCGCGAGCTCGACGCCGCCGGGCTGCCGGAGGACCGCACCGCCTTCCTGCGCGGCCAGCTGACCGCCCTGGAGTGCAGCGCCCGGAAGATGAGCGGCGAGCCGGTCGGCTTCCTCGACGAGGTGCGCAGCTACTTCCAGGTCGACCTCGTCCTCGGCGACGCCGCGCACTACGCCGCCGCGCACGCCGAGCTCGACGCGCTGCTTCCCGGCGACGGCACGCTCGCCGAGCGCTACGCCGCGCACCGCCGTCGCGAGGAGTGCCCGCCGCAGCGGCTCGAGGCGGCGGTGCACGCGCTGTCCAGCGCGCTGCGCGACCGGGTGCGCGGCCGCTACGGCCTGCCCGAGGTCGAGACGGTCCGCTACGAGGTGGTCACCGACAAGCCGTGGTCGGGCTTCAACTACTACGAGGGCGACTTCCGCTCGCGGGTGGCGATCAACGCCGACCTGCCGCACCGGCTCAGCCAGCTCGCCCACCTGGTGGCGCACGAGTCCTATCCCGGCCACCACACCGAGCACTGCCGCAAGGAGCGCGGCCTGGTCGAGCGCGACGGGCACCTCGAGCACACCGTGTTCCTGGTCAACACCCCCGAGTGCCTCATGGCCGAGGGGCTGGCCGACCTCGGCGTCGACGCCGCCGTCGGCCGCGGCTGGGGGCCGTGGGGGGCCGAGGTGCTCGGCGACCTGGGGCTGCGCTTCGACGGGCACCTCGCCGAGCGGATCGCCGCGGCCGCCGCGCCGCTCAACCGCGTCCGGCAGGACGCCGCCGTGATGCTGCACGACCGCGGAGCCGACGCCGACGAGGTGGCCGCCTACATCCAGCGCTGGTCGCTGGTCGGCCCCGACCGGGCCCGCCAGCAGCTGCGCTTCCTCACCCACCCCCTGTGGCGGGCCTACATCACCACCTACGTCGAGGGCTACGACCTGCTGCAGCGGTGGCTGGCCGCCCGGCCGGAGGGCCAGGACGTCGCCGACCGCTTCGTCCGCCTGCTCGACGAGCCGCTGACCCCCGCCGTCGTCACCGCCGAGCTGTCGGCCGCCTGACCGGTGCCCCGCCGCGACCCCCGGGAGGCCCGCGCGCTCGGCCTGTGGACGGCGGGCTGGCTGTTCGTGCTGCTGCTGGCGGGCCTGGTGTGGATCGGCGACCTCGGGCTGCAGTGGCCGGTGCTGGCGGTCCCGCTGCTGTGGGCGCTGGTGGCGCTGCGGCCCCGCGGCCGGCGCGCGCACGGTGGCCGGCGGCCCCGGGACGAGTGGCCCGCCGACGACGACCTCGCCGGCTGGCCGCCGCCGGACGACGTCGCCCCGCGGATGCCGCCCACCCGGGAGCTGCCCTGGCTGCCCGACGTGCCCCGGGACCACCGCCGGGAGTCCGGTTGAGCGACAGGAGGGACAGCTGGGTCCCCCCGAGGGGGGACACGCCGCCTCGCCGTCATGTGACCGTCACCTCCCCGCTCTAGCGTCCGGGGTGGACGACGGGCCCGCCCCGCCGTCCACGGGAGGCCCGGTTGGTGCTGACGATCTCGTCCACCGAGGGGGCCGGTCCCCGGCCCCTGCGCCGGGGCCCGGCCACCTTCGAGCCGGGGCGCGGTCCGCGCCCCATCGGGAGTCGACCGTGACCACTCGCCGCACGTACGTCCTCGACACCTCCGTCCTGCTCTCCGACCCCCGCGCGCTGCTGCGCTTCGGCGGCGCCGACGTGGTGCTCCCGCTCGTCGTCATCGGGGAGCTCGAGGACAAGCGGCACCACCCCGAGCTCGGCTGGTTCGCCCGCCAGGCGCTGCGGCTGCTCGACGACCTCCGGGTCACCCACGGCCGGCTCGACGCGCCGGTGCCGGTGGGGGAGGACGGCGGCACGCTGCACGTCGAGCTCAACCACAGCGACGCCGCGGTGCTCCCGGCCGGCTTCCGCAACGACAGCAACGACAGCCGGATCATGGTGGTCGCGCTGAACCTGCGCGCCGAGGGCCGCGACGTCTGCCTGATCACCAAGGACGTGCCGCTGCGGGTCAAGGCGGCCGCGGTCGGCCTCGACACCGACGAGTACCGCGTGCTGGACGCCGTCGACGCGGGCTGGACCGGCATGGCCGAGCTGTCGCTGGGGGACGCCGAGCTGTCGGCCCTGTACGACAGCGGGGAGGTGTTCGTGCCGGCGGCCGCGGAGCTGCCGGCGCACGCCGGGCTGGTGCTGCTGAGCTCGCGCGGGTCGGCGCTGGGGAGGGTCACGCCGGACAAGCAGGTGCGGCTGGTCCGCGGCGACCGCGAGGCGTTCGGACTGCACGGGCGCTCCGCCGAGCAGCGGGTGGCCCTCGACCTGCTGCTGGACCCCGAGGTCGGGATCGTCTCCCTCGGCGGGCGCGCGGGCACCGGCAAGTCGGCGCTGGCGATCTGCGCCGGGCTGGAGTCGGTGATGGAGCGGCGGGCGCACAAGAAGGTCGTCATCTTCCGGCCGCTGTACGCCGTCGGCGGTCAGGAGCTCGGGTACCTGCCGGGCAGCGAGGGCGAGAAGATGTCGCCCTGGGCGCAGGCGGTCTACGACACCCTCGGCGCGCTGGTGTCCAAGGACGTCCTCGACGAGATCGCCGGCCGCGACCTCATCGAGGTGCTGCCGCTGACCCACATCCGCGGCCGCTCGCTGCACGACTCGTTCGTGATCGTGGACGAGGCGCAGTCGCTCGAGCGCGGCGTGCTGCTGACCGTGCTGTCGCGGCTGGGCAGCGGGTCGCGGGTGGTGCTCACCCACGACGTCGCACAGCGGGACAACCTGCGGGTCGGCCGGCACGACGGCGTGGCGGCGGTGGTCGAGCAGCTCAAGGGCCACCCGCTGTTCGCGCACGTGACGCTGACCCGCTCGGAGCGCTCGCCGATCGCCGCCCTGGTGACGGAGATGCTGGAGGACCTCCCCCTCTGACCGGCTGGGTGCCCGCCCGGCCGGGCTCTTGCGGTGTTCCACCTGCTCCTGCGGTCCTGCAAGACCGCGGGAGGGGTGAGGACACCGCAAGAGCCGGTCACAGCGGACGTCCGGCGCGGGCGAACGCGCCGCGGATGCGACGGTCGACCACGGACGGGATCTCGAGGTCGGCCCAGGTCCAGCGTGCGACCTCCCACCCCGCGTCGCGGATCTCGTCCTCACGGAGCTTCTCGCGGAAGACGACGTCGCCGGGGTCCCGTCCCTCGGCGGCGCGGTACTTGACCCGCCCGTCGAACTCGCCGACGGTCCGGTGCGCCTGCCAGCCGAAGTCGCAGCGGCCGATCACCGACCGGTTCGGCCGCACGAGCCGCACCTGCAGGTCGGGCGCCGGGATCCCGAGCCGGTGGAGGAGCACGCGGCTCCGGCTCTCGCCGACGCTCTCGCTGCGCCCGTCGGCGAAGCCGGTGACGCGCGCGGCGCGGCGGGACCCGGGCACGGCGCCCATCCGCTCGAGGCAGCCGGTCAGGTCTCCCCGCGAGAGGCTGCCACTGGCCAGGGCGGCATCGGCGACGACGACCGCGGACTCGAAGGACGCCGACCGGGCCAGGTCCACCACCGTGCGCGCCAGCGTGGTGACGGGGACACCGTCGGCCAGCGTCACCTCGTCGTCGGGCAGACGTGCCACGTGCAGGTGCACGCGGGCACTGCCGCTGCCGGCTGCGGGCGGTCGCCTCGTGACGTGCACGCGCTCGCCGTCGACCCGCCACAGCGGCAGCCCGTGGAGCACGGCGGCCGAGGCGTGGCTGACCACGCTGCCGTCCCGGAGCGCCGGCGCGGTCGCCAGGACGAGGGCACGGTGCTCCGAGAGCCCGCAGGTCGGATCGACGTAGGCGCCTCGCCGGATCCGGGTGAGCTCACCCCGGCGCACCGCACGGGCCAGTTCGGCGTCGTTCAGGCCGGCGGCGACTGCCTCGGACCTCCGCAGGACCCGTGCCATGGGCAGCCAGTCGGTCATGCACCGACCGTCGTCGCCCCCACGGCGGCACGACGCCGACCGGAGGGATCTGTGGACGGCGTGACGCCCTGTGCTCCTGCGGTGTTCCTGCTGCTCCCGCGGTCGTGCCACACCGCAGGAGCAGTAGCGTCACCGCAGGAGGGGGTCAGGCGACGGGGGTGGGGTCCTCGTCGGGGACGCGCGGCGCGGGGCGGGCGCCGCTGTCGGCCGGCCGGGCCTGCGGCGTCGCGGCCCACCGCAGCAGCGCGACCGCGCCCCAGCCGGCGAGCAGGCACCAGGGCAGCCGGGCGAGGACCTCGTCGAGCGGGAAGTCGCCGCGCAGGTACAGCGCGAGCACCGGCAGGGCCAGCACGAGCCCCACCGTGAGGACGTCCCAGCGCAGCGGGCTCATGCCTCAGCGCTCTCCAGCCGCTCGCACAGCAGCGACGCCCAGCGGTGCGCCGTCGCCCGCGCGCCGTCGATGAGGGCCACCGGCACCGTCGTGCGGCCCAGCACGGCGGCGGGGTCGGCGGTCAGGTCGGCGTCCTGGACGACGAGGGCGTCGACGCGGGGGAGCGCGTCCAGCCACGGGCCGACGTCCTCGGGCTTGCGGGTCGCCTCGACGACGGCCCACACGCCCACCGGCGAGAAGATCGCCATGACCTGCTCGAGCCACGTCCGGCCACCGGCCCGCATCGGGGCGTCCACCGCGACCACGGTCGGCGTGCCCGCCGCGGCGGCCTCCTGCTTGCGGGCGATGGCGGTGTCGACCGAGGTGATCCGGCAGGCCTCGGGCGCGAGCGCGGCGAGGTCACCGCGGGTGGCCCACTGCAGCCGGTCGGCGTCCAGGCGCATCGTGGCCGCCAGCGAGCGGGCGGCGGCCAGCGTCTCGACGCCCGGGCCGACCACCAGCAGCACCTCGCCGGCGCCCGACGGGGCCGACGGCGCCACGGGCAGCGCTGCACCCAGCGCGCGGGTGAGCGCCGCGTAGGTGCCGGCGCCGGCGACCTCGGCCGTGAAGCCGTCGCCGAGCAGGGCCTCCGGCACCCCGAGGGCGCGCAGCCGCGCGACGGTGCCGGCGGCCTCGACCGTGCGCGGGTCCACCCAGCCGCGGTGCGCGGGCGTGCTGCCGGCCTCGCGGACCGACGAGACGACGACGCGACCCGGCGTCCAGCCGCGGGCGGCGCGGGCGTCGACCGGCAGGCGGGTGACCGTCGCCAGGCCCGGAGCCGGGGCGGCGACGCGGGCGACGGCCCGGCCGGGCGCCGGCACGGGCGGGCGCCCGAGCAGCCGCGGCACGGCCAGCTGTGCGCCGGCGGTGGGCGGGGGGAGCAGTGACAGCGGGGGCAGCACGGCGGTGGAGTCGAGCGCGAGCGGCGCGGGGTCGCTGGCGGTCGGCGCGAGCACCGCCTCCTCGACCTCCCACTCGTCGGACTCGGCCGAGGCCTCGACCCAGGCCGGCTCCCGGTCGGCGCGCTGCGAGGGCGCCGGGACCGGCGGGCGGCCGCGGTGCACGCCGCCCTGGGTGGAGGCGCTGGCGAGCACGCCGCGGAGGATGTCGGTGAGGGCGTCGTCGGGGGTGTCGTGCGCCAGGGCGGCCCGCAGCACCTCGGCGATGGCCTCCTCGCGCCCGGTCACGGGTCCGGTGAGGTCGGGCTCGGCGGCCCACTCGGCCACCGGCTGCGGCGTCGGCACCTCGATGGGCTCGACGACGATCGCCGGCAGCACGTCGGTGGCCGGCTCCTCGTCGAGCACGAGGGCGACGGCGGCGGTCTCGACGGCGGGCTCGCCGGGGGCGGGCACCTCGACGGCGGGCTCCTCCACGGCGGGTTCGTCGACGACGGGCACGTCGGCCGGGCCGAGCAGGTCGGTGAGGAGCGAGTCCTCGTCGTCGGCCGGGAGCTCGTCGAGCACGGGCTCCGCGACGACGTCCTCGGCGGCATCCTCGACGACCTCGTGCACCTCGGCCACGGGCCCGGGGGCGATGGTGGGACGGGCGATGGTGGGACGGGCGACGGGCACGGGGTCGGCCCACATGTCCACGCCGGACGCGGACGGCTCGTCGGCCACCTCGGCCACAGGCTCCTCGACGACGACCTCGGCCACCGGCTCCTCCGCGACCGGCTCCTCCACGACGGGGGCCTCGGCCACGGGGGCCTCGACCACCGGCGCCACGGGCACGGGAGCAGCGACGGGAGCCGGCGCAGGAGCGGCCATCGCCGCGGCGAGGGCGGCGGCCAGCGGCATCGACGGCGCGGACGCGGGCTCCGGCGTCCGCAGCACCGAGGACGGCCCGGGCTCCTCCTCCCTCGCGGTCGCGGCCGCGGTGGCCGCGGCGACCTCCTGGACCGCGCGCAGCGCCTCGGCCGCCGAGAGCGCGGCGGCGGAGCGGACGGCGTCGTCGACGGCCTCGAGCACCTCGCGGTCACCGGCGACGACCTGCGCCAGCGCGGCGGTGAACAGCGACGGGCCGGCGGGCTCGGCCGGCGTCGCCGGCGGCCGCACCGGGGCACGTCCGGCCCGGCGGGCGGCCGGGGTCGGTGCCGCGACAGGAGGAGCCGCAGCGGGAGCAGGCGCGGCAGCACGGGGGGCGGAGGCCGGGCGGAACGCAGCCGCGCCGGGAGCCGGGCGGCGCGGCGCGGCGACCGACGCCCGCGAGTACAGGTCGACGTCGGAGCCGCCGTCGCCGGACCCCAGCAGGCCGGCGAGCTCCGCGACCGGGTCGGGCAGCTCGCGCGGGGCGGCCGCACGGGTGGGACGGGCCGCCGCGGGACGGCTGCGGTGCATGCCGGTGGCGCGGAGGAACGCGCCGGTGTCCTGCAGCGGGCCGGGGTCGCGGCTGAGCGCGGCCTCGATCCGGCGCGCGGACTCCGACTTCGGCGCGGGCGCACGCCGGGCCGGCTCGACCTCCTCCACCTCGGCGACGAACCGCTCGGTGGCGAAGAAGCCCAGCACGCCGCCGGAGCGGATGCGGCGCACGCCGACGATCCGCACCGCGTGCCCGTACCGCTCCCGCGCCGCCGCGACGGCGGCCTCGGGCGTGGGCGCCTCAACGGATGGCAACGGCACCGTTCACCACTCCCAGTGACTCGATCTGGGCCGTGCGGGAGACCTCGGAGTACGAGATCACCGGCAGGCGGGGGAGGACCTGACGCATCAGGCGGGACAGAGCGGCCCGGACCTGGGGAGAGCAGACGAGGACGGGGGACAGGCCGTGCTGCTCGGCGTCCTCGAGCAGCCCGCTGCAGCCGGTCACCAGCGCGTCGACCGAGCCGGCGTCGAGGGCGAGCACCTGGCCGCCGTCGCTGTGCCGGACCGCCTCCAGCAGCCGCTGCTCGAAGGCCGGCTCGAGGGTGAGCACGTGCAGCCGCTCGTCGGGCGTGACGTAGGGGTGGCTGATCGCCGCGCCCAGCGCGCCGCGCACGGCCTCGACCAGCCCGTCGAGGTCGGTCGACGTCTTCGCCCGCAGCGACAGCGCCTCGAAGATGCGCACCAGGTCGCGGATGGAGACGTTCTCCTCCAGCAGCGCGTGCAGCACCCGCTGCACCTCGCCGAGGGTGAGCAGCGCCGGGGTGAGCTCCTCGACGACGACCGGGTGGCTGCGCTTGACCATCTCGACCAGCAGCCGCACGTCCTCGCGGCCGAGCAGCTCGGAGGAGTTCTGGCGGACCACCTCGGCCAGGTGGGTGGTGATGACCGAGGAGCGGTCGACGACGGTGGCGCCGGCCATCTCCGCCTGCCGCTGCAGCTCGATCGGCACCCACTTGGCCGGCAGGCCGAAGACCGGCTCGCGGGTGGGCCGGCCGGGCAGCCCGTCGAGGGCGTCGCCGATGGCCAGCACGGTCCCGGCCGGCGAGATGCCCTTGGCCGCCGGGACGCCGTTGAGCCAGATGACGTACTGCGACGCCGGCAGGTCGAGGTTGTCGCGGGTGCGGACCAGCGGGATGACCAGGCCGGTCTCCATCGCCACCTTCCGGCGCAGCGCCTTGACCCGGTCGAGCAGGTCGCCGCCGCGGGAGGAGTCGACGAGGTCGACCAGGTCGAAGGCCACCTCGAGCTCGAGCGGGTCGACCCGCATGCGCTCGGCGATCGCCTCGGGGGAGTCGGGAGCCGGTTCCGCGGCGGCGGCGAGCGCCGGCGTCTCGTCGTCGTCGTCCTCCGCGACCTCCTGCATGCGGGAGGCCATGAGCAGGAAGACCCCGCCGATCACGAGGAACGGCAGCTTCGGCAGGCCGGGGATCAGGCACATCGCCAGGGCCGCGCCGCCGGCGATGCGCACCGGCTGCCTGAACCGGCCGAGCTGGGCCAGCAGGTCGGTGCCCATGTCGGCCTGGCTGGCCGAGCGGGTGACGATGATGCCGGTCGCGGTGGACAGCAGCAGCGCGGGGATCTGCGAGACCAGGCCGTCGCCGACGGTCAGCAGCGAGAAGGTGGAGACGGCCTCGCCGGGCGCCATCCCGCGCTGGATGACGCCGACGGCGAACCCGCCGACGAGGTTGATGAGCGTGATGATGATCGCCGCGATGGCGTCGCCCTTGACGAACTTGGAGGCGCCGTCCATCGAGCCGTAGAAGTCGGCCTCGGCGGTGACCTCGGTGCGCCGCTTGCGCGCCTGCTTCTCGTTGATCAGGCCGGCGTTGAGGTCGGCGTCGATGGCCATCTGCTTGCCGGGCATCGCGTCGAGGGTGAAGCGGGCGCCGACCTCGGCCACGCGGCCGGCACCGTTGGTGATGACGACGAACTGGATGATCGTGAGGATCACGAAGATCACCAGGCCGACGACCAGCGAGCCGCCGATCACGAAGTGCCCGAAGGCCTCGATGACCTTGCCGGCGTAGCCGTCGGTGAGCACCAGCCGCGTCGAGGAGACGTTGAGCGCGAGGCGGAACAGCGTCGCGATGAGGATCAGCGACGGGAAGACCGCGAAGTCCAGCGGCCGCTTGATCTGCATCGAGACCAGCAGGATCAGCAGCGACGCGGTGATGTTCAGGCCCAGCAGCAGGTCCAGCAGCGCCGCGGGCAGCGGCACGACCAGCATGAGGACGATGGCCACCACGCCGATCGGCACGGCTGCCTTCGTCATCCCTCGCACGGGCATCCCATCGGCAGCCGGCGGTGCCCGGCCGACCGCGGACGGCGCACCAGTCACAGCCGTCCCACACCGGGGTGGGGCGTAGGAGGCTCTCCGCACGTATCGGCAGGTGGGACGTGCGGATCGCTTCCCCTGCCCCGCGTGACGGGGTCAGGAGGCGATCGGGGCCCTCCGGCGGCCGGCCCTCGGCAGGCCGGCGACGTCGGGTGCCTGGAAGCCGGGCCGGTGGAAGCCGCCGCGCACGCCGCGGGCGCCGAGCTGCATGACGAAGGCCAGCACGCGGGCGACGGCGGTGAACAGCTGCGGCGGCACCTCCTGGCCGAGCTCGCAGGAGGCGTGCAGGGCCCGCGCCAGCGGCACGTCCTGGACCATCGGCACCCGCGCCTCGGCGGCCCGCTCGCGCAGCCGCGCGGCCATCTCGTCGGCGCCCTTGGCCACCACCCGCGGCGCCCCGCGCTCGGGCTCGTACCGGAGCGCGACGGCGACGTGCGTGGGGTTGACCAGCAGGACGTCGGCGGTGGCGACCTCGGCCATCATCCGGTTGCGCGACATCGCCAGCTGCATCGAGCGGCGCTGGCCCTTCACGTGCGGGTCGCCCTCGGACTGCTTGTGCTCCTGCTGGATCTCGTACTTGGTCATCTTGAGCTTGCTCATCGTCTGCTTGCGCACGACCACGTAGTCGGCGATCGCGATCACCAGGCCGGTGATCGCCACGACGCGCAGCATGAGGACGGCGGAGGAGGCGAAGGTCGCCACCACCGCCGACAGCGGCAGCGCGCCCGACGCCGACACCAGCGCCTGCGCCCGGTCGCTGGTCACGACGACGACCGTGCCGAGGGCCGCCGTCTTGATCACGGCCTTGACCGCCTCCCACAGCCCGTGCGTGCCGAACATCCGCTTGATCCCGGGGAACGGGTTGAGCTTCTTCAGCGTCGGCTTCATGCCCTTGGTGGCGAAGGAGACCCCTCCCTGCGCGGCCGACGCGAGCACGCCGACGAGCATCAGCGAGAGCGCCATCGGCAGCAGCGTCTCGAGGAAGACCGTCAGCGCCTGCCCGAGCAGCACGCCGACCGCCTCGGCCTCCGGCTCGTCGACCACCGCCCCGAACTGCACGAACAGCCGGCCGATCGCGTCGAAGGTGTTGCCCACCAGCATCGGCAGGAAGACGCTGGCCGCCGACACGCCCGCCCAGGTGCCCAGCTCCTGGGTGCGCGGGATCTGCCCCTCCTTGCGCGCCTCCTTGAGACGCTTCGGAGTGGGCTTCTCGGTCTTCTCACCCCCCTGACCGTCCTTGGCCATCCCGGCTCACCCGCTCCGGAAGCCGACGACCGCGCGGGTGGCCTGCTCCAGCAGCGCGTCGAGCGCCGGCGGCAGCAGCGGGAAGGTCAGCCCGAGCAGCGCGAGGGTCAGCATGATCTTCACGGGGAAGCCGATGGCGAAGATGTTGAGCGCCGGGGCGGCCCGGGACAGCAGGGCCAGGGCGACGTCGGCCAGCAGCAGCACCGCCACCATCGGGCCGGCGATCTGCAGCGCGGCGAGGAACATCGTCGAGAACGCCGTCACCACGACGGCGGCGACGTCCCCGGCCGGGTACCCGCCGGACACCGGCAGCCCCTCGTAGGAGGTGGCGAACCCGCGCACGATCAGCAGGTGCCCGCCGCTGGTGAACAGCAGCGTCGTCGCGAGCAGGTAGTGCAGCTTGCCGATGACGGAGTTGGTGGTCATGGCCAGCGGGTCGTAGGCCGGCTGCAGCGAGAACCCGCCGGTGACGTCGATGAGCTCCCCGGCGAACTGCACCGCGGTGAAGAACAGCTGGACGACGAAGCCCAGCGCCGCGCCGATGGCCACCTCGCTCACCGCGGTGACCACGAGGAAGCCGGTGGTCGGCTCGGGCAGCCCGGGCGCCACGCGGTCGACCAGCGCGACCGCCAGCGCCAGGGCCAGCGCGCCCTTGACCGGCGCCGGGATGGTGCGGGTGGTGAACGGCGGGGCGAGCAGGACGAAGCCGGCCGCCCGGGCGGTGGCCAGCAGCAGGGCCGCGAGCGTGACCGCCGGGACCTCGAGGTCCATGCCGGTCAGGTCCGCCCGAGCAGGTGCGGCAGCTGGTCGAACAGGGTGTGGGTGAAGTCGACCAGCTCGGCGAGCACCCAGTTGCCCGTGACCAGCAGCGCGATGCTCACCGCGATCATCTTGGGGACGAAGGAGAGCGTGGGTTCCTGGATCTGGGTCGCCGCCTGGAACAGCGAGATCAGGAAGCCGACCAGCAGGGCTGTCAGCAGGACCGGGGCGGCCACCTTGGCGGCCACCATCATGGTCTGGATGGCGATGCCGGTGACGTCGGCGTCGGTCATGAGTAGGACCCCACGAGCGACGTGGTGATCATCGCCCAGCCGTCGACGACCACGAAGAACAGCAGCTTGAACGGCAGCGACACGATCGACGGCGGCACCATCATCATGCCCATCGCCATGAGCGAGGCACTGACGAGCATGTCCAGCACCAGGAACGGGATGAACACGACCAGCCCGATGATGAAGGCGCTCTTGAGCTCGGAGAGGACGAACGCCGGGACCAGCGTCGTCATGCTCACCGCGGCGCGGTCCTCGGGCTGCTCCTCGCCGGACAGGCCGACCATGAGCTGCAGCTCGTCGTCGCGGGTGTTGTCGAGCAGGAACTCCTTGAGCGGCACGACGCCGGCGTCGTAGGCCTGGGAGACCGTCATCGCCCCGTCCATGTACGGCTGGACGGCGGCGTCGTTGACGTCGGACAGGACCGGGCCCATCACGAACAGCGTGAGGAACAGCGCGATGCCGGTGAGCACCGAGTTGGGCGGCGAGGACTGCAGGCCCAGCGCGTTCCGGGTGAGCGACAGGACCACGATGATCTTGGTGAACGACGTGCACAGCAGCAGCACCGCGGGCGCCACCGACAGCACGGTGATCGCGAGGATCAGCGTGATCGAGGTGCTCGGGCTGCCGTTGCCGACCGAGATGTCGACCCCGCCGTCGACGGCGGGCACGGTCGGTGCCGTGGGCGCCGTCGGTGCGGTCGGTGCCGCGGCGGCCGGCCCGGCCAGCAGCACGCCGGCGACGGCGCAGCCCAGCAGGGCCAACAGCACGGCGGCGACCCGGCGCGGCAGCGACCGCGCGGGCGGGGTGGCGGTCATCAGCGACGGACCGTCCGCTCGCGCAGGGTGCTGACGAAGCCCTGCCAGCCCTGCCGGTCGAACACCGATCCGGCCAGCGCGCCGCCCACCCGCACGCCGCCGGGACGGGGCGCCGGGACGGCCGGCCCGCCCCCGGCCGCGGGTGCCGTCGCCGCCCGCTCGGCGAGCGTGGCCTCCACGGCGTCGCCGTCGAGCTCGGCGAGCAGGGTGACCTGCTCCTCGGTCGCACCGACGACGAGTACGCGGTCGCCGATGCGCAGCACGTTGACCGTGCTGGCGCGGCCCATCCGCTGGCGGGCCACGACCTCGACCAGCCCGCCGGTGGAGCCCAGCCCGCGCTTCTTGGCCAGGCGCGCGGCGAACCAGAGCACGCCGCCGACGAAGGCCAGCGACAGGATCAGCCGGATCAGCATCCACGTCACGGTTGCGCGGCCCCCAGCTCGGCGGCGGCGTCGCTGACGATCTCGCTGATCCGCAGCCCGAAGTCCTCGTCGACGACGACGACCTCGCCGCGGGCGATGAGCGTGCCGTTGACCAGCAGGTCGGCCGGGGCGCTGGCGGCGCGGTCGAGCTCGACGACCTCGCCCGGGTGCAGCGAGAGCAGCTCGCCCACGGTCATGCGGGTGCGGCCGATCTCGACGGTGACCTCCATGGCCACGTGCCGCAGCAGGTCCAGGCTGTTGCGCGGCGCGCGGGCCGCGGTCGGCAGGGTCACCTGCAGCGCCAGGGTCGCCTGGTGGTCGGTCCCGGCCGACAGCGGGACGGCCACGAACATGCCCTTGTCCCGCAGCCCGTCGAGCGCGGTCACCGGGTCCTCGGTGCGCTCGGCGTCCACGCGGACCCGGCCGAGGGTGGCCGCGGCCGCCTCCAGCGCCGGGCGCAGCGCGGTCGCGACGTCCATCGGGCCGACGGGGGAGTTGTCGAGCGCCTCGACGACCTCCGCGGAGAGCACCAGGACGACGTCGCCGGTGATCTCACCGGAGAGCCGGGCGCTGACCGCGGCGGACGCGGTCGGGGGGACCGGGACGGCGTCGGGGTCGGTCACCGCGGGCCCGGGGTGCAGCTCGGCACCGGCCGGGACGAGCGCGGCCGCGGCGCGGGCGGCGGCCACCACGACGGCGGTGATGGTCTCCGAGGCGGCCTGGGTGGGGTCGAGCGTGGCGGTCATGCGGAGTCCTTCGCGGCGGCGGACGGGGCAGGGACGATGGCGGCCGCCAGCCGGCGGCGGTGGTTGCTGGCGATGGCGTGGGCGAACACGACGTCGTTGGTGGTCACCTCGAGCGGCGCGTCCCGCGGGTGGCGCAGCAGCAGGACGTCGCCGACGGTGAGGGACAGCAGGTCCTCGGAGGACACCTCGAGCGGGCTGAACCGGACGCTCACGTCGACCGGGACGAGCTCGAGGCGCTCGGCCAGCAGCTGCGCGGCGCGCTGCCGCTTGCGCTGGGCGGACTCCGAGAGCTGCGGCGAGGCGGCGTTGGACAGCGCCGGCGCGAACGAGGAGAAGGGCAGGACCAGCGAGGCGTTCCCCTCGCGGCTGCCGATCGTCATCGTGAAGCGGGCGACCATGACGGTGTCCGAGCCGGCCGCGGCCTGGGCGAGTGCGGGGTTGTACTCGACGTCGTCGGCCACCGGCTGCATCACCGCGACGTGCGCGAAGGCGGCGGCGAACTCCTGCAGCAGCCGGGTCATCAGCTGCCCGGTGATGGTGGTCTCCATCGCCGTCATCGGCCGCTCGGGCTGGTGGGCGGCGCCCGAGCCGCCGAGCATGTGGTCGACGGTGGCCATCGCGATGTCGAGCGGATAGGCCAGCAGGCCCTTGCCGGCCAGCGGCTCGATGGTGAACGTCGTCAGGAAGCAGGGATCGGGGAGCGTGGCGACGTAGTCGTCGTAGGAGTGCTGCTCGATGCCGTGCAGCTCCAGCCGGGCGCCGGTGCGCAGCATCGTGGTGAGGACCGTCGTCGCCTGGCGGGCGAAGGCCTCCTGCGCGATCTGCAGCACGCGGACGTGCTCGCGGCCGAGCTTGGTGGGGCGGCGGAAGTCGTAGGTGCGGGGCGCACCGCGCCGGCTGCGGCCACCGGCCGGCGCCTGCGGCCCGGGCCCTGGGGGCGCGGTCGCGGTGTCGGGGCGGGTCACGGTCCCCTCATCGGCGGGGCCGGAACGCGAACTGACCGGCGGCGCGGGGCGCCGCCGGTCAGCCGGGGAGGGTGGGACGGGTGGTGCGTCCCGGGGTCACTGGGACGGGACCGGTGGGGCGGTCCCGCCTCCTGTGGTGGTCGAGCAGGGGGAGGTGCGCGGTCGAGGTGCGGGGCTACTGGGTCACGTACTCCGTGAAGTAGATGCCCATGACCATCTCGACGCCCTCCTCGTCGGTGTAGGCCTCGACGATCTGGTGCTCCAGCGACTCCTTGAGCGCCTCGCGGGCGCCGGTGACGTCGGCCGGCTGGGCCTGCGAGTAGGTGGAGATGACCAGGTCCAGGGCCTGGGACCCGTCGACGCCGCCGCCGCCGTGACCGCCGGAGGCGGCGTCCTCGGTCGTCTGCAGGCTGATCCCGATCTTGAGGTACCCGCCGCCGGCCAGGTTGACCGTCACCGGCTCGAGGGCCACGACCTCGCCGGCCACCGGCTCCTCGGCCTCGGCCTCCCCGGTGAACAGGAGGAAGTACGCGGCCGCGCCGGCCACGACCAGCAGGACGGCCAGCACGAGGAAGAGCTTCTTCCTCCCGCCCTTCGGCTCCTCGCCGTCGGCGGGCGCGTCCTTCTCCTTGGCCTTGGTCTTGGTGCTCACTCGTGGGTGCCTTCCTGTGCGGGGGCGGCCGGTGCGGTCGCGGCCGGTGCGGTCGCGGCCGGTGCGGGGCCCTGTGCGGGGGCATCGAGGCCGGGCAGCAGCTCGTTGGCCTCGGCGGAGGCGTCGGACAGCACGACGATGTCGACGCGGCGGTTCAGGGACAGGGCGTCGGGGTCGGACGCGGGCACCATCGGCCGCGTGTCGGAGTAGCCGGTGCCGGAGAGCCGGTCCTGCGCGACGCCCTCCGCGGCGAGGTAGCGGACCACCGTGGTGGACCGGAAGGCCGACAGCTCCCAGTTGGAGGGCCACGGCCCGCCCGGCGTGACCGGCAGCGAGTTGGCGTGGCCCTCGACGGTCAGCCGGTTGGGCAGGGCGGCCAGCGTGGGGGCGACGGCGCCGAGGATCCCGCGGCCCTGCGGCCGCAGCGTCGCCTCCTCCGGGCCGAAGAGCACGGGGTCGGACACGATGTGCACGACCAGGCCCCGCTCGTCGATCTCGAAGCGGGCCGTGCCGGCGTGCCCGGCGGCGGCCAGCGCGGCGTCGATCGCGTCGCGGGCGGCGGCGAGCTCGTCGTACTCCGCCTGCGCCTCCGCGGCGATCCGCGCGGCCTCCTGGGCGGCGGCCTGCGCGGCGGCGGCGTCGACCGACTCCTGGGCGGCCGGCGCCGGCGGGATCTGGACGTCGACGGCGGCGTCGAGGGAGTCGAGGACGGACGCCTCGGGGTTGTTGGCCGATCCCTGCATCGCGGTGACCGGGGCGCCGAAGGCCTCCGACAGGCCGCTGGCCAGGGCCGCGAACTTCTCCTTGTCGACCTGGCTCATCGCGAACAGCACCACGAAGAGGACGAGCAGCAGGGTCATCATGTCCGCGTAGGACACCAGCCACCGCTCGTGGTTCTCGTGCTCCTCCTCGACGTGCTTCTTGGCGCGGCGGCGGCCGCCGTGGCCGCCGCTGCTCATGCCGCCTCCTTGGCGACCTCACTGGGCGGGATGAGGGAGTTGAGCTTGAGCCGGACGGCGCGCGGGCTGGTGCCGGCCTGGATCTCGGCGATGCCCTCGACCAGCAGCTCCATCTGCGCGGCCTGCAGCTCGCTGACCCGCATGATCTTGGCGCCCATCGGCAGGAACCAGAAGTTGGCGGCCATGACGCCCCAGAGGGTGGCGACGAACGCCGCGGCGATCATCGGGCCCAGCGCCTCGGGGTTGCTCAGGCTCCCCATGACGTTCATCAGGCCGACGATGCAGCCGACGATGCCGATGGTCGGCGCGTAGCCGCCCATCGTGGTCATGAACTTGGCGGCGACCTTGTCCTCCGCCTTCTTGGCGGCGATCTCGCTCTCCAGGACGGCGCGCAGCTCCTCGGGGTCGGTGCCGTCGATGCCCATCTGCAGGCCGCGCTTGAGGAACGGGTCCTCGATCGCCTTGACCTGCGACTCGAGCGCGAGCAGGCCCTCCTTGCGGGCCTTCTCGGCGAGGCTGACCAGGGTCTGGATCTGCTCCTTGGCCGGCGGCACCTTGGCCGGCATCACGCCCATCTTGAACCAGCCGGGCATCTTCTTGAGGTCGTCCATCGTCTGGCCGGACATGGCCGCGCCGAAGGTGGCGACGATGACCAGGATGATCGCCGGCAGGAAGATCAGCGACGTCGGGTCGGCACCTTCCATGACCATGAAGGCCAGCAGGGCGACCAGGGAGACGACGAACCCGATGAGGGTGGCGGGATCCACGGGTCAGCGCTCCTCGCGGGCCGGGAAGGGGACGACCGACGCGTGCCGGGTCTCGGCCGGCGGCTCGGTCGCGGAGGAGTCCGACGAGGTGCGGTAGGTGCCGCGGTCCATGGCGTAGGCGGTCGCGAGGATGCTGGCCCGGTACTCCCGGATCTCGTCGAGCACCTCGTCGACGCCCTCGCGGACGATGTACTTGGTGCCGTCGACGAGGAAGACGACGGTGTCGGGGTGACCCTCGACCCGCTCGATCAGGTCGGGGTTCAGCGCGAAGTGCTCCCCGTTCAGGCGCGTCACTCGGATCACGGGTGGTCCTCTGGCTCGGTCGGGAAGGGCTCGGTCGGGGAGGGGAGGCGGCCGCGAGGGCGCGGCGCCGGCTACAGGGACCATCGGTCCCGCGCGGGGGCTGCTTGAGCCGAACCCGGCCCGCCGCATCACCCCCCGGGGTGAGTCCGGCCCCGCGTTCCCGCACGTCACACGCGTACCGGCGCTCGGGACCGGCCCCGACGCCACGCGGCCCGGCACCCGGGGGAACGGGTGCCGGGCCGCGCGGTGACGTGCTGGTCCGCCGACTAGCGCTTGAGGTTGACCAGGTCCTGCAGGATCTCGTCGGAGCTGGTGATCACGCGGCTGTTCGCCTGGAAGCCGCGCTGGGCGACGATCAGGCCGGTGAACTCCTCGGCGAGGTCGACGTTGGACATCTCCAGCGCGCCGGCGGTGAGGCTGCCGCGGCCGCCGGTGCCGGCCTCGCCGACGACGGCCTGGCCGGAGTTGTCGCCCACCCGGTAGCTGGTGTTGCCGGCCTTGGACAGGCCGCCGGGGTTGGTGAAGGTGGCCATCGCCAGCTTGCCGATCGGCTCGCGCAGGCTGTTGGAGTAGACGCCCATGATCGTGCCGTCGTTGCTCAGCGAGATCGACTGCAGCGTGCCCATGGCGTTGCCGTCGACGCCGCTGGGGGTCAGCGCCGTCTTCCCGCCGAACTCGGTCATCCCGGTCAGGTCGATGCCCACGGCCCGGCCCGCCACGGTGAACGAGAAGGTCGTGCCCGCGCTCGGCCTGCCCGTCGCGGCGTCGAAGGTCAGCGCCTGCGACCCCAGCGGCGTGGTGCCCTCCTGCGCGGCGACGGTCCAGGAGTTGGCGGCGCCCTTGGTGAAGGTCAGCGAGATCTCGTGCGCCGTCCCGACCGAGTCGTAGGCGGTGACCTGCGTCTGGACGACGTCGTCGGCGGCCGACGAGGTGGACAGGTTGCCCACGAGCGCGCCCCGGCTGGTCGCCGTGGGGGCCATGACCTGGCCGAAGGGGATCCGCAGCGGGCCGATCGGGCCGTTGGAGTTGACCTCGCCGTCCACGTCGGCGGTCCAGCCCTGCAGCTGCGCACCGTCGGGGGTGACGAGGTTGCCGGCGCCGTCGTAGTCGAAGGACCCGGCGCGGGTGTAGAGGTTCTCGTTGCCGGCCTTGGTGACGAAGAAGCCGTCGCCGCTGATCATGAAGTCGGTGGCCCGGCCGGTGTTCTGGGTGGAGCCCTGGCCGAAGTTGGTGGTGATGCCGGCGACCTTGACGCCGAGGCCGACCTGCGCCGGGTTGGTGCCGCCGGTCTCGGCGGTCGGGGCCGAGCCGTTGCGGATCACCTGGGACAGGGTGTCCTCGAAGACGGTCTGGCTGCTCTTGTAGCCGACGGTGTTGACGTTGGCGATGTTGTTGCCGGTCACGTCGAGCTTGGTCTGGTGGGCGCGCAGGCCGGAGATGGCCGAGAACATGGAGCGGAGCACGGGGAGGTCCTCTCAGGAGGGGAGCGGGGGCTTGCTCAGGCGGGGAGGGACACCTCGGTCAGGCGGCCGATGGGCACCTCGGTGCCGCCGACGACGGCGTTCGCCCCGTCGGAGCCGAAGCGGACGGAGGACACCGCACCGGACTTCGTGGTGCCGTCCTCGGCGGTCCAGCTCACGGTGTGGCCGACCAGCGCACCGGCCGAGAGCGAGCGCTGCAGGGCGAGCAGCTCGGCGTTCTGCGAGGCGATCTCCTCGAGCTTCTCGACCTGGGTGAACGTCGCCGTCTGCGACATGAACTCGGTCGTGCTGGTCGGGCTGTTGGGGTCCTGGTACTTCATCTGCGCGACCAGGAGCTGCAGGAACGTGTCCTTGCCCATCTGGTCGGCGCGGTCCACGGACGAGCTGGCGGTGTACGTGGCCGGGCTGCTGCCCACGCCGCCCACGGGGTCGGTCATCGTCGGCTCCTCTCAGGCCCGGACGTCGAGGCCGCTCGACGCGGGGTGGATGGCGGCGGCGGCCGGGCGGCTGCCGTCGGGGTCGGTGCCGCGGGGCCACGGGCGCTCGTCGGCGGGGCCGTGCGCGGGACCGCGGCCCTGTCCGCCCGTCTGCTGCTGGGCCTGCTGCCAGCCGGTCTGCGCCTGCGAGGACCCCGAGCCGGCGGCGTCGCGGTCCACCTGCAGCCTCGAGCAGGTCAGGCCCGAGGACTCCAGGTCGCGGCGCAGGTCGGGCAGCGCGTCGAGCAGCGCGGCGCGGCCGGCGTCGGAGGCGCCGCGCAGGCTCAGGTCGATCCGGCCGTCCTGCACGGTCACCCGGACCTCGACCGGCCCGAGCGTCTCCGGCGTGAGCACCAGCGTCATCGTGTGCGTGCCGTCGGGCCCGGAGGCCAGCGTGGCGACGGTGGGGGCGACCTGGGCGGCCACCGGCTGCTGCGGGACGTCGGCCCGGGCGGCGGGAGCGGCCGGGACCGCTGCCGCGGGGGCCGGGGCGGACGCCGGTGCGGCGGTCGCGGCGACGGGCACGGGCACGTCCGCGGTGCCGCGGTCCTGCTCCCGCGCGCCGCCGTCGGCGGTGCCGCCGGAGGACGGGGCGACCGGGGCCGGGGGCAGCGGCTCGGCCAAGGCGGGGACGGCGCTCGTCGTGCTCGTCGCCGGGGCCGGTTCGGCCGCCGCGACGACGACGAGGCCCTCGGGGAGGGCGGGTGCGCCGGGGGTCGGCGGCGCGGTCGCCGGGACGGCCGGCGCCGGCGCGGCGGGGACGCCACCCGGGAGCGGCGCGGCCGGGGCGGCGGGGGCACCGGCCGCGACGGCGGCGTCCGCGGCGACTGCGGCGGCCACGGTGGGGAGGGGCTGCGGCAGCCCGGCGGCGACGCCCGGGAGCGGAACGGTCCCGTCGGTGACGGCGCCCGGTGCCGGGGCGCCGGTGGTCGGACCAGGGAGAGCGGCGGCGGGGACGGCGGTGCCCAGCGCGAGGGCCAGCGCCCAGCCGGCGGGGAGTGCGCCGGGCACGGCGGGGAGCGCCCCGGGCACGGCGGAGCCGTCGGCGGGCGTGGTGCCGTCGGCGGCCGGTGCGGCGTCGTCGCCGGGGGCCTCGGGGCGGCCGGGGTCGCCGTCGCGGCCGAGGGCGCGGCCGGGGCGGTCGCCGTCGCGCCGGCCGACCCCGCGGTCGCCGGACGGGCGGTCCGCGGGCGGGCGCTCGGCGACGGCGTCGTCGAGCGCGGAGGCGAAGCCGGCCGCCGAGGCGGGGTCCGGGCCGCCGGCCGGGGAGGACGGGGCGGGCGCGGCCGCGACGGCGGCCAGGACGGGAGCTGTCACGAGTAGGCCTCCGCGGCGCTGGTGACCTTGCGGACGTAGGACTGGGTCTCGGCGAAGGGCGGGATGCCGCCGTGGCGGGCGACCGCGCCGGGACCGGCGTTGTAGGCGGCCAGCGCCAGGTCGGTCGAGCCGAAGCGGTCGGTGAGCTGGCGCAGGTAGCGGGCGGCGCCGTCGACGGCCGAGGCGGGGTCGCCGGCGTCGACGCCGAGGCCGCGCGCGGTGGCCGGCATGAACTGCATGAGGCCGGTGGCGCCCGCCGGCGACGCGGCGGCGGAGTCGAAGCCGGACTCCACCTTCGCCACGCCGGCGAGCAGGGCGGGGTCGACGCCGTGCCGGGCGCCGGCGGCGGTGAACAGGTCGGCGTAGGGGACACCGGCCAGGCCGGCGCCGGACGGGGACGGCACCGGCGACGCGGCCGACTGCGGCAGCACCCGGCGGATGAGGGTGGGCTCCCCGACGTCCTGCAGCTTGACGACCTCGCCCTCCTGCGGCGCGGCGATCATCCTGCCGTCGCCGACGTAGATGCCGACGTGGTCGATGCCGGGCCGTGACGGGGAGTTGTCGAAGAACACGAGGTCGCCGGGGCGGGCCTCGGTGAGGCTCGCGACCGGGGTGCCGGCGGTGGCCTGCTGGGAGCTGGTGCGCGGCAGGTCGATGCCGAGGTCGCCGAAGACCCGCTGGACCAGCCCGGAGCAGTCCAGGCCGACCGACGGGTCGGTGCCGCCCCAGGCGTAGGGCACGCCGAGGTAGCGCTGCGCCGCGGCCACGACCCGCCCCTCCAGGCCGCTGGCCGCCGTCGCGGGAGGAGCGCTCGCGGTGGTCGCGGCGGTCCCGGTGAGCCCGGCGGTCGAGGCCGCGCTCGCCCACGCCGCGGAGGTCGACGTCGTCGAGGACGAGGCGAGGGTGAGGATCCGGTTCTGGATCGCGGCGATGCGGCCCTGCACCGCGGTCAGTCCCTCCACGGCTGCCCCTCCTCCCGTTCCTCGGTGTCGGTCCCGGCGTGCCGGGCGGTGACCAGGTCGTCCACCGCGCGCTCCTCGGCGGAGAGCTCGGCGGTGCGCAGGGCGAGGAGGTGCCGCTCGCGCAGCTTCTCCAGCGCCCTGGTCTGCTGGGCGGCGGCGGTCCACCGCGCGCGCAGCAGCCCGGCCTGCTCGGCCGAGGCCTGCGCCGTCGCCCGTGCAGCTGTCACATCGGCAGCCGCGGCGGCCGATGCGACCATCGCGGCGAGGAAGACGTGGGCCGGGGCCGATCCGGGCGGCACCCGGGTGGCCAGGGCGGCGGCCTGCTCCTCGGCGCGGCGCTCGGCCTCCCGCGCCGCGACCGCGGCGTCGGCGGCGGCGCGCTCGGCGGCCTGCTCGGCGGCGCGGCGCACCCGCAGCACCGGCTCGAGGCGGAAGCCGGCCCGCTTCGCCACGTCAGCCGGCCGTCACGAGCCGGTGCAGCATCGTCCACGCGTCGTCGGGGGCGGTGCAGTCCTCCAGCGGCTGGCGCAGGAAGGCGTCGAGGACGGGGGACAGCGCCCGGGCGCGGTCGACCAGCGGGTCGCTGCCGGCCTGGTAGGCCCCGATCTCCACCAGCTCCTTGACGTCGCGCAGCGCGCCGAGCAGCCGCCGCGCCTCGCGGGCGTCGGCCATGCGGGCCGGCGACACCACCGCGCCGGCGACGCGGGAGATCGACTCCAGGACGTCGATGGCGGGGAAGTGGCCGGTGGTGGCCAGCTTGCGGGTGAGCACCACGTGCCCGTCGAGGATCGAGCGGGCGGTGTCGGCGATCGGCTCGTTGTGGTCGTCGCCCTCGACGAGCACGGTGTAGAGGCCGGTGATCGAGCCGGTCGCGCCGGGGCCGGCCTTCTCCAGCAGCCGCGGCATCATCGCGAAGACGCTCGGCGGGTAGCCGCGCGTGGCCGGGGGCTCGCCGGCCGACAGGCCGACCTCGCGCTGGGCCATGGCGGTGCGGGTGATCGAGTCCATGAGCAGCAGCACGTCGCGGCCCTGGTCGCGGAACCCCTCGGCGATGCGGGTGGCCACGAACGCGGCCTTGAGCCGCACCAGCGGCGGCTCGTCGGAGGTGGCGACGACGACGACGGTGCGCGCCATGCCCTCCGGGCCGAGGTTCTCCTCGAGGAACTCCTTGACCTCGCGGCCGCGCTCGCCGATCAGCCCGATGACGCGGACGTCGGCCTCGGTGCCGCGGGTGATCTGCGCCAGCAGCGTGGACTTCCCGACACCGGAGCCGGCGAAGATGCCCAGCCGCTGGCCCTTGCCGACCGGCACGAGGGTGTCCAGCGCGCGGACGCCGACCGGCAGCGCCTCGTCCACCCGGCGGCGGGAGAGCGCGTGCGGGGTCTCACTCGCCAGGTCCACCCAGTCGACCCCGGCACCGAGCGGGCCGTGGCCGTCGACCGGCCGGCCGAGGCCGTCGAGCACCCGGCCCAGCAGCGCCTCGCCGACCGGCACCTGCAGCGGCATGCCGGTGGTGCGGACGGGCGCGCCGGCGTGCACGCCGCCGAGCTCGCCCAGCGGCATGCAGGTGAGGCGGTCGCGGGAGACGGCGACCACCTCGGCCATCAGGCCGCGCGGGCCGGGGTCGACCTCGACCAGGTCACCGACGGCGGCGACGACGCCCTCGACGGTGAGCGTGAGCCCCATGGCGCCGACGACGGAGCCGGTGAGCTGCGGGCGGGCGGCGCGGCGGGCGCGCTCGATCAGCGTGGCCGTGCCCATCAGGTGGTTCCCCCGCCCGACAGCACGGCCCGCACCCGCTCCAGCGCCGTCGACAGCTGGGCGTCGACCCGGCGGGGACCGCAGTCGGCGACCGCGCCGGCGCGCTCGACGTCGTCGTCGCCGACGACGGTGAGCGACGGCGGCAGCGCGGCCAGCGCGGCCGGCGGGACCTCGGCGAGGTCGCCGGGGTGCAGCCGGACGACGGCCGGGGCGTCGGAGGGCAGCAGGGTCAGCGCGCGGCGGATGGCGTCGAGCCCGGCGGTGGTCGACGCGCTCACCTCGCGGCCGAGCAGCTCCTCCACCAGCGTGAGCACGCCGTCGAGGAGGGTGTCGCGGACGTCGTCGGCGGTGGGCGCCGCGGCGGCGTCGAGCGCGGTGACGGCGGCGCCGAGGGCCGCGGTGGCCGAGGCCATCCGCCGCTCCCAGCGGGCCTGCACGTCGGCCAGCCGCGCGGCCGCCTCGGCCTCGGCCCGGGCGACGACGAGGCCCGCCTCGGCCAGGCCCTCGGCGTAGCCGGCGTCGTGGCCCTCGGCCCGCGCGAACTCGCGCAGCCGGGCGAGCTCCTCGGCGTAGACGTCGCCGAGCCGCAGCATGCCGCGGCCGTTGGGCACCGGGACGTCGGCCGCGCGGCGGACGGTGCTCCGCCGCTCGACGACGACCTCCGGTGCGGTGGCGACGACGGGGGAGGGCCCGGCCGGCTGCGGCACCGGCCGCGGGCGCGGCGGCACCGTCGTCCCGGGCACCTGCCGGTAGGGCGCCGCTGCGACGGCCGAGGCCCCCCGCAGCAGCGCCGACTCCCGCCGGGTGCTCACCAGGCCGTCGTCACGCGACGAACTCATCGTCCCCGCCGCGCGAGATGGTCACGACGCCCTGCTCCTCGAGCGTGCGGATGACCGCCACGATCTTGCCCTGGGCCTCCTCGACCGTGCGGGCGCGGACCGGGCCGAGCAGCTCGATCTCCTCGGCGAGGTTCTCGGCGGCGCGCTCGGAGAGGTTCCGCACCACCTTGTCGCGGACGTCGGGGCGCACGCCCTTGAGCGCGGTGGCGAGGTCGTTGGCCTCCACCTCGCGCAGCACCAGCTGCATCGAGCGGTCGTCGATGGTGGTGATGTCCTCGAAGACGAACATCTGCGCGCGGACCTGCTCGGCCAGCTCCGGGTCGGAGGTGTCGAGCCACTCGAGGATCGAGCGCTCGGTGGGCCGCGGCGAGCGGTTGATGATCTCGACGAGGGTCTCGACGCCGCCGACGGTGGACATGTCCTGGTGGGCGAGCAGCGAGCCCATCCGGCGGCCGAGCTCCTCCTCCACCAGGCGGACCATCTCCGGGGAGGTGCGGTCCATCGTGGCGATCCGGTGGGCCACCTCGGCCTGCTGCTCGGGGGAGAAGCCCGAGAGCACCTCGGCCGACTGCGCGGCCGACAGGTGGGCCAGCACCAGGGCGATGACCTGCGGGTGCTCGTCCTTGAGGAAGGTGACCAGCTGGCGGACGTCGGCGTTGCGCAGCGAGGCGAACGGGACCTCGGTGTAGACGACGTTGAGCCGGGCGAGGATGCCCTCGGCCTTGTCCTCGCCGAGGCCGGCCGCGAGGATCTCGCGGGCGAAGTCGACGCCGCCGCGGCCGACGAAGCGCTGCGCGGCCATGAGCTCGTGGAACTCCGCGAGCACGCCGTCGACGTCGGTCGGCTCGACCGTGCCGAGCTTCATGATCTCGCGGGTGAGGGCCTCGACCTCGCGCGGGCGCAGCTTGCTCAGCAGCAGCCCGGCCTCCTCCTTGCTCATCTGGGCGAGGAAGACGGCGGCCTTGCGCAGGCCCGGCATCTCGGGGCGGAGCGGAGCCGGCGGCAGGGCCGGCAGGTTGGTCCCGCCCGCGCCCACCAGCTGCTCCACGGATGCGAGCGTCACTTCACATCACTCAGCCAGCCGCGCAGCATCTGCGCCACCTCGTCCGGACGTTCGCTGACCATCGTGGCGATCTCCCCCCGCACCCGCTGCCGCTCCGCGGCCTCCAGTTCCAGCGCCCGGTTGTCCAGGACGGCGGTGTCGTCGCGCGAGCTGGACACCCGCAACCGCTCGAGCTCGGCGATCAGGCCCTCGTCGAGGGCCAGCGGCTCGTCCTCGTCGTCCTCGTCGTCCTCGTCGCGGCGGCGCGAGCGCAGCCACACGACGAGCACCAGCAGCGCGATGCCCAGGCCGATGGCGCCGTTCTTGATCAGCGACCACATCTGCGCCTGCGCCTCGGCCTCGCGGGCCGCGGTCATCTCCGCGGCGGCCTGGTCGGCGGCCGTGGTGTCGAAGGCCAGCGAGGCGACGCTGATGCCGTCGCCGCGGGCCGGGTCCAGGCCGACGGCGTTGCCGATGAGGGCCTGCACCTGGGCCTGGTTGAGGCCGCCGGCCACGGTGTCGTCCAGGACGACGGCGACGGTGAGCCGGTTGACCTCGCCGGGCGCCGAGACGGTGTTGGTCACCGTCTGGTCCACGGCGTTGTTGGCCGTCGTCGACTCGGTCGAGTAGTTCGACGTGCCGCCGGCGCCGGCCGCGGCGTCCGCGGTGTTCTCCGGGCCCAGCACACCGCCGGTGACCGCGCCGTCGCCGGTGTACTGCTCGTTCGAGGTCTGCTCGGACACCGGCGGCGTGCCCTCGGTGTAGCCGTACGTCGTGGCGGTGCTGTCGCGCTGCGACATGTCCAGGTCGGCGCGGACGGCGACGCGGGCGTGCCCGGGGCCGAGGACGGTGTCGAGGATGGCCTGCGCGTTGGACGCCAGCCGGGTCTCGTAGTCGGTCTCCATCTGCGAGCGCGCGTCGCCGGAGGCCGACGTCACGCCCTGCCCGGCGGCCGAGAGCAGCTGGCCGCTGGAGTCGGAGACGGTGACCTGCTCGGGGTCCATCGCCTCGATGCTCGAGGAGACCAGGTTGGTGATCGACTGGATCTGCTCGCCGGAGAGCTGTGTGCCCGGCGTCAGGTCCAGCAGCACCGAGGCGGTCGGCTCGCCCTCGTCGCTGGCGAACACCTCCTCCTCGGGCAGCGCCACGTGCACGACGGCGGTCTGCACGCCGTCGAGCGCCTCGAGGGTGTTCGACAGCTCGCCCTCGATGGCGCGCTGGTACTGCACCTGCTGCTGGAACTCGCTGGTGGTGATGCCCTGCTCGTCGAGCAGCGCGTAGCCGGTGTCGGAGCCGGCCGGCAGGCCCTTGCCGCTCATCTGCAGCCGCAGGTCGTACACCTGCTCGTTGGCCACGAGGATCGTCTGGCCGCCGTCGGCGAGCTCGTAGGAGACCCCGCCGGCGTTGAGCTCGTCGACGATCGCCGAGGCGTCGGCCGAGGCGAGGTTGGAGAACAGCGGCGCCATGGTCGGCGTCGTGATCCACCGGTAGAAGAAGAAGCCGCCGAGCGCCAGCCCGAGGACCAGCAGGCCGATGACGACCTTCTGGCCCAGGCTGATCGTGGCGAGCGTGCTGCGCAGCTTCGCCAGCGGCCCGGCCAGTGCGGCGGGCATCAGACGGGCATCCTCATGATCTCGGTGAAGGCCTCGACGGCCTTGTTCTTGATGGTCACGACCATCTCCGTCGCCACGGAGGCCTCCTGGGCGGCGATCATGTAGTCGTGCACGTCGCGCAGGTCACCGGTGGCGGCCTGCACGGCCAGCTGGTCCTTGGACGACTGCAGGCTGCCCAGCTGATCGAGCGCGCCGGTGAGCGCCGCGGCGAAGCCGTCCGCGCTGCCCGGCGCCGGCGCCGGGACCACGGAGCCGACGCCGGAGGGGCCGCCGAGCGCGCCGATGCCGGGCAGGGTGGGCAGCGAGATGCCGCCGATGGGGGAGGTCATGTTCAGCCCTTCCCGAGCTGGAGGGCGGCCTGGTAGGCGGTGGTCGCCCGCTCCAGGGACGCCAGGTTCGCCTGGTAGCCCCGCTGGGCCATGATCAGCTGGGTCATCTGGTCGCCGAGGTCGATGTCCGGGTAGCGGACGTAGCCCTCGGAGTCGGCCAGCGGGTGGTCGGGCTCGTACACGAGCCGGCCCTCGCCGCTGCCGAACTCGGCGCCGGCGATGCGCACGCCGCCCTCGCCGGAGCCGTAGTCCACGGCCTGCGCGACGACCATGCGCTCCTTGAACGCCTCGCCGTCGGTCGAGCTGACCGTGTTGATGTTGGCGATGTTGTCCGAGACGGCGTCCATCCAGCGGCGGTGGACGGAGATCCCGGACCCGGAGATGTCGAGGCCGTCGAACACGTCAGGACGTCCTGAGGGCCGTGCGCAGACCGCCGTACTTGCCGTCGAGCGCGGTGAGGGCGAACTGGTAGCGCAGACCGGTCTCGGTGGCGATGACCGTCTCGCTGTCGAGGTTCACGTTGTTGCCGTCCTCGCGGGTGGGCTCCAGCGAGCGGGCGATCGAGCCGCCGGAGACCGCCGGCGTCCGCCCCTGCCGCAGCTCGGTGCGCAGCGAGGACTCGAAGTCGGTCCGGCCGGCGAGGAAGCCCGGGGTCTGGACGTTGGCGATGTTGTCCGCGGTCACCCGCTGGCGCTGGGCCAGGCCGGTCAGCGCCGCGTGCAGCGTCGTCATCGTGGCGTCGCTGATCAGCATCGGGCGGACCGCCGGCGGGCAGGACGGCAGGGCACGACTGGCCTCCGGGTACGTCGGGGACCCCCGCGCGCGAGCGCAGGGGAGGGGCCGCCGATCCGTGGCGAGGGCTGTGCTGTCCGTGCAGGGCCGACATCGGCAGCGTTCCGTCAGACCTTGACCACTCGCCGTGACGGCGGTGACGGGTGTGACGGACGGCGAGGACGAGGCGGGCGGAACGGGTGGAGACCCTGGCGCCACACGAGTCGTCAGCAGCGCGCTCGTGGCCCTCCGGAGGAGGGGACGACGACGGCCGGGCCCGCCCGGAGGCGGACCCGGCCGGGTCGCGGTGTTGTCGAGATGTGCCAGACGGGGTGGGGTGCGGTGTCGGTCAGAGCGCCCGGTCGATGAAGGCGGCCACCGGGCGCGGCCGGTAGGCCATGCGCGCGGCGACGTCGCGCTGGCGCTGCGACTGGGTGATCCGCTCGACGAGCTCCTCGGCGACGGCGAGCTGGTGCTGCAGCAGTCGCGCGGCCCGCTCGCGGAGGTCCATCGGGAGTGCGCCGAGCACCGTGGGCGGCGTCCAGTCCTCCATGCGCCGGCCCCAGGCGGCGATCTCCTCGGCGCGGTTGCCGCGGATCGACCGCTCGGCGTCGAGGACCTCGACCTCCATCTCCTCGAGGACGCTGGTCCACTCCGCGCGGCGCTGCTCGTCCGCGGAGTGCGCCGCGGTCATGCGGTGCCCGCCGCGGTGCCGGCCGCCAGGCTCAGGGCGGCCTGCCGCCAGGCGTCGCGCAGCGGCTCGACGACCTTGAGGCATGAGGCGATCCGGCCGCTGTCCTGCTTGACCATCGCCTGGTTGAGCTCGGCGATCAGCCAGTTGTAGAGCGCGGCGAGGCGGGGGCCGCCCTCCCAGGCGTCGACCCGCAGGCTGCCCAGCAGCTCGAAGACGATCTCCTGGGCGTGGCGGACCTGCTCACGGGCGTCGCTGCGCCGGCCCGCGGCCAGCGCGGCCTGCGCGCGCTCGAGGTCGAGCGCCAGGCGGTCGTAGAGCATCACCAGCACCTGCTGCGGCGAGGCGGTGCTCACGGCGTCGCCGAGGTAGCGGGAGCGGAGGGAGGCGGCAGTCATCGGAGCTCCTGGATCGGGGTCGGGGGGAGCGGGCGGATCAGGAGGACGAGGGCAGCGAGGCCAGCTGACCGGAGAGCCAGGAGGACTGGTTCTTCAGGGAGTTCAGCGCGGTCTCCATGGCGGTGAACTGCTTGGTCAGGGCCGTCTTGCGGGCGGCCAGGCGCAGGTCCCAGTCGGCGATGCGGCCCTTGAGGTCGTCGGCGAGGTCGTCGCGGCCCTTGGCCAGCAGCGACAGCGTGCCGGTGGTGGAGTCCGTCACCTGCTTGGCCAGCACCTGCAGCCGGGTGGCGACGCCGTCGGGGCCACCGTCGGCGGAGACGCCCGTGAACACCTCCCGCACCTTGGCGGGGTCGGCCTGCAACTTGGTCAGGAAGGTGTCCTTGGTGAAGGAGACCTTGCCGTCGCGGGTGAGCTGGACGCCGAAGGTGCCGGGGGAGCCCAGGCCCGCGACGACGTCGGACACCGCGGTCAGGACCTGGTCGGTGAGCCGGCGCAGGTTGCTGTCGCCGCGCAGGCTGGCGGTGGACTCCGCGCCGTTGGCCGACTCCTTCGCGATCTCGGTGAGCGCGGCGTTGGCGGCGTCGACGAAGGCCTGCACCTTGGCCGCGACGGCGTCGGGGTCGGACTGGACGTCGACGGTGACGGGGGCGGTGCTCGCCGCGCTGACCGTCAGCGTCCCGCCGGGGATGACGCCGGTGAAGGTGTTCGTGCTCGAGGTGATGTCGATCGCGGAGCCGGCGTCGCCCAGGGTGATGGCCGCGTCGGTGCCCTGGCGGAGCTCGGTGAAGCGGGCGCCGAGCGAGAACTCGCCGGCCGAGCCGGTGCTCTTCGCGCTGACCTGGAGCTTGTACTGGCCGGGGGAGACCTGCAGGACGGTGGCGTTGAGGCCGTAGCTGCTCTTGTTGATGGCCGCCGCGGTGTCGGCGAGCGAGCCGGTGCCCACCGCGATGGTCCCCGTGGGGACGCCGTCGGCGTCGGTGACTGTGAGGTCGGAGTACACGCCGCCGGTGGTGGCCGACGAGTGCGCCGCGGTGCCCACGACGGCGTGCGCGGCGGCGACGCTCTTCACGGTGAAGGTGACCGAGCCGGTCTGCGGCGTGCCGGTGACGGCGACGGCGACCGCGGTGCTCGAGCTGCTCGCCTTGGCGGCGGTCCAGGTGGCGTCCTTGCCCAGGGTCTCCGCGGCCGAGCGGAGCGCGTCGATCTTCGTGTTGATCGAGCGGTAGGCCGCGGCGGCGTCCTTCGTCTCGCTCAGCCGGGTCTTGAGCTGGCTCTGGACGGTCCCCTCGGCGGCGACGAGCTGGGAGATCAGGCTCGTGGTGTCCAGGCCCGAGATGAGGCCGTCGACGCTCAGGCTGGCCATCGCTGCGCCTCCAGGGGGCGGGGTCGGGTGGGGCGGGTGTGACGGCCCCCGGGTGTGCAGTGAGGGGGGAGGCCGTGGCCTCCCCCCTCACCGGGTGGTGCTGTGCGCTGCCGTGCTGGGTGCTACGAGCCGGGTCAGCCCAGCAGCTGCAGGACGCCCTGCGAACTCTGGTTGGCCTGGGCCAGCATCGCGGTGCCGGCCTGCGACAGGATCTGCGACCGGGTGAAGGACACCATCTCCTGGGCCATGTCGGTGTCGCGGATGCGGCTCTCCGACGCGGTCAGGTTCTCGACGGTGGCGTTCAGGTTGTTGATCTTGTGCTCGAGGCGGTTCTGCACGGCACCGAGAGCGGCGCGCTGCTCGGAGACCTTGCCGATGGCGGTGCCGATGGCGCTGATCGCGGCCGAGGCACCCGACGCCGTCGCGATGGAGCCGGAGGCGCCGAGCGACGAGGCCTGCATGCTCGAGATGCTCACGGAGAGCGTCTCGCCGGCGTTCGACCCGACCTGGAAGGCCTTGGACGAGTAGGAGCCGCTGAGCAGGTTGGTGCCGTTGAAGGTGGTCTTGCTGGCGATGTCGTCCAGCTCGTCCTTCAGCGCCGAGAACTCGGCGTCGGCCTTGGCCTTGTCGGTGTCGCTGAGGGCACCGTCGTTGGCCGCCTGCACCGCGAGGTCGCGCATGCGCTGCAGGATCGAGTGCGTCTCGGTGAGAGCGCCCTCAGCGGTCTGGACGACGGAGATGCCGTCCTGGGCGTTGCGGACGGCGACCTTGAGGCCACCGATCTGCGAGCGCAGGCCCTCGGAGATGGCCAGACCGGCCGCGTCGTCGGCCGCCCGGTTGATGCGCAGGCCGCTGGAGAGCTTCTCCAGGGACTTGCTCATCGCCCCGTCGGTGGTCGACAGGTTCCGGTAGGCGTTGAAGGCGGCGATGTTGTTGTTGACGCGCAGACCCATGGTGTTCCTCCTTGGAATCGGGCCGTTCGGTTTCCGCTGCATCCGTGCTGCGGTCGTGCACACGGGTCTACGGCCGGGCCGGCGCGCACCTTGAGGCGAACCGGCGAGAAATCTCCGACGGCGTCCCCCGGCCGGGGTGGCCCGGAGCCGGGACGCGACGGACGGGTGTGACGGGCGGGGTGCCCGGCGGCGTGTCCCGGTGGCGCGGGGGGGCAGCGGCCGGACGCCGCCGGGATCGTGGAGCGGCCCAGGGGAGACGTCCGCGACCGGACGCCCCCGGCGTCAGTCCCGCTGCCCGGCCGGCTCCGCCGCCGGGCTCCCCGACCCAGCGCTCCCGCGGAGCGCGGTGAGGACGTGCCCTCCCATGAAGGTGCTGCTGACCACGACCGTGTTCACCGGCTCGCTGTACCACCGCATGGCCGAACCGGCCCGGGCCGTGCAGGAGGCCGGCCTGGACGTCGAGGTGACCGTCCAGCGCGGTCTGCAGACGGTGATGGTCCCCGACCCGGGGAACCCGGACGGCCCGATGGTGGTCCGCGAGGTCGACGCCCAGGGCGCCGACGTCGTCGTCCTCCAGCTGCCCAAGACCCGCGAGATGCTCGACTGCCTGCGGCTGCTGCAGGCCCAGGGGGTCGCCGTGGTCGTCGAGATCGACGACCACCTCACCGCGCTGCCGCCGGGCCACCAGGGGCACGAGGTCCTCGTGCGCCGCGGCGTCGGGCGCATCGCCGAGGCCATCGCCCGCGAGGCCGACCTCCTCACCTGCTCCACGCCCAACCTCCTGCAGTTCGCGCCCCGCGGACGCGGCGCAGTCGTCCCCAACGCCATCCCGCGCCGCACCGCCGAGCTGCCCCCGGCCTACGAGCGCGAGCCCGGCGTCGTCACCGTCGGCTGGGCGGGCACCGTCGGCAGCCACCCGTACGACCTGCAGGAGATGGGCACCGGCATGCAGCAGGCGCTGGACCGGACCGCCGGGCGCAGCCGGCTGGCGGTCCTCGGCCAGGCCGGCAACGCCCAGGAGCTGCTGCGGCTGACCGACGCACCGGTCGAGATCCCGTGGGTCATGGACGTCGACGGTTACGCGGCCACCCTCGGCGAGCGGTTCGACGTCGGCATCGCCCCGCTGCGCCTGGACACCTTCAACGCCTGCAAGAGCTGGCTGAAGGTGCTCGAGTACTCCGCGCGCGGCGTCTTCTCCGTGCGCTCGCCCAGCCCCGAGTACGAGCGGCTGGGCCTGGGCTACCGCGCCAAGCGCCCGCGCGACTGGGCCACTGCCCTCACCCGGGCCGTCGAGGACCCCGACTGGCGCCGGGAGCAGGCCGCGGCCGCGCGCGAGGCGGTCCTGGCCTGCCACCTCACCGAGCACACCGCCGAGCAGTGGCTCTCGGCCTGGCGCACGGCGCGCGACGTCCGCTCCCGCGCCGACCGCATCGGCGCCTGACCGGCCGTCACGCCTCCGGCGAGGCAGCCCGTACCTCACCTGTCCCGTCGCCCCGACCCCTGGACGAGGAGAACCGCATGCAACGACACGAGCTGCTCGCCGCACTGCACACGCAACTGCGCCCCCGCAACTACCTGGAGATCGGGATCGACACCGGTGAGAGCCTGGCGCTCTCCCGGGTCCCGAGCATCGGCATCGACCCGGCGTTCACCGTCACGGCGGAGCTGAACGGGGACGTCCAGCTGGTCCGGGCCACCAGTGATGACTACTTCCGGCAGAACGCTCCGACGGACCGCTTCGGCGGTGACCCGGTCGACCTCGCGTTCATCGACGGGATGCACCTCGCGGAGTACGCCCTCCGCGACTACATCTACGTGGAGGCCTACGCCGCGCGCACGAGCGTCGTCGTCTTCGACGACATGCTGCCCCGGGACGTGTCCGAGGCCGCCCGGGACCGGCACACCATCGGCTGGACCGGGGACGTCTTCAAGGTGACCCACGTCCTCCAGCAGCTCCGGCCCGACCTGGTCGTCCTGGAGGTGGACACTCAGCCGACCGGCACGGTCGTCGTGCTCCTCCCCGACGCTCGGTCCACCCTGCTAGCCGAGCACTACACGGCCATCGAGGCCGCCATGGTCGCCGACGTCGATCCCCAGGACGTGCCCGAGCACGTCCGGCTCCGCACCCGGGCAGTCGACCCCCGCAGGCTCCTCGAGTGCGCGTGGTGGGACACGCTCGTCGCCGAGCGCGAGGGCCGGCTCCCGGCCGGTTCCCTGGCCGCGGACCTCGCGCAGCAGGACTGGACGACGCTGCGGCAGAACGCCCTGGCGGCGGAACGGCAGCCCTTCGCCTTCCAGCGCTGACCTCACGGCGGGCCAGTCCCGGCACCACGACAGAGCGCCCCGGCTCCTCGCAGGAGGACCCGGGGCGCTCTGTCGTGCGGCTCCAGGAGACCGAACCGCCCCGGCACGCGGCCGCGTACCCGGGCGGTTCGACCGCCGACGGCTCAGGCCGGGCGGGCGACGCCGTAGCGCAGGGCGGTCGCGGAGGTGGTGGCCCTGGCCGGCGCCGGCCGCGGCGGAGGGACGGGCAGGAGGCCCCGGTCGGGCAGCGGGCGGTCGGCGGTGCCGCGTCCGGCGACCCGCTCGACGTAGAGCCGCTGCTGGTTGCGGGCGCGCACGCCGCCGTCGGCGGGCACCGACTGGCCCTCCCAGACCTCGCTCATCGCCGCGTGCAGCAGGGTCAGCGCGCGGGCGCGCATCTGCGAGACGCGCGACAGCGTGACGCCGAGGTCGGCGGCGATGTCGGTGAGGGACTCCCCGCCGAAGAAGTTGCGCTCCACGACCTCGTCGAGCCGGTCGGGCAGCGCGCGGATGGCGTCCTGCAGGTAGCGCGCCCGCTCGCCGCGCAGCACCGCCCGCTCCGGGGACTCGCCGGGGTCGGGCAGGTCGAGGGTGCCGCCCTCGCCGCCGGACTCGGCGTCGATGCTGACCATGACGGCGCGGTGGACGTCGACCTGCAGTGCCTCGAGCTCCTCGCGGCGCACGCCGAGGCTCTCGGCGAGCTCCTCCCGCGTGGGCGGGCGGCCCAGCCGGATGGTCAGCGCGTCGGCCGCGGCGTCGGTGCGACGGGCGGCCGCCCGCACCGAGCGGCTGGCCCAGTCCCCCGAGCGCAGCTCGTCGAGGACGGCGCCCTGCAGGCGGGGGAGGGCGTAGGTGGCGAAGGTGGCACCGGCCGACGGGTCGAACCGGCGGGCCACCTCGACCAGCGCCACCTTGGCGCAGGACAGGAGGTCCTCCCGGCTGACGTGGCCGGGCAGGGAGATCCGCGAGGCCACCGCGTTGACCGCGAACGAGCACAGCGGGAGGTGCTCGGTCACCATGACCTCGACCTCCGCCTCGGAGCGCACGGCCTCCGGCCGCACGGCGTCGGGCCGCACGGCGTCGGTCCGCAGGGCCTCGAACCGGTTGCTGGCGGACGGCTGCGGGGGAGCGGGGCGCGGGGCGACCGGGCGGTCGGTCACCGGGGAGCGGGCTGCTGGCACGGTCCCTACCTCGGCAGGGACCCCGGCGTCCGGGACGCACAACTCCTGCCAATCCTGGGAACTCGGCTTGAGGGCCGCTTGCCCGCTGCCGACGGTCTGACCGCGATGCGCGGACGGCGGGATGCCCCGCCGGGACACGAGGGAGGCGGTGGCGGACGTGGACTACCAGCACCTGTCGACGCTGCTGTGGCGCGAGCAGGAGCTGCTCGACCTGCTGCTGTTCAAGGCAGAGGAGAAGCAGTACCTGATCCTGTCGGGCAAGACCCGCTGGCTGGCCCGGATCGCGCACGAGATCGAGGTGGTCCTCGACCAGCTGCGCGTGCTCGAGGTCGAGCGGGCGGCCGCGACCGAGGCGCTCGCCGTCCGGCTGGGCACCGGGGTCAACCCGTCGCTGCGGCAGCTGGCCGACGCCGCGCCGGCCCCGTGGAACGACCTGCTCGCCAAGCACCACGAGGCGCTGCTGGTCCTGGTCACCGACCTGCGGAGCCTGTCCGACGCCAACCGGGAGCTCATCGAGGGCGGCCTCGCCGCGATCGGTGACGCGCTGCTGTCGGTGCGCCAGCCCTCGGCCGGCACCTACGGCGCCACCGGCCGTTCCGAGTACGGGTCCTCCCGTGCCGTCACCCTGGACGGGGCCCTGTGAGTACGTTCTCCGGCCTGAACACGGCGTCGACGGCGCTGTGGGCCGCCCAGCGCGGCCTCGACGTCACCGGCCAGAACATCGCCAACGTCAACACCGCCGGCTACTCCCGCCAGCGGGTGGACCAGACCGCCATGGGCGGCACCGCCGTCCCGGCGATCCACTCGGTCGGCACCGCGGTCGACGGCGGCGTCAGCGCCGACAAGGTGCAGCGCGTGCGGGACGCCTTCCTCGAGGCGCGCGCCCAGCTGGAGACCTCGGCCACCGCGCGGCTGACCGCCGAGGCCGGCACGCTGTCCCAGGTCGAGGACGCGTTCCGCGAGCCCGGCGACCACGGCCTGCAGAGCATGCTCTCCGACGTCTGGTCCGGCTTCTCCGAGCTGTCCGACAGCCCGCTGACGCGCGCCTCGCGCAGCCAGGTGCTCGAGCGGCTCGACGTCCTCGCCGACGGCATCCGCACCACCCGCGCGGCGCTGGACCAGCAGTGGGACCAGACCCGCGACGGCCTGCAGGCCCTGGTCTCCGACGTCAACACCGCCGCCACCTCGGTGGCCGACCTCAACGGCGCGATCCGCCAGGCGACGCTGTCGGGGCTGCCGGTCAACGAGCTCTCCGACCGGCGCGACGCGCTCGTGCTGCAGCTGTCCCAGAGCATCGGCGCCACCGCGGTGCCGCGGGCCGACGGCGTCGTCGACGTGACCATCGGCGGCACCGGCCTGGTGGCGGGCAGCACCGTCACCGCCGTCCGGCTGGCCGGCAGCGACACCGCCGACGGCATCGGCACGGACGCGCCCCGCCTGGTCACCCAGCCCGGCGGCTCGACGCTGCGGACCGGCGGCACCGCCGCGGGCCAGCTCACCGCCCTCACCCGGACGGTCCCGGGCTACCGCACCCAGCTCGACGAGTTCGCCCGCTCGGTCGCGACGACCTTCAACGCGGCGCACACCGCCGGCTACGACCTCGACGGCGTGCCCGGCCAGGCGCTGTTCGACGACGGCGCCGGCGGCACCGCGATCACCGCGGCCACCCTCACCGTGCGCGCGCTCACCCCCGAGCAGGTCGCCGCGGCGCGCACCGCGCCGGCCGGCACCGGCGGCAAGCCGTCCGCCGACGGCGACAACGCCGACGCCTTCTTCCAGCTCAGCCTGGCCCCCGCCGGCCTGGACGCGAGCTACCGCAGGCTCGTGGTGGCCCTCGGCGTCGAGTCCTCGGTCGCCGCGCGCAACGCGGAGGTCCAGTCGGTGGTGTCCGCGCAGGTCGACGCCGCCCGCGAGTCGGTCTCCGGTGTCAGCCTCGACGAGGAGATGACGAACATGATGTCGTTCCAGCACGCCTACAGCGCCGCCGCCCGCATGGTCACCGCCATCGACCAGGCGCTGGACACCCTGATCAGCCGCACCGGCCTCGTGGGCCGGTGACCGGCATGCGCATCACGCAGCGGGCGATCGCGCAGACCGCCCTGCAGGGGCTCAACCGCAACCTCGGCGACCTCGGCAAGCTCCAGGAGCAGCTCACCTCCGGCAAGGTGGTCAGCCGCCCGTCGGACTCGCCGACCGCCGTCAACCGGTCCCTGCAGATCCGCAAGGACCAGGCCGCCACCACCCAGCACGCGCGCAACATCTCCGACGCGCAGAGCTGGATGGAGACGACCGACACCGCGCTGACCTCGATGGTCGCGCAGGTCCGCCGGGTGCGGGACCTGACGGTGCAGGCCGCCAACGACGGCGGCATGACCGACGCCGGCCGCACGGCGATCGCCGCCGAGGTCTCCGCGCTGCGCGACAGCCTGCTCGGGCTGGCCAACGAGAACGTCGACGGCCGCCCCGTCTTCGGCGGCGCCACCAGCGGCGCCAAGGCCTACGAGGCCGACGGCACCTGGGTCGGCGTCGGCAGTGCCGACGGCACCGGTGTCGTCCCGATCAAGCGGCGGATCTCCAACGACGAGCAGGTCCGCATCGACACCACGGGCCTCGAGGCCTTCGGCCCGCCCGGCGGCGACCTGTTCACCGTCGTCGGGAGGATCGCCGCCGACGTCGGCGCCGGCGTCTCGGTGCAGGGCGACCTCGCCGACCTCGACGTCGCGATCGACCGGCTGCTCACCGCCGCCTCCACCGTCGGCGCCCGGGCCGCCCGCATCGACAACGCCGCGCAGGTCAACACCGACCGGCAGCTGGCGCTGACCAAGCAGCTGGCCGAGGTCGAGGACGTCGACCTGCCGAAGACGATCATGCAGCTGCAGTTCCAGCAGACCGGCTACCAGGCGGCGCTGCAGGCGACCGCGCAGGTCATCCAGCCCTCGCTCGTGGACTTCCTCCGGTGACGCTCGCCCCCGTCGTCACCCTGCCGCTGCTGGGCCTGGTGACCCCGCTGCCCGGCTTCCCCGAGTTCCGGGACTACGTGCTCGTCACGGCCGACGGCGACGGCCTGCTGTTCTGGCTGCAGTCCCTGGACGCCGACGGTCCGCGGTTCCTGGCCATCGCCCCGGCCCGGTACTTCCCGGACTACGACCCGGTCCTGCCGCGGTCGGCGCTCGCCGAGCTGGGCCTCGACGACCCGGCCCGCGCCCAGCTGTTCTGCCTGGTGACCGTGCCGGCCGAGGGGCCGGCGGCCGCCACGGCGAACCTGCGCGCGCCGATCGTGGTGGACCCGGCGACCTGGCGGGCCACCCAGGTCCTGCTCCCCGACAGCCGTCATCCCATCCGGCGCCCACTGCGCCGATAAGAGGAGGGGACGGCACCTGCCGTCCGGGCCCGCTCCCGGCGGGCATGCCACGGAGGCCGTACTGACACCCATGGAGGGGTACCCGTGCTCACACTGACCCGCAGCGTCGGCGAGACCATCCGCATCGGCGACGACATCGAGGTGCACGTCGTCGAGGTCCGGGGCGGCACCGTCCGCCTCGGCTTCACCGCCCCCCGCGAGGTGACCATCCACCGCGAGGAGGTCTACCGGCAGATCGCCGAGGCCAACCTGCTCGCCGCCCAGGTCACCGCCGACACGCTCGGCGCCCTCGCCGCGTTCGCCCCGCAGGCCACCGACGCCCCCGCCCCGGGCACCGCCGCCCCGGGCACCGCCGTCCCGGCTGCCCCCGCTCCGGCTGCCCCCGGCCCCCGGGCCTCGGCGCCCGGCGGGCGGTCCGCCTCGCCGGAGGTGCCGGCGCGCTGACGACACGCCACCGACGGCGGGTCCGCGCCTCGGCAATCCTCGCCGATGCGCGGACCCGCCGGACCTGGGTGGCCCCTCCTGTGGGCAACACCTGACGAAGGTGACCCCACAGATTGCGTATGGCACGGCGAGTTGTGTGCTCGTCACCGTCCGCTCATGCGCCAGAGTTGCCCTCGAGCACGACACAGGGGGCGATGAGGATGCAGCACAGCGGAACGGCACACACCCAGCAGGCCGACGAGACCGTGGTCGTCCACGTCCAGCTGCGGCCGCGGCGCGGGTCGACCCGGCGCTGCCTGGCCGAGCTGGCCGCGCTGGCCGCCGCGCACCCGGCGGTCGCCTTCTCGGTCACCGGCCTGGGCAAGGACGAGCGCGTCGTCCGCGTGACCGTCGGCGTCGAGCTCGGGCCCCGCGAGGCGATCGCGCGGTTCTCGCCGCAGGCGCAGGCCGCCTACACCTTCGTCAGTGACCTGTTCACGGTCCTGTACGACCACATGCCGGTCTACGCCGCCGAGCCCGCCGCGGCCGAGCGTGCCGCCGCCGAGCTCCTGCTGCAGGCCGGCGAGGACGTCGTCGTCCCCCCGGTCCTGCTCGCGCTCGCCTGAGCGCCGCCGTCGCCTTCCCCGCGATCGACCAGGAGTACCCGGTGACCTCCGCAGTGCCGACCACCCCCGACCAGCCGGCCGACGCCGGCACCCGCGCGCCGCTCGTCTTCGGCGGCGTCCCCGAGGCCGAGGGCTTCGCGCGGGTCCCGATCACCGCCCGCGACCGGGTGCACTTCCGCGTCGACCGCGACCTCCCGCTGGCCGCGTTCCGGGCCGACCTGCCCGACGGCGTGACGGTCAGCCACGACGAGGGTGAGGGGCTCTACCGGGTCGACGGCCCGTGCGGCCAGGGCCAGGTGCTCGCCGACTGGATCCGCGCCTGGTGCGCCGCCCGCGACTGCACCACCGTGGGCCTGCGCGCGGAGGCCGGGGTCCGCCGGCGCGCGCCGCGCGACCTGCCGCCGGCCTTCCTCGAGGACCTGTGCCGGCACTACCAGCCGCTGAGCCTCAAGCGGCTGCAGCGCAACATGAGCACGATCCGGCTGCACCTGCCCGACCCCGACGACCTCGGCCAGCAGGTCGCCGAGTGGATCCTCAAGGCGGTCGGCCAGTACGACGAGACCAAGGGCGTCCCGTTCGGCGCCTTCCTCGCCACCCAGCTGTCCAAGTGGGTGCACGACCTGGGCCGCAACGCCCACGGCCGCACCGCCGCCGACACCGAGAACCGCCAGCAGAAGGCCCTCGCCGCCTTCCAGGCGGAGCACCAGCGCCGGCCCTCCGAGCGCGAGCTGGCCGCCTACATGGGGCAGAGCGTGGCCACGCTGCGGCGCAACTCGCAGACCGTCGCCACCCTCAACGGGCTGCGCAACCTGCAGTCCCTCGACGGCGGCCCGGACGCGACCGAGGTGCTGTTGCCCGACTCGCACGAGGCGCCCGACCAGATCATGGACGAGGCGGACCAGACGCTGCTCTCGCACGCCCTGACCGCCGCGTGCGCCCCGGACCCGACCGCCGCGCGCGGCCAGCGCGCCGCGCAGCCCAACGTCCTGGGCTGGGCCACCTGGTACCTGACCACCTGGGGCGGGCAGACCAAGACGCAGGTCTCGGCCGACCTCGCGACGTCGGTGCGGAACATGAACGTGCACGCCGACCGCGTCGAGCGGGTCCTCAAGGACCGGCTCGCCGAGTTGTCCGAGTGACGGACCGGTAGACGGAACGCAGCAGTCCGCCGCCGACGGGTCCATCCGGGCGCGGACCTGCCGATATCGAGGACGTGACCGCGAGTCCCCGCCTCCCCGCCGCTCCCGGCGCCGGGCGGCCGGGACCGGCCGCACCGACGGGGGGAGGTGTGCGGTGAGCCTCGCGCCCACCGGGGGGCCGGACGCCGCCGTCCTGCTCCCGCACTGGTTGTCGGGGGAGGACCGCGCCTTGCTGGCCGCCGTCGTCCGCGCGGCCGTGGAGGAGCCCGGCGTGCACCCGGTCGCCGCCGTCCACCTCGCCGACGTCCTCACCGAGCTGCACGTCGCCGCCGCCCGCGACGCGGTGTGGCCCGGTCCCGCCGCCCGCGTGCGCCGGGTGACCGGCTGGGCCGACGACGTCCTGCCGGTGCGGCTGTCGGCCGCGGAGCTCGCCAGCGTCCTCGACCTCGCCGGCCTGCCGCCGGCCCTGCGCGCCACCCTGGGCGGGCACCGCCCGTGATGCCCGGCCGCCCCTCGTCCGGTCTCCTGTCCCGGCTCCGCCCGGCGCCGGTCGCCGTCGACGACGTCCGCGCCGCCGCCGACGCCGTGCTGCCCGGCCTGGCCACCGGCCGGCTGCGCGCCGCCGTGCTCGCCGACCCCGCCCGCGGGCCGGTGCTGGTCCTCGCCGAGGACGAGCGCCGCGTGCGGGTGGCCCTGCACGACCTCGCCGAGGACATGACCGACGCCGGCGTGGCCCCCACCGGGGACGGCGTGGCCGCCGCGCTCACCGCCTTCGTCGCCGCCCGCCCGGTCAGCGACGCCGCGGCGGCCGGCGGCGGGGTCGCGGTCCTGGACTGGACCTGCCCGGCGCGGACCGCCGTGGGCTGGCGGGTGGTCGTCCGCCGCGGGGACCGCACGGTCGCCTGGACGCCCTCGGACCTGGCCGACGCCGCCGTGGTGACCCGGACCCGGACCGCCGCCACAGCCCGTGCGGCCGGGGCCGGGGGAGTGCTGCGGGTCGAGGGACCCGTGGCGCTGTGGTCGCACCCCGGCGCGCCGATGCTGGCCTCCGCCGCGCTGGCCGCGCCGGAGCAGCTGCTCGGCCGGATCGCCGAGGCGGGGCTGCGGCTGCCCGAGCCGCACGTCGTCGTCACGCCCCTGCGGCCGCTGGCCTGCGCCTCGGCCGCCGTGTCCGCCCGGCTCGGCGAGACCGGCGAGGCCTGCGTCCGCCTGCCCTGGTCCGCCCTGCCCGAGCTCCGCTGGCTGTAGCGGCATAGGAAGCTATCCGCACGTCTCAGGAGTCGAGACGTGCGGATGGCTTCCTATGCCTCGTCAGAGGAGTGAGCCGAACTCCCAGTGCCAGGGCTCGGGTTTCTCGCCGCCGGGCCGGGCCCAGTCGGGGCTGACGAAACCGAACCGGCCGGCGTTCCCGGTCATCCACGTCCACTGCGGCGTGCCCGCGACGTTGACCCCGCCGCAGAGGTCCACCGCCAGGGCCCAGCCGTGGTTCGACGTCCCCGGCACCGCGGCCAGGGCGGGCTTGCGGCGGAAGGCGTCGACCTGCGCGGCCATGGACCGGTAGGAGTCGGTGATGCACAGCGGGCTGCCGAACGCGGCCTCGTAGGCCCGGCTCATCGCGGTGTAGGCGGCGGCGGCGTCGCAGCGGAGCGCGTGGCCGCGGGCGACCGGGCACAGCGCCTCGGCCGGGATGCGGCCGTTGGACCACCCGCCCCACGCGGGGCTGACCGGGCCGGCCGGTGCCGGCACGGCACCGCAGGCGCCCAGACCCGACGTCGATGCCGGCAGCGGCGCGTTCGGCGTCGCGGGGGCGGGCAGCGTCACGCGCACCGCACGGGCGTCGGCGGGCAGCGGGCGGACGCCGACCTGGTAGGTCCCCGCCGAGGCACCCACGACCTCGCCCTCGCCGAGGGAGACGGCGACGTCGGCGCCGCCGTCGGAGACGACCAGGTCGCCGACCTGCAGCTGCGCGGCCGGCACGACGGCGGCCGCGGCCCACTGGCCCGCCGCGGTGGCGGGCAGGTCGTAGCCGGCGAGCAGCCAGGCCGAGGCGGTCAGCCCGCCGCAGTCGAAGGCGTCCGGGCCGGTGGCGCCGGCGGAGTACGGGCGGCCCAGCCGCGACAGCGCGCTGCTCACCGCGGCGACGGTCTCCGCGGGCAGCACGGTCACCGGCCGGTTGCCGACGACGGCCCACGCCACGCCGGGCACGGCCTGGCCGGCGGCGTCCAGCGCGGGTGAGAAGCCGTCGGGCAGCGACGCGGGGTCGGCCAGCGCGGCGGCCCGCGGCGGCTCGATCCCGGCGGCGGCGAGTTCCGCGAGATGGGTCTGCCAGCGCTGCAGCGCGGCGGTGTTGCGTTCTTGCTGGGCGCCGGCGGCGGGGACGGTGTCCAACCCGGCCAGCTGTGCGGCGACGGCGGGACCGAGCCCGTCCACGGTGTCGCGGACGCCGGACAGCACGGTGCGGGCCTGCGCGGTCGCGGCGTCGACGGCGTCCTGCGCGGCGGCCACCCGCCCGGCGGCGTCCCGCGCGGCGGCCTCGGCGCGCTCGGCGCGGACCACGGCGGCCTCCCGCGCCCCGGCGGCCCGGTCGGCCAGCGCCTGGCGGTACAGGACGTCGGGGGTGGTGTCCGGGCTGCCCGCGGACAGGCCGAGCACCGGCATGCGGATCTCGGCGGAGGCGCGGTAGAGGTCGGCCGCGGCGGAGCCCACGGTGGCCTGCTCGGTGGCGACGGCGGCCCGCGCGGTCCGCTCGGCCTCGACCGCCGCCTGCAGCTCGGCCTGCCGCGCGGTGACCTCCGCCTGCAGCCGGCGGTAGGCGTCGGCGTCCTGCAGCAGCGTGCTGCGCGCGGCCAGCGCCAGGCTCGCCGGGTCCGCGGCCACGGTGGCCGAGCCGGGTGCGGAGGTGGCCGGGGCCAGCAGGACGGTCAGGACGGGGACGAGCAGCGTGGCCAGGCCGACGAGCAGCAGCCGGGCCCGCCACGGGCCGCGCTCCCGCGGCGTCCGGGGAGCGGGCCGGCGGGTCGCGGCCTTCTTCTTCTGGGCGGGGCGCTTGCGCCGCGTCGCGGGACGCGTGCCCGCCGGACGGGGAGCACCCGGGGCGCCGGCCGCCGCGCGGGCGGCGAGCAGCGCTCGGAGCGCCTCGGCCTCGCGGGCCGTCAGCTCCCGCCGCGGGGACGCGGACGTGCGTGGTGCTGGCACGGCAGGTCCCCCGGGCGGTCTCGATCAGCGTGGCCGCGCTCCGGAGTGGAGCGCTCGCCGTGAGATCGACCGTCCGGGGGACCCGGAGGAGGGACGGGGGAGCCGGCCTCACCCCCGCGGGTGAGGAGGTGCGCCCGCCCGGGGGACGCAGGGGACCGACGGCCCGGGTTCAGCGGTCGGGCGGCCACCAGGCGCCGTGGCGCGCGACGAGCGGGATGCGGTGCTCGGCGCCGTCCTCGGTCGACACCACCAGTTCCACGGCGGTGATCGGCACCGGCCGGTCGCCGTCGTCGCGCAGCAGCCGCCCGGTGGCCAGCGGGATCGGTGGCAGGACCAGCAGGTCCTCGCCGGGCGGCTCGCTGCCCACGGCGACCCGGGTCAGCGCTCGGCGAGCGGGACGAAGGCCCGCTCGGTCTCGCCGGTGTAGACCTGCCGCGGCCGGCCGATCTTGGTGGTGGGGTCGGCGATCATCTCGCGCCACTGCGCGATCCACCCGGGCAGCCGGCCCAGCGCGAACAGCACGGTGAACATCCGGACCGGGAAGCCCATCGCCCGGTAGATGAGCCCGGTGTAGAAGTCGACGTTGGGGTAGAGCTTGCGCTCGACGAAGTAGTCGTCGGACAGCGCGATCTCCTCCAGCTGCCGGGCCAGGTCGAGCAGCTGGTTGTCCCCGCCGAGCTTGTCGAGCACCGAGTCGGCCGTCTGCTTCACGATCGCGGCGCGCGGGTCGTAGTTCTTGTAGACCCGGTGGCCGAAGCCCATGAGCTTGACGCCGGGCTCCTTCTTCTTGACCCGCTCGACGAACCGGCCGATGTCGCCGCCGTCGTGCTGGATCCCCTCGAGCATCTCCAGCACGGCCTGGTTGGCACCGCCGTGCAGCGGGCCGAACAGCGCGTTGATGCCGGCCGAGACCGAGGCGAACAGGTTGGCGTGCGAGGAGCCGACCAGCCGCACCGTCGACGTCGAGCAGTTCTGCTCGTGGTCGGCGTGCAGGACGAAGAGCATGTCGAGCGCGGAGGCGACGTCGGGGTCGAGCTCGTAGGGCTCGGCGGGCAGGCCGAAGGTCATCCGCAGGAAGTTCTCGACCAGGCCGAAGGAGTTGTCCGGGTACAGGAAGGGCTGGCCGACCGACTTCTTGTACGCGTAGGCCGCGATCGTGGGCAGCTTGGCCAGCAGCCGGACGGTGGAGATCTCCACCTGCTCCGGGTCGAAGGGGTCCAGCGAGTCCTGGTAGAAGGTCGACAGTGCGCTGACCGCCGAGGAGAGCACGGGCATCGGGTGCGCGTCGCGCGGGAAGCCCTGGAAGAACTGCTTGAGGTCCTCGTGCAGCAGGGTGTGCCGGCGCAGCCGCTCGTCGAAGGCGCCCAGCTGGTCGGCGGTGGGGAGCTCGCCGTAGATCAGCAGGTAGGTGACCTCGAGGAAGCTGGCCTTGCCGGCGAGCTGGTCGATCGGGTAACCGCGGTAGCGCAGGATCCCGGCGTCACCGTCGATGTAGGTGATCGTCGAGGCGCACGAGGCGGTGTTCACGAAACCGACGTCGAGGGCGACCTGCCCCGTCGTCGCCAGGAGCTTGGACACGTCGAGCCCGGAGGACCCCTCCGTCGCCGGGATCGTGCGCAGCGGGAGCTCACCCCCCGGGTGTCGGAGGGATACCTCGGGGGTGCTGGCTGTCTCGGTCATGGTGTGCCGACGCTAGCGCCGTCGGGCGGTCACGACGACAGGGAGCGTCCCCGTGCGGGGTGGGCCGGGCGCCCGGCCCACCCCGCCCCGGTCACGGGTGGGTCATCGAGAGGACGTCGAGGGCCTCGTCGAGCTGGGCCTCGGTGAGCTTGCCCTGGTCGACGTAGCCCCGCTCCAGCACGACCTGGCGGATCGTCTTCTGCTCGGCCAGCGACTGCTTGGCGACCTTCGCGGCCTCCTCGTAGCCGATGTACTTGTTCAGCGGCGTGACGATCGACGGCGAGGACTCCGCGTAGGTGCGGCACTGCTCGACGTTGGCCACGATCCCGTCGACGCAGCGGTCGGCGAGGATCCGGCTGACGTTGGCCAGCAGCCGGATGGACTCCAGCACGTTGCGGGCCATGAGCGGCAGCGTCACGTTGAGCTCAAAGACGCCGGTGGTGCCGGCGTAGGTGACCGCGGCGTCGTTGCCGATGACCTGGGCGGCCACCTGGATGGTCGCCTCCGGGATCACCGGGTTGACCTTGCCCGGCATGATCGAGCTGCCCGGCTGCAGGTCGGGGAGCTGGATCTCGCCGAGGCCGGTGCGCGGGCCCGAGCCCATCCAGCGCAGGTCGTTGGCGATCTTCACCAGGCCGACGGCGATCGTCTTGAGCTGGCCGGAGGCCTCGACGAGCGAGTCGCGGGAGCTCTGCGCCTCGAAGTGGTCGCGGGCCTCGGAGAGCGGCAGCTCCAGCTCACCGGCGAGCTTCTCGATGATCGCCGCCGCGAAGCCGGGCGGGGTGTTGATCCCGGTGCCGACGGCGGTGCCGCCCAGCGGCAGCTCGCCGATGCGGGGCAGCGACGCCTCGAGCCGCTCGACGCCGTAGCGGACGGCGGCCGCGTACCCGCCGAACTCCTGGCCGAGGGTGACCGGGGTGGCGTCCATGAGGTGGGTGCGGCCGCTCTTGACGACCTCGGCGAACTCGGTGGCCTTGCGCGACAGCGAGGCCTCCAGGTGCTGCAGCGCCGGCACCAGGTCGCGCACGATCGCGCGGGTGGCGGCCACGTGGATCGCCGAGGGGAAGACGTCGTTGGACGACTGCGAGGCGTTGACGTGGTCGTTCGGGTGCACCGCCACGCCCGTCGCCTCGGTGGCGAGGGTGGCGATGACCTCGTTGGTGTTCATGTTGCTCGACGTCCCCGAGCCGGTCTGGAAGACGTCGATGGGGAAGTGCTCGTCCCACTCGCCGCGGGCGACGGCGGCGGCCGCGTCGGTGATCGCGGAGGCGACGTCGCCGTCGAGGACGCCGAGGTCCGCGTTGACCCGCGCGGCCGCGCCCTTGATGGCGGCCAGGGCGGCGATGAGCTCGCGCTCGATGGGGGTGCCGGAGATGGGGAAGTTCTCGACGGCGCGCTGGGTCTGGGCCCGCCACTTGGCCCAGGCGGGGACGCGGACCTCCCCCATGGAGTCGTGTTCGATGCGGTGGTCCTGCTCGGCGGCCACGCTGGCTCCCGTGTGGTGTCGGTGGGATCGGTGCTGCACGCGTGACCTTAGGAGGACCCCGTCCGCCCCACCCCTCCCAGGCCCGGGGTGGGACCCGGGACGGAGCCGATCGGGTCGCTAGCGTGCGCCGACGCACCCGGTCCGAGGAGGCCCCGTGACCCATCCGTACGCGCCCTGGACCGTGCGCTCCCGCCCCTGGACCGTGCGCTCCCGCCCCGGTCCCGATCGTCGGTCGCACTCGGACCGGGGCACCGGTCGCCTCCCAGCCGGGGTGCGGTCGCCCGGGCACGGTGGGTGCGACCGACCACGCGGAGCGACGGGTGAGGGGCCGTCCCGACGACCAGCCGGTGCTGGTCGTCGTCTCCCGCCCGACCTAGCCTGACCAGCGCATCTACCCGAACCGAGGAGCCCGCACCATGTCCCAGCCGCCGTATCCGCCGCAGGGCGGCAACGATCCCCAGGGCGAGCAGCCCGGGCAGCAGGGCTGGGGGCGGTCCGACGACCCGACGCAGCAGTTCGGCCAGCCGGCACCCCCCACCTCGCAGTTCCAGCCGGGCCAGTACGGCCAGCCGGGCGAGCGTGACCAGACCTCGCCGATCGCCCAGCCCGGCCAGCAGCACGGCCAGCCGGGCCACGACCCGACGCAGCAGTTCGCGCAGCCGGCCCACGGCCAGCCCGGCTACGACCCCACGCAGCAGTACGGGCAGCAGTACGGCCAGCAGTACGGCCAGCAGTACGGCCAGCAGTACGGGCAGCAGCCCTACGGGCAGCCGGGCTACGACCCCACGCAGCAGTACGGGCAGCAGTACGGGCAGCAGCCCTACGGGCAGCCGGGCTACGGGCAGCCCGGCTACGGCCAGCCGCCCCAGAAGGGCAACAGGAAGAACGTCGTGATCGCCTCGGTGATCGCCGGCGTGCTGCTGCTGGCCGCCGCGGGCGTCGGCCTGTTCTTCCTGCTCCGCGACGACGGCGGTTCCACGATCGCCGACCCGACGCGGACCAGCTCCTCGTCCTCGTCGAGCTCGTCGTCCTCCTCGAGCCCGTCCTCGTCGTCGAGCTCGTCGAGCAGCTCCTCGTCCTCGTCCTCGTCGCCGGCCGGGGGTGGCGGCGGTGCAGGGTCGACCTCGGCGCCGGTGCCGCCGCAGGGCCTCGGCGAGGACCCCGACGGGGAGTTCCAGCCGCTGGCCGAGAGCTGCTTCACCGGCGACTTCGCCGCCTGTGACGACCTGTGGCCCGTCACGCCGTCCGGTTCGGACTACGAGCAGTACGCCGGCACGTGCGGCGGGCGGGTCGCCTACCAGGCCGCCACCTGCGAGCAGCGACTCGGTGCGGGGACCCCGACGCCCGCCGCGGACCCGGTGCCGCCGCAGGGCCTCGGCGCCGACCCGGACGGGCGGTACCAGCCGCTGGCCGACGGCTGCTTCGCCGGTGACTTCGCCGCCTGCGACACCCTGTGGGGCATCTCGCCCTCGGACTCCCCGTGGGAGGAGTACGCCGGCACCTGCGCCGGCCGGGTCGGCTACGAGGTGGCCAACTGCGAGACCCGTCTCGGCTGACGCCGGCACCGGTCGCACGACCACCGGACGCACGACCACCGGACGCAGGACGGCCCCGGGGCGCTCGCCCCGGGGCCGTCCTGCGTCAGCGGCCGTCCCCGCGTCACTCCTCGTCGTCGGAGCGGTCGAAGGGCACCGCGGAGTAGGCGCGCAGCTTCTCCAGCGAGTGCAGGCTGTCGATCGAGCGGATGGTGCCCGACCGCGAGCGCATGACCAGCGACTGCGTCGTGCAGCCACCGGCGCGGTACTGCACGCCGCGCAGCAGCTCGCCGTCGGTGATGCCGGTGGCGACGAAGAAGACGTCGCCGCGGACGAGGTCGTCGATGGAGAGCACCCGGTCGAGGTCGTGGCCGGCGTCGATCGCCTTCTGCCGCTCCTCGTCGTCCTTGGGCCACAGCCGGCCCTGCAGCGCACCACCCATGCACTTGAGCGCGCAGGCGGCGATGATCCCCTCCGGCGTGCCGCCGATGCCCAGCAGCAGGTCGACGCCGGTGCCCTCGCGGGCCGCGGCGATCGCGCCGGCGACGTCGCCGTCGGAGATGAACCGGATGCGCGCCCCGGCCTCGCGGACCTCGTGCACCAGCTGCTCGTGGCGCGGCCGGTCGAGGATGCAGACGGTGACGTCCTCGACCCGGCTGTGCTTGGCCTTGGCCACCCGGCGGATGTTCTCGGCGACCGGGACGGTGATGTCGACGACGTCGGCGGCGGCCGGTCCGGTGGCGATCTTCTCCATGTAGAAGACCGCCGACGGGTCGTACATCGCGCCGCGGTCGGCCACGGCCATGACCGCGATGGCGTTGGGCATGCCCTTGGCCATCAGCGTGGTGCCGTCGATGGGGTCGACGGCGACGTCGCACTCGGGGCCGTAGCCGTCGCCGACCTGCTCGCCGTTGTAGAGCATCGGCGCCTGGTCCTTCTCGCCCTCTCCGATGACGACCACGCCGCGCATGCTCACCGTGCCGATCAGCGCCCGCATGGCGTCGACCGCGGCGCCGTCGCCGCCGTTCTTGTCCCCGCGGCCGACCCAGCGGCCGGCGGCCATCGCGGCGGCCTCGGTGACCCGGACCAGCTCGAGGGCCAGGTTCCGGTCCGGCGCCGGGCGGTCGGTGCGGAAGGTGCTCGCGCGGGGGATCGGGGGCACGGGGCCGTCGGGCACGGGAAGCGTCACGGGACCTCCAACATCGGCACCGTTGCCGGTGCCCGCCGTCCGCCGCACCGTCCCCGCCGCCGGTCGTGCGCGCGGGGCCGCGGATGCGGGGCAGCGGGGTTCTGGATCGGTGGTGTGATCCTAGGGGCATGACCACTTCCGGCCCGTCGGGCCAGCGGGCCCCCGAGGAGCAGCCACCGCCGGCCCCGACCGCCGTCGAGCGGGCCAACCGGATGAGCGCGGCGAACATGATCCGCTCCCTGCTGCCGCTGGTGGTCATCTGCCTGCTCGCCGTCGGCTGGATGACCTTCCGGCAGAGCGGCAGCGACCCGGTGCGCCCGATCGACCCCACCAGCAGCGTCCGGCTGGCCACCGAGCGGGCGTCCTACCCCGTCGAGGTGCCGGCGGGGCTGCCCGACGGCTACCGGCCCACCAGCGCCCGCACCGATGCCACCGATGCCGATGCCGCCGACGGTGCGCCGGTCACCCTCGAGATCGGCTACGTGACCCCGTCGGACGAGTACGCGGGCTTCCTGGTCACCGACGACGCCGACGCCGAGCCGCTGACCGCCGTGCTCGACGGCGCGGAGGACGACGGCAGCGTCGACCTGGGCGGGCGCACCTGGACCCGGCTCACCAGCGAGCGCGGCGAGACGGTGCTGACCCGGGAGGACGGGGACGTGACCACATTGGTCACCGGCTCGGCCGACGACGAGGAGCTGCAGACCGTCGCCGCGGCGGTCGCGCCCGTCTCCGAGCCGAGCTGAGCCTCGGTTCCCTGGTCGCTCACTTCTCCTGATCACCGGGCGCCGCCGCGGCCAGCCGCTCGCGAGCGCGGTCGAGCCAGTGCCGGCACAGCTCGGCGAGCTGCTCGCCGCGCTCCCAGAGGGCGAGGGACTCCTCGAGCGTGAGCCCCCCGGCCTCCAGGCGGCGGACCACGTCGGCGAGCTCCTCGCGGGCCTGCTCGTAGGTCTGCGTCGGCTGCTCGGGTGCGCTGCTCACGGGGTCCCATCCTGCCTGTCGACGCGCACCGGCAGCCGCCCGCCCGCGACCCGCACCGCCAGCCGCTCGTCGTCGGCCACCTCGCCGGGGTCGCGGACCAGCGCGCCGTCGGCCCGCTGCACCAGCGCGTAGCCGCGCTGCAGCGTCGCCTGCGGGGACAGCGCGGTGACCCGCGCGCGGGCGTGCTCGAGGTCGCGCTCGGCGGCCTCGACGCGGTGGGTGAGCGTGCGGCGGGCCCGGTCCCGCAGCGCGACGACGTCGTCGGCCCGGCCGTGCAGCAGCCGCTGGGGGTCGGCGAGCACCGGCCGGCTGCGGACGCCCTCCAGCCACCGCTCGGACTGCTCGACGCGCGTGGTGAGCAGGTGCCGGGCGCGGGCGCGCAGCCCGTCGACCAGCCGTTGCTGCTCGCCGATCTCGGGCACCACGCGGTGGGCGGCGTCGGTGGGGGTGGCCGCCCGGACGTCGGCGACGTGGTCGACCAGCGTGGTGTCGGTCTCGTGGCCGACGGCGGTGACCACCGGTGTGCGGCACGCGGCGACGGCGCGCACCAGGCCCTCGTCGGAGAAGGGCAGCAGGTCCTCGACCGAGCCCCCGCCGCGGGCGAGGACGATCACCTCGACCTCGGGGTCGCGGTCCAGCCGCTGCAGGCCGTCGATGACCGACGCGGCGGCGTTGACCCCCTGCACCAGGCTGTGGTGGACGGTGAAGCGCACCGCCGGCCAGCGCCGCCGGGCGGTGACCAGCACGTCGCGCTCGGCGGCGGAGTCCTTGCCGGTGACGAGGCCGACGACGGCGGGGGCGAAGGGCAGCGGGCGCTTGCGGGCGGCGTCGAACAGCCCCTCGCCGGCCAGCAGCTTGCGGATCCGCTCGATGCGGGCGAGCAGCTCGCCGAGCCCGACGGCGCGGATCTCGGTGGCGCGCAGCGAGAAGGACCCGCGGGCGACGTAGTAGTCCGGCCGCGCCCGCACGATCACGCGGGCGCCCTCGGTGAGCTCGAGGCCGGGCCGGTCGGCGACGTCGCGAGCGCAGGTCACCGGCACCGACAGGTCGGCGGCGGGGTCGCGCAGGGTGAGGAAGACGGTGGCCGCACCTCGGCGGGAGAGCTGGGCGACCTGCCCCTCGACCCAGACCTCGCCGAGCCGGCCGATCCACTCGGCGACCTTGCGGGCCACCGTGCGCACCGGCCAGGGCGCCTCGGGGGAGGAGGGGGCGGTCATGCTCCCGAGCCTGCCAGGAGGCCCCGACGGCAGCGGCCCGGGTCCCCGACGGGGACCCGGGCCGCTGCCCTGGGGTGCTCCTACTGGCCGCGCGGCTGCAGCGGGCTGCTGTCGGCCGCCTGCTGCTCGAGCTTCTCCAGCCGGTTGCGCAGCATGGTGAGGAACGGCGCCCGGGCCCGGGTGGCCTCCTCGTAGGCGAGCAGGTCGGACACCGTGGCCAGCTGGTAGCCGCGCAGCCGGCCGCGCAGCTGCGCGATCGAGAAGGAGTCGTAGCCGTCGATCGGCGCCGCGCCGGCGGCCTGCGAGCCGGACAGCTCGCTGCCGCCCTCGGGGGCGTCGGTGGGGGCGGCCGACGTCTCGCCGACGGCGTCCACGGCGGAACCCTCGGCGATCGCCGCGTCCTCCTCCGCGGTGTCCTCCTCGGCGGTGTCGGCCTCGCCGACGTCGGTGCGCACGCCGGTGGCCGCCGCGACGGGCGTACCGCCCTCGTCGGTGGCCTCGGCAGCCGTGTCGGTGGCCGTGTCCGCGGCGGTGTCCGGAGCGGGCTCCGGCTCGACGGCGTCGGTCGCCGCGCCGCTGTCCTCGCCGGGGCCGGCCTCGGCGCCGATCTCCTCGTCGACGCGGACGTGCTCGTCGGTCACGACGTCGCTGTCCGCGCCGGTCGCGGTGGACTCGGTGGCCGCTGCGCCGCCGTCCTCGGGGGCGGCGACGCCCTCGTCGGTGACGGTGCCCTCGACCGTGGTCACCTGGCCGTCCGGGGTGATGACGTCGACCTCGGTGGCGGTGTCCTCGGTGACGGCGTCCTCGGTGACGGCGTCGGCCAGGCCGATGTCGGTGTCGGGGACACCGGAGTCCGCGGCGTCGGGGACGGTCGCGTCGTCGCTGCCGACGTCGGGCGCGCCGGCGAGCTCGCCGACCGGGGAGCCGCCGGGGTCGCTGGCGGCCGGGGCGTCGGTGCTCTCGGCCTCGAGCAGCGCGCTCTCCAGCGCGTCCTCCGCCGTCAGCGCGGAGTCGGCGGCCTCGAGGGCGGACTCGGCCTCCTCGGCGCCCTGGACCAGGTCGGTGACGTCCTCGACCGCGGCGACGACCGAGGCCGGCGACGGGTCCTGCGGCAGCCCGGCGAGCTCGTCGTCGACCAGGCCGGCGGCGTCGGTGTCGACGTCGATCTCCATGACGTCGACCTCGGCGGCGGAGACGTCGTCGGCCAGGCCGTCACCGACGGTGTCGACGTCGGGGGCGCGGTCGAACGCGGAGTTGTGCAGCACGTCGATCGGCTGCGCCACGAGGGGGGTGCCGCCGGCGGCCTCGTCCTCGTCCTCGTCGAAGGTGGCCATGCCGGGCTCGCGGTCGCCACGCAGGCCGGTGAGGAGCTCGTCGCCGCGGGCGACGAGCCCCGACCACTGCTGCTGCCACTTCATCGCCGTCTGCAGGGCCAGACCGATGAGGCGCACCGGCAGTCCCGGCAGCGTCGAGGGCAGTCGGCGGGCCTCGTCCAGGACGGTGGCGGCCAGACCGGCGGCGGCGCGGATCGGCTCGGGGATCTCACGGGACATGCCTCCAGCCTGCCGCAGGGCGCGCGGAACGGCAGCGCGGCCCCCTCGGCAGCCACCCGGTCGGGCGGCGCCGCGCGCTCGCGGCGTGTCGAGCGTCTCGTCGGGAGCCCGGCAGGCGTCGGCGCGCCACCTACGATGGGTGCATGGCTGATCAGCGCGGACGGGTCCTGCTGGCCGATCCCCGGGGCTACTGCGCCGGTGTCGACCGGGCGGTGGTGGCCGTCGAGCGGGCGCTGGAGATCCACGGTGCGCCCGTGTACGTCCGCAAGCAGATCGTCCACAACAAGCACGTCGTCGCCACCCTCGAGCGGCGCGGCGCGGTGTTCGTCGACGAGACCGACGAGGTGCCCGAGGGTGCGGTCGTCGTCTTCAGTGCCCACGGCGTCTCGCCGGCCGTGCACGAGGAGGCCCGGGCGCGCTCGCTGCGCACCATCGACGCGACCTGCCCGCTGGTGACCAAGGTGCACCAGGAGGCCAAGCGGTTCGCCCGCGACGACTACGACATCCTGCTGATCGGCCACCGCGGTCACGAGGAGGTCGAGGGCACCTCGGGTGAGGCGCCGTCGCACATCCAGCTCGTCGACGGTGCCGACGACGTCGCCAGCGTCCAGGTGCGCGACCCCGAGAAGGTCGTGTGGCTGTCGCAGACCACGCTCTCGGTCGACGAGACGCTGGCCACGGTGGACCAGCTGAAGAACCGCTTCCCCGGCCTGCAGTCCCCGCCCAGCGACGACATCTGCTACGCCACGCAGAACCGGCAGCAGGCGGTCAAGCAGATGGCGGCCGAGTGCGACCTGGTGATCGTCGTCGGCTCGACCAACTCGTCGAACTCGGTGCGGCTGGTGGAGGTCGCCCTGGAGGCCGGCGCCCGCGCCGCGTACCTGGTCGACTACGCCGCCGAGATCGACCCGGCGTGGCTCGAGGGCGTGGGCACCGTCGGCGTCACCAGCGGCGCGTCGGTGCCCGAGGTCCTGGTCAGCGAGGTGCTCGACTGGCTCGCCGCCCGCGACTACCCCGACGTCGAGACGGTGAAGGCCGCCGAGGAGCGCCTGGTGTTCGCGCTCCCGCACGAGCTGCGCCCGGGCCGCGCCGCCCGCTGACCGGCAGCGCAGACGCAGCGAGCCCCCTCCCGGCCGGGAGGGGGCTCGCTGCGTGTCGGGGGGTCAGCGCCGGGCGGCCCAGCGGACGATCGCCAGCACCAGGGCGACGCCGGTGGCGACGACCATCGTGGGGAAGCCGCGGATGAGGATGGTCGCGAGCGTCGGGAGGGTGAACGAGGCCGACGGCGCGAGGGCGATGTTGACCAGGGCGACCGCGACGAAGACCAGCGGCGGGGCGACGACGACGGTGAGCAGGTCGCGGCGGCGGACCAGCAGCGTGGCGACGGCGGTGGCCGCGACCAGCGTGACGAGGGTCAACGTGCCCAGGCCGACGCCGAGGAACGAGTCGATGGCACCGCCGGCGAGCGTGATGACGAAGACGCCGAGGACGGCGAGCGCGCCGCGCAGTCCGCTGCCGGCGGCGGGCTCCGCGGCGGCCCGCTCGGCCGCGCGCCCGGATGCCCGCGCACCGCGGGGGCGCGACGGGGCAGCGGCCCCTGCGCGGTCACCGAGCGGGTGGACGCCGGGATAGGGAGCGCGCTGCTGGGCGGGACGTACCGAGGGGCGCGCCTCGGCGGCGGGGCGGCCGTGGCCGCCGGTGGACCCGTGGCTCGAGCCGTGGCCGGTGCTGCGGCCGCCTCCGCCGGGACGGCCGCGCGGCGGGGGCGGCGGCACCGGCGGGAGACCCATGCGCATGGAACGGTCCGGGCCGGTCGCGTCGGGACGCCCTGCCCGCGGGACGGCGTAGGGGCGCTGCCTGCCCACTCCGCTGTCCCGCCAGGTGTCGGCTGTGCTCGCCGAGGCCATGGCGTACCTCCCCGTCCGGACGCTCCGGCCCGCCACGGGCCGCTGTCGGTCCTCACGGTAGCGACGGAGGCCTGTCCTGCGGGCGACTTGGGGGTTCCGACTCGCGACAGGTCACCGTGTCGATTTGGCAACTCTCGGTGAGGGGCGGGGCGGGTGTGACGGGCGGGGCCTCCCGGGCCTGACGGGAGGCTCGGCCGGCCGTGCTCAGCCGCCGTCGGTGAGCCGCCAGCGCAGCGGCGCCTCCTCGTCGGCCTCCGGGAGCTGCGGCGGGTCCTCACCGGCCGGCCGCAGCTGCCGCACGACCGCCTCGACCGGCTCGGGCGTGGGCACCGGCGTCTCGCCGACGCCGAGGTCGTCGAAGCGGCGGGCGGCGGCGAGCACCGAGCGCTCGTAGGAGCCGACCGTCTCGTTGTAGCGGGTCAGCGTGGAGCCGAGCGCGGAGCCGAGGCGGGTCAGGTGGCCCGACAGCGTGGTCAGCCGCGCGTGCAGCCGGCGGCCGACCTCGATGACCTGGTCGGCGTCGCGGGCCAGCCGCTCCTGCCGCCAGGAGTGCGCGACGGTGCGGAGCAGGGCGAGCAGCGTGCTGGGCGTGGCGATGACGACGTCGCGGCCGAAGCCGTACTCCAGGAGGGCCGGCTCGGCCTCCAGCGCGGTGGTGAGGAAGCCGTCGGAGGGGACGAACAGGACGGTGAACGGCGCCGCCGGGCGGAAGGCGGTGGGGTAGCGGCGGGCGGCCAGCTGGTCGACGTGGGTGCGCAGCTGCCGGGCGTGGGCGGCGACCCGCTGGTCCCGGACGGACTGGTCGGTGGCCTGCACCGCCTCGATGTAGCCGGTGAAGGGCACCTTCGCGTCGACGACGACCTGCCGGCCGTCGGAGAGGGTGACCACGAGGTCGGGCCGCACGCCGGCGCCCTCGTCGTTCGTGGACGACGGCTGCTCGACGAAGTCGCAGTGCTCGAGCAGGCCGGCCACCTCGACCACCCGGCGCAGCTGGACCTCGCCCCAGCGGCCGCGGACGTGCGGCGTGCGCAGCGCGGTGACCAGCGCCGCGGTCTCCTGGCGCAGCAGCGCGCTGGTCTGCCCGACGGTGCCCATCTGCTCGCGCAGCTCGCCGTGGGCGGTGGCGCGGTCGCGTTCGATGCCGGCCAGCAGCCGGTGCATGTGGTCCAGCGACTCGTGCAGCGGCTCGAGGGCGTCGTCGGCCGGGCGGCGGCGGGACACCAGTGCGACGACGCCCAGCGCGACCGCCGCTCCCAGCAGCGCGCCGACGAGCAGGCCGAGCAGGAGGGAGGCGGCGTCCACCGGACCAGCGTGCAGGACGCCACCGACAACTCCCGGGAGGCGCAGGCATCGGAAGCGATCCGCACGTCCCAGGGCGCGGGACGTGCGGATCGCTTCCTATGCCTCGACGGGGACGGGGGCGTGCTCGGCCTCGTGGTCGAGCAGCCAGCGCTTGACCGGTGTGCCCCAGCGGAACCCGCCCAGGCCGCCGTCGGAGCCGAGCACCCGGTGGCAGGGGACGAACAGCGCGGCGGCGTTGCGGGCGCAGGCGTTGGCCGCCGCCCGCACGGCCGAGGGGCGCCCGCACCGCGCCGCGAACTCGGCGTAGGTGTCCGGCCGCCCGGGCGGCACGGTGCGCAGCACCTCCCAGGCGTCCTCGAGGAACGGCCCGGACCGCTGCCGCACCGGGACGTCGTCGATCGCGCCGAGGTTGCCGGCGGCGTGCGCCTCGACGGCGTCGAGGACCGGCAGGTGCTCGGCCCGCTCGACCCAGGTGGGCCGCAGCGCCCGGTGGACGACGGGCAGCAGGTCGCTGACGTCGTCGGTCCACCCGGCGGCCAGGACGACGTCGCCGCCGTCGGGTCCGGGGGTGACGACGACGGTGAAGGGGCCCGGTGGGGTGGCCACCGTGGCGAAGCGGGCGGACGGGGTCATGACGCACTCCGATCAGCGGGGGAGCGGGTGAACAGTGTGGGGGCGGCGAGCGCCCAGAGGTGCATCGCGGCGTACGAGCGCCACGGTCGCCAGCGGGTGGCGGCCTCGGCGTCGGAGCTGCCCAGCGCCGCCAGGGCGCGGCGGAGCGCGAGGTCACCGGGCAGCCACACGTCGGGGTCGCCGAGACCGCGCATGACCACGAGCGACGCCGTCCACGGGCCGATGCCGGGCAGGGCCAGCAGGTCGCGCGCGGCCGCCTCGCGGTCGCACCCCGGGTCCAGGACGACGCGGCCCTCGGCCAGGGCGGCGGCCAGGCCGGTCAGCGTGCGGCGGCGGGCGCCGGTGAGCCCGACGGCGGACAGATCGGCGTCGGCCAGCGCCTCCGGCCGCGGGAAGGCGTGCGTGAGGCTGCCGACCGGCTCGGCCAGCGGCGTCCCGGCCAGCGTCAGGACCCGCGCGGTCAGCGTGCGGGCGCCGGCCACCGACACCTGCTGGCCGAGCACCGCGCGCACCGCAGACTCCGGGCCGTCGGGCGAGGCGGGCACCCGCCGGCCCGGCGCACCGGCCACCAGCCGTGCCAGCGCGGGGTCGGCCCCGAGGACGTCGTCGACGGCGGCGGGGTCGGCGTCGAGGTCGAGCAGCCGCCGGCACCGGGGGACGGCGGCGCGCAGGTCGCGCAGGTCGGTCAGCAGCAGCCGCGCGGTCACCGCGGGGCCGCCGTCGGTCGCGGGGGACAGGCGGACGACGCCGGGCCCGGCCGGCAGGTCGAGCACCCGCGAGAACGTCGTCCCGTCCCACTCCTCCAGGCCGGGGACGGCGTGCGCGCCGAGGAAGTGCAGCACCTCGGCGGCGTCGAACGGGGCGCGGGCGGCCAGCCGCAGGGTCAGCCAGCCCGGGGTCCCGCCGTCGCCGGCCGGCCGGCGGCGGCGCAGCTCCGACGGCGTGCAGGCGAACACCTCGCGGACGGTGTCGTTGAACTGCCGGATGCTGGCGAACCCGGCGGCGAAGGCGACGTCGGCCATCGGCAGGTCCGTGGTCTCGATCAGCACCCGGGCGGTCTGCGCGCGCTGGGCGCGGGCCACGGCGAGCGGGCCGACGCCGAGCTCGCCGACCAGCAGGCGGTGCACCTGCCGCTCGGAGTAGCCCAGCCGCGCGGCCAGCCCGGGGACGCCGGAGCGTTCGACCTCGCCGTCGGCGATCAGCCGCATGGCCCGGGCGACGACGTCGGCGCGCACGTCCCACTCCGGGGACCCGGGGACGGCGTCGGGCCGGCAGCGGCGGCAGGCCCGGTAGCCCGCGGCCTGGGCGCCGGCGGCGCTGCCGAAGAAGGAGACGTTGACGGCGGCCGGCGTGCGGGCCGGGCACGAGGGGCGGCAGTAGATGCCGGTGGTGCGCACCGCGGTGAAGAACCAGCCGTCGAAGCGGGCGTCGCGGCTGGCCACCGCGCGGTAGCAGCGTTCGGCGTCGATCGGGGAGAGCACGTCCCGAGCATGGCACCGCGCGGGGGACCTGACTGGCGGTTTCCGGACGCCACCGTGGAGCCGTCTGGTTCGCGTCTGTCACCCCCGCGCTACAGACTGCCGCCACCGCCGGGACCCGTCCCCGGCGGCGGGGGGACGGCGGGCAGACCGCCGGGTTCCCCACCGCGCCGTCGTCCAGGGGGAACCGTGATCGATCCGCCAGCCGCCGCCCGCCCGCCCCGCTCGCCGGGGGCCCAGACCACGGGCCGGCAGGTCGTCGTGTTCGCCGACGCGGCCGACGAGCCGGTGGACTGGTCGGCGGCCGGGATCTCCGACGTCGCCGACTCCCGCGACTTCTCCTCCGGGCGGGTGCCCGCGCAGGCGATGCGCGACGCCGGGGCCACGGTGTTCGCCCGGCTCGGCATCGCGGTCGTCGCCGCCGGCCCCGACCAGGTGGCCGCCCTGCGCGGCGCGCGGCGTCCGGTGCTGTCGGTGTCGCCCGAGTTGGTCCACCACGTGCTGCCCGAGGACCCGTCGGCCTACGTCCGGGGCTACCGCGACGGCGTCACCGACCTCGCCGCCCGGCTGGCCGGCGCGCCGGTGCCGGGGGAGGAGACCCCGCTGCCGCCGCCGTTCGCGGACACCGCGGCGGCCACCTGGGGCATCCAGGCGGTGCAGGCGACGACGTCGCCGTTCACCGGGCAGGGCGTCCGGGTCGCCGTCCTCGACACCGGGCTGGACCTGCAGCACCCCGACTTCGTCGGCCGGACGGTGACCGCGGAGTCGTTCGTGACCGGGGTGGACAGCGCCCAGGACGGCCACGGCCACGGCACCCACTGCACCGGCACCGCCTGCGGCCCGCGGGTGCCTCCCGCCGGGCCGCGCTACGGCGTCGCGTCGGACGCCGAGGTCTTCGTCGGGAAGGTGCTCAGCGACGAGGGCAGCGGCGACGACGGCGGCATCCTGGCCGGCATCGACTGGGCGGTCGCCAACGGCTGCGCGGTGATCTCGATGTCGCTGGGCGCCGACGTCGCCGAGGCGCACCCGCCCTACTCGGCGGCCGGCCGGCGGGCGCTGGAGCAGGGGTCGCTGATCGTGGCCGCGGCGGGTAACAACGCCGACCGGGAGAACGGCGAGTTCGGTTTCGTCGGCGCCCCGGCCAACAGCGTGGAGATCCTGGCGGTGGGGGCGCTGGACCCCCGGCTGACCACCGCCTGGTTCTCCGCGCGCAGCCTGCCGGTGCCCGGCGGGGAGGTCGACGTCGCGGCCCCGGGCGTGGACGTCCTGTCGGCCTGGCCGATGCCCGAGCGCTACAACACGATCAGCGGCACGAGCATGGCCACGCCGCACGTCGCCGGGCTGGCCGCGCTCTGGGCCGAGGCCACCGGGCGCCGCGGCTACGAGCTGTGGGCCACGCTCACCCAGGCGAGCCGGCGGCTGACCGAGCCGTCGGTCGACGTCGGCAGCGGGCTGGTGCTCGCGCCGCAGGAGGGCGCCGGAACGGCCCGCGGGCGGTCCCGGGGCGCGTAGCCTCCCGCCATGGGGTCCCCGCTGTCGCGCTTCAGCGTGACCGTCGACGACGGCCACCTGGCCGAGCTGGACTCGGTCGCCTCCGCGCTGCGCGACTCGGGCATGGAGGTCGAGCGGGTCCTCGGCGCGCTGGGCGTCATCACCGGCCAGGCGCCGGCCGACGCGCGCCCGTCGCTGCTGGCCGTCCCCGGCGTCACCTCGGTCGACGAGCAGCTGCGCGTCTCGCTGCCGCCGCCGGACTCGCCCGTCCAGTAGCCGGGGACCCCTGGGGTGCGCCGTCCGTTGGACGGGGTGTGCAGGCAGCCGCGCGCGCCCCGACCCGTCAGCGGCGGGTCCTCGCGCTCGCGGCCGTCCTCCTCGTGCTCCTCGCGGCGTTCCTGGTGGTGCGCCAGGTGACCGCGGAGCCGCCGCGGTCGGCGGAGTGCGCAGCCGCGGAGCCCGGTGTGCGGATCGACCCGGCCGCCGTGCCGGAGGGACCGGTGGCCGGCTACGGCGGCGAGCAGCTGGCCAACGCCGCGGCGATCGTCAACGCGGCCGAGGCGCTCGGGCTGGACACCTGCGCACAGGTGGTCGGCGTCATGACCGCGATGGGGGAGTCCTCGCTGCGCGTCCTCGACCGCGGCGACGCCGCCGGCCCGGACTCCCGCGGGCTGTTCCAGCAGCGGGACAACGGCGCGTGGGGCAGCTACGCCGACCGGATGGACCCGGCCACCAGCGCCACCAACTTCTTCCTGGCGCTGCAGGAGGTCCCCGACTGGCAGGCGCTGCCGCCGACGATCGCCGCGCACCGCACCCAGCGCAACGCCGACCCGTACCACTACGCGCGCTACTGGGACCCCGCCGTCGAGGTGGTCAGCACCCTGGCCGGGCGCCGGGTCCTCGACCCGGGCGACTGACGCCGCCCGTCCACCGACCGGTGGACGGCGCACCCACCGCGCGACCGTCCCGGTCGCCGCCGCGCGCCGACAGGCTCGTCGCATGACAGCGACCCAGACGGCGCCGGTGCCCCCGGCGCTCCAGCACGACGACGCGGTCCGCGTGCGCGGGCTGGTCAAGCGGTACGGCGGCCGGGCGGTGGTCGACGGCATCGACCTCGACGTCCGCCGCGGCGAGGTGTTCGCGCTCCTCGGGCCGAACGGCGCCGGGAAGACGACGACGGTGGAGATCCTCGAGGGCGTGCGCCGCCGCGACGGCGGGGAGGCCGCCGTCCTCGGCGCGGACCCGGCGCACGCGGGACGGGCCTGGCGCGACCGCATCGGCGTCGTCGGCCAGTCCACCGGCGCCGGCAACGCGCTCACCGTGCGGGAGACCCTCGACCACTTCGCGCGCTACCACGCGGCGCCGGTGCCGACCGGGGAGCTGCTGGCCGACGTCGGGCTGGCCGAGGCCGCGCGGCAGCGGGTGACCGCGCTCTCCGGCGGGCAGCGCCGGCGGCTGGAGGTCGCACTCGGCGTGCAGGGCCGGCCCGAGCTGCTGTTCCTCGACGAGCCGACCACCGGCATGGACCCGGTGGCCCGCCGTCAGTTCTGGACGCTGGTCGAGGGCCTGCGCGACCGCGGCACGACCGTGCTGCTCACCACCCACTACCTCGACGAGGCCGCCCACCTGGCCGACCGGGTCGGCGTCATCAGCGCCGGGCGGCTGGTCGACGTCGCCCCGCCGGCCGAGCTCGGCGGCGCCCTCCGGCACGAGGCGACCGTCCGCTGGACCGAGGACGGCGCGCCGCGGTCGGTGGTCACCGCCGAGCCGGCCGCCGTCCTGCGCGACCTGCTCGCCGCGCACCCCGCCGGGGAGGTCCCCGGCCTGACCGTCACCCGCCCCGGCCTGGAGGACGTCTACCTCCGCCTGGTCGCCCTCCCGGAGGAGACCCGATGACCGCCACCGTCCCCGCCACCGCTCCCGCCCCTGCGCTCCCCGCGCCGCCGTCGGCGCTGTCCATCGGGATCGCCCGCATCGGCCTGGAGCTGCGGCTGTTCGTCCGCGACCCCGGCCAGGTGGCGTTCTCCTTCGCCTACCCGGTGATCATGCTGGTGATCTTCGGCTCGGTGTTCGGCGACGAGACGGTCCTGCCGGGCGTCGGCTTCCGGCAGTACTTCCTCGCCGGGATCGCCGCCACCGGCGTCATGCTCACCAGCTTCCAGGCGGTGGGCACCGCGGTCACCGAGGAGCGCGACCGCGGCGACCTCGCCCGGCTGCAGACGCTCGGCACCCCCGCGCTGTCCTACGGGATCGGCAAGGCCGGGCAGGTGGTGGTCACGACGATCGCCCAGCTCGCCGTGCTGCTGGCCGTGGCCGCGTTCGCCTACGACGTGCCGCTGCCCACCGAGGCCTCGCGCTGGCTGACCTTCACCTGGGTCGTCGTCCTGGGCATCCTGGCCGGCACCGTCCTCGGCCTCGCGGTGGCGTCGGTGATCGGCAGCGCCCGCTCGGCCTCGGCCGGGATCCCCGCCTTCGCCGTCGTCCTGCAGTTCCTCTCCGGCGTCTTCTTCATCGACTCGGACCTGCCGGCGTGGATGGACCAGGTCGCGGCGCTGTTCCCGCTCAAGTGGATGGTGCAGGGCATGCGGTCGGTGTTCCTGCCCGACTCGGCCGCCGTGGCCGAGCAGGCCGGCAGCTGGGAGCACGGGACCACTGCCCTGGTGCTGGCCGCATGGGTGATCATCGGGACCGTGGTGTGCGCACGGACCTTCCGCTGGCGCCGGGCGGCGTGAGCCTGCCCCGCCGCCTGGCCGCCGTCGTCGTCCCGCCCGGGGACGACGGCGGCGAGCCGCTGTCCGAGCGCGGGTGGCGGGCGACCATCGCCGGCATCCACGTCATCACCGCCGTCGTGTGGAGCCTGGCGGTGGTGTCGGCGACGGTCGGCGACGTGATCGACCCCGGCCGCCGCGAGCCGGCGCTCGCGGTGCTGGGCGGGCTGGCCGTCGCCTACCTCGTCGCGGGCGTGCCGGCCATCAGCCACGGGGCGCGGCGGCGGGCGGTGCTGTACCTGTCGGTGCTGGTCGCCGGCTTCACGCTGCTCGGCTGGCTGGCCCCCGAGCTGCTGTTCCTGCTCTTCCTCGCCTACCCGCACGTCTGGTTCGCCGTCCAGGGGACCCTCACCGGCATCGCGTGGACGCTGCTGCTCGGGATCGGCAGCGCGGCCGGGCCGGTGCTGTCCGCGGCGTCCGGGCGGCCGGCCGGCGACGTCCTGCTCGAGACGGGCATCGGCATCGTGTTCAGCCTGGCGATGGGCATGTGGGTCAGCCGGGTGCTGCACCAGAGCGCGCAGCGGGCCTCGCTGATCGAGGAGCTGCAGGCCACCCGCGCCGAGTTGGCCGCCGCCGAGCACGAGCGCGGCGTGCTGGCCGAGCGGGAGCGGCTGGCGCAGGAGGTGCACGACACCCTGGCGCAGGGCTACACCTCCATCGTGGTGCTGTCCCAGACCGCCGCCGCGCTCGTCTCGGCCGACCCCGGTGCCGCGCGCGAGAAGCTGGCGGTGATCGAGGAGGTCGCCCGCGACAACCTGGCCGAGGCGCGGGCGGTGGTGGCGGCGTTCCGGCCGGTGGCCCTGGACGGCTCGACGCTGGTGGAGGCGCTGCGGCAGCTGGCCGGGCGGTTCGCCCGCGAGACCGGGCTGGAGGTGCGGGTGGACACCTCGGCGCTCGACGGCGCACCGGGGCTGCGCACCGACGAGGAGGTCGTGCTGCTGCGGGGGGCGCAGGAGGCGCTGACCAACGTCCGCCGGCACGCCGGCGCCTCGGCGGTGGTGCTGCGGCTGGCGCGGGTGGGCGGGCAGGTGTCGGTGCACGTGGAGGACGACGGCGTGGGCTTCGACCCGGCGCGGGTCACCGTCTCGGGCCTGGAGGGCCTGCGCGGGCGGGTGGCGCAGGTCGGGGGTGAGGTCGACGTCGCCTCCTCGCCGGGCTCGGGCACCCGGGTGACGGTGCGGGTGCCGGGCCCGTGACGCGGGTGCTGGTGGTCGACGACCACCCGGTGGTGCGCGGCGGGCTGGTCGCCTGGCTGGCCGCGCAGGAGGACCTCGACGTCGTCGGGGAGGCCGGTGACGGGCAGGAGGCGCTGGCGATGGTGGCGGCGCTGGCGCCCGACGTCGTCCTCATGGACCTGCGGATGCCGCGGATGGACGGCGTGACGGCGACCGAGCGGCTGGCCGTCTCGCACCCCGCCGTCCGGGTGCTGGTGCTCACCACCTACGACACCGACGCCGACATCGTGCGCGCCGTCGCGGCCGGCGCGACCGGCTACCTGCTCAAGGACGCGCCGCTCCCGCAACTGGCCGACGCCGTCCGCGCGGCCGCCCGCGGGGAGACCGTGCTGGCGCCGCCGGTGGCCGCCCGGCTGGTCTCGCGCATGCGGGCGCCGGCCGCCGAGGAGCCGACCGCGCGGGAGCTCGAGGTACTGGGCGGGGTGGCGCGCGGGCTGACCAACGCCGAGATCGGCCGGGAGCTGTTCATCGGCGAGGCCACGGTGAAGACCCACCTGCTGCGGGTGTTCGCCAAGCTCGGCGTCGACGACCGCACCCGCGCGGTGATGGTCGCCGTGGAGCGCGGCCTGCTCCCGGGCCCCGGCGCCCGGTGAGTGGCCCTCGTGGCGCTGAAGGCTGCTACGTGGCGCCTGGGGAGGGCGTTCGTAGCGGTGATGGCTGTCACGTGGCGGCGTCGAGGAGGGCCTGGCCGGCGTCGCTGCGCCAGTAGAGGACCTCGCGCCCCGACCGCCGGCGCTCGAGCAGGCCGGCGTCGAGCAGCACCCGCAGGTGCCCGCCGACGCTGCCCAACGGCAGGCCGGTGCCGGCCACCAGCGCGCTGGTGCTGCGGGGCGCACCGAGGGCGGTCAGCACGCGGGCCCGGGCACGGCCGAGCAGGCGGACCAGCGGCTCGGGCAGCGGTGCGGGGCCCGACGCGAGCGCGCCGGTGACCGGGTAGACGACGGCGTAGGTGTCCGGCAGCCGCCAGCTCACCCAGCCGCCGCGGCTGTGCGCGGCGATGAACAGCAGGTCGCGGCCCCGGATGTCGCGCGGCGGGTACGGGTGCGCGTTGACCTGCAGCCGGCCGTTCGCCAGCCAGCGGACCCCGGGCGCGATGCCGTCGAGCGCGCCGGACCAGCCCTCGCTGCTCAGCCGCGCGGTCCGGGCGACGACGTCGGCGCGCAGCACCCGCCGCCGGCGCGGCCACTCGTCGCGGATCGTGGACTCCCAGGTCCAGCGCAGCAGGTCGGCGGCGGTCCGCGCGAGGCCGGTGCCCGACAGCTCGGGCGGAACGGGGCCGGTGGCCACCTCGAGGTCGGCGCGGACGGCGTCGTCGTCGAGGGACTCGAGGTGGGCGAGCTCCTCGTCGAGGGGGAGGTCCGGCGCGGTGGGCGGCACGGTGAGGAAGTCGGCGGTCCAGGTGCGGCCGAAGGCGGCGCGCAGCAGGGCGGCACCGACCGGGTCGTCGTCGAGGCGCTCCCGTAGCGCGGCGGCGTGGGCGTCGTGCCACGGGCGGTGCCACGGCGGGACCTGCGCCGACAGCAGCAGCCGCAGCCCGGCCAGCGTCTCGGTGAGCTGCGACGTGCCGAAGCGGGCGCGCGCCATCACGTCGGCGTCGACGATGAGCTCACCCACCTTTCGACGGTAGCCGAAACAGTGGGACCGGCACTCGCTCCGACGGACGGTCGGGGGCGTGCTCACCTACCGGGCGCTGTTCGCGCTCCCCGCGTTCCGTGCGCTGTGGACCGGCAGTGCGCTGACCACGGTGGCCTCGACGACGTCGTCGCTGGCCCTGGCCACGCTCGTGCACCGGCAGACCGGCTCGGCGCTGCTGACGGCGGTGGCGATGTCCGGCCCCTCGATCGCGCAGGCCCTCGGCGCGGTCACGCTGATGTCGGCCGCCGACGCGGGCCCGCCGCGGCGCACGCTCGTCCTGGTCGGGGTGGTGTCCACGGCGGCGCTGTGCCTGCAGGTGTTCCCCGGCCTGACGCCCGCGGTGCGGCTGCTGCTCGTCGTCGGCACCGCGTACGTCGTGTCGGTCGGGTCCGGCGTGCGGTGGGGGCTGCTGTCGGAGCTGGTTCCCGCCGAGGCGTACCCGCTGGCCCGGTCGGCGACGAACGTCGCGGTGGGCGCCTGCCAGGTGGTCGGGTTCGCCGTCGGCGGCCTCCTGCTCACCGTGCTGACGACGACACAGGTGTTCGCGCTGGCCGCCGCGGTGTCCGCCGTCGCGGTGGGCGTCCTGCGGTTCGGGCTGGCCGAGCGGCCGCCGCGGCGCAGCGGATCGGCCGGTGTGGCCGAGACGCTGCGCGGCAACCGGCTGCTGCTGTCGCGGCGCGAGACCCGCACGCTGCTGGTGGCACTGTGCGTCCCGAACGGGCTGGTGGTCGGGTGCGAGGCGTTGTTCGTGCCGTACGCGGGGGAGCGGGGCGGGTGGCTGCTCGCGGCCGGCGCGGTCGGGATGATGACCGGCGACCTGGTGGTGGGGCGGTTCCTGACGCCGTCGCAGCGGCGGCGGTCGAACACCGCGCTGCGGCTGCTGCTGGCGGCGCCGTTCGTGCTGTTCGCGCTCGGGCCGTCGGTGCCGGTGGCCGTCGTCCTGGTGGTCGTCGCGTCCACCGGGTACGCGGCGGGGCTGGCGCAGCAGGAGTGGCTGGTCGCACTGACGCCGGCGGAGCTGCGCGGGCAGGTGCTCGGGTTCGAGTCGGCGGCGCGGATGACCGGGCAGGGGGTCTTCGCGGTGCTGGCCGGGGCGCTGGGGGACGCGCTGACGCCCGGGTCGGCGGTGGCGGCGCTGGCGGTGGTGTCGCTGGCGGTCTCGCTGGCGCTGGCGCCGGGGTTGCGGCGGGCGGCCGACCGGGCCGCAGCCCCGGCCCGGTCGGCCTGAGGCCCGTCCCGAAGCTGGTGCGGGTCCCACGTGGCTAGGCTCCCCTGCACCCGGGCCGCACCGGGAGGGGAGCCGCATGGACGCCGGCGTGGACACACTGCAGAAGGCGCTGCAGATCAACCTGGACCCGCGCTGGTACGGGACCATCGCGGAGATCGGGGCCGGGCAGGAGGTGGCCCGCTGGTTCTTCCGCGCGGGCGGCGCGGCGGGCACGGTGGCCAAGTCGATGTCGGCCTACGACATGGCGGTCAGCGACGCCGTCTACGGCAAGTCCGACCGCTACGTCTCCAAGGGCCGGCTGCAGGCGATGCTCGACCACGAGTTCCAGCTCGACGTCGACCGGCTCGGTGACCAGCGCGGCGACGAGACGTCCTTCTTCGCCTTCGCCGACACCGTCGTGGCGCGCAGCTACCGCGGGGGCAACGAGTGCCACGGCTGGATGGGCGTGAAGTTCCAGGCGCACCCGCGCGACGAGCCCAGCCAGGTCGTCGTCCACGTGCGGATGCTCGACGACGAGGCGCCCCAGCAGCAGGAGGCCCTCGGGGTGGTCGGCGTCAACCTCCTGCACGGCGCCTTCTTCCAGCACCACCAGCCCGACCGCCTCGTGGAGAGCCTGCTCGACCGGCTCACCACCGGCCGGGTCGAGATCGACCTGATCGAGATGAGCGGCATCGAGTTCCGGATGGTCGACAACCGGGTGATGGCGCTCAAGCTCGTGCAGGTCGGGCTCTCCGGCGCGGCGATGTTCGGTCCGGACCGGCAGGTGCTGCAGCCCAGCGAGGCGCTGCGCAAGAAGGCGATCCTGGTGGAGCGGGGCAGCTTCCGTCCGCCGACGGTCGTCAACATCGACATGCTCGAGGCGGCCCGGGCCGCGTTCGAGCGGGACCCGGCGGTCGCCGGACGCGAGGTCGTCGCCGTCACCGAGCTGACCATGGCCAACCTGCGCGCCGGAGGGGACGTCGTCGACCGGCGGGACTTCCTCGCCCGGGCCGACCTGCTGGCCGCCTGTGGCCTGCCGGTGCTGATCTCGGACTTCGTGGCCTACCACCGGCTGGCCGCCTACCTGGCCTGGCGCACCGACGGACGGCTCGGGATGGTCATGGGGCTCCCCAGCCTGGTCGAGCTGTTCGACGAGGCCAAGCACGCCGAGCTGCCCGGCGGCATCCTGGAGAGCTTCGGCCGCCTGTTCAAGAACGACCTGCGGTTGTTCGTCTACCCGATGCTGCGCGACGGTCGGGTGGTCACCCTCGACACCGTCGAGGTGGACGAGCAGCTGAGGCCGCTGTTCGACTACCTGAACCGGCGCGGCAGCTTCGTCGGGCTCGACCACCAGCCCGACTACCTGCCGATCCTCAGCCGGGACGTGCTCAAGCGGATCCCGACCGAGGACACGAGCTGGGAGTCGATGGTGCCGCCCGAGGTCTCCGCGGTGATCAAGAAGCGGGGCTTCTTCGGCTACGACCGGGCTCGCTGAGTCACGCCGTCCGCGCCTGCTCCGCAGGAGCATCGGCGAGGGCCCGGTCGACCAGTGCGAGCAGCCGCCGGCTGACCTCGGGACGGCGCTCCATCTGCACCATGTGCCCGGCGCCGGGGTAGACGGCGAGCTCGGCTGTGGGCAGCGCGTCGGCGAGCACGCGGCTGTGCTCGACGGGGCAGAGCCGGTCGGCGTCCCCGACGGTGATCAGCACCGGCACCTCGGAGAGCGCCTCGAGGGCCGTGCGCCGGTCGTGGTCGGAGAACGTGGGCAGGAAGGCGGCCACCGTCTCGGCCGTGGTGGCGCGGTGCACCTCCAGTGCCGCCTGCACGTCCGCCGGGTCGGCGTCGCCGCTGAAGATGAGCCACGCGTCCATCGCGCCGACCGTGCGCTTCTTCCCCGCCAGCTCGGCCTTCACCGCCCGCTCGTTGAGCACCGGCAGCAGCTTCGCGACCACGCGGGCCAGCGGCGCCGGCAAGCCGTAGGTGATGGTGTCCAGCCCGCCGGAGCTGGTGCCGACGAAGGCGACGCCGACCACCCGGTCGCCGAACAGCTCGGGACGCTGCTCGGCCAGCGCCATCAGCGTCATGCCGCCCATGGAGTGGCCGCCGAGGACGACCGGCCCGTCGGGGACCACCGCGTCGAGCACGCCGGCCAGGTCGCGGCCGAGCTGCTCGATGGTGGCCCTGTCCCGCGGTGTCGCACCGGAGGCGCCGTGCCCGCGGTGGTCGTAGGTGACCACCCGGAGGTCGGGCCGCGCCTCGAGCAGGTCACGGACCTGCCCGGCCCACAGCCGCGAGGACTGCACGTACCCGTGGGCCAGGACGACGGTCGCGGTGGGCCGTTCCGCGCCGAACTCCTCGACGTGCAGGTCGATGCCGTCCTCGGTGGTCACCGTGCGGACGCGGCCCTGCGGCAGCGGAGGAGCCGGCGGGGCGGCAGGCGTGGCGCTGCGGTCGGCGGCTCGGCGACGGGCGACGACGGCGCCGGCCGCGACGGCGACGGCACCTGCGGCGGCGAGGGAACGGGTGCGCATGGGGGAGGGGACTCCAGGGCTCGGACGGACGGGTTCAGGCGGGGACGGCGTCAGGCGGGGACGGGGACGCGGCGCGGGCTGCGCAGCTCGTAGGAGTCGGCGTCGAAACGCCGCATCAGCCGCATGAACGCCGACGTGCGGGCCGGCCAGAGGGTGAAGTTGCGGCCCTGCTCGTCGCGGTACCAGGACCGGCAGCCGCCGGCGTTCCACACGGTGTCGGTGAGCTCGGACTGCAGCCGGGCGTTGTAGGCCTCCTGCGCCGACCGGCGGACCTCCAGCGCGCCGGCGCCCGTCTCCTGCATCCGCCGCAGAGCCTCGACGACGTAGCCGATCTGCGCCTCGATCATGAGGACGACGGAGGTGTGCCCGAGCGCGGTGTTGGGCCCGAGCAGCAGGAAGAGGTTGGGGAACCCCGCCACGGTGGTGCCGCGGTGCGCCTGGACGCCGGAGCGGTCCCACTCCTCCCGGAGTGTGGCGCCCTCGCGGCCCACCAGCCGGTGACCGAGCGGGATGTCCATGACCCGGAAGCCGGTGCCGTAGACGATGACGTCGACCTCGTGCTCGGTCCCGTCGGCGTCGACCACGGCGTGCGGGCCGACGGCGGTGACCGGCGAGGCGACCACCTCGACGTTCGGCTGCGTCAGCGCCGGGAGGTAGTCGTCGCTGACGATCACCCGCTTGCAGCCCATCGCGTAGTCGGGGGTGAGCTTCGCGCGGAGCTCCGGGTCGGGCACCTGCTGCTCCAGGAACTTCAGGGTCTGCCCCTCGAAGAACCTCCGCAGCCGCCCGGCGCCCGTCCACAGGCCGAGCCGGGCCTCCCGGGCGACGTACTGGCCACCGCGGGCCAGCCGCAGGTACCCCGGCACGCTCGCCATCCGCTGGTGCTCGCGCTCGGTGTAGGCGCGGTCCTGGCGCGGGATCACCCACGGCGGGGTGCGCTGGAAGACGACGACCGCCGCCGCCACCTTCTGCAGCTCCGGCACGAACTGCGCGGCCGAGGCGCCGGTGCCCACGACGGCGATGCGCTTGCCGGTGAGGTCGACCGAGTGGTCCCAGCGGGCGGAGTGGAACGACGGGCCCTGGAACGTCCCGATGCCGGGCACCTCGGGCAGGTGCGGCTCGACCAGGCCGCCGGCGCCGCTGACCACGACGTCGGCGGTGAGGCTGCCGCGCGAGGTCTCCAGGTGCCAGACCAGCGCGTCGTCGTCCCACCGGCCGGCGACGACGTCGGTGTCGCAGTACAGGTGGGGGAGGACGCCGTGGTCGGTGGCGACCTGCTCCAGGTACTCGCGGAGCTCGGGCTGCCGGGAGTAGACGTGCGACCAGTCCTTCTTGGGTGCGAAGGAGAACGAGTAGAGGTGGCTCGGCACGTCGACCGCCGCGCCCGGGTAGCCGTTGTCCCGCCAGGTCCCGCCGAGGCTGTCGGCCCGCTCGAGGACGACGAAGTCGTCGACGCCGGACCTCTGCAGGGCGACCGCGGTGCCGATGCCGGAGAAGCCGCTGCCGACGATCGCCACACGGGTGTGCGCGGGGAGCGCGCCGGTGGCGGTGGCGTGCCGCGACGTCGTCGTCAGGGTCACGGGGACCTCCAGGTCTCGTTGGTGTGACGAGCGTCGCACGTGTTCCAACCGGACCCGCAGGCACCCGCCGCTCGTCGTCCGCGCCGGGAGACGCCCCGTAGGCTGGACTCCCGTGAGTCTCACCATCGGGATCGTCGGGCTGCCCAACGTCGGCAAGTCGACGCTGTTCAACGCGCTGACCAAGAACGACGTCCTGGCGGCCAACTACCCCTTCGCCACGATCGAGCCGAACGTCGGCGTCGTCGGCGTGCCGGACGAGCGGCTGGGGAAGCTGGCCGAGCTGTTCTCGTCGCAGAAGGTGGTGCCCGCGACGGTGTCGTTCGTCGACATCGCCGGCATCGTCCGCGGCGCCAGCGAGGGCCAGGGGCTGGGCAACAAGTTCCTCGCCAACATCCGCGAGAGCGACGCGATCTGCCAGGTGATCCGCGTGTTCAGCGACCCCGACGTGGTGCACGTCGAGGGCGAGGTCGACCCGGGCGACGACATCGAGACGATCAACACCGAGCTCGTCCTCGCCGACCTGCAGACGCTGGAGAAGGCCATCCCGCGGCTGGAGAAGGAGTCGCGGAAGGACAAGGAGCGGGCGGCGCTGCTCGCCGCGGCTACCGCGGCCCGGGACGTCCTCGACACGGGGAGGACGCTGTTCGCGGCCGGGGTCGACCCCGCGCCGCTGCGCGAGCTGACGCTGCTGACGACCAAGCCGTTCCTCTACGTCTTCAACGTCGACGCCGACGAGCTGGCCAACGAGGAGCTGATCTCCGAGCTGCGGGCGCTGGTGGCGCCGGCCGAGGCGATCCTGCTCGACGCCAAGACCGAGTCCGAGCTGGCCGAGCTGCCCGCCGAGGAGGCCGCCGAGCTGCTCGAGTCGATCGGGCAGAACGAGCCGGGCCTCGACCAGCTGGCCAAGGTCGGCTTCCGCACTCTCGGGCTGCAGACCTACCTCACGGCCGGCCCCAAGGAGGCGCGCGCCTGGACCATCCCGGTCGGCGCCACCGCACCCCAGGCCGCCGGCGTCATCCACACCGACTTCCAGCGCGGCTTCATCAAGGCCGAGGTCGTGTCCTACGACCAGCTCATGGACGCCGGCTCGATGACCGAGGCCAAGTCCCGCGGCTGGGTGCGGATCGAGGGCAAGGACTACGTCATGGCCGACGGCGACGTCGTGGAGTTCCGCTTCAACGTCTGACTGAGCGCATTTGCCCTGCTCAGAGGCTTATTGAGGTGCTCGAGTCCGCACGCAGTCCGCAACTGTCCGCAAAGAGCTGCTCGGCGGCACGCCTCGTGCGGTCCTCCGCGGTGGGCCAGAGGTGGCTGTAGGTATTTAGCGTCGTGGTGGCCGTGGCGTGCCCGAGGGCGCGTTGGACGGTCACGACGTCGCAGCCGGAGGCGATCAGCCCCGAGGCGTAGAAGTGCCGGAGGTCGTGCAGCTTCACGCCCGTCAGACCTGCCGATGCGAGGGTGGTGCGCCAGCGGTAGCCGACGGTGTTCTGGTGCGGCGGTTCGCCGGCTTCTCCGGTAAAGATCCAGTTCCCTTCCGGGCAGTACGCGGCGACGTGCTGGGCGAGCAGGTCGACCAGTGAGGGAGCGAGGTAGACCTGCCGCTCGCTGCCGTATTTGGGTGCGCGGATGTCGAGCCCGCCGCCGGTCATGCGCTGCACCTGGCGGGCGACGGTGAGGGTGCGGCGGAGGAAGTCGACGTCGCCGACGCGGACGGCGGCCGCCTCCCCGAGCCGGAGGCCGGCGAAGGCGCACAGCCCGACGAAGGCGCGGAAGGGCCCGTCGGCGGCCTGGAGGAGGGCGCCGACCTGAGCCGGCGTCGGCAGGGTCATGGCGGCGGCAGCCCGGCGCCGGCGGGGGAGCGTGACGCCCTCGCTCGGGTCGCGGGGGATGACCCGGTCGGCGACGGCGCCGCGGAGGACGGCGCGGACGTTGTTCGTGCGGGTGTGCACGGTGCCCGGGGCCAGACCGCGGGTGACCATGCTCTTTATCCACTGCTCGATGTGGGAGCGCCGCAGCGAGCGCATCCGGACCTCACCGAAGGTGGCTGACCGGGCAGCGAGACCCATGGCGGCCTCGGTCCCTGGCGCCCAGACCTGTCGAGCGGACCACTCGGCGTAGTACTCAGCGAACGTCTGCCGGCCCGCGGTCGGGTCGACGTAGGTGCCGGTGACCACCGCCGCAATGACCTCGTCGAGCCAACGCTGGGCGTCGACCTTCCGGTCGAAGTGCCGGGCGTGCTCCTTGCCGTGTTCGTCCCGGTACCGCGGCCGGTACTTGCCGTTCGGCAACCTCGAGATGCTGGCCATGCTGCTGCCCCTCGTCGTCGGTCGATCCGGCGCCCACCCCGAGGTCCCGGTGTAGCGCTCACGGGTCCGCCGGTGGGGCTCGGGCCAGAACCGCAGATGACTCAGTGTTGTGCGGGAGATGCTCGCCACTTCGGCGCTCATGGGGTTTCCTCGCACTTCTTTCCTTGAACAGCGAAATCTCACTGGGAGATCCTTGCCATGACAACTGCCCCTCTCGGCGCCTCGGCCCGTGCAGATCGCGACTCGCTGGGTGAATCGTCGGGCAACGCTGGATTAGTCGCTCTTGCGGTTGGAGTCGGAGGCTTCATTTGGAGCGCCGGGCGGACGGCTGGAGAGGTCGTCGGAACTGTCGGTCAGGTCGTCGGGACCGTCGCTGAAGTGGCGGGGACCATTGTCGAGGTCGTCGGGACAGTCGTCGAAGGATTGGCTGGTGCCATCGAAGAAGCGTAGGCGCGCCGCCGTGGAGAACCTGGCCGCCCGGTCCGGGTACCGACTCCTGCGGTTGGAGACCGGAACCGAGCAGCCGGAAGCAGTCGGCCTGTACCGCAGCGCCGGATGGCAGCAGATCCCCTGTTACGGCTACTTCAAGGACGACCCGACCACCTCCTGCTTCGAGAAGGCCCTGACCGCCGCCACCGCATAGGGGCTGGTCTGCGCTTGCGTCTCTGTGAAGCGCCTTTCGAGGTCGCTGCTCGTGCCGTGGAAGGCCCGCTCGAATGCTGACCAGTCAGTCGCGTCGAACCAGCACCCGATCGGCTCGGACACCACGACGAGGAAAGACCCAGGTGGTCCGGCGATATCCAACTATTGATGGGCCCTTGACAGGGAAGGCGAGCCTTCCCTCCCGTCGGTAGGTGTCCCATAGGCCGCTTTCAGGGACACGGGCTAGACGCACGCCAGACGCGGATCCCGACTGACGTCCTGTTAGGGTCGACGCACAAGACGCGCGGAGCTCAGCACTGGAGATTTGCGAGCCCACGAGGCGACACACCTCATGCACTGTCGGGCCAGCGACTCGTTGTGACGAGTAGATCGAAGTAGCGACGACGATCAATTACGGCTTGGTGCCCGCGGAGAAGACCCCCTGCCCTAGTCGCGTCGTCTCCGTCGCCAAGATGCAAGAGGTGTGTCGCCTCGTGATCTTCAGAGCTCCGGTTAGAACCTGCATACGGTGCGGACTCGGCGCAGGCGCACAGGGCGGACTGGGGTGCACGGCCATGCGGGTGTCGGTCAACGGCCGGTGGTCTCCCGATGGCGCCTGCCATGCGAGGGGACAATTGGCCCTGTTCTCCGGTCGTGAGGTGCGTCCTTCCCGAACTTGTGGCGTCGCGGCTCCGTAGCCGTCTGGCGTGTCACGCATGGGCCCTGGCTTTTGCGGCGGCTGGTGACCCCACTGCAGATGCGGCGCTGTGCCAGTAGACGAGGAGGCGCGAGCGGGGCAGCGAGAACACCGTCAGGCTCGTGCGTCTCGTCCCAGCAGGCGGCAAACCAGTCGCTGGACGGCGCCCGGCGGGACCTCGGCGGGCCACTCGGGCACCGGCTGGGAGTCCGGAACCATGGTCGCGAGCACGACTTCCCGGATCGCGTTGGAGTCGCTGCCGAGGGACTCGAGCAAGCGGGCGGAGCCTGTCCCGGGCTCAAGCACAGCGAGCCAGAGCTCGCCGGTCCCGAGTCGCGGCCCGGGCCGCAGCCGTCGCGCCCGCACCAAGGGTCGCCACTTCGCGGTGAACCGGGTTGTCGCCTCGCGGAACTCTGCCGCCGGCACGGCCCTGACCGGGCTCGTGGACGCGTCCTCGCGCGTCGGGCCGGCACCGCCGAGCCGATCGAGCACGGCCTCGGCGGTGATCCCCGGGTCGGCCTCGGTGACGCGTCGGGTGACCGGATCTCGCGTCCGGAGTAGCGCCAGGAGCACCTGGCAGGTGTCGTAGCCCGTGGCTCCGAGCCGGTTGGCCTCGTCGCCGGCGAGGCGGATCACGGTGCCGGCGGTGTCGTCGTACGGGAACACGATTGCTCCTTCGGGGATGGCGGGGTCGGAGGTGGTCAGGTCATCGAAGGGGCGCCCACCGGAAGACCCGACGGGCGAGGACTGTGCCGACGACGAGCCAGGCCGGGAGAACGGTCGAGGGCAGGGGAGTCCGTCGAGCTGCAGGCGGCCGTGGCCAGCATCGCCCCCGTAACGAGCATCGCCCCCGTGACCGGAACGGACGCCCACTACGTCTTGGTGTCCGCTACTTGATCTCGCGGCGTAGCAGCCGCCACACCCCGGCGGCGAGCGGCAGCAGGATCCACCAGGTCGTCGTCGCGATCAGTTGAACCCATTCCACGCCGTCGATCGTGTGGCTGTGCAGCGGGTCCTGCGAGGTGGCGAGGTCGATCCAGGGAGCCGCCTCCTGGAGCCCGTCGACCAGCGTGAAGAGGGTGAAGAAGGCGGCAGGCAGGACGAAGTAGCCCACCAGCGCGGCCGCCGTGTTCATCAGCAGCGCGCCGAGCGCGAGGCCCTGCAGGAGAGACAGCCCCTGAACCAGCAGGGTGTCCCGCAGCCCGGCCGCCCCGTACGCCCAGGACCCGTTCCCGTCGAGCAACGCCATCCCGAGGACGTTGCCCACCGCCGCGGCGGCGAGCCCCAGCCCGATCGCGAGGGCACCGAAGATGCCGGTGGCGGCGAACTTCATGGCAAGCACCCGGCCGCGGCTCGGCTCCAGCGCGTGCGTCACCAACCCGGTCCGCTGCGTCCACTCGGTGGTCACCGCCAGGATGCCCAGCACCGGCAGGAGCAGTTCCTGGGGCATCACGGTGACGTCCACGAAGTCCCGGAACGTCAACTCCGCGGGCTCGGCGGCGAACAGGTAGATGCCGACGGCGGCCGCGGTCGACAGCCCGACGGCGACCAGCAGCCACAGCCCGGCCCGGGTGTCGAGCAGCTTGCGCAGCTCGACGCGCAGCAGCCGGCCCAGCGGGATCCCGGTGTCGGCCGGGCGGGCACCGAGGACGTCGACGGCGGTCATGCCGGCACCTCCGTCCGGTCCCCGGCGGTCAGCTGCAGGAACATCTCCTCCAGGCCCGCGCCGTCCGCGGCGCGCAACTCGGTGAGGACGGCGCCCGCGGCGGCAGCTGCGCGGCCGACGTCCTCGATCGAGGCATCGATCAGCAGCCCGCCGTCGGGACGCGCCGAGGACCGCAGCCCCGCGAGCTCGAATGCCCGGACGAGGGCGTCGAGGTCGGGGCCGCGGACGATCGTGCCGGCGGCGGCGAGCAGCTCCCCCTTGGTGCCCTGGGCGACGATCCGGCCGTTGCCGATGATGACCAGCTCGTCGGCCACCGCCTGCACCTCGTGCAGCAGGTGCGACGACAGCAGCACGCAGCCGCCGCGGTCGGCGAACCGGCGGAGCAGCCCGCGCATCCAGTGGATGCCGGCGGGGTCCAGCCCGTTGGCCGGCTCGTCGAGGATCAGCACCTCGGGCTCGCCGAGCAGTGCGTGGGCGATGCCGAGCCGCTGGCGCATGCCGAGCGAGTAGTCCCGGACCCGTCGCCGGCCCTCCGCGGGGGTGAGTCCGACCAGCTGCAGCATCTCGTCGACCCGCGTCCCGGGCAGTCCCATCAGCGTCGCGCCCAGCACGAGCACCTCCCGGCCGGTGCGGCCGGGGTGCTGCGCCGAGGCGTCCAGCAGCACCCCGGCGTGCCGCCCCGGGTTGGGCAGCTTCGGGTAGGGGACGCCGAGGACGGTCGCGGAGCCGCTGGTGGGCGGCGTCAGGCCGACCATCATCCGCATGGTGGTCGACTTGCCGGCCCCGTTCGGGCCGAGGAAGCCGGTGACTGTCCCCGGCCGGACGGCGAAGGACACCGAGTCGACGGCGGTGTAGCCGCCGTAGCGCTTGGTCAGGTGGTCGAGTTCGATCATGCGGTCAGCCTGCGGCCGCAGGACCGGGCGGCACATCGGACCGCGGTCGGTGCGTGCGCGACCGGAGTCGACGTCCGACATCGACTTTGGTCGGTGGTGCGCAGCCGCCGCCGGGACCTAGCCTCGGCCGGTGGTCATCGTGGCTGAAGCCCCTCGACGCCGGCTGACCGCCACGCAGAGGACCTGGGTGTACCTGCTGTTCGCCGTGGTCGTCGGTGGGCTGTGCTGGTCGGTCACCGTCGATGACCAGTGGTCCGATGCGCGGGGATTCTTCTGGGTCGACCTGGCCCTCGGGCTCGTGTCGCTGGCCGCCGTCCCCTTCCGCCACCGCTGGCCGTTGACGACCGCCGTCCTGACGAACGTGGCGACCGCGCTGTCGAGCCTCGGCATCGGCGCCTGGCTGGTCTGCCAGGCATCGTTGGCCACCCGTCGCCGCTGGCGGGAGCTGCTGCCGACCGGTGTTCTGGCGGTCGTCACCGGGCAGCTCTACCTGGCCGTGGAGCCCGGCCAGATGATGACCTGGTACGGCAACCTGCTCTGGTGCAGCCTGTCGAGCGTGGCGGTCATCGCCGCCGGCATGTACGTCGGCGCCCGCCGCGACCTGGTGGCCACGCTCCGCGACCGTGCCGAACGCGCCGAGCGCGAGCAGGAGCTGCAGGTGGTCACCGCTCGGACCGGCGAGCGCACCCGGATCGCCCGGGAGATGCACGACGTCCTGGCGCACCGGATGTCCCTCGTGGCGCTGCACGCGGGCGCGCTGGCCTACTGCGAGGACCTGGGCCCCGACGAGACCCGCGCGGCCGCGGAGGTCATCCAGTCGAACGCCCAGCGGGCACTGGCGGACCTCCGGGAGATCCTCGGCCTGCTGCGCGACACCGAGCACGGGATCGACGCGACCGGCCACCGCCCGCAGCCGACACTGGGCGACCTGGACACCCTGCTCGACGACGAGCGCGCCGCAGGCACCGCCATCACCCTGCGCGCCGACCTGGCCGAACTCGGCGAGCTGCCGCAGACGATCGGCCGCAGCGCCTACCGGATCGTGCAGGAGGGCCTCACCAACGCCCGCAAGCACGCGCCGCACACCGCGGTCGCGGTGGAGCTCGCCGGCCGGCCGGGAACGGGTCTGGACGTGTGCGTGCGCAACCCGATTGCGGTCGGGGCCAACGGGCACGGGACCGACGGGAACGGCGGGGGCTTCGGGTTGGTCGGGGTGGCCGAGCGCGCCGCGGCCAGCCACGGGCGGGTCGAGCACGGCCGCACCCCGGACGGCGACTTCGTCCTGCGGGCCTGGCTGCCGTGGGAGCGGTGAGCGACGGCCCCGTGCGGGTCGTGCTGGTCGACGACGACCCGCTGGTCCGAGCCGGGCTCAACCTCATGCTCGGCGGCGCACCACGGCTGGAGGTCGTCGGCGAGGCCGGGGACGGCGCCGAGGCGCTGGAGGTCATCGACCGGGTGCGCCCGGACGTCGTGCTCATGGACATCCGGATGCCGCGGGTCGATGGGCTCGCCGCCACCCAGCGGCTCGCCGAACGGCCGGACCCGCCGAAGGTGATCGTGCTGACCACCTTCGACGCCGACGAGTACGTCGTCCGCGCCCTGGCCGGCGGCGCGACCGGCTTCCTGCTCAAGGACACCTCGCCGCCAGCGATCGTCGACGCGATCCAACGGGTCGCCGCCGGAGAGCCGATGCTGTCGCCCAGCGTCACGGCGCAACTGATCCGCAGGGTCGTGTCCGGGCCTCACACCGGTGCGGACGCCACCCGGGCGGGTGCCGCGTCGGCGCGACTGGCGAGCCTCAGCGCACGTGAGCGAGACGTGGCCGTGGCGATCGGCAAGGGCAAGTCGAACGCCGAGATCGCCAGCGAGCTCTTCATGAGCCTCGCCACCGTGAAGGCCCACGTCTCGCGCATCTTCGACAAGCTGGCGGTGACCAACCGCGTCCAGATCGCGATCTGCGTGCACGAAGCCGACCTCGTGTAACACGGGCTTCCGAATGTGCGGGAGCGCCTGATGTCGGGAGACACCGGTGAACCGGTGTTTCTCACACGGAGGTAGAGCGTTTGACGGGAATGGAACCCGCATAGTCAGCTTGGCGGGGTGGTGCTCGCTTCCTCCAGTGCTACTCCAGCCCGAGTGGAGGAGTACCGGAGGAACAAGGTGAAGACCCCGTGTCCACAGGTCCCTCCTTTGTCCCACCGATCACAGCGATCGAGCGTTCGAGCGGTCAGGGGGCGCTAAGCCCGCAGGACCGAGGCAGCGCCACCTCCGGGCTTGACCGGGCCAAGGGTGGCGCAACATGAAACCGGTTGGTCGAAGCACTGCAGGCTTGAGACTTCTTCAGAGGTAGGGCGCCGGATATGAGGTAGCAAGACGAACTCGTCCCGATGGCCTGCCACAACGGCAGCGCTGCTGAAGCGTTGCCCCCAAGGCGCCTGCAAGGACACCAGGGGACGAGAAGAGCCCACCTAAGGCTGTGGTGAGGGACGCCTTGGCGGCGTCCTCGTCCAGCACTCGATCGGCTGGAATCTGGCGACGCACTCGGTGCTGTCAGTTGCTGTAGAGCAGGCTGCAGTCGTGGTGGGTGACTCGACGTCGCGGCCGGGTGGTCGAAGCGACCGGCTCATCCGTGCTTACCGCTGGGTCTGCATCGTGGGCGCAGTCATCGGTGTGATCACGGCCCTCGCCTTTCTCGCTTCCGGCGACGGGTTCATGGCGGCCTTCTTCGCCGTCTTCACCCTGCTGTTGATCCCGGCGTACCTCTGCTTCCGTTGGGCTCTGCGCCGTCGTCCTTGGTGAGCCCGTCACTCCGCGTTGAGCGCGATGGGGGGCAGCGGCCGCTCGGGAACTCGCCCGAGCGCGTGGGGACAGTCCGCACACGGTCCGCAACTCGGTCGAGATCGGCCAATGGCAGCCAACGCCGTCCAAGTACATGATCGCTGCTCAAGGGCGGTTTCCGTCGATGTCCGTCGTCCGTCAAACACCCCATCTTCGTTCCGCTTCGACGTCTGATCGCGAGCTCGCGGCGGGACCCTGCTGGGAGGCCTCAGTACCAGCCGCCGGGAGGGAGCTGCTCCCCGGCGGCGACCACGGAGTCCAGCCGGTTCCCCTGCTGCGCGAGCGGGCACGACCAGCGCGGGTCGTAGGTGCACGACGGGTGGTAGGCGAAGTTCAGGTCGACCACCAGGGAGCCGGCGTCTCCGCCCAGGTCGGCGCCCTTGATGGTGTCCAGCAGGTAGCGGCCACCGCCGTAGGTCGCCGTCCCGGCGCTGCCGTCGCGCAGCGGCAGGAAGACCCCGCCGCCGTACCCGCCCAGCCACCAGACATCGAGCCGACCGAGGTCGCCCAGGGTGATCCGACCGATCCGGTCCATCGCCACGACCCCGTCGTCCGCGGTGGGCAGCTGGAGGCGGACCGGCTCGACGTCGGTGTCCAGCCGCGGACGGAAGCGCAGTGCGGGGTCGTAGGGCGCCAGCGGGAGGCCGCCGCGGGTGCGGCCCTCCTCGTCCAGCGGCGAGTCGGGGTGGCCGGCGAAGAGCGCGTCGCGGCCGGCGCCCCATGCCCGCCAGCCCTCCTCGGGGTCCTCGGCCGCCCGCACCCGGGCGTAGAGCTCGGCGACCTGGCGCCGCCAGTCGAGCAGGGTCAGGCTCACGCGGCAACCCTGCCACGGCAACGGACGGACGCCGGCGCACGGGACGCGTGCCGGCACCGTTCGGGGCCGTCGTCGTCGCGGCGGTGCTGCGCCAGGAGTCGTCCTGCAGGCCGCGGCCTCCACTACCGCGGAGCACGGCGGTCCCGACAGGCTGTCGCAGGACACGAGCGGAAGGAGTCACGCGTGCTGACGCAGGTGGCGGAGGGCGTGCTGGTCCACCAGAGCGCACTGCTCCAGAACAACGCCGTCGTCGTGCGAGGCCCGACCGGCGTGCTGCTCATCGACCCCGGCATCACGGACGACGAGATGACCTGCCTCGCCAACGACCTGTCCACTGCAGGCCAGCGCGTCGTGGCGGGCTTCTCGACGCATCCCGACTGGGACCACGTGCTCTGGCACGCCGACCTGGGCGAGGCGCCCCGCTACGGCACGGCCCGCTGCGCCGAGGCCATGCGAGACCTGCGGTCGCAGCCGGACTGGCAGGCCCGCGCCGCCGAGGGGTTGCCGCCGGAGATCGCCGAGGAGGTGCCGCTGGACCTGTTCGGCCTCATCACCGGTCTGCCCGCCGGGACCGCGGAGATCCCGTGGGACGGCCCTCGGGTCCGGATCGTCGAGCACCCGGCGCACTCCCCGGGCCATGCGGCGCTGGTGGTCGCGGAACGCAGGGTCCTCGTCGCCGGCGACATGCTCTCCGACGTCCTGATCCCGATGCTCGACGATCCGGACGCGGACGGCACCGCCGACCCGATCGAGGGCTACCTCGTCGGACTGGACGTGCTCGAGGGCCTGGCGGACGACGTCGACGTCGTCGTCCCTGGCCACGGGTCCGTCGGCGGAACCGGTGAGGTGCGGGTACGGATCACGCTGGACCGCGCCTACGTGGAGGCCCTGCGCGACGGCCGCACACCCGACGACCCGCGCATCGGCCCGTCGGCCAGGCCCGGCTGGGAGTGGGTGAGCGACGTGCACGACGGGCAGGCCCGGAGCCTCGCCCGCGGGAGCGAGCGCGACGGGCCCCCCGGATAGCGACCAGCTCGGGGCCGCACGTCGCCGCTGGTGGACGGCCAGGCCGGGCTGCCGAGGTCCCGGCTCTCCACCTGCTCCGCGTCCTGCGACCGGCGTCACCGCGTCGTCATCCGTGCACGGGGACGACGGCGGTGCGGGGCACGTGACGACCAGGGGTCGACGAGACGGGATCACGTCCGTCGACGGCGCACACCGGCCGTCATCCCGACCCGCGCCGGCCTCCCTGCGGCGGGAGCGCCTGTGAGCGACGGGGCGGGCGGAGCGGCCCCTGGCCGCTGGACACCGGTCCCGCAGGTGCGCGGCGGCCCGGGACGAAGGCCTGGCCGACAGGTCCACCGCGTGGGTCAGATCGAGATGCCGACGAGCTTGGTGTCGAGGTACTCGTCGATGCCCTCGTAGCCGCCCTCGCGTCCCAGGCCGCTGGCCTTGACCCCACCGAACGGGGCCGCGGCGGACGTCGGGTTGATGTCGTTGACGCCCACCATCCCGAAGCGCAGCTTCTCGGTGACCCGGATCGCCGTGGACAGGTCGTTGGTGTAGACGTACGCGGCCAGGCCGTACTCGGTGTCGTTGGCCCGTGCGACGACCTCGTCCTCGTCGTCGAACGGGGTGACCGCGGCGATGGGGCCGAAGGTCTCCTCGCGGGAGACGAGCATGTCCGGCGTCACGTCGGCCAGCAGCGTGGGCGAGAAGAACGTCGTGCCGCCGAGTCCCTCCACCTGCACGCGCTCGCCGCCGGCCACGACCCGGGCCCCTCGGGTCCGGGCGTCCTCGACCTGGGCCTCCATCTTGACCACGGCGCGCTCGTCGATCAGCGGGCCGATGGAGATCCCCTCGTGGTCACCCCTGCCGACGCGCAGTGCCGACATCCGCTGCTCGAGGGTGGCGACGAAGGTGTCGTAGAGGGAGCGGTGGACGTAGATGCGGTTGGGGCTGATGCACGCCTGTCCGGTGTTGAGGAACTTCACCAGCGCGGCTCCCTTGGCGGCACGCACCGGGTCGGCGTCGGGGAAGACGATGAACGGCGCGTGCCCACCGAGCTCCACCGACACCCGCTTGAGCGTGGCGGCGGCCCTGGCCACGAGCACCTTCCCGACCGCGGTGGAGCCGGTGAAGGTCAGCTTCCGGACCACCGCGGAGTCCAGCAGCGTGTCGCCGACCTCCGCCGGACGCGTGGTGGTGACCATGTTGACCACCCCGGCGGGCAGGCCGGCGTCGACCAGCACCTGCACCGTCGCGGCCGCGCACAGCGGGGTCTGGTCGGCGGGCTTGAGCACCGACGTGCACCCGGCCGCGATGGCCGGTGCCAGCTTGCGGGTCAGCATGGAGATCGGGTAGTTCCACGGCGTGATGGCCGCGACCACGCCGACCGGCTGGCGCATCGTCACGAACCGCTGGTCGGCCCGCGCCGAGGGGATCGTGACGCCCCCGACGCGCTTGGCCTCCTCGGCGAACCACGCCAGGAAGTCCGCCGCGTACGCCACCTCGTTCATCGACGCCTTGAGCGGCTTGCCCTGCTCGCGGGTCATCAGCGCGGCCAGCTCCCTGCGCCGCTCCCGCATCAGCGTGTCGGCCCTCGCGAGGACCGCCGCACGCTGGTAGGCCGTCGCGGTCGACCAGGCCGGGAGTGCGCGCTCCGCGGCGGCGATCGCGGCCGCGGTGTCGGTCCGGTCGCCGTCGGAGGCCTGCCCGATGACCTCGCCCGTGGCCGGGTCGACGACGGGGAACGTCGCCCCCCCGGCGGCCGCGCGCCACTCCCCGTCGACGTGGATCGTGCGTCCTGGCTCCTGCGTCATGGCGCTGCCTCACTGGGTGGGCGATCCCGCGGATCGGGGTCGGGTCCGCGGTGCGGTCGGGACCGCGCGGCGATGGTGTCATCCGCCTGCGGCGGACGACGGCGTGTACGCGGCTCGACGTCCATCGGACGGATCGGCCCGGTGGCCTCCGCTCAGGCGGCCGCCCGTGCGGAAGCCACGAGTCGCTCGCTGACGTCCCAGAGGCGCCGGGCGGCGTCGGGGTCCAGCGCGTGGGGCACGACGCCGTGGATCCCGTCCAGCCGCTCGACGACCTCGGCCTCCTGGCAGTCCTCGAAGTACCTCCCGCCGACGCCCGCCACCAGGGGAGAGGCGGCCAGGAACACCGACGTGGCAGCGCCCTGCGCGGGGGTCTTCATGTGGAACAGGCCCGCGCTCTCCGCCCGGCGGGCCTGCTCCTCCGCCGCCGCGCGCATCTCCGCGGGCCAGTGACGCTGCAGCGGCGTCCAGATGCCGCCGGGCATGAGGGCGTTGGCGGTGATGCCCTCGCCGGCCCAGCGCCGCGACGCCTCGACCGCGAACAGCACGTTCGCCGTCTTGGACTGCCCGTACGCCAGGCCCGGCTGGTAGGGGCGACGCTCGAAGAACAGGTCGTCGAAGACGACCGGTGAGGCGGCGTGGCCGCTGGAGGACACGACGACGACGCGTGCGTCGCCGGCCTGCGCCAGGGACCCGGAGAGACCCGTCGTCAGGGCGAAGTGACCCAGGTGGTTGGTGCCGAATTGCGTCTCCCACCCCTGCGCCGTCCGGCCGAATGGGGTGTCCATGACGCCGGCGTTGGCGACCAGGACGTGCAGGGGGTCCTCCCAGGCGCCGACGAAGGCGTCCACGCTCGCCAGGTCGGCGAGGTCGAGGCGGGCGACGTCGGGCTCCGGTCCGCCGCTCGTGCCGGCGATGTCCGCGGCGACACGCTGCCCGGCGCGCGGGTCGCGGACGGCCAGGGTCACCCGCGCCCCGGCATGGGCCAGGGCCCGCGCGGTCTCGACGCCGATGCCCGAGGAGGCGCCCGTCACCACTGCCCGACGGCCGGTCAGGTCGGTGCCCTCCACGACCTCGAGCGCGGTGCTCCTGCTGGTGAAGCGGCTCCGGATCCGTGTCACACCTCGAAGGTAACCAACTGTTTGGTTACTTGCTAGCCTGGTCCCGTGCGGAGGGACGGGGAGCGGAGTCGTCGTCGCGTACTCGACGCGGCGTCGGCCGAGTTCGCCGCGTACGGGATCGCCGGTGCCCGGGTCGACCGCATCGCGGCGTCCTCCGGCGTGAACAAGGCGCAGATGTACGCCTGGTTCGGCTCGAAGGACGGCCTGTTCGACGCCGTCTTCGACGACCAGCTGCACCGCATCGTCGACTCGGTGCCCTTCGACGCGCACGACCTGCCCGGCCATGCCGTCGCCCTCTACGACTCCTACCTCGCCGCCCCCGAACTGGTCCGCCTGACGAGCTGGAACCGGCTGGAGCGCGTCCCGGCAGGCGACATCCTGGCCGGATACGAGACGCTGGCGCAGCCCAAGTACGACGCGATAGCCGAGGCGCAGCGAGAGGGGCGCATCGTCGACGGCATCCGGCCGGACGAGGTCTACTCCCTCGTCATCGCCCTCGCCGGGACGTGGTCGCCGGTCAGCAGCACCTACACCGCCTCGGCCGGGGAGGACCCCGGCGAGCACGAGCGGCGGCGGGCCGCCCTGCGACTGGTCGTCGGGCGGGCCCTGGTGCCGTGACCCGGCGCGGGGACCGGCTCACCGGCGAAGGTCGGCGACCTCGTCGAGGCGGCGGAGCTTGTGCGGGTTGCGCATCGCGTACATGCGGGTGATCCGGCCGTCCTCGACGACGAAGGTGATCACCGTGTCGAACTCGCCGCCGGCGTCGACGTGCGCGGCGACCGTGCCGTTGACCAGCGGCGTGGTGATCCGCACGCCCGGCGCGAGGTCGGCGAAGCGCGCCAGCGCCCGGGCCACCCGCAGCTGACCGGTCACCGGACGGAGCGCGGCCGGCGCCAGGCCGCCGCTGTCCGCGACCACGACCACGTCGGGCGCGAGCACGTCCATCAGGCCCTGCACGTCGCCGGCGGTCACCGCGGCGAGGAACCGGTCGACGACGCGCTGCTGCTCGGCGCGGCTCACCTCCATCCGCGGCCGCCGCGCGGCCACGTGCTCCCGCGCCCGGTGCGCGATCTGCCGCACCGCGGCACCGGACTTGCCGACCGCCTCGGCGATCTCGTCGTAGGGCACGGCGAACACCTCGTGCAGCACGAGGACCGCGCGCTCGGTCGGCCCCAGCGTCTCGAGCACCGTGAGCATCGCGATCGAGACGCTCTCCGCCAGTTCGACGTCGTCGGCCACGTCGGGGCTGGTCAGCAGCGGCTCGGGCAGCCACTCCCCGACGTAGTCCTCGCGGCGGCGGGCCACGGTGCGCAGCCGGTTGAGCGCCTGACGGGTGACGATCCGCACCAGGTAGGCCCGGGGGTCGCGCACCGCCGCCCGGTCCGCGTCGGCCCACCGCAGCCACGCCTCCTGCACCACGTCGTCGGCGTCGGCGGCCGAGCCGAGCATCTCGTAGGCGACGGTGAACAGCAGGCCGCGGTGGGCGACGAACGGGTCGTCGGTCACGCGGAGGCGACACCGGCCGGCGACGGGGCCGCCAGCGGCGCCAGGCCGCAGGACGCGGCGAACTCCTCGGACCGGATGCCGAGCGCGACGTTGCCGCGCGCGGTCATGTTCATCGTCCCGATCCTGGCGGTCAGCTCCACCAGCGCGGGAGCCCCCAGCTCCTCGAGCAGCGCGGCCGACATCTCGTCGGTCACCGCCGGCGGGGTCTGGCTCATCGCCTCGGCGTACTCCATCACCCGCCGCTCCAGCGGGGTGAACACCGTGGACTCCCGCCACCGCGGGACCTCGCGCACCTTGGTCTCGTCGAGACCGCGGTTCCGCGTCATGAAGTGGTGCAGGTCCAGGCAGAAGCCGCACCCGATCGTGGCGGCCGAGGCCATGGCCGCGAACGTCGCGAGGGCGGGGTCGAGCCGGTTCCACGAGTCGACCTTGCGGCCGAAGCCCATCGAGGCCTTCATCACCGCGGGGTACTGCCACATGACGCCCGCACCCTCCGGCACCCGGCCGAAGATCCTGCGGCTGATCGTCGTGACGAGGGTCCCGTAGACGCCGGTGAGCTCGGTCGCGGGGACCCGGGTCCTGCTGGTCATGTCTCCTCCAGGGTGTGCGGTGTGTCCGACATGGAGACACCGGCCACGACCCGGACGTGACAGACCCGAGGTGGCACGTGACCGCCCGGCGTGCCGGGCGGTCACGTGCCGGTGGGGCTACTCGCCCGACTTGGCGGGCGGGATCAGCGGGTCGGGCAGCGCACCGTTCGCGCCGGTGGTGCCGCCGGTACCCGACACCGGCGTCGGCGGGGTCACGACGACGTCGAGCTCCTCGATGACGGCCGCCTCGGCGGCGAGCGCCTCGGTGTCGGGGATGCCGCCGCTGGCGATCCCGGGGGTGGACAGAGCGGCGCCGGCGGTCCCCGCGCTGGACGTCCCGGCGCTGGACGTCCCGGCGCTGGAGGTCCCGGCGCTGGAGGTCCCCGCGCTGGACGTCCCCGAGCTGCCGCCCTGGCCGCCGGACGCGGCCTCGGTCAGCTTGTCGATGCTGCCCTGCAGGGGAGCCGGGGCGGCGTCCCGGGCCTTCTCGATGGTCTGCCGGACCTCCGGCCGGCCCAGGAAGCCCTGCGCGGCCTGCACGATCTGCTGGTAGCGGTCCTTGCCGGCGCGCGCGCCGAGGACGTACCCGACGCCGAAGCCGAGTCCCAACGTCACCTTGCCCATGGCTCTCCTCCGTCTGTCGTACCGATCCACCGGTCCCGACGAGCGCCGGACCGGGGCCCTCCGTGATCCGCAGCTACCCGCCGGGTGGTGCGCCAACCCGCTCCTCGCGGCTGAGGTCCGGCCGAGGACCGAGGGGGAGACCAGTGGCTGGCGGAGCCTGTCCACCGCCCGGGGGCGCCGCTAGGGTCGGCCGCACCCGTTGCAGTCCCCTCGCAGGCGAGGCGGCGATGACCGGCACGAGGCAGGTGCACTTCCGGGTCCTGGGACCGCTGCAGGTCGAGGACGGGTCGGGCCCTGTCGCCGTCGGCGGGCACAAGCCACGCACCCTGCTCGCCGCGCTGCTGGTCGCGCGCGGCGAGGTCGTCCCCGCCGACCGGCTGCTGGCCGCGGTGTGGGGGGACAGCCCGCCCGACGGCGCGGCGACCGCGCTGCGGGCCTACGTCTCCCGGCTGCGCGGCGTCCTCGGCGACGCCGCACCGCTGCGCCATCGCCCGCCCGGCTACTGCCTGTCGTTGGCCGCCGCGACGCTGGACGCCGACGGGTTCGAGCAGCGGGTCCGCACCGCCCGCGCCGCCGCGGCCGCGGGGGACCACGCGCGGGCGCTGGACGACCTCGAGGCCGCGCTCGGGCTGTGGCGCGGCGACGCGCTCGCCGAGTTCGCCGACGAGGAGTTCGCCGTCGCCGAGGCCGCCCGCCTGACCGAGCTGCGCGCGGGCGCCGCCGCCGACCGCGCCGAGGCGCTGGTGGAGCTGGGCCGGGCGGCCGAGGCGGTGCCCGAGCTCGAGGCGCTGGTGCGCCGCAGCCCCACGTGGGAGCGGCCGGCGGTGGCGCTCATGCGCGCGCGGTACGCGACCGGGCACCAGGCCGACGCGCTCGCCGCCTTCCACGACCTCCGGACCCGCCTCGACGACGAACTGGGCGTCGAGCCGGCGGCCCCGGCGCGGGAGCTGTACCGGCGGATCCTCGTCCACGACCCCGCGCTGGCCGCGGCGCCGCCACCGGGCAACCTCCCGCGGCGGGCCAGCGGCTTCGTGGGCCGGGACCGGGAGGTCGAGCGGGTCCTCGCCGCCCTGCGCGCCGGCCCGCTGGTCACGCTGACCGGCGTCGGCGGTGCGGGGAAGTCCCGGCTCGCGGTCGAGGTGGCGGCCCGGGACCGGGACCGCTTCGCCGACGGCGTGTGGCTGTGCGAGCTCGCCGCCCTCCCCGACGGCAGCCCGGTCGGCGACGCGGTCTCCGCGGCGCTGGGCATCCGGCAGCGCTCGGGGCTGTCGGTCGAGGACAGCGTGCTCGACTACCTGCGCGGGCGGGCGCTGCTGCTGGTCGTGGACAACTGCGAGCACGTGCTGCCGCACGCGGCCGGCCTGGTCGCCGAGATCGTGCGCCGGTGCCCGCGGGTGGTGGTGCTCGCGACCAGCCGCGAGCCGCTCGCCGTCGAGGGCGAGCAGGTGTGGCCGGTGCCGCCGCTGCCGCTCGAGGACGCCACCGCGCTGTTCGTCCAGCGGGCCCGCGCAGCGACGCCGGACTTCCGCCTCGACCCGGCGGCCGCCGACGCCGTCGCCACCATCTGCAGCCGCCTCGACGGCCTGCCGCTGGGCATCGAGCTGGCCGCGGCCCGGATGCGCGTCATGAGCCCGGTCGAGGTCGCCGCCCGGCTCGAGGACACCCCGCTGCTCGGCGGCGGGCGCGGCCCGGTCGCCCGGCACCAGAGCCTCGTGGCGGCGATCGAGTGGTCCTACCGGCTGCTGCCCGAGGCCGAGCAGCGGCTCTTCCGCGGCATGTCGGTGTTCGCCGGCGGCGCGGACCTGCGCGCCGTGCACCGGGTCGCCGACCCGGAGGCGAGCGAGGACGACGTCCTCGACCGGCTGACCCGGCTGGTCGACCGGTCGATGGTGGTGGTGCGCAGCGGCGTGCACAGCCGCTACGGGCTGCTGGAGACGCTGCGCGCCTACGGCCGGGCGCAGGCCGGGGACGCGGGGGAGACCGCCGCGCTGGCCCGGCGGCACGTCGGCTACCACGTCGACTACGCCGAGCGGGCCGGTGCCGGACTGCAGGGACCCGACGAGCGGGCGTGGGCGGAGGAGGCCCTCGGCGTCTACGACGACCTGCGGGCGGCGTTCACCCGCGCGGCCGCCGACGGCGAACGGGACCTGACCGTGCGGCTGGTCGCGGCCGTGCCCGAGCTGGTGCACCTGCGGGTCGGCTACGAGGCCTACGCCTGGGCCGAGTCGCTGCTGGGCGTGGTGGACCCCGGCCACCCGCGGTACCCGGCCGCCGTGGGCGCCGCTGCCCGCGGGGCCTGGAACCGGGGCGACTTCGCGCTCGCGCGGGCGACCGCGCTCCTCGCCCCCGACCGCCCGCCGCCGCCCGGCACCGCCCGCATCGCCCACCCCGGCGACGTCCTCGCCGACGTGGCGCTCTACGAGGGCGACGTGCACGCCGCGCTGCGGCACTACACGGCCGAGGCGGAGCGCGCCCGGGCCGACGGCGACCGGATCCGGCTGGTCTGGACGCTGTACTACGTCGCGGTCTGCCAGGCGGTGCGCCGCCGGCCGGAGCTCGGGCTGGCCGCCGCGCGGGAGAGCCTCGAGGTGGCCGAGGTGACGGCCAACCCGACGGCGCGGTCGATGGCCCGCTACGCGCTCGGGCTGGTGCTCAAGAAGTCCGACCCCGCACGGGCGCTGGCGCTGTTCGACGAGGCCGGCGAGCTGGCCGCGTCCGTGCGCAACTTCTGGTGGTACGGGATCGCGCTGATGGAGGCGGCCGCGACGCGCGCCGTGCACGGCGACCCGGCGGAGGCGGCCCGCGCGCTGGTCACCGTCCTCGACCACTGGGAGCGGGTGGGCGACTCCACGCAGCAGTGGCTCAACCTGCGCTACGTCGTCCGGCTGCTGCAGCGGGTGGGGGTCCCCGGGGACGCGGAGGCCCTGCACGCGTGCCTGGTGGCGGCGGGCAAGCCCTCACCGCTCGGCCCGCCCGACCGCGACGCGCCCCGCGGCGACCCCCGGGCGGCCGAGGCCGGCGCGGTCGCGCACGCCCGCGCCGCGCTGGGCCGGGTCGCGTCGTCGCCCGTGCGTGCATGACGGGTGCAGCCGCGGTGCAGCCGGTCTGCAACGCGGCCGGGCCACCGTCGTCGCATCGCGGGGAGGACCCCGCACGACGGACAGGAGCAGACAGATGACGGACACCATGGACGCGATCGCCGCCGACCGCGCCCTCAAGGCCAAGCACCGGGCGATGTGGGGGCTGGGCGACTACCCGTCCGTGGCCCGCGACCTCATCCCGGAGCTCGGCCGGGTCCTGGTCGCCGCCACCGGGGTGCGCCGCGGCGAGCGGGTGCTCGACGTCGCGGCCGGGACCGGCAACGCCGCCGTGCCCGCCGCGCTGACCGGCGCGGAGGTGGTGGCCTCCGACCTCACCCCGGAACTGTTCCCGGCCGGCCGCGAGTCCGCCGCCGCCCAGGGCGTGCAGCTCACGTGGGAGGAGGGCGACGCCGAGGCGCTGCCGTACCCGGACGCGACCTTCGACGTCGTGCTGTCCTGCGTCGGCGTGATGTTCGCGCCGCACCACCAGCAGGCGGCCGACGAGCTGGCGCGGGTGTGCCGTCCCGGCGGGCGGATCGGGCTGATCAGCTGGACGCCGGAGGGCTTCGTCGGCGAGATGTTCCGGACGATGAAGCCCTACGCGCCCCCGCCGCCGCCCGGCGCGCAGCCCCCGCCGCTGTGGGGCGACGAGCAGCACGTGCGCGAGCTGTTCGGCGACCGCGTCACCGACGTCGTCGCGCGCCGGCAGGTCGTGACCACCGGCGGCTGGGCGTCGCCCGAGGCCTGGCGCGACCACTGGAAGACCGTCTACGGGCCGACGATCGCCACCTACCGCAACGTCGGCGACGACCCGGAGCGGGTGGCGGCGCTGGACCGCGACCTGGCCGCGCTGGCCGCGCGCTACGACCGCGGCACCGGGACGACGGTCCTCGACTGGGAGTACCTGCTGCTCACCGCGCGCCGCGCGTGAGCGTTCCCGACCCCGCCGGCCCGGCCGGCGGGGTCGGGCTCAGCCCGACAGCGCAGTGACGACGGCGGACACCCGGCGGGCGCGGGTGTCCGCCTTCTTCGCGTCGGTCACCGACCGCGCGTGCTCCTTGCGGCGACCGGGCGGGAGGCGGTCGAAGGCGTCGCGCAGGCCGGCCGCGGCCAGCGCCTCGGCCAGGTCCGGCGGCACCTCCACGGTGCGCTCGCCGCCGTCGAAGGCGACGAGCACCTCCACGGTGTCGCCGGTCTCGACGCCGAGGGCGGTCCGGCGCTCCCTGCTCAGCCCGACCAGGTTCTCGCCACCCATCCGGGCCAGCCGCCCCTCGACGGTCACCGGCCCGATGGTGACCCGCACCGGGAACGCCTTCGCCCCGCCGCCGAGCTCGGCCACCTGCTCGTCGGTGAGCACGATCGCCGCGGCGGGCCCGCGCGGCTCGAGGATCGTCGTCAGCTGCAGTCCCGTCGTCACGCGCACACGATGGCGTCCCGGGTACGACGGCGGAAGTCCCCGGACGGGCGTGCCGGCTCAGGGCAGCGGCCCCGGGGGACACCGGGACGCCGCCGGGGGCAGGGACGGCGTTCCGGCTGCTCGTCCCGGGGATGCGGCGCCCGACCGGACCCCGGGGACCCCACCGCGCGCAGGCGCGGACGAGGAGCGTCACCGGGTCCGGGGCGACGAGGGATGCCTACCATCCCGGCGAGGAGCGGGCCAGGCGGACGCCGATCGGCCCGGCCGTTGCCGGGCCTGGGAGAGTGGTGCGCACCAGGGGCCGGCGCGGAGCCCGACCCGGACACGAGCAGCGGTGCCCGGCGGTCCGCCGGCGGGCCGGCTCGCCGTGGCACCGAGTGGACGGACGTGCGACGTGGCCGGAGCGCGGGTGGCCGACATCCTCGCCGCGCTCGCGGCCGCCGGCCCGTCCGCGTCCTGGCCGGACCACCTGGTGGAGACCTGCCGGCGCTCGACCGGGGTGACCGGCGTGGGCCTGGCCCTGGTGGACCGCACCGGGGTCAGCGGCATCGTCGCGGCGACGCCCGGCGTCGGCCGGGAGCTCGAGGACCTGCAGTTCTCCCTCGGCGAGGGCCCGTGCACGGAGGCGTCCCTGTCCGGCCGCCCGGTGCTGTGCTCCGACCTCGCCGACGACGGCGGAGCCCGCTGGCCGGCGTTCGCCCGGGAGGCGGAGCGGGCCGGTGTGTCCGCCGCGTTCACCTTCCCGCTGCAGGTGGGTGCCGTCGCGCTCGGCGTCCTCGACCTGTACCGGTCCGAGACGGGGCCGCTGCACGGGACGCACCTGAGCGAGGCGGTGGCCCACGCCGACGCGGCGGTCGCGGTGCTGCTGCACCTGCAGGGCCGCGACGACGAGACGGGCGGCACGGGGCTGGCCGACCTCGCCGACCGGCGCGCGGTGGTGCACCAGGCGGCCGGGATGGTCTCCGTGCAGCTCGGCGTCGAGGTCACCGACGCACTGCGTGCGCTGCGGGCCCACGCCTGGGCGCACGACCGGAGCATCGGCGACGTGGCCGGTGACGTGGTGGCACGACGACTGCGCTTCCACGACAGTGGTAGCGGCACGGCCGGGGATACGGAGGTCCGTGACCCGGGTCCCGGACCTGGAGGGGAGCCCGCGTGATCACCCGAGAGGAACTCATCGCCGACGCGTTCGTGCAGCTGGCCGACACGCTCGTCGCGGAGTTCGACGTCCTGGACTTCCTGCACGTCCTCGTCGACCGTGCCGTCGAGCTCCTGGACGCCGACGCCGGCGGGATCATGCTGGCCGACCAGCGCGGTGGGCTGGAGGTCATGGCCGCCTCCAGCCACGAGGCCCACCTCGTGGAGCTGTTCGAGCTGCAGAACGAGGAGGGCCCCTGCCTCGAGGCCTTCCGCACGGGGCAGGCGGTGACCCGGCCCGACCCGGCGGCGATGCGGGCCTCGTGGCCGGCGTTCACCACGCGGCTGGAGGAGGCCGGCTTCGCCTCCGCGCAGGCGGTGCCCATGCGGCTGCGGGACGAGGTCATCGGCGCGCTCAACGTCTTCCGCGTGGCGCCGGGCGCGCTCGGCGACCCGGACATGAAACTCGCGCGGGCGCTCGCCGACATCGGCACCATCAGCCTGCTGCAGGAGCGCAGCGTGCGCGCCCGCGACCGGCTCGCCGAGCAGCTCCAGGGGGCACTCAACAGCCGGGTGCTCATCGAGCAGGCCAAGGGCGTCCTCGCCGAGCGCGGCGGGCTGGAGGTCGGGCAGGCCTTCCGGGCCCTGCGCGACCACGCCCGACGCAGCGGCACCCCCCTGGCCGAGGTCGCCTCCGCCGTCGTGCACGGACGGCTGCGCCTGGAGAGGTGATCCGGGTCGAGGAACCGTCCCCTCGGTGACGATGCGTGCCGTCACGGTGGCGGCCAGTGGACGCCGTGCCGGAGCGCTCCGCTGCGACCCACGATCTCCGTATCCTGGTGCCCAGAGCGAGAGCCCGCAGCAGTCGATCTGCGGGACTGCCCCGGACCCGGCCCTCTGCAGCGGACGGGACACCCGTGATGAGCGCACCGGTCAAGCAGCAAGGCGTCGATGCTCCGACGCTCCTCGACACCCAGCGCTTCCGGGCCGACGACGGCGTCGTCCGGCTGGTCGTCCGCGGAGAAGTCGACCTCTCGACCGTCGACGCCCTCGAAGCGGCCGTCTCGGGGGCCTGGCGCCCGGGGCCGGCCGTCGTCGTGGTGGATCTGACCCGGGTGACCTTCTGCTGCGTCGCGGGGGCCGGTGTGCTGATCACCGCGCGCTCGGCAGCGGCTGCCCAGGGGGTGGAGGTCCGCCTCCTCACCCGCGAGGGGACCATCCGGCGCATCCTGCACCTGGTGGACGAGCTCGGTCACGGCTGACGGAGCGACCGGTCACTGCCGGGCGCGGGGAGCGCCGCGGGGTTACCGTTGTGTCACTGCCCCGGACCCGGCGGTGTATCCCGTCCCGTCCGACGAAGGCGCCGCGTGACCTCCACCTCGATCGACCCGTCGCTCCGTGCCACCGGCACCGGAGCGGTCCGCCGTCCCCGCACGGCGCGCCAGACGAGCACCTACTCCGAGCTGTCCCGCCGGGTGCAGGACGCCGGCCTGCTCCGGCGCCGGTACGCCTGGTACTGGACGCAGATGCTGCTCATGACCGCCGCCTTCGCCGGCGTGTGGGTCGCCTTCGGCCTGCTCGGCGACTCCTGGCTGCAGCTGCTGGTCGCCGTCGCCCTCGCCGTCGTCATGACGCAGTTCGGGTTCCTCGCCCACGACGCGGCCCACCGCCAGGTCTTCGCCGGCGCGCAGTGGAACGACTGGGCGGCGCGGGTGATGGCCGGGGCCTTCGCCGGGCTGAGCGCCGGCTGGTGGGGGCACAAGCACAACAAGCACCACAACGCCCCGAACCAGGAGGGCCGCGACCCCGACATCGGGGCCGGCGTCGTCGCCTTCACCCCGGCCGTCGCGCAGGCGCGGACCGGCTTCGGTGCCTGGTTCGCCGCCCGGCAGGGCTGGGCGTTCTTCCCCCTGCTCCTGCTGGAGGGCCTGAACCTGCACGTCGCCAGCCTCCAGGTGCTGGTCTCGCGGCGGGACCTCAAGTTCCGGCGGGTCGAGCTCGCGCTGGTCGTCGGCCGGCTCGCCGGCTACGTCGCCGTCGTGCTGCTGGTCCTCCCGCCCGGCAAGGCGGCGGCGTTCCTCGCCGTCCAGCTGGGCGTCTTCGGCCTCCTGCTCGGTGGCTCGTTCGCGCCCAACCACAAGGGGATGCCGATCGTGCCGGAGGGCGCCCGCGTGGACTTCCTGCGCCGGCAGGTGCTCGTGTCGCGCAACATCGACGGCGGCCGGCTGACCGACCTGGCGATGGGCGGGCTCAACTACCAGATCGAGCACCACCTGTTCCCGAGCATGCCGCGGCCGAACCTGCGGCGCGCGCAGCCGATGGTGCGGGCGTTCTGCCGGGAGGTCGGCGTGGGCTACACCCAGACCAGCCTGGTCGGCTCCTACCGCATCGTCGTCCGGTACCTCAACCGCGTCGGGCTGGGGGAGCGGGACCCCTTCAGCTGCCCGCTGGTGCAGAACGCGCGCAACTGACCTCCGCGTTTGCCGCGCAGTGGCGCCGGTCACATCCTCCCGGACAGTGTCCTGCGACGGAGGAGGATGGATGACCACCAAGGTCGAGAAGTCGATCCAGGTCGACGTACCGGTCCGCACGGCCTACGACCAGTGGACCCAGTTCGAGGACTTCCCGCACTTCATGGGCGGCGTGAAGGAGGTCCGGCAGCTCGACGACCGGCGCCTGCACTGGGTCGCCGAGATCGCGGGCGTCCGGCGGGAGTGGGAGGCCGCCGTCCTCGAGCAGGAGCCCGACCGGAAGGTCGCCTGGGCCGCGACGAGCGGGGCGACGAACGCCGGCGCGGTCCGCTTCGAGCCCGCCGGAGCCGACTCGACGATCGTGTACCTCGAGCTGGAGTACGAGCCCGAGGGCGTCGTGGAGCAGGTCGGCGACAAGCTCGGGATCGTCGACCGGCAGGTCCGGGCCGACCTCGAGCGGTTCAAGGCGCTGGTCGAGAGCCAGGGCTACGCCACCGGGGCCTGGCGCGGCTCGATCAACGAGGGTCTCGACGTCGGGACGCCGACGGCGGACACCGCCTACCGGTCCCAGGGGGACAGCGGCAAGGCCGGGCTGTCCGGCAAGGCCGTCGCGGCCGGGGTCGCCGCGGTGGCCGGTGCGGCCGTCGCCGGTGTCGCGGCAGCGACGTCGGGCTCCTCGGGCGGCACGCGGCAGGAGACGGAGACGGAGACGCCGACCGGCCTGCGGCCCGGCACCGAGACCGCGGAGGGCGTCGTCCAGTCGCCCGAGGTCGCCGTCGTCGAGCAGCCCCCGCCGGACGCGATCGTGCGCGACGACGTGCTGGTCGAGGCCTCCGACCCCGAGGGCTACACCGCGGACTCCTCGACCGAGGGCGTCGAGGACGGCACCCGCGGGGACGGCGACGACCCGATGATCGGCGGCGGCAGCCGGCGCTGACCCGCCCGGTCAGACCCCCTCGACCGTCCCGGGGACGCCGTCCCCGAGGAACGCGGCGAGGTCGGCGGCCTCGGCCCCGACCTCGCCGCGCTCGGCCGGGGTGAGCGGCCTCAGGGGCTGCACGGTCACCGCGACCCCGCCGTCGGGGAGGTCGCGGCCGGTCCAGGTGGCGGCCACGGAGCCGTCGACCAGCACCAGCCGGGCGCCGGTGACGCTGAGTCCCCGGTGCTCGTCGGCCACGATCCGCGTCCGGTCCTCGTAGCCGAGGACGGCGTTGTCGAAGGCGGGCAGGAAGCGCACCGGCGCGGGCTCGTCACGGTCGGGGAGCCCGGCGTCGGGGACGTCGAGCAGTTCGCGGCCGCGCTCGTCGCGGAAGGTCCGCAGCCGCGGCCGGAGCCGGGCGACCACCGCGGGCAGGCCGCTGAGACCGCACCAGGCACGCAGGTCGGCGCTCGCGGCGGGCCCGTGGGCGCGCAGGTAGCGCAGCACCAGGTCGTCGAGGACGTCGTCGTGCGGTGCGTCGGCGACGTCGCGGCCCAGCCAGGCGCGCACCGTGGTGAGGCGTGCCGGTGCCTGCTGCCGCCACAGCCCGCGCGGCGGCGTCTGCACCAGCGGCACGAGGCTGGACAGGACGTCGCCGAGGTCGCGGGGGGCGACCCCGGGCCAGCGGCCGGCCAGCGCGCGGCCGACGTCGGGCAGCGTCCGCGGTTCCGCGGCGAACAGCGGCTCGGCCGCGGCGGCGAGCTCGGCGAGGTCCACCCCGGGCAGCCGCCGCCCGAGCGTGCCGGTGGCGCGGGCGACCAGCATCGCCTGGTGCACCGGCCGCAGCCGCAGGCAGTCCCCGGCGGTGACCAGGTGCATCGTCCGGCGCATGAGCTGGGTGCGGACGACGCCGCGCGACTCCAGCAGGCCGTCGAGCTCGCCGGGACGGAAGGAGGCCAGCCGCGACCACAGCCCGACGTGCGGCTCCTGCGGCTCCTGCGCCTGCAGTCCGGCCAGGTGCCCGACCGCGGCGAGGGCGTCGCGCGGGTCGCGCCGCAGCAGCAGCTGCCGGGCGAGGGTGGCGCGGTTGAGCGCGCGCCGGTCGAGCACCTCGACTCCCCGGCGCGCGCCCACCCCCGCTGTCTACCGCGGGGGGACGACGGTCTCAGGCGGCCAGCGGGTGGTGGTGGCAGCGGCCGCCGCTGGTGGCGCGGGCGCCGCACGGCGCCCCGGCCTTCGTCACGCCACCGCTGTCGCCGCAACGGGTGGGCGTGGCGGCGGGCCGCTCGGCCGGCTCGGGAGCCGGGACCGGGCGGGGGAAGGCGAGGACGACGGCGTCCTGCTCGACGACCGTCGGGACCTGCTCGGGAGCGGTCCCGACGGCGGCCGTGGGGACGGACCGGCCGGCGCGGCGGTGCAGCGCCGACGCGGCGGTCAGGCCGGCGGTGAAGGCGGCGACGGCGATGGCGGTGGCAGTGGCGACGTGGCTGGCGCGCATGTCCTCCTCATCGGCGGACCCGGCCCCCGGGAGCGGCACCCACGTCCCTCCGGTCACACCCGCCACGCGCGGCTCAGGACGACAGGTGCGCCTGCTTGGGCGCCAGCCCGCGCTCGGCCTCGGCAGCCACCGACTGCCGCGACGCCCCCGACGCGGCCACCACGACCGCGCCGACCAGCCCCTCCACCAGCGGCGCCGCCGACAGCGTCACCCGCGACCGGACGTCGTCGTCGAGGAACTCCAGGGCCGTCTCGGCCGACAGCACCGCGCTGCCGAGGTCCATGAGCACGACCACACCCTCGCCGGAATCGGCCTCCCCGACGGCGTCGGCCACCGCGGCGGCGTCGGTACCCAGCCCGCCGTCCTCGGTGCCCGCGGCGACGGCGACCGCCAGCTCCCGGCCGGGCAGCATCTGCCGGGCCAGCTCCACTGCGGCGTCGGCCAGCGCGCGGCTGTGCGAGACGACGACGATGCCGACGGTCACGACCGCCCCAGGGTGGCGGCGGCCGCCTCGACCAGCATCGTCACCGACGTCGCCCCCGGGTCCATGTGCCCCGCGCTGCGCTCGCCGAGGTAGCTGGCCCGGCCCTTGCGGGCGACCAGCGGCACGGTCGCGTCGCGGCCCTCCGCCGCCGCCGCGGCCGCCGCGTCGAGTGCGTCGGCCAGGGAGTCGCCGGCCTCCACGGCGGCGTCGAGCGCGTCGCACGCCGGGCCGAGCGCGTCGACCATCGTCTTGTCGCCGGGCTCGGCCTTGCCGCGCGCGACCACACCGTCGAGTCCCGCCCGCAGCGCCCGCGCCACCGCGGCGTCGTCCAGGTCGCCGTTCCCCGCCGCACCGGCCATCCGGAGGAAGAGGGTGCCGTAGAGCGGGCCGCTCGCGCCGCCCACCTTGCTCACCAGGGTGGCGCCGGTCTTCTTCAGCAGCCCCGCGGCATCGGCGGGCGGGGCGTCGTCCAGCACGGCGACGACGGCGGCCATCCCGCGGTCCACGTTCGAGCCGTGGTCGGCGTCGCCGATGGCGGCGTCGAGCGCGGTCAGCTCGTCGCGGCGCTCGTGCACCACCTCGGCGAACCGGCGCAGCCACGCGGTCAGGTCGTCCACGCCGACCGCCACGCTCACGCGCCCCACCGCAGGCCCGGGGTGACGACGGGCGCGTCCCACAGCCGCAGCAGCTCGTCGTCGGCCTGCAGGAGCGTGACCGAGCAGCCGGCCATCTCCAGACTGGTCATGTACGGCCCGACCAGGGACCGGGCGATCCTGATGCCCGACCGCTCCAGGATCGCGGCCACCTCGGCGTGGACGACGTAGAGCTCGAGCAGCGGGGTGCCGCCCATGCCGTTGACGAAGCAGATGACGCCGTCGGTGAAGGTGCGGTCGGAGAGGATCGGCTCGAGCAGCATCTCGGCCACCTCGCGGGCCGGGGCCAGCTTCACCCGCCGGCGGCCCGGCTCGCCGTGGATGCCGATGCCGATCTCCATCTCGTCGTCGGCGAGCTCGAAGGTCGGTGTCCCGGCGGCGGGCACCGTGCACGAGGTCAGCGCCATGCCCATGCTGCGGCCGGCGTCGTCGACCCGCTTGGCCAGGTCGGCGACCTCGGCGAGCGGGCGGCCCTCCTCGGCGGCCGCGCCGACGATCTTCTCCAGCAGGACGGTGGTGCCCACGCCCCGGCGGCCGGCGGTGTAGAGGCTGTCGGTGACCGCGACGTCGTCGTCGACGACCACGGTGGCCACCTCGGTGCCGCTCTCGGCGGCGACCAGCTCGGCGGCCATCTCGAAGTTCATGACGTCGCCGGTGTAGTTCTTCACGATGTGCAGGACGCCGGCGCCCCCGTCGACGCCCGCGGTCGCCGCCTGCATCTGGTCGGGGACGGGGGAGGTGAACACCTCGCCGGCGCAGGCGGCGTCGAGCATGCCGCGGCCGACGAAGCCGCCGTGCATGGGCTCGTGCCCCGAGCCGCCGCCGGAGACGATGCCGACCTTGCCGCGGACCGGCGCGTCGGCGCGGAACACCACCCGGTTCTCCTGGTCGACCCGGAGCTCCGGGTGCGCCAGGGCCATCCCGCGCAGCGCGTCGGAGACGACGTCGGCGGGGTCGTTGATGAGCTTCTTCATCGTGTGCACCTGACCTCGGGGGACGAGCGGGACCGTCCCGGAGGCTAGGGGCTGTGTGATCGGCAGCACAACGAGTGCGGACGGCCCCCCGCTCCCGGTGCGGTCGGAGCCGCACCGGGAGCGGGCGGCGCTGTCAGCCCCGGCCGGTGAGGCGCGCGGCGGCCTGCTGGATCTGCGCGTAGTCGCCGTAGCGGGCACCGACGACGTAGCCCGCGCCGGCGCCGAGGCCCAGCGAGGTGAGCCGGGCGGCCCGCTTGCCGGTCTTCCTGATCCGGTGGCCGGCCTCGGCGACCTCCTCGGGCACCGACTCGATCGCGCCGCCGACCTTCATCGCCGCGCGCAGGCCGGTCGAGCCGAGCTCGGAACCGGCCTCGGCCACCCGGGACAGCGCGGCGGCGGCCAGCTCGCTGCCGACCTCCACGACCTGCCGGGTGAGGTCGGCGCCGGCGTTCGCGCCGGTCTGCAGCGCGTGCCCGGTGGTCGCCAGCAGCGGCCCGGCCGCGGACGCGCCCGAGCGGGTGGCCTCGCCGAGCCGCTGGGCGACGTCGGCCACGGCCGGGCCCGCCACGGATGCGCCGCTGAGTGCCGCCTGGCGCACCGACTGCGCGGTCTTCGCCACCGTCGGCCCCGCCGCGGACGCGCTGGTGAGGGCCGCCTCGCGCACCGACTGGGCGACGTTGGCCACCGCCGGGGCGGCCGCGGCCACCAGGTGCTCCACCCGCGCGCGCCCGGTCGCCGGGGCGGCCTGCGCCCGCCGCGCGGCCCGGCGGCCGGTGAGGCGCGCGACCCGGGACGCCTTCACGGCCTGGCTGCGTCCCGCCCGTCGCGTCCTGCGGCTGATCTTCGCGGCCTTGCGTCCCGTCCGGCGTGCCCCCCGGGACACCCGCACCGTCGGCTGCTGCTGCCGGCGGCGCAGCACGGAGAACACCACACCGCCCAGTGCCAGCACCGCGGCGACCGCGCCGGCGATCCCCGCGGTCGGCCGTCCGCCGCCGGTCCCCTCGGCGCGGCCGAAGTCGCGGTCACCGGGCTGTGCCACCGGCGGCGGGGGCGGGAGCTCCTCGACCTCCTCGGTCACCGGCGCGGGCGTGCTGACCGGCGGGGGCGCGGACACCCCCTCGGACGCCGCGGTCGTGGCCGCGGCCGTCGTCGCCGGCACCTCGGCGTCGGGCGCCGGCAGCAGGCTGTCGGAGTCCTCGGTGGAGGTCGCGATGCCGTAGTGCCGGTAGAGCGCTGCCTCCTGGTCGGTGGTCAGCTCGCGGCTCTCGCCGTAGCGCGGCGCACCGTCGACCAGGCCGCGGTCGACGACCACCTGCACCTGGTCGCCGGCCTCGGTCGCGTCGAACAGCGGGACCACGACGGACGTGCCCGCCATGTCGGCGTAGAGCCACTCCGGTGCGCCGGTGTCCTCGTCCGCGAGCAGGTGCGTGATCGTGCCGATCTCCGCACCGTGCCGGTCGACCACCGTCTTGCCCACCCAGTCCCGTACCGAGTCCCGATCGGGCAGTGCCATGGTCGTCTCCCCACACCTCCGGGGCCGGACCCGGTCGGCCCGGCCGCTGCCGTCCCCGCGCCCTACCCAGGGCGTTGGCAGCGAACCCGAGGAAGTGTGCAGGTCGAGGACGAGCGTGTGCGCCGGCGCCGCGTCCGAGCTGCCGGGACCCGGCGCCGGCGCACCCGCTCAGGCCGTGCGGCGCCCCGTGACGACGGCGCTCACCAGCAGCAGCTTCCCCAACCAGTCGCCCGCGTGGATCGCCGCCTGCTGCCAGGGGACCTTCTCGTGAACCACGGACCCGGTCAGGAGCACGGCCGGGAAGGCGGCCCAGAGCCCGGCACCGAGCGCCAGCGCCTCGCGCGGGCCACGGGCCGGGAGGCGGTCGGCGAGGACGGACACCGCGGTGGCGACCACGCCGCTGCGCAGCAGTTCCACCGGGACGACCACGGTGGGCGACGGGGACGGTCCGGCGTAGGCGTCGTCGAGACGCGCCAGCCGGCTCCCGAAGGCCGCGTACCAGGCCGAACTCGCCGCGAACGCCGCGCCGGCCGCGGCCGCCACCCGTGGCGGGGACACGGCGCTCACGACGCCTCCCCGTCGCGGGGCCCTCCTGGGACGCTCGGCCACGTCTGCCTCCTCCGGTCACCGTCGAGGGGGAGACCCGGGGCGACGGCGGAACTCATCGCGGGGGCTGCCGCTCAGCCGGTCCGGGTGGTCAGCAGCGAGACCTCGGCGACGTTCGTGGTGGGCGGCAGCGTCAGGGTGAACAGCACCGTCCGCGCGACGTCCTCCGGGGTCAGCGCGTCCCCGCTGTCGGCCGCGGCCCGCGGGGAGACCCAGCCGACGGCGACGTGCCGCACCCGTACCAGCGTGCCGCCCAGCTCCAGCCGCAGCGTGCGGGCGAGCTGGGCGGCTCCGGCGGCCGTGGCGGCGTGCACCGCGAACGCCGGCACCAGCTCCGAGGCCGCCGCCGATCCGACCAGCACGAGGTCGGCCGCGGAGTCGTTGGCCGCCGCGGTCAGCAGGTCGTCGAGGAACGCCCGCGCGGCCAGCACGGCGTCCCCGGCGCCCTGCTCGATGATCTCCGCCCACCGCTCTGCCGGCGACAGCCCGAACGGACCGCCGCCGACGCCGCCGAGCACGGCCACGACCAGGTCGACGGTGCCCAGCCGCGCGCGGACGCCGTCGGCGGCGCCGACCAGCTCCCGTGCCGAGCCGACCTGTTCGACCAGCGCACCGGCCGCGGTCAGCTCGGCCACCACCGCGTCGGCGAGCAGCGGCAGCCCGATCACCACGGCCCGCCGCCCCGTGACCGGCCTCGTCCCGTCCGGCCCGGTCACGCCACCGGCTCCGCGTCGAACGGCTCGCGGGTGGCCGGTGTCCGCACCGGCAGCGCGTCCTCGGCCGGTGCGTCGACCGGTGCGTCGGCCGGGACCGCGGCGGCCGGGGGCCTGCTCCGGGACCGTCCGGCCGTCTGCTCCAGCGCCGTGCGCATCGCGCCCACGTCGAGCGGGCCGTCGTAGAGCTGACCGTTCACGAAGAAGCGGGGCGGCTCGTCCAGGGCCATCGCGCGGGCGTCGTCGTCGTCCTCCCGGACCCGCGCGGCGTGCGCGCCGGAGGCCAGCGCGTCGTCGACCCGGGCGAGGTTGAGCCCGGCGTCGACGGCGCAGCGCCGGATCGCCCGGTCGTCGAGCCGGCCGGCGCGGGCGGCCAGCGCGTCGTGCATCGGCCAGAACCGCGCCTGCGTGTCCGCCGCCTCGGCCGCCTCGGCGGCGCGCGCCGACATCGGGTCGTCGGTGAGCAGGTGGCGGTAGACGAAGACCAGGTCCTCGCCCAGGACCTGCCGCAGCTCGTCGACCACCTCGGCGGTGCGCCCGGCGTTGGTGAACACGAACGAGGCGTGCACGACCAGCTCCATCGGCGCGCCGACCCGGCCGCGCACGTGGTCCCGGTCGGCGCGCACCGGCCGGGAGAGCCGCTGCCGGCCGGGCAGCCGCGAGCGGTCGACGGCGCGGACGACGGCGACCGCGGCCAGCGCCAGCAGCGCCGCGATCACCGAGGCGGCGAGCACGCCGATGCGCGCCTCGGCCGCCAGGACGGGGTCCTCGAGCGCCAGGTCGATGATGAACAGGGAGATCGTGAACCCGATCCCGCTGAGCACCCCGGCGGCGAGCACGTGCCGCGGGAACAGCCCCGAGGGCAGCCGGCCGACGCCGAGCCGGACGGCGGCCAGCGACGCGGTGGTCACGCCGACGACCTTGCCGGCGACGAGCCCCGCCACGATCGCCCAGGTCAGCCCGGACGTCGCCGCCGCGGCCAGCGTCTCCCCGCTGAGCACGACGCCGGCGTTGGCCAGCGCGAACACCGGGACGACGGCCAGGTTGACCCACGGCCGGAACAGCCGCTGACCGCGCTCGTTCACCGACACCGACCGGGTCAGGCTCAGCACCGCCCGGTGCGCCCCGCTCGACGTCGGCGTGCGCCCGTACGCCCGCGCCGCGGCCTCGGCGGCGTCCACCTCGTCGGCGCTGGGCGGGTACACCGGCAGCAGCAGGCCGATGGCGACGCCGGCCACCGTCGGGTGCACACCGGAGGCCAGCACGCCCAGCCAGACGGGCACCGCGAGCAGCAGGTAGGCCCAGCCACGCCAGACCCGCATCCGGCGCAGCGCGAGGACGGCGAGCAGCCCGACGACGGCGACCGCCAGCGGCAGCAGCGTGAGCTCGTCGGTGTAGGCGACGGCGATGACGGCCAGCGCGCCGACGTCGTCGACCACCGACAGCGCCAGCACGAACGCGCGCAGGTTCACCGGCACCGCCCGGCCCACCACCGCCAGCAGGCCGAGCACGAACGCGGTGTCGGTGGAGATCACCACGCCCCACGCCGCCCGTGCCTCGCCGGGCTGGTCGCTGATCCCGGTCACCGCGAGGAACACCAGCGCGGGCACGGCCAGCCCGGCCAGCGCGGCCACGACCGGGATGCGGATGCGCCGGGTGTCGCGGAACTCGCCGAGCACCAGGTCGCGCTTGACCTCCAGGCTGATGAGGCAGAAGAACACCGCCATCAGCGCGTCGTTCACCCAGTGCCGCAGGTCCATCTCGAGCGCGGCGTCGCCCAGCCGGACGGCGAGGGGCGTGTGCCAGGTCGCCTCGTACGTCGAGCCGGGCACGTTGGCCCACACCAGCGCGACCAGCGTGGCGGCCAGCAGCACGCCGGCCGCGGCGGCGTCGGAGTCGGCCAGCCGGATCAGACGGCCCAGCACCGAGGGGCGCGCCTCCTCGGCGCGCGGGGTGCCCCTCACCGGACCCCCGTCCCGCGCCGCGTGGGCAGGTAGGGGTCCTGGCGGGTCGGCAGCACGAGCAGCTCGGCGAGGTTGACCCCCGGCGGCAGGCCGGCACCGAACAGCACCGTCCGCGCGACGTCGTCGGGGTCCATCGGGACGACGGCGTCGCGGTGCTCGGCCCAGCCGCGGGCGGTGCCGTCGTGGCTGATCTCCGAGCCGAGGTCGGTGTCGGTGAGGCCGGGCGCGACGACGTGCACCCGCACGCCGCGCCGGCCGTACTCGGCGCGCAGCGCCCGGGCCAGCTGGGCGACGGCCGCCTCCACCGCCGAGTAGACGGCGTAGCCGGGGAAGCGCACCTGCCCGGCCAGCGCGCCGATGAGGAACAGGTCGGCGGCGCGCCCGGTCTCGGCGGTGGCCAGCAGGTCGCGGGCGAAGGTCTGCGCGGTGCGCAGGATGCCGCCGAGGTTGACGTCGATCATCTCGATCCACTCCGCGGGCACGCCGTCCTCGAACGGCGCGCCGGTGAGGACGCCGGCGCCGGCCACCACGAGGTCGGCGGGGCCGAACCGGTCGTGCAGCGCGTCGAGGGCGTCGGCGAGGTCGAGCCCGTCGGAGACGTCAGCGGCGACGACGAGCGTGCGCCCGGGGTCGGCGGTGCCGTCGGCGACGGCCTGCAGGCGGTCGCCGCGGCGGCCCAGCAGCGCGACACGGCAGCCGGCGGCCACCAGCGCCCGCGCCGTCGCGGCGCCGATGCCGCTGCTCGCGCCGGTGACGACGGCGACCCTGCCGTCGAGCGGGTTCCGGGACGGCCGGGAGGGAGGGAGGGACACGGTTCCCCTCTCGGAGGTCAGCAGGGGGACGCCCGTGATCATGCCGTCCCGGGTGCGTCCCAGTCGATGCGCCCGGCGAGGTCGAGCAGCCGGGCACCGGGCACCGGGTCGACCGACCCGGCCCAGGCCACCCGGCCGAGGACGTGCTCGCGGAACGTCGCGGGGTCGCGGTCGCGCACCCGGGAGGGCCAGCCGTGCACCGCGCAGTCGTGCAGGAGGGCGCAGCGTGTCCCGCTCCGGGCGGGGCAGGGTCGGCCGCACGTCGACGACGGCGCCGAGCACCTGCTGCCGCCGGCCGGTACCCGCGCTGCGGGTCTCGGCGCGGTGCACGGGTGGGCACCGGGACCCGGCGGACCACCCGCGGCGGGACGCCGGCGGCCTGGCCGCGCTCCCAGCCCGCCGTGGTCGGGAGGAACGCGGCGAGCTCGCGCGGCCGGTCGGCCGGGGCCTCGCGGTAGGTCAGCAGCACCTCGCCGACCAGGGGGCCGAGCCAGCGTGGCGCGCGGGCGTCCCCCGCGCGACGGCGACCCGGCGCACCGCCTCGCGCCGTCGCCACGGCCCGGCGAGCAGCACCGGCGCCGCACCGATGAGTCCGGGACACCGGCGCCGTCTGCCGTGCGACGGGACGACGGACGAAGGGGACGGCGTGACGACCGACGAGGAGATCCGCGCGGCGACGGCGGCGGAGCGCCGCGAGCACCTGGCGCTGTTCGGGTCGCTGACCGCCGAGCAGTGGAACGCGCCGAGCCTGTGCTCGGGCTGGCGGGCGAAGGAGGTGCTCGCCCACACCACGATGCCCTTCCGCTGGCCGACCGGGCGGGTGCTGCGCGGGATGCTGCGGGCGCGGGGCAGCTTCGACCGCTTCGCCGACCGGGCCGCCCGCCGCGACGCCGCCGAGCTGTCCACGGACGAGCTGCTGGCGTCGCTGCGGGACAACGTGGACTTCGAGTGGTCCCCGCCCGGCGGCGGCCCGCTCGGGGCGCTGTCGCACGACGTCATCCACGGCCTCGACGTGTCGGCCGCCCTCGGCGTCGACGACCGGCACGCCTCGCCGGAACGGTGCGCCCTGGTCCTGTCCGGACTGCGGCCGAAGCAGCTCCGGTTCTTCGGGGTCGACCTGACCGGCGTGCGGCTGCGGGCCACCGACGCCGACTGGTCCCACGGCGAGGGCGAGGTGGTCGAGGGCCGCGCGCAGGACCTGCTGCTCGCCGTCTGCGGGCGTCCCCAGCCCGCGGGGCGGCTGCACGGCGCCGCGGCCGACCGGCTGGCCGCCGGCTCGCCGGACAGACCGCTCACCCACCCACGTCGGGCGGGGTGAACTGGCTGACGGTGAACTCCGCGCCCTGCGGGTCGCGCAGCAGGGCGTTCCGGGTCCAGGTGTCCTCCGCCGACCGCAGGACGGTGGCGCCGAGCCGCTCGGCGGTGGCGGCGGCCCCGTCCCGGTCGGCGACGGTGACGGTGACGTGCCAGTGCGCCGGCTCGTCGGCGGTGACCAGCAGGCCGCCGATGACGTCGGCGAACCCGGGCGGCGCGAAGGCCTGCCGCTCGTGGATGCCGGGGTCGACGGTGGCCGCCAGGTGGTCGCCGTAGCCGGGCACCTGGATCATCACGCCGGCGTCCTGGGCCATGTCGGCGTCGCGCCAGCCGAACAGCGGGCCGTAGAAGGCCATCGCGCCCGCCCGGTCGGGGGTGTGCAGGTCGGAGAAGTTCCAGGCGCCGGGCACGTTGGTGAGCTGCGCGCCGGGACGGCGGCGGGCCTGCCAGAGCCGGAACGGCGCACCCTGCGGATCGGTGCACGCCGCCGTCCGGCCGCCGGGGCCGGCGTCCTCGGGGTCCGAGGTCACCGTGCCGCCGAGCCCCGGCACCCGCGCGGCGGTCGCGTCGGCGTCGTCGACGGCGACGTAGGTGTTCCAGACCGCCGTGCCGGCTCCGGTGTCCCCGCCCGGGCCGACCGCGGCGACGTCCTGCCCGTCGAGCGTGGCGACCAGGTACGAGCCCGGGACGCCGGGCGGCACGGCGTCGGTGAAGGTCCAGCCGAACAGGCCGGCGTAGAAGGCCGCCGCGGCGTCCGGGTCGGGCTGCTCGGTGTCGATCCAGCAGGTCACGCCGTGCGGGTACGTCCGGATCACGACCGCTCCTCCCACCGGGGTCCAGGTGGCCGGCAGCGTAGGGCCGCCCGGGGACGGTTCCCGGCGTCAGCGGGCGGCCATCGCCTCGCGGACCTCGCGCAGGCTCGGGTTGGTCAGGTACCGCCCATCCACGACGACGGTGGGGGAGACCTCGAAGCCCTGCGGGTGGTGCGCCCGGACCGCGGCGGCGCCCTCGGGGTCGTCGGCGAAGCGCACCGCCCGGTGGGGGACACGGGCGAGCGTCAGCTTCGTGCGGAGCTTCGCGGCGAAGGGACAGCCGGGCTTCACGTAGACGACGAGGGCCTGGTCGGTCATGGACGGCTCCGATCTCGCGGCATCGGCCCGATGAGTCCTGCGGGTGCGCCCAGTCTGCCCCCCGTGACCCCTCAGGAGATCGACGCCTCGTTCACCGCACCCATCGAGAAGGACGGCGCCTTCGCCACCTACGTGACCGTGCCCGGCTCGGCGGAGCTGTTCGGCACCCGCCGCGCCGTGAAGGTCACCGGCACCGTCGACGGCCACGACTTCGCCGCCACCTGCATGCCGTCGGGGGAGGGGCCGCACTGGCTCCCGCTGCGGAAGGCCGTCTGCTCGGCCATCGGCAAGGACCGGGCCGGGCAGGAGGTCGCCGTCCACCTCCGTCAGCGCCTGTCCTGACGCGCGGCCCGGCGGCGGACACGGCAGGCTGGGCGGGTGAGCTGGCTGGTCACCGGGGGCGCCGGGTACGTCGGGGCGCACGTCGTCCACGCGATGGTGGCGGCGGGGGAGGACGTCGTCGTCCTCGACGACCTGTCCACCGGCGACGCCGGCCGGCTCGCCGGTCTGCCGCAGGTGCCGGTGGAGGTCGGCTCCGTGCGCGACCGCGGCATGGTCCGGCGGGTGCTGCGGGAGAACGGCGTCACCGGCGTCGTGCACCTGGCGGCGAAGAAGCAGGTGGCCGAGTCGGTGGCCGACCCGCTGCTCTACTGGGCCGAGAACGTCGAGGGCCTGGTCGCGCTGCTCGAGGGCTGCCGCGCCAAGGGCGTCACCCGGTTCGTGTTCTCCTCGAGCGCCTCGGTGTACGGCATGCCCGACGTCGACCGGGTGGACGAGGACACGCCCCGCGTCCCGCTGTCGCCCTACGGCCGGACCAAGGCCGCCGGCGAGGACCTGCTGCGCGACTGCGCCGCCTGGGGCCTGGCCGCCACCAGCCTGCGCTACTTCAACGTGGCCGGTGCCGCGGCGCCCGAGCTCGGCGACCGCGGTGCGGCCAACCTCGTGCCGCTGGTGTTCGAGGCCCTCGACGCCGGACGGCCGCCGGTGCTGTTCGGCGACGACCACCCCACCGCCGACGGCAGCCCGGTGCGCGACTTCGTGCACGTCTCCGACGTCGCCGACGCCCACGTCGCCGCCGTCCGCGCGCTGACCGCCGGCCGCCCCGGGGGCACGTACAACGTCGGCCGCGGCGAGGGCAGCAGCGTGCGGGAGGTGCTGCGGGTCGTCGCCGGGGTCACCGGCGCGGACACGACGCCGGAGGTGGCCGGCCGCCGCCCGGGGGACCCGGCGCGCGTGGTCGCCGCCGTCGACCGGATCGCCCGGGACCTCGGCTTCCGCGCCACCCGCGACCTGCGGGAGATGATCGCCAGCGCCTGGACCGCCTGGCGGGCCCTGCAGCCGCTCTGACCTCTCCCGCCTTCGAGCTCTGCCCCCGATCGTGGGCAGAGCTCGAAGGCGGGAGCCGGGAGGTGGTCCTGCGCTCGCTCGTGCTCTGCCCACAGTGGTGGGCAGAGCACTAGCGAGCCGGGGACACCACCGCGGCGGCCAGCTCGTGCGCCCGGGTGTCGGCCAGCAGCACCTCGGGCAGGCCGGCCAGCGCCGCGCGCATCTGCTCCGGCCCGCCGAACTGGAAGCCGAGCTGGGTGGCGTAGCAGGCGCAGGCGTCGGCCCGCCGGGGGAGGTCCTGCGGCAGCTCGAGCGGCGTCAGCCCGCCGGGCAGGTCCGGGCCCGGCGCGGCGTCCGGCTCGCGGAGCACGTACGGCGAGTCGCGCCACCACAGCACCGGCCGGCCGAGCGCGGCCACCGCGCGCAGGACCTGCAGGTGGTCGACGTGCCCGCCCAGTGCCTGGGGCGCCAGCCAGAGGTCGCCCGGGACGTCGGCGAGGGCGGCGCCCACCGAGCGCCACGTGTCGTCGCCCTCGTGCACCCCGGCGAAGAGGTCCGGCGCGCCGGTGTACCCGCGATGCGGCGCCTCGGGCAGGTCCAGGTACAGCGACCCGGTGCCGAGCACGGCCATCGCCGCGGCGTCCTCGGCGCGGCGCAGGGCCATGTAGTCGACGTCGGCCGGCAGGCCCTTGTCGAGCTGGCAGGCGAGCGCGAAGCCCGCGGGGTCGGGCACGCTCGCGGTGAAGCAGGTGACCACGGTGACCTCGTGCCCGGCGCCGGCGAGCGCGGCCAGCGTGCCGCCCACGGAGAACGCGGCGTCGTCGAGGTGCGGGCTGACCGCCACGACCCTCACCGCACGACCCTCACAGCAGGTGCGCGGCGGAGCGGAACCGGCAGGCGAGGTCGACCTCCGGCGGCATGGTCCAGCCGGCGGACGGCGTCGTCCCGGCCACCGAGCGGTAGACGTCGTCGATCGAGCGGGCCAGCACCGGCCACGAGTACAGCCGGCGCACCTCCTCCAGCGCCGCCGTCGCCAGCCGGGCGCGCAGGGCGGCGTCGGAGAGCAGCCGGTCCAGTGCCGCCCGCAGGCCGGCGAGGTCGCCCGGGGTGTGCAGCAGGCCGTTCTCGCCGTCGCGCAGGCAGTCGACGACGCCGACGCTGTCGGTGCTCACCGTGGGCAGCCCGCTGGCCATCGCCTCGAGCAGTGTGTTGCTGAACCCCTCGCTGTAGGTCGGGCTGACGAAGACGTCGGCCGAGCGGTAGACCGCCGGCGCCTCGTCGGGCGGGACGTAGCCGAGGAACGTCGTCCGCGCGTCGGCCCGCGCGCGGGCCTCGTCGAGGTCGGGGCCGATGCCCGAGACCACCAGTCGCACGTCGTCGGGCAGCGCCTCCAGCAGGTCGAGCACGCCCTTGCGGCGGTCGACGCGGCCGTGGAACAGCAGCACCGGCGGGTCCTGCAGCGAGCCCAGCGGCCGCTCGGCGGGCGTGAACCGTCGGGTGTCGGTGGCGCCCGGGACGATCGTGAACCGCGCGGGGTCCGAGCCGAGGTTGCCCACCACCTCGTCGCGGAAGCTGGCGCTGCCGATCAGCACCGCGGACGAGGCGTCGACGACGGTCCCCATCGCGTGCGCGTGGGTGGTGCAGCAGGTGCCCACCCAGTGCCCGTCGCCGCCCTGGATGCTCACCACCGCCGGCACCCCGGTCTCCCGCGAGGCGGCCAGCACCGCCAGCCCCGGTGGGTAGCCGTACTGCGCGTGCAGCACGTCGAAGGGGCGCTGGGCGTGCAGGTCCAGCACCGTGCGCACGATCTCGCCGATGTCGCCCTCCCAGTCTGCGGGGGCGACGGTCTCCCCGCGGCTGGGCAGCGCGTGCACCTGCACGCCGGCGGGCACGCGGTCGGCCGGGGGCGGGCCGCCGCCGTAGACGCGGGTGCCGGCCTCGTCGTCGCGGTACTGGCTGACCAGCACCACCTCGTGCCCCAGCGCGACCAGTTCGCGCAGCAGGTTCTCCGCGTAGACGCTCATCCCGCTCACCGCCGGCCAGTAGCGCCGGCTGACGAAGCAGATCCTCACGCCGCCGCCTCGGCCTTCCGGAGCGTCTCGATCGAGCGGGGCACCATCTCGTGCGCGCGGTGCCCGTCGCGGGAGAGCTCCAGCGTCACCAGCCGGTCGAAGGAGGCATCCCGCAGCGCCCGCAGCACCGCGGGCAGGTCGACGTCACCCTCGTCGAGCGGCAGGTGGTCGTGCACCCCGCGGCGCATCCCCTCGACGGCGACCGTGCCCAGGTGCCCCGCGAAGCGGGCCACCGCCTCCTCCGGCGCGTACGCCCCGGCGACGACGCAGTGCCCGGTGTCGAGCGCCAGCGTGATCCCCGGCGCCTGCCCGGCCAGCCGCGCCCAGTCGTCGCAGTCCTCGACCAGCATCCCGGGCTCCGGCTCGACGGCGAGGGCGTAGGAGCGGCCGCCGTGGCTGTCGACCAGTGCGCGCACGCCGTCGGCGAACCAGCCCCAGGCGGCGTCGCGGTCCACGCCCGGCTTCGGCACGCCGGCCCAGAAGCTGACCGCCTCCGCGCCCAGGACCTCCGCGAGGTCGCAGGCCAGCCGCAGGTACGCCAGCCGCCGCGCCCGCCCCTCGGCCGACGCGGTGACGAACGTCGGCTCGTGCTTGGCCCGCGGGTCGAGCAGGAAGCGCGCGCCGGTCTCCACCACCACGTCCAGCCCCAGCTCGTCGCACCGCCGCCGCACCGCCTCGGCCTGCCGATGAGCGTCCGGGGCGAACGGGTCCAGGTGGACGACGTCGAGGGTGAGCGCCACCCCGGCGTAGCCGCAGTCGGCGAGGAAGGTCAGCGCGTCCGACAGCCGGTGCGAGGTCAGCCCGTTGGTGTTGTAGGCGTACCGGAGGCTCACTGTCCGAGGACCTCCGCGACCACGTGCCGGCCCGGCTCCCGGTACAGCGCGTAGAGCGCACCCACCCGCCGCTCGGCCCCGGCGCGGTCGAACCACGCCGGCCCGCCCAGGCGCTCCTCGGCCCCGGGCGTCAGGTGCACCCGCGCCCACCCGCCGGGGTCGGCGCCGACGGCCGCCAGGGGAGGGTGGGCGTCGTCGGAGCGCTCGATCAGCCGGCGCACGCCGCGCTCGCCGATCCGGCCGTAGCTCATCGTCTCCACCTCGAGCCCGGTCACCAGCACCTTGGCCGCGACCGCGTCGCCGACGGAGGGCTGCAGCTCCACCAGCACGTCGTGCCCGGCGGCCTGCACCGCCCCGGTGACGTGCGCGTGCAGGTCGTCCCCGCGCCAGGTGGGCAGGTCGGCCAGCGCCACGGTGGACCGGCGGGACAGCACGGTGTCCTGCAGCAGGTCGACCAGCGCGGCGGTGCCCATCCGCGTCCACTCGAGCATCGCCTGCAGCGCGCGGTCCTCCTCCACCAGCCGCTCCGGCGGGTGCCCGCCGCGCCAGTGCTCCAGGTACCCCGGCGGGGTCGCCGGCAGGACGACGTCGAAGGGCCCGTGCATGAACGCCTTCCGCGCGCGGGCCGAGGCGAACTCGTGCAGCGCCTTGCGGACGGCGGTGTCCCGGTCGGGGTGCGCCGCCTCGCCGCACGCCGTGGCCATCACCGGCACCGGCTCCGAGCCGTCCCGCGAGCACCCGACGGCGTAGACGTCGACGACGCCGAAGTCGGTGGTCGCGAGCTTGACCACGACGTCGATGCCGGCGCCGTCGAGGCGGTCGAGCAGCGCGAGCGCGTCGGGGTCGGTGAGCCCGGCGAGGTCGACGACGACGCCGCGGTCCATCGCCCGGAACGCCGTCGCGTTGCCGTCGCGCTGCAGCACCTCCAGCAGCGCGTGGGTGACCGCGCGGTCCGCGTCGAAGGCCGCGCCCTGGCCGTTGGTGACGACCGTGGTGAGCCACCCGCCGGGCGGGGGGTCGCCGGGCAGGTCGCCCGGCGCGCTCGCGACCAGCTCGGCGGGCACCAGAACCCGCTCGCCGTCGCGCAGCCGGGTCATCGGCAGCCACTGCAGCGGGCGGTCGTCGTCGTACGGGCTGCCGGCCTCCAGGCACAGCTCGCGGGGGTCGGCGACCCGGTCGCGGCCGTGCCGGCGGGTCATCTCGGCGAACGCCCCCCGCTCCCGCTCGACGCCGGTGTGCGCCCGCAGCGACAGCGCCATCTCGGCCATCTCGCCCATCGCGCCGGTGCGGGCCTCCTCGCGGGTGGCGCCGTAACCGAGCCCGCTGCCGCCCGGGTGCAGCTCCGAGGGCGGCAGGACGGCCGAGTGCAGCGGCACCTCGAGGACGTCGATGCCCTCGATGGCGAAGTCCTCGACCGGGACGGGGAACGAGTCGCGGTACCGCTGCGACGGCGTCGTCCCGACGGCGGTCACAGGTCGGCCAGCGCGACGGGAGCGGCGTCCGGTGGCCCGGACAGCAGCCGCTGCACCAGGTGGACGACGTGGTCGGTGGTGACGCCGGGGACCATCTCGAACGGCGTCGCGACCGTGCCGAAGTCCAGCTCCGCGACGACGGCGAGCATCTCGCGCAGCTCGCCGTGCGACAGCGGGATCTGGGCGTGGAACGCCTTGTGCGCGCTCAGCGCCACCGGCTCGCCGTCGCCGGAGAGGTCGACCTTGAGCGAGTCGCCGCAGAAGAGGATCCCGCGGCGGGAGTCGTGCAGCACCGAGTGCCCGGCGAAGTGCCCGCCGGTGCGGTGCAGCGTCAGGCCGGGGGCGAGCTCCAGGACGTCGTCGGCCGGCCAGGTGACGCGGAAGGCCTTGGTCCAGACCAGGTCGTGCACGTTGACGCAGACGACCCGCGGCTCGAGCTCCTGCTGCAGCTGCCACAGCGCGCCGTAGCCGTGCACGTGGCTGGAGGCCAGCACGGGGAAACCGCCCTTCTCGGCGGCCATCCGGTGCAGCTCGGCGAGCATGTCGGCGGTGTACCAGGGCGCGCACTCGAAGCCGACCAGGCCGATGTCGCTCTCGATCACCCAGCCGCGGCTGTCGAGGCCGAAGCGCGGCTCGGTGCCGAACTCGGTGACGCCGTCGACCGCGGCCGGCCGCCAGAAGCCGGTGACCAGCTCGTCGGCCTGCTTGTCGGTGACGAACTCGAAGCCGTGCTCGGGCAGCGCGTTGCGGACGTCGGCGCAGACCGGGCAGACCTGCGGCCCGGGCGCCGGCCAGCGCTGCCAGTGCCCGCAGTTGGTGCAGGCGTAGGCGGGCAGGTCGGGCAGCAGGCCGCGGTAGGGGTTGGTGTCGACCTGGCTGGTGCCGTGCCGGGCGCCGGGGTCGGCGGCCGGGTCGGTGCTGCGGTCGATGGCCGAGGGGACGTCGGGCGGGGTCACGAGGTTCCTCCGGAGAGAGCGGTGAGGAGCAGGCGGTGCAGGTCGAGGTCGCGGGCGGCGTCGTACGGCCACCGCGTGCGGCCGGCGACCGCGTCGGTGAAGGCGGCGAACTGCGCCTCGAACGGCGGGGTGTCGGCGAACGGCACGTCCACCGGGTCGGGGCGGTACAGCGTCAGCGAGCCTCCCGCCGTCTGGCCCATCGTGTCGACGGCCACCGCCATGCCGCGGGTGCCGACCACCTCGAGCCGGCGCCGGGGCAGCGCGTCGGGGGTGTTGAAGGCGACGTGCAGGCTGACCAGCACCCCGCCGTCGGTGCTGCCGGTGAGCAGCGCGCCGTCGTCGACGCCGTAGTCGTGCACCCGGGTCTGCAGCAGCGCCGACAGCGAGGTGACGTCCTCGCCGAGCAGCGTGCCGGCGAGGTCCAGGCCGTGCGGGGCGAGGTCGATGGCGGCGCCGCCGCCGGCGCGGGCGGGGTCGACCCGCCAGTTGTCGTGCGGGCGGCCGTCGGGCGTCCAGTCCCCGGGCAGCCAGCAGCAGTAGACGATGCGGACGGCGGTGACCGTGCCCAGCTCGGGCACCAGGTCGCGCAGCCGCACGTGGGCGGGGTGCCAGCGCTGGTCGTAGGCGGTGCCGAGCAGCACCCCGGCCCGCTCGCACGCGTCGACGAGTGCCTGCGCGTCGCCGGCGTCGGCAGCCAGCGGCTTCTCGCACAGCACCGCCCTGCCCGCGGCGGCGGCCGCCTCGACCAGCTGCCGGTGCCCGGCGTTGGGGACCGCCACGTAGACCGCGTCCAGGCCGGGCGTGCTGAGGAACTGCGCCAGGTCCGTCGTGCGGGCGGCACCCTCGACCGGCATGCGCTCCAGCGCCGCCGGGTCCAGGTCGTGCAGCGCCACCACCCGGGCGCCGTCGACGGCGAGCAGCGCGGGCAGCGCGTGGTCGCGGGCCACCCAGCCGCACCCGGCGATGCCCCAGCCGACCGTGCCGGTCCCGCTCACCGTGTCCCCTCCTGTGGCGAGATCACGTGATCTCGCACGCTGGAAGGTGCCGGGAGGTGCGAGATCACGTGATCTCGACGGGAGGCCGGCGTGTTCACCACTCCTCCGGGAGGTCGACGAGCAGCCGGCGGCGCGCGGCGTCGGCGGGCAGCGGGTCGGGCCAGCGCTCCGGCAGGTGGGACGAGCGGGGGCCGTACTCGGCGGCGTAGCGCCCACTCGGCCAGGTCAGCACGCCGTCGCGGTAGAGCGGGTTGGGGGTCAGCGGCGGCAGCGGCTCGCCGAGGTCGACCGGGGCGGGCGCGAGCGGGTCGCCGGCCACCAGGGCGATCGCCTCGCTGCCGTGCAGGTCGGCGGGGGCGGCCGGCCGCGGCGGGCGGCCCTCGAGCAGCGAGCGGGTCAGCTCCGCGTCGTCGTAGAGCAGGCCGGTGCCGAGCACCCCGGCGTAGCCCTCCGGCGTCAGCGGCTCGCCGTGCGGGTCGGCCACGTGCGCGTGCCCGACGACGACGGTCCCACCGTCGCCGGCCAGCGCGCGCATCGCCGCGGCGGCGGCCGGCTTGTCGCGCAGGAAGTAGAAGGCGTCGTGGCACATGACGTAGGCCGGCCGGCGGACGGCGAGGTGCGGGGCCGCGGTGAGGTCGGCGCACACGTAGCGCGCCTCCGGGCAGACGAACCGCCGGGCCAGCCACAGCTTGGCCCACACGACGTCGACGCCGAGCAGGTCGCGCACGCCCCGCCGGGACAGCTCGCGCAGGTGCGCGCCGGTCCCGCAGGCGACGTCGACGACCGGACGGCTCCCCGGCCAGTGCCGCTGGAGCAGCGCCAGGCCGGCCAGGTGCGTGGGGTCCGACCAGCGGTGCGCGAAGTAGTCGGCCACGCGGCCCATGCCGAGCAGGCCCATCGCCTCGCGCAGCGTGCGCGCGGCCGGCACGCGGGCCAGCTGCTCGGGTGGGGGCGGCGGCTCGGTCCACCAGTCGTCGGCGTCGGCCAGCAGCAGCACGCGCGCGCGGTCGGTCTCGCCGGCGGCGAGCAGCCCGGCCACCTCGGCCCGCAGGTCCTCGCGGCCGGCCCGCGCGAACGGGATCCCGTCGACGACGGGTGCGTCGAGGAGGACGCCGGTCACAGCCCGGCCGCCGCCAGGACGTCCAGGTGGTAGGCCTGGACCGGCCCGGCGTGCACGAGGTCGAGGTCGTCGAGCGCCTGCGCCGAGGTGAACGCCGCGGCCCGCGCGTGGTGGTGCACCTGCAGCACGCGGTCGAGGACGTCGGCAGCGTGGAACGCGCGCGCCTCGGGGACGTCGGCACCCGGCCGCAGCGCCAGCACCTCCCGCACCCGGGCGGCCAGCGGGCCCGGCAGCGCGGCGAGCTCGCGCTCCTCCAGCGTGGCCGTCACCCGCTCCAGGGCGTCGCCGAGGAGCACCTCACCGGCGAACCCGGCGTCGGGCAGGACGACGTTGTGCAGGTGGTGGGCCACACCGAGGAGGAACGGCGCCACCGGGTCGGCACCGACCACCGGCGCCACCAGCACGCCGTAGACGGCGACGGTGAGGCAGTGGTCGCCGTGGCTCTCCGGCGGCTCGACGACGATCCGGGGCTTGCCCGGCGCGGTCGCACCGGCGCGTGGCTGGGCGTTGAGCGTCCCGGCCAGGGCCGGCGCGGCGGCGGGGGAGGGCAGCGGGCCCAGTGCCGCGCGCAGCCGCTCGCGCAGCCCCGCCTCGAGCGGGCCGGCCACCTCGTCGAAGCCGCGGCGCAGCACGTCGAGCGACTCGCCGTCGGAGAGCCCGGCCGTGGTGAGCACGCCGGCGTCGATCCCGGCCAGTCGCGCGCGGGCCACCGCGGCGGCCGTCTCGGAGTACGCCACGTCGGCGACGTCCTCACCGGCGACCAGCCGCGCCCAGGTGCGGGCGAAGGCCTGCTCGGCCAGGGACCTCGGCCCGCCGGCCACGCGGACCCGCTTGGCGTCGCCGATCTCGGCGAGCAGCGGGCGCAGCTGGGCGAAGGGGTGCAGCGTCCCGACGGGGGAGGGGGCGAACCCGGTCACCGCGAGGTGGCGCCGGCGGCCAGCCAGTCGAGCAGCGTCGTCTCCTGCTGGTGGAACGCGTGCTCGGGGACGCTGCCGTCAGCGGTCATCGGCGCCTTGAAGAACCAGCCCAGCTGGCGCTGGACGCCGCCCTCGCCGCGCTGCTGAGCGAGGTCGGTGAGGCGGGCCAGCTCGACGGCGAGCGGTGCGGCGAGGATCGAGTCGCGGCACTGGAAGTCGACCTTGATCTGCATGCGCTGGCCGAGGAAGCCGACCAGGTCGATGGCGTCCCAGGCCTCCTTCTGGTCACCGCGCGGGCGGTAGTAGTCGATCCGGACGACGTGGTCCTCGACCGGGTAGCCGAGGATCGAGTCGAGGACGCTGCCCTTGGTCTGCAGCTTGCTGTTGAGCGAGTCGGGGTCGTCGAGGGCCAGGCCGTCGCGGTTGCCCAGGATGTTGGTGGAGTACCAGCCCTCGACGGTGAGCGCGCGGGCCCGGAACGCCGGCGCCAGCACGGTCTTCATCATCGTCTGGCCGGTCTTGCCGTCCTTGCCGGCGACCGGGACGCCGCGCCGCTCGGCGAATGCCACCAGCGCCGGTACGTCGGCGGCCAGCGACGGCGTGAAGTTGACGTAGCCGACGCCCTCGGCGATCGCCGCGTAGGCGTAGACCATCGCCGGCGTGATCGCCCGGTCGTCGGCGTCGAGGGCCGCCTCGAAGGCCTCGATCGTCTGCAGGGCCGGCGCCGCCGGGTCGGGCCAGCGCTCGGTGGAGGCGAGGTTCACCAGCACCAGGCCGTCGAGGGACTCCTCCTCGCGGAAGCGCCGCAGGTCGGCGCGGACGGCGTCGACCTGCGCGCGGCGGGTCTCGGCGAGCACCACGTTGCCGCCGGTGACGTTGCGGCAGAAGTCGGCGTCGCCGGCCGCCGGCCAGGGGGTCAGCGCCGAGAGCGCCGGGCCGGCCTGCTCGAGCTGGCGGGAGTCGAGGACGGCGTGCTGCTCGGCGGCCTTGCGCAGGTCGGAGCCGTCGAGGTCCCAGCCGCGGACGACGAGGGAGTCGTAGCCGACCAGGCCCGTCGTCTCCTCGGCCGGGCCGCCGGCCACCTGCAGACCGGCGAGCGGCAGGCCGTCGGTGCCGGCCGCTCCGATCCGGACGAGCTCCAGGCCCGCGACCGCGGTCGTCGCGACCGCACCCCCGAGTCCGACCACAGCGACACCGACGCGACGGGACTCCTGCACCACAACGACCTCCGCGAACCTGGGGGGCTTGCTCCCCACCGCGATCGAGCCTGACACAGCGGTTGTGCACCCGCTGGGTGAGACCAAGACTCTGAGAACCAACCCGGTCGCGCACCGCGCGTCTCTGGACGGGACGGCCAGGATGGAGGCCCGACCCGATCCGGAGGTGCTGCCGTGACCATGCCGTACGCCGACCAGCCGGCCGCGATGGTCGTGCCGCGCTTCACCGTCCACCAGCGGATCACCGTGATGGTCAACCGCTACGAGGTGCGCGCGGTGGCGCCCGACGGGAGCCCGGGGGAGCTGCTGGCGATGGCCCAGCAGAAGCGCTTGAAGCTCAAGGAGGAGGTGGTCTTCACCGCCGACGAGGACCGCACCCGGCCGGTGTTCTCCTTCCGCGCCCGCCAGCGGCTCGACGTGCACGCCGAGCACGACGTGTACGACGAGCAGGGCCGGGTCCTCGGCTCGTTCGGCAAGCGCTTCGGCGCGAGCCTCCTGCGCTCCACCTGGGACCTGTCGGTGCCGGGGCTGACCGCGGTGGGCCGCGAGCGCCGCCCGGTCATCGCCGTGCTGCGCCGGATCTGGCAGTTCATCCCGTGGCTCGGCGACGTGTGGGTGCCGTTCGTCTTCCACTTCGACTTCACCGACACCGCGACGGGACGGCCGGTGCTCGTCGTCGAGCGGCGCAAGTCGGTCCGCGACCGCTACGACGTCTCCGTCCCCGATGCCCGGCTGGACTTCCGCGTCGCCGCGTCGATGGCCGTCGCGCTCGACGCCCTCCAGTCGCGGTGACCGGGTCCCCCGACGACTTCGCGGACGACTTCGCGGGCGCCGACCTCGACCGCGGGGTCTGGGTCCCGCACTACCTGCCGCAGTGGAGCTCCCGCGCGGCGACGGCGGCCCGCTACGAGGTCCGTGACTCCTGCCTGCGGCTGTACCTGCCCGACGAGACGCCGCTGTGGTGCCCCGACGACCACCCGCCGCTGCGGGTCTCCGGCATCCAGTCCGGCGTCTTCTCCGGGCCGGTCGGCAGCACGGTCGGCCAGCAGCCGGTGCGCCCCGGCGCCGTCGTCCGCGAGGAGCAGCCCGCGCACCGGGGCTGGACGCCGCGCTACGGGCGGCTGGAGATGCGCGCCCGCGCGACCGTGACGCCGCGGTCGATGGTCGCCTGGTGGCTGGTCGGGTTCGAGGACTCCCCGGAGCGCTGCGGCGAGCTGTGCGTCATGGAGGTGTTCGGCGACGCCGTCGACCCGGTCGAGGGGGCCGCCGTGGGCATGGGGGTGCACCCCTTCCGCGACCCGCGGCTGGTCGACGACTTCGCCGCGCCGTGCCCCGGGATCGACGTCGCCGACTGGCACACCTACGCCGTCGACTGGCGGCCCGACGGCGCCGCGTTCTCCGTGGACGGCGCGGTGGTGCGCGAGGTGGCGCTCACGCCCGACTACCCGATGCAGTCGATGGTCGCCGTCTTCGACTTCCCGGAGAAGGCGGTGCCGGGGGAGCCCTACGTCGTCCCGGAGCTCGTCGTCGACCGGTTCCGTGGGGAATCCGGGTGACCGCGGCGGCCGGCCGCGGCTAACCTCGCCCGCCGTGTCCAGCCGCACCTACCGCGTCGTCGTGCGCGGCGTCCTCGACGGTCTCGACGACGACCGGCGCGCCTGGCTGCGCGCCCACGCCGCCGAGCACGACCTGTTCGCCTCCGCGTTCACCGAGGAGGGCAGCACCACCTACGACTCCACGCTGACGGCGTTCAGCCACCGCGTCGTGGTGCGCGTCGACGCCGGGCCCGGCGAGGAGGCCGAGGCGTGCACCGCCGGGGAGCTGTCGGCGCTGCAGTGGCTCGAGGACGCCGGCGTCGGCTTCCGCCGGCTGCGCTCGACGGCGACCTGCACCGACGACGTCGTGGTCCGCCGCCGCTAGCAGCGAGTGCGCACCTCGCCCCGTCGGGCGAGTCGGGCTCAGGACGGCAGCGGGAACACCAGCAGCGAGCTCGACGCCGTCGCCACGACCCGGCCGGCCGCGTCGAGCACCTGCCCCTCGGCGAAGGCCACCCGTCGGCCGGGCTTGACCACCGTGCCCACGGCGGTCAGCCGCCCGCTGTCCCGGGTGACCGCCCGCAGGTAGGCCACCTTGAGCTCGATCGAGGTGTAGCCGACCCCCTGCGGCAGCGTCGAGTGCACCGCGCAGCCCGCGACGGTGTCGAGCAGCGTGCACACCAGCCCGCCGTGCACGACGCCGATCGGGTTGTAGACCGACTCGTCGACGGTGCACCCGAACTCGACCCGGCCCACCTCCACGGCGACGACGTCCATCTGCACCAGCGCCGCGATCGGGGCCGGCGGCAGCACGCCGTCGCGGATGGCCTCCAGCGTCTCCAGCCCCGACCGCACCTGGCCACCGGCCGCGGTGACCATCGGGTCGTACCAGGTGACGGTGCGCGAGCGCGGCTCCCCCCAGGCGTCCGGGGCGTCGGTCGCGGGGTCGGCCTCAGTGCTCATGCCGCTCCTCCGCGGGCAGCCCGGACAGCGCCCGGCCGACGGGGGTCAGCACCCGCTCGACCCGCGAGGAGTTGACCGGCGCGCCGCAGGTCCGGCACACCCACTCGGCGTCGACGGTGTGCTCCTCGGAGCCCTCCGGCGCGTGCGTGAGCCGTACCGGCGGTTCCTCGGCGGCCCAGCGGTCACCCCACTGCAGCAGCGCCTGCAGCACCGGCAGCAGGTCCCGGCCCGACGGGGTGAGGTGGTAACCCGAGCGGGGCGGGGAGTCGCTGTACTGCCGGCGCTCCAGCACCCCGGCGGCGACCAGCGCGTTGAGCCGCGCGGTCAGCCGGTCGCGGGGCGCCCCGGTGCCGCGGGCGATGTCGCTGAAGCGGTGGTTGCCCAGCGAGACCTCCCGCACCACCAGCAGCGACCAGCGCTCGCCCACCAGTTCCAGGGCGGCGGCGATGGTGCACGGGCGGCCGGGCAGGCCGGCGAGGTCGTAACGAGCGGTCACGCGGTCAGTTTGCACGTCGAACCGACACCGCGCCACCGCGTCCGGGCGCCTCGACCGACGCGGCACAGGAAGCTCTCCCCACGTCCTGGCCGCCAATACGTGCGGAGAGCTTCCTATGCCTCCTCCCGGGACGACGACGGGCGGGGACCTCCGCAGAGGTCCCCGCCCGTCGGCGGCGCGGGTGCTAGCTCTTCGGCCGCGCACCGGCGCGCAGTGCGCCGAGGAGGTCGTGGTTGAGCCGCGAGATGTTCTCCATGGAGATGCCCTTCGGGCAGCTGACGGAGCACTCACCGATGTTGGTGCAGCCGCCGAAGCCCTCGAGGTCCTGCTGGTGGATCATGTTGATCACGCGGTCGTCGCGCTCGGGCTGGCCCTGCGGCATGAGGCCCAGGTGCACGACCTTCGAGGACGTGAACAGCATCGACGACGCGTTCGGGCAGGCCGCCACGCAGGCGCCGCAGCCGATGCAGGTGGCGGCGTCGAACGCGGCGTCGGAGTCCTTCTTGGCCACCAGGATCGAGTGCGCCTCGGGGGCGGTCCCGGTCGGGGCGCTGATGTAGCCGCCCGACTGGATGATCCGGTCGAGGGCCGACCGGTCGACGGCGAGGTCCTTGATCAGGGGGAACGCCGTCGCCCGCCACGGCTCGACGTCGATCGTGTCGCCGTCCTTGAACGACCGCATGTGCAGCTGGCAGGTCGCCGTCTGCGGGTGGCCGTCGAAGAGCCCGTTGCCGTGCGCGCGCCCGTTGATCATCACGCCGCACGACCCGCAGATGCCCTCACGGCAGTCGTGGTCGAAGGAGACCGGGTCCTCGCCGTTGAGGATGAGTTGTTCGTTGAGCACGTCGAGCATCTCGAGGAACGACATGTCCGGGGAGACGTCGGCGACCTCGTAGGTCACCATCTGCCCCTTCTCTGCCGCGCTCCGCTGACGCCAGACACGCAGCTTGAGGTTCATCTACTTGTAGCTCCGCTGTGCGAGGTGGACGTACTCGAACTCGAGGTCTTCCTTGTGCAGGACGGGCGGGGCGCCCTCGGGCGTCCACTCCCACGCGGCGACGTAGGCGTAGTTCTCGTCGTCGCGCAGGGCCTCCCCGTCGGGGGTCTGGCTCTCCGCCCGGAAGTGCCCACCGCAGCTCTCGTTGCGGTGCAGGGCGTCGACGCACATGAGCTCGGCGAGCTCGATGAAGTCGGCGACCCGGCCGGCGTGCTCCAGGCTCTGGTTGAACCGCCCGGCCTCGCCGGGGACCCGCACGTTGGTCCAGAACTCCTGCCGGATCTCGGGGATCCGGTCGAGCGCCTTGCGCAGGCTCTCCTCCGAGCGCTCCATGCCGCAGAGGTCGAACATCAGCCGTCCGAGCTCGCGGTGGAACGACGCGGTGGTCCGGTTGCCGTTGATCGACAGCAGCCGCTCGGTCTGTGCGCGGACGCCCTCGAGCGCCTCGATCGCGGCCGGGTTGCTGTCGTCGACCTTGTCGAACGGACCGGAGGCCAGGTAGTCGTTGATGGTGTTCGGCAGGACGAAGTAGCCGTCGGCCAGGCCCTGCATGAGGGCGCTGGCACCGAGCCGGTTGGCGCCGTGGTCGGAGAAGTTGGCCTCCCCGACCACGAACAGGCCGGGGATGGTCGACTGCAGGTCGTAGTCGACCCACAGCCCGCCCATCGTGTAGTGGACCGCCGGGTAGATCCGCATGGGGACCTCGTAGGGGTCCTCACCCGTGATCTGGGCGTACATGTCGAAGAGGTTGCCGTACTTGGCCTCGATGGCCGGCCGGCCCAGCCGCTCGATGGCCTCGGCGAAGTCCAGGTACACGCCCAGGCCGTTGGGGCCCACGCCGCGGCCCTCGTCGCAGACGTTCTTGGCCTGCCGCGAGGCGATGTCGCGGGGGACCAGGTTGCCGAACGAGGGGTAGATCCGCTCGAGGTAGTAGTCGCGCTCGGCCTCGGGGATCTGCCGGGGGTCGCGGGTGTCGCCGCGCTCCTTGGGCACCCACACCCGGCCGTCGTTGCGCAGCGACTCGCTCATCAGCGTGAGCTTCGACTGGTACTCGCCGTGCACCGGGATGCAGGTCGGGTGGATCTGCGTGTAGCAGGGGTTGGCGAACAGCGCGCCCCGCTTGTGCGCCCGCCAGATCGCCGTGGCGTTGGAGCCCTTGGCGTTCGTGGACAGGTAGAAGACGTTGCTGTAGCCGCCGGTGGCGAGCACGACCGCGTCGGCGAAGTGCGTGCTGATCTCACCGGTGATCAGGTTCCGCGCGACGATCCCGCGGGCCTTCCCGTCGACGACGATCAGGTCGAGCATCTCGGTGCGCGCGTACTGCTCGACGCTGCCGACCGACATCTGCCGCTCGAGGGCCTGGTAGGCGCCGTAGAGCAACTGCTGGCCCGTCTGGCCGCGGGCGTAGAACGTCCGCGACACCTGCGTGCCACCGAAGGAGCGGTTGTCGAGCAGGCCGCCGTACTCGCGGGCGAAGGGCACGCCCTGGGCGACGCACTGGTCGATGATCGCGGCGCTGACCTCGGCCAGCCGGTGCACGTTGCTCTCGCGGGCGCGGAAGTCGCCGCCCTTGACCGTGTCGTAGAACAGCCGGTGCACCGAGTCGCCGTCGTTGCGGTAGTTCTTGGCGGCGTTGATGCCACCCTGCGCGGCGACGCTGTGCGCCCGGCGCGGGCTGTCCTGGTACCAGAACGACTTGACCTTGTAGCCGGCCTCGCCCAGCGTGGCGGCGGCCGCGCCGCCGGCCAGGCCGGTGCCGACCACGATGACCGTCAGCTTGCGGCGGTTGGCGGGGTTGACCAGCTTGGCCCGGAAGCGGCGCTCGCTCCAGCGCTCGCCGATCGGGACGTCGGTCGGGGCCTTGGTGTCGGCGATGGGCTCGCCGACGGTGAACAGTTCGAGAGCCATGGCGAGTGCTCCTACTCGATGATGCCGACGAGGACGCTCAGCGGCGGGATCAGGAAGCCCGCCGTGAGCACCACGGCGAACACCGTGGCGAAGGCGTTGACCGTGCGCTCACGGGTCCGGTTGCTCTGCCCCAGGGTCTGGGTCGCGCTCCAGATGCCGTGCCGCAGGTGGAACCCGAGGGCCAGCAGGGCGACCACGTAGACGGCCGTGACGATCGGGTTGGAGAAGCCGGCGATGGCCCGGTCGTAGGGGGTCCCGCCCGGCCCCTCGGGGTTCGCCACACCGAGGGTGAGGTCGAGGATGTGGTAGACGATGAACAGCGCGAGGATGACGCCGCCCCAGCGCATGGTGCGCGAGGCGTAGCTCTGGGCCACCGCCTTGCGGGCCACGTACTGGGTGGGGCGGGCCCGCTTGGCCTGCCGCCACAGCGACACCGCGGCCCAGGCGTGCGCCACCACGGCCACCAGCAGGACGACGCGGATGATCCACAGCACCGTCTGGCCCGGGACGGCGGGCTCGCCGATCCGGCGGATCCACTCGGAGTAGCCGTTGAACGTCTCCGCGCCGGCGAAGAGCTTCAGGTTCCCGACCATGTGCGCGACCAGGTACAGGACCAGGATGATCCCGCTGACCGCCATCACGGCCTTCTTCGCGACCGAGCTGGTCTTCGCGACCTTCGGGGTCCTGCGCTGGCCCGAGTTCGTCACCGTCACCACGCCACCAAAGTTAGGCTCCATAACCCCGTGTCGGCCATGTGAACACGCAGTGACTCACCTCATGTAAGGGAACCCTCAGCGCAGGTCAGGACGTTGGTGGTCGCCGGCGGCATGGGAGTCTGCCGACACACCCCTTCTCGAGGAGGACACGTGGCAGGACCGACCCGGGGCTTCCTCGGCCGCAGCAGGCGCGAGCGCGACCCCCGGCTCCCACCCGGTCAGTACGACGTCGGGCGCGACTGGCCGGTGCTGACCGCCGAGCCCACGCCGCGGATCGCGCCGGAGACCTGGAGCATCAGCGTCGACGGCCGCGTCGAGAACCCGACCAGCTGGACCTGGGACGACGTCCACCGGCTGCCGGCCTCGGACTACCGCGGCGACATCCACTGCGTGACGACGTGGTCGAAGTTCGACACCCACTTCGCCGGCGTCAGCGTGGACACCCTGCTCGAGGCCGCCCGGCCGACGGCGGACGCGCACTTCGTCATGGCGACGTCCAAGACCGGCTACACCACCAACCTGCCGCTCGAGGACGTCACGGGCGGGAAGGCGTGGATCGTCTGGGAGTTCGACGGCGAACCGCTGCCGGTCGAGCACGGCGGCCCGGTGCGGCTGCTCGTGCCGCACCTCTACTTCTGGAAGAGCGCCAAGTGGGTCACCCGGCTGACCCTCCTGCAGCGCGACCAGCAGGGGTTCTGGGAGCAGAACGGCTACCACGACCGGGGCGACCCCTGGCGCGAGCAGCGCTACCAGGGTGACTGAGCCGGGCGGCGCGCGGGCCGGCATGGGCCCCCGCCGGCGGCGGGCACCCGCCGGGGGCTGGCGCACGGCCACCGTCCGCGAGGTCGACCGCCCCACCGCGCGCACGGTCCGGCTGCGGCTGGAGGTGCCCGACCGGGTCGGGCACCTGGCCGGGCAGCACTACGTCGTCCGGCTCACCGCCGAGGACGGCTACCGGGCCCAGCGGTCCTACTCGCTGGCCTCCTCCCCGGGCGACCCGCTCGTCGAGCTGCTGGTCGAGCGGCTCGACGACGGCGAGGTGTCGGGCTACCTGGCCGACGTCGTCGAGCCCGGGGACAGCCTCGAGGTGCGCGGGCCGATCGGCGGCTGGTTCGTCTGGGAGGGCGAGGAGCCCGCGCTGCTGGTGGGCGGCGGTACCGGCGTCGTGCCGTTCGTGTCGATGCTGCGCACGGCGCGCGAGCTGGGCCGCGAGGACCTGCTGCGGGTCGCCGTCTCCACCCGGACGGCGGCCGAGCTGCCCTTCGCCGACGAGCTGCGCGAGGCCGGCGCGCTGGTCGTCACCACGCGCGAGCGCTCGGGGATCCGCCCGCCGGGCCGGCTGACCGCCGCGGACCTGGTCCCGCTGTGGGAGCCCGGTCAGACCGCGTTCGTCTGCGGGTCGACGTCGTTCGCCGAGGCGGCCAGCCAGCTGCTGGTCGGCCTGGGAGTGCCCGCGCCGGACATCCGGGTCGAGCGCTTCGGCCCCAGCGGCACCTCCGGCTGAGCGGTTCAGCGGCGGGAGCGCAGCCAGGAGCCCAGGGCCACGCCGGCGAGGGCACAGAACGCGCCCGCGCCCACCCCGGCGAGGACGATCCAGAAGGGGACGCGCAGCTGGTCGTCCACCGGGCGGGGGGTCGGGACGGGACCGGGTGCGTCGCTCACGGCTCCGAGCCTGGCCCGGAGCGGGGCCTGGGTCGAGGGGCGGAGCGGGTCCGCCGTCGCGCAGCCGCGGCCGATGCCGGCTGCCCGGGCAGCCCGCCCGGGAGGGCACCGGCGTCGCCGACGATGATCGAGGGCATGCACCCCGCCCCGCCGTCGACCGAGGTGACCGCCGTCGAGGACGTCGGCCCGGAGCTGCGCGCGGCGCTGCTGGCCTGCTGGACCGACGTCAGCAACGCCGGCGGCGCCGTCGGCTTCGTGCCGCCGGTGACCGAGGACGACGTCGTGCCCGCGCTCGACGCCCTGCTGACCCGGGTCGCGCAGGGGCGCGAGCGGGTGGTGGTGCTGCGGGCCGACGGCGAGCTCGCCGGCTGGGCGGTGCTGTCCCTGTCCGTGAGCCCGCTGCGCCGGCACTGGGCCACCGTGCTGCGCGTGCAGGTCCACCCGGCGCAGCAGGGCCGGGGCCTGGGCCGGGCGCTGATGACCGGGGTGCACGAGGCCGCGCGGGGCCTGGGGCTGGAGATGCTGCACCTCACGGTGCGCGGCGGCTACGGCCTCGAGGGGTTCTACGCGGGGCTGGGCTACCGCGAGTTCGGCCGGATGCCCGGTGCCATCCGGGTGGCCCCCGGCGACGACCGCGAGGAGGTCCACCTCTTCGTGCGGCTGTGAGTCAGCCGGCGGCGGGGTCGGTGCCGTCGACCGTGCCGCGGGTGGAGAGCACCGCGAGGCGGGCGAACAGCTCCTCGGCGTACCAGCCCTCCTGGGCGGTCCGCGTGACGACGGCGGCGTGCGGCGCCCGGTCGTAGGCGAAGGCGTTGAGCGACGCCGCGGAGTCCCAGACGCTGAAGGTGCCCTGCAGGCCCAGCGGCGCCTCGCCGATGCCGACCGCCATCCGCAGTCCCGGTGCCCGGTGCAGGTCGGCCGAGACCGGCGGCACCGCCGACCAGAACCGGGCCGCCCGCCGCAGCACCAGCCGCGCCCGCGTCACCGCGGCCACCGGCCCGTCCCAGCGCTGCGGCCGCGGCCGGCCGAAGGGCTCGCGCCCCGACCACAGGCCGCGGGCCGCGAGCGGGCGCAGCCGGGCCGACCACTCCTCGTCGGCGATCGCCCGCCAGCTCGCGGCGACGGGGGAGTCGTCGAGCGCGTCGGCGGCGGCGTCGTCGTCCCAGACGGCCAGCAGGCCCCAGCGGCGGGGGTCGGCGTCGCGGACGGTGAAGGTCCGCCCGTCGCCGGTGCCCAGCAGCTTGGCGAAGCGCAGCCCGGGCAGCCGGCCGAGCGCAGGACGCAGGGTGGCCATCCGCAGCGCCGCCCGCGGGACGGCGCGGCCGGGGACCCTCCACAGGTGCAGGGTCACCGGCGGTTGAGCAGTCACCGGCCCATCCTCCACGTCCTCCCGGGCGGCTGCGTCGCCGCAAGTCGGTGCGCCCGCCGTTCGGTTGACGCGCGGGGGTGGGGGTAAGCGGCGCGCATGCCACGGGGAGAGGACGGCGAGGGCGACGACTGGAGCCGCCCGGGGGTGGGATCGGACCCGGCGAAGGACCCGGAGGTCGCCGAGAAGCCCGTCGAGGAGACGCTGACCCGGGCGATCGACGAGGGACGGCGTCGCATCTCGCGGAAGACGTGGCCGCTGCTCGCCACGGGGGTGCTCGGGGGCATCGACGTCGGCACCGGTGTCCTCGCCCTGCTGTTCGTCGAGCACGAGACGCAGAGCGTCGTCCTGGCCGGCCTGGCCTTCAGCATCGGCTTCATCGCCCTGACCCTGGCGCGCAGCGAGCTGTTCACCGAGGACTTCCTCGTCCCCGTCACCACGGTCATCGCCCGTCAGGCACGCTTCCGGATGCTCGTCCGGCTGTGGGTGGGCACGCTGGTCGCCAACCTGGTCGGCGGCTGGCTGTTCACCTACCTGATCATGACGGGGTACCCCCAGTTCGCCGAGACGGCCATCAAGGCCGGACACCACTACGTGCAGCTCGGACTGGGTGTGAAGGCGTTCACGCTGGCGGTCCTGGGTGGAGCCGTCATCACCCTGATGACCTGGATGCAGCACACCACCGACTCGGTGGGCATCCGCCTGGTCCCCGCGGTCACCGGGGGGTTCCTCCTCGCCGGCGCCCAGCTCAACCACGCCGTCGTCAACTCGCTGCTGATGTTCGCCGCGCTGCACACCGGCGCCGCGCCGTTCGGCTACCTGGAGTGGGGGCAGACCGCGGCGCTGGCGGCGGCCGGGAACATCGTCGGCGGGGTCCTGCTCGTCACCGTGCTGCGGCTCGTGCAGTCGCCACACACCGTCGAGCGTGAGCGGGAGAGGCCCGCGGTCGGGGTGCCGGTGGGCGACGACCGGCGGCAGGACCCCGCCGGACGCAGCGACCGGCCGACGAGCGAGCCGGGGATCTGAGTCCCCGGCCCGGGGCCCGCCGGCGACGACCGATCCGCCGAGCCTCCGGGGCGACCGGCGCCCCGGTCGGGACACTGTCGGCGTGATCGAGGTCGACGGGCTGACCAAGCACTACCGGACCCGGGTCGCCGTCGACGACGTCACCTTCACCGTGCACCCGGGCCGGGTGACCGGCTTCCTCGGCCCCAACGGCTCGGGCAGGACGACGACCATGCGCTGCGTGCTGGGGCTGACCCGGCCCACCTCCGGGACGGCGACGGTGCTCGGGGTCCCGTACCGCGACCTCGACGTCCCGATGCGGCGGGTCGGTGCCCTGGTCGACCCGCGGACGCGCCATCCCGGGCGCACCGCGCACGCCCACCTCACCGCGCTGGCGCAGAGCAACCGGCTGCCCGCGTCCCGGGTCGACGACGTGGTCGACCGCCGTCGCGAGGTCGAACAGCGTGGTCGCGGTGGCGGCGTCGCGGTCGTTGTTGGTGTAGGCGGCGCCGGTCACGCCGGTGCCCGGCGCCGGGTTCAGCGGGGTGTCGGCGACGGTGGCCCCCGGCGTCGGCGAACGGCCGACGCAGGTCCTGGCCGGTGTCGCTGACGATCCGCAGGGCGTCGGCGGCCGGGTTGACGTCGACGCCGGAGAACTGGCCCTGCAGAGCGATGGTCAGCTGGACGGCCTTCGCCGCCTGCAGCGAGCGGGTGTCGATCGTGTAGACGCCGCCTCTGCGCCCGACGCCGTAGAGCTTGCCGTCCACGGCGCGGTGGTCGATGCCGACGAGTTCCTGGTCGGCCGCGGCGAGGCCGCGCACGTCACCGAGCGAGCGTCCGTGGCAGGCGCGTCCGGTGTCGAAGCCGACCAGAGTGCAGTCCCGGCCAGGCCGATCGCCTGGAGCCGGTCCGACGAGTGGCCGTTGTCGGCCGCGGCGGTCGACGGCGCCACGGCGACGCCGATGGCCGCGGCGACGGACAGGGTCGGGGCGGTGGTGAGTCCCTCGCGCATGGTCGTTCTCCCGAGGACGGCGGCGCCTCACCGCTGAGGTGCCCGCACCGGTGTCTACGGGCGCTGGCGAGCGTGTTCACCCTCGCAGCGGACGGTTCCGTCCAGCTGCCGGAGCCGGACACTGCCGAGTCCGAGCGACCGTGACGGCCCGGTCAGTCGGACCGCTCAGCGTGAAGTGCCCTGAGCAGCGTCCGTGCGCGGTCGCCGAGAGCCAGGTCGCCCTTGCGCGTGTACAGGCCGAGGGCCGTACGCGCGGCCGTGGCGGCCACGTCGAGCCGACCTGCGGCCCACCGGACCTCGGCGAGGTCGAGGAGCGCGTCCCCGTGCAGGCAGAGCCAGTCACTGGCCTCGGCCAAGGTCACGGCCTCGACGACGAGGGCGTCGGCCGCCTCCAGGTTCCCCTCCGCGGCCCGGGCCCGGCCGAGCGCGGTGCGCCAGAGGACCTCGGAGAACAGGTCGTTCGGCTGGGTGGTGTCCCGTGCCTGCTCGGCGCACCGCCTGGCCTCGTCCCACCGGCCCCGTGCCCCGTGCACGTGGCCGAGCATCGCCAGCAGGGTCGACCGGATGCGGTGGTCACCGATCCGGTCCAGCAACCGGTCACCGGCCACCAGCGCGGGCTCCGCTGCGGCGATGTCACCCTGTCGCCGGGCGATCTCGAACGCCACCTGCGCTCCGCCGGCTGCCACGGCGGTGACCATCCCCAGGTCCGTGAAGAGCCGATCGCCGTCCTTGAGCAGCGTCCAGGCGCGGTGGAACTGCCGTCTCATCGCCGCCAGCAGCCCGGACATGGACAGGAGCTCGGCCTTGACCACCAGGTCCCCGCCCGTCTCCTCGGCGATGGCCTCCAGCCGGGCGGCGACGACGTCCACCGGGGTGGGTCCGATCAGGAGCGCGATGAGCAGCCAGCTCGTCGGCTGCGAGGCCGTCTCCGGGCGCTCGGAACGGCGTCCGTGGAACCGCGCCCGCGCCAGTGCTCCCTCGGCGTCGGCGGCGTGCCCCGTGTCGAAGGATTCCCTCCCGATCAGGAACCACGTCTCGGCGAGGCCGACGTCGTCCTCGAGCTCGGTCAGCGCCGAGACGGCCTCCTGCAGGACCTGCTGCGCCCGGCTGATCTGCCAGGCGGGGTCGAGGAACGAGGCGTTCTCCTCGAGCAGGACCCGCGCCCGGACGACGCCCCGCCGGTCGCCGACCGCCACGGCCTCGTCCATGGCCGCGAGGATCCGGTCCCTCGCGGGGCCGAGGTCGCCGGCGTACTGCAGCGCCCGGCCCAGCTCCAGCAGCGCGTGGGCACGCCGCGGCGGGTCCTCGACCAGAAGGCGCTCGGCGCGGGAGAGGAGGTTGACGGTCGTGCTGACGTCGCCCCGCGCCTGGGCGCGCCAGCCCGCGGCCGCCAGGTGCCGGCCGGCACGGAGGGCCAGGTCCCCGTCGGTGTCGTCGAGAAGGCCGACCTCTTCCTGGAGGCGCACGGCCTGTTCGCGGTGGTAGCCCAGGATCTCGTCGTACTCGGCGACGCGCTCACCGGCGACCGTCTCCAGCCAGTCGGCGAACCGCCGGTGCGCCGTGGCGCGGTCGGTCTTGGACATGGCGGCGTACGCGGCGTCCCGGACGAGCACGTGGTGGAACTTGTAGGCTTCGTCCCCGATGGAGCCCGAGGGCTCCGGGAGGATCAGCTGCCGTCGCACCAGGTCGACCAGGTGGCGTCCGGCCTCGGGTCCGACGGCGTCCCGGGCCAGTTCGGCGACCGCTGCGCGCCAGAAGACCCGGCCGACGACGGCGCCGGCCTCGATCTCCCGTCTCGCGGCGGGGGGCAGGCGGTCGAGCCGGGCGGCGAGCAGGCTGGAGATGGTGCCGGGCAGCTCTCCCGGGACCAGCTCACGGCCGAGGACCCAGGCCCCGTCCTCCCGGCGCAGGGTCCCCGACTCCTGCAGCATGCCGACCAGCTGCTCGACGAAGAGCGGGTTGCCCTCGGCGACGGCCAGGACGTGCTCCCGCACCGCGGTCGGGGGCGTTCCGGGGGAGAGCAGCTGGTCGACCAGACCGGCGGCGTCGCCGGCAGCCAGCGGGTCCAACGAGAGCCTCGCCCAGGCCGGCCCGGCCCAGTCGGGATGGGCGTCGTCCACCTCCGGTCGGGCCCCGCCCAGGAGGAGCACCGGTCCGGCCACGGCACCCGCCAGGTGGTCGAGGAGGTCCAGCAGCGGGCGCTCGGCCCAGTGCAGGTCGTCGACGACGAGGATGACCGGCGTCCATCGCGCCGTCTCGCCGAGCAGCTGGGCGACCGCCCAGAAGGACTCGGGGAGGCCGGCCGTCGACTCGACGAGACCGAGCAGCTGCCCGATGCGCTCGGCGACGGACTCGGCGTCCGGTCGTCCCGGCATCAGGTCGGCGAGCTTGGACAGTGCTTGCTCGGCCGTGTCGTCCTGCCCCCATCGCGCCGCCGCGGCCAGCATCTCCCGGAGCGGCCAGAAGGTGATGCCTTCCCCGTAGGACAGGCACCGGCCCCGCAGCACCGTGGCGCCTCCTCCGCTGCGGGCCAAGAACTCCCGCAGCAGCCGGGACTTGCCGACGCCTGCGGGCCCGAGGACGAGGAGGCGGCGAGGGCGCGCTGCCGTGAGCACGTCCGCCCAGGTGCTGTCGACGGTGTCGAGCTCCTCTCGGCGGCCCTGCAGTGGGGAGGCGGTGACCAGATCGGAGGAGGGGGCCTCCGGGCGGAGTCCCGCCAGCCGCCACGCCCGGACCGGTTCAGCCTTGCCCTTCACCGCCACGGCGCCCAGCTCCCGTATCCGCACGGCAGCCCGGACCAGCCGCTCCGTGGCATCGGCCAGGACGACCTCGTCCGTGCCCGCCAGGGCCTGCAGGCGCGCAGCGAGATTGACCGCGTCTCCGGTCGCGAGCCGCTGTCCGCCCTCGCCGGCGGCGGGCGCGGCCACGACCTCGCCGGTGCTGACCCCGATCCGGACGTGGAGCTCGACGTCCCAGCGCCGCCGCAGCTCGGGGTCGATCCGTCGCACCGCCAGGGGGATGGCCGCAGCAGCGCGCACGGCCCGCAACGCGTCGTCCTCGTGCAGGACCGGGATGCCGAAGACGGCCATGACCGCGTCGCCGATGAACTTCTCCACGATGCCGCCGTGGCGGGACACCTCCGAGCGGATGGCGTCGAAGTAACGGTCGAGCACCCCGCGCAGCGCTTCCGGGTCGAGCCGCTCCCCGAGCTCCGTGGACCCGACCAGGTCGCAGAACACGACCGTGACGGTCTTCCGCACCTCCCGTACCGCCTGGCCTGGTGCCAGCGCCGTCCCGCAGCCGAGACAGAAGCGAGCCCGCTCCGGGTTCGCCTCTCCGCAGGCCGCGCAGGCGATCACGGTGGCAGCGTAGGTCCGGGCCCGCGCCTGGACACGCCGTCGCGTCCTGGCGGAGCCGACGTCCACCGCGGACCGAAGGCGAGCGCGCGGACGTCGTCGAACACGGCCGGGGGAGCGGGCGACGACCACATCTGGTTGGTCAACAGCACCGCCGTCGTGCCCGTGACCGGATCGGTCCACCAGGAGCTGCCCAGCCCGCCGTCCCAGCCGAAGGAGCCGGCGTGCCGGCCGCCGGGCTCGTCGGCCCGCCGGACGCCGATACCCAGTCCCCAACCGCCACCCTCGTCGTCGACCGGGCCGGCCTGCTCGGTGAGCATCGCGTGCACCGTGTCCTCGCGGAGGATCGGTCCGCCACGGGCCAGCAGCGTCCGGGCGAAGGTGGCGAGGTCGTCGACGGTGGACACCAGCCCGTCGCCGCCGTCGGGGAATGCCGGCGGGCGTGCCCACTGGCCGTCGGCGGGGTCGTACACCTGCCGCGAGTCGGTGTCGTCCGGCGGTGTCCAGTGCGGGCCGAGCCGGTCGCGCGCGGTGTCGGGGACGCCGAAGCCGGTGCCGGTCATCCCCAGCGGCGCGAGCACCCGCTCGGCGACCACCTCGGACAGCGGCCGGCCGGCGGCCCGGGCGACGAGGACGCCCAGCACGCTCGCGCCGGTGTGGTAGAGCCAGCGCTCGCCGGGCTGGTACGCCAGCGGGACCGCGGCCAGCCGGCGCAGCCACTCGTCGGGCGGGGGAGCCGCCTGCGGCCGCGGCGGGCCGGCCGGCAGCCCGGCCTCGCCCAGCGCGGCGACCGTGGGGGTCGGCCACGGCGCGGTGAAGTCGATCCCCAGGCCGAGCCGGAACGTGAGGACGTCGCGCACGCTGATCGGCCGCCGCGCCGGGACGGCGCCGGCGGCCGCGTCGGCGGGGTCGGCCAGCACCACGCGGCCGGCCAGCTCGGGCAGGTGCGGGTCCACGGGGTCGTCGAGGCCCAGCGTGCCGTCGTCGACGAGGGTGAGCGCGGCGGCTGCTACCACCGGCTTGGTCGTCGACGCGATGCGGAAGACCGTGTCGGGGGTGACCGGGTCGTCCCCGCCGGGGGTGTGGGTGCCGGCCGCGCCGCGCGCGACCTCGCCGCCGCGGACCACGACCCAGGCCGCGCCCGGCACCGCGTCCGCGGCCACCGCCGCGCCCACCACCCGCTCGAGGTCCTGCGCCAGTCCCATCTCCTGTCGACCGGGGACGGGACGGGAACTCATCGGGTGCGGCACCATCCCCGCCATGAGCGCCCCAGGCACCGTCGAGGAGTACCTGGCCGCGCTGCCCGAGGAAGCGCGGGAGGCGCTGGAGCAGGTGCGTGCGGCGGTGCTGCGCGGCATGCCCGGCGCCACCGAGACCGTCCGCTACGGCATGCCCGCCGCCATGCTCGGCTCCCGCTATGGCCTGCACTTCGCCGCGTGGAAGAAGCACGCGGCGCTGTACCCGGTGCCGGTGTTCGACGGCCCAGGAGAGGGGGACCTGGAGGCCGAGGTGGCGCCGCTGCGGTCGGGGAAGGACGCCGTGCACCTCGTCTACCGGCGGCCGGTGCCCGTCGACCTGGTGGAGCGGATCGCCGCCGCGGTGGCCGCCCGCCGCCAGGGCTGAGCCGCTCCGTCCGACCGCCCGGGGCCGGTGTAGGCAGGTCCCCGGCGGGATGGAGTGTGCTCTGCGTCACTGGTGTGGCCCTATGGTGCACCCATGCCGACCTGCGGGGAGTGCGGCGAGGACGTCCCGCCACGCTTTCGCTTCTGCGGTGTGTGCGGGACACCGGTGGCCGAGCCGGCCGCTCCCCAGCGCGAGATCCGCAAGACCGTCACGGTGCTCTTCTGCGACGTCGTCGACTCGACCCGGCTGGGCGCCCGGCTGGACCCCGAGTCGCTCCGGCAGGTGATGAGCCGGTACTTCGAGGTGGCGCGAGCGGCGCTGCAGCGGCACGGCGGCACGGTCGAGAAGTTCATCGGCGACGCGGTGATGGGGGTCTTCGGCGTCCCCACGCTGCACGAGGACGACGCCCTGCGAGCGGTGCGGGCCGCCACGGAGATGCGTGAGGCCCTGGAGAGGCTGAACGCGGACCTGCGGGCGGAGTGGGGGGTCGAGCTCGCGCTGCGCATGGGCGTGAACACCGGGAACGTGATCGCCGGCGACCCGGCGCGCGGGCAGACGCTCGTCACCGGTGACGCCGTCAACGTCGCCGCACGGCTGGAGCAGGTGGCCGGGCCGGGGGAGATCCTCATCGGTTCGGTCACGTGGAACCTCGTCCGGGACGCCGTGGTCGCCGAGCGCGTCGGCGGCCTGACCGTCAAGGGCAAGGACGACCCGATCGACGCCTATCGTCTGGCATCGGTCACCCCGCTCGTGATGGGTCGGGCGAGGCGGGTGGACACCCCGATGGTCGGCCGGGTCCGGGAGCGGCGACTGCTCGACCAGGCCTTCGAGCGCTCGGTCGCCGAGGACGGCTGTCACCTCTTCACGGTGCTCGGGCCTGCGGGGGTGGGGAAGTCACGGCTGGTGCACGACTTCCTGTCCGACGTCCGAGCCGAGGCGACCGTCGTGCGTGGCCGCTGCCTGGACTACGGCGAGGGCATCACGTTCTGGCCGATCGTCGAGATCGTGCGGGAGGCCGTCGGAGCGGGCGACGCGGAATCCCCGGAGCAGTTGCGGACGCGGCTGGTCGAGCTGCTGCGCGGGGAGGAGCACGCCGAGCTGGTGGCGCAGCGGGTGGCCGCCCTCGCCGGGACCGCCGAGGTGGCCAGTCGAGCGGACGAGGTGCCCTGGGCGGTGCGCCGGCTGCTCGAGGTCCTGGCCCGCCGCCGGCCCCTGGTCGTCGTGATCGACGACCTGCACTGGGCCGAGCCGACACTGCTCGACCTGGCGGAGCACGTCGCCGACTGGAGCCGCGAAGCGCCGATCCTCCTGCTGTGCCTGGCCCGCCCCGAACTCCTCGACGTCCGGCCTGGATGGGCGGGGGGCAAGATGAACGCGACGTCGATCCTGCTCGAGCCGTTGAGCGCGGTCGAGTCGGCCACGATGGTCGGCAACCTGCTCGGCCGGGTCGCTGACGGCGACGTGGTGCGTGCGCGGATCGCCGCCGCCGCCGAGGGCAACCCGCTCTTCGTCGAGGAGCTCGTGGCGATGCTCGTCGACGACGGCGTCCTCGTCCGTGACGGTGACCGCTGGACCACGACGGCGGACCTGGCCGCCACCCCCATCCCGCCGACCATCTCCGCGCTGCTCGCCGCCCGGCTGGACCGTCTGGCGGAACAGGAGCGCTCGGTGATCGAGCGGGCCAGCGTCGTCGGCAAGACCTTCTACCGGACGGCGGTGTCGGAGCTGTCGCCCTCGGAGCTGCGGCCGGACGTCGCTCCGAGCCTGATGGCGCTGGTCCGCAAGGAGCTCATCCGGCCCGACCGTTCCGGCTTCCTCGGCGACGACGCCTTCCGCTTCCGGCACCTGCTCATCCGGGATGCCGCCTACGACGCGATGCCCCGCCGCGAGCGGGCCGAGCTGCACGAGCGGCTCGCCAACTGGCTGGAGGAGGCGGCCGCCGGCAAGGTCGCGCCGTTCGAGGAGATCCTCGGCCACCACCTCGAGCAGGCCCACCGTCAACGGGCGGAGCTCGGGGTGGGCGGCGAGCAGTCCGTCACCCTGGCGCGGCGGGCGGCCGCACACCTGGCTGCCGCGGGGCGCCGGGCGTTCGGCCTGTCGGACGTGCCCGCGGCGCTGGGGCTGCTGCAGCGAGCCCTGCGGGTCGCCCCGGAGCCGGACCGTGCTCCACTCGCCGCCGATCTGGCCGAGGTGCTGGTGCACGCCGGGCGCCTGCACGAGGCGCGGGAGGTGCTCGACGGCGTCGGGGCCGGTGGGCCGACCGTGACGCTCGCGCGCCTGGAGTTGCGCATGCTGACCGAGCAGGCCGGATTCGGCGGGCTGGCGGCAGAGGTGGAGGCGGTGCTGCCCGGGCTGGAGGCGGCCGGCGACTCCGCCGTCCTCGTCCGCGGACTGGCCCTGCTCGCCCAGCTGAACTGGCTGCAGGGACACGTCGTTGCCGCCGAGGGGCACACGAGTCGCGCGCTCGCACTGTCGCAGCGCAGCGGTGACAGGCGGCAGGTCAGCCACGCGCTGAGCCAACTCGCGTTCTACACGCTCATCGGGCCGACGCCGACCGACGTGGGTGTCGACCGGTGCACCGCTCTGCTCGCCGAGGCGGGTGACGACCGGAGCACGCGCGCCTCCCTGCTCCGGACGCTGTCGGGTCTGCACGCCCTGCGCGGGGACTTCGACCGGTCCCGTGCACTGGCGGCTGAGAGTCTCGCCGTCTTCGAGGACCTCGGGCTGCGGCTGGCGGCCGCCCAGGCCACGGTGGAGTTCGCCCTGCGGGAACTCGTCGCCGGGGACCCCTTGGCTGCCGAGTCCCTGGCGCGAGGGGGCTACGAGCTGCTCGCGGCCATGGGGGAGCGGTCCTACCTCTCCTCCAGCGCGGCGTGCCTGGCCCACGCGCTCAGCCTGCAGGGCCTGCACCACGAGGCGGGGCGTTTCGCCGAGGTCAGCGAGCGGACGGCGGACCCGGTGGACGTCATCGCCCAGTTCCAGTGGCGCGTGGTGCGGGCCCGGGTCCTCGCGGGTACCGGACGACCGGCCGAGGCGGTGCGGCTGGCGGAGGAGGCGGCCGCGCAGCTGGCTGGGACGGACCTCATCGGCTTCCAAGGCGACGCCCAGTACGAGTTGGCGCTGCTGCTCCGGGAGGACAGGCAGATCGACGCCGCGATGGTCGCCGCCCGAGCGGCCGTCGACCTGTACGACCGGAAGGGCAACGCCGCCGCCATCGGATACGTCCGGGCGCTCGTCGACGAACTGGCCGACGACCAGGTCGCGGCGTTCTGACCCATGCCTGGCCACCTGCCGTCGCCTGCCACGTGGAGGTCCCGAGGACGGGCTGCAGGACGCGCTCTGCGGCCACCCCTGCGCCTGGCGGCACGCCTCCCTCGGCTGGCCGGGACGGCGCTCCGGGACAGGGAGCAGTTGCCGGCGCGATCCGTGGACGCGCTCGTCGCCCTGGGGCCGGCGTGGGCGAAGGTCGGCCAGGTGATCAGCACCCGCGGGGACGCTGTGCCGCCCCCGTGGCTGGCGGCCCTGGCGGTGCTGCGGGACCGGATGCCTCCGGAGCCGCCCGGGGCGGTCCGGGAGGTGCTCGACCGGGCCTTCCCCGGCGGAGTCGATGCCGTCCTCCACGAGGTGTCCGAGGAACCCATCGCGGCGGGGACCGTCGCACAGGTGCACCGGGCCCGACTGCCCGGTGGGGAGCCCGTCGCGGTGAAGGTGCTGCGGACAGGAGTGACAGAGGACCTGTGTGCGGACTTCGCGCTGCTCTCGGCCCTCGCCGCCGCGGCGGAGCGGATGAGCCGCCGTGCGCGCGTCCTGAACCTCCGTGGCCTGGTGAGTGAACTGCGCGGACTCCTGCTGTCGCAGACGGACCTGACCCACGAGGCCCGCAACTACCGTCGGTTCGCCCGCGAGTTCGGCGGCGACGACACGGTGCGCATCCCGAGGGTGTACAGCGAACTGACCACGCGCGAGGTCCTGGTCACCGAACTGGTCGAGGAGGTCGACCCGTACGACGTCGCCCGCGTCGCCCTCCACCCCGCGACCATGGCCAAGCGGATCGACGACCTGGTCGACCGGATGGTGTTCCTCTCCGGCCTGTGCCACGCCGACCTCCACCCGGGGAACTTCTTCTGGACCCCCGAAGGCCGCATCGTCCTGGTCGACCTCGGCCTGGTGCACCAACTGTCCAAGGAGGAGCGGCAGCACCTCCTGGCCTTCTACTCCGCCGTCCTCGACGGCTTCGACGAGTTCGCCGCGGCATACGTGCTCCGCCACCTGACGATCGTGGCCGGTGCCGTCGACGGCGCGCCGATCCCGGCCGGCGCCTACGAGGACGTCAGCGCCGTCGTGCGCGCCGACTGGACCGAGGCGGGTGGCCGGCCGGCCTTCTCCCGGACGTTCATGGACCTCCTGCAGGTGCTCGGCCGACACGGGCTCCAGCTCCGGCACCGTTACAGCCGGCTGTTCCTGACGCTGGCGACCGTCGAGGGTTACGAGTACTCACTGGACCCGGACTTCGACGTCCTGGAGAACGCCCGCCGCAAGCGGGTCGAGCAGGCCGAGTACGTGGGCATCCCCCCCGGAGGCCGACGCCCTCGTCTTCCAGGGGTTCGCCACCTACTCCACGGGCCGGTTCGACGGGGCGGCCGACCCGCGGCAGGCCTGGACCGCCCGTGACCGACTCGTGCTCGACGCGCTCGACGTCGGGCCGGGCAGCCGATTCCTCGACGTGGGGTGCGGGCGTGGTCAGTTGCTGGCAGCAGCCGGCCAACGGGGAGCGGAAGCGCTCGGCATCACCGTGAGCAGGGCGGAGCACGAGGCCTGCACCTCGCGAGGGCTGGACGTCCTGCTGAGCAGCTGGGAGGACGCCGACCGCAGCCTCGGCGGCCGGCCGTTCGACGCGATCGCGGCCGTGGAGATGGACGTGCACCTCGGCACGCTGCACGAGAGCCGGGTGGGGCTGCTCGACCTGCGGCTGGACCGCTTCTTCGGGTGGGCGCACCGGCACCTGCGTCCGGGGGGTGGGTTGTTCGTGCAGACGTTGAGCGTCCCGGAGGCGCTGCTGCACGATCCGGCGCATCTCGACGAGTTCGAGCGGCTCACCGACCTGCTGCCGTGGATCGGGTTCAGCACGTTGCCGCAGATGGTGCGCTGCTCCGACCGATGGTTCTCCGTCGAGCAGGTGCACGACCACTCGTCGGACCTGCTGCCGACCTACCGGTTCTGGCGGGACAACGTCAACCGACAGCTCCCGGCGCTGCGGGAGGTCGTCCGCGACGAGGCGATCGTGCTGGTCCGCCGACAGCTCGACACCCTGATCGGCATGGCGGAGTCGGGGCAGCTCTCGCTGTACCGGCTGCTGCTGCGGGCGCGGGACGCGCCAGGGCCGGCGCGGACGGGGTGAGGGGCGGCGGGGGAGTCCCCCGTCGCCCCTCACCTCGGAAGACTCAGCCGGCGTCCTCGGTCTTCTTCTTGGAACCGAGCGCGCCGCTGAGGTGCCCGGCGACGTCGTCTTCCTCGTCCGCGGCCTTGGGGTGCGTCGGCCGTAGACCGCCGATCACGCCGTGGCCCTCGACGTCGCCGGTCTCGTCGCGTTCGGCGTCGGCACCCATCCGCCACTTGTGGCCTTCGGTGTCGTCGGTCTCGTCGCGTTCGGCGTGGGCGAAACGGAACTTGCTGGCGTGGCCCTCGGTGTCGTCGGTCTCGTCGCGTTCAGCGTCGGCTCGGTAGAACCGCCGTCCGTGGCCTTCGACGTCGTCGGTCTCGTCGCGTTCGACGTCGGCGAACCTGACTCTGCTGGCGTGGCCTTCGACGTCGTCGGACACCTCGTGCTCCACGTCTGTGGGGCGCTTCGCTCCGTGGCCTTCGACGTCGTGGGTCTCGTCGCGTTCAGAGTCGGCCCGGTAGAGCTTGCGGCCGTGACCTTCGACGTCGTCGGGGTCCGTGCGGTGGGTGACGGGCTGCTGCGGTTCCATCGGGTCCTCCTCGGGTGGGATCTCCTCGGTGCGCTCACTGTCCGGCGGCTCGGCGCCGGGGGCTGTCCGGCACCCGACGGGCGCGGTGTCGGCTGTGCGACACGGTCACGCCGCCTGTGCCGGGACGCCGACCCAGGACCGTGATGCCGGTTGGCCGGGCCGGCCTCCGGCGCCGAGCGAGACGTCTCCTGCCGGCCGCCGGCTCCGGCGGGTCCCGGACACTGCAGGAGGCCCGATGGCTGCGCAAGGAGTCGAGGCGCGGTTCGCGTCGGGGACCAGTGGCCCGCGGGTGGTGGCCAGCAGCCCGCGATGACGCGCCGCTCGACGGGGCGGCTCTGCCTGCGACCGGGTGGAGTCCGGCCTCGCCGGGGCCGTGGCATCTAGCCTCGGGCCGCTCGCTTCAGCGACGAGAGGTAGCGGCGGGTCGCCAGTCCCTGCACGAACCGGCTCACCGGCGGCACCACCCGGGCAGCGGGCGTGGCCAGCCGGGAGAACACCCGGATGGTCACGACGACGTCGCCGCTGTCGGCGAGCCGCACGGTGAATCGTTCCTCGCCGCTCTCCGGGTGCCCGGGCAGGGTGCCGTAGGCGTAGCCGCGCTCGTCGCCGGTGGTCGAGGCCCAGACGACCCGGCACGGGATGTCGTAGCCCAGCCGGGGCAGGCCCGCCGTGAGCACGACGACCGTGCCGACCTCAGCCGGCGTCCCCGTGGCCCGGACCCGAAGGCCCACGCTGCGCTGCGGCGTCCACTCGAAGATCGCGGCGGCCACCCGCTCGAACGTCTCCCGGCCGGTGCCGACGACCTCGGTCCACTCGCCCGGCAGGTAACCGGCCGGCAGCTCCGCGGACCCGGTGGCGCCGACCTCGGCGTAGGTGAGCGGCGCGTCGCGCAGGTCGACGGGGGAGACGGCACGCAGGAGACCCATGGCCACGAGTCTGCGCGGAGGCCCGCGGGATGCCGCCACGTGCGGTCGCGGGGGTCAGCTCCGGACCGCGGCCGGGCTGTCTTCGGCCCGTTCCTCCGACCTCTCCTCTGCCTCGATCCGCACCGGCCGCTCCCACGCTCCCGCCGGCGTCGGGTCGCCGTCGGATTCGCGGACGCCGTAGCGGGTGTAGAACCGGCGCAGCGGCTCCGGTGCCCACCAGTTCGCCCGGCCGAGGAGCCGCATGGTGGCCGGCACCAGGAGGGCCCGCACGACCGTCGCGTCGACCACGATGGCGATGAGCATCGCCACCCCGATCATCTTGATCAGGACGACGCCGGAGAGGGAGAAGGCGCCGATCACCACGACGAGCAGCAGCGCCGCGCTGGTGATGATCCCGCCGGTGCGCTGTAGCCCGGTGGCCACCGCGGCGGTGTTGTCGCCGGTCAGGTCGTACTGCTCCCGGATCCGGGACATGAGGAAGACCTCGTAGTCCATCGACAGCCCGAAGACGATGGCCAGCACCAGGATCGGCGAGGTGGCCTCGACGAACCCGGTCGGGGTGAAGCCCAGGAGCCCGGAGAGGTTCCCGTCCTGGAAGATCCACACCAGCGCGCCGAAGGAGGCGCCCAGCGACAGGACGTTCATCAGCACGGCCTTGACCGGCAGCACGACGGAGCCGAAGGCCGTGAACAGCAGGACGAACGACGTCACCGCCACCAGCAGGGCCATCCACGGGAGCAGCGAGCCGAGGCTGTCGAGCAGGTCGGCGTACACGGCGGCGGTGCCGCCGACGAGGACCTCGGCGCCGTCCGGCGCGGGCACCTCCCGGACCGCGGCCACCAGGTCCCGGCCCTCGCTGCCCATCGCGTTCACGTCAGCGGCGATCACCACCCGCGCCGTGCTCCCGGCGCTCTCGGCGACCGTGGCGCTCTCCACCCGGGGAACGGCCTCGACGGCGGCGACGTAGGACTGCAGAACCGCGCTGCCCTCCGGTGTACCGGCAGCGCCGGGGAGGGTCAGGACCGCCTCGACCGGGCCGGACGGGCTCGGCGGGAAGTCCTGCTCGATCGTCTCGGCGACCACCCGGCTCTCCGCGCCCTCCGGCATGGCACGCACGTCGATGCCGCCGAACTCCGCCCGCGTGAACGGCAGGGCCAGCGCGACGAGCAGCGCCCCGACGACCAGCGTGTACAGGACCGGACGGCGCATGACGCTGTGCGCGATGCGGTACCAGGCCCCGTTGCGTTCGACGTCCGCGTGCGCCGGGCGCCGCCGCCGGGGCACGAGGCAGCGCACCGACAGTGCGTCGACGCGGGGCCCGAGCACGGCCAGCAGCGCCGGCAGCAGGGTCAACGCGGCCAGCATCGCGATGAACACGGCGCTCATCCCGCCGAAGCCCATCGAGCGCAGGAACACCTGCGGGAAGATCAGCAGACCGGCGAGCGAGACCGCCACGGTGATGCCGGAGACGGCGACCGTGCGGCCGGCGGTCGCCATGGTCCGGGCGAGCGCGTCCTCCATGGTGGCCTGCCGGCGGACCTCCTCGCGGAACCGGCTCACCACGAACAACCCGTAGTCGATGGCCAGTCCGAGACCCAGCACGGTGACCACGTTGACCGCGAAGATCGACACGTCGGTGACCAGCCCGAACGCACGCAGGGCGGCGAACGAGGCGAGGATCGCGGTCACCCCGATCGCCAGGGGCAGCGCGGCCGCGGCCAGGCCGCCGAAGATGACGACGAGCAGGACCGCCAGGATCGGGAGCGAGATGGTCTCCGCCGTGGCGATGTCCTCGCTCACCAGCACGTTCATGTCCCGGTTGAGGGTCACCTCACCGCCGAGTCGGGTGGTCAGTCCCGGGGCGGCCAGGTCGCCCTCGATGGCGTCGAGGACGTCCTCGCGCTCGTCCTCGTCGCCGCGCAGGCTGAGGACGGCGTGCGTGCTGCGCCGGTCCTCGCTCACCAGGAAGGCCGCGCCCGTGTCGAAGAAGGACACCGTGCGCAGCACGTCGTCCTCGGGCAGGGCGTCGAGGGTGGAGGTGACCGCCTCGGCGTAGGCCGGGTCGTCGACCGTCGTGGACTCGCTCGAGTACAGGACGACGACGTCGGCCGCGCTGCGGCCCAGCTCGCGCTCGGCCAGCTCACCGGCCCGCGCGCTCTCGCTGTCGGGGTCGAAGAAGCCGCCACCGGTCATCTGGCCGAAGACGCCGGTGCCCCAGACGCCGGCGAGGGCGACGAACACCAGCGAGAGCGCCAGGACCCAGCGGCGCCGTCGGTACACGGTGCGACCCAGTGCCTCGAACACGGTTCCTCCTGCCCTGCTGGTCGACGTCGTGGGTGACGGGCGGTGGGTCCCGTTGCCCCACCGCCCGCCAGATGCCGGGTCAGGCGTCGTCGGTGCGCTTCTTGGAGCCGAGGGCGCCGCTCAGGTGACCGGCGACGTCGTCCTCGTCGTCGGCCTCGGGGCGGGTTGGGCGGAGACCGCCGACCGCGAGGGTGTCGCGGCCGGACTCGTACGCGTGGCCTTCGGTGTCGTCGGTCTCGTCGCG
>NZ_JABGCW010000016.1:0-58417 GCF_041028265.1 Geodermatophilus amargosae
GAGGAGCCGTCCACCGCGACCGCCAGGCCGTCCACCGCGGCGGTGAACGCCGCCGTCGGCGCCGTGTCCGCCGGCGGGGCCGGCACGCCGGTCCCGGCGACCAGCAGGTCGTCCAGACGCACGGTCTGGGCCGACGTCGCGGTGGTGGAGTGGTACAGGTCCAGCCGCACCGCACCGGCCCGCTGCAGCACCGCCGTGGCGTCGGTCGCCTGGACCTGCCAGTCGGCCGGCTCGACGGTCCCGGCGGCCCACACCTTGGCCCGGAGGGTGGTGGTGCCGGAGCCCTCCGCCGCGAAGCGGACCTGCAGCGCGGTGCCCGGCGCGTAGGTGCCGGGCATCCGGGAGGAGCCGAGCACCGTCTCCGCCCCGCCACTCACCCGGGTCAGGCTGGTGGTGACCGAACCGGTCGCGCTGAACCGGAGCTGGGCGGTGTACCGGTCGTTGCCCGCGCTGCGGCCGACCAGGGACACGTAGCTGCCCCCGCCGGTGGGAGCCCGCTCGACGACGACGGTGCCCCGCACGTCGACGTCCCGGACCGAGACCGGCAGCGTGGCCGCGCTCGTCCCCCCCGCGGCCGCACCGAGCCGGCCCGAGCCGCCGGTCACCGCGGCGTTCGCCGAGGCGCCGGTCACCGCCCAGGTACCGCCGAGGTCGGCGGGGCCCCAGCCGGCGGCGACCTCGCGGCCGAAGGCGTCGGCGGCCACCGCCCCGGTGGTGGGCGGAGCGGGCGGCGCGGTCACCGTCACCGGGCGGGTGACCGTGCCGGCGGTGCCGGCGGCGTCGGTGACCGTGAGGGTCACCTGGTAGGTGCCGGCCGCCGCGTAGGTGTGCGACGCCGTCGCCCCCGTGCCGGTCGCGCCGTCCCCGAAGTCCCAGGCGTGCGCGGCCAGCGCACCCTCCGCGTCGGTGGACGAGGAGCCGTCCACCGACACCGCCAGGCCGTCCACCGCGGCGGTGAACGCCGCCGTCGGCGCCGTGTTCGGCGCCCGCCCGGTCGTGGCCGTCGTGTGGTGGGCGGCGACCCGCGCGGCGGAGAGCGCCGCCGGGTAGACGGCGACCTCGTCGATCTGGCCGGCGAACCAGTCCAGGCCGGTCAGCCAGCTCTTGTCGCCACCGATCCGCCAGTAGCCGCTGGTCGCCTCGGCCGAGACCACGGACCGGTCCGTGCCCACGAGCACGCCGTCCACGTAGAAGGACGTCCCCGCACCGCTCAGCGTGCCGACGACGTGGTGCCACCTGCCGTCGTTGAGCGCCGTGGGGCTGGACAGCACGCGCGTGGCGCCGTTGTAGACCCCGAAGGACACCCGGCCCTGCGCGTCCATGTAGACGTGCCGGTCGTAGGCGGTGCTCAGGCCCGACCGCGCGTTGCCGAAGCCCACGATCTTGCCGCCGCGGGTGGTCGTGGTCTGGAACCACGCCTCCAGGGAGAAGACCTGGGGCGCCGCGATGGCGGCGGCGGTCGCGGACAGCGCGCCGGTGGAGGTGCCGGAGGAGCGCATCGCGGTGTTGCGGTCACCGGCGACGGCCCCGGTCACGCCGCGCGTGACGCCCGAGCCGATCGTCATGTCCGCGGCGCCGGAGTGGTCGAACGCGGTGGTGCCCGCCTCACCCAGCGCCCAGTGCCCGACGGCACCGTCGGCGGCGACCATCTGCTCGTAGACGCGGGTCCCCGCGCCGGCACCGGCGGCCGGCACCGTGACGGTGGTCCAGGCCGACTCGACCCGGTTGCCGAAGGCGTCGGTCGCCGTCACGAGGTAGCGGTGCGCACCGGCGGTCGCCGCGGTGTCGGAGCAGCCGAGGGCCGGCAGCTGCCACGGGCGGGTCGGCGCCGTGACCTCGCAGACCGAGGCCGTGGCGGTGCTGTCCCGGTACACCCGGTAGGTGAGGGACTCGTTGTCGGCGTCCCAGGTCGACGGCCAGGTCAGCCGGACCGCGCCCTCGACGGGCGTCGCCGTCGGCGCTGCCGGTGCCGTCGCCGGACCGACCTTGTTGGGGGCGATCCGGGGGACGGCGAAGCGGACCAGGCCCTGCTGCGCCCGGCCGTTGACGTAGGGGAACTCCCCGCCGTAGACGACGTAGTCCGCGTTGCCCGACACCGACCAGCCGGCCTGGTACTGCCCGGTGAAGCTGCCGGCGTCGAACGTCGGGTGCCACGCGAGGTGGGCCGGCCCCGGCTGACCGGCGAGCCGGGCGCCGTTCCAGTTGTTGGCCGTGGTGTTGGTCGTGTACGGCGCGATGCTGAAGGCGTTGGCGTGCCGGAAGACCTGCGGGCTGACCTCGCGGAAGCTGCCGATGTTGGCGCAGTCGTGCGCGTGCGAGGCGGTGTACACGGCGCCGTTGGAGGGGAAGACCGAGTAGGTGTCACCGCGGCAGTCGGCGAACCAGCGCACGGCGCCACCGGCGGCACTCGCCGCGAAGGTGCCCTCGAGATCGCCCGGGCCCCAGTAGTCGTAGCCGGTGCCGTAGACGTTCGTGCCGTCGGTGGAGAGGCTGTAGATCGCCGAGTTCACGCCCTGGTTGGTGATGAACTGGTTGACCGCGAAGGGGCGCGTCGCGCCGCTGACGCCGTCCAGGGCACCCACGCCGGTGGCCTTGGTGCCGTTGAGCGAGTCGAACCGGCCGCCCACGACCACCTGTCCGTCCGGGCCGGCGAGGACCATCGCCATGACCTGGTTGCTCGTCTGGGCGTTCACCTGCGGCTGGTTCGGGAGGCGGTTGCCCGCCGTCGAGCCCACGCCCGGCACCGGCGCCCAGGGCAGCAGGGCCCCGTCGGCGGCGCGCACGGCCGCGAGCCGGTTGCGCGGCGCGGTGCCGACGGCGGAGATGTTGCCGCCGAGGTAGACGGTGGTGTCCGAGGCGGCGATGGCGCGCACCTGGGCGTCCACGGCCGGGCGGAACCCGGGAACGAGCTGGCCGGTGGCGGTGTCGTACGCGGCGACGCGGTAGCGCGCCTGGCCGTCGGCCTGCGTGAAGTCGCCACCCACGTACAGCCGCGACCCGTCCGGCGAGGCCGCGAGCGCGATGGCCTGGGCGTTGAGGCTGGGGGCGAAGCCGGGGACCAGCTCGCCGGTGCGGATGTCGTAGGCGAGGAGGTTGTCGCGCGGCGTCTCCTGCGTGCCGGCCCGCGCTCCGGCGGGGCGGGCGCTGGTGAAGCGGCCGGCCACGTAGACGGTGGTGCCGACGACGACCTGGGCCCACGCGACACCGTTGATCTGCACCGTCGGCAGCGGGTCGGCCGACACCGTCGTGGGCGAGGTGGGCCCGGCCGGGGCGGGCGGCGCCGTGTCCGCGGCCGCGGGCGGTGTGCCCGCGCCGACCATGACGAGGAGGCCGACCAGGCCGGCCACGAGGGACTTCCCCCAGGCGGCCACGTGTGGAGTCATGCTGAGTTTCCCCCGATGTCCTGCAGTGATCGCCGGTCTCCACGGACCAGCGGACGAACACTAAGCGTCACCGCCGGTCGGTCGACATCCCCCGGATCGGTGAGAAAGCGCAGGTGAGCCGCACGTTCGGACACGACACCTGGTCACTCGGCGTGACGGGACAGGGGACGACGACGGGCGGGACCCCCGGTCCGGGAGTCCCGCTCGCCGCCGACGGACGGGCGTGCGTCAGGTCAGGGCGCGGCGCCGGTGAAGACCAGGTAGGGGGCGTCGGCGCGGTAGCCGACGGTGAGCGTCACGAGCTCGCGGGCGTCCTCGGGGACGCTGAAGACGTACACGCCCTCGGCCACGCTCCCCGGCGCGAGCGGGCCGGTCAGCGGCGCCGCGGAGGGGTCGTCGAGCGGGGACGCCGGCGTCTGGTCGGCCCCGTGGGCCAGGGTGACGCCCACCAGGTCGAGCACGACCGGGCCCGCCGTCCCCGCCGCCAGGCGGACGGTGACCCGCAGCGCCGGCCCGGCGACGTTCCCGACGCCGGACCCGGTGCCGTCGACGGCCTCGAGGGAGACCACCTCGGCGGAGACGCCGTCGTCGCCGCTCGCCGGGGCGTCGAGGGCCACCGCCGGCAGCAGCGGCGCCAGCGCGTCGGCCGGCCCGGTCGACGGCGCCGGCGGCGTCGTGACCCCACCGGGGGTCCCCTCGTCGGGGATCGGCGGGGGGACGGGCGCGGGCGCCGGGGAGGAGGCCGGCGCGGACGTCGGCGAGGCGGCCGGCCGGCCGGCATCCCCTCCGCTGCCGACGAGGGCCACGAGGCCCACGAGCAGGGCGGCGACGAGGGCGAGCGCGGCCCCGGCCGCCGCCTCACGACGCCGGGTCGGGGTCTCCGGGCGGGCCGGCGGGACGTTCATCGGGGCAGTGCTCCCATCTCGAGGTACCAGCGCCTCAGGGCCAGCGCGACGTACGCGGCGGTGCCGAGGCCGAGCAGCCCGTACGCGCCGAGGAAGACCGCGGGCGCACCGAGCAGGACGAAGACCAGGCAGAGGACGCCGTAGTCGGTGGGCGCCACCAGCAGCGAGCGCAGCACGCCGGGCCGCGCGTCGGAGCGTGCCGCCCGCGTGCGCACGCCGTGCTGGGCGCGCAGTGCCTCGTTGAGCAGCGTGGCGGAGAAGTGCACGACCGCGACGACGGAGAAGGCCAGCGGGACGAGCAGCCACCCGCGGGCCAGGTCGTCGACGCGGGACAGGGTCAGGAGGACCGCGAGGTGGATGCTGGCGATCTTGGCGCTGTCGACGACGTGGTCGAGCCACTCCCCCGCCGGTGAGCCGCCTCCGCGGAGCCGGGCGAGCTGGCCGTCGGCGGAGTCGAGCGCGTAGCCGAGCACCAGGCAGGCGGTGATCGCGGCGCCGGCGCCCCAGCCGGGCGGAGCGACCGCGAGGAGCACGATCCCGGCCGCCGTCCACGCCGCGCTCAGCGCCGTCACGGCGTTGGGCGTGAGACCCGCGTGGAAGGCGAGCGCGGCCAGCACCCGGCCCAGGGGGCGGTTGACGAACCGCGAGTACGCCGGGGCGCCCTGGGCGCCCTTCTGCGCGCCGGCGAGCCGGCGGACCGTGCGCGCGACGGTCTCCCCGGCGACCGGGACGGCGGTGGCGGTCACTGCTGGCCGGCCCGGATCTCGTACCGGCCGAGCGGGACCGGGGCCGGGAACGGCACCACGTTGTCGGGCACCACGTCGTCGGGCAGCGCGGCGGCCACCGGCGTGAGCGCCGGCGCCGACCGCGGCGCGTCCGCAGCGGTCGGACGGCGCCGGCCGCTGGGCCGGCGGCGCGGCACGTCGCGGGCGGCCAGCCGCAGCGCGAGGTCCTCGTAGCCGTCGGCGACCTCGTCCCAGTCGTAGCCGCGCGCCAGCTCGCGGGCCCGGCGCCCGGCGCGGGCCACCCGCTCGGGGTCGGCCTCGGCCGCGGCCAGTTCCCGCGCCACGTCCTGCGGCGTCCGGAAGAACCGGCCGGAGTCCCGGACCACCTCGCGGTTGAAGTCGACGTCGAAGGCGGTCACGGCGGCGCCGGCCCCGATGGCCCGCAGCAGCGAGGGGTTGGTGCCGCCCACCGAGTGCCCGTGCAGGTAGGTGCAGCAGTTGGCGTAGAGCTGGTCGAGCAGCTCCTGGTCCCACACCCCGCCGAGGAAGCGCACCCGGTCGTCGGCCAGGGAGTGCACCCGGCGGGTGTACGCGTCGGCGTAGGGCGCCGAGCCGACGACGACCAGCGGCTTGCCGGCGTCGCTGGCGGCGTAGCCCTCGACGACGACGTCGACGTGGTTCTCCGGCTCGAACCGGGCGACCACCAGGTGGTACCCGCCGGGCTCGAGGCCGGTCCCGGCCAGCAGGTCCGACCCCGGCTCGACCAGTGGGGCGCCGTAGGTGAGCAGCGTGGTGGGGGCGTCGAAGGTGTCGCGGTAGTAGTCGGCGATGCCCTGCGCGTCGGCGATGAGGACGTCGGACCAGCGGACGGCCAGCGACTCGGCCACCCGGTAGTAGTGCCGGCCGGCCGCGCCCCACTTGGCGCGCCGCCACTCCAGCCCGTCGACGTGCGTGGCGACCGGGATGCGCGCGGCGCGCAGCACCGGCAGCAGCGGGGCGTTGGCCGCGTTGAAGACGATCGCGGCGTCGGTGCGGTGCGCCAGCAGGTGCCCCACCGACAGCGCGCTGTGGCTCAGGGTCTCCAGCGACCGGCGGCGGGCGGCGGGCAGGTGCACCAGCTCCATGCCGAGGTGCGCGGCCGGCAGGGGCTCCTGCGCGCCCGGGGCGGTGCGGCAGTAGACGACCACCCGGTGCCCGCGGTCGGCGAGCCGGCGGCCGACCTCCTCGACCGCCGTCTCGAAGCCGCCGTAGCGGGCGGGGACGCCTCGGGTCCCCACCATGGCGATGCTCAAGCGGGCCATCGGTCGGTCCTCCGGGGAGTGTGCGGCGCCGCGCGGACGCGCGGACGGGACGTCGGGGACTCCGGGAGGAGCCCTCGGCCGACGCTAGGGACGGGACGGGGGTGCACTCGTCCCCCCGCCGGGTGGGACGGGGGTGAGGCGGGAGTGAGCCGGTCAGTACGCGCCGGAGCTGCTGACGACGGCGCGCACGGTCTTGACGAGGATCAGCGCGTCGAGGGCGAGCGACCAGTTCTCCACGTAGCGGAGGTCCAGGCGCACGGCCTCCTCCCAGGAGAGGTCGCTGCGGCCGGAGATCTGCCACAGGCCGGTCAGGCCGGGCCGGACCAGCAGCCGGCGGCTCACCGAGGAGTCGTAGCGCTCGACCTCGGCCGGCAGCGGTGGACGCGGGCCGACCAGCGACATGGAGCCGCCGAGCACGTTGAGCAGCTGCGGGAGCTCGTCGAGGGAGAAGCGGCGCAGCCAGCGGCCGACCCGGGTGACCCGGGGGTCGCGGCGCATCTTGAACAGCAGCCCGTCGCCCTCGTTGCGGTCGAGCAGCTCGGCCAGCCGGCGGTCGGCGTCGACGGCCATGCTGCGGAACTTGAGGATGGTGAAGCCCCGGCCGTTCACCCCCACCCGCTCCTGGCGGTAGAGGACCGGGCCCGGGCTGTCCAGTCGGACGGCGAGGGCGATGACCAGCAGGACCGGCGTCAGGAAGACCAGGGCCAGCGCGGCCGTGGCGCGGTCGACGCCGCCCTTGACCACCCGGCGCCAGCCCTCGAAGCGCGGCTGCTCGACCGACAGCAGCGGCAGGCCCTCGAAGGGGCGGATGTGCAGCCGCGGACCGGCGACCTCGATGAGGCCCGGGGCGACGAGCAGCTCGGTGCCGGTGCCCTCCAGCTGCCAGGACAGCCGGCGCAGGTACTCCGCCGCGGTCTCGCTCGCCGAGGTCACCGCGACGGTGTCGGCGCCGTGCCGGGCGACCGCGGCGGCGACGTCGTCCAGCCCCGAGACGGGGACGCGGAGGGCCGCGGCGACGCCGCTGCGGCTGTCGGGCGTCACGCACGCGGCCACGACCTCCAGTCCCGAGGAGTCACGGCGCAGCCGGGCGGCCAGGTCGGTGACCGCGCCGCCGCGGCCGACGACCACCACCCGCTTGGTGCACGCGCCCCGGGCGCGCAGGCGGCGCAGCCGGAGCCGGGCACCGTACCGTCCGGCCAGGGTCAGGACGGTGAGGGTGGGGACGGCGAGGAGGACGAGGGCGCGGCTGAGGTCGAGCTGCGCGACGTAGGACACGAAGCTGCTCAGCGCGAGCAGCAGGAAGCCGGCCCGGCCGACGCCGCGGAACTCGTCACTGCCGGTGCCGAAGACCCGCCCGTCGTGGGCGCCGGTACCGGCGAGCAGCGCGGGCCAGGCCAGCACCATCACCGCGGCCGGCAGCAGCAGGCCGGGCCGGACGTCCGGCGCCGAGACCAGGAGCACCGTGCCGGTCGCCGCGACGGCGGCGGTCAGGTCGAGGACGTGCAGGGCGGCCGAGTAGCGGCTCTCCCAGGGACGCGTCTGCGGGCGGGACGCCACGCGGGGACGGCCGGGGGCGCTGGCGCGGACGGGGCGGCGCAGCGTCCGCGTCGCCGTACCCGGTCCTGCGCCGTGGTGGTCCAGCAGCACGTCTCCCCCTCGACCCGCGTGACTCTCCGTACGCGAGGGAGGAGCTGATGACGCCACGTGACAGACGAACCCACGAGCCGCGTGCGCTTTCCCCCTGCGCATCGGCAACACTCACAGCCCGTCACCACGGAGGCAATGCGGAGAGTGACCACTTCACTCGAAGGGGAGGCCCGTCAGGTGCGGGGGTGCACCACGTTCTGGGCCGCCTCGAGGCCCAGGGTGAGCAGTTCCTCGGCGGCGTCGGCGGCCTCGGCGACGAGCAGGTCGAGCTCCTTGCGCTCGGTCGCGGAGAAGTCCTTGAGCACGAAGTCGGCCGGGTCCTGCCGGCCCGGCGGGCGGCCGATGCCGACCCGCACGCGCAGGTAGTCCCTCGTGCCGGTCGAGCGGCTGATCGAGCGCAGGCCGTTGTGGCCGCCCTCGCCACCCCCGCGCTTCAGGCGCACGGCCGCGAAGGGGACGTCGAGCTCGTCGTGCACGACGACGAGGTCGGTGACCGGCAGCTTGTGGTAGTCGAGCAGGCCGCGGACGGGGCCGCCCGACTCGTTCATGTACGTCGTCGGGCGGGCCAGGACGACGCGGCGGCCGGCCAGGCGCCCCTCGGCCGCCAGCGCGCGGGCGCGGGCACCCTTGCCGGCGGTCAGCTTCACGCCGGCGCGGGCGGCGAGCTCGTCGAGCACCATCGCCCCGACGTTGTGCCGGTTGCCCGCGTAGCCCGGCCCGGGGTTGCCCAGGCCCACGACGAGGAAGGGGCCGTCCGAGGGAGGGGACGCCGCAGGGGCGCCGGCGGTGCCGGCGCCCCTGCGGGGAGTGCTCTCGCTCAGCGGGGACCTCAGCTGTTCTCGGTCGACGCGATCGACTCGCCGCTGCCCTGGTCCTGCGGCTCGGGGACGACGTCGCCCTCGCCGACGCCCTCGGCGGCCGGCGCGGACTCCTCGCGCTCGATGCCGGCCTCGGCCTCGGCCTCGGCGAGCTCTGCCTCGAGGGCCTCGGCGGTCGGGGCGCCCAGGAAGCCGATGACCAGCGCCTCCGGGTCGGTGATCAGCGTCGCGCCCCGCGGCAGGACGAGGTCGGCGGCGGTGATGTTCTGGCCCGCCGTCCGGCCGGTCACGTCGACCTCGATCGCGTCGGGCAGCGCGGTCGCGTCGGCCTCGATCGAGACGGTGTTCAGCTGGTGGTTGGTGATCGCGTCCACACCGGGCTCGCCGACGACGACGAGGGGCACCTCGACGGTCGTCTTCTCGCCCCGGCGGACGGCCAGCAGGTCGACGTGCTCGTGCTCGCGGGTCAGCGGGTCGCGCTGCACGGCCTTGGTCAGCGCGAGGTGCTCGGTGCCGTCGAGGACGACGGTGACCAGGGCGTTGGTGCCGCCGTTGCGCAGGACCGCGGCGAACTCGCGGGCCGGCAGCGACAGGTGGACGACGTCCTGGCCGTGCCCGTAGAGGACGGCGGGGATGCGGCCCGCGCGGCGGGTCCGGCGGGCGCTGCCCTTGCCGAACTCGGTGCGGGCCTCGGCGGCGAGGCGGTAGTCAGCCACGGTGGTGTGCTCCTCGGGAGGTGGGTTCGGCAGCGGCCGGCACACGGCGCGGCACACCCCTCGGGGCACACGCACGTCGATCACGGAGTACGGACGGGCCGTCTCCCTCGCCGGGCAACCTCGTCAGGGTACCCGACCGCCCGACCGCCCGGCCGCTGACCGCTGACCGCTGACCATCGCCCGGAGGCGTCAGCTCGCCCCGTCGAAGAGGCTGGTGACCGAGCCGTCCTCGAAGACCTCCTTGATCGCGCGCGCCAGCAGCGGGGCGATCGAGAGCACGGTGAGCTTGTCGAACAGGCGGGCCGGCTCGATCGGCAGCGTGTTGGTCACGATGACCTCGCTGACGCGGCTGTTCTTCAGCCGGTCGACCGCGGCACCCGACAGGACGCCGTGGGTGGCGCACACGATGACGTCGGCGGCGCCGGCCTCGAACAGCGTCTCGGCGGCCTTCACGATCGTGCCGCCGGTGTCGATCATGTCGTCGACCAGGATGCAGACCCGGCCCTCGACCTCACCGACGACGCGGTTGGCGACGACCTCGTTGGGCCGCATGGGGTCGCGGGTCTTGTGGATGAAGGCCAGCGGGACGCCGCCGAGCTTGTCGCTCCACCGCTCGGAGACGCGCACCCGACCGGAGTCCGGCGACACGACGGTGATGTCGCGGTCGCCCCAGCGCCCCTTGACGTGCTCGACCAGCAGGTCGAGGGCGAAGAGGTGGTCGACCGGGCCGTCGAAGAAGCCCTGGATCTGCGCGGTGTGCAGGTCGACGGTCATCAACCGGTCGGCGCCGGCGGTCTTGAACATGTCGGCGACCAGGCGGGCGGAGATGGGCTCGCGGCCGCGGTGCTTCTTGTCCTGCCGGGCGTACGGGAAGAACGGCGCGACGACGGTGATCCGCTTGGCCGACGCGCGCTTGGCGGCGTCGACCATGAGCAGCTGCTCCATGAGCCAGGTGTTGATCGGCGCGGAGTGGCTCTGGACGATGAAGGCGTCGCAGCCGCGGACGGACTCCTCGAAGCGGACGAACAGCTCGCCGTTGGCGAACTCGTAGGCGGCCGTGGGCGTCGGCGTGACGCCCAGGTGCCCGGCGATCTCGGCGGCCAGCTCGGGGTAGGCCCGACCGGAGAAGAGCATCAGGCTCTTGCTGGTGGTCTGCCGGATCGCACTCATCGGCTCACTGCCTCACTGCTCGTGGGAGGCCGCGGGCTCCGCCGGCCGGTCCGGTCCGTCGGTGTCGGGCCGGCTCCCGGCCGTGCCCTCGGCCGCTGCTCCTGTGGCTGCCGCCGCGGCCTGCGCGGCGGCGGTGCCCGGGCGGCGGCGTCCCACCCAGCCTGCCACATTGCGCTGGCGTGCCCGCGCCACACCCATGGCCCCCGGCGGGACGTCCTGGGTGATCACCGAGCCCGCGGCGGTGTAGGCGCCGTCGCCGACGGTGACCGGCGCGACCAGCATGGTGTCCGAGCCCACGCGCACCGCGTCGCCGATGGTCGTGTGGCTCTTGGTCACGCCGTCGTAGTTCACGAACACCGTCGCCGCGCCGATGTTCGACCCGCGGCCGATCGTCGCGTCACCGACGTAGGACAGGTGCGGCACCTTCGACCCCTCGCCGACCACGGCGTTCTTGGTCTCCACGAAGGCGCCGACCTTGGCGCCGGCGGCCAGCCGGGTGCCCGGCCGCAGGTAGCTGAACGGGCCCACCGTCGCCCGCGGCCCGACCTCGGCCTGGCTGCAGTGCGAACGCAGCACGGTGGCGCCCTCCCCCACCGTGCAGTCGGTCAGCGTGGTGTCCGGGCCGACGACGGCACCGGCGGCCACGGTCGTCGTCCCGTGCAGCTGGACGCCCGGCAGCAGCCGCGCCCCGGGGAGGACGGCGGCGGTGACGTCGACCCAGGTGGTCGCCGGGTCGACGACGGTGACGCCCGCGACCATGAGCGCGTCGAGGACCCGGTCGTTGAGCGTCCGCCGGCGCGCGGCGAGCTCGCGCTGGTCGTTGCAGCCGAGCACGTCGACGGGGTCCTCGGCCCGGACGGCGGCCACGGGGGCACCGCCCTCGACCAGCGGCGCGAGCGCGTCGGTCAGGTACTGCTCGCCCTGGGCGTTGTCGGTGGACAGCCCGGCCAGGACCCGGCGCAGCGTGGCGGCGCTGGCGACGTACACGCCGGCGTTCACCTCGCGGATCGCGCGCTGCTCGTCGGTCGCGTCCTTCTCCTCGACGATCGCCCGCGGCGCGCCGTCGGCACCCCGGACGATGCGGCCGAGCCCGGTCGGGTCGCCGACCTCGGCGGTGAGCACGGTGAAGACGCTGCCGGCGGCGGAGTGCGCGGCCACCAGCGCACCGAGGGTGGCGGGGGTGAGCAGCGGGGAGTCGCCGTTGACCACGAGCACCGGGCCCTCGAGGTCGGGGACGGCGTCGAGGGCCACCTGCGCGGCGTGCCCGGACCCGCGCTGCTCGGCCTGCAGCACCGGGCGGGCGTCCGGCGCGACCGCGGCCAGGTGCGCCTCGACCGCCTCCCGGCCGGAGCCGACGACGACCAGCGTGACGCCGGCCTCCAGCGGCGCGGTCGCGGCCAGGACGTGGCCGAGCATGCTGCGCCCGCCGAGCTCGTGCAGGACCTTCGGGGTGGCCGACCGCATCCGGGTGCCCTGGCCGGCGGCCAGGACGACGACGGCGGCGACTACCTGCTGCGGGCTCACGGGACTCCTCGGGACGGTGGGATGGCTGCTGCCGGTCGGACGCTGCCGGTCGGACGCCGCTGGGGGACTCGGACTCGAACCGAGACTTCCCGGCTCCAAAGGCCGGCGGGCTGCCGATTACCCCATCCCCCATCGCGCGCCGTCCCCGCACGGCGCCGCGGAGGACGAGCCTAGGGCGCGGGACCGGCAGGGGCACGGGAGCGGTGTGCCGGAGCGGGGAGAGGCCGGGGAGGAGGGACGGACTCCCCGAGGAGCGGCCGGTCCTACGGTGACGTAGGTTACGGCCTCGTAGCCGCCGGTCCCCAGACGCGCGCGGCCCGCGACGGACGACCCCTGGAGGCCATGTGTCCGCCCCTTCCCTCACCCGGCCGACGGCCTTTTCCCCCGCAGACCCGGACAAGGGCCTGCCGGCCAGCGCCTACGGGAAGGAGAAGGGCCACCTCGAGCAGCTGGTCCTCTACGTCTTCGTCGTCGTCCCGTTCCTCGCCCTGGCCGCGATCGTCCCGGTCGTGTGGGGCTGGGGGCTGACCTGGCTCGACGTCGCCCTCTTCACCGCCTTCTACTTCGTGCCCCTCCTCGGGGTCACCGTCGGCTACCACCGCTACTTCACGCACGGCTCGTTCAAGGCGACGCGGCCGCTGCGCATCGCGCTGGCGATCGCCGGCTGCATGGCGATCCAGGGCCCGGTCGTGCAGTGGGTGGCCGACCACCGGCGGCACCACGCCTTCTCCGACCGCGAGGGCGACCCGCACTCCCCGTGGCGGTACGGCACCGACACGCGGGCGCTGCTCAAGGGCATGTTCCACGCCCACCTCGGCTGGCTGTTCGACCGCCGCCAGACCAACGCCGCCCGCTACGCCCCGGACCTGCTCAAGGACCGCGGCCTGACGATCACCAGCCGGCTGTTCAGCCTGTGGGCGTTCCTGAGCCTGGCCCTGCCCGCCGCGATCGGCGGCCTGGTGACCGGCAGCTGGGCCGGCGCGTGGAGCGCGTTCTTCTGGGCCGGGCTGGTCCGCACCGGGCTGCTGCACCACGTCACCTGGTCGATCAACTCGATCTGCCACGTGGTGGGCAGCCGGCCCTTCGCCTCGCGGGACCGCGCCACCAACTTCTGGCCGCTGGCGGTCCTCAGCGCCGGCGAGTCCTGGCACAACCTGCACCACGCCGACCCGACCTGCGCCCGCCACGGCGTCCTGCGCGGCCAGATCGACATCAGCGCCCGCGTGATCTGGGCGTTCGAGAAGCTCGGCTGGGCGCACTCGGTGAAGTGGCCCGACCCGGTCCGCCTGGCCGCCAAGCGCGTCCCTGCCGCGAGCGCCGCCTCCTGAGCGCCGCCGGGGCGCCCCGGCCCCGGCCCCGCCGCCGGATGACCGCCGCGCAGCGGCGCGAACAGCTCGTCGCGGTCGGCAGGGAGGTGTTCGCCCAGCGCGGCTACGCGGCCACCTCGATCGAGGAGCTGGCCGCCCGCGCGGACGTCAGCAAGCCGGTCGTCTACGAGCACTTCGGCGGCAAGGAGGGGCTCTACTCCGTCGTCGTCGACCGCGAGATGGAGCGGGTGCTCGACCGGTTCACCTCGGCGCTGGCCGCGGGCGGCAGCCCGCGGGCGCTGCTCGAGCGGGCCGCCCTGGCACTGCTGGACTACGTCGAGGAGGACACCGACGGCTTCCGCGTGCTCTCCCGCGACTCCCCCGGTTCCTGGTCCTCGCTGATCGGCGAGCTCGCCCGGCGGGTCGAGCACCTGCTCGGCGAGCGGCTCGGCGAGCGCGGCTACGACCCGCTGCTGGCCGCGCTCTACAGCCAGGCGCTGGTGGGGATGGTCGCGCAGGTGGGCCAGTGGTGGCTGGAGACCCGCACACCGGGCAAGGCGGAGGTGGCCGCCCGGCTGGTCGACCTCGCCTTCGCGGGGCTGTCCCGCCTCGATCCCGACCCGGCGCTGCGGCACGAGCGCAGCTGACCCGGCTCAGCCCACCAGACGGGCGCCGGGCACCGGGCCGTGCACGACCCGGACGGTGCGGAACACACCCTCCCCCGCGAGGACGGCGGCCAGGCGCACCGCGGCGTCCTCGTCCGCGGCGAGCGCCGCCACCGTCGGGCCCGACCCGCTGACCACCGCGGCGGCGGCACCGGCGTCGGTGGCGCCCCGGAGGGCCCGCCGCAGCGCGGGACGCAGCGAGACGGCCGCCGCCTGCAGGTCGTTGGCCAGCGCCGCGGCGAGGGCCTCCACCGGACCGCTGCGCAGCGCCGCGACCACCGGCTCGGGCGAGGGGAACGCGGTGCCCTCGGGCAGGCGCCCCTCGGCCCGCAGCCGATCGAGCTCGGCGTAGACCGCCGGGGTCGACAGCCCGGCCGCGGCGATCCCGAGCACCCAGTGCCAGGGCCGCCGGGCCAGGACGGGCGTGAGCCGCTCCCCGCGGCCGCTGCCGAGCGCGACGCCGCCGGCCAGGGCGAACGGCACGTCGCTGCCCAGCTGCGCGGCCAGCCCGGTGAGGTCGCCGCGGGTGGCGTGGGTGCCCCACAGCGCGTCGAGGGCGACCAGCGCGGCCGCGGCGTCGGCACTGCCCCCGGCCAGCCCCGCGGCGGCCGGGATGACCTTGTCGACGGCGATGGCGGCGTCGGCGGCGACCCCGGCGTGCTCGGCGAGCAGCTCGGCGGCCCGCCAGACCAGGTTGCGCCGGTCGGTGGGCACCGGGTCGGGCCCGCCGGCGCCCTCGCCGGTCACCGTGACCGACAGCCCCTCGCCCCGGCGCACGGTCACCGTGTCCAGCAGCGAGACGGCGAGGTAGACCGTCTGCAGGTCGTGGAAGCCGTCCTCGCGCAGCGGGCCGACGGCCAGGGAGACGTTGACCTTGGCGGGGGCGTGCGCGGACACCGCGCCGTCCCCGCGGGTGTGCCCGGGACCGCCCGGGGACGACCAGCTCACGGGGCGGTCGCCGCCAGCCGCGCGAAGTCGGACACCGACAGCTGCTCGCCGCGGGTGGTGGGGTCGATGCCGGCCGCGCGCAGCCGCTCCTCGGCCGCGGCGGGGCTCCCCGCCCAGCGGGCGAGGGCCGCGCGCAGGCCCTTGCGGCGCATCGCGAACGCGGCGTCGACGACGGCGAAGGTGGCGGCCCGGTCACCGGGCGGCGGGTCGTGCCGGTCGAGGGCGACCAGCCCGGAGTCGACGTTGGGCTCGGGCCAGAACACCCGGCGGCCGACGCTGCCGGCCCGGCTGGCGGTGCCGTACCAGGCGGCCTTGACCGACGGCACGCCGTAGGCGGGGCTGCCCGGTGGTGCGGCCAGCCGCTCGGCCACCTCGGCCTGGACGAGCACCAGGGCACGCCGGAGGGAGGGCAGCAGCTCGAGCAGGTGCAGGAGGACGGGCACGGCCACGTTGTACGGCAGGTTGGCCACGAGCGCCGTGGGAGCCGGCCCGGGGAGGTCGGTCACCCGCAGCGCGTCGGCCTCGACGACGGTCAGCCGGGCGGCCAGGTCCGGCCGGCGGGCGGCCACGGTGTCCGGGAGCAGCGCGGCCAGCCGCGGGTCGATCTCGACGGCGGTGACGGCCGCGGCGGCGGGCAGCAGGCCGAGGGTCAGCGAGCCCAGCCCCGGGCCGACCTCGAGGACGACGTCGTCGGGCCGCAGCTGCGCGGTGCGCACGATCCGCCGGATGGTGTTGGCATCGTGCAGGAAGTTCTGCCCGAGCGTCTTGGTCGGACGCAGACCGAGCTGCTGGGCCAGCTCGCGGATCGCGGCCGGGCCCAGCAGCCCGCCGGTCTGCTCGGGGGTGTTCAGCGGCTCGGTACCGGGGCTCAGCTGAACAGGCGCGGGCCGCAGTGCGGCCACTGGCCGGCACCGGCCCGCTGGTAGAGCAGCTGCGCGCGGTGGGTCTGCTCGTCGGCCGAGGCCTGCGAGGGCAGGCCGGTCCCGCCGACCGCCCGCCAGGTGGCCTCCGAGAACTGGTACAGGCCGTGGTACTTGCCGGTGCCGCTCACCGCGGTGGCGCGGCCGCCGGACTCGCACTGCGCGAGCGCCGCCCAGTTCAGCCCGTCGGCGGAGGGGGAGTTGCCGCTGCTGGCGGCCGGGGCCGGGCGCTCCTTGGTGCCGACGCTGACGAGCTCGTCGACCGCGGGGCGGGTCACGGCGGTGTCCAGCTGCTCGCGGGTGCTCTGCACGCCGTCGACGTAGGTGACCCGGAAGGTGGTGGCCTGCTCGCCCTCCACACCCTCCCGGGTGACGGTCTCGGTCCCCTCGAGGGCGGCCGGGTCGTCGGTCTCGACGGTCTGGAAGTCGACGGCGGTGGTGACGACCTCCTCGACGACCTGCACGCGGTAGACCTGCAGCCGCATGGCGTTGAGCAGCGGCTGGGTCGCCAGCAGGCTCATCCGGTCGTCCGGGCCGAGGCTGACGCCCTGCTCGGCCAGCAGGTCGCTCGCGGTGGCGGCCGTGGTGGTGACCACCCGGGTGGCGCCGTCGGCGACGAGCGTGACGTCCTTCGGGGTGGTGATCGACAGCACCATGCCGTCGAGCGGCAGCCGCTCGCTGCGGCTGGCCGACAGCACCATGTCCTCGGCGCGGTAGCCGAGCTGGTCGAGGGCCTCGTCGACCGACAGCGCGGTCACGTAGACCTCGCGCGAGACGCCGTCGACGGTGAGCTGCAGAGGGCGGGCGCGGTTGACCACGACCGTGTCGCCGTCGCCGACCTCGGCCTCGGGCGCCGGGAGGACGACGTCGTGCGACTGCGTCTGCAGCCCCTCCTCCTCCAGCACCTCCCCGACGGTGTCGGCGTAGGTGCTGACCTCGGAGGCATGGCCGTCCACGGTGAGGGTGAGCGACTTCTGCGCGGCGAACCAGGCCACGGACCCGCCCACCAGTCCGAGCAGGACGAGGGCGCAGAGGGCGAGCTTCAGCGTTCGGGGCACGACACTTCCACGGGGTCGGAGGACCGGGCAGGGGGTCGTGCGCGCGAACGACAGCCTCGGGAGGAGGCGGGACCGTCGGACGCCGCCCGGGTCGGTCCCCACTCCGGCTGTCAGTCACGACACGATAACGAGCCCGGTGCGTGTGGCAACTGTGCGGACGGAGTGAAGCAGCAGGGCGACACGTCGACACGGAGCCGCGCCGACACGGTCAGTGAGGAACGCGCCGTGTGTGACGGGTGGGACGGCTGCGCAGCGTGAGGTCAGCTGGTGAGCGACGTCACGGTGTGACGGGCGCTTCGACGGGGGAGCGGCGCCCGCTCAGCCGGCGAGCGCCCGCTCGCTCACCCGCACGGGGCGCAGCCAGGTGACGAGGAAGACCGCCACGGCGAGCCCCGCGGCCAGGCTCGCGAAGCCGCCTGCCACGAGGGCCACCGGCAGCAGGTCGACGCCGTCGGTCACGCGGTCACCGAGGTCGATGCCGGCCGCCAGCAGCAGGGTGCCCAGGGGCAGCAGGGCGAGGACGCTGGTCGCCGCCGTGACCAGGTGTGCGGTCCAGGTGCGCAGCGCCTCGTCGACCGGCACGTCGGCGCCCGCGGCCGGCAGCGGGCGGACGAGCGCGCGCAGCAGGGCGGCCTCGGCCAGCAGCCACGTCACCAGCGGGACGAGGACGGCGACCCAGCCGACGGTGTCGGTGAGGTCCCCCCGCCGCCACATCACGACCGCGACGGCGAGCTCGGCGACGACGACGCCGCGGGTGGTCCAGAGCAGCCACAGCGAGACCTGCTCGCTGCGGCGGGGCCGCCGGGCCGGGTCCGACAGCCGCCAGCGCGGCCGCGGCCGGCTGGCCTCGGCGAGGACGATCCCGGTGAGCAGGCCGACCACCAGGGCGGGGAGCCAGAGGAAGACCGACGCCTCGCCGAACATCACGACGCTGGCGGCGATCCCGACGAGGCCGAGCAGCAACCCGAGCCACCGGACGCGGCGGCCGTGCACCGCCTGGCGGTGCAGCGTGGCCACGCCCTCGGGCGTCGGGGTGGCGAACTCCACGCCGGCCGACGCGACGGCGCGGCGGCCGGCCGCCAGGGCCCACGCGCGGGCGAGCAGCACGCCGGGCACCAGGACGGCGATGAAGAGCACGACGGCGATGAGGCGGCCCACGTGTCCAGTGTGCAACGCCGGGGCGACTAGCCGGTGGGGTCGGGGTCCCAGGGGCCGAAGACGCGCTCGGCGTTCCGGGTCAACGCGTCGCACAACTGCTCGAGCTCCACACCGGTGACCTCGGCCAGCGCCCGGACGGTGTGGGGCACCAGGCGCGAGGCGTTGGGCCGGCCGCGGTACGGGACCGGGGTGAGGAAGGGCGAGTCGGTCTCGACCAGCAGCTGGTCCAGCGGCGTGCGCGCCGCCGCCTCCCGCAGGGACCCGGCGTTGCCGAAGGTCAGCGTGCCGGCGAAGGACAGCACGTGCCCGCGCTCGACGCAGGCCGTGGCGAAGGCGGCGTCGCCGGAGAAGCAGTGGAACACGGTGTGCTCCGGCGCCCCCTCGTCGTCGAGGACGCGCAGGACCTCCTCGTGCGCGTCGCGGTCGTGGATGACGAGCGCGACGCCGCGCTCCTTCGCGATCCGCACGTGCGCCCGGAAGGACGCCTCCTGCGCCGCCCAGCCCTCCGGGCCGGTGCGGTAGCGGTCCAGCCCGGTCTCCCCCACCGCGCGCACCCGCGGCAGCGCCGCCAGGCGGTCGATCTCGGCCAGCGCCTCGTCGTCGGCCGTGCCCTCGCCCGCCTCGTTGGGGTGCACGGCGACGGCGGCCAGCACGCCCGGGTGCCGGGCCGCCAGCTCCGCCGACCAGCGCGAGGAGGGCACGTCGACGCCGACCTGCACCAGCCGCGGGATCCCCACGGCGGCCGCGGCCGCGATCTCGGCGTCCACCGCGGCCGTGTCCGCCGGGTCGTCCGCGGGCTCGTCGGTGCGGAAGCCGTTCAGCACGATGTCGAGGTGGGTGTGGCTGTCGACCGCCGGCGCCGGCAGCGGCTCCGGGGACGGCGGCGGCTCCCCCCGCCGGTTCGCGCGCGACGCCGAGGACCGGCTCACTCCTCGCCCTCGAGCCGGCGGAGCTCCTCCTCGACCACGGAGTCGTCGAGCTTCCGGAACACCGGGGTGGGCGGGGACAGCGGCGTGCCCGCCTGCAGCTGCCGGGACGCCCACACCGCCTGCACGGCGTCGTAGTCGCCGGTGATGACCGGGTAGGGCGAGCCGTCGTCGAGGTCGGTGACCTCGCGGATCTCCGGCGTCGGCGACCACACGCCGGTGCCGCCGAGCAGCTCGTGCACCTTCTGCGCGGAGTGCGGGAGGAACGGCGTGAGCAGCGCGTTGCAGTCGCTGATCGCCTGCAGGGCGGTGTGCAGCACGGTGTCCCGGCGGGCCGGGTCCTCCTTGAGCTTCCACGGCGCCTGGTCGGACAGGTACTTGTTCGCCTCGCCGACCACCCGCATCGCCTCGGTGGCCGCGGCCTTCTGCCGGTTGCGGGCGAGCAGGTCGCCGATCGGGCCGAAGGCCGACGACGTCGCCGCCAGCAGCGCGCGGTCGGCGTCGGTCCGCTCCCCCGGCGTCGGGACGGCGCCGACGTTCTTGGCCGCCATCGACACCGTGCGGTTGACCAGGTTGCCCCAGCCGGCCACCAGCTCGTCGTTGTTGCGCCGGAGGAACTCCGCCCAGGTGAAGTCGGTGTCCTGCGACTCGGGGCCGGCGACGGCGACGAAGTAGCGCAGCGCGTCGGCGTCGTAGCGGGCGAGGAAGTCGCGGACGTAGATGACCACCTGCCGCGAGGAGGAGAACTTGCGCCCCTCCATCGTGAGGAACTCGCTGGAGACCACCTCGGTGGGCAGGTTCAGCCGGCCGAGCGAGCCCGGGGAGCCCCCGCGGTCGCCCTCGCCGTCGTAGCCGAGCAGCTGGGCCGGCCAGATCTCGGCGTGGAACACGATGTTGTCCTTGCCCATGAAGTAGTAGGCGTCGGAGTCCGGCGTCTGCCACCACTGCCGCCAGGCCTCGGGGTCCCCGGAGCGGCGGGCCCACTCGATCGAGGCCGACAGGTAGCCGACGACGGCGTCGAACCACACGTAGATGCGCTTGTCGGGCCGGTCGCGCCAGCCGTCGAGCGGCACCGGCACGCCCCAGTCGATGTCGCGGGTGTAGCTGCGCGGCTTGAGGTCGGTGAGCAGGTTCCGGCTGAAGTTGAGGACGTTGGGCCGCCAGTTGTCCCGGGTGGCCAGCCAGTCGCCCAGCGCGCGGGTGAACGCCGGCAGGTCGAGGAAGTAGTGCTCGCTCTCCACGAAGCGCGGCGTCTCGCCGTTGATCCGGCTGACCGGGTTGACCAGGTCGGTGGGGTCGAGCTGGTTGCCGCAGTTGTCGCACTGGTCGCCGCGGGCCCCGTCGTAGCCGCAGATCGGGCAGGTGCCCTCGATGTAGCGGTCGGGCAGCGTGCGGCCGGTCGACGGGCTGATCGCGCCGAGCGTCGTCTGCGGGAAGACGTACCCGTTCTTGAGCAGGCCGAGGAAGATCTCCTGGCTCACCTGCGCGTGGTTGACCGTGGTGGTGCGGGTGAACAGGTCGTAGCTCAGGCCCAGCGCCTGCAGGTCGCCGACGATCAGCCGGTTGTTCCGGTCGGCGATCTCCCGTGGGCTCACCCCCTCGGCGTCGGCGGCCACGGTGATCGGCGTCCCGTGCTCGTCGGTGCCGCTGACCATGAGGACGCGGTCCCCGGCCATGCGGTGGTAGCGGCTGAAGACGTCGGAGGGGACGCCGAAGCCGGAGACGTGGCCGATGTGCCGGGGGCCGTTGGCGTAGGGCCAGGCCACCGCGGTCAGGATGTGCCGATCACTCACGGGACGAGAGTAGTGAGCACCGCCCACCCGCCGGGTCAGCGACCGGCGACGCTGCTCACCGGCGGCAGCTCACCGGCCACCGGCGTGGTGACCACGAGGGCGCCGAGGGCCACCCCGATGAGCGCCACGGTGGCCACCTGCAGGCGCGGGTGCCGGCCCGGGGCGGCGGTGCGCACCCGCGGCGGGGCGGCCTGCGCCCAGGCGAGGGTGGCCGGCGCCGAGGTCAGCAGCAGCTTGCCCACCGGCACCGCGAGGGCGAGCAGCGCGAGGGCCGGCACGGGCAGCGTGGCGGGCAGGCTCCCGACCACCGGGGTGAGCAGGCCGACGACGAACAGCGCCGCGACGGCGGCGACCTCGGCGCAGGCCAGGCCGCCGGCCAGCCGCCGTCCGCCCTCGAGGGCCGCCAGCGCGCTGCCCGCGCAGAGCACGACCCAGCCGGCCAGCCCGCCGAGCACCGCCACCAGCAGCGGCGCCGAGGGCTGCGGTGCGGCGGTGGACAGCCCGTCGAGACCGGTCAGGCCGCCGGCGAGCAGCGCGACGGACTCCAGTCCGCACACCGCGGCGAGCGCGAGCACGGGGACCGGCCGCCGCGCGGGCGCGGCGGGGACGGAGGAGGGGGCGTCGAGGACGCTGGTCGCCACGGGTCTGCTCCTGGCCGGGGACGTCGGTCACCGGTCAGGTCGTCGTCCGCGCGGGGGCGCTGGAGCCGGGACGGAGGGGGCCTCACCCCTCCGGGGGTCAGCGGGCGCTGCCGCGGGCCTCCCGGTCGGCGGCGAGGCGCTCGGCGGCGGCCTCACCCTCGGCGCCGGCCAGGCGGCTGCGCTTGCGGCCGTAGAGGAAGTAGATGGCGACGCCGATCGCCATCCAGACCGCGAACCGCACCCAGGTGTCGGCCGGGAGGTTGAGCATCAGGTAGAGGCAGGCCAGCGCCGAGACGATCGGCAGGAACGGCACCAGCGGCACCCGGAAGGAGCGGTGCAGGTCCGGCCGGGTGCGCCGCAGCACGACGACGCCGATCGAGACGAGCACGAAGGCGAACAGGGTGCCGATGTTCACCAGCTCGGCCAGCGTCCCGAGCGGCAGGAAACCGGCCAGCAGCGCGACGCCGATGCCCGTGCCGATCGTGATCTTGTACGGGGTGCCGTACTTCGGGTGGACCGCGGCCAGGCCGGGCGGGAGCAGGTGGTCGCGGCTCATCGCGAACAGCACCCGCGACTGCCCGAGCATCAGGATCATGACGACCGACGTCAGCCCGGCCAGGGCGCCCACGGAGATGAGGCTGGAGACGAAGGACAGCCCGACGCTGCTGAACGCCTCGGCCAGCGGCGCCTCGGTGGACAGCTCCGAGTAGGGCTGCATGCCGACGACGACCAGCGAGACGGCGACGTAGAGCAGCGTGCAGATCACCAGCGAGCCGATGATGCCGCGCGGGAGGTCCTTGCGCGGGTCCTTCGTCTCCTCGGCCGCCGTCGCCACGATGTCGAAGCCGATGAAGGCGAAGAACACGATCGAGGCGCCGGCGATCACGCCGCCCCAGCCGAAGCTGCCCTGGCTGAACCCGAGGATCTGGATGAGCGGGGCGTGCCAGCCGCCCTCCCCCTCGGCCGCGGGCTCGGCGGGCGGCACGAACGGCGTGTAGTTGTCCGCGGTCAGGTAGAAGAGGCCGAGCACGATGATCAGCAGGACGATGGCGACCTTGATCGCCACGATCACGCTGGTCACCCGCGAGGACAACTTGATGCCGAGGACCAGGACGGCGGTCATCAGCAGCGCGACGGCGATCGCCGGGATGTTGACCGTCGCGGTCTCCCCCGCGATCGACGTCGGCAGCGGGATGCCGAGGTCGCCGAGCAGCTGGTTGAGGTAGCCCGACCAGCCCACCGACACCGTGGCGGCGCCGAGGGCGAGCTCCAGGACGAGGTCCCAGCCGATGATCCAGGCGACCATCTCGCCCAGGGTGGCGTAGGAGAACGTGTATGCCGAGCCGGCCACCGGCACGGTCGAGGCGAACTCGGCGTAGCAGACCGCGGCCAGCCCGCAGACGACGCCGGCGATCACGAACGAGACGGCCACCGCCGGCCCGGCCGTCGTCTTCGCCACCTCGCCGGTGAGCACGAAGATGCCGGTGCCGATGATCACCCCGACGCCGAAGACCGCGAGGTCCAGGCCGGAGAGGTTCTTCTTGAGCCGGTGCTCGGGTTCCTCCGTGTCACGGATGGAGTCCTCGACCGACTTCACCCGGCGCGTGCCTGCGGTCACAGCGTCCTCCTCGGCGGGGTACTCCCGGCAGCGTGGCACGGGGGCCGCGGTCCCGCACGCCTACGCTCCACCCACTCCCGCCACCGCGGCGGGACGGGAGGAGGCGCACCGTGACCGACCAGCGGACGGACGCACCTCCGGGTCCCCACCCCGGGCCGTTCGTGCCCACCACGCACCCCCGGCCGGCCGGGGCGCCGCGGCCGGCCTCCTCGCGGCCGCCGGACGTCGACGCGATCGTCGACTGCGCCGTCTACGTGCAGGGCCGGCGCGAGCCGCCGGTCGACCCGGGCGAGGCCCTGGCGGCCGCCGTCGAGCGGGGCGGGTTCGTGTGGCTCGGGCTCTTCGAGCCGACCGAGGCCGAGCTGGGCGCGATCGCCGAGCACTACGGCCTGCACCCGCTCGCCGTCGAGGACGCCGTCTACGCCCACCAGCGGCCCAAGCTCGAGCGCTACGACGAGGACCTGTTCATGGTGCTCAAGACGGCGCGCTACGTGGAGCACGAGCAGCTCACCGCCACCAGCGAGGTGGTCGACACCGGCGAGGTGATGGTCTTCGTCGGCCCGCACCACGTGATCACCGTCCGGCACGGCGACCACAACGACCTGACCGAGCTGCGCCAGCGGCTCGAGGAGCAGCGCGACCTGCTCTGCCTCGGCCCCGCCGCGGTGCTCTACGCGGTCTCCGACCTCGTCGTCGACTCCTTCGTCGACGTCGCCGAGCAGGTGCAGGACGACGTCGACGAGCTCGAGGCGTCGGTGTTCAGCCCCCAGCGCACCGACGACATCGGCCGGCTGTACCAGCTCAAGCGGGAGCTGATGTCGCTGCGCCGGGCCGTGGCGCCGCTGGAGGTGCCGCTGGCGAAGCTGGCCGAGCGGCAGATCGAGGGCGTGCCCGAGCCGATGCGCTCGTACTTCCGCGACGTCCTCGACCACGCGATCCGGGTGCGCGACCAGGTGGGCAGCCTCGACGAGCTGCTGTCGTCGATCCTGCAGGCCTCGCTGGCGCGCACGTCGATGGCCGACAACGAGGACATGCGCAAGATCTCGGCGTGGGCGGGCATCATCGCCGTCCCCACAGCGATCGCCGGCATCTACGGGATGAACTTCGAGTTCATGCCCGAGCTGCAGTGGCGCTGGGGCTATCCGCTGGTGTGGCTCGTCATCGCCGTCACCTGCGGCCTGCTCTACCGCGGCTTCAAGCGCAACGGCTGGCTCTAGCGCATCCCGGGGGTGAGGCATAGGAAGCTATCCGCACGTATTGGCCGCCTGGACGTGCGCATAGCCTCCTATGCCGCATCGGTGCCAGCGGTGGTGTGGACGAGTTCGGTGCATCCACAGGTGCGCTGCCGCCGGTCCGCGGTGACAGTCGCGCCGTCACGGTCGGCGGATGCAGTGGCGTGAGCACATCACCGAGATCATCAGCCAGCGCGGCGGCATCGCCAGCCGCCAGGAACTGCTGGCGCACGTGCCGGCAACGGTGCTCGACGGGTTCGTGGGCCGCCGGTCGCTCGCCCGCCTGTTCCCGCACGTGTACTGCCTGAAGGACCAGCAGGTGGACGACCACCTGCTCCTCCGCGCCGCCCTGAGGCACGCCGGCCCCGGCGCCGCCCTCAGCCACACCTCCGCGCTCGCCGTCTGGGGCGTTCTCGACCTCCGCCGTCCCGTGCACCTGACCGTCGACCAGTCCGTCCGCCGCGCGGGCAGCCCGGAGCTCGTGGTCCACCGTCGTCTCCGCTTCCGCACCCAGCCGCCGCAGTGCGTCGTCCGGCATGGGCTGCTCGTCACTGACGTCGCGCGCTCACTGGTCGACTCGTGGCCGCTGCTGCCGAGCAGCGACCGCCGCCCGCTCCTGCTGGACGCGGCACGACGCCGGCTCGTGACCGCGTCCAGGTTGAGCGACGCACTCGCCGAGCGTCCGAACGTCGGAGGTCACCGCACGCTGGCGCAGGCGATCGATCTCGTGCACGACGGCTGCGAGAGCGAGCTCGAGGCGCTGGGGGTGCTCGGGGTCTTCCGCCACCGATCGCTGCCGCCGAGCATCGGCCAGTACCGACTGCGGTTGCCGAGCGGCGGGATCCGGCTCGATCGAGCCTGGCCCGAGGTCAAACTGGCGGTGGAGCTGGACGGCGCACGCCATCACACGTCTCCTGAGGACCGGCGCAGGGACCTCGCCCGCGACACCGCACTGGCGGCGCACGGCTGGGTCGTCCTCCGCTTCACCTACGCCGACGTCCGGCGCGACCCTGACGCGGTGCGCAGGCGGGTCCTCGAGGTCTACCGGACGCGCGCCGCACAGCTGCGCGTCGGCTGACCTGGCCGCTCGACTGGCGAGGCATGGGAACCAATCCGCACGTCTGGCGGCTCGATACGTGCGGATTGCTTCCTATGCCTCAGGGCTTGGCGGCGACGACGGCGTCGTAGACGGTGCGGCGGGACAGGCCGGTGCGGGTGACGACGGCGCGGATCGCGTCCTTGCGGGTGGCGCCCGCCGCCTCCTCCCCCGCCACCAGCGCGGCCAGCTCCGCAGGGGAGAGCTCCACCGGCTCCGGCGTGGCGCCCGCGACGACGAGGGTGATCTCCCCGCGCACGCCGTCGGCGGCCCACTCCGCGAGCGAGGACAGCGGTCCCCGCCGGACCTCCTCGTGCGTCTTGGTCAGCTCCCGGCAGACGGCGGCCTCCCGCGCGGACCCGAACGCGGCCGCGGCGTCGGCGAGCGCGTCGGCCAGCCGGTGCGGCGACTCGAAGAAGACCATCGTGCGGCGCTCGTCGGCCAGCGCGGTCAGGCGGGACCGCCGCTCCCCGCCCTTGCGCGGCAGGAAGCCCTCGAAGCAGAACCGGTCCACCGGCAGCCCCGAGACCGCCAGCGCGGTGACCACCGCCGACGGCCCGGGCACCGAGGTCACGTCGACGCCGGCGTCGATCGCCGCCCGCACCAGCGTGTACCCGGGGTCGGAGACCGACGGCATGCCGGCGTCGGTGAGCAGCAGGACGGTCGCCCCGTCGGCGAGGGCGGCCATCAGCCCGGGCAGCCGCGCACGCTCCACCGACTCGTGGAAGGTGACCACCCGGCCGGTCAGCGTGACCTCGAGGTCGGAGGCCAGGCGGTGCAGGCGGCGGGTGTCCTCGACGGCCAGGACGTCGGCCGACGCCATCGCCTGCCGCAGCCGCGGGCCGACGTCGCCGGGCTGCCCGAGGGGTGCGCCACCGAGCACGAGCCGTCCCGTCACGGCGACGAGCCTGTCACGCCGGAGGGCACGGCCGGCCCACCTACCCTGAGGCGCATGGCGGTCCTGGCTCCCGAGCGCACGGACGCCGGGCCGCCGCCGGAGGACCTCCCGCCCCGACCGCCGCGCCGCTGGCCCGCGCCGCGGCCGCGGGTGGACCGCGCGCCCCCCCTGCCGGCCGACCGGCTGCTGTCGTGGGTGCTGGCCGCGGCGCTCGGCGTCGTGACGCTGGCCGGCCGCCTGGTCGGCATCACCTATCCCGACACGCTGCTGTTCGACGAGGCCTACTACCCGCCCGAGGCGCACGACCTGCTCGTCTGGGGCCACGAGTACAACCGCGGCTACACGTTCATCGTCCACCCGCCGCTGGGCAAGTGGCTGATCGCCGCCGGTGAGCAGGTGTTCGGCTACACCAGCCTCGGCTGGCGCCTCCCGTCGGCGGTGGCGGGCGCGCTGGCCGTCGTCCTGCTCGCCCGGCTGGCCCGGCGGCTGACCGGCTCCACGTTCCTCGGCCTGGTCGCCGGGCTGCTGCTGGCCCTCGACGGGTTCGCCTTCACCGTCTCCCGCATCGGCCTGCTCGACGTCTTCCTGCAGGTGTTCGTGCTCGGCGCGGTCGCCTGCCTCGTCGTCGACCGCGACCGGGTGCGCGCCCGGATCGCCGGCTCCCTGCCGGTGCCGGCCGGCGGGTTCCGCCTCGGCCCCCGCGGCTGGCGGATCGCCGCCGGCCTCCTCTTCGGCTGCGCCTGCTCGGTGAAGTGGAGCGGCGTCTACTTCCTCGCCGCCTGCGCGGTCCTGTCGCTGTTCTGGGAGCGCTCGGCCTGGCGGGCGGCCGGCGTCCCGAAGCCCACGGTGACCACGCTGCGGCGCGGCCTGCCCGGCGCCACGTGGGCGCTGGCCGCGGTCCCCGTCCTCACCTACGTCGCCGGCTTCGCCGGGTGGTTCCTCGGGGAGACCGCGCAGGGCCGCTGGTGGGCGCAGCGCAACCCGGAGACCGCCTTCCCGTGGGTCCCCGACGCGCTGCGGTCGTGGTGGCACATGCACGCCGAGTGGTGGACGTTCCACAACGGCCTGTCGACGCCGCACCCGTGGGAGTCCGGGCCGTGGACGTGGCTGGTGAACGGCCGGCCCATCCTGCTGTGGAACCCGCAGGGCCTCACCGACTCCGCGGGCGACCAGGTCATCCGCTACATCCTCATGGTGGGGACGCCGACCCTCTGGCTGACGTTCGTGCCCGCGCTGGTCTGGACCCTGTGGCGGATCGTCGCCCGCCGCGACCCCGCCGCCGTCCTCGTCGCCGTCCTCGTGACCGCGGGCTGGGGGACGTGGTTCCTCAACCCCGAGCGCACGATGTTCGTCTTCTACATGGCGCCGGTGCTGCCGTTCTTCGTGCTCGGCGTGACCCTCGTGCTGCAGGACGTCCTCGGCCGCGCGCACGCCCCGGCGTGGCGGCGGACCGGCGGGCTGGCCGCGGTCAGCGCCTACGTCGCCGTCGTGGCGGGCACCTTCGCCTTCTTCTACCCCGTGCTGGCCGGCCGGCCGCTGTCGCACGCGGAGTGGCTGCTGCGGATGTGGTTCCCGTCGTGGTTCTGAGGTCGCCGGCTCCCCGGTGGCGGATCGGGACGTGCGCCGGGGCCGGACCGCACGAGCAGCGGGTCGGGCGTCCCGACGAGTCGTGCCGGCGGCCCTCGCGGTCCGGTCGGGCGGGACGACGGAGTCCGGTCGCCGTCGGACCCGGCCCGGGGACGACGGACGCCGCCGGGGCGGTGTGCCCCGACGGCGTCGGTCGTGCGGTCTGGGTGGAGCTGAGGGGATTCGAACCCCTGACCCCCTCGATGCGAACGAGGTGCGCTACCGGACTGCGCCACAGCCCCTGACTGCGGGGACGAGACTACCGCCCGCGACCCGGGAGCCACCGGCGGGGTGGCACCCGGGGCGCGTTCAGCCGTTGACCACCCGCGGCTGGTACAGGTCGATGTCGGCGAACCCGATGTCGTCGTCGTCCAGGCCGACGACGGCGCTGTCCTGCCAGCCGACCGGCACGGGGCGGGCGGCGACGACGCGGGCCGGGCGCAGCGGGTGGACCGGCGCCAGCGGCAGGCTCGGGTGCGGCAGGCCGACGGTCGGGTGCACCGGCTCCTCGGCGACGACCGGCCCGGAGATGATCGACCGGGCGACCAGCGGCTCGGCCACGCGGGGCGCGGGACGCGGCGCCGGGCGGGCGGCACGGGCGGCGCGGCGGGCGGCGGCGCGCTCCCGGCGGACCACGGCGCGCAGCACCACCAGGTAGCCGACCAGCGCGGCGTCGAGCAGCCCCTGGACCACCCACAGCCACGGCGTGAGGGTCAGCGCACCGACCAGCGCCAGCAGCGTCAGCGCCCCCAGCCCGGCCAGCGTGCGCCGCCGGACGGCGTGCACGTCGATCCGCAGCTCACCGGTCCGGCGGAGGAACTCCCGGTCCACCGACACCCGCTCCGTCTCGGCCGAGCGGACCGGGTCACCTCCCCGCCGGCGCTGCAGCGTCCGGCCCGGAGTGACCTCCGCACGGGTCGCCGAGGAGTCGCCGCGCGTCACCACCATCGGCACCAGCACGACGAACCACAGCACGACCAGCGCGGCCAGCAGGACGCCTGACCCCATCGAGAACACCACCCGTCACACGAGTCACTTGCCGCGGGAGGTTATGCAGGTGGGGGACCCGAACGAGGGAGGTCAGCGGCGTGTCGCGCGAGTGTCGTGTGACTGGAGTGGCCGGGACGGCGGCGTGTCGACATGGCGCCGGACGGGCACCCCGCGCCGGCGTGCTAGACGCGGGGGGCGCGGGAGGTCCACACGGCGAGCACGCCCCGCGGCGAGTCCTCGGCGAGCAGCGCGTAGGAGAGGTGGTCGCGCCAGTCGCCGTCGATGTCGAGGTAGCGGCGCAGCAGCCCCTCGCGGGAGAACCCGAGCCGCTCGACGAGGCGCTGGCTGGGGCCGTTCTCCGGGCGGATGTCGGCCTGCAGCCGGTGCAGCCCGCCGGGGCCGAAGGCGTGGTCGCACACCAGGGCCACCGCCAGCGACGCCATCCCCCGCCCGGCCACCGAGCGGTCGACCCAGTAACCCAGCGACCCCGACCGCAGGGCGCCGCGGACGATGTTGTCCACGGTCACCTGCCCGGCCAGCCGGCCCTCGACCCGCACGGCGAAGGGCATCGACGTCCCCGCCCGCGCCCGTCGGCTCACCGAGCGCCGCATGACGCGGTAGGCCGCCGGGGTGTGCCGCACCGACCAGGCCACCCCCGCCGAGGGCTCCCACGGCCGCAGCCAGGACTCGTTGGCCAGCCGCAGCCGGCTCCACTCGGCGGCGTCGCCCCGCCGCAGCGGGGCGAGCTCGACGGGTCCGTACGCCAGCCGGGCCGGCCAGCCCGGGTGCTGCACCGGGTCCAGGTCAGCCGCCCAGCAGCAGGGGCATGACCGTCACGAGCCCGCCCTCGGCGACCTCGGTGACGTCCTCGTCGACGACGATCAGGCAGTTCGCCCGCGCCATCCGCGCCAGCATCGCCTCGTCGCCGTCGCCGAGCGGCTCGACGACGTAGCCGCCGTCGGGATGGCGCATCACCTGGCCGTGCAGGTACTGCCGGTAGCCCAGCGGCGAGACCAGCCGCTCGGCGCTGATCGCCTGCACGGTGCGGCGGAACAGCTGGCGCTTGCCCAGCATCGAGCGGATCGCCGGGCGGACGAACACCTCGAAGGACACCAGCGCGGCCACCGGCTCGCCGGGCACGCAGATGACCGGGACCTCGTCGCGGCCCAGCCGGCCGAAGCCCTGGACCGGGCCGGGGTGCATCGTCACCTGACGGAGGCGCATCGGCCCGAGCTCGGCGAGCACCTCCTGCACCATGTCGCCGTCGGCGGCGAACGTGCCGGCGATGAGCACCAGGTCGCTGCGCAGCAGCTGGCTCTCCAGCACCTCGCCCAGCCGGCGGCGCTCGGTGGGCAGGATCCCCCACCGGTAGGCGGCCGCCCCGGCGTCGCGGGCGGCGGCGGCCAGCGCGTAGGTGTTGACGTCGACCACCTGCCCGGGCGTGGGCTGCGCGGTGATGTCGACCAGCTCGGTGCCGGCGGAGAGGACGGCGACCCGCGGCCGGGGCCGGACGTGCACGCGGTCGCGGCCGACGGCGGCCAGCAGGCTGATCTGCGCCGGGCCGATGGGGGTGCCCAGGCGGACGGCGACGGTGCCGGGCGAGACGTCGTCACCGGCCCGGCGCACGTAGCCGCCGGCCTCGGGCGCGCCGTGGACCTGCACCCGGACCTCGCCGCGGTCGGTCCACACGGCCGGGACGACGACGTCGGCGCCGGCCGGCAGCATCGCCCCCGCGCCCACCTTCTGCGCGAGGCCGGGCGCCAGCGCGGTCGGGCCGGCCGCCCCGGCGACGCTCTCCCCCACCACGGCCAGCTCCACCGGCACGTCGGGCGTGGCCGCGGCGACGTCCTCGGCCCGGGCGGCGTAGCCGTCGAGCGCGGCCTGGTCGAAGGCCGGCAGCGCGCGGGCGCTGACCACCTCCTCGGCGCACAGCAGGCCCTGGGCGTCGAGGACGGCGAGCTCGATCGGCTCCGGCTGGGGCACCGCGGCGAGGATCTCGTCGAGGTGCGTCTCGACCGTGCGCAGCACCGGCGTCTCGGGCTCCGCGGCGTGCGGGGGCGGGGGGACCGCGCCGCGGTCGATGGCGGCGGTGGCGTGCACCGGCAGCCGCGGGGACGTCGGGGGGTCCACGGTGGCCCCGCTGCGGAGGTCGAGAGCCGTGGTGTCCCGCGCGCCGTGCGTGCCGTTCTCGCTCATCGCTGCGATCGTCCCCCCTGCGGGGAGCCGGTCAGGCCTGCGACGCGCCCTCGGCGGGCAGCTGGGCCACGAACTCGGTCAGCCAGGCGCGCAGCGCGGGGCCGAGGTCCTCGCGCTCGGAGGCCAGCCGGACGACCGCCTTGAGGTAGTCGAGCTTGTCGCCGGTGTCGTAGCGGCGGCCGTCGAACACCACGCCGTGCAGCGGGGAGCCGCGCTCGACCAGCGTGGCCAGCGCGTCGGTCAGCTGGATCTCCCCGCCGCGGCCGGGGGCGGTCTCGCGCAGCACGGCGAAGACCTCGGGGTCGAGCACGTAGCGGCCGATGATCGCCAGGCTGCTCGGCGCCTCGTCGACCGGCGGCTTCTCCACCAGGCCGGTGACCGTCACGACGCCCTGGGGGGAGTCCTCCCGGATGGCGACCGCGCCGTACTTGTCGATGTTCTCCCGGCCGACGTCGAGCAGCGCGATGACCGACCCGCCGTGCTCGGCCTGGACGGCGAGCATCTGCTCGAGCAGGTGGTCGCGGGCGTCGATCAGGTCGTCGCCGAGCAGCACGGCGAAGGGCTCGTCGCCGACGAAGGCGGCCGCCTGCAGCACCGCGTGGCCCAGGCCGCGGGCCTCGCCCTGCCGCACGAAGTGCACCTGCGCGACGTCGGTGGACTCCTGGACGGCGGCCAGCCGGCCGGCGTCGCCCTTCTTCTCCAGGGCCGTCTCGAGCTCGGGGGTGCGGTCGAAGAAGTCCTCGATCGCGGCCTTGTTGCGGCCGGTGACCATGAGCACCTCGGGAAGGCCGGCCCGGGCGGCCTCCTCGACGATGTACTGCAGCGCCGGGCGGTCCACGACCGGCAGCAGCTCCTTGGGCACCGCCTTGGTGGCGGGGAGGAACCTCGTCCCCATCCCCGCGACGGGGATGACGGCCTTGCGCGCCGCACGCGGCGTCGGGGTCGACATGCGCGGGAGCCTATCCAGGGCCCGCGGGACACCAGCCCGGGACGGTCTGCGGCACTAGCCTCCGGGGGTGACCTCCGCGCAGGGCGCCGAGCCCGCCAAGGCCGCGCTGCGCGAGGCGCTCACCGCCCGCCGCCGCACGCGGTCCCCCGCCGAGCGGGCCGCGGTCGCCGCGGCGGTGACCGCGGCGCTGCTGCAGCGCCTGGCCCGGGTCCGGGTGCTGGCCGCCTTCGCCCCCGACGAGACCGAGCCCGGGCACGGACGGCTGCCGGCCGCCTTCACCCAGCTCGGTGCGCGGGTGCTGCTACCGGTCGTGCCCGAGTCCGGCGCCGAGCTGCGCTGGGCGGTCGACACCGGCCGGCTGGCGCCGGGCCGCTTCGGGCTCCCGGAGCCGGTCGGTCCGCGGCTGGGCCCGACGGCGCTCGGGACGGCCGAGGTCGTCGTCGTGCCGGCGCTGGCCGTCGACCACCGGGGCGTCCGGCTGGGCCGCGGCGGCGGCTACTACGACCGCGCGCTGCTGCACGCCCGACCGGGCGCCGTCGTCGTGGCGCTGGTCCACGACGACGAGTTCGTCGACCGGCTCCCGGCCCTCGAGCACGACCGCCCGGTGACCGCCGTCGTCACCCCCGCCGGCGGCTGGCAGGAACTACCCGCCGGTAGGTGACACGGTGGGCGGGGCCGCCGACGCCGACGAGAGGAGCTGCCCCGTGTCCCCGGAGATCGTCACGATCCTGGCGCTGGTCGCCATCTTCGCCATCGCCACGTTCCTGCCGATCAACATGGGCGCGCTGGCCTTCGTGGCCGCCTTCCTCGTCGGCACCCTGTCGGTCGGGCTGAGCACCGACGACATCCTCACCGGGTTCCCCTCCGAGCTGGTCGTGACGCTGATCGGCGTCACCTACCTGTTCGCGATCGCCCAGAACAACGGCACCGTCGACCTGCTGGTGCGCGGCGCGGTCCGGCTGGTCGGCGGCTACGTGGCGGCGATCCCGTGGGTGATGTTCGCCGTCACCGCGCTGCTGACCGCGATCGGCGCCCTCTCCCCCGCGGCCGTCGCGATCGTCGCGCCGATCGCACTGGGCTTCGCCGCGCGCTACGACATCAACCCGCTGCTCATGGGGATGATGGTCGTCCACGGCGCGCAGGGCGGCGGGTTCTCGCCGATCAGCGTGTACGGCCTCACCGTGAACGAGATCGTCGAGCAGGAGGGCCTCCCCTCCAGCCCGGTCACGGTGTTCTTCGGCAGCCTGCTGTTCAACCTCGCCATCGGCGCCGTCCTCTTCCTCGTGCTCGGCGGGCGGAAGCTGATCGGGCGCCGGGTGTCGGCAGCGGTCCCCGCGCACGTCGAGCACGCGGAGGAGCCCGTGGTGAGCGGCCACGGCGCTCCCCCCGGCCCGGCCGTGGGTCCCGACGAGCTCCGCGGGGACGACGGCGACCACGGCGGCGACGGGACGACGCCGCCGCGGGTGACGCTGGACCAGGTGGCCACGCTCGTCGGGCTGGTGACCGTCGCGGTCCTCGCGCTGGTCTTCGACCTCGACATCGGCTTCGTGTCGATCACCGTGGCCACCGTGCTGGCGCTGTTCGCCGCCGCCCGGCACAAGGGCGCGGTCAGCCAGATCAGCTGGTCGACCGTGCTGCTGATCGCCGGGGTGCTCACCTTCGTGTTCGTCCTGCAGGAGGCCGGCACGATCGACTACGTCGGCGAGGCGGTCATCGGCCTGGGCATCCCGCTGCTCATCGCGCTGCTGCTGTGCTACATCGGCGGGGTGGTGTCGGCCTTCGCGTCGTCGACCGCGATCATCGGCGTCGCCATCGCGCTGGCGGTGCCGTTCCTGCTGGCCGGGGACGTCGGCGCCGTCGGGGTGGTGGTGGCCCTGTCCGTGGCGTCGACCATCGTGGACGTCAGCCCGTTCTCCACCAACGGCGCGCTGGTGCTGGCCAACGCGCAGGGCGTGGACAGGGACCGCTTCTACAAGCAGATGCTCGCCTACGCGGGGATCGTCGTGGCCGTCGGACCGCTCCTGGCCTGGCTGGTCTTCGTCGTCCCGGGCTGGCTCTAGACCGCACCAGGGAGAGGGACCCCATGACCGGACCGCTCGACGGGATCCTCGTCGTCGACCTGACCCGCGCCCTGGCCGGGCCGCACGCCGCGATGATGCTCGGCGACCTCGGCGCCCGGGTGATCAAGGTGGAGAACCCCGGCGGCGGGGACGACACCCGCGGCTGGGGCCCGCCGTTCGTCCAGCCGGACTCCGGCGACCGGGAGTCCACGTACTTCCTGTCGGCCAACCGCAACAAGGAGTCGGTCCGGCTGGACCTCAAGGAGGCAGCCGACAAGGACCTGCTCCGGGAGCTGGTCCGGCGCGCCGACGTGCTGCTGGAGAACTTCCGCCCCGGGACCCTGGAGCGCCTCGGCTTCGGCACCGCCGTGCTGGCCGGGCTCAACCCGCGGCTGGTCACGCTGTCGATCAGCGGCTTCGGCCACGACGGCCCCGAGGGCGGGCGGGCCGGCTACGACCAGATCGCCCAGGGCGAGGCCGGGCTCATGTCGCTGACCGGCCCGGGCCCGGACGACCCGCAGCGGGTCGGCGTCCCGATCGGCGACCTGCTGGCCGGCATGTACGGCGCCTACGGCGTGCTCGCCGCGCTGATGGAGCGCGAGCGGACCGGTCGCGGCCAGGTCGTGCGCACCTCGCTGCTGGCCGCCGTCGTGGGCGTGCACGCCTTCCAGGGGACGGCGTGGACGGTGGGCGGGCAGGTGGGCCGCGCGCAGGGCAACCACCACCCCTCGATCGCGCCGTACGGCCTGTTCCACTGCAGGGGCGGCAGCGTGCAGCTGTCCTGCGGGTCGGAGGGGCTGTGGCGGCGGCTGTGCGCCGAGTTCGGCCTCGACCCCGACGCGCCGGGCCTGGCCACCAACGGCGAGCGCGTGGGCAACCGGCAGCAGGTGATCGAGCTGCTCGAGCGCACCTTCGCCGACGTCGAGCCCGAGACGCTGCTCGCCCGGCTGGCCGCCGCCGGCGTCCCGGCGGGCAAGGTCCGCACGATCGACGAGGTCTACGGCTGGGACCAGACGCTGTCGCAGGGGCTCCTGGTCGACGTCGAGCACGCCACGCTGGGCCGGCTGCAGCTGCCCGGCCCGCCGCTGCGCTTCTTCGCCGCCGGTCCCGACGGCGAGACCGAGACCACGCGCCGCGAGCACGCGGCGCCCCCGGTGCTGGGCGGCTCGGACGCCGAGATCCGCGCCTGGCTCGAGGAGTGACGCCCCGGCTCGACGCCCGGACGCTGCGCGACCTCGTCCTCGACCCCGGCTCCTGGACGAGCTGGGACGCGCCGGTCGGCCCCCGCGACGTCGACCCGTCCTACGCCGCCGACCTGCGCGCCGCCGCGGAGCGCAGCCGGCAGGACGAGGCCGTCGTCACCGGCGAGGGCACGCTGCGCGGCCGCCGGGTGGCCGTCGTCGCCGGGGAGTTCGGCTTCCTCGCGGGCTCCATCGGGGTGGCGACGGCGGAGCGGCTGGTGTCGGCCGTCGAACGGGCCACCGACGAGGGCCTGCCGCTGCTGGCCGCGCCGGTGTCGGGCGGGACCCGCATGCAGGAGGGCACGGTCGCCTTCCTGCAGATGATCGGCATCACCGCGGCGATCGCCCGGCACAAGGCTGCGGGCCTGCCCTACCTGGTCTACCTGCGCGACCCGACCTTCGGCGGCGTGCTCGCCTCGTGGGGGTCGACCGGGCACGTGACGATCGCCGAGCCCGGCGCCGCGGTCGGCTTCCTCGGCCCGCGGGTGTACGAGGCGCTCTACGGCGAGCCCTTCCCCTCCGGCGTGCAGACCTCCGACCACCTCGCCGAGCTCGGGCTCATCGACGCCGTCGTGCCGCACCGGGACGTCGCCGACCTCGCCGACCGGGCGCTGAGCGTGCTCTCGGCCCGGCGGACGTGGCACACCGACGTCCGCGACGCCGAGCGCGTCCTGCCCGAGGACGGCACCGAGACCGACGACCCCGAGGACGGCCGCACCGCGTGGGACGTCGTCACCTCCTCGCGGCGGCGGGACCGGCCGGGCGTGCGGCGGCTGCTGCGGACGGCGGCCACCGACGTCGTCGGGCTGTCGGGTACCGGCGCCGGCGAGAAGGACCCCGGCCTGCTGCTGGCACTGGCCCGCTTCGGCGGCGCGCCGTGCGTCGTCCTCGGGCAGGACCGTCGGGGTCAGGTGATGTCGGCGCCGCTGGGCCCGGCCGCGCTGCGCGAGGCGCGGCGGGGCATGCGGCTGGCCGCCGAGCTGCACCTGCCGCTGGTCACGCTGATCGACACCCCGGGGGCGGCGCTGTCGGTCGAGGCCGAGGAGGGCGGGCTGGCCGCGGAGATCGCCCGCTGCCTGGAGGACCTCGTGACGCTGAAGGCGCCGACGCTGGCGGTGCTGCTCGGCCAGGGCACCGGCGGTGGCGCGCTGGCGCTCGTCCCCGCCGACCGGGTGCTCGCCGCGGCCAACGGCTGGCTGGGCCCGCTGCCGCCGGAGGGCGCCTCGGCGATCGTGCACCGCACCGTCGACCGTGCGGCGGAGATGGCGGCCGCGCAGGGCGTGCGGGCGACCGACCTGTGGCGGGCCGGGATCGTCGACCGCGTGGTGCCCGAGCGGCCCGACGCCGCCGACGAGCCGGTCGAGTTCTGCCGCAGGCTCGGGCGGGTGCTCGGCGCGGAGCTGGCCGGGCTGCTCGGCCGGGACGACGCCGAGCGGCACCGCAGCCGCCTGCACCGCTACCGCCGCCTGGGGCGCTGACGGGCCGCGGCACGATCAGGTGACCTGATCGTGCTGCGTCCTGGCTCAGCGTCGACGGTGAGCCAGGACGCAGCACGGTGAGCTCAGCTGATCATCGGGGACCCCGGTCAGGCCGCGACGGCCGCCGGCGCCAGGCCCCACGCGGCGGCGACGAGCTCCAGGCTGCGCACCCGCTCACCGACGCCGTGCGTGGACGCCGACAGCATCAGCTCGTCGGCGCCGGTGTCCGCGGCCAGCTCGCGCAGCTGGTCGGCGACCTGCACCGGGTCCCCGACGACGGCGTTGCTCGGCATCCCCTCGGCGGCCGCCCGCTCGGGGTCGACCTGCGCCTCCTCCAGGCTGGGCACCGGGCGCAGCCGGTGGGTGCGGATGGCCAGGCGCATGAGCTGGCCGGGCAGCGCGAGCCGGCGGGCCTCGGTCTCGGTGTCGGCGGCGAGCACGTTCGCCGTCACCACGGTCCAGGGCCGCTCCAGCGCCGGGGAGGGGCGGAAGGACGCGCGGTACAGCTCGACGGCGGCCTGCACGTTGGGCCCGCCGAAGTGGTGCGCGAAGGCGAACGGCAGCCCGAGTGCCCCGGCCAGCTGGGCGGAGAAGCCGCTGGAGCCCAGCAGCACCACCTCCGGCGCGGAGGTCGGGGCGGGCGTCGCGGCGAAGCGCTCGGCCAGCCCGCCCTCGACCCGCCGGTCGCCGAGCAGCCCCAGCAGGTCGAGCAGGTGCTGCGGGAAGTCGTCGGCGCTCAGTGCCGCCGGGTCGCGGCGCAGCGCGATCGCGGTGTGCGCGTCGGTGCCCGGCGCGCGGCCGATGCCGAGGTCGATCCGGCCCGGGTGCAGCGCCTCGAGCAGGGCGAACTGCTCGGCGACGACGAGCGGTGCGTGGTTGGGCAGCATGACGCCGCCCGAGCCGACGCGGATCCGGTCGGTCACCGCGGCCAGGTGCGCGATGAGCACCGGCGGGCTGGTGCTGGCCACCGCCGGCATGTTGTGGTGCTCGGCCACCCAGATGCGGGTGAAGCCGAGCCGGTCGGCGGCCTGGGCCACGCGGGTGGTGGCGGCCAGGGCGTCGGCGGTGGACTGTCCCGTGCCGACGGTGGCCAGCTCGAGGACGGACAGCGGCAGAGGCGCGGACTCGGACATCATCAGCGGCAACACCGCCGGGACCTCCCCGGCTTCCCGAGGAGGGCCCGGGGCGCGATCCCGGCGTCGACGCCCTGCTGGCCGCCTCGGAGCACCCCATGGCCCACGCCGTCCAGCGCCTGCGGACGGCTCTGCTCGACGGCGTCGACGGGCTCACCGAGCAGGTGAAGTGGCGCTCCCCGACGTTCGTGCACGGCGGGGTGGGCCGGATGACGGTGGACCTGTCGCGGGCCCGCCGAGCGGTGCCGGTGTTCCACCGCGGCGCCCGGGTGCGCTCGGACGCCTTCGTCTGCGCCGGCCCCACCGGCCTGCTGGAGTGGAGAGGGCCCGACCGCGCGCTGGTCCCCCACACCGACTCCGCGGCCCTCCAGGCCGCCGTCCCGGTGCTGACCGGGCCGGTCCGGGACTGGGTGCGCGCCTAGCAGGCGGCCCCCGCGCCGCCACCGTGGGCGACCCGGCGGCTGCTGTCGGGGTCCAGCGCCTCGACGACGGTCTCGAGCACCTCGCGCAGCGACTCGGTCTGCCCGGGGGTCAGCGGGTCGAACAGCGCGGCGCGGACGGCGTCGACGTGCCCCGGCGCCACGCTGCGGACGAGGTCCCAGCCGGCGTCGGTGAGCACGGCGAGGTTGCCGCGGCCGTCCTCGGCCGAGCGCTCCCGGCGGACCCAGCCGCGGTCCTCGAGCCGGGCGACGGTGTGCGAGAGCCGGCTCTGTGACTGGTTGGCCCGCCGTGCGAGGTCGCTCATCCGGCGGCTGCGGCCGGGCGCCTCGGACAGCATCGCCAGCACGACGTAGGCGGCGTGGGACAGGCCGGCGTCGCGCTGGAGCTGGGCGTCGAGCTCGCGCGGGAGCAGCTCGGCCAGGGACAGCCAGGCCCGCCAGGCCCGCTGTTGCGTGTCGTCGAGCCAGCGCGCGGTCACGGCGGCGACGCTACCGGCGCGTCGTCATCCGGATGCGCACTCCGCCGCCCGACCCGGTGGTACGCACTGTGAGCGGTCGACCACCGCATGACACCTGTTGGGGGGACGGGTGACACCCGCAGGGACTGTGAGCTGACACACCGTTGACGCTCCGTGACCAGCACCTGAGGGTGTCCTGCGGCCGGATCGACCGGCCGCGCACCGAACGGAGACCTCGTGCCCCACGGCCAGACGCCTGCTCCCTCCTCCGCCGGCCGGCGCGACGCCTTCGCCCCCCTGCTCGACAACCCCCTCGCCGCGCGGTTCCGGGAGCACGACCGCGCGGGCGTGGCCACGCACGGCGTCCCCACCGGCGGCGCCCCCGAGCCGGTGACCGTCTACGACGACGGCGTCCCGCGGGTGAACCTGGGCAGCAACAACTACCTCGGCCTGGCCGGTGACCCCCGCGTGGTCGAGGCCGCCGTCGACGCCGTCCGCCGCTTCGGCACCAGCACCTCGGGCAGCCGCGTCCTCAACGGCACCACCCGGCTGCACCTGCAGCTGGAGGAGGAGCTGGCCGACCACTACGGCGTCGAGGCCGCGGTGCTGACCTCCTCGGGCGTGAACGCCAACGTCGCGCTGCTCTCCACCGCCGGCGGCCCCGGCGACGCCCTGCTCGTCGACGCGCACGCGCACGCCAGCGTGCACGCCGGGGCGGCCGCCAGCCGCGGCACCGTCGTCCGGTTCCGGCACAACAGCCTGGAGTCGCTGGCGCAGCGGCTGGACCGGCTCGACGCGCGGGCCGGCGCGGTCGTCGTCGCCGACGGCGTCTACTCGATGACCGGTGAGACCGCGCCACTGGCCGGGCTCGCCGAGCTGTGCGCCGCGTACGGCGCCCGCCTGGTGGTCGACGAGGCGCACGGCCTCGGTGTCCTCGGCGAGCGGGGCCGCGGCGCGGCCGAGCACTGCGGCGTCCTCGACCGGGTCGACGCCGTGACGCTCGCCTTCAGCAAGTCGCTGGCCAGCGTCGGCGGCGCGGTGCTGACGTCGGGAGCGGTGGCCGACGGCATCCGCGCGAGCGCCATGCCCTACGTCTTCAGCGCCGCTAACGAGCCGGCCGGGGTGGGGGCGGCCCTCGCGGCGCTGCGCATCCTCCGCGCGGAGCCGGAGCGCCGCGACCGGCTGCGGGAGAACGGCGCCCGCCTGCGCGTCGAGCTGTCGGTGGCCGGCACCCCGCCGCTGCCCGGCAGCGGTGCGGTGATCGCGGTCCCGACCGGCAGCGAGGAGGCGACCGCCGCGGCGTGGCGGGGCGCCTACGAGGCCGGGGTCTACTGCAACGCCGTCGCCTACCCGGCCGTGCCCCGCGGTGCGGGCGTGCTGCGGCTGTCGGTGATGGCCACGCACACCGCCGAGCAACTGCAGGCCGCCGCGGGCACGGTGGCCGCGGCCGTGCGGTCGACGCGGGACGTGCAGGAGCCCGGGCAGCAGCTCGGCGGGCGGCTCGCCGTCGCCTGACCGCTCCGGCCCTCAGCGCGGGGTCGACGCCCCCGGGCGGAACGGCGCGCCGTGCCCCGGGACGACCAGTGTGGCCAGGTCCAGCACCCGCTCGCGCTGTTGCCGGAGCTGCTCGCGGTCGGGGGCGTACGGGTCGTCGGCGGGGCCCTCACCGGTCCACCACAGGTGGGTCAGCGCGACCACGTCGTCGGGAGTGCCCACCAGCGTCGTAACGTCCTGCTCGGTGTGCCCGGGCGTGGCCAGCAGCCGCACCGACGGCGTCAGCTGCACCCCGTCGGCCGGGCGGCGGGTGAAGACGTCACCCTCGATGACCGACTGGAAGTCGTGCACCGGGACCACCGGGAACAGCGCGATGTTCACGGTGTGGTCGAGGTGGTGGTGGCTGACCACGACGTCGGTGACGTCCCCGGGTGCCACCCCCAGGTCGTGCAGCGGGCGCAGCAGCAGGTCCCGGTCGGCGACCATCCCGGGGTCGACGACGACCACCCGCCCGGCGTCGCGGACCAGGCTGACCGTGCCGGCGACGTGCGGCAGGCGGGCGTAGCCCTCGAGGAGGACGTCGACGCGGGCGGTGCGGGCGAGGTCGGCCATGGGCTGGACCGTAGAGCGGCCGGGGGCCCCTGCAGGAGGGCGACACCGCGCGGATCACGTGGACGGGCGCGGGAGGCTGGCGCATGATTGGCAGTCGAGGGTCCTGAGTGCCAGCCGTCGCCGGTGCCGGACCCACCCGACCCCGCTCGACCAGGAGTGCCACGCCGTGCCCACGTACCAGTACGTCTGCACCAACCCCCAGGGCAAGCACCAGTTCGAGGTGGTGCAGTCCTTCACCGACGCGGCCGTGGCCGAGTGCCCGACCTGCGGTGCCGCGGTGCGCAAGGTCTACGGCTCGGTCGGCGTGGTCTTCAAGGGCTCGGGCTTCTACCGCACCGACAGCCGGTCCAGCTCCACGGCGAGTGAGAAGGCGAGCACCGCGTCGTCGTCGGACTCGTCCTCGGACTCGTCGTCCTCGAGCCCGTCGTCGAGCTCGTCGTCGTCGTCGAAGAAGGAGTCCGCGAGCGGCACGTCGTCGTCCTCCTCCGGCGGCGGCGGCACGAAGGCCGCCGCCGGCTGAGCCCCGGCCGTCCACAGCCGGACGGCCGCTCCACAGCTGCGCCGTCCCGGGCCTCCCGCGGGCGCCCGGGCCCGAGCCTGGGCCGGTGGTCCGCCTCCGCCGTCCCCGCTCCCCCGCCACCCTGCTGCGCCGGTGCCTCGCGGCGGCGCTCGCCGTCGGCGCCCTCGTGCTCGCCCTGCGCCCGCCGCCGGTGCCGGTCGCAGCTCTCCCCGCCGGCACCCCGGTGGTCAGCGCCGCCGCCGACCTGCCGGCGGGCACCGTGCTCACCCCGGACCTGCTGACGACGGCGGAGCTGCCGGCCGCCGCGGTCCCCGCCGGGACGACCGCGGAGCCCGCGGCGCTGGGCGGCCGGGTGCTCGCCGCGCCGCTGCGGGCCGGCGAGCCGGTCACCGACGTCCGGCTGCTCGGACCGGGCCTGACCGCACTGCTCCCGCCGGGACAGGTCGCCGCACCGGTCCGGCTGGCCGACCTCGCCGTCGCCGGGCTGGCCGCGGCCGGCGACCGGGTCGACGTGCTCGCCACCGCCCCGGGCGCGGCCCGCGCGGAGGTGGTCGCCGCCGGGGCGCTGGTCCTCGCCGCACCCGGCGACGAGGACGGGCTGCTCGTGCTGGCCGTCGAGGAGGCCGCGGCCGCCACGCTCGCCGCGGCGGCCACCACCGCCACGCTCACGTTGAGCCTGCCGGGGGCGGCGTGAGGGGATGACCGCGTGCTGGGGGGATCCGAGGACTTCGTGCTGCGCGGCAACGTCGTGGAGCCGGCCGTCGCGGTCGTCATCGGCGCGGCGTTCACCGCGGTCGTCTGACGCGGCTGGCCGAGCGCCACCCGCTAGTCGCTGCCCCAGTGCGGCGGGCGGTCCTCGAGGTAGCGCCGGTCGGGGTCGTCGGGCCGCTCGCCCCAGCCGACGTCGCGGTCGTCGGGCGCCCGCTCCGCCGGGGCCGCCGGTGCCGCCGGTGCCGGGTCGGGGGCGGGGACCTCGGCCACCGGCACGCCCAGTCCCTCGAGGACCTCGGCCGTCGGCAGCCCGGCCAGGACGGCCCCGGGCACGGCGATCTTCGCCCCGCGGGTGCCCGAGCCGACCACGACGAGGTCGGCGGCGGCCACCGCGGCGTCGACCAGCACCGGCCAGGACGCCGGCAGGCCGATCGGGGTGATGCCGCCGTAGGCCATGCCGGTCTCGGCGACCGCCACGTCCTGCGGCGCGAACGACGCCTTGCGGGCCGCCAGGTGCCGGCGGACCAGCCCGTTGACGTCGGCGCGGGTGGTCGCCAGGACGAGGCAGGCGACGAGGGTGGTCTGACCGGCCCGGCGGGCGGCCACGACGACGCAGTTCGCCGACGCCTCGGGCGGCACGCCGTAGGCCTCGGTGAACGCCGCGGTGTCGGCCAGCGCGTCGTCCACCGGCGCCACCCACACCGGGCCGGGCAGGCCGGGCAGGGCGGCCGCGACCGGGCCGCCGAGCAGGTCCGGCCGCGCGGCGGCGGGCTCCCAGGTCAGCGAGCCGAGGACGGGGGGCTGGTCGAGGGGGTCCGGCACGCCCGCGATCCTGCCCCGGTGGCCGGATCGGCGCGATCGTCGGCCCGATCCCCGGCGGTGCCGGCGGCCGGATCCGGTCAGGATGGGGACCATGATCGGTCAGTTGCACTCCGTCGTGATCGACGCGCCCGACGCACACGCGCTCGCCGGCTTCTACGCCGAGCTGCTGGGTCTGGAGGTGAGCAAGGGCGGCCCCGGCGACGACTGGGTCGTGGTGAGCGGACAGGGCCACCGGCTGGCGTTCCAGCAGGCGCCGGACCTCGTGCCGCCGGACTGGCCGGATCCGCAGCGCCCCCAGCAGTTCCACCTCGACGTCTACGTGCCCGACGTCGACGAGGCCGAGCCGCAGGTGCTGGCGCTCGGCGCGCGGAAGCTGCCCGGCGGTGGCGGCGACTTCCGCGTCTACGCCGACCCGGCCGGCCATCCCTTCTGCCTGGTGTGGGACGCGTGAGCGCCGGGCTGCCCGGCGTCGACCGGTCCTCGAGCAGCGCCTTCGTCGCCGCCACCGGCTTCGACGTCGGTGAGGTCAGCGGCACCCGGGTCACCGGCACCGTCGAACTGGGTCCCGACCAGCACACCCCGTGGGGCGTCGTCCACGGCGGCGTCTACTGCGCGGTGGTCGAGTCGGCGGCCTCCATCGGTGCCAGCGCGGCCGTGGCCGACCGCGGACAGTTCGCCGTCGGGGTGAACAACAACACCGACTTCCTGCGGCCGGTCACCGCCGGGCGGCTCGACGTGGTCGCGGAGCCGGTCCAGCAGGGCCGCACCCTGCAGCTGTGGCTGGTGCAGCTCACCCGCGCCGAGGACGGCAAGCTCGTCGCCCGCGGCCAGGTGCGCCTGCAGAACGTGCCGCTGCCCGGGGCGTGACCGCGCGCGCCGCCCGCGCGGCGGCCGCCGCGGTCGCGGTGGCCGCCGCCCACGGCGTCCGGTCCGGCACCCCGCGGGTGCTGCACGACGGCGTCAACGCCGTCGTGCACCTCGCGCCGGCACCCGTGGTGGCCCGGGTCGCCACCCTCACGCCGCTGCTGCGCCCCGATCCCGCCCGCCCGTCCGGCCGGGAGGTCGCGCTGGCCACGGCGTTGGTGGAGGCCGGTGCCGCCGTCGTCCCGCCGAGCGGCCTGCTGCCACCCGGGCCGCACGTGCACGACGGGCTGACGCTCACCTTCTGGACGCACGTCGAGGTCCTCCCGCGGACGCCGACGCCGGCCGAGGTGGCCGCGGAACTGGTCGGACTGCACCGCCACCTGGCCGCGCTCCCGGTGAGCGGGTCGCCGCTGGACACCCCGCTCGACGACCTGGCCGTGTTCGCCGAGCGCGCCGGCGACTGGGGCGTGGAGCCCGCCGTCCGCGCGCGGGTGGCGGAGCAGCTCGACGCCCTGCGTCCGCGGCTGGCCGGGCCCGTGCAGGTGCTGCACGGGGACGCCCACCCCGGCAACCTGCTCGCCACGCCGGAGGGGTGGCGGTGGACCGACCTCGAGGACACCTGCGCGGGCCCGGCCACGTGGGACCTCGCCTGCCTGCGGCTCACCTCCCGGCTCGACGGCCGGGCGGCACTGGACGCGATGGCCGGCCCGTCCGACGCCGAGCTCGCGCCCTGGCTGGAGCTGCGCCGGCTGCACGCGCAGGCCTGGACGACCGTGGTCGCCGGCCATCAGACCAGGGGCAGCGCGGGCTCCCGGTAGGAGGTGCCGGCCAGAGACGGCGGCAGCACGTCCGGGTCGATCACCACGGAGAACAGCGCCCGCGGGTCCTGCAGCGTGGCCGGCGGGCGGGCCGCCGCACGGGGCACCACGCGGTCCCAGCGGGCCGGGCGGCGGTGCGGCAGCAGCTCCCGGCCGTCGAAGAGGTAGTCGCCCATCACCTCGCCGACGAGCAGGCCGGCGCCGTGCTCCACGGGCAGCGCCACCGGGTCACCGGGCCGGACCTCGTCGAGGAACGTCGACAGCTGGCGCAGGTCCTTGCTCGGCCGCCGTCCCGAGATCTCCTTGGCCAGCGCCCGCAGCTCGGCCGGTGACAGGCCGGTGGCGTCGACGTCGATGCCCGACTGCGTGCCCAGGCCGACGACCCCCGCGGCCAGGCACGCGCCGAGCTCGTTGTGCGCCCGCGGCCGCGCCACCCACACCCGCGTGCCCTCCGGCTCGGGAGCCGGCGGGACGTCGTCGGAGCCGGGCCACAGGTAGGGCAGGTCGTCGGGCTCGTCGCCGAACAGGGGCCGGAACAGCGGCCGGTAGAAGCCCGGGTCCTTGGCCAGCAGGTTGGACCGGTGCGACAGGTGCAGCGCGTCGTCGCCCACCCAGGAGGGCAGCAGGCCGGCGCGGGCCAGCTCGTCCTGGGAGGCACCCTCGACGTCGGGGGCGAACTCGGCGATCAGGGTGTGCGTGCTGTCGGCGAACCCGCGCTCGCGCCAGACCCGCACCATCGCCAGGCCGTAGACCACCAGGGCCGCCGTCCGCCCGCGCCACATGTGCACGACCGGGTGCGAGGCCCAGCCGTAGTCGGGCAGCTCGAGGGCGCGCAGCACCTGCAGCGTCTCCACGCGCTGCTTGCCCAGCCGCGGTGAGTCCAGCAGCCGCGCGCTCTCCGCGAAGTCGGTCACCGGGAGGAAGGTCTGCATCGCGGGACCTCCTGCCCGTGCGGAGGGGCGGTCAACCGCCCGGCGACTCCAGGGCGGCCAGCGCGGACTCCCAGCGGGCGCGACGGGCGTCGTCGTCCTGGTCCCACCAGGCCGGGCCGCGCTCCCCCAGGCCGGTCTTGGCCAGCTGCACCCGGTCGCGGGCGGCCCGCACGGCCGCGGGGTCGGCCGCCGTGCGCACCGCGGAGCGGGCCGTGCCCAGGTGCGAGAGCAGCCGGGTGCGGACGTCGTCGGGCAGTGCCGGGTCGGCCTTCCGCCACCGCCGTCCGTCGACGACGATCCAGCGGCCGTCGTCGGTGTGGGTGACCTCGCGGCGGGTCACGCGCCGCAGCGGCGGGCGAGGTCGGGCAGCACCTCGCCGAGCGGGGCGTCCACCCGCACGTCGACCTTCGCGTCGCCGCGGGTGGGGCCGAGGTTCACCACGCCCACCGGGATGCCGAGCTCCGCGGCGCGCAGCACGAACCGGTAGCCGCTCATGACCGTGAGCGAGGAGCCGAGGACGAGCAGGCTGCCGGAGTCCTCGAGCATGCGGAAGCAGGTGTCCACGCGGTCGCGCGGCACGGTCTCGCCGAAGAAGACGACGTCGGGCTTGAGCGGTCCGCCGCCGCACGCGGTGCAGTCGACCATGACGAACCCGTCGAGCACCTCGTCGGGCAGCTCGGCGTCGCCGTCGGGGTTGACCTCGCCGGCGCGCGGGCCGAACCCCGGGTTGGCCTCCCGCAGCCGGCGGTGCAGCACGGCGCGGCTCGCCACGTCGCCGCAGGCCAGGCAGACGGTGCGGTCCAGCCCGCCGTGCAGCTCGACGACGTCGCGCGCGCCGGCCGCCTGGTGCAGGCCGTCGACGTTCTGCGTGACGACGCCGCCGAGCAGGCCGGCGCGCTGCAGCCGGGCGACGGCGGAGTGCCCGGCGTTGGGGCGGGCGGCGGCCATCTGCGGCCAGCCGACGTAGCTGCGCGCCCAGTAGCGGTGCCGCCCGCGCGGGTCGCGCCGGAAGGTCTGCCAGGTCATCGGGGTGTGCCGGCGCAGCGAGCCGGTGGCGCCCCGGTAGTCGGGGATGCCGGAGTCGGTGGACAGGCCGGCGCCGGAGAGGACGAGGACGTCGCCGTCGGCGACCAGGCCGGCCAGCTCGTCGAGGGGCGGAGAGCTCGCGACGGCGGGGAGGGCGGCGGTCACCGGGCCATCGTCCTCCGCGACGGCGCGCCGTGCCGCCGGCGTCAGGAGAGCCGGCGCTCCAGCCGGTCGAGCAGGTCGCCGTACACCCGGCGCAGGCCGCGGGGTGCGAAGGTGCGCTCGAAGAAGCCGCCGACGCCGCCCGCGCCGTCCCAGGTGGTGCGCACCCGCACGGTGCTGCTCTCGGCGTCCGTGGGGGTGACCGTCCAGGTGGTGACCATCGACGAGCGGGTGTCGCGCTCGACGAGGCTGCCGTCGGGCTCGCTGACCTCGACGTCCTGCTCGCGCACCCGCTTCGACGTCGCGGCGAACCGCCAGTGCACGCGGGTGCCCGAGCCCTGGCCGCCGGCCTCCACGCGGTAGTCGCTGAACTGCTCCGGCAGCACCTCCCGCCGCGTGCCGGTGTAGTCGGCGAGCGCCGCGCGGACCCGCTCCGCGGGAGCACGGACGACGCGTTCGGCGGTGGCCACGACCTGTCCCATGACCCCATCCTCCCCCCACCGGGCCCGTGGCCGACGTCACCGGGGGAACGGCGCCGCGCGGGGTATCCGTCCCCGGTGCCCGTCCTCCCCCTCCGCATGCCGCTGTCCGTCGCCCGCTCCGGGGCCGGCGAGCCCCTGCTCCTCCTGCACGGCATGGGGAGCTCCCGGCGCGACTTCGCCGCCGTCGTCCCCGAGCTGTCCGAGCGCTTCGACGTCCTGGCGCTGGACCTGCCCGGGTCCGGGGAGTCCCGGCACCTGGAGGAGCGCCCGACCGTCGCGGCGATCACCGACGCCGTCGAGCGCACCCTCGACGCCGAGGGCGTCGGCCGGGTGCACGTGCTCGGCAACTCCCTGGGCGCCCGCGTGGCGCTGGAACTGGCCCGCCGCGGCCGGGCGCGGTCGGTGGTCGCCATCGCGCCGTCCGGGCTCAACGTGCTGCCCGAGCGCGTGTTCCAGGGCACCGGGATGGCGGTCGCGCGCGTGGCGATGCGGACGGCGGCGCCGCTGGTCGAGCCGCTGTCGCGCTCGCGGATCGGCCGCAGCGCCGTGCTCGCGCCGCTCAAGGCCCAGCCGTGGTCGACCAGCCGCGAGGAGGCGGTCGGCGCCCGCGAGGGCTTCTCCGACGCCCGCGACTACTGGCGCACGCTGCTCTACGCGCTGCTCCTGGACGTGCCCCGCGGCATGGACCGCATCGCCTGCCCCGTCACGCTGGTGCAGGGCGTCGCCGACTGGATCGCCTCGGGCCAGACCGTCCGCTACCTGCCGCTGGTCCCCGGGTCCCGGTTCCGTCCGCTCGTGTGGGCCGGCCACGCACCGCAGTCGGACCGGCCGCGGACCCTCGTCCGGCTGGTGGAGGAGACCGCCGGCCGCGCCGCCGCCGACCGGGCCCCCGCCGACGAGGTCCCCGCCGTCAGCGTTCCTCCTCGGCGTCCAGGTACGAGCACCGGTACCGCGCGCCGGCCATCGCCTCGGTGAACCGCGCCTCCCAAGCGGGGTCGTCCGACGGGAAGGTCTCGAAGACCCGCTCCTCGAGCACCACCGGCGACCCGTCGGGCCCGGGGTGCCAGCGCCGCAGCAGGACCCGCGTCTCGCCGTCGACCTCGGCGTGGGCCGCCGTCCAGCGCGCCTGCGTCAGTGCCGGGGCCGCCCGCCGTCGCGCGGCCGGCCCCGCCGACCAGGCGCCGAGTCGGGTCACCAGCAGGCCGAGGACCACCAGCAGCAGCACGATCTCGACCACCGCGAGGAGCACGGTCCGACGGTAGCCATCCCGGACGCTGCGCGGTCGCTCCCGGGCCACCCCGGTAACCTCGTCCGGCACGCCCCGGTCGGCCCCGCGCCGACGAGCCCCCGTAGCTCAGGGGATAGAGCATCGGTTTCCTAAACCGTGTGTCGCAGGTTCGAATCCTGCCGGGGGCACCACGGCGAGATCAGCCGCGGGGGTCGGTCCCGGCGCGCAGGAGGTCGAGGACCGGCGCGTACATGCGGGCCTTGATGGTCGCGAGGGTGGTGCCCGCCTTGCCGGCCTGGGCGGCGGCGAGGTCCACGGCGGCGGAGCGGACGGCGTCCTCGGGGACGGCGGAGTCGACGATGCCGGCCGCGTGAGCCTCGGTGCCGCCGTAGCGACGGGCGGTGGTCATGGCCTCGTGGGCGGTCTGCGGGGCGAGCCGGGCCTGGATGAGTGCGGACATGCCCCGGGTGAAGGGGAGGCCGATGTCGGCCTCGGGCAGGCACCAGAAGCCGCGGTCGGCGCGCATCACCCGTAGGTCGTGAGCGAGGGAGAGCATGGCGCCGGCGGCGAAGGTGTGCCCCTGCAGCGCGGCCACGGTGAACACCGGCAGCGCCAGCATCCGGGCCAGCAGTGCGTGGACGTCACGGACGTGGTCCTGGTGCCGGTCGGGGTGGGCGCCCAGCCAGTCCAGGTCCAGGCCGTTGGAGAAGAACTTGCCGGTGGCGGCGGTGACCAGGGCGCGGGGGCCGTCGGCTCCCTCGACCTCGTCCAGAGCGGCGTCGACCGCGGCCAGCCAGTCGGGGTGGAAGCGGTTCTCGGTGTCGCCGAGGTCGAGGACGAAGACGTCGTCGTGACGCTCCAGCGTGGGCATGGGGCTCCTCCGGGGTGGTGTGACCGTGCGCGGGGGTGGGACGTGCTCAGGGCGGCGGGCCGCAGTCGAGGACGGCGCCGACGGCGGCGGCGAGCTGGGCGCGGGTGTGTGCACGGACGCCCCCGGCGCGGATCTCGCCGAACAGCAGCGCCGCGGGCAGCCGCACCACGCAGACGGTGACGACCTCGACCGCGGCGGCATCGCCGCGCTCCCAGCACCCCTGCGCCAGCCGGCGCAGGGTGGCGGTGAGCGTGGCGTCGAGCGCCCGCAGGCCCTCGGCGACCGGCGTGGCGACCGCGTCGGTGAGCACGTCGTCGCGCTGCAGGGCGACCAGCAGTCGCGCCGCGCCCAGATCGCCGTCGGCCAGCCGGGCCGGCGCGTCGGCCGCGGCCCGGACCGCCCGCCGGGCGTCGCCGGCTGCCAGCGCCTCGTCCACGGCGGTGCGCTGCAGGGTGAGGAACTGCCGCGCTCGGCGCAGCCAGGCAGCGCCGACGACGCTCTCCAGCGAGCCGAAGGCGTGGTAGATGCTGCCGTTGGAGGCGCCGGACCGTTCGGCCAGGGCGCGGATGGTCAGCTGCGCGCGGCCGCGCTCGACGAGCAGGTCCTCGGCGGCGTCCAGGACGGCGTCCGGGGCGTGGACGCGTGGCCGGGGCATCGGCGACCTCCTCCGCGGGCCGGGGCGCGACTTCCGCAGCGTAGTAGAGCCTGCGCTCCACTACGCGAGCACGATGCCCTCCGCACGAGGTCCCCGGCGGCCCGGTCCGACCGACCGGGGTCGACAGCACGAGTCCTGGCCGACCGCATGACCGGGTGTCACGTCCCGCCCGTGGAGAGGGTCCCCCGGTCGTCCCCCGGTTCGTCAGCGGGCAGTGGGCTGCGGGCCCGCCGTGACCAGGTAGGCGTCCAGCGGCATGGTCACCCGCCCGTCGTCGGCGCAGAACGGCCGCAGGGCGTCGCGGGCCTCCGCCAGCAGACCCCGGTAGCCCTCCCCGTCCAGGAGCGCCTCCAGCGGGGAGCCCGTGACCTCGGTCTCGACGAAGGCGTCGACGGTCGGGAAGCTGACGGTGCCGGGCCGCAACTCGACCGTCACGTCGTCGATGCCGGCGGCTCGGAAGACGCCGACCAGCGCGTCGCGGTCACCGAGGACGAACGGCGCCGTGAGGACGTCCGCGGCCGCCCGTCCACACCGGCGCTCCGCGATCCCGGTCAGGACGACGTAGCCGGTCGCCCGCTCGTGCGGGCCCCAGACGGCGACCGCGAGCCGGCCATCGGGCTCGAGCACCCGCCGCATCTCCCGGACCGCAGCGACGGGGTCGGGGAAGAACATCAGGGCGAACTGGCTCACCACCACGTCGAAGGCATCGTCCGGGAACGGCAGCGCCGCGGCGTCCCCCTGCCGCCAGTCGACCCCCGGCCGGATCCGCCGGGCCACGGCGAGCATGCCCTCGTTGACGTCCAGCCCGGTGACCTGCGCCTCGTCGGCGACGCGGTCGGCCGCTGCCCGGGCCAGGACCCCGGTGCCACAGCCGACGTCCAGGACCCGGTCCGCCGAGGACACCCGGGCAGCAGCCACCAGTTGCGGCGCCCACCGGCCGAAGATGGCCGGCACGAAACACCTCTCGTAGACCTCGGCGGCGGTCCCGGAGACCTGCCAGCTCTCTCGTTCCGTCATCTGCGCCCACCGTCCCTGCACGACCGCGGTGCTCGTCCGCCCCGTGCGCCGGCCCCGACCGTCCACGCGCCCGGGGTCACGGGGCAGCCCGATCGTCCGTCGGGACGCTCGTGGGGCTCCAGGGTCCGGCGACCCGGGGGGCTCGCGGGGTCGCCGCCGGGCGCCCGGCCCGCGTGGTCAGGGCAGGGCGTGCGGGCCGGCGTGCGCCGGTCGCGGGAGGTCCTCGGCGTAGGGGCGGATGGCGATCAGCGCGACGTCGTCGGCGGCCCCGCCCGCGGGCAGCAGCGTCGTCATGACCCGGTCGCACAGGCTCTCGAGGTCCAGGCCTGCGTTGTCGGCCAGCAGGTCGGCCAGGCGCTCCAGGCCGCGGTCGATGTCACGGGCACCTGCGCCGGCCGGCGTCCCGCGTCCGTCGGCGGATCGTCCCCCGCCGGCGTCGTGCTGCTCGAGCAGCCCGTCGGTGTAGAGCAGCAGGGTCGAGCGCACGGGCAGGACGAGGTGGTGCTCCGGGCGGGGATGCCGCGGGTCGACCCCGAGGGGGAACCCGACGCGGTCGGTGACGACGTCGACGGAGCCGTCGTCGTGCAGCAGCAGCGGCGGCGGGTGCCCGGCCGAGCTCCAGGTGATCGCGCGGTCGCGAGCGGGCTCGTCCGGGGTGAACCGTTCGACGCGGGCGACCAGCGCGGTGGCGAACACGTCGTGACGGAGGGTGTCGCAGGCGATGTCGACGGCGCTCAGGACCCGTGCCGGCCCGGCGGTGCCGTCGTGGCCGGCCATGCGCAGCATGGTGCGCAACTGGCCCATCGTGGCGGCCGCGGTGATGTCGTGGCCGGCGACGTCGCCGATGACCAGGCTGGTGGTGCCGGTGGCGTCGAGGTAGGCGTCGTACCAGTCCCCGCCGACCAGCTGGGCGTCCTCGGCGGGCTGGTAGCGCGAGGCCAGCTGCAGGTGGTCGGGCTGGGGCAGCAGGGCCGGCAGCAGGGCCCGCTGCATCGTCTCCGACACCGCCCGCTCGAAGGACGACGCCCGGGCGGCCTCCACGACGAGGCCGGCGCGGGTCATCAGTGCGCCGACCAGCTCGCGGTCGCGCTCGGTGTAGGGCGCCGAGCCCTGCACGCGGGCGATCGTCAGCACCGCGACGACCCCACCGCGGACGACCACCGGCGCGACCAGCGCGCTGCGCACGCGCAGCAGGTCGACGGCCTCGTGCTGGGCGACGGTCAGCCCCGGCGCCTCGGGCAGGTCGATGAGCTCCACCTGCCCGGTCACCGCGACGTGCCCGGGGCCGGCCGGCTCACCGGTGCGCCGCCCCGCGCCGTCGATCCACGCCCGCAGGGCCGGCAGTTGCGTCCGGTCGCGGTGCGCGGCCGCGACCGGGGTCAGGCCGCCGTCACCGTCGACGGTGCCGACGTGGGCGAGGTCGCCGAGGTCGGGAACGGCGAGGGCGACCAGCGCCTCCCAGACGTCCTCGGGCCCGAGGTCGGCGGTCAGCAGGTCGCTGATGCGCGCGAGCAGCGCGGCCCGGTCGGCCTCGGCCCGGGCGACGACGTGCGCAGCCTGCGCCTCCAGGGTGGCCATCCGCAGCGCGACCTCCCGGGAGGCGATCGCGGCCAGCTCCTCCAGCAGCTGCACGTCCTCCTCGGTCCACGGGTGCACCGCGGTGTCGACGACGCAGAAGCTGCCCAGCACCTGCCCGTCGGGCGTCCGGACCGGGAACCCCGCCCACGCGCGCACACCCATGCCGGTGATGGAGGGGTTGCCGGCGGTGCGCTCGTCGGTGGTCACGTCGGCCAGGACGAGCGGGTCCCCCCGGAGCACGTACTGGCAGAAGGACTCCTCGACGGTGTTCTGCGTCGGGCCGCCCTCCGGCAGGCCCTGGCTGCTCAGCCAGTACGAGCGGACGTCGTCGACCGCGGTCATGAACGCCAGCGGCGCCCCCGTCAGCCGCTGCGCGATCCGGGTGAGCCGGTCGAAGGACTCCTCGGCCGCGGCGTCCAGGAGCTGGGTGGCGCGCACGGCAGCCAGCCGGCCGGGCGCGGCCGCCGCTCCGCCCTCCGCGCCGTCGTCGTCGACAGCGGGGCGGGCGTCCACGCGTCCATCCTGCCCGACCGCGGAGGAGCAGCCGCGTGCGCTGCGCGGGTACGCAGGCGCGCATGGCAGTGCGCAACGCGGCGGTCGCCGCCGCCGGACGGTGGACCGACCCCGACGACGGGATCCGCTACCCCAGCGGTGAGGTGCACGCCTGGGAGCGGGGGCGCAACGAGACGGTCTGCGGCCTGTCGCTCTCCCGCTCCCGGCTGACCCGCTTCCCGCACGTGGGCTGGGCCGACGTCCAGCCCGAGTCCGGCCGGCACGCCGAGGAGGTCCGGGACGTCTGCCGCCGCTGCCGCGCCGCCCTGGGGGCCCGCCGCGACGACCGCGGCTGGACCCGCACGAACCCCCGTCCCTGACCGCTCCCGTGGCGCCTCCTGCCGCCGGCGGCGGTCGCGGGCGCCGTCCTGGCGCTGTGGAGCGGCACCGGCTGAGAGACCCGTTGGGCGGACACTGCTCGCAGCAGGAGACCATTGCGGCTCTGAAGCGTTACCTTTCCAGGAGCACGTCGTACCTCCCGGCAACGGCGCCGGGGGACAGCGGAGGTGGGAACGCAACGATGGAGAGCACGGTGGTCGACGTCCCCGAGCGGGGACGCTTCGAGGTGCGGGTCGGCGGACGCGTGGTCGGGTTGGCCAGCTACCACGTCGAGAACGGGACGATGGCGCTGCCGCACACCGAGGTGGACCCGAGCATGGGCGGCCGCGGCCTCGGCAAGATCCTGGTCAGCGGCGTCCTCGACGCCGCCCGCGAGCGCGGGCTGACCGTCCTGCCCTACTGCTCCTTCGTGCGCCACTACATCGAGCAGCACCCCGAGACCCTCGACCTGGTCGCCGACGAGGACAAGCCGCACTTCGGCCTGGCCACCGCCGACCACTGAGCCCCCACCACTGAGCCGCCCACCACCGCGCCGCCGACCACCCGGTCGCTGACCTGCGGCACCCCGCCGCGTTGCCTAGCGTGGCGGGGGTGCCCACAGCCCTGATCTGGTTCCGACGCGACCTCCGGCTCAGCGACCACCCGGCGCTGGTCGCCGCGGTCGAGGCGGCGGGCAGGGACGGCACGGTGGTGCCCGTCTTCGTCGTCGACCCGCGGCTGTGGGAGACGTCGGGCCGGCCCCGGCGGGAGTTCCTGCGCGGCTGCCTGGCCGACCTGCGCGAGCAGACCGGCGGGGCGCTGGTCATCCGCTCCGGCGACCCGGCGCGCGTCCTGCCCGACCTGGTCCGCGAGACCGGTGCGGAGAGCGTGCACCTGTCCGCCGACGCCGGCGTCTACGGCCGGGCACGTGACGCGGCGGTCGAGGGGGCGCTGGGCGACGTCCCGTTCGTCCGCACCGGATCGCCCTACGGCGTCACACCCGGGCGGCTGACCAAGGACGACGGCACGCCGTACAAGGTCTACTCGCCCTTCGCCCGGGCCTGGCGGGCCCGCGGCCTGCACGGCCCCGCACCCCGTCCCGACGACGTCGCCTGGGCCGCGGACGTGCGCACCGAGGACCTCCCGCCGGCGCAGGACCTCGACGGCACGGTGCTCCCACCGGCCGGCGAGCGGGCCGGGCGCGACGCGTGGGCGCTGTTCCGCGACCAGCGGCTGCTCGGCTACGCCACCTCGCGCAACACCCCCGGCACCGACGGCACCAGCCGGCTCTCGGCGCACCTGAAGTACGGCACCGTGCACCCGCGGACCCTGTTCGCCGAGGCGCAGCAGCTCGGCGAGGACCACGCCGAGGCGGTGGACAAGTTCGTCGGGGAGCTCGTCTGGCGCGACTTCTACGCCGACGTCCTCTGGCACCGCCCCGAGACCGCGCGCGAGCCGTTCAACGGGCAGATGAAGGCGATGCAGTACGACAGCGGCCCGGCCGCCGACGAGCACTTCACCGCCTGGGCCGAGGGCCGGACCGGCTATCCGATCGTCGACGCCGGGATGCGCCAGCTGCACGGCGAGGCCTACGTGCACAACCGGGTGCGGATGGTCGTGGCGTCGTTCCTCTGCAAGGACCTGCACGTGGACTGGCGGCGCGGCGCCCGCTACTTCCTCGACCACCTCGTCGACGGCGACCTGGCCAGCAACCACCACGGCTGGCAGTGGGTGGCCGGCACCGGCACCGACCCCTCGCCGTACTACCGCGTGTTCAACCCGACCCGGCAGGGCCAGCAGTTCGACCCCGACGGCGCCTACGTGCGGCGCTGGGTGCCCGAGCTGCGCGACGTCCCCGACCGGTACGTGCACGAGCCGTGGACGATGCCCGGCGGGCCGCCGGAGGGCTATCCGGCGCCGATCGTCGACCACGCCGAGGAGCGCCAGGTGGCGCTGGCCCGCTACCAGGCGGTCCGCGATGCCTGAGGGGCACACCCTCTACCGGCTGGCCAGGGAGCAGTCGGAGCTGTTCGCCGGCCGCCCGGTGCACGTGACCAGCCCGCAGGGCCGCTTCGCCGCCGGTGCCGCGCTGCTCGACGGGCGCGTGCTCGAGGAGGTCACCAGCTACGGCAAGCACCTGTTCGCCGACTTCGGCGGCGACGTGCTGCACGTGCACCTGGGGCTCTACGGCACCTACGCCGCCGGCGTCGGCGACCCGCCGTCCCCGCGCGGAGCGCTGCGCATGCGCTGGGTGGCCGACGGGCCGAAGGGCGAGGGCGTCTGGACCGACCTGCGCGGGGCGACGGCGTGCGACGTCCTGACCCAGCCCGAGGTCGACGCCATCCTCGACCGCCTCGGCCCCGACCCGCTGCGCACCCGCCGCGGCGGGGCGCTGTCGTACGCGCGGGTCGGCCGCAGCCGGACGGCGGTCGGCGCGCTGCTCATGGACCAGTCGGTGCTGGCCGGTGTCGGCAACGTCTACCGCGCCGAGATCCTCTTCCGGCACCGCATCTCGCCGTTCCGCCCGGGCCGCGACGTCGGCGAGCAGGAGTGGCAGGCGCTGTGGGACGACCTCGTGGTGCTCATGCGCGCCGGCGTCCGGCTGGGCCGGATCGTGACGACGCACCCGGCCGACCGCTCCCGCCGCTCGGGTGCCGTCCGCCGCGAGGACGCGCACTACGTCTACCGGCGCACCGGCCTGCCCTGCCGAATCTGCGGCACCGAGGTGCGGACCGAGGAGATGGTCGGCCGCAACCTGCACTGGTGCCCCGTCTGCCAGGCCGTCTAGGACCCCGTCGAGATCCCGTGATCTCGCACGTGCCGGGCAGCCCCGGCGTGCGAGATCACGGGATCTCGACGGGAGGGGAAGCGCTAGAGGGCGCCCTTGGCGGGGTCGCCCGCGGGGTGGGCGGTGAGCACCTGGACGGCGGGACGCTCGGTGAGCTTGCCCTCGAGCCTCGCCGACAGGGCGGTCAGCGCCTCGGCCTTGCCGTGGGTGGCCAGCGCCTCGGGGCTCTCCCACTGCTCGACCATGAGGAGGACGCCACGGCCCTCGTGCAGGGCGTACCGCTCGCAGCCGGGCTCCTCGTGCACCTTCGGCACCGTCTCGAGCACCGCCTGACGGACCTCGTCCACGTGCTCGGGCTTCGGGGTGATGGTGGCGACGACGACGACGGACACGGACGGTCCCCTCTGCTGCGGACGGTGGGCTCGCCGGGCGCGTGATCTGGCGCACGGGCGCCCGGCGGGGCCAGGATGCCAGTCGTGTCGGACGACGGTGAGCGCGCCCCGGAGGACGGCAGGCCGCTGCGGGTGGCCGTGGTCGGCGCCGGCCCCGCGGGCATCTACACGGCAGAGACGCTGACCCGCCGCGCGCCGGTCCCGGTGACCGTCGACCTGATCGACCGGCTGCCCACCCCGTTCGGCCTGGTCCGGCACGGCATCGCCCCCGACCACCCGAAGATGCGGGCCATCCGCGACACCCTGCACCGCGCCCTCGACGACCCCGGCGTGCGCTTCGTCGGCAACGTCGACGTGGGCACCGACATCGGCCTCGACGAGCTGCGCGCGCACGTCGACGCCGTCGTCTACACCTACGGCGCGGCCCTCGACCGGCCGCTGTCGATCGACGGCGAGGACCTCCCCGGCAGCCTGGCCGCCACCGACCTCGTCGCCTGGTACTGCGGGCACCCCGACGCCGACCGGGGGAAGGTCGAGGCGGCACTCGCCGGCGTGCGTCGCGCGGTCGTCGTCGGCGTCGGCAACGTGGCGCTCGACGTCGCGCGGGTGCTGGCCCGCGCCCCGCAGGAGCTCGAGCCCACCGACATGCCCCAGCACGTGCTCGACGTCCTGGCCGCGACGCCGGTCGAGGAGGTCACCGTGCTCGGCCGGCGCGGCCCCGCCCACGCCAGCTTCACCACCATGGAGCTGCGCGAGCTCGACGGCCTGGACCAGGCCACCGTGCTGATCGACCCGGCCGACCTCGAGCTGACCCCGGCCGCCGAGGAGCGGGTCGCCGCGGACCGCAACGCCTCCCGCAACCTCGCCGTCCTGCGCGAGTGGGCCGGCCACCGGCCCGAGCCCGGCCGGGTCCGGCTCGGCCTGCGCTTCTACCGCCGGCCGGTGCGCCTGATCGGCGACGACCGGGTCACCGGCGTGGAGGTGGAGCGGACCACGGTGGACGACGACGGCCGGGCGACCGGCACCGGCGAGTACGAGGTGCTGCCCGCCGACCTCGTCGTCCGCTCGGTCGGCTACCGCGGGCAGGGGCTGCCCGGCCTGCCCGTCGACACCGGCGCCGGCACCGTGCCGAACGAGGAGGGCCGGGTGCTGCGCGGGGGCGTCCCGTCGACCGGCGAGTACGTGGCCGGGTGGATCAAGCGCGGTCCCAGCGGCGTGGTGGGCACCAACAAGCACGACGCCCGCGAGACCGTCGCCTCGCTCCTCGCCGACGCCGAGGCCGGGGTCATCGCCCCGCACGGCGACCGCGACGACCTGGTGGACACGCTGCGCGCCCGCGGGGCCGAGCCGGTGCTGCTGGAGGACTGGCGGGCGATCGACGCCGCCGAGGTGGCCCTGGGCGCCACCCGCGGCCGCGCCCGCACCACGCTGCACGAGCGCGAGGCGCTGCTGGCCGCCGCCCGGGCGGCCGCGGCGGGCCAGGCCGCCGGACGCTAGGCCAGCAGGGACGTCAGGCCAGCAGGGACGTCAGGCCAGCAGGGACGTCAGGCCAGCA
>NZ_JABGCW010000017.1:0-112848 GCF_041028265.1 Geodermatophilus amargosae
CGCGCGCCCTGCTCGGAGGCCGCCGCCACGAACCGGATGAGCGTCTCGGTGTCCGGCCGCAGGTGCAGCGGCCCGCCGTCGTCGGTCAGCGCCACCCCGCCCGCGGCGGCCAGCACCGCCAGCCCGCCGGCGACGTCGTGCACGTGGGTGCCGCTGCGGTCCAGGTCGTGCCAGGCGGAGGCGGACCCGTCGGCGACCAGGCACAGGTCGACGGCGGTGCAGCCGGTCACCCGCACCCGGTGCGCCGTCGCGGGCACCCGGACGGTCCGCCCGGACGGCGCGACGACGGTGCTGCCCTCGCGTACCCGCGCCGGCACGCCGTCGCGCTGCGCGCCGGTGTCCACGGTCCCGGCCCAGCGGCGCCCCGAGGACAGGTCGACGACGAGCCCGGCCACCGGGCGGCCCCGGTGCACCAGTCCCGCCGAGAACGCCCACGGCGGCAGCCCGGCGCGGAAGTTGCCGGTGCCGTCCAGCGGGTCGAGCACGATCCAGGGCTCGTCGTCGGGCACGTCGGGGTCGGGCCGCTCCTCCGACAGCACGGGGACGCCGAGCGGTGCCAGCGTCCCGGCGGCGGCGTCGTGCGCGGCCTCGTCGGCGGCCATCGACCAGCTGCCGTCGTCCTTGCGCACGTCGCGGCCGGTGTCGCGGGCCAGCGCGACGGCCACCTCGACCCGGGTGGCGGCCAGCGCGGCGAGGTGCGCGAACCGCACGGTCAACGGCGCGTCGGCCGGGGGCGGGACCACCTCGACCACCCGGCCGGTGCCGGCGTCGCGCACCTGCGAGCAGCCCCAGGCCGCGGCGACGGCGAGCAGCCCCGCCCGGCCGGTCACGTGCGTGGAGCGGTGCACGACGACGGCCTCGGTCGTGCCCTCGTCGGTCCAGCGCCGCCGCAGGTGCGCGGCCGCGCCGTCGCCGACCAGCAGCCGCGCGCCGGGGTCGAGCAGCTCGGGGGCGAGCGCGGCCGGGCCCACGCCGAGCAGCCGGGCCGCCGCGCGCAGGTCCTCCCCCGACGCCGCCACCCGCATCGTCTCCGCCACCGCTCCCCCGCTCTGCCCGCCTCTCCCGCAAGGTAGGCCACCGGCGGCGCCCGGGTAGGACGCCACGGTGACGGCTCCCGCGCGCACCTCCCTCGACGACGTCGACGTCGTCCTCCTCGTCCACCGCGAGCCGCCGGAGCTGCTCGCGCGGCACCACGCGGCACTGTCGGCGGCCACCGGCCCGGGCTGGCGCGGCCGGGCGATGATGGTGGAGAACGCCGCCGCGCCGGCGACCTCGGCCGCCGCCCGCGGACACCTGCGCGCCTGCTACCGAGACGCCGACCGGTGGCTCCTGCGCTCGCCGCGCAACCTCGGCTTCGCCCGCGCGATGGACCTCGCCCTCGACGCGTGCGCCGGCCGGTACGTGGCCCTGGTCAACTCCGACGGCGAGCCGGACCCGGGCATGCTGCGCCGCCTGGCGGAGGTCCTCGACGCCGAGCCCCGCGCGGTGTGGGCGGCCCCGGCGGTGCACGGTCCCGGCGAGGACGACGACCCGCCCGGCCCGCCGTTCGCGGCCGGCGAGCTCGGCGGCACCGCGCTGCTGGTGCGCCGGGCGGAGTTCCTGGCCGCCGGCGGCTTCGACCCGCTGTACTTCTTCTACAACGAGGACCGCGACGCCTCCCGGCGGCTGCGCGCGGCCGGTCACCTGCTGCTGCGGGTCCCCGACACCCGCTTCCGGCACGGCAAGGACGGCCGCGGCGCCCGCGCGGTGTTCCTGCGCGAGTGGCACTACGGCCGGACGGTCCAGGTGCTCCTCCCGCAGCACGCCACCCGGCCGGTGCGGGAGGCCGCGACCCTCCTCGCCCGGCGGCCGCGCGCCGTGGCCCGGCACCTGCGCGACGGCGACCGGCCCGGCGCCGCGGGCATCGCGCTGGCCACCCTCGAGCTGCCGCGCGGGCTGCTGGTGGCCGCCGCCCGCCGCCGCCGCCCCTGGGACGGCGCCCGGCTGGCCGCGTGGCTGCAGCGGCACCGCGGCGCCGTCGAGCTCGGCCCCTGCCCCTGAGCCGGTCCCGGCCTCAGCCGGAGTTGCGCAGCGCCGTCGCGATCCCGTTGATCGTCAGCTGGATGTTGCGCCGGACCAGCTCGTCGTCGTCGCCGGTGCGCCGCCGCCGCAGCATCTCCACCTGCAGGTGGTGCAGCGGCTCCAGGTAGGGGAAGCGGTTGCGGATCGAGCGGACGAGGGACGGGTTGTCGGCCAGCAGGGTGTCGTCGCCGGTGACCGCGAGCAGCATCCGGCAGCTGCGCTCGTGCTCGGCGGTGATCTGGTCGAACACCCGGGCGCGCAGCTCCTCGTCGGGCACCAGCCCGGCGTAGCGCGCGGCCAGGTCGAGGTCGGTCTTGGCCAGCACCATCCCCATGTTCGACAGCACCGTGCGCAGGAACGGCCAGCGCCGGTGCAGCTCCCGCAGCCGGTCCAGGCGGGCGGGGTCGTCGCCGATCCAGGACTCCAGCGCCGACCCGGTGCCGTACCAGCCGGGCAGCATGATCCGCGCCTGCGACCAGCTGAACACCCACGGGATGGCGCGCAGGTCGGAGATGCGGTCGCCGGCCTTGCGCGAGGGCGGCCGGCTGCCGATGTTGAGCTCGGCCAGCTCGCGGATCGGCGTCGCGGCGCGGAACCACTCCACGAACCCGGGGGTGTCGTGCACCAGCGCCCGGTAGGCGTCCTGCGCGCGGGCGGCCAGGTCGTCGAGCAGCGCGTAGGCCTCCTCGGCGTCGTCGCCGAGACCCTCGACGTCGAGCAGCGTGGCCTCCAGCGTGGCGGCCACCAGCGCCTCGAGGTTGCGGCGGGCGAGGTCGGGCTCGCCGTACTTGGCCGCGATGACCTCGCCCTGCTCGGTGAGCCGCAGCGCGCCCGCCACCGCGCCGGGCGGCTGGGCGCGGATCGCCTCGTAGCTGGGCCCGCCGCCGCGGCCGACCGTGCCGCCCCGGCCGTGGAACAGCCGCAGCCGGATGCCCTCGGCGCGGGCCACCTCGACCAGCGCCAGCTCGGCCCGGTACAGCGCCCAGTTGGCGGCCAGGTAGCCGCCGTCCTTGTTGCTGTCGGAGTAGCCGAGCATGACCTCCTGCGCGTCGCCGCGGTTGCGGACCAGCTCCCGGTAGACCGGCTGGGCCAGGACGGCGGTCATCGTCTCGCCGGCGCCCTGCAGGTCGCCGATCGTCTCGAACAGCGGCGAGATCCCGACCGGGCAGGTGGGCCCGTCCTCGCCGTCGGGGTCGAGCAGGCCGACCTCCTTGAGCAGGACGGCGACCTCCAGCACGTCGCTGACCGACTCGCACATGCTGATCACGTAGTTGGGGACCGCCCGCGGCCCCAGCAGCGCCACCTGCTCGGCGGCGGCCACCAGCAGGTCCAGCTCCCCGCGGGCCAGCTCGGAGAGCTCCGCGCCCGGGCGCACCAGCGGCCGGCGCATCCGCAGTTCCCCGGCCAGCAGCTCCACCCGGGCGGCCTCGTCGAGGGACGCGTAGCCGGGGCAGACGCCGGCCCAGGCCAGCAGCTCGCCGAGGACCTCCTCGTGGACGGCGGAGTTCTGCCGCATGTCCAGCCCGGCGAGGTGGAAGCCGAACACCTCGACGGCGTCGCGCAGCCGGGCCAGCCGGTCGTCGGCGAGCGCGCCGGCGCCGTGGCTGCGCAGCGAGGCGTCGACGACGGCGAGGTCGGCGATCAGCTCGTCGGGGCTGTCGTAGGGCTCGAGCTCGGCGTGCGGCACAGCGCCGGGCACCTGCCCGAGGACCCGTCGCGCGGTGGCGGCCAGGCGCGCGTGCACGCCGGTGAGCGCCCGGCGGTAGGGCTCGTCGGCGCGGAACGGCGAGTCGTCGCGGGAGGCGTCGGCCAGGCGCGACAGGTCCGGCGTGGGGGTGACCAGCCGGTCGGACATCGACAGCTCGCTGCGCAGCTCCACCAGCTCGGACAGGTGGTGGGCCAGCGCCGTCTCGGCCTGGCGGGTGCTGGCGCGGCGGACGGCGTCGGCGGTGACGAACGGGTTGCCGTCGCGGTCGCCGCCGATCCACGAGCCGGGCTGCAGCACCGGCTGGGTGGGCAGCCCGCTGGTGGGCCAGCGCTCCCCCAGCGCGCGGCGCAGGTCGGCGTTGATCTCGGGGACGACCCGGAACAGCGACAGGTCGTAGTAGCGCAGCGCCTCGTCGATCTCGTCGGCCAGCCGCAGCCGCGACAGCCGCAGCAGCGCCGTCTGCCAGAGGGTGAGCACCGAGCGCTGCAGCGCCGTGGACCACCGCTGCTCGTCGACCTCGCCCGGCGCCATCCGGTCGCGCTCGCGGATGAGCTCGGTGACCTCCTGCTGCACCTGCGAGATCGTCCGGCGGCGCACCTCGGTGGGGTGCGCGGTGACCACCGGCACGACCAGCGCGCCGGCCAGCTCCCGCGCGACGACGTCGGGGTCCAGGCCGGCCCGGTCCAGCAGCGCGAAGGTGGCCGCGAGGCTGCCCGGCTGCGGCGGCGACCCGGCCCGGCGGTGGTGCCGGCGGCGGCGCTCGTGGTGCAGGTCCTCGGCGAGGTTGGCCAGCAGCGAGAAGTGGCTGAACGCGCGGATGACGTGGTTGGCCGCGCGGACGTCGAGGTCGCCGAGGCGGGCGGCCAGCCCGGCGCGGTCGGTCTCGGAGCGGCGGACGGCGAAGGCCTGCACGCGGGTGGACTCGACCAGGTCGAGGACGTCGTCGCCGGTCTGCTCCCGGATGACCTCCCCGAGCACCCGGCCGAGCAGCCGGATGTCGTCGCGCAGCGGGGCGTCGTCGGCGCGGCCGTCCCCCTCGGGATCGCGGCCGGGCAGGCGCAGGTCGGCGACGTCGACGGTGGCTTCGGACATGGGGCGCAGTATCCGTCCCCCGTGTGACGGGCGGGTGTCGCGGGCACCTGCCCGCCGTGCTGACGCTGCGCGCCACCCCCGCCGACCCCGCGCCCGCCGACCACGGCGAGGGCCCCACCTGGGACGCCGCCCGCTCCGAGCTGCTGTGGGTGGACATCTCCGCCGGCCAGTTCCGCCGGGCGACCCTGGACGGCGACACGCTCACCGACGCCGGCTCGCTGCGCGCCGGGGACACCGTGGGCGCCGTCGTGCCCGCCGCGGCCGGTGGCTGGCTGACCGCCGCCGGCGGCGGGTTCACGCACGTGGCGGCCGACGGCACCGCCCGCGTGCTGCTGGTGCTGGCCGGCGAGGGCGGCGGCGAGGTCGACGGCGGCACCCGCATGAACGACGCGAAGTGCGACCGCGCCGGCCGGTTCTACGCCGGGACCATGGCCTTCGACGAGCGCCCCGGCGCCGGTGCCCTCTACCGGCTGGACACCGACGGCACCGTGACCACGGTCCGCGAGGACCTCACCGTGTCCAACGGCCTGGGCTGGTCACCCGACGACCGCACCGTCTACCTCGCCGACTCCGGCCCCGGGCTGGTGCACGCCTTCGACCACGACCCGGGCAGCGGCGCGTGGAGCAACGGGCGGGTGCTGCTGGAGACCGGCGGCGCCGACGGCGTGGCCGACGGGCTCACCGTCGACGACGAGGGCTGCCTCTGGACGGCGATGTGGGGCGGCGGCCAGGTGCGCCGCTGGTCCCCCGAGGGCGAGCTGCTCGCCGTCGTCGAGGTGCCGGTGGCCAACACCTCCAGCTGCGCCTTCGCCGGCCCGGACCGCGGCCTGCTGGTCGTCAGCACCGCGCACGGCGACGCGGACGAGGACGGGGCGGGCCGGCTGTTCACCGTCCGCCCCGGCGTGACCGGCCCGCCGGCGAACCCCTACCGCGGCCCGCTGGCCGCCCTCCGCCAGTAGGAGGACCCCACCGCCCCCCGCGCCTCGCAGGCTCGCGACGGGCCCCTGCGGTGGGGCCGACTCAGCTCTCCTGCAGCAGAGCCAGTGCGGCGGCGGCGAGCTGGTCGCCGGCGGCGGCGCCGCGCTCGAACTCCTCGGCGGCCCCGGCGAGGTCGCCGCGGTCGGCCAGGAGCACGCCGAGGTTGTGGTGGCAGTACGCGTCCCCGGCCTGGATGCCGGCGCGGTAGGCCTCCTCGGCCGCCTCGTCGTCGCCCAGCTGCTCGCGGTAGAGGTTGCCCAGCGGCAGCCAGGCCACCTGCTCGCCGAGCTTGGCGCCGCGCTCGAGCACCGAGCGGGCCTCCTCGGCGCGGCCGGTCTGCAGCAGCAGCGCCGCGAGGTCGGCGCGGGCGGCGGCGAAGTGGGCGGCGCCGGCGCGCAGCCGCCCCTCGAGCACGGGGTCGAGGGTGGCGCACCACTGCCAGCACGCGGCGACGGCGTCGGCCTCGGCGTCGCCGGTCGCGGCGAGCTCCTCGGCGACGGCCAGCGCCTGCTCGCGCTCCCCCTGGTCGCGCAGGAGGAAGGCCAGCTGCAGCCCACCCTCGGTGTCCCCGGCGTCGGCGGCCCCCCGGTAGGCGGCCATGGCCCCCGCGAGGTCGCCGAGCTGCTCGAGCACCAGCCCGAGGTTGCGCCAGGCGTCGAACTCGCCACCGGCCAGCGCGACCTCGTAGGCGTCGACGGCCTCGGCCCAGCGCTCCTGCGCGGCCAGGCTGTTGCCCAGGTCGTAGTAGCCGGTGACGTCACCGAGCTCCGCCGCGCGGCGGAAGCACCACTCGGCGTCGGTCTGCCGGCCGGCGTCGGCGAGGTCGCAGCCCAGCTCGATCAGCTCATCGGCGTCCTCGGAGGCCTGCAGCCGCCAGAGGCGCGCGTCCAGGTCCTCGGTCATGGCGACGATGATGGCCGCGCTGACCTGGGCACACGCCCTCCGTCGGGGTGAGGTCACCCCAACGTGTCCGGTGCTCGTCCAGGCGGGTGTCCCCCCGCCGGATCAGGTCTCCCCGGCCCGCAGCGCCTCCCGCAGCTTGGTCTTCCCGCTGGTGCGCAGCAGGGCCCCGGAGTAGACCCGCCCGCCCAGCCGGATGACCAGCGCGATGGCCACGAGCATGAGGACGACGGCGACGCCGACCTCCCACAGCGCGACGTCGCCGGCCGCCTGCCGCACCGGCATGACCATCGGCGACAGGCCCGGCACGTAGGAGGTCACCACGGCCAGCGACCCGGACGGGTCGCTGGCGGCCTGGATGGCGACGATGAAGCCGGCCACCAGCACCAGCGACGCCGGCGTCAGCACGCTGCCGAGGTCCTCCTGCCGGCTCACCAGCGAGGCGGCGACGGCGAACAGCGAGGCGAACAGCGCGTAGCCCAGCACGAACCAGAACAGCAGCCACAGCACCGTCCCGACCAGCTCGCCGGGCAGGTCCACGACGTCGAAGGCGAGCGCCCCGCCGATCCCGATCGCGGCGATGACGGCGATCTGGCCGAGGCCCAGGACGCCGAGGCCGAGGATCTTCCCGGCCAGCAGCTGCCACGGCCGCATCGTGGCCAGCAGCAGCTCGACCACCCGGCTGGCCTTCTCCTCGACGACGCCCTGGGCGACGAACTGGGCGAAGAGGATGAGCAGGCTGTAGAGCACCACGACGCCGACGACGGCGACCACGGTGCGCTGGGTGTCGGCCGCGGAGTCGCCGTCGAGCGCGGTCACCGTGACCTGCGGCAGGTCGGAGGGGTCGACGCCGGCCTGCGCCAGCGCGTCGCCGAGCGCCACCGCCCCGACCGCGCCGGAGACGACCGCCTCGAGGGTGGTGTCGGGGTCGCGGACCACGAGCTCGGGGTCGCTCGCGCTGCCGACCAGGGCGCCGTCGACGCCCTCGTCCTCGACGGCGGCCCGTGCGGCGTCGTCGGTGTCGAACCGGACCACCTCGACGTCGAGGTCGAGGGCCTCGCCCTGCGCCTGGAGCGCGGTGCCCACCTGCCCGGGGTCGCCGACGACGCCGATGCGGCTGGTGTCCCCACCGGAGTTGACGACGACCTGGAAGACCAGCACGCCGAGGATCAGCACGATCATCAGCACCGAGCTGGCGATGAACGTCTTGTCGCGGATGCGCGTGGAGATCTCGCGCGCGGCGACCAGGCGGACCAGCTGCCCGCTCGACAGCGGCGCGCTGCCCCGTGCCCGGGACGGGCTCGCGAGCGCGCTCACGCCGCCACCTCCTCGCGGGCCGCGGCCTGCTGCGCCGGGTCGGCGACGGCCTCGCGGAACAGCTCGACCAGCGTGGCCTCGCGCCAGCCGAAGTGGGTGACCCGGCCGGTGCGCAGCGCGGCGGCCAGGACCTGCTGGTCGTCGGTGTCCCCGGCGAGTTCCAGCAGCGTGTCGCCGGCCTGCTCGGACACCACCCGGACGCCCGGGACGGCGACGGCCCAGCCCGGCGCGGCGTCGGGCACGACGACCCGCAGCACGCGGCCGGACTCGCGGCGCCGCAGCTCCTCGACGGTGCCGGTGGCGACCATCCGGCCGCGGGCGAGGATGCCGACCGAGTCGCACAGGCGCTCGACCAGGTCGAGCTGGTGGCTGGAGAACACGACGGGCACGCCGGCGCGGCACTGCTCGAGCAGCGCCTCGGCCAGGGCGTCGACGCCGACGGGGTCCAGGCCGCTGAACGGCTCGTCGAGGATCAGCACCTCGGGCCGGCTGACCAGCGCCGCGGCCAGCTGCACCCGCTGCTGGTTGCCCAGCGACAGCTTCTCGACCGGGTCGCCGCGCCGCTCGGCCAGGCCCAGGCGGCCCGACCACTCCTCGGCGGCGCGGGCCGCGGCGGCGGCGTCCAGGCCGTGCAGCCGCGCGAAGTAGGCCAGCTGCTCGCCCACCCGCATCTTCGGGTAGAGCCCGCGTTCCTCCGGCATGTAGCCGATGCGCCGCCGAGCCTCCTCGTCCAGGGGGCGGCCGCGCCAGCGCACCTCCCCGGCGTCGGCGCGGGCCAGGCCCATGGCGATGCGCATGGTCGTCGTCTTCCCGGCCCCGTTGGACCCGCAGAAGCCGAACATCGAGCCGGGGGCGACGGTGAAGCCGACGCCCTCCAGCACGTGGTTGTCCCCGTAGCTCTTGTGGAGCCCGTCGAACTCGAGCACTGCTCCTCCGTCCAGAGTCCACCCGTGCCCGGCCGACGCTATCGGTCCCCGCCTCGCGCCCGGCTCCGACCTGCGGTGTCATCGGGGCATGAGCCAGGACAACGTCCCCGCCAGCCCACCGTCGGGCGTCGGGCTGGACGGCCTGCGGCAGGCCGCGGCCGGGTGCCGGGCGTGCGAGCTGTGGGAGCCGGCGACCCAGACCGTGTTCGGGGAGGGCCCGGAGACCGCGCGGATCGTGTTCGTCGGCGAGCAGCCCGGCGACCAGGAGGACCGCCGGGGCGAGCCGTTCGTCGGCCCGGCCGGCCGGCTGCTGGACCGGGCGCTCGCCGACGCCGGCATCGAGCGCGGCGACGCCTACGTCACCAACGCCGTCAAGCACTTCCGGTTCACGCCCACGCCCAAGCGGCGGATCCACCAGTCGCCGGGCGCGGAGCACATCCGGGCCTGCCGGCCGTGGCTCGAGGCGGAGTTCGAGGTGCTCAAGCCCGAGGTCGTCGTCTGCCTGGGCGCGACCGCGGCCAAGGCACTCATCTCGCCGTCGTTCCGGATCACCAAGGAGCGCGGCGTGCTCATGCCCTGGACGCCGCCGGGCCTCGCCCGGGCCGAGCTCGGCGACGACGAGCCCGACGAGGACGCCCCGGCGCAGACCTGGATGCTGGCCACCGCACACCCCTCGGCGGTGCTGCGGGTGCCCGACGAGGAGCGCCCCAAGGCCTACGACGCGCTGGTCGCCGACCTGCGCGTGGTGGCCGGGGCCCTGGCGTAGGAGCACCCGTGGGAGACACCGTGGACCCGCTCTACACCGCCCAGGCGACGGCCACCGGCGCGCGCACCGGGGAGGTCGCCAGCTCCGACGGGCGGCTGCAGGTGCAGCTGTCCCGCCCCGCCGAGATGGGCGGCGACGGCGGCCCGGGCACCAACCCCGAGCAGCTGTTCGCCGCGGGGTTCGCCGCCTGCTTCCACAGCGCCATGCGCTTCGCGCTCAGGCCGCTGGGGCTGACCCCGCGGGCGCTGGAGGGCTCGTCGGTCACGGCGCGGGTGCACTTCCTGCGCGGCGGGGACGGTGACTTCGGCCTCGGCGTCGACCTCACCGGCCACCTGCCCGCGCTGGAGGCGGAGCAGGCGCGGGCGCTGATGGAGCGCACCCACACCGTGTGCCCCTACTCGCGCGCCACCGCCGGCAACATCGAGGTGGGCCTGCACGTCGCAGGCGGCTAGCCGGCCGTCCGCGACGCGCGGAAGTGCAGGAACGAGGGCACCGCCAGCGCGACGACGGCCATCGCGACCACGACGACGATCCCGCCGGAGACCATCGCCACGCTCACGCCCGCGGCGCTGGCGATCGCCCCGGCGCGCAGGTCACCCAGCCGCGGGCCGCCCGCGACGACGACGAGGAAGACGCCCTGCATCCGCCCGCGCATGTCGTCGGGCGCGGCGGTCTGCAGCATCGACGAGCGCAGCACCGCGCTGACCATGTCGCCCGCGCCCGCGACGGCCAGGCAGAGCACGGCCAGCCACAGGGTGGACGCCAGGCCGAAGCCGACGATCGCGACCCCCCACACCACGATCGCGGCGAGCACCACGGCGCCCTGCCGGTCGACCCGCGAGACCCATCCCGACGTCAGCCCCATGAGCAGGGCGCCGACGGAGACGCCGGCGAACAGCCACCCGAGGCCGTTCGGGGACCCCTCGAAGCGCGTCTGCGACAGCTCGGGGAACACCGCCTGCGGCCAGGCGAACAGCATCGCGACCACGTCCACGACGAAGGTCATGAGCAGCACCGGCTGGGTGCGGAGGAACGTGAAGCCCTCCCCCACGCCGCGGACGGCGGCGCCCAGGCGCAGCGGGCCGGTGTGCCCGGCCGGCGGCAGCGGCGGCAGGCCGCGCAGCAGCAGGACGGCGACCAGGAACCCGAGCGCGTCGACGGCGTAGGCGAGGAAGAGGTCGCCGAGGCTGATGAGCACCCCGGCCAGCAGCGGCCCGGCGATGACGCCGACCTGGCGGACGGTCATGGCCAGCGCGTTCGCCGCGGGGACGCCCTCGGTGCCGACCAGCGCGGGGATCACGGCGCTGCGGGTCGGCTGGTTGACCGCGGTGAACCCCGACACCGCGGCGACCAGCACCCACAGCAGCCAGACGTTCCCACCGCCGGGCAGCAGCGCCTGCACCGCCAGCAGCGCGCTGGTCACCGCCGACCCGGCCCCGGTGACCAGCATGAGCCGGCGGCGGTCCATGGCGTCGGCGATCGCGCCCCCCAGCAGCCCGAAGACGACCAGCGGCACCAGCGCGACGATCGAGGTGACCCCCACCAGCAGCGAGGACCCGGTGAGGTCGTAGACCTGGAACGGGACGGCGACCAGCGTCATCTGCTGGCCGAGCATCGTGGCCGCCACGCCCCAGAACAGCCGCCGGTAGCCGGGGTGGCGCAGCGGGCTGGTGTCGATCGCCCAGCCCCTCGACGACGTGGAGCGGCGGCGCACCGGCGCGGGCTCGGGGACCCCCCCGGCCCCCTCGACGGGATCGACGGGCAGCTGCTCCCCGGGCGTCTCCCGCGCGGTCACGGGGCCAGGCGCTGCAGCGCCCAGCCGCCGCCCTCCTCGTCGTCGCGGACGAAGCGCAGCCGGTCGTGCAGCCGCCCCGGGCCGCCCTGCCAGAACTCGATGCTGTGCGGCACCACGCGGTAGCCGCCCCAGACCGGCGGTCGCGGCACCTTCTCCGTCGTCGTCTCCTCGTCGAGCCGCCGCACCCGCGCCTCGAGCTCCTCGCGGTCGTCGACGACGGTGGACTGCACCGAGGCGACGGCGGCCAGCTGCGCCTCGCGCGGGCGGGGGTCCCACAGGTCGTCGGAGGCGCCGTCGCCGACGCGCTCGACGGTGCCGGTCACCCGCACCTGGCGCTGCAGCGCGTGCCACGGGAAGACCAGCGCCGCCCGCGGGTTGGCGGCCAGCTGCGCGCCCTTGGCGGAGGCGTAGCTGGTGCCGAAGACGAAGCCGGCCTCGTCGTAGCCCTTGAGCAGCACGATCCGCGCGTCCGGGGCGCCGTCGGCGTCGGCCGTGGCCACGACCACCGCGTTCGGGTCGGGGACGTCGGCGGCGACGACGTCGCGGAACCAGCGGTCGAACTGCTCGACCCAGGTGGGCGCGAGGTCCTCCTCGCGCAGCCCCGGGCGGTCGTAGTCCCTGCGCATGCGGGAGAGGTCGGCCACCCCGCCATGCTGACACCGCCGCCGCGGCGGGGTGCCGGGCGCCTCCCGCTGGACGGCAGCCCCCCGTGTGACGAGGGGGACCGCTGGGCCTAGTGTCGCGGTGCAGTCGTGCGCCGCGGAACGTGCGGGCACGAGGTCCGCGCGCAGAGGAGCATGCGAGATGGCCGACGACTTCGTACCCGGCCTCGAGGGCGTCATCGCCTTCGAGACCACGATCGCCGAGCCCGACAAGGACGGCGGGTCCCTGCGCTACCGCGGGGTCGACATCGAGGACCTGGTCGGCAAGATCACCTTCGGCAACGTCTGGGCGCTGCTGGTCGACGGCAAGTTCGGCCCCGGCCTGCCCCCGGCCGAGCCGTTCCCGATCCCGGTGCACAGCGGCGACGTGCGCGTCGACGTGCAGGCCGCCCTGGCGATGCTGGCCCCCTTCTGGGGCTACCGCCCGCTGCTGGACATCAGCGACGAGGAGGCCCGCGACCAGCTGGCCCGCGCCGCGGTGATGGCGCTGTCCTACGTGGCGCAGTCCGCGCGCGGCATCGGCACGCCCGCCGTGCCGCAGAGCCGCATCGACGAGGCCTCGACCATCGTCGAGCGGTTCATGGTCCGCTGGCGCGGCGAGCCCGACCCCCGCCACGTCGCCGCCGTCGACGCCTACTGGACGTCGGCCGCCGAGCACGGCATGAACGCCTCCACCTTCACCGCCCGCGTCATCGCCTCCACCGGTGCCGACGTCGCCGCCGCGATGTCCGGCGCCATCGGCGCCATGTCGGGCCCGCTGCACGGCGGCGCCCCCTCCCGCGTGCTGCACATGCTCGACGGCGTCGAGCAGGAGGGTGACGCGGAGAAGTACGTGAAGGGCCTGCTGGACCGCAAGGAGCGGCTCATGGGCTTCGGGCACCGCGTCTACCGTGCCGAGGACCCCCGCGCCCGCACCCTGCGCAAGGCCGCCAAGGAGCTGGGCGCCCCCCGCTTCGACGCCGCGCTGGCGCTGGAGCAGGCGGCCCTCGAGGAGCTGCGCGAGCGGCGTCCCGACCGGCCGATCGAGACCAACGTCGAGTTCTGGGCGGCCATCGTCCTCGACTTCGCCGAGGTCCCGAGCCACATGTTCACCTCGATGTTCACCTGTGCCCGCACCGCCGGCTGGTGCGCGCACATCCTCGAGCAGAAGCAGACCGGCCGCCTCGTGCGCCCGTCGGCCCGCTACGTGGGCCCGGCGGCGCGCAAGCCCGAGGAGGTCGAGGGCTTCGACACCATCACGGTCAAGGCCGTCGACCAGGCCACACCCGCCTGAACGGAGCGCCCATGAGCATCGAGATCCCCGCCGGCCTGCTGCCCGCCGACGGCCGCTTCGGGTGCGGACCCTCCAAGGTCCGCCCCGAGGCGCTGCAGGCACTGGTCACCGACGGGGCCGGGCTCATGGGCACCTCCCACCGCCAGGCCCCGGTCAAGGGCCTGGTCCGCCAGGTGCGCGAGGGGCTCGCCGAGCTGTTCGGCCTGCCCGAGGGGTACGAGGTCGTGCTCGGCAACGGCGGGAGCACGGCCTTCTGGGACGTCGCGGCGTTCGGGCTGATCCGGCGGCGCAGCGCCCACGGCACCTACGGCGAGTTCTCGGCGAAGTTCGCCTCCGGGGTCGCCGGGGCGCCGTTCCTCGACGAGCCGGTCGTCGTGACGGGGCAGCCGGGGACGCTGGCCCTGCCGCAGGGTCAGCCGGGCGTCGACGCGTACGCGTGGGCGCACAACGAGACCTCGACCGGGGTCATGGCCCCGGTGGTGCGCCCCTCCGGCGCCGACGACGACGCGCTGGTGCTCGTCGACGCCACCAGCGGCGCCGGCGGCCTGCCGGTCGACGTCACGCAGGCCGACGCCTACTACTTCGCCCCGCAGAAGTCCTTCGCCTCCGACGGCGGGCTGTGGATCGCGCTCATGAGCCCGGCGGCGCTGCAGCGGGTGGCCGAGATCGAGGCGTCCGGGCGGTGGATCCCCGGGTTCCTCGACCTGGCGACCGCCGTCGACAACTCCGCGAAGGACCAGACGTACAACACCCCCGCGGTGGCGACGCTGTTCCTGCTCGCCGACCAGGTGCGCTGGCTGCTCGGCCTCGGCGGCCTCTCCGGCGCCGTGGCACGCACCCAGGACTCCTCGGGCCGGCTCTACGGGTGGGCGGAGAAGTCGCCGTACGCCACGCCGTTCGTCGCCGACCCCTCCCAGCGCAGCCTCGTCGTCGGGACGGTCGACTTCGACGCGTCCGTCGACGCCGCGCGGGTGGCGCAGGTGCTGCGGGCCAACGGCGTGGTCGACGTCGAGCCCTACCGCAAGCTCGGCCGCAACCAGCTGCGCGTGGGCATGTTCCCCGCCGTCGACCCCGACGACGTCAGCGCGCTGACCGCCTGCATCGACCACGTCGTCGAGCGGCTGTAGTCCCGCGCCTCACCGCACGTCAGCGGGCGATCTCGCCGTCGGCGGGCTGGACGGCGGTGCTCGGGAAGTCCCGCAGGTCGCCGGTGGGCGTGCGGTCCCAGCTGCGGAAGGTCAGGTCCGTCTGCAGGTAGAGCGCGATGAGCTCGGCGGTGCTGCGGATCCCGTCCAGGTGGGTGCGCTCGTTGCCGTGGCTGCCGTCGATGCCGAAGCCGACGAGCGCCGCGCGGGTGTTCGCGCCGGCCTCCAGGGCCGAGGCGGCGTCGGACCGGTAGTACTTGTAGACGTCACGGCGGTGCGGCACCTCGTGCACCCGGCACAGGTCGATCAGGTGCCGGGTGAGGTGGTAGTCGAAGGGCCCGGTGGAGTCCTGCATCGCGATGTTCACGCAGTGCTCGGAGGACGCCTGCCCCGGCGCGACCACCGAGGTGTCGATGGAGACGAGCTCGGCGACGTCGGCGTCGAGGCCGTGACTGGCGCCCAGGCCGACCTCCTCGGCGATGGTGACCAGCAGGTGCGCCGTCACCGGCACCTGGACGCCGTGGTCGACGATCGCCTTGAACGCGCCGAGCGCCGCGGCGATGCCGGCCTTGTCGTCGAGGTGGCGGGAGTTGACGAAGCCGCTGGCGGTGACCACCGGCTGGGCGTCGATCGCGACGAAGTCGCCGACCTGGATGCCGCGGCGCTCGAGGTCGGCGCGGCTGTGCGCGACCTCGTCCACCCGCACCTCGACGTGGTCCCAGCCGACGCCCTGCTCGTCGACCTCGTCGCCGAAGCGGTGCCCGCTGGCCTTGTTGGGCAGGATCGTGCCGGTGTGCCAGTAGTCGCCGGAGACGTCGTCGCTGAAGATCGTCACCCGGGCGCCCTCGGCGAAGCGGGCGCTGTGCGTCCCCACCGGCACGATCGCCAGCCGCCCGTTGTCCTTGAGCTCCCGGACCATGCAGCCGATCGTGTCGGCGTGCACGACCACCGTCCGGTCGGCGCCGGGCGAGCGGCTGGGCAGCTCGGCGATGAGCGCCCCGCGGCGGGTGACCTCGAAGTGCAGGCCCATGTCGCGCAGCTCGCCGCCGATGACCTGCATGACGTGGTCGGTCCGCCCCGACGGGCTCGGGATGTGGAGCATCTCGAGCATGACGCGCTGCACGTAGTCCATGTCGATCGGCAGCCGCTTCTGGCCCGCGTCGACCGGAGAGGGCAGGAAGCGGGCGTCGCGCTCGCCGTCGTCGCGGGTGTCGTCGCGGACGAGGCCGGTGTCGTCCCGGGGGCCGGTCAGCATGGGGGCGGAGTCTAGGTGCGCCGTGCGCCCCGGACGGGGACCGGGGAGCGTCGTCCGGTGCCGCCACGCCGGACCACCTGCGGCGCACACCCCCCTCGCGCCGATAGCCTCGCGCGTGGCCCCGTGTAGCCGGGGCCGTCCGCCCGTCCCGTCGTCCGAGGAGGTCTGTGTGCGCACGCTGCGTCTCGTGGGCCTGTCCGAGGACGGCAGGCACCTGGTCCTCACCGTCGACGGCGGGGACGGCACCGACGACGGCGAGCGCTTCGAGTTGCCCGTCGACGACCGGCTGCGCGCCGCCGCCCGCGGGGACACGCGCCGGCTCGGCCAGATGGACGTCGACAGCGGCCTGTCCCCGCGGGTCATCCAGCAGCGCATCCGCTCCGGTGAGACGCCCGAGCAGGTCGCGCAGAGCTCCGGGACCCGCGTCGAGCGGATCATGCGCTTCGCCCACCCGGTGCTGCAGGAGCGCGAGCGGATCGCCGACCAGGCCCGCGAGGCGCGGGTGCGGCTGTCCGAGGGCACGCCGAGCGTCCCGCTGCAGCAGTTCATGGCCGAGCGGCTGCGGCTGCTCGGAGCCGACCTCGACGCCGTCCGCTGGGACGCCTCCCGCTCCGACGACGGCACGTGGGTGGTCACCGCCGCCTGGCGGGCCGGCGCCAAGGAGGGCACCACGCAGTGGGCCTACGACCTCGCGGGCCGCGCGGTCAGCCCCCTCGACGCCGCCACCCGTGACTTCGCCGAGGGCACCCGGCTGGTCCGCGTCGTCCCCGGCGTCCCCGCCGAGCGGCCGGTGCTGCCCGTGCACCGCAGCGCCGCCGTCCCCGAGCGGCCCACGGCACCGCCCGCCCCGGCCGACGAGGCCCGTCCCCAGCCGGCTCCCGCCCCTGCCGACCGGCGCACCGACGTCCCGGACGACGAGGACGTCTCCGAGCACGACACGGTCGTCCTGCGGACCGGCGAGACCGACGGCGAGGACGAGGACCCGCGCGCCCGCGTCCCGGCGTGGGAGGACATCGTGTTCGGGGTCCGCCGCAACCACTAGCCTGCTGTGACCGGTCGGACGTGTCCTCCCGACCGGCACCGGGTACCTCTCCCGCAACGGAAGCGCGGAGGTGGAGCGAGTCATGTCGATGTCGGTGTCCATGCCCCTGGGGGGCGTCCAGGTCGGGTCCTACGACAGCTACCAGCAGGCACAGGCCGCGGTGGACCACCTCTCCGACGAGAAGTTCGCCGTCGAGAACGTGACGATCATCGGGTCGGACCTGCGGATGGTCGAGCGGGTGACCGGCCGGTTGACGTGGGGGCGGGCGATCGCCGCCGGCGCCGCGGGCGGCATCTGGTGGGGTCTGTTCGTCGGCCTGCTGCTGGGGATCTTCGCCCCGAGCGGCACCAGCTGGGTCAGCTCGGTGCTCACCGGTCTGCTGTTCGGCCTCGTGTTCGGTGCGCTGTTCGGCGCGATGGGCTACGCGGCCACCCGGGGGCAGCGCGACTTCACCAGCACCTCGCAGATCACCGCGAGCCGCTACGACGTCATGTGCGACCCCTCCCGCGCCGAGGAGGCCCGCGCGATCCTCGCCCGCTGGTCCCTCCGGCAGTAGGAGGACCTCCTCGCCCCCCACGGCTCGCACGCTCGCCGCGGGCCCCTGCGAGCAGGCCGTTCCAACACCTCACCGCAGGGTGGCGAACGCGACGGCCGCGGCGGCGGCCACGCCGAGGGAGTCCACGCCGGCCCGCATGGGGATCCTGGCGCGCACCCGGGCCGCCGCCTGCGCCTCCGCCGTGAGCCCGGGTCCCTCGGCGCCGAGCAGCACCGCGGTGCGCGGGTGCGCCCGCGGGTCCACCGCGGTGAGGTCGACGGCGTCCGGGGCCGGGGTGAGCGCCACGGTGAGGTAGCCGGCCTCGTGCAGCCCGGACAGCCCGGCGGGCCAGTCCGGCAGGACGGCGAACGGCAGCGCGAGCACGTGCCCCATCGAGACCCGCACCGAGCGCCGGTAGAGCGGGTCGGCGCAGCGCGGGTCGAGCAGCAGGCCGTCGACGCCGAGGGCCACGGCCGAGCGGGCGATCGAGCCGAGGTTCTCGGCGTCGTTGAGCGCCTCGAGCACCGCCAGCCGCCGGGGCGCCGCCGGGTCGGGCCCGGCCAGCAGCGCGCCGAGGTCCGCCGGCGGGCGACGGTCCGCGGAGGCCAGCACACCGCGGGTCAGCCGGAAGCCGATGAGCTCCGACAGCGCCCACTTGTCCATCTCGTAGGCCGGCACGTCGTCGGGCACGTCGAGGTCGGCCAGCCGCCCGGGCACGCCCAGCACCGCCCGCACCCGGTAGGGCGAGGCCAGCAGCCGCTGCACCGCCGGGACGCCCTCGACGATCACCGGGCCGGTCCCCCGCTCCCGTCCGGTGGGCCGGTCGCCGGCATGCAGGTCGCGGAAGTCCGACACCCGCGGGTCGGCGACGTCGCTGATCGGCTCGGGCACGCCTGCGATCCTCCCCGAGCGCCGCGGCCGGCCGGCCCGCAGGATCCAGTGGTGCCCACCTCGTCTGTCGTCGTCGGAGCCGGCATCGCCGGGACGGCCTGCGCCCGGGCGCTGGCGGAGGCCGGGGTGCCGGTGCGCGTCCTCGACCGCGGCCGCCGTCCCGGGGGCCGCATGGCCTCCCGGACGCTGGCCGGCCGGGTCACCGACCTCGGCGCCTCGTACTTCACCGCGCAGGACGGCTCGCCGTTCGCCGCCGTCGTCGACGACTGGGGAGCGCGCGGGCTGGTCCGGCCCTGGACCGACACCTTCGGCGTCGCCGGGCCCGACGGGATCCGGGACCGCAAGCGCGGCCCGGTCCGCTACGCCGCGCCGGGCGGGCTGCGCTCGCTGGTCGCCGACCTCGGCACGGGCCTGGACGTCGTCCAGGAGTCCGCGGTGCAGCGGGTGGAGCCCGGTCCCCGGGTCGACGGCGCCGACGTGACCGCCGCCGTCCTCGCCCTGCCCGACCCGCAGGCCCGCCGTCTGCTGCCCGCCGACCTCGCCGCCCGGCTGCTCGGCGGGGAGGCGGAGCACCCCTGGCAGCCGACCCTCGCGGTCGCGCTGGGCTGGGACGAGCGCCGGTGGCCGGCCGACCTGCACGGCGCCTTCGTGAACGACGACGCGGTGGTGGAGTGGATCGCCGACGACGGCGACCGGCGCGGCGACGGCGCCCCGGTGCTCGTCGCGCACACCACGCCGGGCACCGCCGCCGCGCACCTCGACGACCCCGACCGCTGCGCGCCGGAGGTCACCGCCGCCGTCCGCCGGGCGCTGGGCATCGACACCCCGCCGGCGTGGACGCACGTGCACCGCTGGACCTTCGCCAAGCCGTCGGCCCCGCGCGAGGCGCCCTTCGGCCTGGTCGACGGCGTCGGCGTGTGCGGCGACGGGTGGCGGGCGCCGTCGAAGGTGGAGAGCGCCTGGACCAGCGGGCACCTGCTCGGGACCGAACTGGGCACGGGGCTCGGAGCGACCTGAGGGCGCCGGGCGTTGACGCCGCCCGATGAACTCACCTAGCGTTGAGTTCCTCAGGCGTGGAGTTCGCGTCCCCGGGAGGCCCCCATGACCGACGCCGTCACCGTCACCGACCTCGTCGTCGAACGCGGGCGCCGCCGGGTCCTGCACGAGCTGTCGTGCTCCGTGCCGGCCGGGCAGGTCACCGGCCTGCTCGGACCGAGCGGCAGCGGCAAGACCACGCTGATGCGGGCGCTGGTCGGCGTGCAGCGGGTCCGCTCCGGGCAGGTCACCGTCCTCGGCGAGCCCGCGGGCTCCCCCGGTCTGCGCTCCCGGGTCGGCTACGTCACGCAGGCGCCGAGCGTCTACCCCGACCTCACCGTCCGCGAGAACGCCCGCCACTTCGCCGCCCTCTACGGCCGCGGCGCCGGGGCGGCCGACGACGCGCTCACCGCCGTCGGGATGACCGACGCGGCCGGGCAGCTGGTCGCCGACCTCTCCGGCGGGCAGCGCAGCCGGGCGTCGCTGGCCTGCGCGCTGGTGGGCGACCCGGAGCTGCTGGTCCTCGACGAGCCGACCGTCGGCCTGGACCCGGTGCTGCGGGTGGACCTGTGGGACCGGTTCCACGCCCTGGCCGCCGCCGGGACGACGCTGGTGGTCTCCAGCCACGTCATGGACGAGGCCGGCCGGTGCGACCGGCTGCTGCTCCTGCGGGAGGGCCGGCTGCTGGCCGACTCGACGCCGGCCCGGTTCCGCACCGACTCGGGCACCGACGACCTCGAGGAGGCCTTCCTCCGCCTGGTGCGGACGCAGCAGGAGGTGGCGGCGTGAGCGCCGTCCTGAGCCCGCGGCTGACCGGCGTCACGACCGGGCGGGTCCTGCGGCAGCTGCGGCACGACCACCGCACCATCGCGATGATGGTGCTGCTGCCCAGCCTGCTGCTGGGCCTGCTCCACCTGCTGTGGCGCGACGTGCCGGCGCTGCCCGGCCAGCCGTCGGTGTTCGACCGGGTGGGGCTGACGATGCTCGGCGTCTTCCCGTTCGTGGTGATGTTCCTCGTCACCAGCATCGCGATGCTGCGCGAGCGCACCTCCGGCACGCTGGAGCGGCTGCTCACCACGCCGCTGTCGCGGCTGGACCTGCTGCTGGGCTACGGCACCGCGTTCGGGCTGGCCGCCGCTGTGCAGGCCGTGGTCACGGTGACCGTGGCGACGACGCTCTACGACCTCGACGTGGCCGGCTCGCTGTGGCTGGTGGTCCTCATCGCCGTCGTCGACGCCGTGCTCGGGGTGGCGCTCGGGCTGCTGGCCAGCGCCTTCGCGCGGAGCGAGTTCCAGGCGGTGCAGTTCATGCCGGTGATCGTGCTGCCCCAGTTCTTCCTCTGCGGGCTGCTGGTGCCCCGCGAGCAGATGGCCGGCTGGCTGCAGGCGATCAGCGACGTGCTGCCCCTGACCTACGCCGTGGAGGCCCTGCAGGAGGTCGGGCGGTCGGTCGCGGAGACCGGCACGATGTGGCGGGACGTCGGCGTGGTGGCCGGCGCGGCGGCGCTCGCCCTCGCCCTGGCGGCGGCGACCCTGCGGAGGAGGACCGGCTGAGCGAGGCACGCCGACGGCCCGCGGGCCGTCGTCCCGGCAACCCGGACACCCGGGAGGCGGTGCTGGCCGCGGCCCGCACCGCCTTCGCCGAGCGCGGCTACGACGGCGCTTCGATCCGCTCGATCGCGACCACCGCGGGCGTGGACCCCGCGCTGGTGCACCACTACTTCGGGACCAAGGACGCCCTGTTCCTGGCCGCGGTGCAGATGCCGGCCGATCCCGACGACTTCCTGCCCGAGGTGCTCGCCGCGCCGCCGCACGAGCTCGGCGCCGCCGTCGTGCGCACCGTCCTGCGGGTCTGGGACGGCCCCGCCCGGCCGGGGATCCTCGCCCTGGTGCGCTCGGCGGTGAACCACGAGTGGTCGGCCCGGCTGCTGCGCGAGTTCGTCCTCGCCCGCATCATCCGGCGGGTGATCGGCACCCTGGACATGCCGGTGGCCGAGCGGGAGGCGCGTGGTGCGCTGGTCGCCTCCCAGGTCGTCGGGCTGATCATGACCCGCTACGTGCTGCGCCTGGAGCCGCTGGCCTCGGCCCGCCCGGACGACGTCGTCGCCGCGGTGGCACCGACGCTGCAGCGCTACCTCACCGGCGACGTCGCGCTCCCCGGCCGGCGGGACTAGCGGGCGACGCGGGCCAGCTGCCGGGCCTGCGCGACCAGCCGGCCGGTGGAGTCCCAGATGCGGCACTCCTCGTCCGACCAGCCCCCGGCCACCTCGGTCGAGCGCGACTCGACGACGCACCAGCCCGGCGCCGGGAGCCCGCGGACGAGCACCTGCAGCTGCACCGTGGGCGCCCAGCCGGGCCTGCCGACCGCGAAGGCGGTGGGCGGCAGCGCGTCGGCGAACAGCAGCAGCGCGAGCGGGTCGGGGTCGCGCCCGTCGGCCAGCCGGATCCAGGCACGCAGCAGCCGCACGTCGGCGGGCCGGCCGACCGTCCAGCCCGCCGTCGCGGGGTCCAGCCGGGTGTCGAGGTGCTGCGCGAGGCCGACGGCCGGGCCGCCCTCGCTCGTCCGGGTGGCCACGCACTCGTCGGGGCCGGGCAGCTGCGGCACCGGGTTGACGGTGTAGTCGGCCCGGTCGGTGCCGAGGGTCGCCGCCGTCACCTGGACGGCGAGCGAGGGGCCGGCCGCGCTGCTGAGCAGGACCGTGGAGTGCGCCAGGGTGCGCCCGGCCGGGCCCGCGGTGACCGTGAGGTCGGCCGGCCCGCCCGGGGTGGCGCGCAGGTAGCCGGCCGACAGCGCCACCGGGTGCGGGTGCGGGCTGTCCAGCAGCGCCGCCCGCGCGACGACGCCGAGCAGGTAGCCGCCGTTGAGCACGCCGTTGCCGACGTCCCACCCGGGGTCGAGGTCGGCGCGCACGCCGCCGCCCTCGGTGCGGGTGACGGCGGTGGCCCGGTCGAAGGCGGAAAGCTCGGCGTCGGTCTGCGGCACGCCCGACAGGGTGCCAGGGTCGGGGACGTGGACTACACGCACCTCGGACGCAGCGGCCTGACGGTCTCCCGGCTGTGCCTCGGCACCATGAACTTCGGCTGGAAGACCGAGGAGGCCGACTCCCACGCGATCATGGACCGCGCCCACGAGGAAGGCGTCAACTTCTTCGACACGGCCAACGTCTACGGCTTCGAGGCCGGCAAGGGCCGTACCGAGGAGGTGCTGGGCACCTGGTTCGCCCACGGCAGCGGCCGCCGCGAGCGCACGGTGCTGGCCACGAAGGTCTACGGCGGCATGTCCGACTGGCCCAACGACACCTTCCTGTCCGCCCGCAACCTCGTGCGCGCCTGCGACGCCTCGCTGCGGCGCCTGCAGACCGACTGGATCGACCTCTACCAGTTCCACCACGTCGACCTCGCGACGCCGTGGGAGGAGATCTGGCAGGCCTGCGAGACGCTGGTCGCCCAGGGCAAGGTGCTCTACGTCGGGTCCTCCAACCACGCCGCCTGGCAGCTCGCCGCCGCCAACGAGGCCGCCGCCCGCCGGCACTTCCTCGGGCTGGTGAGCGAGCAGTCGCACTACAACCTGCTCACCCGGCACGTCGAGCTCGAGGTGCTGCCCGCCGCCCGCCACTACGGCATCGGGGTGATCCCGTGGAGCCCGCTGGCGCAGGGCCTGCTGGCCGGCGTCCTCGGCGACCAGGAGGGCAGCCGCCGGCACGCCGAGCGCAACCGAGAGCTCGTCGAGCGGCACCGCCCGGCGCTGCAGGCCTTCGAGGACGCCTGCCGGGACTGGGGCCTGGCACCGGCCGACGTGGCGCTGGCCTGGCTGCTGCACCAGGACGGCGTCACCGCCCCGATCGTCGGCCCGCGCACGATGGCGCAGTTCGAGGGCTCGCTGGCCGCGCTCGGCGTGCGGCTGGAGCAGGCCCAGCTCGACCGCCTCGACGAGGTCTTCCCCGGCTTCAGGGCCGCGCCGATGGAGTACGCCTGGTGAAGGAGAGCACCCGTGCCGTGCTGTCCAGCAGCGCCGCCCGGGCGACGACGCCGAGCAGGTAGCCGCCGTTGAGGACGCCGTTGCCGACGGTCGTCACGGAGGGTCGTTCACGAAGCGGAACTGCAGCCGCACCGAGTCGTCCATCGGCACCACCAGGGTGGAGTTGCTGGCGTCCCACGTCTCGGGGACGAGGAACAACCGGTCCTCGCCCTGGATCAGTAGCCGCAGGTCACGGTACCGATAGCGGAACGTCTGCCCCTCGCTCGGCGGTAGCGCCGACTCGCGGACCCCGGATGAGGTGAGGCTCAGCCGCTCGGTGGTGTCGAGGATGACGGCCGGGAGGCGGTCCAGGTGCCGCGCCACCTCTCGCGCCGCGCCCCGGCCGGACCACTCCGCGAAGGTCGCCGTCGCCCAGAAGACGCTGATCACCAGGAGCACGGAGAGGACGACCGTCACCAGCCCCGACGGCAACTGCCCCGGCTCCAGCGACCGCGCGATCCGCCGTCCGTAGAGCGCGAGTCCGGCGCCTGCCGCCATGAGCAGCGGCGTCACGAGGGTGTAGTACACCCAACCGCCCCACAACGGGAAGGCGACGAGGAGCAGCACTCCGACGAGCAGGAGGGCGTCTCCGGTCACGACGACCGCGCGGGCTCTCCGGCTCCCCCGGTCCAGGCGGTGCCGCGCGCTCGCGGCCACCTCCGGGTCGGCGTCCTTCGCATCGGCGAGAGCGGCCTGCACTCGGCGGAGCACCCGCTCGTGGACGACGGCGACGACGATGGCCAGGAGCGCCAGGACCAGCAGCGGGGTCAGCAGCGGCTCCGGGCTGCGCATGACGTAGTCCTGCGTGCTCAACCCGATCGTGTCGACGTCGACGCCGAAGTACAGGTATCGCGCCCGCGAGGAGGCGTAACCGAAGTAGAAGAGCAGCGCGGTCAGGACGCTGAGCGGCGCGACGACCTGCGCGACCGATCCCGCGACCTGCCCGAGCCGGGCGAGGGACATGGCCGGGTCAGGGGGTGGGGACGTCATCCCGACGGCTCGGGCGGGCTGAGCTCGATGTCCTGGTCGTCGGCTTCGATGCCGGCCGCCACCTCGTCACAGTCCGCCCTCGACATCCCGGGGCACTCCAGACGGCCGTCGAGTGACAGCGTGGCGGCCGACTCCTCGACGATCACGCCCCCACCCTCGGAGACGTCGCTGCCCACGTAGCTCACGGCGACGACGCAGACGGCCGCGTCCTGGTTGTCGGCGGTGAAGGTGAACCCCGGCACGCACGGCTCGCCTCCGGAACACCCGCCCCGTTGCACGACCCACAGGTCCGAGGTCGTGGAGGCACCGGTGACCGTGATCGCCACCCCAGAGGGGATCGCGGATGAGTTCTCGGCGCCTCCCAGGTAGTTGACGCCCACACACTGGTCCGCGACGGTTCGGTCCTCCGGGTCGCCACCGATCGGGAGTCCGACCGCATCGACCTCTGGTTTCTCCTCAGCCGGCGGCTCCGGGGCCTCCGGACCCGTCTGCTCGGGCGGAGGTGGCGGCGCTCCTGGCTCCGGCGGGGGCTCAGCCGGCGGCGGAGGTGGCGGAGGTGGCGGAGGAGGTGGCGGCGGTGCCGGGGATCCCTGCGTGCTCGGCGGAGGTGCCGGCGAGCCCGGTGCGCTCGGCGGGTCCACGGGGGGCGCAGGTGTCGAGGATCCAGGTCCGGACGGCGGGTTCGCCGGAGCCTCGGGTGCTGGAGAGTCCGGGTGCTCCGGGGAGCCACCCGGCGGGGGCACCGGGGCCTCCGGATCCTCCGGGGAGCCACCTCCCGGGGGCGCCGGGGAGTCGGGTCCGCTCGGCGGGTCCGCCGGTGACTCGGGTGACGGTCCGGTCGGACCCGGTGCGGGAGCCGGCTCGACCGACGTCACGGGGGCGGGCGCGGCCCCTGTGTCGCGGTCGTCCCCACCGCCGCAGCCGGTGACGACCACCAGCACCACCGCAGCCCCCGACACCACCCTGATGCGCGACTTCGACATGCGATCACCCCGGCCGTAGCCGCCGCACTCGTGTCGGGGCACCGGCGCGGCAGCCGACACCCAGGGTGTGCGGATCCCCGGCCTCGAGCGCCGTGCTCTCGGACGAGACCGTTCCATGGTGCGAGCGGGACCACGCTAGGGACCCACCCGGTCGAGCGCAACAGTCGGTATGCCACCGGTGACGGTGCGGTGACGCCACGACCTCCGGTGGGGATCAGGACCGCGCCGATGGAGTACGCCTGGCGACGGAGGAGAGCACCTCGTGCCGCCCGGCGCTGCTGCGGACCAGCGTCACCTCTGCCAGCGGCCAGTCCGGCCCGCGGTAGCCGGCCAGCCGGTCGGGCAGGTCGCCGTCGGCGGGCCGGCGCGGGTGCCAGCGGCCGAGCGTGAGGTGCGGGCGGAACGGCCGGTCCTCCACCGGCAACCCCAGCCCGCGGGCGGCCGCGGCCAGCCGGGCGGCCAGCGCGGTGAGGACGGCGACGTCGCCGTCGACCCCGGCCCAGCACACCTGCGGACGGCGGCGCGAGCCGAACCGCCCGGCGCCGGCCAGCCGCAGCGTGGCCGGCGGCGTGGGCGCGACCGCGTCGGTGACGGCGCCGGTGAGGCCGGGCAGCAGCGCGGACGGCACCGCGCCGAGGAACAGCAGGGTGAGGTGCCACCGCGCCGGGTCGCCCCAGCGCGGTGCACCGGGGGCCTGGCGCAGCGGCTCGAGCGCCGCGGCCAGGTCGGCGCGCGCCCGCGCGGGCGGGGCCACCGCGACGAACAGCCGCAGCGGCGCCGGCTCGCTCAGCGCACCACCAGGCCGGCGTCGGCCAGCGCCGTCTGCAGCCGGAGCCGCTCGACGTCGCGGGCGAAGCCGAGCGGCACGGCACCCAGGCCGTGCGGCACGGCCAGCAGCGCGGCCGCCTCGGTGAGGACGTCGTCGTAGGCGGCCTGCAGGCCGCGCCGGCGCACCTGGGGCGCCCCGGCGGGAACCGTGTCGAGCTGGCGTCCCAGCCGGCGCACGTCGGCGGCGACGGCCTCCAGCGGCCGGGGCGCGGCGGGCGGGGGGACGTCCCCCTCGCGGGCCCGGCGGCGGGCGCGGACGTCGAGCATGAGCTGGCCGGAGAAGACGCGGAACAGCAGGCCGAGCGCGGCGAAGGCGCCGACCAGCATCGCGGTGATGCCGGCGAGCTGGAGCAGGGCGGAGGTCATCGGCACTCCGTGGGGGCGGGTGGCCGTGACGGTACGTGGCGGTACGGGTCGCCGCCAGGTGCGCCGGTCAGCGACCCGCGGCCTGCTCCCCGCGGAGCTCGCCGACGTGCAGCCGCAGCCGCGGCGGGACGACGTGGGCCTCGAGCCGGACCCGCCGTCCGCGGGACAGCCACAGCCCGGCGAGGGCACCGGCCACCACGACGACGGCCCCGCCGAGGATCAGCCCCCAGGGCGCCCCGAGGTGCTCGGAGACCCAGCCGATGACCGGCGCGCCCAGCGGCGTGCCGCCCAGGAAGCACGTGAAGTACAGCGCCATCACCCGTCCGCGCATCTGCGGGTCGGCGCCGAGCTGCACGAAGCTGTTGTTGGCCACGCTGAACACCAGCGCCGCCGCGCCGGTGGGCACGAGGAGGACGGCGAAGGGCAGGAAACCCGTCGTCAGCCCGCAGGCGACGGTGAGCAGCCCGAACACGACCGCCGAGGTGACCAGGAAGCGCTGCCGGGGGCGGGCGGTGCGGCGGGTGGACAGGAACGCGCCGGTGAGCGACCCGACCGCGAACGTCGTGGACAGCAGCCCGAACGCCTCGGCGCCGAGGTCGAAGACCTCGCGGGCCATGAGCGCGATCGTGACCTGGAAGTTGAACCCGAACGTGCCGATGACGAAGGCGAGCACCATCGCCAGCCGCAGGTCGGGGCGCGCCCAGGTGTAGGCCAGGCCGGCGCGCAGCTGGCCGCGGGCGCGCGCCACCGGCTCGCTGCGCCGCAGCTCCGAGGACCGCATGAGCGCCAGCGCGCCGATCGTGACCACGAAGCTGGCGGCGTTGACCAGGAACGCCGGCGCGGTGTCCCCGCCGGCGGCGCCGATGAGCAGGCCGGCCAGCGACGGGCCGATCAGCCGGGCGCCGTTGAAGATCGTCGAGTTGAGCCCGACGGCGTTGGCCAGCAGGTCGCCGCCGACCATCTCCGAGACGAACGCCTGGCGCACCGGGGCGTCGATCGCCGACACCGAGCCGAGGGCCCCCGCCAGCACGAACACGTGCCACAGCGCGACGGCGCCGGTGGCCACCAGCACGCCGAGGCCGAGGGCGAGCAGGCCCATGAGCGCCTGGGTGACGACCAGGACGCGGCGCTTGTCGTAGCGGTCGGCCAGGATGCCGCCGACCATGCTGAGCACCAGCATCGGGCCGAACTGCAGGGCGGTCACGAAGCCGAGGGCCACCCCGCTGTCGCCGGAGAGCTGCAGCACCAGCCAGTCCTGGCCGATGCGCTGCATCCACGTCCCGGTCAGGCTGACCAGGTTCGCCGACGCGTAGAGCCGGAAGTTGTGCACGTGCAGCGAGCGGAACGGGCTGCGCCCCCGGGCACCCGGTCCCCCCGCGGCCGGGTCAGCGGCCGTCGACGTCACCCACCGGCGAGCTCCTCCATGATCACGGCGGCCTCGCGCAGGGTCGCCCGCTGTTCCGGGGTGAGCCCGTGCAGCCGGCCGGACAGCCAGGCCTCGCGGGCCCGGGCCTCCTCGCTGAGCAGCGTCTCGGCGGCCGGGGTCAGCTCGATGACCACCTGCCGGCCGTCGGTCGGGTGCGGCGTGCGGGTGACCAGTCCCATGCCGTCGAGCGCGACGACGACGCGGGTCATCGACGGCGGCTGGACCCGCTCGTGCGCGGCCAGCTCCCCCGGGCTCATCGGGCCGTGCCGCTGCAGCGTGGACAGCGCCGCGAGGTGGGTCAGGGTGACCGAGGTGTCGACCCGCTGGTTGCGCAGCCGGCGGGAGAAGCGCATGACCGCCAGCCGCAGGTCGTGGGCCAGCGCCGCGGTGTCCAGCGTCGACCGTGTCACGGCCGGGACCCTACCGGTGGTTAGCCCCGCTCAGAACAGTTGCTGGAGTGGCTCCAGTGCGAAGTACACGACGAACGCCGCGGCGATCACCCACATCAGCGGGTGCACGTCCCGCCACCGCCCGACCGCCGACCGCAGCAGCACGTAGCTGACCACCCCGGCACCGATGCCGTTGGTGATCGAGTAGGTGAACGGCATGAGCGCGATGGTGAGGAAGGCCGGGATGACCAGGGACATGTCGTCCCAGTCCAGCGCCCGGATCTGGCTGATCATCAGCGCGCCCACGATCACGAGGGCGGGCGCGGCGGCCTCCGAGGGCACGATCTGCACCATCGGCGTGAAGAACATCGCCAGCAGGAACAGCGCGCCGGTGACGACGCTGGCCAGGCCCGTGCGGGCGCCGTCGGCCACGCCGGAGGCGCTCTCGATGTAGGTCGTGTTCGACGACACGCTGGCCGCGCCGCCGGCGGCCGCGGCCAGGGAGTCGACCAGCAGCACCGGCTGGGCGCCGGGCAGGTTGCGGTCCTCGTCGAGCAGGTCGCCCTCGGCACCGACGGCGGTGATCGTGCCGACGGTGTCGAAGAAGTCGGCGATCATGATCGAGAAGACGATGAGCAGCGCAGCGACGACGCCGATGCGCTCGAAGCCGCCGAACAGCGAGAACTGCCCGACGATCGACAGGTCGGGGGCACTGACGACCTGGTCGGGCCACCTCGGCAGCTGCAGCGCCCAGCCGCGCGGGTTGTCCTCCCCCACACGGACGCCGACGTCGGCGATCTCCTCCACGACGATCGCCAGCAGGGTCGAGACGACGATGCCGATGAGCAGCGCGCCGCGGACCCGCCGGACCACGAGGACGGCGGTGAGCAGCAGCCCGACGACGAAGACCAGCAGCGGCCACCCGGCGAGCTGACCGTTGACGCCGAAGCTGATCAGCGGGGTGCCCGGGCGGATGACGCCGGCGTCGGCCAGGCCGATGATCGTGAGGAAGAAGCCGATGCCGACCGCGATCGCCGTCTTCAGCTGCGGCGGGATGGCCTCGAAGACCGCCTTCCGGAAGCCGGTGAGCACCAGGACGGTGATCAGCAGGCCCTCCAGCAGGACCAGGCCCATGATCTCCACCCAGGCCAGCTGGGTGGCGGCGAAGACGGCGACGATCGCGTTGATCCCGAGGCCGGTGGCCAGCGCGAACGGATAGCGGCCGACGACGCCCATGAGCACGGTGAGCGCGCCGGCGACCAGCGCGGTCACCGCGGCGACGGCGGGGAAGGGCAGCGTGGCGCCGGTGACGTCGGGACCCGACAGGATGATCGGGTTGAGCACCACGATGTAGGCCATCGTGAAGAAGGTGGTCAGCCCGCCCCGCACCTCGCGGCCTACGGTGCTGCGCCGGGCGCTGATGGAGAAGAAGCGGTCCAGCCCGTTGCGCGGCCGCACCTGGGGGCCGGGGCTGCGCCGCGCCCGGGGTCCGCCCGCCGCGACGTCGGCCGGCGTGTCCCCGGTGGGGACGGCCCCGGGAGGAGTGGCTCCGGCGCGCGTGGCCCCGGGAGGAGTGGCCGCGCTCGCGCCGCGGGCGGGACGGGACTTCGGGGGCATGCGGGCTCCTGCGGACTGCGAGTGCCGGGGTGACGAGCGGCGACAGAGTGCCACACGCCGGCGCGCGCCCCCGCGCAGGTGGGCGCGGGACGTGGCCTAGGGTCGCCCCGTGCCGGATCCCCGCGGGCACGGGCCGCTGAAGCAGGCTCCTCCGCCGCTGCAGGTCGACACCGCCCGCGTCGTCCTGGCCGGGGCGGCGCTGTGGGCGCTCACGCTGGTCGTCCTGCTGTTCCTCGGCGACCGGGTGGACCGGGCCTGGACCTGGACCTGCGTGGTCGGCATCGTGCTCGCCCTGGTCGGCCTCGGCGTCATGCGCCTGCAGGGCCAGCTCGGCCCGCGCCGCGGCCCGGGCGAGGAGTAGCCGGCCGGCTCAGCCGGCCTGCAGCAGGCGGACGGTCGCCACGGCGAGGACCCGTGTGACCGCCGTCAGCTCGGTGAGGTCGACGTGCTCGTCGTAGGAGTGGGCGTGGACGACGTCCCCCGGGCCGTAGTGCACCGTGGGGATCGACTCGGCGGCGTACAGCCGCAGGTCGCTGCCGTAGGGCACGCCCCGCTCGCGCGGCACGGTGCCGGTCAGCGCCTCCTGCGCCGAGGTCAGGACCTGCCGCAGGGGCGTGTCGGCGGGGGTCCGCCCGGGCGCGAACTGCCCGCCCGGCCAGGTGACCTCCGCCGGGTGCCCGCGCAGGAAGGGGTGCGCCGCGCAGGCGGCGGCCACCCGCTCCTCCAGCGCCGCGCGCGCGTCCGCGGGGTCCTCGTCGAGGCGGACGCCCATGCGCCCGGTCGCCGTCAGCCGGTCGGGCACGGTGCTGGCCCAGTCGCCGGCGACCACGGTGCCCACCGAGATGGTGTGGGCGACCGGGTACTCGGCCATCAGCGGGTCCACCGCGGTGTTGCGCTCGGTCTCCAGGTCCCGCAGCGCGGCGTCGAGGTGGGCGAAGTGCTCGACGGCGCTGTGCCCGGCCCACCGGGCGCTGCCGTGCGCGGGCTGCCCGGGGACGACGAGCCGGAAGGTCAGCGCACCGCCGGCCGCGGTGGTGAGCGTGCCGCTGGTGGGCTCGGTGATGACGCAGGCGTCGGCGCGGTGCCCGCGGGCCAGCGTCGCGAAGGCGCCCAGCCCCCCGTCCTCCTCGCCGCCGACCAGGTGCAGGGCCAGCCGCCCGGGCAGCCGCACGCCGCTGGCGAGCACCGCCTCGGCGACGGCGAGGTCGGCGGCCACCCCGGCCTTCATGTCGCAGGCGCCCCGCGCGTACAGCCGGGGTCCGGCCGTCCGCGGCGTCCAGGGGTCGCCGGTCCAGCGCCGGCGGTCGCCCGGCGGGACGACGTCGACGTGGCCCTGCAGCGCGACGGTCGGGCCGGCGTCGTCGCCGGTGGCCGCGACCAGCCCCCAGGACTCCCGGCGCGGGACCTCCGTCCCGGGGAAGCCCGGCCGGCCGGCCAGGTCCGCGACGTCGATCCGCCAGTGGTCGACGTCCATGCCGAGGCGCGTGGCGCGCCCGGCGAGCCCGGCGAGGAGCTCGGACTCGGCGTCGCTGCCGGTGACGCTGGGCACCCGCAGCAGGTCGACCAGGGTGCGGTGCAGGCCCGGGACGTCGAGGGCGTCGAGCACCGCGAGCTCGGCACGCCCGAGCCGGCCGTCCTCCGCCGGCGCCGCGGCGGCCGGCAGCTCCGACAGCGTCACGGCTCCTCCTCCCGAGGCGCCCGGCGGCGCATGGGTCGAGGCTAGGGAGCGCCCGGGGCGCGGGCCAAGGTCGAAGGACTGCGTCCTGCCTACGATCCGTTGCGTTCGGAGCACCTGGGGCGCAACGGAGGGCCGCGTGGACGAGCTGGACCGGGCGATCGTGCAGCGGCTGCTCCAGGACGCCCGCACCACCTACGGCCGCATCGGGGCCGCGGTCGCGCTGAGCGCGCCCGCCGTGAAGCGCCGGGTCGACCGGCTGCTGCGCAGCGGCGCGATCCGGGGGTTCACGGCCGTGCTCGACCCCGCCGTCCTCGACTGGGACGTCGAGGCCTACGTGTGGGTCTACTGCGAGGGCGCGCCGGACCCCGAGGACGTGCGCGCCCAGCTCGCCGCCGTCCCCGAGGTGGTGCAGGCGACGACCATCTCCGGCACGGCCGACGTCGTCCTGCGTCTGCAGGCGCGCGACACCACCGAGCTGGAGCGGGCGGTGCGCCGGGTGCGGGCGCTGCCCACGGTCGCGCGGACGGAGAGCGCCGTGGTCCTCTCCCGGCTCATCGACCGGCCGCGGGTCTGACCGGTGCGCTAGTCGGTGAGGACGTCGAAGTCCGCGGTGTCGTAGCGGGCCGACGTCACGACCTCGGCCGGCTCCCCCACCGCGAGGGTGGCCTGGCTGTGCGCGCCGCACCCGTAGTCGATCGCGACCACGCGGCCGTCGGCCGGTGCGTACTCGTTGCCGCAGGCGCCGAGCAGCCTGCGCAGCGACCCGGCCAGCGGGAGGAAGAAACCGCACGTCCCGCACGGGCCGGGGGCCGAGCGGGCCATCGGCGCCCGCGGGCCGAAGTCGCCGGCCAGCCAGCGCGCGGCCGCGGTGGCGCGCCCCTCGCGGGACATGACCCGCTCGCGGCCCAGGCCGATCTCGCTGGCCAGCGCCTGCGCCTCGGGGTCGGCCGCGGCGTCGTCCTCGGCGGTGTAGGAGGGCACCAGCCGCGGGTCGTCCTCGGTGGCCGGCAGGACGTCGCCGACCGACAGGTCGCCCGGGCGCAGCCGCTCGTGCCACGGCACCCAGGCCGGCGCGAGCAGGGCGGCGTCGCCGGGCAGGAGCACGACCTCGTCGACGGTGACCTCGTCCCCGCCGGGGACGTGGGCGAGGGTGACCGCCCAGTGCCAGCCCACGTAGCCCGGCAGCCGGCTGGCGAAGGAGTGGGTGACCACGTCGCCGAGGACGGTGGGACCGCCCGCGGCGTCCCCGACCGGCTCGGGCCCGGCGCCGAGGTGCTCGCCGACGACCGCGGGGTCGCCGGCGGTCTCCTCGGCCGCCGCGCGGGCGAGGTCGACCGCGCCGGTCAGCACGTCGCTCGGGACGAAGTCGGGAGTCACGGGGTCATCGTCCCAGACGGGGCGAGGGGGCCCGCGCAGCCGGGCGACCCACGTGATCACGACTCCCCCGGACCGCCGGGCGGGTACGGCACCATGGAGGCGTGCCGTCGTCGCGTCCACCCGGGTCCCGCCGGGGCCCGCTGCGCCGCTCGCGGCAGGAACCGGACCCCGACCGGATGGACACCGCGCCGCTCGACCTCCCCCAGCCGACGACCCGGCCGCAGCCCGCCGCCCCGCCGCCGTACCCCGCGCCCGCCCCGTACGGCCCGCCGTACGTCCCGGCACCCGGGTACGGGCCGCCGCCCGGATACGGGCCCTCCACCGTCCCGGCACCGCCCGCGTACGGCCCGCCGCCGCAGGCGCTGCCCCCCGGTCACGCGCCGCCGCCCGTCCCCCCACCGGCCGCGCTGCCTCCACCCGAAGCGCCTGCGCCGGCGGCGCCCGGGGCCGGGCAGCCGCGGGTGACCGTCACCCGGGTCGCCGTCGCCCGGACCCGTGAGCTGACCGGCGCGACCGTCGCCCGGGTGCGGGCCGCCAGCCGCGCCGACGGCGCCGCCGAGAGCGGGCTCACCCACCTGCTGTGGGTCAACGCCGTGCACATGGCCGGCGACGCGATGATCGCCGTCTCGCTGGCCGGCACGCTGTTCTTCGCCGCCGCCTCCGACGCCCAGCGCGGCAACGTGGCGCTGTACCTGCTCGTCACGATGGCGCCGTTCGCGCTGGTGGCGCCGGTCATCGGCCCGCTGCTCGACCGGCTGCAGCGCGGCCGCCGCTGGGCCCTCGGCGCCGCCGCGCTGGGCCGCGCGGTGCTCGCGCTGGTCATGGCCGCGCACTACGACGACCTCGTCCTCTACCCCGCGGCGCTCGGCGTCCTGGTGCTGTCGAAGGCGCACAACGTGCTGCGCGCCGCGGTGGTCCCCCGGGTGCTGCCCGCGGCGATGTCGCTGACCTCCGCCAACGCGCGGCTGTCGGTGTTCGGCCTGGTGACCGCCGGCGTCTTCGGCGGCATCGGTGCCGGGATCGCCTGGCTGTTCGAGTTCCCGCCGCTGCTGTGGGCGACCTCGGCGGTCTTCCTCGTCGCCGCGGTGCTCGCCGTCCGGCTGCCCCGCCACGTCGACGTGCCCACCGGCGAGCAGCCCGCCGACGTGCTGAGCACCGGCCCCGTGCCCGCGCCCGGCCGGCGCCGGCGCCCGGTCAACCCGCACGTGGTGCTCGCGCTGCGCGCCAACGCGGCGCTGCGCGGGCTGGGCGGCTTCCTGACGATCTTCTCCGCGTTCCTCGTGCAGGCCACCGTCGAGGGCGGCTGGGAGGCCACGCTCGCGCTGGGCGCCATCGCCGGCGCGGCCGGGGCCGGCAGCGTGCTGGGCACCGGCATCGGCTCCCGCCTGCACAGCGCCGATCCCGACCGGGTGGTCGTCTGGGCGGCCGGGGCCGCCGCCGTGGTCACCGTGCTCGCCGCCGTGTTCTTCGGCCTGGCCACCGCGGCCGTCGTCGCCGGGGTCTCCGCGGTGGCCAACGCGCTGGGCAAGGTGGCCCTCGACGCGATCATCCAGCGCGAGGTGCCCGAGGGCCTGCGCGCCTCGGCCTTCGCCCGCTCCGAGACGGTGCTGCAGCTGGCCTGGGTCTTCGGCGGCGCCGTCGGCATCGCGCTGCCGCCGATCGGCTGGCTGGGCTTCGCCGTCGCCGCCGCGCTGCTCGTGCTCGCCGTCGGGCTGCTCCTCTGGACGCCGCGCCGCCGCCGGTGGGCGCCCGTCGACCCCGCCGCGCCCACCGTCCCCGGGTCCCCCGCCGTCCCCGTTGCGGCCGGCCCCGACGCCCCGACCGTGCCGGAGGCACCCCGCCCGTGACGACCACCCCCCGCGCCGCCGGTGCCCTGCTGGCCGGCGCGCTCACCGCCGTGCTGGCCGGGTGCGGCGGCGGCTCCTCGTCGGCCACCGGCGCGCCCCCGGACGTGACGGTGACCGCCGGACCGCAGGAGCTCGCCGTGCAGCCGACCCAGTACTGCGGGTCCGGCGAGGGGCAGCGCTACGAGGTGACGCCGCCGCTGGTCGAGGTCTCCCCTGACACCCCGATCGCGCTGACCGTGCCCGACGACGTCGCGGCCAACGGCTGGAGCGTGCAGGTCTTCGACGGGCGCCTCGAGGAGAAGCTCGGCGAGGTCGACGTCGGCGCGGGGACGACGACGTTCGACGGGATCAACAGCTCCGACGTCGTCCCGCCGGCGTACTACCTCGTCGTCGTCGAGGACGCCCACGACGACTGCCTGCTGACCGGTTCCTGGCCGGTCGGCTTCCTCCGCGCCGGCGGCGAGATCGGGACCGACCCGACCGCGACGCCGGCCGGCTGAGCTCCCGGCTCAGGCCTCCAGGTCGCCGGCGACCGCGCGCAGCACCGCCGCGACCTTGCGCGACTCGGCCCGGTCGGGGTGCCGGCCGCGGCGCAGGCTGTTCGAGACGTCGTCGAGCAGCTTGATGAGGTCCTCGATGATCGGGACCAGCTCGTCGGGCTTCTTGCGGTTGGCCGCGGCCACCTTCGCCGCCACCGACGGCAGCGGGTCGAGGACGCGGACCTGCAGCGCCTGGTCACCCCGGCGGCCGGCGACGATGCCGAACTCCACCCGCTGGCCGGGCTTGAGCTCGGCGGTGCCGGAGGGCAGGGCGTCCTTGTGCACGAAGACGTCGGGCCCGTCCTCGCGAGAGAGGAAGCCGAACCCCTTCTCGGGGTTGAACCACTTGACCTTGCCGGTGGGCACGGTGAGATCCCTCGATCGCTGCTGGGTGTCCCGGCCCGGGGCCGGCGGACGGCGGCACGGTCGCACCGCTCGCGCCAGGTTAGCCGTCCGGCGCACCTGGATTGAGCGGGTGCCGCCCGCGTCCGGGTCCGCCGCGGACACGGGCGCCGGGCACCCGGACCACCGCTCCACGCCGGCCGACGAGCGCACGGCGACGGCCTGGCTGCGCACCGGCCCGGCGCTGGACGCCGGCGGGGTGGCGGTGGCCTCGTACTCCCGGGCCCGGGCGTTCCCTGGGGCGGCGGTGCGGTCGGCCTCGCGCTGGTGCCACCGGGCTCGGCACCGCACCGGCCGGGTACCGGCGCCGGCGGCGCAACGAGCGGGCCACCACCGCCGACGCCCCGCTGTCCGGCGGCCCCGAGGTCCCCGCGCCGGGCACCCTCGTCGCGGCGGTGGTCCTGCTGGTGGCGGTGCTGCTCGTCGTCGAGGTCAGCGGGCGGTGAGCCCCCGGGAGACACAGCCGCAGCGCACCGCGCCGGCGTGGCAGCGCACCGGCCTGGGCGTGCTCGGCGGGGCGGCGCTGCTCGGCCACGCCGCCGTCGTCGTCACCGCACTGGCCGCGGCGGCCGCCGTGCTCAGCCGCTGACGACCTCCTGGTCGACCACCCCGAGCCGGACCAGCAGGTCGAGGAAGACGACGGCGAAGTCGTTGTCCTCGACCTCGCGCCGCACCGTGCTCCAGTCGACCTGCTCGCGCAGCGCCCGCGCCACCGGCAGCAGGCGGGAGAAGTCGCAGTAGTGCTCGTCGAGCGCCATCAGCTTCGTGACCAGGATGTCGGTGGCCGCCAGCACCGGCATGTGCACCGAGAGCACGGGCATCTGCTCGGCCCGCTCGATGAGGTCGGCCTCCACCGGGTGGCCGCAGGTGCGCCAGAGGACGTCGACGAAGGAGTTGCCCTGCACGACCTTGGTCAGCCAGTCCTCGGCCGGGTCCTCGACGGTCAGGCCGGCGTCGGTGAGCACCTTGACCGCCCGCTCGGCCTCGCCGTCGGGCACGAGGAAGTCCGCGTCGTGGTCGGGCTCCGGGGCCCCGCGCACCCAGGCCGCGTAGCCGCCGCACAGGGCGAAGGGCACCCCGCCCTCCTTGAGGGCCACGGCGGTGCGCTTGAGGAGGTCACGGATCTCGTCGCGGTCGGAGGGCTGCACGGGGATGCGTCTACCCGGCGCCCGGCCGGTCACGCACGGGTGAACCGGCCGCCACCGGGGCACGGGGAGACCGTGCGCATCGCGACCTTCAACATCCTGCACGGGCGCTCGCCGGTGGACGACCGGGTCGACGTCGACCGGCTGGCCAGCGCGGTGAAGACGCTGGACGCCGACGTCCTGGGCCTGCAGGAGGTCGACCGGGACCAGCCCCGCTCGATGAACGCCGACCTCACCGCGGTGGCCGCCGAGGCCATGGGCGCCGTCGACTCCCAGTTCGTGGCCGCACTGTCCGGCACCCCCGGCGGCACGTGGATGGCGGCCACCGGCGAGGAGCAGCCCGGCTCGGCCAGCTACGGCATCGCGCTGCTCTCGCGCTACCCGGTGGTGTCCTGGCGGGTGGTGCGGCTGCCGGCGCTGCGCGGGCGGGTGCCGGTGTGGTTCCGCGGCGCGCGGGCGCCCAAGCTGGTGGGCGACGAGCCGCGGGTCGCCGTCGCCGCCGTCCTCGACGGGCCGTCGGGGCAGTTCACCGTGGCCTGCACGCACGTGTCGTTCGTGCCCGGCTGGAACTCCGTGCAGCTGCGCCGGCTGGTGCGCTCGCTGACCGGCACCCGCGAGCCGCTCGTCGTCCTCGGCGACCTCAACATGGACCCGCGCCAGGCCTCCCGGGTCAGCGGGATGCGCCCCCTGGCCAGCGGGCTCACCTTCCCGGCGGAGGCACCCGCACGGCAGCTCGACCACGTCCTGGGCCGCGGGCCGGTGGCCGCCACCGGCCCGGGCGAGGTGCTGCGGCTCCCCCTGTCCGACCACCGGGCGCTGGCCGTGCCGTGCCGGGTCGGGTGACGTCCTGACGCTCAGGCGTTGCGGACCGCGGCGGCCGCCTCCAGGCCCAGCTCCTGCACCGACGCCTCGCGCATCTCGACCTTGCGCACCTTGCCGGTCACCGTCATCGGGAACGCGTCGACGACCTTGACGTAGCGCGGGACCTTGTAGTGCGCGAGCCTGCCGGCGCAGAACTCGCGCAGCGCCTCCGGGGTGAGCGGCTCGGCGCCCTCCCGCAGCCGCACCCAGGCCATGAGCTCCTCGCCGAACCGCTCGTCGGGGACGCCGATCACCTGCGCGTCGACGACGTCGGGATGGGTGTAGAGGAACTCCTCCACCTCGCGCGGGTACACGTTCTCCCCGCCGCGGATGACCATGTCCTTGATCCGGCCGACGATGTTGAGGTAGCCGGCCTCGTCCATGACGGCGAGGTCGCCGGTGTGCATCCAGCGGGCGGCGTCGATGACCTCGGCGGTCTTCTGCGGCTCGTCCCAGTAGCCGAGCATCACCGAGTAGCCGCGGGTGCAGAACTCTCCCGGGGTGCCGCGCGGCACGGTGATGCCGGTGGCGGGGTCGACCACCTTCACCTCGAGGTGCGGGTGCACCCGGCCGACGGTGGCGGTGCGGCGGTCGAGGTCGTCGTCGGCGCCGGTCTGGGTGGAGACCGGGGAGGTCTCGGTCATGCCGTAGCAGATGGTGACCTCGGTCATGCCCATCTCGGCGACCACCCGCTTCATCACCTCCACCGGGCACGGCGAGCCGGCCATGATGCCGGTGCGCAGGCTGGAGAGGTCGTAGGTGCCGAAGTCGGGCAGCGCCAGCTCGGCGATGAACATCGTCGGGACGCCGTAGAGCGACGTGCAGCGCTCCTCCTGCACCGCCCGCAGCGTGGCCGCCGGGTCGAACGCGGGCGCCGGGATCACCATGGTGGCGCCGTGCGAGGTGGCCCCGAGGTTGCCCATCCCCATGCCGAAGCAGTGGTAGTAGGGCACCGGGATGCAGATCCGGTCGGCCTCGGTGTAGCCGCAGCCCTCGCCCACGAAGAACCCGTTGTTGAGCAGGTTGTGGTGGCTGAGCGTGGCGCCCTTGGGGAAGCCGGTGGTCCCCGACGTGTACTGGATGTTGATCGGGTCGTCGGGTGAGAGCTCGGCGGCACGGCGCTCGAGCAGCCCGCGGTCGGCGGCGCGGCCGGTGGCCAGCAGATGCTCCCACTCCGGGTCGCCGAGGAAGACGACCTCGCGCAGGTCGGGGCAGTCGCCGCGGACCTCGGCCACCATCGCCCGGTAGTCGCTGGTCTTGAACTCCGGCGCCGCGACGAGCACCGAGATCCCGGCCTGCCGCAGCACGAACGCCAGCTCGTGGGTGCGGTAGGCCGGGTTGATGGTGACCAGGACGGCGCCGAGCTTGGCGGTGCCGTACTGGACGAAGACCCACTCCGCGCAGTTGGGCGCCCAGATGCCCACGCGGTCGCCCTTGCGCACGCCGAGGGCGTCCAGGCCGAGGGCGCAGGCGTCGACGTCGGCGACCAGCTGCGGATAGGTCCAGCGGCGGCCCGTGGCGCACTCGACGAGCGCCTCGTGGTCGCCGACCCGCGCCGCCGTCCGGTCGAGGTCGGCCCCGATCGTGTCCCCCAGCAGGGGGACGGCAGAGGTGCCGCTGGCGTAGGACGGCAGCGCGGGGGTGCTCACGGCCGCCGGTTCTCCGGCAGCTGGACGCCGGCCCGGTTGGGCTTGTCCGTGGGGTGGGCGTAACGGATCCGCTCGACCGGCAGCGGGAAGCTGTGGTCCTCGCCGAAGGGCGACAGCCCGCCGGCCATCTCGCTGACCAGCTCGGTCACCGGCGGGCCGGCGTCCTCGGACTGCCCCCAGGTGGGCTCCACCAGGTGGGCGTGCTTCTCCTTGCGCTTGGCCATCTCGCCTCCGTGTACCCGGGCGCACCGGGCGGTGCGCGCGTCGTCGCCATTCTGGCGGCTCCCCGGTCCTACCCGCACCAGCCCCGCTCTCCCGTGTCCTCCCCCGGGTCTCAGCGGGCCGGTCGCCGGGCCGAGCGTGCGCCGTAGAGGGTGGGCAGCCCCTCGGCGGTGAGCACCCACTGCCGGGTGCCCACGGGCGCGAGCCGCACCTCCCCGCCGTCGAGCCCCTGCACCTGGCGGGTGCGCCAGACCGAGGTGCTCGCCAGCCGCAGCCGCACCGGCTCGTCGGCGGGGTCCCACTCGTCGTAGCCCTCCGGCTCGAAGGCGACGATCGCCGGGCCCGCGATGCGCAGCAGCCCGCGCTGCCACGGGACGGCGGTCAGCGCGCGGTGCCAGCGCAGCGCGCGGGCCAGCCCGCCGAGCCCGGCGGCGGCGGCGCAGGTGCCGCCGACCACCAGGACGACGACGACCATGCCGGCCAGCGGCACCGGGCGGCCGCGGTCCTCGGCGAGGCTGATCGCGACGGCGCCGAGCAGCACGGCCAGGACGACGGCGATCACGCCACCGGCCAGCCAGCGCAGTGCACCCGCCCGGTAGCCCTCCAGCGCGGAGCGGGTGTGCGGGTCGTCGGCGGCCGGCTGCACGCCGTCCATGCTCGCAGCCCCCCGGGGACGACGGCGGCACCGGCGCCCGCGGCGACGTAGCGTTGACCGGATGCCTGCCGACCGTCCCGCCACGCTGGCCGCGTGGCTGCGCACCCGCAGCGACGCCCAGCTGGCGGCGTTGCTGGCCGCGCGGCCCGACGTGGCCCGGCCCGCGCCCTCCGACGTCGTGGCACTGGCCAGCCGGCTGGCGGTGCCGGTGTCGGTCGACCGGGCGCTCGACGAGCTCGACGCGGCCACGCTGCAGGTCCTCGACGTCGTGCTGCTCGCCCCCACCGACGGCGTGCCCGCCGAGGACGTGCACGCCGCGCTGCCCGGGCTGCCCGACGACGTCGTCGACGCGGCGGTCGGGCGGCTGACCACGCGGGCGCTGCTGTGGGGCGAGGACGTCCTGCACGCCCCCGACCCCGTGCGCCGCGCCGTCCGCCACCCCGCCGGGCTGGGCCGCCGGGCCGCCGAGCTGCGGGTGACCCTGCCCGCGGACCTGCCCGCCGCCGTCGGCGCGCTGGACCCCGGCGAGCGCGAGGTGCTCGAGCGGCTGGCCGGCGACCGCCCGGTCGGCCACCTGCCCGAGACCGGCGGCCCCGGCGCCTCCCCGGCCCGGCGGCTGCTGCAGGCGGGGTTGCTGGCCCGCATCGACGCGCTCAACGTGGAGCTGCCCCGGGAGATCGGCCTGCACCTGCGCGGCGACCGGCCCTACGGCCCGCCCCGGCTGCGCCCCGAGCCGGCCGCCGTGGAGCGCGACCCGGCCGTGGTCGACCGGCAGGCCGCGGGTGCGGCGCTCGAGGTGGTCGGGCGGGTCGGCGAGCTGCTGGCGGTGCTCGAGGAGGAGCCGGCCGGGCTGCTGCGCAGCGGCGGGGTCGCCGTCCGGGACCGCAAGCGGCTGGCGAAGGCGCTGACGGTGTCGGAGACCGATGCCGGCTGGCTGCTGGAGCTGGCCCACGCCGCGGGACTGCTCGACGTCGGCGGCCCGCACCGCGACGAGTGGCTGCCCACCCGCGGCTACGACCTGTGGCGGGAGCAGCCGCTGCCCGACCGGTGGGCGGCGCTGGCGGCCGGCTGGCTGGAGAGCACGCGGCTGCCCTCGCTGGTCGGGTCGCGCGACGTGGCGGGCAAGGCGGTCAACGCGCTGTCCCCCGACCTGGTGCGGCACACCGCCCCGGCGATCCGCCGCTCGGCGCTGGCCGCGCTCCTGGACTCCCCGCCCGGGCGCGGGCTGGCCCCCGACGACCTCGTCGCGCTGCTGCGCTGGCGCACCCCGCGGCGGGCCGACCGGCTCGCGCCGGTGCCGGACATGCTGGCCGAGGCCGGGCGGATCGGCGTCCTCGTGGGCGGCGTGCTGTCCGGCGGCGGGCGCGGCCTGCTGACCCGCGGGGAGGAGGGCGCCGCCGACGGGATGCAGGGGCTGCTGCCCGAGCCGGTCGACCACGTGCTCGCCCAGCCCGACCTCACCCTCGTCGCCCCCGGCCCGCTGGTGGCCGGGCTCGCCGACACCCTCGCCGTCGTCGCCGACGTCGAGTCCTCCGGCGGGGCGACGGTGTTCCGGGTGTCGGAGTCCTCGGTCCGGCGGGCCCTGGACGCCGGGTGGTCGGCCACCGACCTGCACGACCTGTTCACCCGGTCGTCGCGGACGCCGGTGCCGCAGGCGCTGGACTACCTCGTCGACGACGTCGCCCGGCAGCACGGGCGGCTGCGGGTCGGCGCCATCGAGTGCTACGTGCGCTCCGACGACCACGGCCTGCTGTCCCAGGTGCTCGGCGACCGGCGGACGGCGGCAGCCGAGCTGCGCCGGCTCGCCCCCGGCGTGCTGGTCAGCGGGCTGGGCGCCGACGAGGTGCTCACCGTGCTGCGGCAGGCCGGGTACGCGCCGGCCGGGGAGTCGCCGGGCGGCGCGGTGCTCACCCGGCCTCCGGCCCGTCCCCGCGCGGCCGGACGCCGGCTCGGTGCCCCGCCGTCGATGGCCGGCCGCCCGCTCACCGACGCGGAGGCCGAGGCCACCGTCCGCGAGATCCGCGCCGGCGACGCCGCCCTGGCCGCCCGTCCGGCCGCGCCCGTCCGGCAGGTCCCCGGCGTGACCACCGCGGGCACCCTGGAGGTGCTGTCCCGCGCGATCCGCGAGGGCATCCCGGTGTGGCTCGGCTACGTCGACGCCCAGGGCAGCGGCAGCCAGCGCGTGGTGCAGCCGGTGTCACTGGCGGGTGGTTTCCTCCAGGGGTGGGACGAGCGCCGGCAGGAGAGCCGCACCTTCGCGGTGCACCGGATCACCTCGGTCGCGCCGGCCGACGAGGAAGCACCGGCCGCCGGCAACGGTTGACCTGACAGACGCCCACCCTGCGAGGAGAGGCAACCCATCCCCGTGAACGACGGACCCCTCATCGTCCAGTCGGACAAGACGCTGCTGCTCGAGGTCGACCACCCGGCCGCCCGCGAGTGCCGCGCGGCCATCGCCCCGTTCGCCGAGCTCGAGCGCTCGCCGGAGCACGTGCACACCTACCGGGTCACCCCGCTGGCGCTGTGGAACGCCCGCGCCGCCGGGCACGACGCCGAGCAGGTCGTCGACGCCCTGGTGCGCTACTCGCGCTACCCGGTGCCGCACGCGCTGCTGGTCGACGTCGCCGACACGATGGACCGCTTCGGCCGGCTGACACTGGTCAACCACCCCGTGCACGGGCTGACGCTGGCCACCACCGACCGCGCCGTGCTCGAGGAGGTCATCCGCTCCAAGCGGGTGGCGCCGATGCTCGGTGCGCGCATCGACCCCGACACCGTCGTCGTCCACCCCTCCGAGCGCGGCCGGCTCAAGCAGGCGCTGCTGAAGGTCGGCTGGCCGGCCGAGGACCTCGCCGGCTACGTCGACGGGCAGGCGCACCCGATCGAGCTGGACCAGGAGGACTGGCACCTGCGCGACTACCAGCAGGAGGCCGTCGAGGGCTTCTGGGCCGGTGGCTCTGGCGTCGTCGTCCTGCCCTGCGGCGCGGGCAAGACGCTGGTCGGCGCCGCGGCGATGGCCCAGGCCAAGGCGACCACGCTGATCCTGGTCACCAACACCGTCTCGGGGCGGCAGTGGAAGCGCGAGCTGATCGCGCGCACGTCGCTGACCGAGGAGGAGATCGGCGAGTACTCCGGCGAGCGCAAGGAGATCCGCCCGGTCACCATCGCGACCTACCAGGTGATGACGACCCGCCGGAAGGGCGAGTACCGGCACCTGGACCTCTTCGACGCCCAGGACTGGGGCCTGATCGTCTACGACGAGGTGCACCTGCTGCCCGCGCCGATCTTCCGGCTCACCGCCGACCTGCAGTCCCGCCGCCGGCTGGGGCTGACCGCGACGCTGGTGCGCGAGGACGGCCGCGAGGACGACGTCTTCTCCCTCATCGGGCCCAAGCGCTACGACGCGCCGTGGAAGGACATCGAGTCCCAGGGCTACATCGCGCCGGCCGAGTGCATCGAGGTGCGGGTCGGCCTCGACGACGAGGAGCGGATGACCTACGCGGTCGCCGAACCCGAGGAGCGGTACCGGATCGCGGCGACGGCGACGTCGAAGCTGCCGGTGATCCGGCGGGTGCTCGAGCGGCACCCCGACGAGCCGTCGCTGGTGATCGGCGCCTATCTCGACCAGCTCGAGGAGCTCGGGCGGGCGCTGGACGCGCCGGTCATCCAGGGGTCGACGACGAACAAGGAGCGCGAGCGGCTGTTCCAGGCGTTCCGCGTCGGCGAGATCAGGACGCTGGTCGTGTCCAAGGTCGCCAACTTCTCCATCGACCTGCCCGAGGCCGCCGTCGCCGTGCAGGTGTCGGGGACGTTCGGGTCGCGGCAGGAGGAGGCGCAGCGGCTGGGCCGGGTGCTCCGTCCCAAGGCCGACGGCCGGCAGGCGCACTTCTACACGGTGGTCAGCCGCGACACCCTCGACGCCGAGTACGCCGCCCACCGGCAGCGCTTCCTCGCCGAGCAGGGCTACGCGTACACGATCGTCGACGCCGCCGACCTGGCCGGCCCGGGCGAGGTCAACGGCCCCGACTGGGTCGACGAGCCCGCCGACTGACTGGGGACCACCCTTCCCCCACGCCTCGCACGCTCGGCGCGGGACCCTGGGGGTGGCCGGCCCCCGGCCCCCTGGTCCTGGTGACCCGGGGGCCGCGGTCGGCTACTCCTCGGTGAGCTCGTGCAGGACGTCGGCGGCGTCGGCGTTGCCCTCCTCGGCGAGCCGGCGCAGCTCGGTGAGGTCGTCGAGCTCACTGGCACGCTGCACCAGCTCGTCGACGGCGTCGCGGTAGCCGAGGTCGCCCAGCCGGCGCAGCTCGGCGAGGTCGCCGCGTTCGCCCGCCAGTTCGATCAGCTCGTCGACCGCGTCGCGGTCGCCCTTCGCCGCGCGCTCGCGCAGTCCGGCGTGGTGGGGCTCGCTCATGCCTGCAGGATGCTCCGGTCGCCGGTGGACGGGACCTCGATCGGCCGCTGCGCGGCATGGCGCCACGGCGCGCCGCCGGGGCGTACGTGTCCCCGGAGGGCGGTGGCGGTTCTCACCACCACTCGTCGGCCGGGGCGTGCCATGGTGGAGGCGGGTCCGTGGCGGACCCCCGGACGAGCGGTGCCGTACCCGGACAGCGACAAGACGGCAGCCTCGGGAGTCGTCGTGGCCTGGTTCGTGCTCGTGCTGTCCGGTGTCCTCGAGGCCGTGTGGGCGACCGCCCTCGGCCGCTCCGAGGGCTTCACCCGGCTCGCCCCCACGGTCGTGTTCGTCCTCGGCCTGATCGCCAGCATGCTCGGGCTCGCCTACGCGATGCGCAGCCTCCCGGTCGGGACGGCGTACGCGGTGTGGGTGGGCATCGGGGCGGCGCTGACCGCCGGCTACGCGATGGCGACGGGCGAGGAGCCGCTGACGGCGCTGCGGGTGCTCCTGCTGCTGGGCATCGTCGGCTGCGTGGTCGGCCTCAAGCTCACGCACTGACCTCGTCCCCGCGCCCTCCACCAGGGCGGTGGCGTGGCGGTGAGGTCGGCCTCGGCGGTGGGGCCGGTGGGCCAGGGGACGGCGTGGTCGAGTGCGCCGTCGCGGGGGACGGGTCGGCGGCAGCCGGGGAGGCGGCAGCGGCGGTCGCGCCGGGCAGGGGCTGTGGACGGAGGAGGTGCTGGTCAGCGGGTCGGTCGGCGACCGCCCACCTCCACGCAGCGAGCTCGGGAGGCAGCCCTGGCGTCGAGCTCGGCGGCAGTGGAGGCACGCATCCGGCGACCGGCGTCCGGGTGCGCCACCTGCCGGTGACCCGGGACAAGATCCCGACCGGGCTGCCCTCGGTGTCCGGGACTACCCTTCCCTGGGTGCCGCCTGCCAAGGACCTCCCGGACCTCGTCCGGCGCCGCCTCTGGGAGCTGGGGATGACCGTGCACGACGTCTCCCGGCGCGCGCGGGGGACGATCGCGCCGGAGGTCATCGAGCGGCTGGCCCGCTCCCGCGGGCGCGCCTTCATCAGCGCCCGCCTCGCCGGGCACCTGGCCCGCGCGCTCGACGTGCCGGAGAACCGGGTGCGCCGCGCGGCCGACCTGCCCGAGGTGCGCGACCCGCGCGAGGACGTCCCCACCGGCCCGCACCTGCGCCTGGTCACCAACGAGGTCGGCCGGGCCGGCGGCGAGGCCTGAGTCGGCTGGTGCGGACGGGGCCCGGGACGCGACGGACCGGTCCCCTCACGGTGTGAGGCGTGCCACGTCGACGCGGGACGCCGTGGTGAAACCGCAGGTCAGCGCGGCGCCCGAGGCCGCGTATACGACGGCTCCCGGCGGGCGCGCGGGAGGTGGCCGGTCGGGCGTGTCCGCTGCGCGCCAGGCAGGATGGTCCGCGAGATGGCGAGTGCAGCACGGGCCGGGGCGGTCGCCCCGCAGACGACCAGCCGACCGCTCCGGGCATGGCAGCAGGCCGCCCTCGAGCGCTACGAGGAGTCCTCGCCGAAGGACTTCCTGGTCACCGCGACCCCCGGCGCCGGCAAGACGACGTTCGCCCTGACCCTCGCCTCGCGGCTGCTGCAGCGGCGCGAGGTGGCCCGCGTGGTCGTCGTCTGCCCCACCGACCACCTGCGGCTGCAGTGGGCCGACGCCGCCGACCGGATGGGCATCGTGCTCGACCCCGGCCTGACCAACGCCGTCGGCCCCGTGCGCGCCGGCACCCAGGGCTACGTGACCACGTACGCGCAGGTCGCCGGCAAGCCGATGCTGCACGCGGCCCGCGCCACCGCCGTCAAGACCCTGGTCATCCTCGACGAGGTCCACCACGCCGGGGACGGCCTGTCGTGGGGCGAGGCGATCGAGGAGGCCTACGGCTTCACCGCCCGCCGGTTGTGCCTGACCGGGACGCCGTTCCGCACCAAGCCCGACGAGCGCATCCCCTTCGTGCGCTACGAGGAGGACGGCTTCGACGGTGACGCCGGGGAGGCGGGCGCCGGGCTGGTCAGCCGCGCCGACTACACCTACGGCTACAAGGAGGCGCTGGCCGACAGCGTCGTCCGCCCGGTCGTCTTCGCCGCCTACACCGGCACCGCGCGCTGGCGGAACTCCGCCGGCGAGGTGGTCGCCGCCTCGCTGTCGGAGGCCGGCACCCGCTCGGTCGAGATGGCCGCCTGGCGCACCGCGCTGGACCCGAAGGGCCAGTGGGTGCCGCACGTCATCGCCGCGATGGACGAGCGGATCACCCACCTGCGCGAGAACGGCATGGCCGACGCCGCGGGGCTGGTGCTGGCCAGCGACCAGGACGACGCCCGCGCCTACGCCCGCATCGTCAAGCGCATCACCGGCAAGGCGCCCGAGCTCATCCTGTCCGACGACCCCAAGGCGTCGAAGAAGATCGAGCGGTTCGCCGCTGGGTCGGCGCGGATCGCGGTCTGCGTGCGGATGATCTCCGAGGGCGTCGACGTCCCCCGCGCCGCCGTCCTCGCGTGGATGACCTCCTACCGGACGCCGCTGTTCTTCGCCCAGGCCGTCGGCCGCGTCGTCCGCTCGCGGGCGCCGCACGAGACGGCCACCGTGTTCCTCCCCGCCGTCCGGCCGCTGCTCGGGCTGGCCGCGTCGATGGAGAAGGAACGCAACCACGTCATGCCGCCGCCCAAGGCGCAGGACCCGGAGGCGCTCGACCTCGACCCGCTGCCGCCCGAGGAGCGCGAGGCGGTGGGCCTCAAGCAGTGGGAGGCGCTGGAGGCCGACGCCCGGTTCGCGCACGTGCTGCACGGCGGGACGGCGCACACCGGGGACGGGCCGGGCGGGCCGGGGAACGGCATGGCGGCCGGGCCGCTCGGCGCCGAGGAGGAGGACTTCCTCGGCATCCCCGGCCTGCTCACCCCCGAGCAGACGGCGTCCCTGCTGGCCAGGCGGGACGACGAGCTGCGGGTCCGGATCGCCCAGCGGGTGCACGACGAGGACACCGGGGAGCTGCCCGTCGTCGAGGACCACCCCGAGGAGGACGACGCCGGCCGCTCCTGGCGCGACGTCGCCGAGCTGCGCCGGGAGATCAACCGCCTGGTCAGTCGCGTGTCGGCGAAGACGTCGACGCCGCACGCCGTGGTGCACACCCAGCTGCGGCAGCACGTGCCCGGCCCGCCGTCGGCCTCGGCGTCGATCGACGTCCTGCGCGCCCGCCGCGAGCGCCTCCGCACGATGTTGTGACGAGGGCGTGCACGTCCGCGGACGTGCACGACCCCGGCCTCCTCAGGCCGTGGGCAGGAGGCCCCGGGACGCGGCCAGGGCGACGGCCTCGGTGCGGGAGCCGGCGCCGAGCTTGGCCAGGATGTTGCTCACGTGCACGCTGGCGGTCTTCTCGCTGATGTAGAGCTCGCTGCCGATCTGCCGGTTGGTGCGCCCGCGGGCGAGCAGGGCCAGCACCTCGGTCTCGCGCGGGGTGAACACCGCCGCGGTCTCCACCACCCGCCCGGCGCCGGGCAGCTCCAGCCGCGCCCGGCGGGCCAGCGCGGCGACCACGCCCAGCAGCGGCGCGGCGCCCAGCTCCCGCGCGGTCCCGGCCGCGGCGGCCAGCGGCTCGAGAGCGGCGTCCCGGTCGCCGGTGGCGACCAGCGCCTCGGCCAGCCGCCACCGGCTGCGCGCCTGCTCGTAGACGTGGCCGTAGCCGAACGCGTCGACGGCGGCCGTCCACAGCGCCGGGTCCGCCCGCCCGTCCAGCCGCGCCGCCTCGGCGTCGAGCCGCGCGACCCACGCCGCGGCCTCGGCCCCGTGGGCCCCCACCACGCGGGCGTGGTCGGCGACCGCGTCGCGGCCGAGCGTCACCATCGACTCCCCCGCCGCCGTCCACTCCGCCTCACCGGCGACGTCCCCGGTCAGCCGCGCGGTGGCCGCCGCGTCCGCCACGGGCGACAGGGCCATGGCCGCCAGCCGCACCACCGCGAGCCGGTTGGCGCCCCAGAGCCGGGCGAGCGTGGACGAGGCCGCCCGCGCCCGGTCCACCGCGGTCCCGGCGTCCCCGGCCCACGAGGCCCGGTCGATCTCGGCGCCCGCGGTGGCCAGCAGCAGGAGCACGTGGGCGTCCAGGCGGTCGACGAGTCCGCGCGCCCAGGTGATCCGCTCCGCCGTGCCGGGGTCCCCGCGGCCGACGAGCACGAGCAGGCCCGCGGCCCGCACGTGCGCGCCCATCTCGGGCACCCGGGCCAGCCGGTCGGCCAGCCCGAGACTGCCGTCCCAGTCCCCGAGGACGTAGCGGGAGACGACGCCGAGGTGGCGCAGCTCGGCGGCGTAGAACGACCACTCGACACCCAGCGCCTGGGCGCGCCCGAGCCCCGTGTCGCTCCACCGCAGTGCCTCCCGCGGGTCTCCGCCCTCCCAGGAGACGGTGGCCAGGTTGAACAGCACCCGCATCTCGACGTCGGGGTCCCCGGACCGGCGGGCGCGCGCCAGCGCCTCCTCCAGCCGCGCCCACGTCTCCGCCGGGTCGCCGCCGCCGGCCTCCTGCGAGCGCGCCAGCGTCACCGCGACGTCGGCCCAGGCGCTGTCCAGGCCGAGGGCGTCGGCGGCGGCGAGCGCCTCCTCGGCGGCGGCGTCCCCCTCGGCGCGGCGGTCGAGGTCGTAGCAGACCCGGGCGTGGGTGGCGGCCGCCCAGGTCCGCGCCGGGGAGGGCGGCTGCGCCGGCACCAGCGCCATGGCCGCCGTGGACTCCCGCAACGCCGAGGTCTGGTCCTCGATGCGGGCCAGCGCCTGGGCCAGCGTGTAGTGCGCGCGGGCGCGGATCACCGGGTCGCCGTCGTCGCCCACGACCTCCTGGACGGCCCGCAGCAGGGCGACCGCCCGCGGCAGCTGCCCGCCGCTGCGCGCCGCGGCGGCCGCCTCCAGCAGCAGCTCGGCGCGGCCGCGGCCGGCGACGTCGGCGGCGCCGGGCACCGCCGGCCACAGCGCGAGCACCGTCTCCAGGTGCTGCAACTGCTCGGCCGGGGCGCCGACCTGCCGGGCCGCGTCGGCGGCCTCGAGGGAGGCCGCCAGCGCGCCGGCCAGGTCGTGGCTCTCGCGCAGGTGGTGGGCCCGCTCGGCCGCGGTGCCCGCCGCGGGCTCGGCCGCGAGGTGCGCGGCGAGGGCGGCGTGCAGCCGCACCCGCTCGCCGGGCAGCAGGTCGGCGAGGACCGCCTCGCGCACCAGCGCGTGCCGGAAGCGGTAGGCGCCGTCCGGGTCGACGACGAGCAGGTGGGAGTGCACCGCCTCGGCCAGCGCGGTGTCGAGGTCGCCGTCGGCCGGCGGCCGGACCACCGCCGCCACGAGCTCGTGCCGCACCCGGCGCCCGGCGACCGCGGCCACCCGCAGCACCTGCTGCGCGGACGGGGTGAGCTGCTCGACGCGCGCGAGCAGCACGTCGGTGAGCCCGAGGGGCAGCGTCTCCCCCGCGAGGCCCGCGGCCAGCAGCTCCTCGGCGTAGAAGGCGTTGCCCTCGGCGCGCGCCACGACGTCGTCGACCGTGCGGTCGGGCACCCCCGCGGCCGCCCCGCCGGCCACCTGGGCAGCGAGGCCGCGGACCAGCTGCTCCACCTGCGCGTCGGGCAGCGGGCCGAGGTCGAGGCGCTCCACGCCGGGCAGCCGGACCAGCTCGGCCAGCAGCGGGCGCAGCGGATGGCGCCGGTGCAGGTCGTCGGAGCGGTAGGAGGCCACGACGGCGACCGGCTCGTCGGTCAGCCGGGCCAGCAGGTAGCGCAGCAGGTCGCGGCTGGACCGGTCGGCCCAGTGCAGGTCCTCCAGCACGACCAGCAGCGGGGCGGCCGCCGCGAGCTCGGCCAGCGCCGCGGCGACCGCCTCGAACAGCTGCAGCCGCCCGTCGTCGACCGGCGGGCGCAGCGCGCGGACCGGGCCGCCCAGGTCGGCGGCGTCCGGCTCGCGCGCAGCGGCCGACCGGGCCGCGAACAGCCCGGCGGCCCCGTCGCCGAGCTCGGCGGCGACGGGCCGGAGCAGGTCGACGAAGGGCAGGTAGGGCAGGCCGACCTCGCCGAGGTCGACGCAGTGCCCGGCGAGCACCCGCAGGCCGCGGCCGGCCGCGCGGGCGGCGAGCTCGTCGAGCAGGCGGGACTTGCCGACGCCGGCGTCACCGGCGACGAGCACGGCCGAGCCGCGGCCGGCGGCGGCGCGGTCGACGGCGGCCAGGAGCGTGGCCAGCTCGCCGGCCCGCCCCACCAGGGGTCGCTCGTCCCACCGCGGCACGGCGCCGATCGTGGCACGCGCGGCCGACGGTGCCGTCACCCGCGGGACCGCCGGGACCGCCACGGGCCGCGGCGGGTGCGGGTGCCGCGTCCGATGGCCTGCAGGACCTCGCGCCGGTAGGCGAGCTCGGCCTCGAGTCCGGGGTTGGGGTAGGGGCTCACGGTCGTCTCCTCGTGTCGTCGTCCGGTGTCGAGGACGACGGTCGTGCTGAGGCCGGGCCCCGGGCATCGGTCGTCCGGGCAGTCCTGGCCGCACCCGCGTGCCTGAGGCCCCTCAGACACCCCTCAGACGCGCCCGCCGCGCGGCGATCCCCGGCCGGGGCGAGGGTGGGGGCATGGCCGACCTGCCCCCGACCGTCTTCGTCCTCTTCGGCGCGACCGGCGACCTCGCCGCGCGCATGGTCCTGCCGGCCTTCGACGTCCTGCACCGCCGCGACCTGCTGCCGCCCGACTGGCGCCTGGTCGGCAGCGGGCGCGGCGACCGCTCCGACGACGACTTCCGGGAGCTGGTCCGCGCCGCCCTGGCCGAGCACGGGAACGGCGAGCCGGCCGACGGGCTGCCCGAGCGGCTGCGCTTCGCCGGGGGCGGCTTCACCCCCGACGACCCCGGGCAGCTGGCCGACGCCGTGGCGGGCGCCCGCGAGGAGCTCGGCGAGGACGCGCAGGTCGTGCACTACCTCGCCGTCCCGCCCGGCGCGTTCGAGGGGATCACGCGGGCGCTGGACGCCCACGGCCTGGCCAAGGGCTCGCGCGTGGTCTTCGAGAAGCCCTACGGCACCTCCCCCGACGGCTTCCGCGAGCTCGACGAGCTGGTGCACTCGGTGCTCGACGAGGACCAGGTCTTCCGCATCGACCACTTCCTGGGCAAGGAGGGCACGCAGGACCTGCACGTCCTGCGCTTCGCCAACGGCCTGTTCGAGTCGGTGTGGAGCCGCGAGCACGTGGCGCAGGTCCAGGTCGACGTCCCCGAGACCCTCGACGTCGCCGACCGTGCCGAGTTCTACGACGCCACCGGCGCCACCCTCGACATGCTGGTCACCCACCTGTTCCAGGTGGCCGCCGAGGTGGCGATGGAGCCGCCGGTGTCGCTGACGCCGGGTGACCTGCAGGAGGCGCGCGAGGCGGTGCTGGCGGCGTTCCGGCCGCTGGCCCGCGAGGACGTCGTCCTCGGGCAGTTCACCGGCTACCGGGACCTCGACGACGTCGCCGACGACAGCACCACCGACACGTTCGTGGCCGCGCGGCTGTGGGTGGACACCGACCGCTGGCGCGGCGTGCCGTTCCTGCTGCGCACCGGCAAGCGGATGGCCGAGGGCCAGCAGCGGGTGACGCTGGTGATGCGCCGTCCCGACGGCCCGGTGGGCACGCTGCCCGGCGGCGGCAACACCGTCTCGCTGTCGCTGTCGGGTGCCGGCGCGCTCGACCTCGGGCTGGTGGCCAAGCGTCCCGGCCCGGGCCTGGAGCTCGCCGTCGCCGGGACCTCGCTGGACCTGGGCGCCGTCCCGGGCGGGGAGGCCCTGCCGCCCTATGCCTCGCTGCTGTTCGACGTGCTGACCGGGGACCGGTCGCTGTTCACCACCAGCGCGGGGCTCGCGCACGCCTGGCGGGCGGTGCGGCCGGTGCTCGAGGACCGGCCGGAGGTGCGCCCCTACGAGCCGGGCTCCTGGGGGCCGGAGGAGGCGACGGCGCTGGCCGACCCGTGCGGCTGGACCGTGGGGTCGGGCGGCTGAGGAGAGGGTCCGGACCGGGCGCTGGTCGCCTCGCGGCGAGAAGCACGACGCGGCTCCAGACCCCCGACCGAGGTCGGAGCGGTGGTCCGCGAAGGCGGTATCCAATTGGCACCCGGGGACACAGATCGCCCGGTCCGGACATCCACGACGGTACCCCGCTCCCGGCGCGCGCACACCGGGACGCGGGTGCCTATCCGAGGCCGCGCGCGTCCTGCTTGAGTGCCGTGTCGACGGTCAGCGCCGACGCCAGCACCAGGCTCGCGAGCGGCTCGGGCAGCCGTGCGTGCACGCGGACGACGTAGCGGTCGGCGGTGGTGAACAGCGTCCGCGCCAGGCCCTCCCACGTCTTGGTGATGCGGGCCACCTCGGTGCCCGAGGAGTCGGTGACCGAGAAGTCCCAGGCCCGCCAGTTCTCCGCCTGGATCGCACCGGCCGGCTGACCGCCGACGGCGAGGTCGAAGCGGATCCGGCCGAAGACGTTGACCTGGACGATCTCCCCCACCGGCGCGCCCTCGGGCGTCTGGACGACGACCCGCGACCGGACCAGCTTGGCCGGGCGGGTGAGGACGAGGACCGGCCCGAGCGCGTCCCGTACCTCGAGGCGGTGGGTGAGGTACTGGTCGAGGCTGCTGACGAAGCGGACGACCTTCTTCGCCGTCGACTGGCCGACCTCGACGACCGCGCCGATCTGCACCCCGTGGGCGTCGAGCACGGCGTACTCGTTGGTGAGCTCGACGAGCTTGGTCTCCTGGTCGACCAGCAGGACCGGCTGCTCGTGCAGGACCGACCGCCGCGGGCCGCCGTACTGCTGCTGGCCCCCGTACTGCTGCACCGGCGCGGGGGTGGGCGGCTGCTGCACGTGACCGGTCCAGGTCCGGCCGTCCCACCAGCGCGAACCGCCGCTGCCGGCGGGGTCGGGGTACCAGCCGGGCGGCGGGGAGGGCTGGATCACGGCGGCGACGGTAACCGCAGGCGCGGTGCGTGCCAGACTGCCGAGCCGTGGCCGACCTGACCCGCACCGAGGCCGCCGTCCTCGACGCCGTGGACGAGGCCGCCGCGGTCGGCCTGCTCTGCCGGCTGGTCGCGGTCCCCTCCGTCGGCGGCTCCGCGGCCGAGAGCGAGGTGCAGGCCCTCGTCGCCGGGGAGCTGGACGCCCTGGGGTGCGACGTCGACCGCTGGGACATCGACCTGGCGGCCGCCGCCACCGCACCGGACGCGCCCGGCCAGGAGGTCCGGCGCGAGGAGGCGCTGGGCGTCGTCGGGACCGTGCCGGGTGCCGACGGCGGTGACCCGGCGCTGGTGCTGTGCGGGCACACCGACGTCGTCCCCACCGGCGACCGCGCGCTGTGGGCCGGCGACCCGTTCACGCCGCGCCTGGACGGCGGCGCCGTGCACGGCCGCGGCACGTGCGACATGAAGGGCGGGCTGGTCTCGGCGCTCGCCGCGCTGGCCGCGGTCCAGGCCGCGGGTGTGCGGCTGCGCCGGCCGGTGGCGCTGCACAGCGTCGTCGGCGAGGAGGACGGCGGGCTGGGCGCGTGGGCGACCCTGGCCCGCGGGCACCGCGGTGACGCCTGCGTCGTCCCCGAGCCCACCGACGGCGCCGTCGTCACCGCGGCGGCCGGCGCGCTCACCTTCCGGCTCGAGGTGACCGGGCACGCGGCCCACGCGGCGATGCGCGACCGCGGCGTCAGCGCCGTCGAGCTGTTCGCGGCGGTCCACGCGGACCTGCGCGCGTTCGAGGCCGAGCGGCAGCGCGACGCCGACCCGCGCTTCGCCGGCGAGCGGTACCCGTTCGGGCTGTCGATCGGCACGGTGCACGCCGGCGACTGGGCGTCGTCGGTGCCCGACCGGCTGGTGGCCGAGGGCCGGTACGGCGTGCGCCTGGGTGAGCCGGTCGAGGCCGCGCGGGCGGCGTTCGAGGCCCGCGTCGCCGCGTCCTGCGCCGGACACCCGTGGCTGGCCGCGCACCCGGTGCGGGTGACCTGGACCGGCGGCGCCTTCGCCAGCGGGCAGCTGCCGCCGGCGCACGACCTGCTCGGCCAGGTCCGCGACGCCGTCGTCGACGCGGGCGGGCCCCCGCCGCCGGAGCGCGCGGTGACCGCAGGCACCGACCTGCGCCTCTACGCCGCCGCCGGGATCCCGACGCTGCACCTGGGCCCGGGCGACCTGCACCTGGCGCACGGCCCGGCCGAGCGGGTGCCGGTGGCCGAGGTGACCGCCGTGGCCCGCGCGCTGGCGCTGCTGGTCCTGCGCCGCTGCGGCGTCGCATGAGCGACCTGGTCGGCTTCGAGGCCTTCGCCGCGCTGGCCGGCGACTCCCCCACCGCGCGCACCGAGTGGGCGGCCGTCGTCGCCGCCTGGAGCGAGCCGCACCGCCGCTACCACGGCCTGCACCACCTGGCCGCCGTCCTGGGGCTGGTCGGGGAGCTGGGCGGGTCCGCTCCCGATCCGGCCGCCGTGGCGCTGGCCGCCTGGTACCACGACGTCGTCTACGACCCCCGTCGCGGCGACAACGAGCAGGTCAGCGCCGAGCGGGCGCGGGCGGGGCTGACCGGCCTCGTGCCGCCCGCGCGGCTGGAGGAGGTGGTGCGGCTGGTGCTGCTGACCGCCGGGCACGACGCCGCGCCGGACGACGGGAACGGGGCCGTCCTCTGCGACGCCGACCTCGCGGTGCTGGCCGGGCCGCCGGAGGCCTACGCCGCGTACGCCTCCGCCGTCCGCGAGGAGTACGGGCACCTGTCCGACGAGGTGTTCACCGCCGGCCGCATCGCGGTGCTGGAGTCGCTGCTCGCGCTGCCCGCGCTCTACCGGCTGCCCGCGACGGCGCACTGGGAGCCGCGGGCGCGGGCCAACCTGGCCGCCGAGCTCAGCGTGCTGCGCGGTCGCGCTTCCTGAGCCGCAGGCCCGCCGCCATCAGCCGGGCCAGCAGCTCCCGGGCGCCCACCGGCTGCGCGCCGGCAGCGACGGCGGTGTCGTAGAGGTCCTCGGGGACGTCGTAGTGGTCGCCCTGGAACGCCCGGCGCGGGATGCCGAGCTCGGCGGCGACGAAGGCGTGCAGCTCCTCGTAGGAGACGTCGCTGACCAGGTGCGACCAGCGTCGCCCCCGCCAGGGCCAGACGGGGCTGTCGATCAGCACGGCCACGGGCACCTCCTCGCTGCGCTCGTCGAGCCCGCGACCGCGGCGCTCTGCCCTGCGTGGCCTCGCGAGCTCGGCCATCCGGTCAGTCTGCCGGGTCCCGACTAGCGTCGTCGGCGTGAGCAGGGAGATCCGCTGGGGCGTCGTCGGACCGGGGCGCATCGCGCAGAGCGTGATGGGCGACTTCGCGCACGTCGAGGGGGCCCGGCCGCTGGCCGTCGCGTCGCGCTCGGCCGACCGGGCGCGGGCCTTCGCGCAGCAGCACGGGCTCGGGCGGTCCTACGGCTCCTATCCGGAGGTCCTCGCCGACCCCGACGTCGACGTCCTGTACCTCGCCACGCCGCACCCCCAGCACCACGCGATCGCACTGGCCGCCATCGAGGCCGGCAAGGCACTGCTGGTGGAGAAGGCGTTCACCGCGACGACGGCCGGCGCGCAGGAGGTCGTCACCGCGGCCCGCGAGGCCGGCGTCTTCGTGATGGAGGCGATGTGGACGCGCTTCCAGCCCGCCGTCGTCGCGCTCCGGGAGCTGGTCGCCGACGGCGCGATCGGCGAGGTGCGGTCGGTGCAGGCCGACCTCGGCGTCGACCGCGTCTACGACCCCGACGACCGGCTGTTCGCCCTCGACCTGGGCGGCGGCGCGCTGCTCGACCTCGGCGTCTACGTCGTGTCGTTCGCGCAGATGCTGCTCGGCACGCCCGACACGGTCACCGCCGCGGGCTCCACCTACCCCACCGGGGCCGACGCGGAGGCGGCCGTCCTGCTCGGCTGGGACGACGGCCGCTCGGCCACGCTGACGACGTCGCTGCGCTACCCGACGCCCGGCCAGGCACGGGTGTTCGGCACCGGCGGGTGGATCGACGTCCTCCCCCGCTTCCACCACCCGGCCACGATCGTGCTGCACCGCACCGGCGCCGAGCCCGAGGAGGTCACCCGCCCGGCGACCGGCGTCGGCTACGCGCACGAGCTGGCCGAGGTCACGCGGTGCCTGCAGGAGGGGCGCACCGAGAGCGAGGTCATGCCGCTGGCCGACACCCTCGCCGTGCAGGACGTCCTCGGGCAGGCGGCCGCGCAGCTCGGCGTGCACCACCGCGAGGACCCGCACGTCCTCGGCTGACCCTCAGGCCGCCGCCCAGGCCGCGCCCGTCGCCTCCTCCGGCGTGGGCACCCGGGTGGGCGTGCGGCCGGCCCGCCGCACGGCACCGGCCAGGGCGACGGCGTCGACCACCGCGGCACCGCCGGGGTCGTTGTTGAGGTACACGAACACGTCCTCGCCGTCGGCGTAGGTGGCCGCCAGCCGCTGCGCCCACTCCTCGAGCACGGCCGGCGGGTACCCCCAGCCCTCGGCGCCGGTGTGCAGCCGCAGGTAGCCCCACCCGGCGGTGCGCCACAGCGGCGTCACCGGCCGCTCCGCACGGTCGGCCCAGCACAGCGCGGCGCCGTAGCGCTGGAGGAGGTCGCGGATCTCGTCGGTCTCCCAGGTCGTGTGGCGGGGCTCGACGGCCACCCGCAGGCCGGGCGGGAAGCAGGCGAGGCAGTCGCGCAGCAGCCCGGCGTCGGCCCTGAGCGTGGGCGGCAACTGCAGCAGGACGACGTCGAGCCGGTCACCGAGTCCCTCGGCGTGCCGCACCAGGCGGGCCACCGGCTCCTCGGGCTCCCGCAGCCGCTTGACGTGGGTGAGGAACCGGCTGGCCTTGACCGCCCAGCGGTAGTCCGGCGGGGTCCGCTCGCGCCAGGCGGCGAAGGTGGCCCGCTCGGGCAGCCGGTAGAAGGCGGCGTTGCTCTCGACGGTGGCGAAGTGCTGTGCGTGGTGCTCCAGCCACAGCCGCTGCGGCAGGCGCTGGGGGTAGAAGCGGCCGCGCCAGTCGCGGTACTGCCACCCCGACGTCCCGATCACCACGGCCACGCCGACCGCCTACCCTGCGCCGTCATGGCCGACGCACCCGCACGCTTCAAGGACCTCTGCATCGACGCCCGCGATCACCAGGCGCTGGCCGACTGGTGGTGCGCCGCGATGGGCTACGTGCGCCGTGACTCGATCGCCCCGCCCGAGGAGGGCTGGACGCGGCCGCGCGAGTGGCCGGTGCCGATCGTGGACCCGGCCGGCCGCGGCCCGCTCTTCTGGCTCAACCCGGTGCCCGAGCCGAAGACGGTGAAGAACCGGGTGCACCTCGACGTCATCGGGGACTCCGCCGCCCTGCAGGCCGCGGGCGCCACGGTGGTGCGGGCCTCGGACGCCCGCCCCGGCCACGAGGCCGACGAGGACGCCGGCGAGATCGGGTGGGACGTCCTGGCCGACCCCGAGGGCAACGAGTTCTGCTGCTTCCCGCCGCAGGACTGACCACGCCGCGCCGACCACCGCCGCGGTCCCGGGCGTCGGCACGGCCCACGGACGCCGACAGGGGCGGCCCCGCGTCCGCGGGACCGCCCCTGCCGGGCTGTGCTGGTGCTACCGGACGGCAGCGGCGGGACTCAGAAGTCCATGCCGCCCATGCCGCCGTCGCCACCCGGCATGGCCGGAGCGGACTTCTCCGGCTTGTCGGCGATGACGGCCTCGGTGGTGAGGAAGAGCGCCGCGATGGAGGCGGCGTTCTGCAGCGCCGAGCGGGTGACCTTGGCCGGGTCGATGATGCCGGCCGCGACCAGGTCCACGTACTCGCCGGTGGCGGCGTTGAGGCCGAAGCCCACCTCGGAGTTGCGGACCTTCTCCGCCACGACGCCGCCCTCGAGGCCGGCGTTGACGGCGATCTGCTTCAGCGGCGCCTCGAGCGCGACACGCACGATGTTGGCACCGGTCGCCTCGTCGCCCTCGAGCTCGAGCTTGTCGAACGCGACGGCGGTGGCCTGCGCGAGAGCGACGCCACCACCGGCGACGATGCCCTCCTCGACGGCGGCCTTGGCGTTGCGCACCGCGTCCTCGATGCGGTGCTTGCGCTCCTTGAGCTCGACCTCGGTCGCGGCGCCGGCCTTGATGACGGCGACGCCACCGGCCAGCTTGGCCAGGCGCTCCTGCAGCTTCTCGCGGTCGTAGTCGGAGTCCGACTTCTCGATCTCGGCGCGGATCTGGTTCACCCGACCGGAGATCTGGTCGCTGTCACCGGCGCCCTCGACGATCGTCGTCTCGTCCTTGGTGACGACGACCTTGCGGGCGCGGCCCAGCAGGGAGACGTCGGCGGTGTCGAGCTTGAGGCCGACCTCCTCGCTGATGACCTGGCCACCGGTGAGGATGGCGATGTCGGTCAGCATGGCCTTGCGGCGGTCGCCGAAGCCGGGGGCCTTGACGGCCAGCGACTTGAAGGTGCCGCGGATCTTGTTCACGACCAGGGTCGCCAGGGCCTCGCCCTCGACGTCCTCGGCGATGATGGCCAGCGGCTTGCCCGACTGCATGACCTTCTCCAGCAGCGGGAGCAGGTCCTTGACCGAGCTGATCTTCGAGTTGACGACGAGCACGTACGGGTCGTCGAGGACGGCCTCCATGCGCTCGGCGTCGGTGACGAAGTAGGGCGAGATGTAGCCCTTGTCGAAGCGCATGCCCTCGGTGAGCTCGAGCTCGAGGCCGAAGGTGTTGCTCTCCTCGACGGTGATGACGCCTTCCTTGCCGACCTTGTCCATCGCCTCGGCGATGAGCTCGCCGATGGCCGGGTCAGCGGCGGAGATCGACGCGGTCGCGGCGATCTGCTCCTTGGTCTCGACGTCCTTGGCGGTCGAGAGGAGGTACTCGGTGACCGAGGCGACGGCCTTCTCGATGCCCTTCTTCAGGGCCATCGGGTTGGCGCCGGCGGCGACGTTGCGCAGACCCTCGCGGACGAGAGCCTGGGCGAGCACGGTGGCGGTGGTGGTGCCGTCACCCGCGACGTCGTCGGTCTTCTTCGCGACCTCCTTGACCAGCTCGGCGCCGATCTTCTCCCAGGGGTCCTCGAGCTCGATCTCCTTGGCGATGCTCACACCGTCGTTGGTGATGGTGGGAGCGCCCCACTTCTTCTCGAGGACGACGTTGCGGCCCTTGGGGCCGAGCGTCACCTTGACGGCGTCGGCGAGGGTGTTCATGCCCCGCTCGAGGCCGCGGCGCGCCTCTTCCTCGAAGGCGATCATCTTGGCCATGTGGTGATGTCCTCCATGCATGGATCGCTGCACGGCCGGGACCGGCGCCCGCGACGGACGACACCAGCGCGGCGGGCACCCTTGTGGCCCGCGCTCCAGTGCCTCACCGTTCCGACCTGATTGGCACTCGGCACTGTCGAGTGCCAATCCGGAGTCTGGCACTCGCCCCTGCCGAGTGCAAGAACGGGGGGTCGCCGGCGGCTGTTCCCGTCAGTCGTCGGCGGCCGCGAGGGCGGCGCCGACCAGCGCGCCGAGGGCCGTCAGGGGCCCAGCCGGCTCCAGCCGTGGGGCGAGGACCCGAGGAGGCTCACCCCCGTCCCGGCGGGGACGGCGGCCGGCGGGGGCGTCCAGCGACCGGCGTCGTCGTGGCCGCTGGTGCGGACGCCGGTGAGGTCCAGTGCCGCGGACACCCCGGTCAGGACGACGAGGAGGGCGGCGTGGGCGGCGAGCAGCGCCGGCGCCCGGCTGGGCGGCGGTCGCCGGGGCTCCCCGGGGACGGCCACGGCCCGGCTCCCACGCGGGGAGCCGGGCCGTGGCACGGAGGGACGGGAGGAGGTCAGGCGAGGCGGACGCCGTCGGCCTGCGGCCCCTTCTCGCCCTGGACGACCTCGAAGCTGACCCGCTGGCCCTCGTCGAGGCTCTTGTAGCCGTCCATCTGGATGGCCGAGTAGTGGACGAAGACGTCCTGGCCGCCGTCGACGGCGATGAAGCCGAAGCCCTTCTCGGCGTTGAACCACTTCACGGTGCCCTGTGCCACGTGTGCTCCCACGTTCGTGCGTGCGGACGGCCCCGTGATCCGGGGACCGGGGTACAGCTCTTCCGCCCGTCGGACACGTGCGTGGAACTGACGACCGCGCGAGAACGTACAGCAGGGACGCCGCCGTGGGGAGATCCTCGCCACACGTCTCGGGGACGACCGGGCCGGGGATGTCACCCGCCGGGTCGACGTCCCCGGACCGCGTGCCTCAGCCGACGAGGCCCGCCGCCCTGGCCGACCGCAGCGACGGCTCGACCCGGTGGGTCGGGCCGACGACCGGCTCGAGCGGGTCGAGGGTCTTGAGGCCCTCGCCGGTGTTGAGGACGACGGTCTCCTTCGTGGGGTCGAGCCGGCCGTCCTCGACCAGCTGCCGCAGCACGGCCACGGTCACGCCGCCCGCGGTCTCGGCGAAGACGCCGGTGGTGCGGGCGAGGTCACGGATGCCCTGCACGATCGCGTCGTCGCCGACCCGGCCGACGGCCCCGCCGGTGCGGCGGATGGCGTCGAGCGCGTAGGGGCCGTCGGCGGGGTTGCCGATGTTCAGCGACTTGGCGATCCCGGTGGGCTTGACCGGCTTGACGACGTCCCAGCCGTTGTCGAAGGCGGTGGCGATCGGGTCGCAGCCGGCCGACTGGGCGCCGAAGACCCGCCATGCGGTGTCCTCGACGATCCCGGCGGCGGCCAGCTCCCGCCACGCCTTGTCCACCTTGGTGAGCAGCGAGCCCGACGCCATGGGGATGACCACCTGGGCCGGGATCCGCCAGCCGAGCTGCTCGGCGATCTCGTAGCCCATCGTCTTGGAGCCCTCGGCGTAGTAGGGCCGCACGTTCTGGTTGACGAAGGCGGTGTCCTCGAACTCGTCGGTCTCGGCGAGCTCGCTGGTCAGCCGGTTGACGTCGTCGTAGGACCCGTCGACGGCGACCAGCGTCTGGCCGTAGACCGCCGACTGCACGACCTTGCCGGGCTCGAGGTCGGCCGGGATGAAGACGAAGGACGGGATGCCGACGCGGGCGGCGTGCGCGGCCACCGAGTTGGCCAGGTTGCCGGTCGAGGCAGCGGCGATCTTGCGGTAGCCGAGGCCCTTGGCGGCCGTGGCGGCGAGGCTGACCACGCGGTCCTTGAACGAGTGCGTGGGGTTGGCCGAGTCGTCCTTGACCCACAGGCCGCCGGTGATGCCGAGCTCGGCGGCCAGCCGGTCGGCACGGACCAGCGGCGTCATGCCCGGGTCGAGGGAGACGCGGTCGGCGGGGTCCTGGCCCACCGGCAGCAGCGCGGCGTAGCGCCAGATGTTCTGCGGACCGGCCTCGATCTGCTCGCGGGTGACCGCGCGCATGCGCTCGGGGTCGTAGTCGACCTCCAGCGGGCCGAAGCACTGCGCGCAGGCGTGCTCGGCGATCAGGCCGAAGGTGGCGCCGCAGTTGCGACACACGAGGCCGCGGGCGGGGCTCGGCGGGACGGGCCCGCCTGCGGAGACGTCTGCCTGGAGTGAACCGGGAGCGGTCAGGGTCATGCGACGACTACCTCCTCATCTTCCCCGCGGCGGGCCGTCGAGCCGCGCGGGACGGAATTGGCACCTCTCGCCGCTCGCGCGAGCGCGGTTGCCGGGGCTTCACCGGGCCGTGTCCCTCTGCCCCTCTGGATGAGTGGAACGGGCCCGACTCTACCCGGCTGCCGGGGCCGCCCCGGGCTCCGGCCATGCTGGCGCCCGTGGCAGCGCGCATCGTCTACACCGACCTCGACGGCACGATGGTCGGCCCGCGGGGGTCGTTCTGGCACACCGCCGAGGGCTCCCCCACCGCCGAGCCCGCCGCGGCCCTGCTCGAGCTGCACACGGCCGGCGTCGCGCTGGTGATCGTCAGCGGGCGCACGGTCGACCAGGTCACCGAGGCGGGGCGGATCTTCGCCGCCGACGGCGCGATCGCCGAGCTGGGCTCCCTGGTGACGTGGAAGGGCGGCCGGGCGCGGCACGGGCTCACCGGCGCGCTGCCCGCGGAGTACGCCGGGCGCACGCCGATGGACGTGATGGCCGAGCTCGGCGTCGTCGAGGCGCTGACCGCCGCCCACCCCGGCCGGCTGGAGTGGCACGCGCCCTGGCACACCACGCACGCCGGCGACGCGCTGCTGCGCGGGTTCGTCGACCCGCTCGCCGTCGACGCGTGGCTGGCCGAGCGCGGCCTGGGCTGGCTGACGCTCAAGGACAACGGCGCCATCCCCGCGTCGGCCCGGCTCGACCTGGCGCCCGAGGGGCAGCTGGCGCGGGTCTACCACCTCATGCCGCGCGGCATCACCAAGGGCGCGGCGATCGCCTGGGACCTCCAGCGGCGCGGGGTCGACCCCGCCGACGCCGTGGCGATCGGCGACAGCGCCAGCGACCTGGAGATGGCGCCCGCCGTCGGCCGGCTGTGGATCACCGCCAACGGCGCCGAGGTCGACGGCATGGCCGGGCTGCTGGCCGCCGTCCCGAACGTGTCGGTGACCGACGAGCCGATGGGCGTCGGCTGGGCCCAGGCCGTCCGAGCGAGCCTGTGAGCGGTTCGTGCCGAGTGGGCCCCGGAAGGGCCCGCGCAGGCGCGACGGACGGGCTCCGCGGACCTGGGGGACGGCACCTGGCCGCGGTGCCGCCCAGTGGGGCGACCGTTACGACGTCACGTCGCGCCGGGCGAAGTGGCGGAAGCCCAGCGCGGTGAACACCGCGGCGTAGACCAGCGACTGGACCACGCCGCGGAACAGGTCGCCGGAGTCGACCGGCGTCTGCAGCAGGTCGGTCCAGGCGAACTCCTCGGCGGTGGGGAACCAGTCGCGCAGGGACCCCAGCTGCTCGACCTGGTCGAGGATCGCGAAGACGACCATCGAGAAGACCGCGCCGCCGACGGCGGCCAGCGGCGCGTCGGTGATCGTGGACAGCCAGAACGCCAGCGTGCCGACGACGAGCAGGTGGACGGCGAGGTAGCCGAGCATCCCGGCCAGCCGCAGCAGCCCCTCGCCCTGCGGGAGCGTGACCCCGATCGGCGTCTGGATGTCGTCGAAGCCGAAGGCGATGCCGCCGGCCACCACCGCCACGACGGCGAGGGTCAGCAGCGCCCCGACCGACTGGACCAGCGCCGCGGTCCACTTCTGCCGCAGCAGCCGCATCCGGGGCACCGGCGTGGCCAGCGTGTAGCGCAGCGACCCCCACGCCGCCTCGCTGGCCACGGTGTCGCCGAAGAACAGCGCGTAGACGACGACGAGGAAGAACGTCGTCGTCGCGAAGAGGACGAACAGCGTGAAGTTCAGCCCGCTCGAGGTGGCGACGTCGACCAGGTTGATCCGGCTGTTGGTCTGCGCCTCCTCGCTGGCGCCCAGCTGCAGGGCGGCGATCAGGATCAGCGGCAGGGCGGCCATCGCCACGTAGACGCCGATCGTGCGGCGCCGCTTGAACTGCCGGCGCAGCTCGACCGACAGCCGCAGCGTGCGCTCGGGCCGGTAGCCGGCGACGGCGCCGGTCGGCTGGACGTGCTCGGTCGCGGTCACGACTCCCCCACCAGTGCCAGGAACGCGTCCTCCAGGCGGCGGCGCGGTGTGAACTGGTCGACGGTGACCCCGGCGGCCACGAGCGCCTGCAGCGCCGTCGCGCGGGAGGTCTCCGGCCCGAGGTCGGCGACCAGGCCGTCGTCGGTGTGCTCGACGGTGACACCGGGCAGCCCGGTCAGCACGGCCGCCGCGCGGTCGGTGTCGGCCTCGTCGGCGAGACCGACCAGCACCGCACCGCCCGCGCCGACGATCTCGTCGACCGTCCCCTGCGCGATCTTCTGCCCCTTGGTCATGACGACGACGTGGGTGCAGGTCTGCTCGATCTCGCTGAGCAGGTGGCTGGAGACGATCACCGTGCGGCCGGTGGCGGCGTAGGAGCGCAGCACCTCGCGCATGGCGTGGATCTGCGGCGGGTCCAGCCCGTTGGTCGGCTCGTCGAGGACCAGCAGGTCGGGCAGGCCGAGCATGGCCTGGGCGATCGCCACCCGCTGGCGCATGCCCTGGCTGTAGCGGCGCACCGGGCGGTCGAGGGCGGCGCCGAGGCCGGCGACCTCGATCGCCTCCTCCATGTGCGCGTCCTCGGCCGGGCGACCGGTGGCGGCCCAGTACAGCCGCAGGTTGTCGCGGCCGGACAGGTGCGGCTGCAGGCCGGTGCCCTCGACGAACGAGCCCAGCCGGGAGAGCACCGGCGCGCCCGGGCGGACCTCGTGGCCGAACACGGTGATCCGCCCCGAGTTCGGCTTGATGAGGCCCATGAGCATCCGCAGCGAGGTCGTCTTGCCGGCGCCGTTGGGGCCGAGCAGGCCGAGCACCTGGCCGCGGCGGACCTCGAAGGACAGGTCGCGGACGGCGACGAAGCCGTCCTTGTAGGCCTTGGTGATGCCCTCGAAGCGCAGCGGGACGTCCTCGCCGTCGGGCTCGACGGCCGAGGTGACCCGGCGTGCGCGGCGGCCCCACAGCACCGCCGCGAGCCAGCCCAGCAGGCCGAGCGCGACGACGGCGCCGAGCAGCCACCACCAGCGGGAGCTGCCACCGGTGGCCTGGGTCTGCCCCTCGACGGTGGGCACCGCCAGCGCGGTGCCGCCGTTGCCGGCCCCGGCCAGGGCGACGGAGTAGACGGTGGCCTCGGCCGGCAGGGCGAAGGCCTGGTCGGTCGAGGAGACGACGACGCGCATCGTGTGCCCGGCCTCGAAGCGGTGCACGATCGCCGGCAGCGTGACCGCGACCTCGGTGGGTGCGGTCGGGTCGGCCGACAGGCCGGTCAGCGCCAGCGGGGCGACCAGGCCGCCGGGCAGCGTCTGCGCGCCGTCGGGGCCGACGTCGTAGAGCTTGGCGAACAGCGTGGCGCTGCCCGAGGGCGAGGCGACGGCCAGCCCGACGGTGGGCGCGCCGACGACCTCGACGGCGGCGTCGAGCGGCTCGCTGGAGAACGCGGCGAACTGGCCGGGGATCTCCACGGCGGTCCCGCCGAGCGCGGAGGCGAGCGCGCCCAGACCCGGGACCGTGGTGAGCGCGGCGGGGGTGCCGCCGGCGGGGGTGACCACGGGCTGCGTCGAGCCGCCGAGCGCCACGCTCTGCCGCTCCACGGGGCGGTCGCCGTCGAGACCGGGGTAGGCCTCGGCGAGCACGCTCTGGCTGCCGCCCTGCACGCTGCCCAGCCCGCTGCCCAGGCCGGTGGGCGCGGGGAACTCGAAGCCGGTGCCGGGGTCCTCGCCGCGGGCGGGGTCGCCCTCGTCGCGCAGGTGCCAGTCGAACCAGCCGGCGACCGCGTCGCGCAGGTCGGCGGTCTCCCGCTCGGAAGCCTGCGAGTCGTGCCCGCCCGCGTACCAGACGACCTTGACGTCGGTGCCGTTCGCGGCGATGCCGCGGGCGTTGGCGTCGGCCTGGCCGAGGCCGAACAGCGAGTCCTCGGTGCCCTGGACCAGCAGGGTGGGGGCGGTGATCCGGTCGAGCACGGCGGCGGGGCTGCTGCGGTCGAGCACCGCGGCCACCTCGGGCGTGAGCGTGCCGGAGGCCGCGGCGGACTGGTAGGCGGCGCAGATGTCGGCGCGGAACCGGCCGCAGGTCAGCGCCTGCTCCACCACGGCGGGGTCCACCGACGCGGGGTCGAACGGCAGGGTGGGGGCGGCGTTCCCGGACGCGGGGGCCGCCCCACCGGAGCCGGAGCCGGAGCGCTCTCCGTCCTCCCCGTCCTCGGCCTCGGCCGCTCCCCCGCCGCCGAGCGCGTCGAGCAGGCCGCCGCCGGGGACCGAGCCGACGCCGAAGAACAGCCCCGCCCACAGCCGCTTGTAGACGCCGGTGTCGGTCGTCTGCGCCGTGGCGGCGGGGGTGACGTCCTCGGCGGTGCCGGTCTGGGAGGGGAACAGCGCCGCGGTCAGGGAGTTCCAGGTGATCTGCGGCGCGATCGCGTCGACCCGGTCGTCGTAGGCCGCGGCCAGCAGCGACAGCGCCCCGCCGTAGGAGGCACCGGCCACGCCCACCCGCGGATCGCCGTCGCCGTCGAGGAGGACGTCGTCGCGCTCGGCCAGCAGGTCCAGCAGCGTGGAGAGGTCGGCGACCTCGTACCGCGGGTCGTCCAGGCCGATCTGACCGGTGCTCGCCCCGAAGCCGCGGGCGGAGTACGTGAGGACGACGTAGCCGCGGTCGGCCAGGTCCCGGGCGTCGTCGGCGACCGACTGCTTGCTGCCGCCGAAGCCGTGCGCGAGCACCACCGCCGGCGCCGGGGCGTCGGACGTGGCCGAGGCCGGCCGGTAGAGGGTCGTGTCGAGCTCGACGGCGTCGGCGCCGGAGCCGGAGGGGACCAGGGCGTCCTCGGTCGCCACGTCCTCGGCGGCGGCCGCCGTCGCCGGGACGGCACCGACGAGCGCGCCGGTGAACAGGAGGGGGAGCAGGACGCCGAGCGCCACGCGGGCGCCGGAGCGCGGGCGAGGTGTCACGGGCCCGCGGACGGGACGCACGCTGCGGCCAACGGACGGTGCCGCGCGGGTGTTCCGGGAGATCCGCGTCGGCGTGGCGCCGGCGGGGGTCAGGGCTGCAGTGCGCCGGTGACGACGACGACCAGGCCGGGGTCGGACACGTCCGGCACGTCGAAGAAGCGCGCCGCCGGGCCGGTGGTGATGCTCGGGAAGGCGTCCATGAGCTGCAGGGCCGACAGCCGCTGGGTCTCGTCGCCCGGGTCGAAGTAGACGGTCGTGGCCGCGACGTCACCGCCGTCGTAGCTGCCGATGCCGGCCGAGGTCCAGCCCTGGGCGTCGAAGGCGGCGGCGACCTCCGCGGCCAGCCCGCTGGTGGGCGTGGCGTTGAGCACGGTCACCGGCACGCGGACGGGGGTGCCGGGCGTCTGGTCGACCGGGGGCAGCGGCTCGACCGAGAGCGGAGGCAGCGGCCCGGTCGAGGGGGCGACCGAGGTCGGCGCCGACGACTCCGGGCTCCGGGTCGTCGTCGGGCCGGCCTCCTGCGCCGCCGGGGAGGTGAAGCTGTAGACGCCGAGCACGACCAGCGCGATCACGACGACGGCGAGCACCGCCAGCCCGCGGCGGCGGCGCGGCGGCGCGTCGTCGCCCTCGGCCGCCCGCAGCGCGGCGCGGGACACCCCGGCGCGGCGCGCGGCCTTGCGGCGCTCGACCTCCATCGCCTGGCGCTCGCTCTCGCGTGCCGCGCGCTCGGCGCGCATCGCGGCCCGGTTGCCCACGACCCCGGTGGAGCCGGTGTCGGGCCCGGTCCCGGCGTCCCGCTCGTCCCGCGTCCCGCGCCGCGCGGCCGCCTCGCGGTCGGGGATCGCCTCGGTCGGCGGCGCGGCGACCTGCTCGCGGGCCGGCCCGCGGTCGCGGACCGGCTCGCGGTCGGGGATGGCTGCGGTGGGCGGTGCGGCGGGAGGGCGGGCCGGCTCGCGGTCGCGGACCACCTCGCGGTCGGGGATCGCCTCGGTGGGCGGTGCGGCCGGCGTGGCGGTGCCGGCACCGGAGGGGCGGGTCCGGTCGCGATGGCCGTTCGCGCCGTCGCCCTCCGGCCGCGCGGGGGTGGCCGGCTGCGCGGGGGCGGCCGGCCTCGTGCGGCCGCGGGCCGCCGGGCGGGCGGGCTGGTCCCACGGGTCCAGCGGCGGGGAGGCCGGCTCGGCGGCGTCGGCCTGGGGCGTCGGGACCGCCTGGAAGGGCGCGACCGTCGTCTCGGGGGCGGCGGGGCGGGGCGGCGACTGCGGTGCGGGCCGCTGCGGTGCGGGCCGCGCGACGACCGGTGACTGGGCGGTCGGCGGCTCGGCGGCGGGACGCCGGACGGGCAGCGGGGCCGCGGGACGCCGCCCCGCGGGAGCCCGGACGACCGGCGGCTGCAGCGGTGGCTGCGGAACCGGCGGCGGGGCGACGGGCGGCTGGGCGACGGGCGGCTGGGGCGCGCGCCGCGGCGGCGCGGGGGCCTGCCGCGTGGCCCCACCGGCCGCGACGGGCGACGGGACCCGCGGGCGGCTCGCCGGCGCGGGCTCCGCGGGCCGCGACCAGGCGGCCGGGGCCTCGGGCTGGACGGCGCGCGACCGCGCCGGCGGGCGCTCGACCTCGGCGGGGCGGGCGGCCGCCGGGCTCCCGGGCCGGCCGGTGAGCAGGCGGCGGCGGTCCGTCTCGTCGCCCCGCAGGGCGTCGCGCCGGCGGTCGGCGCGGCTGCGGCCGGGCGTGGTCGGGTGGTCGCTCAGCTCGGGTGGAGGCACCGACGCAGGCGCCGGCGTGGGCGCGGCGGCAGGGGCGCCGGCACTGGGGTGGGGCGTCGTCGGGAGGTCGGGCACGGGACCGGCAGCGGGTGCGTCGGTCCGGCGGCGACCGCCGCCCACCGGGGCTGACTGCCGGTCCGGTTGGTCACCACCTGACGCCGCATGCCTGCCCACGGTGACCGAATCTAGAGGGCGGAAGGGTCCTTGCCCAGCAGGTGAGGCGAACGCCGCTGGCGCCGGGCGCTGCGCAGGCGGCGCAGACGGCGGACCAGCAGGGGGTCCGCGGCGAGTGCTGCCGGGCGGTCGACCAGCGCGTTCAGCACCTGGTAGTAGCGGGTCGGCGGGACGCCGAACTGCTCGCGGATGGCCGTTTCCTTCGCACCGGCGTGGCGCCACCACTGCCGCTCGAAGGCCAGCATCTCGTGCTCGCGCCGGGTCAGGCCCGCGGGCTGCTCGGGGCCCTCACCGGACGCCGTACCCCCGGGCGGGGAGACCGCGGGAGCAGGGTCGGGGGTCATGGTCGTGTCCGTTCGATCGGGGGGAAGCCGTCACCGAGAACGGTAGGCCCCGGGGGTGACAGACACAGCCCGGACGCGCGTGTGGATCAGACCGCGGCCGGCACCTGCTCGGCCGCCGCCCGCCGGTGCGCGGCACGCGCCGCCCGCAGGCCGTCCACGGTGAAGACCGCCAGGGCCGCCCAGACGATCGCGAAGCCGGCCAGCCGCGCCGGCGGCATCGGCTCGTGGAACACGAAGACGCCCAGCGCCAGCTGCATGAGCGGCGTCACGTACTGCAGCAGGCCGACGGTCGACAGCGGGATCCGGCGGGCGGCCGCGGCGAACAGCAGCAGCGGCACCGCGGTGGCGATGCCCGAGGCCACCAGCAGCAGCAGGTGCCCCGTGCCGGCCGAGCCGGCGGTCCCCCGCCCGGTGGCCTGCAGCACCCCGAGGAACACCAGGGCGGGGAGGAAGGCCACCGCCGTCTCGACGAACAACCCCGGCGCCGCCTCCACCCGCACCAGCTTCTTCAGCAGGCCGTAGCCGCCGAACGTGGCGGCCAGGGCCAGGGCGATCCACGGGGGCCGGCCGTGGTCGACGGTGAGGACGGCGACCGCCACGGCCGCCAGGCCGACGGCCACCCACTGCAGCAGCCGCAGCCGCTCGGAGAAGACGACGACGCCGAGCAGCACGCTGACCAGCGGGTTGATGAAGTAGCCGAGCGAGGTCTCGACGACGTGGCCGGAGTTGACGCCGTAGACGAACACCAGCCAGTTGCCGGCGATGAGCACCGAGGCACCGGTCAGGACGAGCATCGTGCGCCGGTCGGTGACCGCCGCGCGCACGAGCGACCACCTCCGCAGCGCGGTCAGCAGCAGCGCCACGAACAGCAGCGACCACACGATGCGGTGGGCGACGATCTCCGCGCCGCCGGCCGGCTCGAGCAGCGGGAAGTACAGCGGGAAGAGGCCCCACAGCCCGTAGGCGGACAGGCCCGCCGCCGTCCCCAGCCGCCGCTCGTCCACGGCGGGCACCGTACGCCGGGCGCCCTGCCCCGGATCCCTGCCCCGGGTCTCAGGCCTGGATGTAGTCCACCAGGTGCGCACGCTCCTGCTCGAGCTCGTCGAGGCGGGCCTTGACGACGTCGCCGATCGAGACGATCCCGAGCAGCCGGCCGTCCTCGACGACGGGGACGTGCCGGACGCGGTGGTCGGTCATCGTGCGGGCGAGGTCGTGTACGGAGGCACCGGGCACGCAGGTCCGCACGTCGACCGTCATCAGCGCCGACACCGGCCCGTCGAGGACGCCCGGCCCGGAGGCGTGCAGGGCGCGGACGACGTCGCGCTCGGAGACGATGCCGTCGACGGCGTCGCCCCCGGCGGAGACGACCAGCGCGCCGACGCCGTGCTCGGCGAGCAGGGCCAGGGCGTCGCGGACCGACCGGTCGGGTGCGATGGTGGCCACGTCGGGGCCCTTGCGGCGGAGCAGCTGGGCGATCTGCACGGACGCCCTCCCTCTCTCGGCCGCTGGAGTGTCCACCCGCCGGCGCCCGCGGACAACGGGCTCCGTCGCGCCTCGCGGGACCGGCGCCGGACTGGACACCGGGGCCTACCGTCGAGGTGTGCGCACCCAGCACGCCGCACCCGCGACGTCCCGCCCCACGCCCCTGCAGTGGCTCCGCTACGCCTTCGGCGGCGGGTTGCCCCGGGCCCTGGCGCCGTGGGTCCTCTCGGACACCACGCGGGCCGGCTGGGTGCGCCGGCACGTCGTGCGGTCGCTGGTGCAGCTCTCCCCGCTCGTGGTGATCTGCCTGGTCGCCGTCCCCGTGGGGATGGGCTACCGGCTGACCGCGGCGTTCGGGGGCCTGATGGTGGGGCTCATGTACTCGCTGGCGTTCATGGTGGAGACCACCGAGCACCGGGTCGCCAAGGCCGGCTATCCCGCGGGCACCGCGGCGCGGTTGCGCGAGGAGCGCGCCGAGCGGGCGCGGGCCGCCCGCGTCGAGCACCGCCACCCCTACCGCGTGGGTGGTTCCGGCAGCTTCGACTGAGGCCCGCTCAGCGCACCAGCCGCACGAGGACGGGGGCGGCGGCGTCCCGGAACGCCGGGTCCACCCGCCCCTCCTGACCGAGCAGCTCGAGCAGGCCGGCCGCGCGGTTCCCCAGGTCGTAGACCGGCAGCCCCGGCAGGTCGCGCAGCGTCCCGAGGACGTCGCCGGCGGCCGGGCCGACGGCGTCCGGGTCCGCCTCGGCCCGCGCCAGGAGGGCGGCCAGGTCCGCCAGGGGCGTCGGGTCGGTCAGTTCGCGCAGCGTGGGGACGACCGCCTGCACGGTGGCGTCGGTCAACCGGCCCTGCGCTCCGCCGGCGGTCACCCGCTCCAGCACGGCCGCGGCCTCGGCGGCCGTCCGGTCGCCGGGCACCTCGTGGTCCAGCGCCACCAGCGCGTCGAAGAGCGCCGGTCCGTCCGGCCCCGCGGCGGGCGGGTCCTGCTCGAGCATCGCCACCAGGTCGACGAGCCGGTCGGGCCGGACGACGTCGCCGAGGACCTGCCCGACCTGGCGCGCGACCGCAGGGTCCAGCTCGCCGGCCTGCGACGCCGCGTCGACGGCCGCGGCCGCGGCGAGCGCGGCCGAGCGCTGTCCGGCTCCCTGCAGGGACTCGACCCGCCGGAGGTCCGCCAGCACGTCGCCGGCCCCCGGTCCCACGGTGCCCGGGTCGCGCGCCGCCAGCTCGGCGAGGGCGGGGATCGTCGCGCCGAGCCGCTGCGCCGGTGTCCCGGGGGGAGGCGGCGGCAGGGTCGCGCCGCCGGTCGCCGGCGCGGTCGTGCGGACCGGTTCCGCGACGCCGGACGGATCGGCACCGCCCCGGACGCTCACGAGGACCACCGCGAGCAGGACCGCCGCCGCCAGGCCGGCCAGGAGCCACGCCGCCCGGTGGTGCCGCACGGGAGCGCGGTGGCTGGTGTGCGACCGGGCACGGGCGGCGCCGCGGGCGGTCGCGGCCGGCGGGGCGGGCGCGGCCGGCGGGGCAGGCGCGGCCGGGCGGACCGGGTCGACCACGGGGACGGGGGCCACCACGTGCAGCACGGCGGTGCGGGCGGCGACGTCGGGGCCGACGGCACGCAGCGGCCGGCCGGCCGGCGCGGTCCCGGCGGCCGCGGAGGTGGCCACCGCGCCCAGCGCCTGCTCGAGCTCCCGCGGCCCGATGCGCCGCGCCGGGTCCGGCTCGAGCATCCGGGCCAGCACCGGCTGCAGGTCCCCGGCACGGGCGGAGGGGACGTGCCCGCCCCGCACGACGGCGGCCAGCGTCCCCTGCGCGTCGTCGGCCCGGTACGGCGGGCGGCCCTCCACCGCCGTCGACAGCGTCGCGCCCAGCGACCAGGTGTCCGCGGCGGGGCCGGGCGCCTCGCCGCGGGCGACCTCCGGGGCGCAGTAGCCCGGGGAGGCGACCAGGAGGCCCGTACCGCCCAGGACGGCGTCGCCCGCCGTGTGCACGACCCCGAAGCCGGTGAGCAGGACCCGGCCCGGCGAGCCGTCCGCCGGCGCGCCGAACAGCACGGCGTCGGGCGTGAGGTCCCGGTGCAGGAGGCCCCGCCCGTGGGCCGCCTCGAGGACACCGAGCACGGCGAGCCCGACCAGCGCGGCCCGCTGCGGGGACAGGGGCCCCTCGCGCGCGAGCACCTCGGACAGCCGCGTGCCCGGCACGTCGGGCAGGACGAGGGAGGTGACCGCCCCGTCGTCCACCACGTCGAGGACGGCCAGGGTGCCGGGGTGGTCGAGCTCCGCCAGGGCCCGGACCTCCCGCAGGCAGCGCTGGCGGCCGGCGGCGCGGGCGGCCTCGGGCCAGCCGTCCGGGAGGCGGACCTCCCGCAGGACCACCGCGCGCCCGCGGACGACGTCCTCCGCGCGCCGGACGGTGCCCGTCCCGCCCGCACCCACCCGCTCACCCGGCCGGTACCGCCCGGCGATGAGCTCCCCGTCGTCCGCCGCTGGGACCATCCGGCTCGGGTACCCGGGCCGACCAGCGGATACGCCGCCGGGGGCGGGCGCCGCTGCGTCACCACGCGCTGACAGCGAGCACCTGCGCGGGTGCGGAGCCGACGGGGGGACTCGAACCCCCAACCGCCCGATTACAAGTCGGGTGCGCTACCAGTTGCGCCACGCCGGCGGGACACGGCACCACGATAGGGGTCGACCGCGTGGCCCTCCCTGCCGATGCTGTCGGCGTGGCACCGATCGACGACCCGGCCGGGCTCCTGCCGCTGGACCGGACCCAGCTGGACGCACTGCGCGAGCACCTCGACGCCGTGATCGCGGCCGGGGGCTGCGACCGCTCCCACCGCGCCACCGACGCGTGGGCCGCCGGGCACGGCATCGCCCTCGACCGCCTGCACGAGGGCCTCGAGGAGTTCGGCGGCTTCTGCGACTGCGAGGTCGTGATGAACGTCGACCCCGTCGTCGTCTTCGACCCGGCGACCCGGGAGGCTCAGGCGGTGTCGGGCCCCGCGGCCGCCGGCCCCTCGGCCAGGTAGCCGGCCGGGTCGCTGCCCGGCAGCGGCCCGTCGGCCAGCCAGCGGGCGAAGCCGGCCGGGTCGCGGCGCTCGAGCTCGTCCAGGGTGTCCTGGCGGCGCCGGACGATCGACTGCCGCGCCGCCGGGTCCAGCCGGCCGGCGAGGGCCGCCGTCGTGCCCAGCCACTCGCGGCCCAGCGCCGCGGTGGTCAGGGTCGACACCGGGGGCAGGGACGTCACCGTGCCGCCGGGCTCCGCGGGGCGGACGCCGGCCACCGGCCGCTGCGGCTCCGGCGCGGGGAGCCGGCCGCCGGCCGGGAGGTCGTCGGGCGCCGCCGGCCGCACCGGTCGGCCGGCGCGCAGGAGCCACAGGCCCAGCGCGCCGACGGCGAGGACGGCGCCGGCCAGCGCGGTCAGCGCGGCACCGCCCAGCACCGCGGTCCCCGACAGGAACAGCAGCACGCCGATGGTGACCGCGCCGGTGCGCCAGGCCGCCTCCAGCGGCGGCCGGCGCGCCTGCCCGCCGGCCTCGGCCAGCGACTCGCGGGCCACCCCGCCGGCCAGGCAGGCGGTGACCACCGCGGCCAGGCCCACGGCGAGCAGCCCGGGCGGTCGCAGGGCCAGGCCACCGATCCCGGCCACCGCGAGCGCGGTCAGGGCGGCGAGGCCCACGAGCAGGCGGGCGGGCAGACCGCGGGTGGACACGAGCAGCCTCCAGGGGAGCAGGCCGGGCAGGAGGGCCCGTCCGCTCCGGGAGGAGCGAGCGGGCTCCCCCTCTACCCCGCGACGGTCCGGTCGCACACGGTGGTCGGCGTGTCGCCGGCGGGAGGCGCCGTCCGGCCTCCCCCGCCGGGCGCGTCCAGACGATTCCCAGGCGCCCCCCAGGGCTCCGCCAGACGCCGCGCCGATCGTCGGTCCCGGAGCGGCGGACGACCGCCCAGGAGGAGGACCAGGACAGTGAGCGGACACCCGTACCCGGACCCGGCGCAGCAGCCGCACGGTGCGACCCCGGGCTGGACCCCGCCCCCGTCCGGCGGCTCCTGGTACCCGCCGGCCGGCACCGCGACGGCGACCCTGCCGCCGGCGGCGCCTCCCCCGGCCCCGTCGCCGGAGAAGCGGCGCGCCGGGCGGCTGCGGATCGGTGTCGCCGGACTGCTGGCCGGTGCCCTCATCGGCGGCGGCGCGGGGGCCGGCGTCGTCGCGCTCACCGACGGCGGCGGCAGCGGCGGCGGCGCCACCGCCCCGGCGCAGTCGGTGGTCATCCGCGACCCCGCGAACGCGACCGCGGTGACCGCCGCCGCCGCGAAGGCCGCGCCGAGCGTCGTCACCGTGTACGTCACCAGCGGGTCCGGCTCGGGCAGCGGCTCCGGTGTCGTGCTCTCCGAGGACGGCTACGTGCTGACGAACGACCACGTGGTCACCCTCGACGGCGCCGGCCAGGACGCGACCGTCCAGGTCCGCACGTCCGACGGCAGGCTCCACGACGCCACCGTCGTCGGCACCGACCCCACCTCGGACCTGGCGGTCATCCGGCTGCAGGGTGCCGAGGGGCTCACCCCGGCCACCTTCGCCGACTCCGACGACGTGCAGGTCGGCGACCTCGCCGTGGCGATCGGCGCGCCGCTGGGCCTGTCCGACACCGTCACCGACGGGATCATCAGCGCGACGAACCGCGCGGTGGCCACCGGCTCGACCCAGGACGACGCCACGGTGATCGACGCCCTGCAGACCGACGCCGCGATCAACCCCGGCAACTCCGGCGGCGCACTGGTCGACGCGACCGGCGAGGTCGTGGGCATCAACACCGCGATCGCCTCGGTGGCCTCCGGCGCGCCCGGCTCGTCGTCGCAGAGCGGCAACATCGGCGTGGGGTTCGCCATCCCGAGCAACACCGCGAAGCGCATCGCCGACGAGATCGTGCGGACCGGCTCGGCCACCCACGCCGTCCTCGGGGTGAACGCCCGGACGGACGGCTCCGGCGAGGTCGGCACCGGCGCGCAGGTCGTCCAGGTGCAGCCGGGTGGCGCGGCCGAGGACGCCGGACTGCAGGCCGGGGACGTCGTGACCGCGGTCGGCGACCGCGTGGTCACGAGCTCCACCGAGCTCACCGCCGCGATCCGCAGCTCCGCCCCCGGCGACACCGTCGAGCTCAGCGTCGAGCGCGGCGGGCGGACGAGCACGGTCGAGGTCACCCTCGGCGGCAGCGGGGGCTGATCCCCTCCGGTCCGGGACGGCCCCTCCCCCGCCTCTAGGCTGGGGAGGGTGTCGTCGTCCGTCAGTGCCCCGCTGGCCTCCTCGCTCGACGACCCGGAGCGCGCCGCGGGCCTGCGGCGGATGAAGCGGCTGGCCACCAGCCTCTTCCTGGTCGCCGCGGCGGTCTTCCTGGCCTGCATGCTGCTCGGCGACGAGGCCGGCGCCTGGGTCGGCTACGTGCGGGCCACCGCCGAGGCCTCCATGGTGGGCGCGCTGGCCGACTGGTTCGCCGTCACCGCGATCTTCCGGCACCCGCTGCGGATACCGATCCCGCACACGGCGATCATCCCGCGCAAGAAGGACCAGATCGGCGCGAGCCTCGGCGCGTTCGTCGAGGAGAACTTCCTGACCCGGGCCGTGGTCGAGGACAAGCTGGCCACCATGGACGTCCCCGGCCGGCTCGGTGACTTCCTGGCCGCGCCCGGCCGCGCCGAGCGGCTGGCCGGCGACGCCGCCGCCGCGCTCGCCGGCCTCACCGACCTGCTGCGCGACGACGACGTCCAGGAGGCGGTGTCGGGCCTGGTCGACCGCAAGCTGCACGAGACGCCGGCCGCGCCGGTCCTGGCCCGGGTGCTGGAGCTGGTGGTCGACGGCGACCGGCACCAGGAGGTGCTCTCGGCGGCGCTGCGCTACCTCGCCCGCTTCCTCGAGGAGAACCGGATCGTCTTCCGCGCCCAGCTCGGGGACGCCTCGCCGTCCTGGGTGCCCGACTGGGTCGACGACCGGGTGTTCGACCGGATCTTCGCCGCGCTGCAGGGCTTCCTCCAGGAGGTCGGCGCCGAGCGCGACCACGAGCTGCGGCGGGTCTACGACGCCCGGCTGCGCGAGTACGTGCACCAGCTGCGCACCGACCCCGACACCGCGGCGCGGGTCGAGGCGTTCAAGAAGGAGCTGCTCGAGCACCCGGCGGTGCGCACCTGGTCCTCGTCGCTGTGGACCAACGCCAAGACCGCGTTCCTCACCGCCGCCGCCGACCCCGACTCCCGGCTGCGGGCGCGGATGGCCGGGCTGGTCCACGACGGCGCCCGGCTGCTGCAGACCGACCCCCGGGTGCGCGAGCGGGTGCAGCGCCAGTCGGTGCGGGTGGCCGGCTACCTGGTCGAGCGCTTCGCCCGTGACGTCGCCGACGTCGTCGGCACCACGGTGGCGCGCTGGGACACCGAGGAGACCAGCCGGCGCATCGAGCTGCAGGTCGGCCGCGACCTGCAGTTCATCCGCATCAACGGCACCGTCGTCGGCGGCCTGGCCGGGCTGGTCATCTACACCGTGGCCCAGCTGCTCGGCTGAGGGTCAGCCGCGCGCCTGCGCCACGGCGTAGAGCGCGACGCCCGCGGCGACGCTGACGTTGAGCGACTCGGTGTCGCGGGCGATCGGGATGCGGACGACGACGTCGCAGCGCTCGCGCACCAGCCGGGAGAGCCCGGTGCCCTCCGCACCGACGACGAGGGCCAGCGGGTCGGCCAGGCCGTCGTAGTCGGCCAGGTCCGTCTCGCCGTCGCCGGCCAGGCCCACCGTCTGCAGCCCGGCGTCCTGGTAGGAGGCGAGGGCGCGGGCGAGGTTGACCGCGCGGGCCACGGGGAGGCGGGCGGCCGCACCGGCGCTGGTGCGCCAGGCCGAGGCGGTCATGCCGACCGAGCGGCGCTGCGGCACGACGACGCCGTGCGCGGCGAACGCGGCCGCCGAGCGCACCACCGCGCCGAGGTTGCGCGGGTCGGTGACGCCGTCCATGGCCACCACCAGCGGCGGGCGGCCGGAGTCGCGGGCGACGTCGAGCAGGTCGTCGGGGTGGGCGTACTCGTAGGGCGGGACCTGCAGGCCGATGCCCTGGTGCAGCGCGCCGTTGGACATCCGGTCGAACTCGGCCCGGCCGACCTCCAGCAGCGGAAGCCCCCGGTCGCTGGCCAGGTGCAGCGCCTCGGTGATCCGCTCGTCGGTCGTCGCGCGGCTGTCCCCGGTGACGACGTACAGCGCGGTCGCCGGGATCTGCGCACGCAGCGCCTCGACGACGGGGTTGCGGCCGAGCAGCAGCTCCGGCGTCTCCTCGGCCCGCTGGCGGCTGCGGTCGCGGTCGGTCCGGCGGCGGGCGTCGGCCTGCGCCCGGCGCTGCGCCGGGTGGCCCGTGCGCATCTCCGCCGGCGGGGTGGCGCCCCGTCCGGCCAGCGACCGGCGGTTCTTGCCGCCGGTGCCGGCGCTGGCGGTCTTCTTGCCGGCACCGCTCGTGCGGCCGCGGCGCTGGCTGTTGCCGGCCATCAGCGGGTCAGCTCCCATCGGGGTCCCTGCGGGGTGTCCTCGACCTGCACGCCGAGGGCGGTGAGCTGGTCGCGCAGCGCGTCGGCCGCCGCGTAGTCCTTGCGGGCGCGGGCGGCCTGCCGCTGCTCGAGCGCGAGCCGCACCAGGCCGTCGGTCACCCCGGCGAGCCGGTCGTCGGAGTTGCCGCCGGCCGCCCAGTGCGGGTCGAGCGGGTCGAGCCCCAGCACGCCGAGCATGCCGCGCACCGCACCGAGGGCCTCGGCCAGGGCGACGTCGTCGCCGTCGGCGAGGGCCGTGTTGCCGGCCCGGACCGCCTCGTGCACGACCGCGACGGCGGCCGGCGTGCCCAGGTCGTCGTCCATCGCCTCGCGGAAGGCGGCCGGCAGGCTGGTCGGGGTGTCCCGGCCGGCCCGCTCGACGGCGCGCTGCACGAACGACTCGATGCGCCGGTAGGCGGCACCGGCCTCGGCCAGCGCGGCGTCGGTGAACTCGACGGTCGATCGGTAGTGCGGCGCCACGAGGTAGTAGCGCAGCTCGACCGGCCGCACCCGGCGGACCACCTCGTCGACCAGCGCGGTGTTGCCCAGCGACTTGCTCATCTTCTCGCCGCCGAGGGTCACCCAGCCGTTGTGCATCCAGTACCGGGCGAACGGGTCGCCGGCGGCCCGCGACTGGGCCTGCTCGTTCTCGTGGTGCGGGAAGCGCAGGTCCAGCCCGCCGCCGTGGACGTCGAACTCCGGCCCGAGGTACCGCCCGGCCATGGCCGAGCACTCCAGGTGCCAGCCCGGCCGGCCGCGGCCCCAGGGCGTGGCCCACGACGCGGTGTCCGGCTCGCCGGGCTTGACCGACTTCCACAGCGCGAAGTCGCGGGGGTCGCGCTTGCGCTCGTCGGTGTCGGTGTCCGCGGCCGGCTCGAGGTCCTCCACCTTCTGGCGGGTCAACGCGCCGTACTCGGGGAAGGAGCGCACGTCGAAGTAGACGTCGCCGTCCACCGCGTAGGCGTGCCCGCGCTCGACCAGCCGCTCCATGAGCGCCACCATGTCCGGGACGTGCCCGGTGGCGCGCGGCTCGTAGGTGGGCGGCAGGACGCCCAGGACGTCGTAGGCGCGGGTGCAGGCCAGCTCGTTGGTGTAGGCCCAGGCCCACCACGGCACGCCGTGCTCGGCGGCCCTGGTGAGGATCTTGTCGTCGATGTCGGTGACGTTGCGGACGTAGGTGACCTCGAGGCCGCTCGCGGTCAGCCACCGGCGCAGCACGTCGAAGGCGACGGCGGCGCGCACGTGCCCGACGTGCGGGGGTCCCTGCACGGTGAGCCCGCACACGTACACGGAGGCCTGCCCGGGACGCAGGGGCGTGAAGTCCCGGACCGCGCGCGCGGCCGTGTCGTGGAGGCGGAGGGTCACTGCGCGGAGTCTACGGAGCGCACCGTCAGGTCAGCGCGGAGTCCACGGAGCGCACCGTCAGCTCAGCGCGGAGTCCACGGACCCTGCTCGGACGACCAGGGCCGTCGCCATGGCTGCCCGGCCCTCGCCGCGGCCGACCAGCCCGAGCCCGTCGGTGGTGGTGGCCGTGACGCTGACCGGGGCGCCGAGGGCCGCCGACAGCGCCGCCTCCGCCTCGGCCCGGCGCGGGCCGAGCTTCGGGGTGGGTGCCACGAGCTGCACGGCCGCGTTGCCAACCCGCCACCCGGCGGCGGCCAGCGTCTCCCGCACGTGCTCGAGGACGGCGATCCCGCGGGCACCGGCCCAGCGCGGGTCGTCGGTGCCGAGCAGCCCGCCGATGTCCCCGAGGCCGGCGGCCGACAGCACCGCGTCGGTGAGGGCGTGGGCGACGACGTCACCGTCGGAGTGCCCGGCGCACCCGTCGGCGCCGGGCCAGGACAGGCCGGCCAGCCAGCACTCCCGGCCGGCCTCGACCGGGTGGACGTCGACGCCGAGGCCGACGCGGGGCAGCTCGCTCACCGGCGCACCTGCAGCTCGGCGAGGTGGAGGTCGTGCGGCACGGTCACCTTGGCGGCGCGCTCGTCACCGGCCACGGTGGTCACGGGGATGCCCAGCGCGCGGACCACGGCGGCGTCGTCGGTCAGCTCCTCGCCGACCGGGAGGTCGTCGTAGGCCGCGTCGAGCACGCGCCGGGAGAAGCCCTGCGGGGTCTGCACCCGGCGCAGGGCGGCGCGGTCGAGAGCCGTGGCCACGGTGCCCGCGGCGTCGACCGCCACGGTCGTGTCGACGACGGGCAGCACCGGCACCACGGCGAGCGCGCCGGCGGCCAGCGCGTCGAGGACGCGGGCGACCACGTCGGGCGGGGTCAGCGGGCGGGCGGCGTCGTGCACGAGGACGGCGTCGGCGGCGGCACCGGCCGCGGCCAGGCCGGCGCGGACCGAGGCGGTGCGGGTGGCGCCGCCGTCGACCAGCCGGACGCTGCCGGGCAGGACCGCGGCGACGGTCTCCCGCTCGGCGGCCGGCACGACGACGACGACCTCGCCCACGCCCCCGGCGAGCAGCGTGTCGACCGCCCAGGCGACCAGCGGGCGGCCGGCGAGCTCGACCAGCGCCTTGGGCCGATCGGCCCCCAGACGCGAACCACTCCCGGCCGCTGCGACGATGCCGACAGCGGACACGGGAGTGGTCCGGTGGTACGAGGGTGCGGAGCTCAGCTGGCGAGGACCTCGTCGAGCAGGACCTCGGCCTTGTCCTCGTTGGTCCCCTCGGCGAGCGCGAGCTCGCTCACCAGGATCTGGCGGGCCTTGGACAGCATCCGCTTCTCGCCGGCGGACAGGCCGCGGTCCTTGTCGCGGCGCCACAGGTCGCGGACGACCTCGGCCACCTTGTTCACGTCGCCGGAGGCCAGCTTCTCGAGGTTGGCCTTGTAGCGGCGCGACCAGTTGGTCGGCTCCTCGGTGTGCGGGGCCCGCAGGACCTCGAACACGCGGTTGAGCCCGTCCTGCCCGACGACGTCGCGGACGCCGACGATCTCTGCGTTGTCGGCCGGCACGCGCACGGTCAGGTCGCCCTGGGCGACCTTCAGCACGAGGTAGGCCCTCTCTTCACCCTTGATGACCCGAGTCTCGATCGCCTCGATCAGAGCGGCACCGTGGTGCGGGTAGACGACGGTCTCGCCGACAGTGAAGCCCATGTGTGTTAGACCCCTTTCGCTGTCCCCAGGTTAGCACGGCACACTGACGGCCGGAACGGCCGGCCGATGGATATCCGCAGGTCAGAGGCCTGATGAAGTGCCGGGGAGGGGTTGACAGGGCGTGGTCGGTGTGCGTGCGCGGGCGTCCCGGTGGCCGTCCGTCCGGGCGCTCGTCCTGGCCACGCACGCCCCGCCGGCGGCCGCGGTCACCCTGGTCGCCACCCTCCTGGCGGTGACCGCGCAGGTGCCGCCGGGGCGCGTGGCGCTCGTGGGCCTGGCCGTCCTCGCAGGTCAGGCGTCCATCGGGTGGAGCAACGACTGGCTCGACGCCGACCGCGACCGCGCCGTCGCGCGGGCCGACAAGCCGGTCGTGCAGGGCGCCGTCAGCCCCGCGGTGCTGCGCTCGGCGGCCCTCGTCTCCGCCGCGGCGGCCGTCGTCCTGTCGCTGCTGCTCGGGTGGGTGCCCGGTCTGCTGCTGCTGGTGCTGGTGGCCAGCGGATGGGCCTACAACGCCGGCCTCAAGCGCACGGCGGCCTCGGGGCTGCCCTACGTCACCGGGTTCGGCGCGCTGCCGGCCGGGGTGGTGGCCGCGGCCCCCGGCGTGCCGGCCGCGCCGTGGTGGCTGCCGGCTGCCGGCGCCGCCCTGGGGGCCGCGGCGCACCTGGCCAACGTCGCCCCGGACATCGCCGACGACCTCGCCACGGGGGTGCGCGGGCTGCCGCACCGGCTGGGCCCGCGCGTCGCGGCGGTCCTGGGGGCGGTGCTGCTGGGGACGGCGTCGCTGGTGCTCGTCCTCGGCCCGGCCGGTCCGCCGGCGTGGTGGGGCTGGGTCGGGTTGGTGCTGGCGGTGCCCGCGGTCGCGGTGGCCGCCCTGGCGGGGACGGCCCGCTTCCGCCGGCTGGCGTTCCCCGCGGTGATGCTGCTGACCGTCCTCGACGTGGTGCTGCTGCTGGCCGGCGGGGCCGCGCTCACCTGAACGCGGCCCCGCCAGGGGTCACTTCCGGCCGTTGCCGTTGCCGCCGCCGTTGCCCTGACCGCCGCCGTGGCCGGTGCCGCCACCGGTCGTGGTGGCGGTCGTGGTGGGCAGCTCGGGGGCCGGCGCGGGGGCCGCCTCGGGAGCCGGCGCGGGGGCCGGCGCGGGGACGGCCTCGGCGGCCTGCTCGCGGGCCGCCTGACGTGCGGCGTTGCGCTCGTGGGCCTCCCGGCTGACCGTCTCACCGGTCGACCAGCCGTTGCGGGCGCCGGCGCTCACCCACTCGCCGAAGGACTGCCCGCCGGCCGGGCCGGCCTCCCACTGCTCCCTGGTGAGCTCCGGCTCGGTGACGGGCTGGTCGACGACCGGCTCGGCCCCGGTGTCCTCGTCACCGGCCGGCCCGCCGACGACCCCGCCCGTCCCCCCGGTCGAGTCCGGGCCACCCTCGCCGGCCCCGTCGCTGGGGTCGACGACCGGCGGGGCGGTGACGACGCCGGGGTCGGTGGCGGGTCCCGTGACGGGCTCGGTGACGGTCGTCTCGCCGTCGACCGCGTCGGCGCTGTCGCCGACCTCGGCGACGGAGGGTGTGGCGTCGTCGGCGGGCAGGACGGCCGCGGTGGCGCCGGCGGTCACGGCGACCGCGACGGCCCCGCCGGCGGCGGCGGCCTTGGCGACCGCGGACAGGGCGGCGAACTTGGCGGCGAGCGAGGTGATGAACACGTGGGGTCTCTTCCGTGAGGCCCGGGCGGGGTGCCCGGCCGTCCGCGTGGACGGTTCCGACTGGTCGGTGAGCAGACCGGTCGCCAGCAGCTCGGCCAGGGCCGCGTTCGGCCGTCCCGGCGCGGAGGCGGAGGACCGGACCGCGTCGGTGAACGCGGTCAGGTACTGCTCACCCCCGGGCACGGGGCGGCCGGCGAGGCAGGCCTCGAGGGCCTCCTCGGCGGACCGGGCGTCGGCTGGCGTGGTCATCTCGTCCCCGTCATCGCCGGACGGGCCCGCAGGGGTGCGCGGCCCGTCGTCGTCTCCCCCGTCGGGGTGGTCCCCGCGGGGTCCAGCTCCTCACGCAGCCGGCGCAGCCCGCGCCGCTGCAACGCCTTGACCGAGGCCACCGAGCGGCCCATCACGCCGGCCACCTGCTCCACGGTGAGGTCGGCCAGGACGCGCAGCAGCAGCACCGAGCGCTGGTCCTCCGGCAGCCCCGCGCACAGCCGGTGCACCGCCTCGGCGCCCAGCCGGGTCAGGACGTCGTCCTCCACGTCGCCGCCGGCGACCTCGGGGAGCAGCTCGGCGCCGCCGTCGGCCACCTGCGGCCGCCGACTGCGCCGCCGCAGGTCGTCGACCAGCCGCCGGTGGGCGATGGTGAACACCCACGACCGCAGCCCCGCCTCGTCCCCGGTGAACCCGGACAGCCCGCGGAAGACCGCGAGGAACGTCTCGCTGGCCAGGTCGTCGGGGTCCGGGGCGCCGTGCAGGCGCAGGTACCCGGTGACCACCGGGGACAAGTCCCGGTAGAGCACCTCGAAGGCCCACGCCGCACCCGTACGGGCCGCCTCGAGGACGTCGTCGAACGCCGGTCCCACCGCCATCGGCGACCTCCCGTGCCGTCCCCCGTACGGGGACGGCATCGGCAGGCGCGGAGCCGGACTGGACCGGCGCCACCCGTCAGGGTGCCGACGTGCCCCGGGCGGCCTCCTGCTCGACGACCAGCGGCAGGTCCTTCAGCCGGTCCAGGCCCTGCAGCGGACGGCGCATGCGCTGGTTGCCGGCCAGCCGCTCGCGGTTGCGCTCGAGGAAGGCCCAGTAGCCGGCGGTGTAGGGGCAGGCGTCGTCGCCGAGGCGCCGCTTGGGGTCGTAGGGGCACCCGCCGCAGTAGTCGCTCATCCGGTCGATGTAGGCGCCGCCGGCGGCGTAGGGCTTGGTGGCCAGCGCCCCGCCGTCGGCGTGCTGGCTCATCCCGACGACGTTGGCGACCATCACCCAGTCGTAGCCGTCGACGAACGTGCGGTGGAACCAGTCGGTCATCGCCAGCGGGTCGATGCCGCGCTGCAGCGCGTAGTTGCCGAGCACCATCAGCCGCGGGATGTGGTGCACCCAGCCGTCCCGGCGCAGGTCGTCCAGGACGTCGGACAGGCACGCGGCGTCGACGGCGGACCCGTCGAGCTCGGCCATCCACGCCGGCACCGGCTCGGTGGCGCGGAGGAAGTTGGCGTGGCGGAAGTCCCGGCCGAGGTGCCAGTACATGTGCCAGATGTAGTCGCGCCAGCCCATGACCTGCCGGACGAAGCCCTCGACGCTGTTGAGCGGCAGCGGCTGCCCGTCCGCGGCGGCCGCACGGGCGGTGTCCTCCGCGGCGTGCACGACCTCCAGCGGGTCGAGCAGCCCGAGGTTGATGGCCGGCGACAGCAGCGAGTGCGCCAGCCACCGCTCGCCGGCGAGCATCGCGTCCTCGTGCGGCCCGAAGACGCCCAGGCGCGAGCGCAGGAAGTCGTGCAGCCGGGTGAGCGCCTCCTCGCGGGTCACCGGGAACAGCCGCGGGCCGTCGTCTCCGACGAAGGAGACCTCGCCGTCGGCCTCCCAGCGGTCGAGGTCGGCGCGCACCTGCTCGTCGATCTCGTCCTCGGCCGGCCACCAGGGCTCCGGCGCCGGGGACCGGCCGTCGGCCGGGGCGGGCTCGCGGTTCTCGTGGTCGAGGTTCCACTGCCCGCCCAGCGGCTCGGCGCCGTCCATGAGGACGCCGAGGCGCCGGCGGGCGTCGCGGTAGAAGTCCTCCATCAGCAGCCGGCGGCGGCCGCGTCCCTCCGCCCAGCGGGCGAACTCGCCCTGGCTGCTGACGAAGCCGCGGGCGGCGAGCACCTGCAGGCCGGGACGGCGCAGCACGTAGTCGCGGCTGCTCCAGGTGGTGGGCGCGCACACGCTCACCGGCTCCTGGTGGCGGTCGAGTGCCTCGGCGTAGGTGGTGACCTGGTGCAGGTGCGCCTGGTCGCCGAGCTCCGCGGCGCGGTGGCGCAGCGCGGAGAGCACCAGGTGGGCCTTCTGGCGGTGGAACCGCCGCCGCGCGAACACCGCCTTGGACTCGATCAGCAGCACGGGCTGGTCCGGCGCGTCGAGGAAGTGCGGTCCCAGCTGGTCGGCGAAGGTCCAGCGGCGCGTGGCCGGCGACCGCTCGGGGAAGTCGGCGAGGGCAGGGTCGCGCCCCTCGGCGCCGCCACCGGGTCCGGGGCGCACCATCGGCCTCACCTCCCGGCGGACATCGTGGGGGGACCGTTAGGCTCGGCGCGACTCGGGCCATCGACCTCACGGTGGCCGGCACGTGCTCGCTGGAGGTCGACCGCTGTGAACCGCGCGCTGCGCGCCACCGTGATGGGTGCCCTCGTCCTCAGCCCGGTCGCGCTCGGCGCGTGCAGCGGCGGACAGGTCACCCAGACCGGCACCCAGGACCGCGACAAGGTCGGCCCCCAGGCGCAGGTGGAGGACATCCTGCTGCGCCAGGTGCTGCTCGCCTACCCCGAGGGCGGCCGGTACGAGGAGGGGGACGACGCCGAGCTGATCCTCACGATCGTCAACGCCTCGAACGCCGACGACACCCTCACCGGCATCGAGGGCGAGGGCTTCGACTCCGTGCAGGTCGCGGCGACCGGACCGACCCCCTCGCCGTCCTCGCCGGCGGGCGACCAGCCCACGGGCACCCCGGCGCCGGGCACCACCGGCGCCACCCCGGGGTCCTCCCCCTCCACGCCCGCCGCGCCGAGCGCGTCCCCCTCGGCGAGCACCCGGCTCGCGCTGGACCTCCCCGCCGACACCGCGCTCTACATCGGGCGCGAGGACGGCGCGACGATCGAGCTGCAGGGCCTCGGCGAGGAGCTGACGCCCGGGCAGACGCTGACCGTCACGTTCTCCTTCGAGCAGGCCGGGGAGATCACCACGCAGGTGCTGGTGGCCGGCCCGGAGGAGGCCATCGAGCGCCCCGAGCCGTTCGACTTCGAGGAGGGCACCGAGCAGGAGAACCCGGAGAGCGAGGAGGACACCGAGGCGGAGTGACGCCCCGGCAGCCCCCTGCGCCCCTCCTGCCCGCGCCTCCCCCGGGAGTGTCGGTGGCCGCACCTACCGTGGCGGCGTGCCCCCCTCCGGAGTGAAGTCCGCCCGCCCCGCCCACCGCTGCACCGAGTGCGGCTACGCGTCGGCGAAGTGGATGGGCAAGTGCCCGGAGTGCCAGGCCTGGGGCACCCTGCTGGAGGTCAGCGCCCCGGCGCCGGCCCTGCGCGCGGTCGCCGCGGGGCCGGTCACCGCACCGGCCCGCCCGATCGCCCAGGTCGAGCTCGCCGGCGCCCGCGCGGTCCCCACCGGGATCGCCGAGTTCGACCGTGTCCTCGGCGGCGGCCTGGTCCCCGGCGCCGTCGTGCTGGTGGCCGGCGAGCCCGGGGTGGGCAAGTCCACGCTGCTGCTCGAGGTCGCCCACCGGGTCGCCGCGGCCAACGGCCCCACGCTCGTGGTCTCCGGCGAGGAGTCCGCCGCGCAGGTCCGGCTGCGCGCCGAGCGGATCGACGCGCTGCACCCCCGGCTGTACCTGGCCGCCGAGACCGAGCTGTCGGCCGTCCTCGCCCACGTCGAGCAGGTGGGGCCCTCGCTGCTGGTCCTCGACAGCGTGCAGACCGTGCGCTCCCCCGCCGTCGACGGCACCGACGGCGGCGCCAGCCAGGTCCGCGCGGTCGCCACGGCACTGGCCGCCGTCGCCAAGTCCCGCGGGATGACCACGATCCTCGTCGGGCACGTCACCAAGGACGGCGCCATCGCCGGCCCCCGCGCGCTGGAGCACCTCGTCGACGTCGTCGTGTCCTTCGACGGCGAGCGGCACTCCACGCTGCGCCTGGTGCGGGCCACGAAGAACCGCTTCGGCCCGGCCGACGAGATCGGCTGCTTCGAGATCGGCGACGGCGGCGTGGTCGGGGTCCCCGACCCCTCGCACCTGTTCGTGTCCCGCCGCACCGCCTCGGTGCCCGGCAGTTGCGTCACCGTGACCATGGAGGGCAGCCGGCCGCTGCTCGCCGAGGTGCAGGCGCTGGTGGCCACGAGCGCCGGCGGCGGCTCCCCGCGCCGGGCGGTCAGCGGGCTGGACTCGCAGCGGGTGGCGATGGTCAACGCCGTCGTCGAGCGGCGGGGCGGCGTCCGCCTGGCCGACGCGGACGTCTTCGCCGCCTCGGTCGGCGGCGTGAAGATCGCCGAGCCCGCGGCCGACCTCGCGCTCGCGCTGGCCATCGCCTCGGCGTCCAAGGACACCCCGCTGCCCGAGGGCATGGTCGCGCTCGGCGAGGTCGGGCTGTCCGGCGAGATCCGGCGGGTCGGCGGCACCGGCCGGCGGCTGGCCGAGGCGGCCCGCCAGGGCTACCGGCTCGCGCTGGTGCCGCCGGACGCCGGCCAGGCCCCGCCGGGCATCCGGCTCATGGAGGTCCCCGACCTCGGCGCCGCGCTGGCCGGGCTCTTCCCCGGGTGAGCGGGGTCCCCGCTCCTCCCACCCCCCGCTCGCGACCGGGCGGCCGTCGTGCCACGTAGACTCAGCCGCCGTACCACGACGACGTCAGGAGCGCCCGTGCCCCCCGCTGTGGACTCCGAGGTCGCCCTGCGCGAACTCCTCGGCCGCATCGCCCCGGGGACCGCGCTGCGCGACGGCCTGGAGCGCATCCTGGCCGGCCGCACCGGCGCGCTGATCGTGCTCGGCTACGACCGGGTCGTGGAGTCCATCTGCACCGGCGGCTTCGCCCTCGACGTCGCGCTGTCGGCGACGCGGCTGCGCGAGCTGGCCAAGATGGACGGCGCGGTCATCCTGTCCTCCGACGGGCTGCGCATCGTGCGGGCCGGCGTGCACCTCATGCCCGACCCGACGGTGCCCACCGAGGAGTCGGGCACCCGGCACCGGACCGCCGAGCGGGTGGCCGTGCAGAGCGGGTTCCCGGTCATCTCGGTCAGCCAGTCGATGCACATCATCAGCGTCTACGTCGCCGGCCGGCGCTACACGCTCGAGCACCCGACGACGATCCTCGCCCGCGCCAACCAGGCCCTGGCCGCCCTGGAGCGCTACAAGCTGCGCCTCGACGAGGTCGCCAGCACCCTGTCGGCGCTGGAGATCGAGGACCTCGTCACCGTCCGCGACGCGGTGAGCGTCAGCCAGCGGCTGGAGATGGTGCGCCGCATCGCCGACGAGATCGAGGGCTTCGTCGTCGAGCTGGGCACCGACGGCCGGCTGCTGGCGCTGCAGCTCGACGAGATGCTCGCCGGCGTCGAGGAGGACCGCGCGCTGCTGGTGCGCGACTACCTGCCCGCCGCGGGCACCCGCCGGCCGCGCACCATCGAGGACGTGCTCACCGACCTGCGCACGCTGTCGGCCACCGAGCTGCTCGACCTGTCCGCCGTCGCCCGCTGCTACGGCCTGCCCACGTCGGCCGACGCGCTGGACTCCCCCGTCAGCCCGCGCGGCTACCGGCTGCTGGCACGGGTGCCGCGCCTGCCCGCCGCGATCATCGACCGCCTGGTCGACCACTTCGGCGGCCTGCAGAAGCTGCTGGCGGCCACCATCGAGGACCTGCTCGCCGTCGAGGGCGTGGGTGAGGCCCGCGCACGGGGCATCCGCGAGGGCCTGTCCCGGCTGGCCGAGACCTCGATCCTCGACCGCTACAGCTGAGCAGACCCCGTCCTCCTCGGGACGGGGCCGGTCAGACGATGGCGAGCACGGCGTCGGGACTGGTCTTCGCGTCCAGCCGGGCCCGCAGCACGTACTGACCCGGTGCCACCGCCACCCGCGGCACGGTGCAGCTCGGCTCGCTGGTCAGGCCGCTCCACGTCAGGGGGAACACCACCTGCTCGCCGGGCGCCAGCGTGCGCGTGTCGGCGCTCGTCTCGGGCTGGCAGTCGTTGCTGCCCCACACCCGCGCGCCCGCCGCGTCGAGCAGCACCATCTCCTGCAGCTGGGCGTCCAGCACCCGCGTGCACGGCACCGCCGCGGTGTTGGTGACGACCAGCTCGAACGTCGGCGCGGACCCCGCGGCGACGGTGCCCGGCGTGCGGACCTCCAGCGCGACGACGTCGTCGGAACAGGGCGCCCCGGCCTCCTGCACCGGGGCAGCCGGGGCGGCGGGGGCCGCGGGCTCGGCCGGTGCCGCGGTGGGCGGTGGCGTGGGGGTCAGGACGCCGGCCAGCGACGGGACCACGCGGTCGAGGGCGGGGGGCTCCGCGGACGACGACGAGGCGGCCTCGGAGGTCCCGGCGGCCGACGCGGCGCCCTCCGAGCCGGTCAGCAGCGCCACCCCGAGCCAGCTGCCGCCCCCGAGGACGGCCACCAGCAGCGCGAGGACCAGCAGCCGCCGTCTCCAGTAGACGGCGGCCGGCAGGGGCCCGACCGGGTGCAGCACGAAGGCGACCGTAGTCCGCACCTCCGAGCCGTCCCGAGGGGGCACGCCGTCGTCCGGGCCGGGCACACTCGACCCCCGTGAGCAGCACGCCCGGACTGGGGGACGCCCTCGTCGACTGGTACGACACCGCCGCCCGCGACCTGCCCTGGCGCAGGCCCGGCGTGGACCCGTGGGCGGTGCTCGTCAGCGAGGTGATGCTGCAGCAGACACCGGTGGCGCGCGTGGAGCCGGTGTGGGTCGACTGGATGGCCCGGTGGCCGGCGCCGGCCGACCTCGCCGCGGCCTCGCCGGCCGAGGTCATCCGCGCGTGGGGGAAGCTCGGGTACCCGCGGCGGGCGCTGCGGCTGCGCGAGACCGCCGTCGCGCTCACCGAGCGGCACGGCGGTGCCGTCCCTGTCGACGTGGCGGCCCTGGAGGCGCTGCCGGGCGTCGGCACCTACACCGCCCGGGCCGTCGCCTGCTTCGGCCACGGGACGCCCCAACCGGTCGTGGACACCAACGTGCGGCGGGTGGTGGCCCGGCTCGTGCACGGCCGCGCGGAGGCCGGGAACGCCCGGGCCTCCGACCTGGCCGACGTCGCGGCGCTGGCACCGGCCGGCCGGGAGCAGGCGTGCCGGTTCTCGGTGGCGGCGATGGAGCTCGGTGCGCTGGTCTGCGTGGCCCGCACCCCGCGGTGCGCCGTCTGCCCGGTGCGGGACCGTTGCGCCTGGCGGCTGGCCGGGTCCCCGGCGCACGACGGCCCGGCCCGCCGGGTGCAGCGCTTCGCCGGCACCGACCGCCAGGTGCGCGGGCGGCTGCTGGACGTGCTGCGGACCGCCGAGGGCCCCGTGGCGGCGTCCGCGCTGGACGGCGCCTGGGACGACGCCGTGCAGCGCTCGCGGTGCCTGGACTCGCTGCTGGCCGACGGGCTGGTCGAGCAGACCCCCGACGGCCGGTTCACCCTGCCGGCCTGAGCGCCGGCGCGGCCCGGAACGCGGCGAGGGCCGCCCCCCGCGGTGCGGGGGACGGCCCTCGTCGGGAGTGCTACCAGGTCACTCGGCCTTCTTCAGGCTGGTGCGCCCGTCGCCGTCCTCGTCGTCGCCGACGGCCAGGGCCACCGGCGGCGTGTCGGGCAGGTCGATCGGCTTGGCCTCGCCGCGGAAGGTGAACTTCGCGGTGGGGCCCTCGCCCTCGACGTCGACCACGATGATCTGACCGGCGGTCAGCTCGCCGTAGAGGATCTTCTCCGACAGCGCGTCCTCGATCTCGCGCTGGATGGTCCGGCGCAGCGGCCGGGCACCCAGCACCGGGTCGAACCCGCGGTGGGCCAGGAGCTTCTTGGCCTCCGTCGTGATCTCCAGCGCCATGTCCTTGTTCGCCAGCTGGCCCTCGACGCGGGCGACCATGAGGTCGACGATCTCGATGATCTCGTCCTCGGTCAGCTGGTGGAACACGACGATGTCGTCGATGCGGTTGAGGAACTCCGGCCGGAAGTGCTGCTTGAGCTCCTCGTTGACCTTGAGCTTCATCCGCTCGTAGTTCGACTGGGTGTCGTTGCCGACCTGGAAGCCCAGACCCACGGCCTTGGAGATGTCCCGCGTACCGAGGTTGGTGGTGAGGATCAGGATCGTGTTCTTGAAGTCCACGATCCGGCCCTGACCGTCGGTGAGCCGGCCGTCCTCCAGCACCTGCAGGAGCGTGTTGAACACGTCCGCGTGCGCCTTCTCGATCTCGTCGAAGAGGACCACCGAGAACGGCTTGCGCCGCACCTTCTCGGTCAGCTGGCCACCCTCGTCGTAACCGACGTAGCCGGGAGGGGCACCGACGAGCCGCGACACGGTGAACCGGTCGTGGAACTCGCCCATGTCGATCTGGATGAGGGCGTCGTCCTCACCGAACAGGAACTGCGCGAGCGCCTTGGCCAGCTCGGTCTTACCGACACCCGAGGGGCCGGCGAAGATGAACGAGCCACCGGGGCGGCGCGGGTCCTTGAGGCCCGCGCGGGTGCGCCGGATCGCCTGGCTGACGCTCTTGATGGCCTCTTCCTGGCCGATGATCCGCTTGTGGAGCTCGTCCTCCATCCGGAGCAGACGGGTCGTCTCCTCCTCGGTGAGCTTGAAGACGGGGATGCCGGTCCAGTTGGCCAGCACCTCGGCGATCTGCTCGTCGTCGACCTCGGCGACGACGTCCATGTCGCCGGCCTTCCACGCCTTCTCCCGCTCGGCCTTCTCGGCCAGGAGGGTCTTCTCCTTGTCGCGCAGCGACGCGGCCTTCTCGAAGTCCTGCGCGTCGATCGCCGACTCCTTCTCGCGGCGGATGCCGGCGATGCGCTCGTCGAACTCGCGCAGGTCCGGGGGCGCGGTCATCCGCTTGATCCGCATCCGGGCGCCGGCCTCGTCGATCAGGTCGATCGCCTTGTCGGGCAGGAAGCGGTCGGAGATGTAGCGGTCGGCCAGCGTCGCGGCGGCGACCAGGGCGCCGTCGGTGATGCTGATCCGGTGGTGCGCCTCGTAGCGGTCGCGCAGGCCCTTGAGGATCTCGATCGTGTGGGTGAGCGTCGGCTCGCCCACCTGGATCGGCTGGAAGCGGCGCTCGAGCGCGGCGTCCTTCTCCAGGTGCTTGCGGTACTCGTCGAGCGTGGTGGCACCGATGGTCTGCAGCTCACCGCGGGCCAGCATCGGCTTGAGGATGCTGGCGGCGTCGATCGCGCCCTCGGCGGCACCGGCACCGACGAGGGTGTGGATCTCGTCGATGAACAGGATGATGTCGCCGCGGGTGCGGATCTCCTTGAGCACCTTCTTGAGGCGCTCCTCGAAGTCGCCGCGGTAGCGCGACCCGGCGACGAGGGCGCCCAGGTCGAGGGTGTAGAGCTGCTTGTCCTTCAGCGTCTCGGGGACCTCGCCCTTGACGATCGCCTGGGCCAGGCCCTCGACGACGGCGGTCTTGCCGACGCCGGGCTCGCCGATGAGGACGGGGTTGTTCTTGGTCCGCCGCGAGAGCACCTGCATGACCCGCTCGATCTCCTTGGCCCGCCCGATGACCGGGTCGAGCTTGGAGTCGCGCGCGGCCTGGGTGAGGTTGCGGCCGAACTGGTCGAGCACGAGCGAGGTCGACGGCGTGCCCTCCGAGGGCCCGCCGGCCGCGGCCGGCTCCTTGCCCTGGTAGCCGGAGAGCAGCTGGATGACCTGCTGGCGGACGCGGTTGAGGTCGGCGCCCAGCTTCACGAGGACCTGGGCGGCGACGCCCTCGCCCTCGCGGATCAGGCCGAGCAGGATGTGCTCGGTGCCGATGTAGTTGTGGCCGAGCTGCAACGCCTCGCGCAGCGACAGCTCGAGCACCTTCTTCGCCCGCGGCGTGAAGGGGATGTGGCCGGACGGGGCCTGCTGGCCCTGGCCGATGATCTCCTCGACCTGCTGGCGGACACCCTCGAGCGAGATGCCGAGCGACTCGAGGGCCTTGGCAGCGACGCCCTCACCCTCGTGGATCAGGCCCAGGAGGATGTGCTCGGTGCCGATGTAGTTGTGGTTGAGCATCCTGGCCTCTTCCTGCGCCAGGACGACCACCCGTCGGGCTCGGTCGGTGAACCGTTCGAACATCTGCTGCTTCTCCTCTGACCGGCTGGTCCGGCACTGCCCTCCCCGTTCGTGGGGAGGAGCACCCGACGTCCGTCGGCGCGCTGGGGCACCGGTCTTTCCACTGTAGTCACGGACCACGCCGTCCCGTCGGTGTCGGCCGGCGGTGCGGTGGGTGGCTGTCCCGTCCAACCGATGGTGGACGGGCGGTGTTCCGATCCCGTTACGCCGACAGCGGACGGCGCCACCGGCAGGGCCAGCCTCCCGCCTCCACCCCGGCCACGTGCCGGGTCACCTCGCGTGGAGCCGAAACCCGTCGGCCCGCGGGAGGGGACGCTGCGCGCCCCCGCCACGCGGGCCGACCGCCGACTGCGTCGGCGTGGTGGACGGCCCCCTCGCAGGGGCCCACCCCGAGCGGAGCGAGGGGTGGGGGGCGAGGGGACCCTCAGGTCAGTGGGCGGCCTCGTAGGCGTCGACGACGCTGGCCGGGATGCGCCCGCGGTCGCTGACGTTGTGGCCGTTCTTGCGGGCCCAGTCGCGGATCGCGCCGGCCTGCTCGCGGTCCATCCGCCCGCCGCCGCCGGTGGCGCGGGACTTGCCGGCACCGGAGGCGCGGCCTCCGCCACGGCCGACCTTGCGGGCGGCCTGCACGTAACGGGAGAAGGCGTCGCGCAGTTCCTTCGCGTTCTTGTCGGACAGGTCGATCTCGTAGCTGGTCCCGTCGAGCGAGAAACTCACCGTCTCGTCGGCGGGGACCTCCTCGTCGAGGTCGTCACTCAGGATCACCTGGACCTTGCGCGCCATTCTGTCTTCCTCACTCCCTATCGGCCCCCGTGGCCGTACGAACAATGCCGTTCTGATGGACGACGTGCACATTCCACCACAGAATCGCCGCCCGACGGAGAGACGGGACGGTGGGTCGCCCATTCCGGGGAGGAATCGGCGACAACGGCTCGCCGTGTTTCAGGAAATGGGACGCACCAAAGGGAACAGGATCGTCTCTCTGATGCCGAGACCGGTCAGCGTCATCATGAGCCGGTCGATGCCCATGCCGACGCCGCCACTGGGCGGCATCCCGTACTCGAGCGCCTCGAGGAAGTCCTCGTCGAGGACCATCGCCTCGGGGTCGCCGGCCGCCGCCAGCAGCGCCTGCTGGGTGAACCGCTCGCGCTGCACCACCGGGTCGACGAGCTCCGAGTACCCGGTGCCGCGCTCCAGCCCGCCGATGTAGAGGTCCCACTTCTCCGCCAGACCCGGAGTGGACCGGTGGGCGCGGGTCAGCGGCGAGGTGTCGACCGGGTAGTCGACGACGAACGTCGGCGCCTGCAGCGAGTCCTGCACCAGCGCCTCGAACAACTCCTCGACGACCTTCCCGGGCAGCCACGCCGGGTCGACGCCGACGTCGTGGCGCGCGGCCAGCTCCCGCAGCCGCTCGACCGGCGTCCCGGGGGTGACCTCCTCACCGACGGCGTCGGAGACCAGCGTGTACAGCGGCACCTGCGGCCACTCCCCCGACAGGTCGACCTCGGTGCCGTCGTGGTGGCGGGCGACGTGGTCGCCGAACAGGGCCGCGCAGCACTCCTGGACCAGTTCCCGGGTGGTGCGCGCCATCCCCTGGTAGTCCGACCAGGCCTCGTAGAACTCGAGCATCGCGAACTCCGGTGAGTGCGAGCTGTCGGCGCCCTCGTTGCGGAAGTTGCGGTTGATCTCGAAGACCTTCTCCAGCCCGCCGACGATGCACCGCTTGAGGAACAGCTCGGGTGCGATGCGCAGGTACAGGTCGAGGTCGAAGGCGTTCATGTGCGTGCGGAACGGCCGCGCCGCCGCGCCGCCGTGCACGGTCTGCAGCATCGGCGTCTCGACCTCGAGGAACCCGCGGCCGGTGAGCCCGGCGCGCAGCGCCGTCGTCACCTGGGCCCGCTGCCGCACCGTGCGGCGCGCCTCGTCGCGGACGATGAGGTCGACGTAGCGCCGGCGGACCCGCAGCTCCTCGCTCATCGGCTTGTGCGCCACCGGCAGCGGCCGCAGCGCCTTGGCCGCCATCTGCCAGGAGTCGGCGAAGACCGACAGCTCGCCGCGGCGGGAGGTGCCCACCTCGCCGGTGACGAGGACGTGGTCGCCGAGGTCGACGTCGGCCTTCCACGCGGCCAGGGCCTCCTCGCCCACCCGGTCGCGGGAGAGCATGACCTGCAGCTCGGCGTCGCCCTCGCGCAGCGTGGCGAAGCAGAGCTTGCCGGTGTTGCGGCTGAAGATCACCCGGCCGGTGACGCCGACCTTCCCGCCGGTCATGGTGTCCGGCGGCAGGTCGGGGTGGTCGGCGCGGACGTCGGCCAGCGCGGTGGTGCGCTCCAGCGTGACCGGATAGGGGTCGGCGCCGGTCTCGCGGAGGCGGTCGAGCTTGGCGCGGCGGACCCGGAGCTGTTCGGGGAGCTCGTCGTCCGGGGAGCCCGGGGGTTCGTCGGTCACGGCGCCCGAGCCTACGGCCGTGGGCCGCACCACCTCCGGCGCACTACCGGCGGCCGGGGGCCTGCTGCCGCTCGAAGGCCAGCCGCAGGCCGTGCACCGTCAGGTCGGGCTCGCGCTCGCCGATGGTCCGGCAGCTGTCGGCCACCAGCGGCGCCAGTCCCCCGGTGGCGACGACGACCGGCGGGTCGCCGAACTGCGCCACGAGCTCGCCGGCGATCCGGCCGACCAGCCCGTCGACCAGGCCGGCGAAGCCGAGCACCACCCCGGACTGCAGCGCGGCGACGGTGTTCTTGCCGATGGCCTGCGAGGGGACGGTGAGCTCCACCGACCGCAGCTGGGCCGCGCGGGTGGCCAGGGCCTCCAGGCTCACCTCGAGGCCGGGCGCCAGCGCGCCGCCGAGGAACTGCCCGTCCGGGCCGACGGCGTCGACGTTGGTGGAGGTGCCGAAGTCGACGACGACGACCGGCCGGCCGCCGCCGTCGGGGGTGCGGCCGAACAGCTCGTGGGCGGCCAGCGCGGTGACCACGCGGTCGGCGCCGACCTCGCGCGGGTTGTCCACGTGCAGGGGGACGCCGGTGCGCACGCCGGGGCCGATGAGGACGACCGGGACCTCGAGGGAGTCCAGCAGCCGGCGCAGTGCGGGCAGCAGCGCCGGCACGGTGGAGCAGGCGGCCACGCCGGTGACCTCGGTGTCGCGCAGCAGCCCGCGCCACAGCATCCGCAGCTCGTCGGAGGTGGCCCGCGGGTGCGTCGTCACGCGCCAGCACCCGACCCGCTGCGCGCCGTCGAAGGTGGCGAGCACGGTCTGGCTGTTGCCGACGTCGACGGTGAGCAGCACCGGGCTCAGCTCCGCAGGTCGAGCGCGAGGTCGAGGATCGGCGAGGAGTGCGTGAGCGCGCCGACGGAGAGGAAGTCCACGCCGGTCCCCGCGACCTCGCGGGCGACGGCGAGGGTCAGCCCGCCGGTGGCCTCCAGCTCCGCGCGGCCGCCCACGAGCGCCACCACCTCGCGCAGCGTCGCGGTGCCCATGTTGTCCAGCAGCAGGAAGTCCGCGCCGGCCTCGACCGCCTCCAGCGCCTGCGCGGGGGTGTCGGCCTCCACCTGCACCGGCACCCGCGGCGCTCGCTCGCGCACGGCGGCGACGGCGGCGGCCACCGAGCCCGCGGCGGCGACGTGGTTGTCCTTCACCATCGCGACGTCGTAGAGGCCCATCCGCTTGTTCGACCCACCGCCGCAGCGCACGGCGTACTTCTCCAGCGGCCGCAGGCCCGGGGTGGTCTTCCGGGTGTCCAGGACGGCGGCGCCGGTGCCCTCGACGGCGTCGACCCAGGCGCGGGTGGCGGTGGCGATGCCGCTGGCCCGGCTGGCGATGTTCAGCGCGCTGCGCTCGGCGGCCAGCAGCGCCCGCACCGGCCCGCGGATCGACAGCAGCACGTCGCCGCGGCGCACCCGGTCGCCGTCGGCCGCGCCCGCGGTGAGGGTGGCGCCGGGGGCCAGCCGGGTGAACACGCGCGCGGCCACCGGCAGGCCGGCGGCGACGCCGTCGGCGCGGGCGACGAGGTCGGCGGTGCCGTACTGCGCCGGCGGCACGGTGGCGGCGCTGGTGACGTCGAGCGCGACGGCCAGGTCCGGAGCGCTGGGCAGCACCGCACCGCCGGCGAGGTCCTCGGCCAGCGTGCGCTCGACCAGGTCCTCGACCCAGCCCTCCGACAGCCCGGTGCCCTCCAGCGACCGCGGGTCCACCGCGTCCCGGCTCACCACGGCGGCACCGCCGGCGTGCCCACGGGGCGCCGGTCCAGGCACAGCGCGCCGTCGGCGTCGAGCCGGACGTCGAGGTGCACCCGCCAGTCGGCCTCGGTGTCGGGGTGGTCCTCGCGCCAGTGGCAGCCGCGGGTCTCCCGGCGGGCGGTGGCGGCGGCGGTGAGGGCGCTGGCGACGGTGAGCAGGTCGGTGGCCTCCCAGCTCGCCACGCCCGGCGCGGCGCCGGGGCCGTCGGCCAGCCCGGCGGCGAGCGCGCGCAGCTGCGCGGTGGCCTCGGCCAGGCCGGTGCCCGACCGCAGCGCGGCCACCCGGCCGGACATGGTCTCGGTGACCGCTCGCCGCCCGGCCGGGTCGAGCAGCCCGGAGGTCCCGGCGACGGCCGCGCGCGCCGGCATCGCCGGCGGCAGGGACCGGGCGAGCTCGTCGCCGATGCGGGCGGCGAAGACCAGGCCCTCGAGCAGCGAGTTCGACGCCAGCCGGTTGGCGCCGTGCACGCCGGTGCACGCCACCTCCCCGCAGGCGTACAGGCCGGGGACGGTGGTCCGCCCGGCGAGGTCGGTGACCAGGCCGCCGGAGGCGTAGTGCGCGGCGGGCGTGACCGGCACCAGGTCGGTGGCCGGGTCGACGCCGGTCGCCCGGCAGCTGGCCACGATCGTCGGGAAGCGGTGCTCGATCCCCGGGATCGACCGGGCGTCGAGCCAGACGTGGTCCACGCCGTCGCGCAGCTGCACGCGGGTGATCGCCTTGGCCACGACGTCGCGCGGCGCGAGCTCGGCCAGCGGGTGGACGCCGACCATGAACCGCTCCCCCGCGTCGTCGCGGAGCACCGCGCCCTCGCCGCGCAGCGCCTCGCTGACCAGCGGCTGCTGCCCGCGGGCGTCCGGGCCGAGGTAGAGCGACGTCGGGTGGAACTGGACGAACTCCAGGTCGGTGGCCACGGCGCCGGCGCGCAGGCCCAGGGCCACGCCGTCGCCGGTGGACACCGGCGGGTTCGTCGTCGCGGCGTAGACCTGCCCCATCCCGCCGGTGGCCAGCACGACCGCGCGGGCGCGGACCGCGCCGACGCCGTCCTCGGTGCCCTCGCCCAGGACGTGCAGGGTGACGCCGGCGGCGCGGCCGGCGTCGTCGGCGAGCAGGTCGAGCACCATCGCGTGTTCGACGAGCGTGATGCCGGGGTCGCTGCGGACGGCGGCGTGCAGCGCGCGCTGCACCTCCGAGCCGGTGGCGTCGCCGCCGGCGTGCACGATCCGGTCGGCGGAGTGCCCGCCCTCGCGGGTGAGCAGCAGCCGGCCCGACGGGTCGCGGTCGAAGGCCGCGCCCCAGTCGATGAGCTGGTGCAGCCGCGCCGGCCCCTCGGTCACCAGCGCGGAGACCGCGTCGGGCTCGCAGAGCCCGACGCCGGCGACCTCGGTGTCGCGCGCGTGCGCCTCCGGGGTGTCGGCGGGGTCGAGCACGGCGGCGATGCCGCCCTGCGCCCAGCGGGTCGAGCCGTCGTCGACCCGGACCTTGGTGACGACGGCGACCGACAGCCCCGCCGCCCGCGCGTGCAGCGCGACGCACAGGCCCGCGACGCCGGAGCCGACGACGCAGACGTCGGCCGACAGCTCCCACCCGGGCGCCGGGGCGGCCAGCCGCGTGGGCAGGCCGACGACGGGCGCCAGCGTCGTCACCGGACGGGGACGCCGAGGTCGCTGCGCCGCTGGTCGGTCGCCCCGGGCACCGGCGCCGAGGGGTCGCCGCCCAGCTCGACGACCCGGTTGGCGCCGTCGACGTGCACGACCTTCGGGATGTGGGACTTGGCCTCGGTCTCGTCCATCAGGCCGTAGCTGATGAGGATGACCAGGTCGCCGGGGTGCACCAGGTGCGCGGCGGCGCCGTTGATGCCGATGACGCCGCTGCCGCGTTCGCCGGGGATGACGTAGGTCTCCAGCCGGGCGCCGTTGGTCACGTCCACGATCGCCACCTGCTCGCCGGGGATGAGGTCGGCGGCGTCGAGCAGGTCCTCGTCGATCGTCACCGAGCCGACGTAGTGCAGGTCGGCCTGGGTCACCGTCGCCCGGTGGATCTTGGACTTGAGCATCGTGCGCATCATCGGGGCTCTCCCAGGGTGACGGGGACGTTGTCGAGGAGTCGGGTGCTGCCGGCGCGGGCGGCCAGCAGGAGCCGGGCGGGGCCGGCCGCCGGCGCGGGACCCAGGTCGGGGTCGGTGAGCTCGAGGTAGTCGGGCACCAGCTCGGGCGCGCCGGCCAGCACCTCCCGGGCGGCGGCGAGGACGGCGCCGGTGCCCTGCGGGCCGGCCTCCGCCCCGGCTCGCAGCGCCCGGTTCAACGCCGCGGCGCGGGTCCGCTCTTCCGGCGCCAGGTAGCGGTTGCGGCTGGACAGGGCCATCCCGTCGTCCTCACGGACGGTGGGCACGCCGACGACCTCCACCGGCAGGGCCAGCTCGCGCACCATCGCCCGGACCAGCGTCAGCTGCTGGTAGTCCTTCTCGCCGAAGAGCGCGAGGTCGGGCCGGGCCAGGCCGAACAGCTTCGCGACGACGGTCAGCACGCCGGCGAAGTGCCCCGGGCGCACCGCCCCCTCCAGCACGCTGCCGAGCGGGCCGGGGTCGACGGTGACGCCGAGCGCGCCGGGCGGGTAGACCTCGTCGACCGGCGGGTGGAAGACGACGTCGGCGCCCTCCTCGGTGAGCGCGGCGAGGTCGGCGTCCCAGGTGCGCGGATAGCGGTCGAGGTCCTCGCCGGCGCCGAACTGCGTCGGGTTGACGAAGACCGACACGACGACGCTGCCGGCGCGCTCCCGGGCGGCGCGGACCAGCGCGCGGTGCCCCTCGTGCAGGGCGCCCATGGTGGGGACCAGCGCCACCGGCCCGGGCAGCCCGGCGACCAGGTCCCGGAGCTCCGCGGCCGTCTCGGCGACGGCCGGTCGGGTGCTCGTGGTCACCGGGAGCCCGCAGGATCAGTCGGGGTGGCGGGGTGGGCAGGAGGCAGGGCCTCGTGGAGCAGGTCGAGCAGCGGCGCGCCCTCGTGCCGCTTGAGCCGCCCGGCGGCCAGCGCGCGCTCGGTGGTCCGCTGCGCCATCGCGACGTAGGCGGCCACCGACTCCGGCGCCCGGTCGGTGAGGGTCTCGAGGTGGTCGGCCACCGTGCCGACGTCGCCGCGGCTGACCGGGCCCGTCAGCCCGCGGTCGCCGCGGCGCAGGCCGTTGTCCAGCGCGGCGGTCAGCAGCGGGGTGAGCACCCGGGCCGGGGCGTCGACGCCGGCCTGGCGCAGCAGGTCGGCGGCCTCGGCGACCAGGGTGACCAGGTGGTTGGCGCCGGTGACGAGCGCGGCGTGGTAGAGCCGCCGGTCGGTCTCGGCGACGAAGAACGGCTCGCCACCCATCTCCAGGACCAGGGTCTCGGCGACGGGACGGTGCTCGGGGCGGCTGGTGACGCCGAACGGGGCGCCGGTGAGCCGGTCGGCGTCCTCGGGGGCGCCGGTGAAGGTCATGGCCGGGTGCAGGGCCAGCGGGAGGACGCCGGCCTGCTCCGCGGGGGCGAGGGCGGCCAGGCCGTGCGCGCCGGAGGTGTGGAAGGCCAGCTGGCCGGCGCGCCAGGAGCCGGTCTCCGCGAGGCCGGCGACCAGGCCGGGCAGCGTGTCGTCGGGAACGGCCAGGACCACGAGGTCGGCGGCGGCGACCACCTCGTCGGCGGGCAGCAGCGGGGTGCCGGGCAGCAGCCGGGCGGCGCGCTCGGCGGAGGCGGTGGAGACGCCGGAGGCGGCGACCACGTCGTGGCCGGCGGCGGCGAGGGCTGCTCCGAGGACGGCGCCGACGCGGCCGGCGCCGACGACTCCGATCCGGAGCCGGGCGGGGGCGCTGGCGGCGGGCGGGAGCCCGGCAGCGCGGGGGGTCCTGCGGGCAGCAGGCATCGGGACACTCCTCGTTCCAGTCCCTGGCGGGTACCGGACTCGGTGGGTCGGGCCGACGACACCGGCGGCCCCGGGTGGTGCTGGTCCTGCTGGGTGGAGCGGGTGGTGCGCGGTTCCGGCGGGCCGTCCGCTGCGACCGGGATGTGTCACGCGGGCGATGCGCCGAAGGCGAGTGTGGAACCGCCTGGGGCCCCCTGCAACGCAGCGGCACTGTGGGGTGCCTCACGCGCTCCCCCGGGAGGGGGCCGGGAGCGGCCGTGCGGGCCCGCCCTACCGTGTGCGGCGGCACCGGCGCCGGGGCCGGCCGACACCGACAGGAGCGCGACGTGGGCACGTTCGAGGGACGCACCGCACTGGTCACCGGCGGCAGCCGCGGCATCGGGCTGGCCATCGCCCGCAGCCTGGTCGACCGCGGGGCGCGCGTGGTGCTCACCGCCCGCAAGCCGGAGGCGCTCGAGGAGGCCGTGACGGCGCTCGGCGGGCCGGAGGTCGCCGTCGGCGTGCCGGGCAACGCCGGGGACCCCGCCCACCGTGCCGAGGCGGTGCGCACCGCGATCGAGCGCTTCGGCCGCCTCGACCACCTCGTGGGCAACGTGGGGATCAACCCGGTCTACGGCCCGATGGTCGACCTCGAGCTCGACGCCTTCCGCAAGATCCTCGACACCAACGTCGTCGGCACGCTCGGGCTGGTGCAGGAGGCCTGGCGGGCGTGGATGGCCGAGCACGGCGGCTCGGTGCTCGTCGTCGCGTCGGTGGCCGGGCTCAAGGCCTCGCCGAACATCGCCGGCTACGGCGTGAGCAAGGCCGCGCTGATCAACCTGGTCACCCAGCTGGCCGTCGAGCTCGGCCCGAAGGTGACGGTCAACGCCGTCGCGCCGGCCGTGGTCAAGACCCGCTTCGCCGGAGCGCTGTACGAGGGCCGCGAGGAGGAGGCCGCCCGCGCCTACCCCGCCGGGCGGCTCGGCGAGCCCGAGGACGTCGGTGAGGCCGCGGCCTACCTGCTCGGCGCCGGCTGGGTCACCGGCCAGACCCTGGTGCTCGACGGCGGCGCGCTGTCCCGCGGGCCGGCCTAGCGCTCCTCGCGGTAGCGCCGGCGCCGGCCGCCGGGGGTGACCCCGCTCTCGGCGAGGATCTCCGCCAGGCGCGCGGCGCCGGCGTCCTCGTCGTCCTGCGGGAGGGGGGCCGCGTACCCGCCGTGGCCCGCGGCGGCGGCGTGCACGGTGGGCCGCTCGACGGTCAGCTGCTCGACCGGCGGCGGCAGGTCGGTGCGGCGGCGCCGCGGGGCGCCCGCGTCCACGGGGACCGGGGGCGGGGTGAGCACGCGGGCGACCGGCTCGGGTTCCGGGGACACGACCGGGACGGCCACCGTCGCCGGGGTCACCACGGCCGGGGCCTCGGGGGTCCCGGGCCAGCCACCGAGCTCGCGCGTGACGCCGGCGTGCCAGGCCGCCGCGGTGGCGGGCTCCAGCGGCTCGCGCCCACCGCGCACGGACTGGGTCCGCATGACCACGCGCTCGACGTGCATCTCGCCCGCGTGGTGCACCTCACCGGCGTGCCGCTCGGTCAGCTCGGCGCGCAGCCGGCCCACGTCGGCGCGCAACCCGGCCAGCTCGGCGAGGTCGCCGCGGAGTCCGGCCAGCTCGGCCAGGTCGGCCCGCAGCGCACCGACCGCGGCGACCTCCGTGCGCAGGGCGTCGAGGCCGGTGAGGTCCCGGCGCAGCCCGGCCAGCTCGCTGCGCAGGCCCTCGAGCTCGCGGCGCACCGCGGCCTCCGCCTCGCGGACCTGCAGCTCCGGCTCGGGTTCGGGCTCGGGACGCCGTCCGGCGGCGAAGGCGGCACCCAGGCAGGCCCAGGCGACGGCGACCACGGCCACGCGCAGCACCTGCGGGTCGTCGGACAGGAAGACGACGGCCGTGGCCGCGACGGCAGCCGCACAGCCGACCAGCAGCCCGGCGACGCGCATCCGTCCCCCCGTCCGCATGGTCCTCAGGGTAACGCTGAGCGAGCCCCCGACTCCGGCACGGAACGGTCGCGTGCCGGAGCGGGGGCTCGCTCGGTCGTGCCGGGGGCGCGGTCAGCCCCGGGCGAGGGCGCCGTCGGAGCTGAAGACCAGGCCCAGGGAGACCTCGCCCTGCGTGATGGCGGCCTTGGTGGCCGGGCCGCCGGCGTCGAACTCGCGGAACTCGGCGAACGTCAGGCCGTAGGTCTCCTCGAGGCCCGGCTGGCAGAACGGCCGGGTCGGGCACTCGGCCGGCCCGCCGAGGACCAGCGACCCGTCGCCGCACGCGTCGGCAAGCTCGGAGAGCGTGGTCACGCCGAGCTGGTCGGCGAACTCCTGCGTCACGGCGAAGGCGTTCTGGTCGGCGGCCTCCGACGGCGTGCCGAAGGTCAGCCCGACCTGGTCGGCCAGCGGCTGCAGCGCGTCGCGGGTGGCCTGCGCGTCACCACTGGCGATCGGCGTCGGGTTGGCGCCGTTGACCTGCGCGTTGAGCGCCTCGGTCACGGTGGCCAGGTACTCGGGGAAGACCTGCAGGTCGGTGCCGGAGATGAGCGCCGGCAGGTACAGGTCGCGGTTGCCGACCTCGCGCACGGAGGCGTCGAAGCCCGCGGCCCGCAGCACCCCCGCGTAGATGTTCCCCAGGATCGTCGACTCGGTGAAGTTGCCGGCGCCCACGACGACCGGCCCGCTGCCCTGCTCCAGGCCGTCGGTGACGCCGCTGTCCTCGACCCACGCGGCCGCGACGTCCTCGGCGCTCTGCCGCTGCAGGTCGACGGCGGCGTTCATGTCGATGAGCTGCTCGGTGGTCAGCGCGGCGGAGACCGCGTCGAGCGCCGGGACCAGCGCCGGGTTCGCCGCGGCGGTGGCCGCGGTGATCGCCGGCACGATGTTGTCGGCGTTCTGCAGCTCCTGGTCGTCCTCCAGGACGACCAACTGGTCGCCCGGCACGGGGGCGCAGGCGTCGCCGCTGGCGGCCGAGCCGCTGGTACCCGAGGAGCCGCCGGTCCCCGACGAGCCGGACTCGCCACAGGCGGCGGTCAGCAGGAGGCCGGTGAGCAGGAGAGGTGCGAGAGCGCGCTGCTTGCGCATGGTGGTCCGCCTTCTGTGTCCCGTGCGGCGTGCGGCCGCGACGCGTGTCTGGCGGGGGTGGCCCGCGCGGCACATGCAACCCCTGCGGCTTCTGCCCCGGCAATCGCGGCACGGATGTGTTGCGCGGTCGTTACACGGTCGCCGTCAGGAGGGGACCCCGCTCACAGCAGGACGCCGCTGGCCGTGGGTTCCGGAACCGCTCCGGCTCCGGACGTCGTCCTGACCTGCAGGAACGGCAGCCGCCGGGGTCCCGGGGTGACCAGCCAGGACAGCGTCGCCAGCACCAGCTCGGTGAACAGCGCCAGGCCCGCCACGAGGATCGCGCCGGCGATCATCACGCCGTAGTCCTGCTGGCCGAAGCCGAGGTTGATCAGCCGGCCCAGCCCTCCCCCGCCGACCAGCGCGGCCAGTCCCGCCGTCGCCACCACCTGCACCGCCGCGGTGCGGATGCCGGTGGTCACCAGCGGGAGGGCCAGCGGCAGCTCGACGCGGCCGAGGACCTGGGCGCGGCTCATGCCCATCCCGCGCGCCGCCTCGCGGACCTCGGCGTCCACACCGCGGAAGCCGACGAAGGTGTTGGTCAGGATCGGCGGGATCGCGAACACCGCCAGCGCGATGGTCGTCGCGCGGTTGCCGAAGCCGATCGGGCTGACGGCGAACAGGGTGAGCAGCGCGAGCGTGGGGATGGCCCGGCTGACGTTGGACAGGACGACGACCAGGCCCGCGCCGCGGCGCGCCGTGCCGAGGGCGACGCCGATCGGCAGCGCCACGACCATCGCCGCCAGCACCGCGACGGCGGAGATGCCGACGTGCTCCAGCGTCAGGTCGGTGATGCCGTTGGGCCGGCTCCAGTTGAACGGGTCGTTGAGGTAGGTGATCGCCCGCGAGAAGTCGTTCACGTCCGCACCGCCCGCGCCCAGGGGGTCAGCACCCGCTCCGCCCCGGCCAGCAGGACGTCGGCCAGCAGCGCGAGCAGCACGCAGCCGACCGCGCCGGTGACGATCTCGGCGCGGTAGAAGTTCGCCGCGAACCCGCCGGTGATGAGCTGTCCCAGGCCGCCGTGGCCGACCAGGACGCCGACCGTCGTCAGCGCCACCGTGGACACCGTGGCGATCCGCAGCCCGGCCATGAACGCCGGCAGTGCGAGCGGCAGGTCCACCCGCCAGAACGTCTGGGCGGCCGAGAGCCCCATCCCCCGCGCCGCCTCGCGGACGTCGGCGGGGACGCCCTGCAGGCCGGCGAGGAAGTTCCGCACGAGGATCACCAGCGAGTACGCGACCAGGCCGATCAGCACGGTGTTCGACGACAGCCCCGTGAACGGCACGAGCAGCGCGAACAGCGCCAGCGACGGGATCGTGTAGACGATCGTGGACAGGCCCAGGACCGGCGCCGACAGGTAGCGGCTGCGCCGCGCGAGCAGCGCGAGCGGCAGCGCGATGAGCGCGCCGATGACCACCGCGAGCACGGTGAGCCGCACGTGCTCACCGGTGTAGGTCAGGATGGAGTCCCAGTTGTCGGTCACGTAGGACGGGTCGAACCACGGGTTCGGGGCCTCGTCCACCGCGAGCAGCCCCACCGCGGGGTCGCTCACCGCGTCCAGCAGAGGGCGCGTACCCAGGGAGGTCACCCGGTGGACGCTACTGCCGCGAGCGGTCCGGAGGGCAGCACGGGCGCTGCACAGGAGATCGGCCTGGAGGGGGTCAGCAAGACCTACGCCGACGGCACGGTCGGCGTCGAGCGGCTGGACCTGACCTTCGCCGCCGGTGAGCTGTCGGTCCTCGTCGGCCCCTCCGGCTGCGGCAAGACCACGACGATGAAGATGATCAACCGGGTGATCGAGCCGACGACGGGGCGGATCCTGCTCGACGGCGAGGACGTCACCCGCGTCGACCCCGACCGGCTGCGCCGCCGGATCGGCTACGTCATCCAGAACGTCGGGCTCTTCCCCCACCAGACCGTCCGGGACAACGTGGCGACGGTCCCTCGGCTGCTGGGCTGGGACAAGCGGCGCACCCGCGAGCGGGTCGACGAGCTGCTGTCCACCGTGGGCCTCGACCCCGCCGTCCACGGGAAGCGTTACCCGGCCCAGCTCTCCGGTGGCCAGCGGCAGCGGGCCGGCGTGGCGCGGGCACTGGCGGCCGACCCCGCCGTCCTGCTGATGGACGAGCCGTTCTCCGCCGTCGACCCGGTGGTCCGCGAGCGGCTGCAGACGGAGTTCCTGCGGCTGCAGGAGACGGTGCGCAAGACCATCGTCTTCGTCACCCACGACATCGAGGAGGCCGTGCGGATCGGTGACCGGATCGCGGTCATGAGCACCGGCGGCCGGGTCGAGCAGTTCGCGCCGCCCGCCGAGCTGCTCGGTCGCCCGGCCAGCCCGTTCGTGGCCGACTTCGTCGGTGCCGACCGCGGCCTCAAGCGCCTGGCGGTCACCGGCATCAGCGCCGACGACCTCGAGCGCCCGCCGGTGGTGCACGTGGCCGACGGCCTGGCCGACGCCCGGGCCTCGCTGCAGACCACCGGCGCCCGGTGGGCGGTCGTCCTCGACGACGACAACCGGCTGCACGGCTGGCTGTCGGCCGACCGGGCCTCCGGCGCGGGCACGGTGGGCTCGGCGGCGCGGAGGATGGAGGCCTGGGTGCCGGCCGGCGCGACGCTCAAGACCGCCTTCTCCACGATGCTGCAGCACGAGGCCGGCTGGGTGGCGGTGCTCGACGGCGACGTCTTCCTCGGGGTGCTGACGCCGGAGTCCCTGCACGCCGCGCTGCGCCGCTCGGTCGACGGCACGGTCCCGGAGACCGCCGGCGCCGCGGTGCCCGTCCGGGGCTGACACCCAGGCGCGGGGACCTCAGGCGCGGGCACCGTCCCCGGGCCGCCGGTCGTCGCGCTCCTCCGGGGGCACGCGGCACACCGACTCGAGCCACAGCGCGGCCGCGGTCAGCGCCGCGGCGCACAGCACGCCGACGACGGCGGTCACCGTGTCGTCGCCGGCCGCCCGGAGCCGGGGGACCGCCGGCCCGACGTGCAGCAGCACCCCCGCCCAGACGCCGACGAAGGCCGCCCCCACGAAGGCGCTGGCCTGGGCGAGCACCGCCAGCCGGGCCACCAGCATCGGCTCGACCGGGCGTACCAGCGGCCCGGCCGGGTCGGCGGTCAGGGCCGTCTCCCCGCTGCGGGCCGAGCGCCGGGCGGCCCGCTCGGCGGCCAGGCGGGCGCGCAGCGTGTGGGCACCGAGCGCCTCGGCGACGGCCAGCACCGCGAGCGGGAGCGGCAGCCACCAGCGCAGCGGCGGCAGGCTGCCGTAGGTCGCGCGGACCAGCAGCCAGGCGGCCAGCGCCAGCCCGGCCGCCACGACGACCAGGTCGCGGCGGTTCACCGGCCTCACCCTGCAGCCCCGCGTGAGCTCGCGAGCTCGCTCACCGAAGGTGCTCCCACGTCACGACCGCGGCGACGTCGTCGGCCGGCAGCGCGGCGACCAGGTCGGCGACCCGGCCGTGCCCGGGCAGCACGGCGGTGGGGTCCAGCGACAGCCACGGGACCAGCACGAACGCCCGCTCGTGCGCCCGGGGGTGCGGCAGCGTGAGGGCCGGGTCGTCGGAGACCACCGGCGTCCCGTCGTCGGTGGTCACCGTGACGACGTCGACGTCGAGGGTGCGCGCCCCCCACCGCACCTCGCGGGTGCGGCCGGCGGCCTGCTCGAGCTCCTGCGCGCGGGCCAGCCAGGCGGCGGCGTCGCGGTCGCCACGGACGAACACCACGGCGTTGAGGTACGGCGGCTGGTCGACCGGCCCCCACGGCGGCGTCTCGTACAGCGTGGAGCGGGCGACCAGGCCGTCGGCCCGGAGCGCCTGCACCGCCGTGCGCAGGGCGCGGGCGCGGTCACCGAGGTTGGCGCCCAGGGACAGCACCGCGCGCGTCATGCCCGTTCCCGCCGGATGGTGACGGTGACGTCGTCGACGGGGACGCCGAGGTCGGCCTGCGGCTTGTGCACGGTGATCTCGGCGGCCTGGACCAGCCGGTCGGCGAGGCAGACGTCGACCAGCCGCTGGCACAGCGTCTCGAGCAGGTCGACCGGGTCGCCGGTGAGGACGGCGTGCAGCCGCTGGGCCAGCTCGGCGTAGTCCACCGTCTTCATCAGGTCGTCGCCCGCCGCGGCGGGTGCGGTGTCGAGCTCCAGGACGGCGTCGACGGAGAAGGTCTGGCCGTTCTCCCGCTCGACGTCGTAGACGCCGTGGTGGGCGTGCGCGGTCAGGCCGCGGACGGCGATCCGGTCGGGGGTGGCGCGGTCAGTCACGGCGGGCCTCCTCGCGGGCGTGCTGGACGGCGGCCACCGTGCGGACCGCGTCGGCCGAGCCCGCGGCGTCGTGCACCCGCACGCCCCAGGCGCCGGCCTCGGCGGCCAGGACGGTGGTGGCCAGGCTGGCGGCGTCCCGCTCCGGCGCCGGGCGCAGGGCGCCGTCGGGCCCGGCGAGCAGGCGGCCGAGGAAGGACTTGCGGGAGGCGCCGACGAGGACCGGCAGGCCGAGGGACACCACGCGGGGCAGCGCGGCCATCAGCGCCCAGTTGTGGGCCGCCTGCTTGGCGAAGCCGAGGCCGGGGTCGAGGACCAGCTGGGCGGCGTCCACCCCCGCCGACAGCGCGGCGTCGACCCGGGCGGACAGCTCTGCGCAGACCTCCGCGACGACGTCGTCGTAGCGGGCGTGGGCGTGCATCTCCCGGCTGTGGCCACGCCAGTGCATGAGCACCCACGGGACCCCGGCGTCGGCGACCAGCGCGGCCATCCCGCCGTCGGCCAGGCCGCCGCTGATGTCGTTGACCAGCACGGCGCCGGCCTCCATCGCCGCTCCGGCGACCTCGGTGCGGGTGGTGTCGACGCTGACCCGGACGCCGGCGGCGGTCAGCTCCCGGACGACGGGCACCACGCGGCGGCGCTCCTCGGCGGCGTCGACGCGGCCGGCGCCGGGGCGGGTGGACTCACCGCCGACGTCGACGTAGTCGGCGCCGGCCGCGGTCATCGCCAGGCCGTGCGCGACCGCGGAGCTGGTGTCGGCGAAGCAGCCGCCGTCGGAGAAGGAGTCGGGCGTGACGTTGAGGACGCCCATGACCACGCACCGGCCCGGGTGCAGCAGCTCGGCGCGCTGCCCGCTCACCGGCCCAGGACGAGGCTCATCGCCTCGGCGCGGGTGGCCGCGTGGTCGCGGAACATGCCGCGGACCGCCGAGGTGACCGTCGTCGAGCCGGGCTTGCGGATGCCGCGCATGCCCATGCACAGGTGCTCGGCCTCGACGACGACGATCACGCCGCGCGGCTCGAGGTGCTCGTCGAGGGCGTCGGCGATCTGCCGGGTCATGCGCTCCTGCACCTGCGGCCGGCGCGCGTAGACGTCGACCAGGCGGGCGAGCTTGGACAGCCCGGTGACCCGGCCGTGCTCACCGGGGATGTAGCCGACGTGCGCGGCGCCGTGGAAGGGCACCAGGTGGTGCTCGCAGGTCGAGTACATCGGGATGTCCTTGACCAGGACCATCTCGTCGTGGTCCTCGTCGAAGCCCGTCGCGAGCACCTCGGCCGGGTCCTGCCACAGGCCGGCGAAGGTCTCGGCGTAGGCCCGGGCGACCCGGGCGGGGGTGTCGCGCAGCCCGGGTCGGTCCGGGTCCTCACCCACCGCCAGCAGGAGCTCCCGGACGGCGGCCTCGGCCCGCGCGGTGTCGACCTGCGACCGGTCCGCGCGGACCTCGCCCTCCGCGACCGGCCTCATCTCTGGGCAGGGGCGCCGACGTCACCGACCGGGTTGGTGCCGCCCTTGAGCAGGCCGTTGCCGTTGCCGACGCCGTGCTGGCCGACGGCGGTCGCGCCGTGCCCGTTGCCGTTGGACTGCGCGGCGAGCTCGGCGGGGGTGAGGATCGGCGGCTGGTCCGACGGCGTCCGCTTGCCGAAGCCGTTGTAGGGCGCCAGCGCCGGCCGCTTGGTGACCGGCGCGCAGATGCGGGCCATGTCCTCGCGGGAGAGGGTCTCGCGCTCCATCAGCTCGAGCACGAGCTGGTCGAGCACCGCCCGGTACTCCACCAGGATCTCCCACGCCTCGTCGTGCGCGGCCTCGATGAGCGCGCGGACCTCCGCGTCGATGTCGGCGGCGACGGCCTCGGAGTAGTCCGGCCGCGAGCCCATGTCCCGGCCGAGGAACGGCTCGGAGTCGGTGCTGCCGTACTTGACCGCGCCCAGCTTGGCGCTCATGCCGTACTGGGTGACCATCGAGCGGGCCATCGAGGTGGCCTTCTCGATGTCGTTGCCGGCGCCGGTCGTCGGCTCGTGGAAGACCAGTTCCTCGGCCGCGCGCCCGCCGAGGGCGTAGGCCAGGGTGTCGATCATCTCCGAGCGGGTCTGGGTGTACTTGTCCTCGGTCGGCAGGACGAGCGTGTGCCCGAGCGAGCGGCCGCGCGGCAGGATCGTCACCTTGTGCACGGGGTCGAGGTTGGGCAGCGCGTGCGCCACCAGGGCGTGGCCGCCCTCGTGGTAGGCGGTGACCTTCTTCTCCTTCTCGCTCATCGCCCGCGTCTTGCGCTCGGGGCCGGCGATGACGCGGTCGATCGCCTCCTCGAGCGTGGCGTCGTCGATGACCGAGCCGCCGTGGCGGGCGGTGAGCAGAGCGCCCTCGTTGAGGACGTTGGCCAGGTCCGCGCCGGTGAAGCCGGGCGTGCGGCGGGCGACGGTCTCGAGGTCGACGTCGGGAGCGAGCGGCTTGCCCTTGGCGTGCACCTGGAGGATCTGCTTGCGGCCCTGCAGGTCGGGCCGGTCGACGGCGATCTGCCGGTCGAAGCGGCCCGGGCGCAGCAGCGCGGGGTCGAGGATGTCCGGCCGGTTGGTGGCGGCGATCATGATGACGCCGCCCTTGACGTCGAAGCCGTCCATCTCGACGAGCATCTGGTTGAGCGTCTGCTCGCGCTCGTCGTGGCCGCCGCCCATGCCGGCGCCGCGGTGCCGGCCGACGGCGTCGATCTCGTCGACGAAGATGATCGCCGGGGCGTTGGTCTTGGCCTGCTCGAACAGGTCGCGCACCCGGCTGGCACCGACGCCGACGAACATCTCGACGAAGTCCGAGCCGGAGATGGAGAAGAACGGCACCCCGGCCTCGCCGGCCACCGCGCGGGCGAGCAGGGTCTTGCCGGTCCCGGGCGGGCCGAACAGCAGCACGCCCTTCGGGATCTTGGCGCCCACGGCCTGGAACTTGACCGGGTTGGCCAGGAAGTCCTTGATCTCCTGCAGTTCCTCGATGGCCTCGTCGGCGCCGGCGACGTCGGCGAACGTCGTCTTCGGGGTGTCCTTGGTGATCTGCTTGGCCTTGGACTTGCCGAAGGCCATGACGCCGCGGCCGCCGCCCTGCATGGAGTTGAACAGCCAGAACAGCAGCAGCAGGAGGATCAGGAACGGCAGGAAGCTGATGAGGACGCTGACGAGGACGTTGTCCTGCGTGACGTTCGTCGTGAAGTCGACGCCGTCACCGCTGGCCTGCCCGTCGCCGTCGATCCCGGAGACCAGGGAGAAGACGTCGTCGGAGGCCCCGATCGGGTACGACGCGGTGATCTGGTCGTTGCCGTCGACGGCCGTGCGCAGGTCGAGGTCGAGGGTCTGTTCCTTGTCGTTGATCGTGACCGTCTCGACGTTGCCGTCCTGGATCTGCTGCAGGGCGACCGACGTCTTGACCTGCTCGTAACTGGAGCCGCCACCGAGGAAGGAGGACAGACCGAGGGCCACCAGGACGACGAGCACGACCCAGAACCACACGGAGCGGAAGATCTTCTTGCGTTCCATACACCGATGCCGGGCAGCCGGAGGGGCTCCGGCCTGGCCCGTCGACCCTCCTGATCGTCCGGGTGACGCTCCGCGCGACCCGGGCGGGCACCCTGGCGCTCGGTCCAGCGTCGTTGCGGTCGACGGTACACCGGGGAGGCTGCCGGTCCCTGGTGATCGGGCCGCCCGCGGGCCTGCCGATCCCCCCTCCGGATGACCCGCCCGGCAGGGCGGTGTCGTGCCCGAGTGGGGCCCGGAGGGCTCCGCGACGGGTGCGGCGCGGGGCTCAGCGCGACCGGGGACGGCA
>NZ_JABGCW010000018.1:0-91458 GCF_041028265.1 Geodermatophilus amargosae
GAGCCGTCGGAGATCTGCGAGGAGTTGCCGGCGGTGATGACGCCGCCCTCGGGCTTGAACACCGTCTTCAGGGTGCCGAGCTTCTCCACCGTCGACTCGCGGATGCCCTCGTCCTGGCTGACCACGGTGCCGTCGGGCGTGGTCACCGGCGCGATCTGGGCGTCGAAGCGGCCCTCGGCGCGGGCGGCGGCGGCCTTCTCGTGCGAGGCGACCGAGAACTCGTCGCACTGCTGGCGGGACAGGCCCCAGCGCTCGGCGATGGTCTCCGCGCCCAGCCCCTGGTTGATCTTCGCGCCCGCGTAGCGCTCGGCGAACCGGCTGCCGAAGGGATCGGCGTCCTTGCGCGCGGTCCCCATGGGCACCCGGCTCATCGACTCGACCCCGCCGGCCACGACGACGTCGTAGTGGCCGGCGACGAGCCCGGCAGCGGCGAAGTGCACCGACTGCTGGGAGGACCCGCACTGCCGGTCCACGGTCACGCCGGTCACCGTCTCCGGCCAGCCCGCGGCCAGCGCGGCGGTGCGGGCGATGTCGAACGTCTGCTCGCCGACCTGGGACACGCAGCCCCAGATGACGTCCTCGATCTCGGCCGGGTCGACGCCGGCCCGCTCGGCCAGGGACGTGAGGACGTGCGCGGACAGGTCGACCGGGTGCACCCCCGACAGCCCACCGTTGCGCTTGCCCACGGGCGCCCGCACCGCCTCGACGATCACCGCGTCACGCATGTCTGCTCCCCTCGACCAGGTCTGGTTCCCGGCACACTAACCCGCGCTCCCGGCGGCCACGGCAGCCCGGGAGGGACGCCGCAGCAGGAGGGCCGCGGCGAGGGCGGCCAGCAGCGCGGCAGCGAGCCACCCCAGCCCCGCACCGGCCAGCGGCAGCGCCGTCCCCTCGCTCGCCCGGACGACGAGCAGCACGACGGCGACGCCCAGCGCGGTGCCGAGCTGGGCGGCCGTGTTGAGCACCCCGGCCGCGGTCCCCTGCAGCTGCGCGGGGGCGTCGGTGCCGAGCGACGTGGCGGCCACCGAGGACAGCCCGATGCCCAGCCCCGAGACGGCGACCCCGGCCGACACCACCGCCGGCCCCAGCCCCGCCCCGAGCAGCACCGCGGTGCCGGCGGCGATGACGCCCAGGCCGGCCGCGGCGGTCATCCGTGCCGAGGCCGACCGCATCACCCGGGCGGCGAGGGCCGCGCCGATGACGACGCACACGCTGAAGGGCAGCAGCGCCAGACCGGTGGCCGTCGCGCCCAGCCCCTCGCTGCCCTGCAGGTGCAGGGTGGCCACGGTGACCGCCGAGCTCGTCGTCGCGGTGTTGGCCGCCGAGGCGAGCACGCCGCGGCGCAGGCCCGGGTGCCCGACGGCGGCCCGCGGCAGCAGCGGGTCGCGGGCCCGGCGCTCGACGGCGGGCAGGGCCGCCGCGACGGCGAGGCCGCCCACGAGCAGCCCGGCGCCGGCGACCCGGTGCGCGCCGTCCTCGAGCAGCGACGCGCCGGCCACGACCGCCGCCACGGCGACGACGAGCACCGCCGCGCCGGCCAGGTCGAGGGACCCGCCGCGCTCCCGCGGGGTGGGCGGCGCGGTCCGGCGCACGGCGACCGCGAGCAGCACCGCCAGCGGCAGGTTCATCCAGAACAGCACCCGCCACCCGGCGAGGTCGGTGAGCACGCCGCCGAGGACCAGCCCACTGGCGCCGGCGGCCGCCCCGGTGGCGCTCCACGCGGCCAGCGCCCGCCTCCGCGCCCGCCCCTCCTGCGTCGCGGCGGTCAGCAGGCGCAGCGCCGTGGGCACCGAGAGCGCGGCCGCCACGCCCAGGGCGCCGCGGGCGGCCACCAGCACCCCCACCGACGGCGCCACCGCCGCCGCCAGGGACGCCGCCCCGAAGCCGGCCAGCCCGGCCGACAGCACCCGTGCGTGCCCGAACCGGTCGCCCAGGCGGGCCGCGAGCACCAGCAGCGCGCCGAAGAGGACGGCGTAGACGGTCACCACGGGCGTGGCCGCCGACGCGGGCGCGCCGAGGTCGGCCAGCATCGTCGGCAACGCCGCGATCACCAGCGTGGTGCCGAGCACGTCGACGAACTGCACCGCGCAGAGCGGGACCACCGCCGTCATGCTCCGGGGGCTACCCGCCTTCTTCATCGATGAAGCACGCGAGGATGGTCCCGTGCCGCCCGACCGCCCCCGTCCGGGCACCCTCCAGGAGGTGGCCGTGGCGGTCGGCGTCTCGGCCAAGACGGTGTCCAACGCGTTCTCCCGGCCCGACCAGCTCTCCGCCGCGCTGCGCGAGCGGGTCCTGGCCACCGCGCGCCGGCTCGGGTACCCCGGGCCCAACCCACTGGCTGCCGGGCTGCGGCGCGGCCGCGTCGGCGCGATCGGCGTCGCCTACGACAACGGGCTGTCCTACGCCTTCGACGACCCGGTCGCCGTCGCCCTGCTCGCCGGGGTCGCGTCGGCGGCCGAGCCGGCCGGCTCCGGACTGCTGCTGGTGCCCGGCTCCTCGGACCCCGCGCGGCGCCTCGCCGCGGTCGGCGACGCCGTCGTCGACGGGCTGGTCGTGTCCTCCGTCGGCGACGACGACCCGCTGCTGGCGGCCGCGATCGCCCGCGGGCTTCCGCTGGTCGTCGTCGACCAGCCCCGTCCGGACCGGCTCGCCGCGCTCGGGGCGCCGGGGACGCCGTGGGTGGGCGTGGACGACCGCGCCGCCGCGGCGGCCGTGGCCGGGCACCTGCTCGACCTCGGGCACCGGCGGCTGGCCGTCGTCTCCTTCGGGATGTACCGGGACCCGATCACCCCGGGGCTGGTGGACGGGCGGGCGCAGGCGGCCGCCACGTACGCCGTCACCCGTGACCGGCTGGCCGGCTACCGCGACGCCGCACGGCGCGCCGGGCTCGACTGGGCGGGGGTCCCGGTGTTCCACGGCGGCGACAGCACGCCCGGGGTCGGGGAGGCCGGCGCAGACGCCGTCCTGGCCACCGACCCGCGGCCCACGGCGCTGCTGTGCCTGAGCGACCGGCTCGCCGAGGGGGCACTGCGGGCGACGGCGCGGCTGGGCCTGCGGGTGCCCGGCGACCTGTCGGTGGCCGGCTTCGACGACGCCGCGACCGCCGCCGGGCTCGGCCTCACCACCGTCCGCCAGCCGACCCGCGAGAAGGGCCGGGCGGCCGGTCAGGCCCTGCTGGACCTGCTGGCCGGCCGGCCCGGCCCGCCGCCGGCAGCCCTGCCGGCCGGGCTGGTCGTCCGGACGACGACCGGCCCGGCCCCGGCCTCCTAGCGCCCCCGCCAGACCGGCTTGCGGCGCTCGGCGAACGCGGTCGCGCCCTCGCGGGCGTCCTCGGAGGCGAACACCGGCTCGATGAGCGGCTGCTGCTCCGCCCAGGCCTCCTGCGCGGTCCAGTCGGCGGTGCTGCGGGCGATCTGCTTGGTCACCGCGACCGCCAGCGGGCCGTTGGCGGCGATGACCTCGGCCAGGGCGACGGCGGCATCGAGCGCCCCGCCGTCGTCGACGACCCGGTTGACCAACCCGACGGCCGCGGCCCGCTCGGCGTCGACCGGCTGCCCGGTCAGCAGCATCTCCATGGCCACGGCGTAGGGCACCCGCCGCGGCAGGAACAGCGCGGCACCGCCGGCGGCGATCAGCGAGCGGGACACCTCGGGCACGCCGAAGCGCGCCGACCGCCCGGCGACGACGAGGTCGCAGGCCAGGACCAGCTCGAACCCGCCGGCCAGCGCCCACCCCTCGACGGCGGCGACCAGCGGCTTGCGCGGCGGCGTCTGGGTGATCCCGCACAGCCCGCGCCCCTCGATCGAGGGCCGCTCGCCGCGCAGGAACGCCTTGAGGTCCATGCCGGCGGAGAACGTGCCGCCGGCGCCGGTGAGCACCCCGGCGCGCAGGTCGTCGGAGGCGTCGAGCTCGTCGACGGCGGCGGCGACGCCCCGGGCGACCGCGCCGTCCATGGCGTTCTTGGCCTGGGGCCGGTTGATGGTGATCACCTGGACGGCGCCGCGGCGCTCGACCAGGACGGACTCGGTTGAGGGCTCGCTCACTGGTGGGCCTCCTCCTCCGCGGCGCACCGCGGCTCGTGCGTCCCCGTCATCGGGGGCGCGACCACTCGTCCAGCACGGCAGCGGCGTCGGCCGGGCCGGTCGGTGCGGGGGCCGGCGGGGGCGCCGGCGTGCGGGAGAACCGCGGCGCCGGGGCGGCCTGGCGGACGCCGTCGACGTCCACGAGCGTGCCGCGGGCGGTCAGGTGCGGGTGCTCGGCGGCCTCGTCCGACGTCAGGACCGGCGTGACGCAGGCGTCGGTGCCGTCGAAGACGCGCTCCCAGTGCTCCCGCGGGTGCGCGGCGAAGGCGGCGGTGAACAGCTCCCGCAGCCGCGGCCAGCCGCCCGGGTCGGACTGCGCCGGCAGGTCGTCCCCGGCCAGCCCGAGCCCCTCCAGCAGCGCCGCGTAGAACTGCGGCTCCAGCGCGCCGACGGCGACGAAGCGCCCGTCGGCGCAGGCGTAGACGTCGTAGTAGGGCGCGCCGCCGTCGAGGACGTTGGTGCCCGGCCGGTCCGACCACAGCCCCATGCCGCGCATCGACCACAGCATCTGCGAGATCAGCGCGACGCCGTCGACCATGGCGGCGTCGACCACCTGGCCGCGGCCCGAGCGCGACCGCTCGTGCAGCGCGGCGAGGATGCCGACCAGCACCAGCATCGACCCGCCGCCGTAGTCGGCGACCAGGTTCAGCGGCGGGCGGGGCACCGCACCGGGCCGGCCGAGCGCGGCCAGCGTGCCGGTCAGCCCGAGGTAGTTGACGTCGTGGCCGACCCGGTCGGCCCACGGCCCGTCCTGGCCCCACCCGGTCATCCGCGCGTAGACCAGCCCCGGCGCGCGCTCCAGGCAGGCGTCGGGGCCGATGCCCAGCCGCTCGGCCACGCCGGGGCGGAAGACGTCGAGGAACACGTCGGCGTGCGCGGCCAGGCCCAGCACCAGGTCGCGACCCTCGGGCGTCTTGACGTCGACGGCGAGCGAACGCCGGCCGCGCATCACGACGTCGCGGGCGGCCCCGCCCAGCGACAGGCCGCCGGAGGGCCGCTCGACCCGGACGACGTCGGCACCCAGGTCGGCCAGCACCATCGCCGCGTGCGGCCCCGGCCCGATGCCGCCGAGCTCGACCACCCGCAGGCCGGCCAGCGGCCCCCCGCTCACGCCGCGCTCCGCAGGTGCCGGTCGAGGAAGCGCAGGATGCGGACCCAGGCGTCCTCGGCCGACGGCTGGTGGTAGCCGACGCCGACCACCTCCTCCAGCGCGGTGAAGGGCCCGGCGTTGTGCCGGTTGAGGAACGAGTGCCCGGCGTCCGGGTACTCCTTCACGTCGTGCTCGACGCCGAGGCCGGTGAGCACGCGGTCCAGCCGGCCGGCCGCGCCGCGCAGCGCGACGTCGCGGCGGCCGTAGCTGCCCACCACCGGGCAGGCGCCGGCGAGCACCCGCTCGAGGTCGGCGGGCAGCGGTCCGTAGTTGGGCGCGGAGACGTCGAACCCGCGGGTGGCGCCCAGCAGCGCGAACTTCCCGCCCATGCAGAACCCGAGGACCCCGATCCGGCCGGTGCAGTCGTCCCGGCCGGCGAGGAACCGCCGGGCGGCCTCCAGGTCGCCGAAGGCCGGGCCCTCGCCGCGGCTGAGCGACCGGAACGTCGAGCGCAGGCACCGCACCGCGCCACCGGCGGTGAACAGGTCCGGCGCGACGGCGAGGTAGCCGGCCGCGGCCAGCCGGTCGGCGTGCTGGCGGACGTCGTCGGTGAGGCCGAAGACCTCGTGGACGACGACGACGCCGGGCCAGGGCCCCTCGCCCACCGGCGGGACGGCCAGGTGGGCGGACAGCTCCGGCGCGCTCGCGCCGCCGGGGATCAGGGTGGTGGGCAGGTCGGCCTCCCGGGTCGCAGCGGCAGCGCAGGCGGCGCCGACGCTAGCCCGCGGGTGTGGCGCCCGTCGCCCCGGCCCGGTCCTGCCCGGCCGGCGTCGCCACCACCTCCCGCGGGCCGCCGACCTCGTGCCCGGCGGCGCAGCGCAGGGACAGCGACACCGGTGCGCCGCAGTCGCGGTGCGAGAGCTCCAGCGGCGGGGCACCGCCGCCGGCCAGCCACCGGTCGCCCCACTGCATCAGCGCCACCACCGCCGGGTAGAGGTCGCGGCCGCGCTCGGTGAGCCGGTACTCGGAGCGCTGACGGGCGCCCTCGTCGCGGTAGGGCACGCGGACGAGCAGGTCCTGGGCCACCAGCGTGTTCAGCCGGTCGGTGAGCACCGCCTTCGGCGCGCCGAGCGCGCGCTGCAGGTCGGCGAAGCGCCGCACGCCGAGGAACGCCTCGCGCAGCACCAGCAGGCTCCACTTCTCCCCCACCACGGCGAGCGTGCCGGCGACCGAGCAGCGTGCACGGTCGTAACCGTCGGGAGCGGGTGGTGTGTCGGCCGTCACGCGTGCAGCGTAGGTCACGCTGGGTTCGCTTGACGAACCACGCACGCGGGAGGATGGTTGGACATGCAGACCCAGCAGGTCGGAGCCGAGATCGATGTGATCGGCGCCGCACCCGCACGGGCCCGCCGGCGACGACCGGAGGTGGCCGCCGCCGTGGACCGTCACGGACGTGGCGCCACCTGAGAGGGACCCGACATGACCCGCCTGAGCACCGCCCTGGCCACCGCCCGCATCGCCCGCGCCCGCCGCCGCGACGAGCGCGAGCTGCAGCGAGCCTTCGCCACCGCCCCGACGCAGGAGTCGGCGCACGAGATCGCCGCGCTGGCCACCCGCTTCTGAACACCCCGCCGGGTCCGCCCGGCACGTCTCCCCCACAGCCCCGCGGCCCCCGGCCGCGGGGCTGCTCCGTTCCCGGCGGTGGTGTGCGCCACACGCCGCCGTTAGGGTGGCACTGAGTGCCACCGGGGTCGGCCCGGTGGGACGGAGGAACGGAGACGCTCGTGGCGAACGCGTGGTTCGAGACGGTGGCCGAGGCCCAGCGGCGCGCGAAGCGCCGGCTCCCCAAGGGCGTCTACGGCGCCCTGGTGGCCGGGTCGGAGAAGGGCCTGACCGTCGACGACAACATCCGGGCCTTCGAGGAACTGGGCTTCGCGCCGCACACCGCGGGCCTGGCCAACGAGCGCCGGATGGCCACCCGCGTCATGGGCCAGGACGTGTCGATGCCGGTCCTGATCAGCCCCACCGGCGTGCAGGCCGTGCACCCCGACGGCGAGGTCGCCGTCGCCCGCGCGGCGGCCGCCCGCGGCGTGGCGATGGGCCTGTCCTCCTTCGCCAGCAAGCCGGTCGAGGAGGTCGTCGCGGCCAATCCGCAGACCTTCTTCCAGATGTACTGGGTGGGCACCCGCGAGGAGATGCTCGCCCGCATGGACCGGGCCAAGCGCGCCGGCGCCGTCGGCATGATCGCCACCCTCGACTGGTCCTTCGCCTACGGCCGAGACTGGGGCAGCCCGTTCATCCCCGCGAAGATCGACTTCGAGGCCGCCCGCCGCTACGCGCCGCAGGTGCTCATGCGCCCGCGTTGGCTGGCCGCCTTCGCCAGGACCGGCCGCATCCCGGACCTCACCGTCCCCAACATGGTCGCCACCCCCGGCGAGGAGGCGCCCACCTTCTTCGGCGCCTACGGGATGTGGCAGGCCTCCCCCATGCCCGGCTGGGACGACGTCGCCTGGCTGCGCGAGCAGTGGGACGGGCCGTTCATGCTCAAGGGCGTCATGCGCGTCGACGACGCGAAGAAGGCCGTCGACGCCGGCGTCACCGCCATCTCCGTCTCCAACCACGGCGGCAACAACCTCGACGGCACCCCCGCCTCCATCCGCGCGCTGCCGGCGGTGGCCGAGGCCGTCGGCGACCAGGTCGAGGTGCTGCTCGACGGCGGCATCCGCCGCGGCACCGACGTCGCCAAGGCCCTCGCGCTGGGCGCGAAGGCGGTCATGATCGGCCGCGCCTACCTCTGGGGCCTGGCCGCCAACGGGCAGGCCGGCGTCGAGAACGTGCTCGACCTGGTGCGCGACGGCCTCAGCTCCGCGCTCACCGGCCTGGGCCGCGACTCCGTCGCCGACCTGTCCCGCGACGACCTCGTCGTGCCGCCGGGCTTCGAGCGGCGCCTGGGCGTGGAGGGCCCCGACGCGCCGGTCGAGTCCGTCGAGTCGGTCCCCGCGCGCACCCGCCGCAGCCGCAGCGCCTGACCGGGCCGGGGCTCCCCGCGGGGAGCCCCGGTCACGCGCCGGACCGGTCGCTCGTGACGCGCAGCCGACCGCCCGGAGCCGGAAGGGCGGAGGACCGTTGCGCGTTGCACCGACCACGCACCCCCGCGACCCAGGAGTTCCTCCATGCGCATCCCGCTGTCCGTGCTCGACCTCGCACCCGTCGCCCGGGGGGAGACGTACGGCAACAGCATCGCCGCCAGCGTCGCCCTGGCGCAGGCCGCGGAGGAGGCCGGCTACACGCGGGTCTGGTACGCCGAGCACCACAACATGCCGTCGATCGCGTCGTCGGCCACCAGCGTCCTGATCGCGCACGTGGGCGCGCACACCTCGACGATCCGGCTCGGCGCCGGCGGCGTCATGCTGCCCAACCACTCGCCGCTGACGATCGCCGAGCAGTTCGGCACCCTCGAGGCGATGTACCCCGGGCGCATCGACCTCGGCCTGGGCCGCGCGCCCGGCTCGGACCAGAACACCATGTACGCGCTGCGCCGCGACCCCGCCTCCGCCGAGCGGTTCCCCCAGGACGTGCTGGAGCTGCAGGGCTACCTGACGGGGAGGTCGCGGGTGCCCGGCGTGCAGGCGGTCCCCGGCCGCGGGGCGCACGTGCCGCTGTACGTGCTGGGCTCGTCGATGTTCGGCGCGGGTCTCGCCGCCGCCCTCGGTCTGCCCTACGCCTTCGCCTCGCACTTCGCCCCGCAGCTGCTCGAGCCGGCGGTGGCCGCCTACCGGCGCGACTTCCGCCCCTCCGAGCAGCTCGGCGCCCCCCACGTCATCGCCGGGGTCAACGCGGTCGCCGCGGACACCACCGAGGCGGCCCGCGAGGCGCTGGAGACCACGCGCCGCCGGCTGGCCGTCGGGCTCTTCGGCCAGGGCCGCGACCTCGACGACGACGCCGCGGACCTGCTGCTGTCCTCGGGCGCCGGACGGCACGTCGACGGGATGCTCACCCACACCGCCGCCGGCACGCCCGCCGAGGTGCGCGAGGCGCTGGCCGACTTCGCCCGCCTGGCCGACGCCGACGAGCTGATCGTCGCCCACCAGGCGTCCACCACCGAGGCCCGCCTGCGCTCGGTCCGCCTGACCGCCGAGGCGATGGAGTCCGTCCCCGCCTGAGCGGCGGCCTTCGTGGCGCTCATGGCTCCCCCGGGGGGGCCGATGGCGCCACGAAGGCCGCCCGGGCTGTCGGGGTGAGCGAGACCCGGGGGTCCGGGAGACTGCGGACGTGCACGTCGAGACCGTCCTCCTGCTCGTCCTGGCCGCGGTCGCGGTGATCGTGGCGGCCCGCTGGCTGGCCGGCCGCACCGGCCTGCCCGCGGCCGCCCTGCTCACCGTCGCCGGGCTGGTCTACGGGCTGCTGCCCGGACCGAACCTCACGCTCGACCCCGACATCGTCCTCAGCATCCTCATCCCGCCGCTGCTCTACAGCGCCGCGCTGGACTCCTCCCTCATCGCCATCCGCGCCAACATCCGCACCGTCGTCAGCCTCTCGGTGCTGCTGGTCCTGGTCACCGCGCTGGTCATCGGGGCCGGGTTCGCGCTGTGGGTGCCCGGCGCCACGCTCGCCGCCGGCATCGCCCTGGGCGCCGCCGTCGCCCCGCCGGACCCGGTGGCCGCGCTCGCCATCGGCCGCCGGGTGGGGCTGCCACCCCGGCTGACCACGCTCATCCAGGGCGAGGGGCTGCTCAACGACGCGACCGCGCTCACCCTGCTGACCGTCGCGGTCACCTCGGCCCGCGGCGACGGGTTCTCCACCTGGGCGGCCCTCGGCTCGTTCGCGATGGCCGCCGCCGGCGGCGTGGCCGCCGGGCTGGTCGTCGCCTACGGCGTCCGGCCGCTGCGCCGGCTGCGCCGCGATCCGCTCGCGTCCAACACCATCTCCCTGGCCACGCCGTTCGTCGCCTACCTGCTGGCCGAGTCGGTGCACGTGTCGGGGGTGCTCGCCGTCGTCGTCGCCGGGCTGGTGATCGCGCACAACGCGCCCTACTGGACCTCGGGTGCCACCAGGCTGCAGACCGACGCGTCCTGGCGGCTGGTCGACTTCCTGCTCGAGGGCGTCGTGTTCCTGCTCATCGGCCAGCAGCTGCCGGCCGTCATCGGCGGTCTCGGCGCGTACGCGCCGTCCACGGTGGTCGTCGCCGCGCTCATCACCGTGGGTGCGGTGCTGCTGGTCCGGCCGCTGTGGCTGTGGCTCACCGAGCACGCGCCGCAGGCGCTGCACGTGCGGCTGAGCGCCGCCCCGGCCGCCGACGAGGACGACGACCCGAGCACCCCGCCGCGGCAGCTGTCCGGCAAGGAGATCACCGTGCTCAGCTGGGCCGGCACCCGCGGGGTGATCAGCCTGGCCGCCGTCTTCACCATCCCGCTGGTCACCGACAGCGGCGACCCCTTCCCCGACCGCGACCTGCTGCTGTTCTGCGCGTTCCTCGCCGTGCTGGTCACCCTCGTCGGGCAGGGCGCCACGTTCGCGCCGCTGGTGCGCCGGCTGGGACTGCGGGCCGACGCCGCCGACGCCGCCCGGCAGCGCAACCAGGCGCGGATGGCCGCCGTCGAGGCGGGGCTCGCGCGCCTCGACGAGCTGCAGGCCGAGCAGCACGACCACGTCGACGACGCCGCCATCGAGTCGGTGCGCGCCGCGCTGAGCACCCGGCTGGAGCGCTACCGGCGGCGGCTGCAGGTGCTCGAGGACGCCGAGGGCGAGGTGCCGATGTCGCCGCAGTACGAGGCCGCGCTGCGGGTGAGGCGCGCGGTCATCGACGCCGAGCGCGACGAGCTGCTGCGCTGGCGGGACCTCGGCCGGCTGCCCGACGAGGGCCTGCGCACGCTGGAGCGCGAGCTCGACCACCAGGAGAACCTGCTCCCGGCGCGCCCCCTCTGAGCGAGGACCCCCTCCCGGGTCCCCTCGCACGCTCGGGGACGCCCTGGAGGGGCCCGGAGGATGCGGCACGCCCTCCGGGCGCGGCCGACCTCAGAGGCCGGCGCGGGGGACGTCGACCGTCGCGACCTCGATCCGGCCGGCCCGCGGGCCGCCCTCGGCCCAGGTCGGCGCGGTGCAGACGAACAGCGTGCGGCCGTCGGCGCCACCGAGCGTGCAGGCGTAGGACAGCGACCCCGACCCGACGGCGACCCGCCCGGTGACCTCGCCGCCCTCCCGCACGCGCAGCACCTCGGCCGTGCGGGCGGTGGCGAACCAGACGTGTCCCTCGGCGTCGAGGCAGATGCCGTCGGGCGCGAGCCCCGGCGTCCCGGCGAACACCCGGCGGCCCGACAGCGAGCCGTCGCCGGCCACGTCGAAGGCGGTCAGCCGGGCGCCGTAGGTCTCCGCGACGACGAGGGTGCGGCCGTCGTCGGTGAGGGCCATGCCGTTGGGGAAGCGCAGGTCGTCGGCGACGACGGAGGCGGTGCCGTCGGGGTCCACCCGCACCAGCCCGGTGGGCTCGACGGGCGCGCCGCCGACCAGGTCGAAGCCGAAGCTGCCGACGTAGGCCCGCCCCGCGGCGTCGACCACCATGTCGTTGGCGCGCGAGCGGGTCAGGCCGGTGAGGTCGGCGCGCACCACGGGTCCGGCGCCGGTGACCTCGAGCAGCACCCGTCGCGTCATCGCGACGACGAGCAGGGTGCCCTCGGGCGTCCAGCCCAGCCCGGAGGGGGCGTCGTCGAGGTCGAGCACCGTCGCCAGGTCGCCGTCGGGGGTCAGCGACCGCACCCGCCGGTCGTGGAAGTCGGAGAACACCAGCCGGCCCTCGTGCCAGCGCGGGCCCTCCGGGAAGCCGAGGTCGCCGGCCAGCGTCGTCGTCGTCGCGTCCACGGCGGGCAGCGTAGGAGGACCGCACCTCGGGGACGCGACCTCAGGGGCGGTAGCGCGTCTGCCCGTGCGGTCCGCCGAAGGCGAGGACCTTGTCCGGCGCCACCCGGTACACCCGGGCGCCGCCCTCGGTGTCGGCCCCGGAGGAGCCGACCTCCACGAACTCCTGGTCGCGCACCTCGAAGTGCCAGTCCTCGCCGTACTTGGCGTACCAGGCCGCCGCCAGCGCCGCGAGCGCCTCCGGATCGGTCACGCGGACCGCCGTCCCCTCGACGACGACGTCGGTGCCGCTGGACCAGCCGTGTGCACCGGTGCTGCCGGTCGTCACGGCCACGTGCGGGTTCGCGTCGAGGTTGCGCTGCTTCTGCTCGTCGGCGCCGGTGCAGAACGCGAAGGCGCCGTCGTGCCAGACGCCCACGAGCGGCACGGCGTGCGGTCGGCCGTCGGTGCGGACGGTGATGATCCAGTAGAGCTGGGCGTCGGTGAGCAGGCGCTCGATGTCCGCCCACGGGGGTGGGGAGGCCGACGCGTCGCCGTAGCGCGGGTCGATCTGTCCGGTCGTCATGCCGTGTCCGACCCGTCCCGGGAGCGGGACTCATCGGCCGGTCGGCGCCGGCTCACCCCTCGACGGGGCCGGTGCAGGCGAAGAGGAACGCGGGCGGCACGTTCCACGGCGTGACGCGGGTGCGGACGCCGGCGAAGCGGCGGCGCAGCTCCCCGAGCACCAGCGGCGAGTACTGGATGACCAGCGCCGTGCCGCCGGGACGCAGCGCCCGCGGCAGCTGGTCGAGCAGCCGGCGGCGCAGCCCGGCCTCCAGCGAGGTGAACGGCAGCATCGAGACGACGACGTCGGCGCGCTCGCCGCCGAGGTGCGAGCCGAGGTCCTCCGCGGAGTCGCAGACGACCTGCAGCCGGGGGTCGGCGAGGCGCTCGGTCAGCCGGCGGGCCAGCTGCGGGTCGATCTCCACCGCGACCAGGCGGGCGTCGTCGCCGAGCCGGGCGAGGATCTCCCGGGTGGCCACGCCGGTGCCCGCGCCGAGCTCGACGACCAGGTCCGCGGACGGGACGTCGGCCAGGTCGAGCATCGCCCGCACCGCGATCGCGGACGTGGGCAGCACCGCCCCGACCTGGCGGGGGTTGCCGACGAAGGCGCGCAGCAGACGCAGCCCGTCGGTGAGTGCCTGGGGCATCGGTCCTCCCTCAGCCGGCGGTGCGGTGGGCGGTGGGCCGGTGGGCATCGAGCCAGGCGACGACGTCGTCGAGCACGTGCTCCTTCTCCGGCTCGTTGTGCGGCTCGTGGTACAGGCCGTCCCAGATGCGGACGGTGAGGTCGTCGGAGCCCGCGTGCTGCCGGACCACCTCGCTGGCCGACGGCGGCATGAGCCGGTCGTCGCCGCCGTGGAGCACCAGCAGCGGGAGGCGCAGGCCGCGCAGCCGGGCCGGCATGCCCGCGGCGCCGAGCATGAGCTCGCTGCCGGTGCGGGCGACCATCTTGCCGGTGTGGTTGAGCGGGTCGGTCCGGTAGGCGGCGACCACCTCGGGGTCGCGGCTGATCGTCTCGGCGTCCAGGGTGAGCACGCCGAGGTCCGGGGCGAGGCGGGACAGCACCGGTGCGACCACGCGCTGCACCGGGTTGGCGGTGCTGGTGTCCAGGGCCGGCGCCGAGATGACGGCCCCGGCGACCCGCTCGTACGGCTCCCCGGTGAGGTACTGCAGGGCGACCAGCCCGCCGAGGCTGTGGCCGTAGACGAACAGCGGGACGCCGGGGTGCCGGTCGCCGGCCGCGCGGGCGGTCTGCGCGACGCCCTCGACGGCGGCGGCGAGGCTGCCGATGTTGCCGCGCCGCCCGGGCGAGCGGCCGTGTCCGGGGTGGTCGGGGGCGTAGCAGGCGTAGCCGGCGGCACCGAGCCGCTCGGCGACGTGCCCGTAGCGGCCGCCGTGCTCGTGCACGCCGTGGACCAGCACGACGACGCCGACCGGGTCGGGCACCGCCCAGCCCTGCCAGTACTGCCCCGAGGCCAGGGTGCCCTGGCCGTGCCGCACCGCTGTGGTCACGAGACCTCCCGGTCGATCCGATGCCGGCGGGAACCGTAGCCCGCGCGGGCCCGCAGCGGGTGCCCGCGTACGGGATACGGTGCCTCCGGTGACCACGATCCGCTCCGCGGCCGGCCCGGGGGGCGGGGCATGACGCAGCAGGCGACGGCGCCCCGCTTCGACGCGCCGGCGGGGACGTTCACCGGCTGGCGCTCCGACGGCGTCGTGCGGGCCACCGGCATCCGGTACGCGCGGGCGGAGCGGTTCGCCCCGCCGGTGGCCGAGCCGCCCGCCGACGGCGTCGTCGCGGCGACCTCGTGGGCGCCCGCGTGCCCGCAGCCGCCGGCTCCGGAGCTCGAGGAGGTGGTCGCCGACCCGATGGGCGACCTGGTCGCCGACGAGGACTGCCTCCGGCTGTCGGTGACCGTCCCGGAGGACGCCGGTCCGGGCGCGGGTCTGCCCGTCATGGTGTGGGTGCACGGCGGCTCGTACGTCAGCGGCGCCGGCGACGCCCCCGCCCACGACCCGGCCGCGCTGGTGCGCGAGCAGCGCGTGGTCGTCGTCAGCGTGACCTACCGGCTCGGCGTGCTCGGGTTCCTCGGCGGTCGCGACGGGCGGCCGGCCAACCTCGGCCTGCTCGACCTCCTGCAGGCGCTGCGCTGGGTGCGGCGGAACGTCGCGGCCTTCGGTGGGGACCCCGGCACGGTGACGCTCTTCGGCGAGTCCGCCGGCGGCGACGCGATCGCCCACCTGATGGCCGCCGGCGGCGCCCGGGGGCTGTTCCGCCGCGCCGTCGTGTCGAGCGCGCCGCTCGGGCTGTCCCGCGGCCGGGCCCGGATGAGCGCCGCGATGGCCCAGGAGGCGCGGTCGCTGGACGCGGCGGCGCCGGTCCAGGACGTCGTCGACGCCCAGGCGCGGGTGGCGGCGCGGGCCCGGCGGTCCGGCCTGAACGCGGCGATGCCCTTCGGCACCCAGTACGGCTTCCCGCCGCTGCCGGCCGAGGCCGACCTCCCCGCGGCCTGGGCCCGGACCGCGCCGGAGGTCGACCTGCTGGTCGGCAGGAACAGCCGCGAGGTCGCCCTGTTCGTGGCACTGCTGCCGCCCGCCGCGCGGCTGGCCCGCGTCCCGGTGGCCGGGCGGGTGCTCGTGGAGCCGCTCGTACGGGCGCTGACCCGCCGGATCTACGCCCGCGACGCCGAGCGGTTCGCCCGCCGGCACCGGGCGGCCGGTGGCCGGGCGTGGCACTACACGCTCTCCTTCGGCGCCGGTGCCCTCACCGGCGCGCACGCCGTCGACCTGCCGCTGCTCTTCCCGCACCGGTCCACCTGGGAGGCCTCCCCGCTGCTGGCCGGCCTCCCGTGGGACGACGTCGTCGCGGCCGGCCGGGAGGTCCGCCGCGTGTGGGCCGGCTTCGCCCGGACCGGGGAGGCCGCCTCCGCGCCGTGCCTGCAGGTCAGCGGGGGTTGAGCCTCAGGGGACGACGGGCTCGACGTCGCGCGTGCAGAACATGCACACCGACGCGTCGACCGGGATGAAGCTCTTGCAGTGGTCGCACTCGCGGTTGCCCTGCGCGCCGGCGGTCTCCCGGCCGGTGGCCCGCCGGATCGCCTGCACGAGGAACATGATCGTCACCGCGAGGAGCAGGAAGGACACGAACGCGGTGAGGAACGACCCGTAGCGGATCTGCGAGCCGTTGACGGTGAGCACGAGGGCGTCGAAGTCCGGCTGGCCGAAGACCGCCGCCACCAGCGGCAGGATGACGTCGCCGACCAGCGACTCGACCACCGTCGCGAAGGCGGCCCCGATCGCCAGGCCGACGGCCAGGTCCACGAGGCTGCCCGAGAAGGCGAAGTTCCGGAAGTTGGTCAGCAGTCCGCGCACGGTCCCTCCCCGTCCGATCCGACGGCCGGAGCGTAGGGCCGGCGGAGCCTCAGCGCGGCCCGGCGGGGGTGCCCCGGGGACCGGGGCCGAGGTCGCGCTGCAGCCAGGCGACGTCGTGCCGTGCGCCGTCCTCGGAGCCCACCCGGCGGAAGGTCCCGGCCGGCTCGAAGCCCAGGGCCCGGTGCAGGCCGAGGCTGGCCTCGTTGAGCAGGGCGACGCCGGCCAGCGCGACGCGGTACCCCCGCCCGGCGAACCGCTCGAACAGCGCTTGGTAGAGGGTCCGGCCGGCACCGGTGCGCCGGCGGCCGGGCTCGAGGTAGACGCTCACCGCGCACGACCAGCGGTAGGCCTCCCGGGACGTGAACGGCCCGCCGTGGGCGACGCCGCGCACCGTCCCGCCGTCGTCGAGGACCAGCCACGCGTGGCGCTCCCGGGCTGCGGCGATCCGGCGTGCCATCTCCTCGGCCGTCGGCGGGTCGGCCTCGAAGCAGACGGCACCACCGGTGACGTAGGGCGCGTAGACGTCCCGGCAGGCGGCGGCGTCCTCGGGGGTCGCGTCGCGCACGGTCACCCGGGCGACGCTGGCGATCAGACGAGGACGGGTGCCCCCAGGTCCGCGGTCCACAGCACCGGCTCGCCGCGGCGGCCCTGTTTGGACGCGTACATCGCCTGGTCGGCCCGCTTGGTCAGCGCCGCGCCGTCGAGGCCCGGCTCGCTGCACGCCACGCCGAGGCTGGCCTGGAGCCGCACCGCGCCCGCGGAGATCTCGGCCGGCACCGACAGCGCCGCCCGGATGCGCCTGCCGAGCGCGGCGGCCGCGTCGGGGCCGTCGACGCCGCGGCTGACCACGAGGAACTCGTCGCCGCCGAGGCGCCCGACGATGTCGTCCTTGCGGAGCACGCCGGCCAGCCGGTGCGCCGTGGTCACCAGCAGCTCGTCGCCGGCGTCGTGCCCGAGGGTGTCGTTGACCGGCTTGAACTCGTCGAGGTCGACGAAGACGACCGCGGTCGGGCGCCCGCCGGGGTCGGCGAGCGCGGCCTCCAGCACCGCCATCGTCGAGGCGCGGTTGTGGCAGCCGGTGAGCGGGTCGAAGGTCGCCTTGGCGGTGAGCTCCTCGCGCATCCGGGCGCTGTCGGTGACGTCGGAGACGCAGACCAGCGCGCCCGGGGCGCCCTCCCGGTCGCTGAGGGCGACCAGGCTCACCGCGCACACCCGCGCCTCGCCGGCGGGGGTGCGGATGCCGACCTCGAGCGCGGCGTCCTCGCCGTCGACGAGCACCCGGCTCAGCGCCGTCTCCAGCGCCTCGCGGCCGGCCTCGTCGGCGACGGCGGCGAGGTCCGCCCAGCCGTCCACGGCGGGCACGCCCAGCAGCACCTGCAGCCGGGAGTTCGCGTGCACGACCTCCCGGTCGGCGGTCAGCTGCAGGATGCCCTGGGGCAGGGCCTCGGTCAGCCGGCGCAGCAGGCGCTCCTGCTGCCGCAGTGCCTCGTGCGCGGCCATCTCGTCGGACACGTCGCTCATCTGCGTGACGACGACGGCGTCGGCGGGGTCGTCGGCCGGGACGTACTGGTTCTCCAGCTCCAGCCACGCCCACGAGCCGTCGGCGCGCCGGTGCCGCAGCCGGACCCGCTGGGACTCCTGCCGGGAGAGCAGCTCGAGCCAGTTGGCGATCGCCCGCTCCTGGTCGTCGGGGTGGACGAACTCCGAGGAGCGCTGGCCGACCATCTCCGCGGCCGTCCAGCCCAGCATCCGGGTGGTGCGCTCGTCGATCTCGGTGATGACCGCGAGCGAGGTCTTGCAGACCGTCGCCGTGCGCGGCCGCCGGGACACCTCCAGGCCGGCCAGGGGCGCGGGCCCGCGCTCGGGGGAGGCGGCGTCGAGGACCTCGAGGGCGCCCACGAACACGCCGTGCGCCTCGCGGACGTCGACGAAGGTGAGCGACAGCGGCACCTCCGGCTCCCGGCGGCCGTGCACCGTGGCCAGGCCCACGCCGTGGGTGCGGGCGCGCTCCCATGCGGTGATGACGGTCATGGCGTCGGCGGGGAGCACGGCGTCGAGGAAGGTCGCGCGGTCGGCCGACGGCGGCATGACCCGCTCCGGCGGGACGCCGACCGAGGCCGGCATCGGGAGGACCACGCCGTCGGTGGCGATCGCGGCCAGCACGGCGTCGGGCAGGCGCAGCAGCGCGGACAGGACGTCCTCGCGCTCGGCCGGCGTTCTCGGGGTGGCGGTCACCTCGGGCGGATCGGCGCGGGACGCCCGGACCTTGAGCCTCCGGTGTGCGGCACCTCACCCTGCGGGGTCGGTCCTCGGCGCGTCGCCCGATCCGGTGGCACCATGGCAGCACGGTGCCCGCCGATCGAGACGCCGGACGGCGCGGCCGCCCTTTCCGGGTCCTTCCCCCCGGCTGGAGGTGTCGCGGTGCGGCCTGCGGCCATGACGAGGCCCGTCCCCACCCCCCGGTCCGAGCCGGACCTCGCCGGGTGGCTGCTCGACGCCGCCCGGCGGTGGCACGCCGCCGGGGACGCCGTCGCCGCGGGACGTGCCGTGGCCGGCGACCTCGCCGCCGTCCTCCCCCCGGCCTGCAGCGTGGCCGTCACCCTGCTCGGCCCCGGGCGGGTGCCTCTGGTACCCGCGGGCGGCGGGCCGGCCGCCGCGCTCGACACCCTGCAGGTCCGCCACGACACCGGACCGCTGAGCGACGCGCTCGCCGGGACGCCGTCGGGCAGCGCCGACCTCGGCCGGGACCCGCGCTGGCCGGCCCTCGCCGAGCCGGCCGGCGCCGCCCGGGTGCGGCGGGCGACCTGGCTGCCGCTGGACACCGGGCGCGAGGTGGTCGGCGCGCTGTCGGTGTACGTGACCGGCCCGGGCGCCGGACCCGACCGGGCGGCCCTGGCGCCGGTCGCCGGGCACGCCGCGCTGGCGCTGCACACGCTGCAGCGGACGCAGCACCTCGCCGTCGCCCTCGCCAGCCGCGACGTCATCGGCCAGGCCAAGGGGGTCCTCATGGAGCGGTACCGCATCACCGCCGACGCCGCGTTCGGCATCCTCGTGCGCGCCTCGCAGGACGCCCGCCGCAAGGTCCGCGACATCGCGGCGCTGGTCACCGAGACCGGGGAGGCGCCGCCTCCTGACGGGCCGCCGGAGGAGCTCCCGTGACCGGCGGCGGGCACGCCTTCGTCCTCCTCGACAGCGAGGAGGCCCACACGCAGGTCGTCGGGGACTTCGTCGTCGAGGGCGTGCGGCGCGGCGAGTGCGTCCTGCTCGCCGGCCTCGGCGGACGCGAGCAGCGGCTGTGGAGCCGGCTGCGCCGCGCCGGCGTCGTCGGCGAGGGGTGGCAGCCGTCGGCGACGACGGCGGTGCGGCTGGTGCCGCCGGACCCGGACCGGCTGCCGGAGGCGGTCGCGGGGGCGCTGGCCGAGGGCTACCCCGGTGTCCGGTTCTCCGGCGCGATCACCACCCCCGGCGTCAACGCCTTCGAGGCCGCCGTCGCCTCCCTGACCGCCGAGCACCCGCTCACCGTGCTCTGCCCGTACTTCCGCTCCACGCTCGAACCCGGGCAGCACGAGGCGCTCACCGCCCTCCACGACACGGAGGTCGACGTGGCTCCGGTGTACGACGACGGCGTCTTCCGCCTCACCCGCCGCGGCGAGCTGCTGTACCTGGCCGGCGAGCTGGACTCGGGCAACGCCGACGCGCTGCGCGCGGTCCTGCAGGCGACCCTCGCGGCCGGTGGCCGCCCCGCCTCGTGGGACGTCGCCGACCTGCACTTCCTCGACGTCGGCGCCGCCGACTCGCTGGTGGCCGCGGCCGCCGGACCGCCGGGGCTGACCCTCGTCGGCGCCTCCCGGCTGACCGCCCGGCTGGTGCGCCTGCTCGTCGACCGGCACCCCGACCGCGCGGTCGACCTCGTCGACGCCCCGGCGGACGTCCTCCTCGACGGCCCTCCCGACGACGCCGGCGGGGGCGCCCTCCGGTGACCGGGACGGACGCCGCGCCGGTGCACCGGTGCGCGTTCCACGCCGGCCGAGAGCAGGCCGGCGCGATCGCCGCCGACCTCTGCCGGCGCGCGCTGGCGGCGGGCTCGCCGGTGGTGGCCCACGTCGACGACGGCGTACAGGCGCTGCTGACCCGGCGGACGGCCGGCGCGGTCGTGTTCGCGCCGCAGCGCGCACTGGTCGAGACGCCGCTGCCGGCGCTGGCCGACGTCTGGACCTCCCACCTGGGCACGGCGCCGGCCGGGGTGGTCACGGTGGTCTGCCAGCAGCCGTTCGCCCTCGCGCCCGACCTCGGGCACTGGCACACGGCCGAGGAGACGACGACCGCCCTGGTCGCGGAGCGCCCGCTGGCGGTCACCTGCCTGATCGACACCGGCGAGGGCGGGCCCGAGCGGCTGGCGCTGGCCCGCGCGACGCACCCGGTGCTGTGGTGCGACGGCGCCGACGTGCCCAACCCCGACCTGGTGCCGCCCGCCGGCCCGCCCCCGACCGGCGGCGTGCTGGTGGCCGACAGCACGCTGGACCCCGGGGCGTCCGCGGAGAACCGGCGCTGGTGGCACGCGCGCCTGACCGCGGCCGGCCTGGACCGGACCCGGCGCGAGGAGCTGGTGCTGGTGCTGCACGAGGCCGTCGGCACGGTCGCGGCCCTCGACGGCGCACCGCCGGCCCTGCGGGTGCGCATCACCCGGGACGGCACCGAGGTCGCCTGCGAGGTGCGGTGCCGCAGCGGGTGCCCACCGCTGCTCCCGCACGCGGTGCCCGGTGACCGCCGGCTGCTCCTGCTGTGGCTGGCCGAGAAGGTCTCCCCCGCGGTGTCGTTGGCGGTGCTGCCGTGGGGAGCCGGGAGCCGCCTCGTGGTCCGGGCGCTGGACCCCGACCGGGCCTGAGCTCCTCCCGGCGTGTCGCGCACCCCGCCGCCCGGCGTCTCGTTGCCCACCGGGGGTGGTCGCACGATGACCGAGAGGGGAGCCCGGGAGGGCCTGGTCGACCCGCGGCGGCCGACGATGGCGCGGACGTGGGTGCGGGCGGCGGGGCAGGCGGAGGGCTGGCCGCCGGCCGTCGTCGACGACCTGCTCCTGCTGCTGTCGGAGGTGCTGGCCGCCGACCTTGCGGGTTCCGGCGGGCGCGTCGGCCCGCGGCCGGTGCGGCTGCTCGACGGCGGCGCCGGCCTGGAGGTGCAGGTGGGCGGATGGGTGGCCGGCGGTGACCGTCTCGGGATCGCGGCGGCGGCCGTCACCACCGTGCGGCTCGAGGCCCCGGGGGACGGCTGGGTGCGGCTGACCGCGGACGGCGGGAGCCCGGCCCCGGCCTGAGCCGGGGCCGGGCCGCACCGGCGACTACCGGCGCAGCACCTTGCCGAGCAGGCCCTTGACGGTGGACATCGGCCGGTAGGCCTGCACCAGCCAGGCGTTGCACACGATCACGCCACCGGCCAGCGCCGGGACCGCGGCCTGGGTGACCCGCTGCCGGGCCTGCCACTTCTTGATCTCCGGCGGGGTGCCGGCCGAGGGCAGCGTCGCGTCCTTGACGTCGAGGCTCCCGTCCGGACCCGCCGCCTGCTCCGCGAGCTTGCCGATCTTGGCTCCCGAGTAGGCGGCGAAGGCGGTGGCGCCCGCGCCGGCCACGGTCAGCGCCGCCTTGAGCGTGCCGACCGCCCCGTAGCCCTCCTGCAGCGCCAGCCGCGCCTTGTTGGACGAGGTCAGCTGCAGCCCGGTGCCCAGCGTGGCGGCGATGCCGCCCCACTGCGCCGGCGAGAACCGGCTCCAGGCGGAACTGGCCACCCGCACCTTGTCGATGCCGGAGGTCAGGTCGGCGCCGGACTTGTTCACGCCGGCGATGCCCATCACCGACCCGCCGAACCACAGGGCGGTGCCGAGGTCGTGCACGGCCTGCGCGATGAAGTGGTTGTCCGTGGTCGTCGTCATGATCCCGGCGTACCCGTGGGGTGCGGGGCTACTCCGACGCGCTGGCGGTGTCGCCCTGGGCCTGCTCGCTGCCGCGCGGGCCGATCCACACCGTCTTGGCGTTCATGAACTCGTACATCCCGAGGTCGGTGAGCTCCCGGCCGTAGCCGCTCTGCTTGACCCCGCCGAAGGGCAGCTCGGGATAGCTGGTGACCATCCCGTTGACGAACGCCATGCCGGACTGCACGTCGCGGATGAAGGTCGACCGCTCCTGCTCGTCCTCGCTCCACAGGTTCGCGCCCAGGCCGTAGGGGTGGCTGTTGGCGATGTCGATGGCCTCGTCCAGGGTGTCGACGGTCCACAGCGCGGCCACCGGGCCGAAGACCTCCTCGTCGTAGAGGTCCATCTCCGGCGTGATGCCGGTGAGCAGGGTCGGCGCGTAGTACCAGCCGGCGCGGTCGGGACGGGTCCCGCCGACGACGACGGTCGCGCCCTTGTCGACGGCGTCCTGCACGTACCGCTCGACGTCCTCCCGCCCGGACTCGGTGGCCAGCGGGCCGACCTGGGTGCCGTCCTCCATGGGGTCGCCGACGACGAGGGCGTCCATCTTCTCGGCGAACAGCCGGGTGAACTCCTCGGCGACGTCGGCGTGCACGAAGAACCGCTTGGCGGCGATGCAGCTCTGCCCGTTGTTCTGGCAGCGGGCGGTGACCGCCACCTCCGCGGCGCGGTCGAGGTCGGCCGAGGGCATGACGATGAACGGGTCGCTGCCGCCGAGCTCGAGGACCGTCTTCTTCAGCGCGTCCCCGGCGATCGAGGCCACCGACTGCCCGGCGGGCGCGCTGCCGGTGAGGGTGGCGGCGGCCACCCGGTCGTCGCGCAGCACCCGCTCGATGGTCGAGGAGCCGATGAGCAGGGTCTGGAAGACGCCGGCGGGGAAGCCGGCCTCGCGGAACAACTCCTCCATGTACAGCGCGGTCTGCGGCACGTTGCTCGCGTGCTTGAGCAGGCCGACGTTTCCGGCCATGAGCGCCGGGGCGGCGAAGCGCATGGCCTGCCAGAGCGGGAAGTTCCACGGCATGATCGCCAGGACGACGCCGATCGGCTGGTGCACGAGGTAGGCCTGCTCGGCGCCCACCGCGCCGGCGTCGGCGGGCTTGGGCTCGAGCATCGCGGGGCCGTGCTCGGCGTAGTAGCGCAGCGCCTTCACGCACTTGCCGGCCTCCGCCCTGGCGGCCGCGAGCGTCTTGCCCATCTCGGTGACCATGAGCTCGGCGACCGTGTCGGTGTCGGCCTCGAGCGCGTCGGCGGCCGCGCGCAGCCAGCCGGCCCGGTCCTCCGGGCTGGTCAGCCGGTAGCCGCGGAAGGCGTCGGCGGCCCGGCCGATCTTCTCCTCGAGGGCCTCGTCCGACAGCGGCTCGTAGGTCTCGAGCGTCTCGCCGGTGGCCGGGTTGATGGTGGCGATGCTGGACTTGGACGTGGCCATGTCGGTCCCTCCCGTCTCGGCGCGCGGGGCTGCACGCCTCTCCGGGAGGAGGCCCTACCCGGTCGACCGCCGGTCACCCGCCCTCACCCGACCGGCAGCCCCGCGAGCCCGGCGGCCAGGCCGAGGACGGCGCACACGCCCAGCGTGCGCAGCACCGACCACCGGATCCGGAAGAGCAGCACCGCGGCCACGACGGCGACGACCAGCGGCACGACCCGCAGGGTGGCCGGGTCGGGCAGCTCCAGCGCCAGCGGGGCCACGCGGACCGTCCCCGAGAACAGCGTGTGGACGGCGAAGTAGACGCCCAGGTTGGCGATCACCCCGACGACGGCGGCGGTGATCCCCCGCAGCGCGGCCGACAGCGACCGGTTGCCGCGCAGCCGCTCCATGTACGGGGCGCCGAGCAGCACGAACAGGAAGCTCGGCACGAAGGTCACCCAGGTGACCAGCAGGGAGGCCAGCACCGCGGCGACCCACGGGTCGAGCGCGCCGTGCGCCCGGTACGCGCCCAGGAACGCGACGAACTGCACGACCATGATCAGCGGCCCCGGCGTCGTCTCGGCCAGCGCCAGCCCGCGCACCATCTCGCGCGGCGTGAGCCAGCCGTAGACCTCGACGGCCTGCTGGGCGACGTAGGCCAGCACCGCGTAGGCGCCGCCGAAGGTGACCACCGCGGCGCCGGAGAAGAACACGCCCTGCTGGGTGAGGACGCTGCCGGTGCCGGTCAGCACGGCGACCGCCGCGACCGGCAGGCCCCAGACGAGCAACCCGAGGGCCAGCACCTTCACGGTGCGCCGGGCGCTGGGGGCCTCGTGGTGCAGGACGTCGTCGGAGATGACCGGCGGCGGGCCGGCGTCGGGCCCCTCGGCTCCCCTCCTGCTGGGCAGCGCGGACGGCCGCCACCGGCCCAGCGCCCAGCCGGCCAGCCCCGCCAGCGCGACCACCACGGGGAACGGCACCGCGAACAGCGCCAGCGCGAGGAAGGCGGCCACCGCGAGGACGACGAGGGCGCGGCTGTCGAGCGCCTTCTTCGCCACCCGGACGACCGCCTGCACGACGATGGCCAGTACCGCGGCGGCGAGCCCGGTGAACAGGGCGGTGACCGCGGTGGTGGTGCCGAAGGCGACGTAGACCGCCGAGAGCGCCAGCAGCGCCAGCACGCCCGGGAGGACGAACAGGCCGCCGGCGACCAGGCCGCCCCGGGTGCCGTGCAGCAGCCAGCCGACGTAGGTGGCCAGCTGCTGGGCCTCCGGGCCGGGCAGCAACGTGCAGTAGTTGAGCGCGTGCAGGAAGCGCCGCTGACCGATCCAGCGCCGCTGGTCGACGAGCTCCCGCTGCATCACCGCGATCTGGCCCGCGGGGCCGCCGAAGGTCTGCAGCGAGACGAGGAACCAGGCCCGGACGGCCTCGCGGAAGGGCGGCACCGGGGCGGCGGGCGGCGGGGTCACGGCCGGGGTCGCTGCCGGGGTCGGCTCGGGGGTCACGGGTCTCCGTCGGGTCAGGCCGGCTCGCGGCCGAGCAGCAGGCGGCGGCGGGTGTACTCGTAGAGGCCGTCGAAGAGCGGCCCGGAGACGGCGAGCGTGCGCTCGTCGTCCCCGGTCATCGACAGACCGCGCAGCAGGACGTCGAGGCCGGGTGCCTCCGGGGCGTCGAACCGGCCGTCGTCGAGGTCGGCCTCGTGCACGATCTCGCCGATCCGCTCGAGCACCGGGTCGTCGAGCCCGTGGACGCGCAGGACCGTCTCGAACGAGCAGCCGCCGTCGACGTGGCCCAGCGCGACGCCGCGCATGTCGAAGGGCGTGGCGTCGGCCGGCACGTCGCCGGGGGCCGAGACGAAGACGAACTCGGCGTCGGGGTCGACGAACCGGCGGATCAGCCAGGCGCAGGCCGCGCGGTCGACGTGGATCCCCGCCCGGGTCGCCCACCTCACGGCCGGCTCCCGCGCCCGGCCGGCACCGGCTCGCCGGCCGCGGTCGCCAGCGCGCGCAGCGCGACACCGGCCGCGTCGCGCTCGGCCGGGGGGAAGAAGTCCCGGCGGCCGATCGCCCGCCACTCGTCGCGCAGCCGCCGCAGGGCGCGGGCACGCTCGGTGCCGGGGCCCTCGATCGCCGCCGTGCACTGCGCGGTCAGCGTGCGGTACTCCTCCGCCCGGGCCGCGGCCATGCCGGCGGCGAGTTCCCGCTCCTGCGCGGCCGTGCCCGGGCGCGCGGTCCAGGTGCCGGCGCTCCCCCCGGCGGCCAGGACGTCGTCGGCCAACCACTCGAGCGCCTCGCGCGTGCGCGCGTCGGCGGGGAGGGCCACCACGCCGTCCGCGAGCTGGGCCACGCCGAGCCGGCGCAGCCGCCGCCACAGGGTCGTGCGGGGGCCGGAGGGCTCCCGCGGCAGGCGGTAGGACAGCAGCACCCACTCGCCCGTCACGGCGGGCATGCAACCACGGTTGCACCGTCCTCGTCCAGCCGGGGGTGGGCGCGGGACCCGGCCGCCTCCTCACGCGGCGGGGACGAGTGCTGCCGGGGTGGTGGTCCCGGTGCCGTCCGGTCGGTGGCTGTGCCGCCGGCCGTCGGGTCGTCGTTCGACGCGGAAGCCGTGGTGGACCTGGGTGTGGTGGCGTTCGCGGAGCGGCGCCGAGTCGTCGAGGCCGGTCTCGCCGCCGTCGATCCAGGGCACGAGGAGGTGGACGTCGCACCAGTGCGTCGGCGCCCGGCAGCCGGCGAACACGCCGCCGCCGTCCGGAGTTCGGCCGCCCTCCGGATGTGCCGGGTGGCCAGCCGCTGCTCCCGACCGAGGTCCAGCGGGGCGCCGTCCGGGCCCGACACCACCCGGCTGACGGCGCCGTCGCAGGCCGGCCAGGTCCTCCAGCCCGATCACGACGGCGACCTGCGGCCGCGCAGCACCGGCGCCGATCCGGACGCCAGCGCGTTGTCGCACGGCGCACGAGCGCGTCGGCCTGCCGCTGTGCGAGGGTGCGCTCGTCACCGGCCGGGCCGTCGGCCCGCACGTGCCCCTCCAGTGCCGCCTGCAGCCGCTCCCCGCCCACGGCGTCGAGGTGGAAGCGACCACCGAGCGGTCATGGGACGCCGCACCTCGACGTCGTCGACCAGCGGTGGAGCGACGGCATGGGCTACGGCGCGGCGCAGGACGCCCGGCCGCCGTTCTTCGTCGTCACCAGCAGCCCGCCCGAGCACCACCGCCTGCGGCCACCCACGGCGTCACCTTCCTGACCGGCGGTCCGGCCGCCGCCGTGGAGCGCGCGAGGGAGGCGGCGGGCGACCGCGACGTCGTCGTCATCAGCGGCGGCGCGCTGGTCGGCTCCCGCCTGCGGGACGGACTGCTCGACGAGCTGCGCCGGCACCTGGCGACCGAGGTGCTCGGTGCCGGCACGCCGCTGATCGACGGCGTCGGCCGGCACCGGCTCACCCGGTCCGCCGTCGAGGCCTCACCCGTGTGCACCCACTTCACCTACCGGTGGAGCGCTGACTCACGCCCCGGCGGGACGGCGGGAGCGGAAGTCGCCCCGGCCGGTGTCGCGGCGCCAGTCGTCGAAGGACTCGCCGGTGAGCTCCTCGAGCAGCGCGACGTCGGGCAGCAGCGGCGCCAGCACCGCACGCCGCACCTCGACCGGCATCTCCGGGCGGGGCGCCCTCCCGGCGTGCAGCGCCGCGAGCAGCGGCCGCGACACCTGCCGCCAGACCCGCGGCGGCAGGTGTGCTCCCAGGACCGCACCGGCGCGGGCGACCCGGGCCAGTGCCCGGTACCGCGCGGTGTCGGCCACGTAGGGCTTCACGTTCTCCGGCGCCACCGTGTGCGCGACGCCGGGCTGCACGCCGAGGAAGTCGCTGACCCGGTCGAGCGTCTCGCGCGGGGTGTCGACCAGCTGCCGGTAGCGCAGCAGCAGGACCTGCGACCGCGGCAGCACCGTGTAGAGGTCGCGCAGCTGCTCCCCGTACCGCCCCAGGCCGCGGTAGTGCCAGAAGGGCGCCCAGCCGGCGGCCACCCGTGACTCCTCCAGCTCGACGGCGGCGGCGAAGTCGGCCTCGGGCTCCAGTCCGTCGGCGCGCAGGTGCACCCAGTTCGACCACGCCCGGTCCACCGGGTCCCGCACGATCGCGACGACGCGGACGCCGGGCACGTCGGCGGCCAGCCGGCGCTGCGCGGCGCGGTCGTGGAGGTAGAACGGCGTGCTCTCCCCGCGGACGGTGCCGGGCGGCGCGCCGTCGAACAGCCGCAGGTAGTCCTCGCGGCGCCAGATCCACTCCCGCGCGCTGTGCGCGTCCCCGGGGCCCCGCTGGCCGGTGCGCGGCGGCCGCCGGCCGTCGGTCAGGTAGTACTTCGGCTCCTTGACCGGCGACAGGTACAGCCCCGGGTGCGTGGCGAGCGCCGCGTGCAGCGCCGTCGTCCCGGCCTTCGGTGCACCGGCGACGACGAACTGCGGCAGCCGGTCGGCGTCGGCGGTCATCGGTCCCCTCCCTGCCCCGGACGTGTCCCGGTGTACACACGGGGAGCCCTGTCCCCTCCCCCGAACGGAGCTGCCGCGTGACCGCGTCCGCGCCCCGCCCCCCGGCGCCCGACCGCTTCTGGTCCGACGCGACGGTCGTCGTCGAGCCGGAGGACCCGCGCCCGGGCTCGTGGGCCGGCGGCCCGTCGGCGCAGCTGGTCGACGGCACGTGGTGGCTGGCCTACCGGCTGCGCCGCCCGGTCGGCGAGGGCCGCGGTTTCGGCAACGTGGTGGCCCGCTCCGCCGACGGCGTGCACTTCGAGCCGGTGGTCGCGGTCGGCAAGGACCGCTTCGGCGCCGAGTCGCTGGAACGCCCGGCCCTGGTGCACACGCCGGAGGGCCGCTGGCGGCTCTACGTCAGCTGCGCGACGCCGGGGACCAAGCACTGGCGGGTCGACCTGCTCGAGGCGGCCACCGTCGAGGACCTCGCCACCGCGGAGCCGCGCACCGTCCTCCCGGGCAGCGCGACCACCGCACCCAAGGACCCGGTGGTCCGCTGGGACGGCGGACAGTGGCACCTGTGGGCCTCGGTGCACCCGCTCGACGACCCCGGCGCCACCGACCGCATGACCACCGAGCACGCCACCAGTCCCGACGGCGTCACCTGGACCTGGCGCGGCACCGCCCTCGCCGGCACCGAGGGCAGCTGGGACGCCCGCGGCGTGCGGTTCAGCGCGGTGGTCCTCGACGGCCCGCGCACCTGGGCGCTCTACGACGGCCGGGCCACCGCGGAGGAGAACTGGGAGGAGCGCACCGGGCTCGCCGAGTCCGACGGCGAGGGCCGCTTCCGCGCCGCGTCGGGCGGCCCCCGCCTGCAGAGCCCGCACGCGCCGCACGGGCTGCGCTACGCCGACGTCGTCGCGCTGCCCGGCGGCGGGGCGCGCTGGTTCTACGAGGCCACCCGCGCCGACGGCGCGCACGAGCTGCGCACCGTGGCCTTCCCCGGCTGAGGCGCGACGCGGGGCGGGACGGGACGACACGGCGTAATCCCTATCAGACCGATGGACTTGACAGAGATTTCCGGGTCGGGTCACATGGACCCGTGGCACCCGCCCTGACGCTCACCCGCCGGTCCGCCGTGGACCTGCTGCGGGTGGCCAGCGCGCTGTGTCCGGCCGCCTGAGCGTCCGGCCCCACCGCCACTCCGCGCCGCCCCGGGACGGGGCTCCCGCGCGCCCGCACCCCCGGAGATCCCCCTCGTGACCGCCCTGCTGCCCGCTGCCCCGACCCCCGCCCGCACCACCCCGGCCAGCACCTCGGCCACCGCCCTCACCGCCGCGCTGCTCGCCGCCGCCGAGGGCTGGCTGCCCCGCGTCGAGTACCGCGGAGACAGCCGCTGGACCGGCCTGCTGCCCCCCGACGAGGCCGCCGCCCTGCTCGACCCCTCCCTGCACGACGACCTCGCCGCCGCCCAGGTCTGGCTGCTGACCTGGCTGCCGGGCCAGGGCACCCCGCTGCACGACCACGGGGGCTCCGCGGGCGCCTTCGCCCTCGTCGGCGGGGTGCTCACCGAGGACGTCGTCGGCGGCCGCCCCGGCGCCGTGCGCGAGGCGGCCACCGAGCTGGAGGCCGGGCGGGTCCGCCCCTTCGGCGCCCACCACGTGCACCGGGTGACCAACCGGGGGACGCTGCCGGCCGTGAGCGTGCACGCCTACACCCCGCGCCTGTCCCTGATGAACCGCTACCGCCTGCAGGACGGCACCCTGCTGCGCACCGGCACCGAGCAGGCGGGCGTCGACTGGTGAGCGGCCGCCCGCCCGGCGCGAAGAGCGTCGACCAGCTGCTGGAGGAGGCCCGCTCGCGGATCACCCGGGTGACCCCGGAGGACGCCGTGTCCCGGATGGCCGACGGCGCCGTGCTCGTCGACATCCGCCCGCAGTCGCAGCGCGAGGCCGACGGGGAGGTGCCCGGCGCGCTCGTCGTCGAGCGCAACCACCTGGAGTGGCGGTTCGACCCGGAGAGCGACGCGCGGCTGCCGCAGGCCACCGGCTACGACGTCGACGTCGTCGTGCTGTGCCAGGAGGGGTACACCTCCAGCCTGGCCGCCGACGCGCTGCGCTCGCTGGGACTGACGAGGGCCGGCGACGTGGTCGGCGGGCACCGCGCCTGGGTGGCCGCCGGGCTGCCCACCACCGGCGGTCCCGCCACCTAGACCGGTCCGGGGGCGGCGCCGCGCGACGGAGGCCGTCGCCGTCCCCGGACCGTCCTCACGCAGCGGCGATCCCCGCCAGGACGGCGAAGGTGCGCCGCGCCATGAGGTCGGCGCCCAGGTCCCGCTCGGCCCGCGCCCGCGCCCGCCGGCCGAGGTCGGCCCGCGCGGCGGGGTCGGCGAGCAGGCCGCGCAGGGCCGCGGCGAGCGCACCGGCGTCCTCGACCGGGACGACGACGGCGTCCTCCCCCAGCGCGCGCCGCACGTCGCCGACGTCGGTGGACACGCACGGCAGCCCCTCGGCCATCGCCTCCAGCAGCACCAGCGGCAGCGCCTCCACCCGGGAGGACAGCACGAACAGGTCCACGCCGGCGAGGAAGGCGCGGGCGTCGGTGACCCACCCGGGGAAGGTCACCGGCAGGCCCGCGGCCGCCGCCCGCAGGCGCTCGCCGTCGCGGCCGGCACCGCCGACGACGGCGTCGAAGGGCAGGTCCAGCCGGCGCAGCGCCTCGAGCAGCACGTCGAAGCCCTTCTGCGCGGTCAGCCGGCCGAAGGCGCCGATCCGCGGCACCGCGTTGCCGGCCGGGCCGGCGGGGTCGGGCGGGACGTCGACGCCGTTGGGCACCACGTGCGCCCGCGCCGGGTCGACGCCGAGGTCGGCCACCACCTGCGCGCGGGCGGCCGTCGACGTGCCGATCACCGCGGCCATCCGCCGGTAGCGCGCGGCCAGCGCGGCCCGCTCGCCGCCGCTGCGGGTGTCGCCCACCAGGTGCAGCACACCGGCAGTCGGTGCCACCTGCAGCGCGGCGTCGACGGCGGCGCCGTTGGACGCGGGGTCGACGAGGTTGACCACCACGACGTCGGGGCGCTGCGCGGCCAGCGCCTCGCGGGTGGCCGGCGCCGCGGCGGTGTGCCGGGTCAGCGGGACCACGGCGCGGTCGACGCCGACCCGCGCGAAGCCCGCGGCCACCGGCTCGGCGCACACCAGCGACGCCGTCGCGCCGCACGCGGCCGCGCGGCGCAGGTGGTGCGACAGCCACACCTCGGCCCCGCCCCAGGCGTCGGAGTCGGCGACGAAGGAGATCCTCACGAGGACGCCAGCTCGAGCGCCGCCCCGGCCACGGCGGCCGGCTCCACCGTCTGCGCACACCGGAACTCGATGGGACAGGCCAGGTGCGGGCACGGCGCGCACGCCACCGTGGGGGTGAACGCGCGGTGCCGCGGGCCGGGGTGCGCCCACCGGACCGGGTCGCCGGGCAGGAACACGGTGACGCTGCGGGCGCCGACGGCGGCGGCCAGGTGCGCCGAGCCGGTGTCGTTGCCCACCAGCACCGCGCTGTCGCGCAGCAGCGCGGCGAGGCCGCCCAGGCTGGTGTCGCCCGTGAGGTCCACGGCCGGGGCGCGCATCGCCGCGACGACCCGCGCGGAGAGCTCCCGCTCGTCGGGCACCCCGGTGACGACGACGTCCAGCCCCTCGGCGGCCAGCGCGTCGCCGACCGCGGCGAAGCGGGCGACCGGCCAGCGGCGGGTGGGCGCCGAGGCGCCGGGGTGCAGGACGGCGTAGCGCCCGGGCTCCAGTCCGGTGGCCGCGAGGGTGGCGGCGTGCTCGGCGGAGTCGCCGTCGGTGAGCGGGAAGTCCATGCGCGCCTCGCCGCCGGGCGGCAGCCCGAGGTGCTCGAGCAGCGCAACGTGCCGCGCCGCCTCGTGCAGCGTCAGCGGATACCGCAGGTGCAGCGACTCCGTGCCGGCCGGCGGTTCCCAGCCGGTGGGCGCGAACCCGCCGGTGAGCCGGGCGCCGAGCGCGGCGCTCACCCGGTTGGCGGCGGGGCGGTCGCCGTAGGCCTGCAGCGCGAGGTCGAAGCCGCGCTCCCGGGCCGCGGCGGTGAACGGCGCCCAGCCGGCGGCGTCGACCGGGCCGTCGGGGATCCCCTCGGCGCCGGGGAAGGGCAGCAGCGCCACCGGCACCCCGAGCCGCTCCACGACCGGCGCCATGCGGCCGAACGTCACCAGCGTCACCTCGACGTCGGGGCGCGCGGCGCGCAGCCGGCGCAGCGCGGGCACGGTGCACAGCAGGTCGCCGAGGCCCACCCGCAGCCGGACCAGCGCCAGGCGGCGGACGGCGGGGTCGGCGAGCGGCGGCGGCACTCCGCCCCTCTGCCCCGGCTGTGTGACGGACTAACTCGTGGTGCACTACGGGTCCCGCTCCCGGAACCGGAGGTCCCCTGCGTGACCCGCCCCGCCGCTGACCTGCACGTGCTGCGCCTGTGCAGCGTGTTCGAACCCCCCGCGGCGACCGGTCGCGGGCGGCCGGGCGGACTCCCCGGGGAACTCGACTCCCGCGCCGCGCGCTTCGACCCCATCGGCGGCATGCAGAACCACACGGCCTCGCTCACCCGCTGCCTGGACGCCCGGGGGATGCGGCAGACGGTGGTGACCGCCCGGCTGGCCGGCCCCCGGGGCAGCACCGCGCTCGGTGACGGCGCCCGCGTGCACCGCACGGGCGTGCCGGTCCCCCGCTTCCGCCAGCTCTGGGCGCTCGCGGGCCTGCCGGCCGTGCTGCGCGCCGGCCGCCCGGCCCCCGTCGACGTCGTGCACGCCCACCAGGGCGAGGACCTCGCGACGCTGCTGCTCGCCCGGCTGGCCGCGCGCGTGCACGGCTGTCCCCTCGTCGTCACCCTGCACTGCAGCGTCGGGCACACGCTGGCCGGCCGCGGCCCCAAGGTGCGGCTCCTGCGGGCACTCGGCGGCTGGGTCGAGCGCAGCACCCTGCGGCGTGCCGACGCCGTCGTCGTCCTGACCGGGCGCACCGCCGCGGCCGTCCGCGACGACGGGGTGCCCGCCGACCGGGTGTCGACCATCCCGTCCGGCTTCGACCCGGCGCTGTTCGCCGGGTCCACCGGCGACGTCTTCCCCGGTGTCGCCCGGCCGCGGATCGGCTACGTCGGGCGGTTGGCGCCGCAGAAGCGCCCCGACCGGCTGGTCGAGGCGTTCGGGCGGATGCGGGAGTGCGCGTCGCTCGTCGTCGTCGGCGACGGGCCCGACCGGGCACTGGTCGAGCGGCTCGCCGCCGCCGGCCCGGGCGCCGGCCGGACCACGCTGGCCGGCTTCGTCGAGCACGCCCGCGTGCCGGCGGTCCTGGCCTCCCTCGACGTGCTGGTGCTGCCGTCGGCGTACGAGGAGATGGGCTCGGTGCTCACCGAGGCGATGGCCGCGGGCCTGCCGGTGGTCGCCAGCGACGTCGGCGGGATCCCCGAGGTGGTCCGCGACGGCGTCACCGGGCTGCTCGTGCCGCCCGGCGACGTCGACGCGCTCGCCGCGGCGCTCGACCGGGTGACCGCGGACCCCGCGCTGCGGGCGCGGCTGTCCGCCGGCGCCCGGGCCCGCTCGGCCGACTACGCGTGGCCGGCGCTGTCGGCGCGGGTGGCCGCCGTCTACGAGCGGCTGCTCGGCGTGCGCGGCGACCTCGAACCCGCGGCGTGACGCCCCGGGTCGCCGTCCTCGTGCCGGTGCACGACCAGGCGGCCCACCTCCCGCGGGCGATGGAGTCGCTGCTCGCCCAGGAGGAGACGGCGTGGGAGGCCGTCGTCGTCGACGACGGATCGCGGGAGCCGGTCGCCGTCCCGGCCGACCCGCGGGTGCGGCTGGTGCGCACCGACGACAACCGCGGCCTCGGCGCGGCCCTCAACCGGGCGCTGGACGAGACGACCGCGCCGGTCGTCGCGTACCTGCCGGCCGACGACGTCTGGTACCCCGCGCACCTGGCCACCCTGCTCGGCCGCCTGGCCGACGACGCCGTGGTGCTCGCCCACGCGGAGCTCGACGAGCCGGCCGGGACGCCGTACGCCCAGCTCGTGCAGGTGGCCCACCGGCGCACCGGCGACCGCTGGACCGAGCGCGCGGAGGTCGAGACCGACGACCTCGACCGGCTGATGTGGTCGCGGGTGGCCGCCCGCGGGACGACGGCGGGCACCGGCCGGGTCACCTGCGGGTGGACGCGGCACCCCGGGCAGCGGTCACGCGCGATCCGGGCGTCCTCCGACGGCGGCCTCAACGTGTTCCGCACCCGCTACCGGGTGGCGGAGCCGCTGCGCTTCACCTCCACCGACGGCACCGACGTCGACGAGCGCGCCCGCTACGCGCGGTTCCGCGACCGCGCGTACCCGCCGTCGCCCGACGGGCTGCGGGTGCTGGTGGTCGGCGAGCTCGCCTTCAACCCCGAGCGGGTGCTGGCCCTGGCCGAGCGCGGCCACTCCCTCACCGGCCTGTGGACCGACCAGGGCCTCGGCGACGCCACCGTGGGACCGCTGCCCTTCGGGCACGTCCCCGACCTCGACCGCGACCGCTGGCGGGACGAGGTGGCCGCGCTCGCCCCCGACGTGGTGTGGGCGCAGCTGAACTGGCGGGCGGTGCCGTTCGCGCACACGGTGCGGCGGGCGTTCCCCGGCCTGCCGTTCGTCTGGCACTTCAAGGAGGCGCCGCAGCGCAGCCTCGTGCGCGGGGAGTGGCCGCTGCTGGCCGACCTGGTGTGCGGCGCCGACGCCGTCCTGCTGGCCACCGAGGAGGAGCGCGACTGGTTCGCCCTCGCCCTGTCCGGCCGGGTCGACCCCGCCCGGCTCGGCGTCCTCGACGGCGACCTGCCCAAGCGCGACTGGCTCGACGCCCCGCTCTCGCCGCGGCTGTCGGACGCCGACGGGCAGCCGCACGCCGCCGTCGTCGGTCGGCCCGCGGGGCTGGACCTCGACTGGGTGCTGGCGCTGGCCGACCGCGGCGTGCACACGCACCTCCACGGCCAGGTGCGCGCACCCGGGGCGACGGGGTCGTGGACCGGCTGGCTGGACGAGGCACTGGCCCGCGCGCCCGGCTTCGTGCACGTGCACCCCGCCGTCGGTCCGGAGGACTGGGTGCGCGAGCTGTCGCGGTACGACGCCGGGTGGCTGCACCGCTTCGACGCCGTCAACGGCGGCGACCTGCGCCGGGCCACCTGGGACGACCTCAACTCCCCCGCCCGGCTGCCGGTCCTGCTGGCCGCCGGGCTGCCGCTGCTGCAGCAGGCCAACCCGGGCTCCGTGGTGTCGGTGGAGCGGGTGCTGCGGGAGGACGGGACGGGGTTGCTCTACCGCTCGGCCGACGACGTCGCGGCGGTGCTGGCCGGGGAGGTGGCGACCCGGGCCGGGCACGCCGCGGCGATGGCCGCCCGCGAGCGGCACGTCTTCGACGCGCACGCCGATCGGCTCGTCGACCTGTTCCGCTCCGTCGCCCGGTAGCCCGGAGGGGCCTTCGTCCCGAGACTGGCTGTCCGGGACCGTCGGACCCCCGCCTTAGCGTCGGGACCGTGACGGTCCGGGGACTGAGGTGGGCGGTGACCGACGGGCCGGACGGGACGGCCGCGGTCGAACTGCCCGGGGACGACGCCGCCGCGCGGCTGCTCGAGGAGCAGGCCCGCGGCGGGTTCTGGTGCGCGCGGGAGGCCGGCGGCTGCGGCGGCCGGCTCGAGGTCGCGCACGGGCCGCTGCCCTCGTTCCGGCACACCGGGGACGCGCCGTGCGCCTTCGTCCGGCGGCAGGACGCGGCCGGGGCCGCCTACGACCCCCTGCGCTACCGGCGTCCGCTCGTCGCGTGGCTCACCGCGCAGGGCTCTGCGCCGCGGATCGAGCGGGCGCCGTGGCGCGACGACCACCCCGGCCTGCACGTGGTCGTGGCCGGCGTCGGCGTCCTGGAGGTGCAGCTGGCACCGCTGCCCGACACCGCCTGGCGCGAGCGCGACGACCGGCTGCGCCGCGGGACGCCCTCGGTCACCTGGCTCTACGGCCCCGGCGCCGACGCCGCGGCGGCCACCGAGGCCGGGGTCCGCGGCGCCGCGCTGGTGCTGCGACGACACGACCGCGGCCTGCTCGCCGGCGTCCGGGACGACGGCGGGGCGACGCGCTGGATGCGGCTCGGCGCCTGCCGGCTCACCGTCGACGGCCTGGACGCGCCCGGCCTCGCCGAGGCCCGCGCCCGGCACACGCGGCGCAGCGCCGAGCGGGAGGAGGCGGCCCGCCGGGCCGGGCAGGCCGCCCGGCGGGGGCGGCGGGCCGGCACCGCGCCCCGGCCGCCGGGGGACGAGCCCCTCCCGTTCCCGTTCGCAGGCTAGGAGCCGGCGTCGGCGCCCGCCCGCGGGGGCTCGTCGACCTGCTCGTCCGGCGGGGACCGCCACGGCAGGTGCACCTGCGGCAGGTGCACCTGCGGCAGGTGCAGGTGCGGGTGCGGCAGCCGCGTGACGAGGCCGGCCGGCAGGTGCACGTGCGGCAGGTGCAGGTGCGGGCGGTGCTCCTCCGCGCCGTCCCCGTGCGCACGGTGTCCGTGTGCATGGTGGGTGAGCGCGGCCACCCAGCCGCTGCGCGCGGTCTCCGCGCGCGCCCTCGCGGCAGCCTGGGCCGCCCGGTGGTCGCGCTCCCACCGGGCGGTGTTGCTCCGGGCCATCCAGGTGACCAGTCCGGTCAACAGCAGGAAGCCGACGACGCTGATGACTGCCCACCTCATGGCGGCCCTCCCCGGACCCCGCCGCGCCCGGGCTACCGGGAACCGCGGTGGTGACCGGAGGATCCCGCCGCGCCCGCCCCGCGACAAGTCCATCCGCGCGGCTTCCCGCGCGACACGCCGGTGGGGTGTCCGGGAGCGCCTCAGAACCGCAGCACGGCCTGCAGCGGCGGGGCGGGCAGGCGGCGCCCGGCGAGGTCGGCCAGCAGCCGCGGACCCTCCTCGAACGGCACGACGTCGGTGACCAGGTGCCGCAGGACGTCGTCGCCGCGGGCGCGCAGCAGGTCGAGGGTGACGCCGGCCAGCGCCCGCCGCGGCCAGTCGCCGGCCATGCCGCGCGGCACCCGGCTGATCTGGGCGCACACCACGGCCAGGCCGTTGTGGTGGAACTCCTCGCCGAGCCGGACCGCCGCCGCGCCGGCCTGGTAGAAGCCGAGGTCGACCACGACGCCCTGCGGGCGCAGCGCCTTGAGCCCGGTGGCCAGCGCGGTGTCGTGGCCCTGGCACTGCAGCACGAGGTCGGCGCCGGCGTCACCCGGCGCGTGCCGCCAGCGCTGCTTGACCTCGAGCCAGGCGCCGCCGTCCACGGTGGCGAGCCCCAGTGCCCCGGCCACCGCACGCCGCGCGGGCGAGGACTCGGCGACGACGACGTCGGCGGCGCCGTGCCGCGCGGACAGCATCGCCGACAGCAGCCCGATGACGCCGCCGCCGGTGACCAGGACGTGCCGGTCGCGGACGCCGTCGCCGACCCCGCCGGCGGGCCCGGCGAACTGCGCGGTGGCGTGCAGCAGGCCGTTGACGCAGATGGGGCCCATCTGCGCGAGGTAGACGCCGAGCAGCGGGTCGAGGTCGTCGGGGACCGGGATCACCGGCGTCACCGCCGGGTCGGCGCAGCGGCCGGTGCGGTGCCCGTAGGCCATGGCCACCCGGGTGCCCTCGGGGAGGCCGGGCGCGCGGCTGTCGGTGACCGTCCCGACCTCCATGTAGCCCAGGCCGGTCACCGGGTAGCCGGCGGTCGGGCCGCCGGTGGTGAACGAGCGCAGGTCGCCGTCCCAGGAGGCGGCGTGGTGGGGATCGGTGCCGCGCACCAGCGCCACCTCGGTGCCGGCGCTGACGCCGCTGAACTCGGTGGTCACCCACGCCTGGCCGGGACCGGGCTCGGGCTCGGTGTCGTCGAGGACGGCCGGCTCCCCCGGCGCGACGACGCCGATCGTGCGCACCGGCCGGGTCGCGGGTGCTCCGCTGGGCGTCGTCACCGGCCCGTCCTGCCCTGCCGCTCCGGGAGGCAATCCCCCGGGTACCACCTGCTGGCACGCTCCCCGCGTGGGGGCCGTGGCCGCGGGGGGCTGGTCCACTGGCCGCACCTGCCCGGGGGCTTCGTCCACGGCAGCGGACCGGACCCCGCCGGCCGCAGGCGGCTGATCGACGCGGTGTACCCGTCGATCGTCAGCCTGGCGACCCTCGGCTTCGGCGACATCGTCCCGGAGAGCTCCTGGCTGCGGATCGCGGTGCCCGTGCAGGCGCTCGTCGGGTTCGTGCTGCTCATCGCCGCGGTCACCTGGGTGCTGCAGGTGTACCCGGCGCTGAACCGGCGACGGGCGCTCGCGCTGCGGCCGGCCCTGCTGGAGCGCACAGGCCCGTCCGTGCCGGACGCCGGCCTGCTGCGGGAGGTCGCCGGCGACCTGGTGCGCGTACGGGTGGACCTCACGCAGCACGCCGAGACCTGCTACTCCGGGGACGTCGACGCCGGGACCGCACTGCCCCGGCAGCTGCCGGTGGCGCTGCGGCCCGCCCACACCGCCCGCTCCTCCCCCGGCGACGCCGTCCGCGCGGGCGGGGCGTACCTGGCGCTGGTGCTCGAGGACCTGACCGGCGTCCTCGACCGCCCGGCCACCGGTCCGGGATCGGTTGGCCCGCGGTCGCTCGGGTAACCCGGCAGCTGACCGGACCGCCCGACCCCAGCAGCGAGGACCGATGACCGAGAGCACCCCGCCCGCGAGCGCCTCGACCGCCGAGCTCCTGCAGTCGCTGACCACCGAGCTGACGACGCTCGTCCAGCGCGAACTGGAGCAGGCGCGGGCCGAGATCACCGGGAAGGCGAAGCGGGCCGGCCGGGCGGCCGCGCTGCTGGGCGGCGCGGCGGGGCTCGGCGTCCTGGCGGTCGGGACGTCGAGCGCGTTCCTGGTCCGGCTGCTCGAGCGCCGCCTCTCCCCGCCCACCGCCGCGGCCGTGGCGACCCTGCTCTACGGCGGGGGTGCCGCCGCCCTGGCGTCCACCGCGCGGCAGGAGCTGCGCCGGGCCGGGTCGCTGGTGCCGGAACGGACGGTGGCCAGCGTCCGCGAGGACGTGCGGGTGGCGACCACCGCCGCCGGGACGACTGCCGCCGGCACGCCGCCGCCGGCCGGCTGAGCCGCCCGTGGACGGAGTCGACACCCCGACCCCCGAGCTGCAGAGGATGTCGCTGGGCCTCTACGACCTGGTGCACTTCGCGCTCATGGCGGCGGGGTTCGCCCTGTTCGCCTACTTCCTCTACACCTGGGCGAGCCGGCAGGAGGTCGGCCGGCGCTACCGGCCGGCGATGCACGCGGGCCTGTGCCTCGCGGCGATCGCGACGGTCAGCTACCTGGTCCTGTTCGTCAAGTGGGACAGCGGTTTCACCCTCGTCGACGGCGTGTACGAGCCCAACGCCGAGGCGCGGTTCACCGGCTCGACCCGGTATCCCGACTGGGCGGTCACGGTCCCGCTGCTGACGGTCGAGCTGCTCGCGGTCTGCACGCTGGCCGGGAAGCGGGCCCGCGACCTGCGGGCCACGGCCGTGGCCGCGGCCTTCCTCATGATCCTCACCGGCTACGTGGGCGCCCAGCTGGTCGCCGACGGCCGGGACAGGACGGCGCTCGTGGTCTGGGGGCTGGTCAGCACCGCGTTCTTCGTCTACCTGTACGTGGCGCTGACCGGGGCGGTCCGCGCCTCGCTCCCGCACATGGGCCGCGAGGCCGGGACGAGCCTGCGCAACGCCACCATCGTGCTGCTGGCCAGCTTCGGCGTGTACCCGCTGGTCTACGCCGTCCCCGTGTTCGCCGACGTCACGCCGGCCTGGTTCGCCACGGTGCAGGTCGCCTACTCCGCCGCCGACGTCGTCGCCAAGGTCGGCTTCGGGCTGCTGGTGCACAAGGTGGCCCTGCTCCGGACCGCCGAGGACGTCGCGGCGGGCGAGGACACGCACCCGGAGCCGGTGTGGACCAGCAACGTCCACCACAGCGACGGGGTGCTGCCCGAGGTCCGGCACCTCCGGGATCCCGACCGCCGCTGAGCCGGGCGCACGTGGCAGCCTCTGTGCCCGTGGTGAACGTCCTCTCCATCCAGTCGCACGTCGCCTACGGGCACGTGGGCAACTCCTCGGCCGTCTTCCCGCTGCAGCGCCTCGGGGTCGAGGTCTGGCCGGTGCACACCGTCCAGTTCTCCAACCACACCGGCTACGGCGCGTGGACCGGGCGGGTGTTCGACGGGCAGGCCGTCGAGGAGGTCGTCGACGGCATCGCCGACCGCGGTGTCCTCGGCACCGCCGACGCCGTCCTGTCGGGCTACCTCGGCTCGGCCGACATCGGCCACGCCGTCGTCGGCACCGTCGGGCGGGTGCGCGCGGCCAACCCCGACGCCGTCTACTGCTGCGACCCGGTCATCGGCGACGTCGGCCGCGGCGTGTTCGTGCGTCCCGGCATCGAGGAGCTGATGCGCGAGGTCGCCGTCCCCGTGGCGGACCTGGTGACGCCGAACCACTACGAGCTCGACCTGCTCGCGCAGACGACGACGCGGACCCTCGCCGAGGTGCAGGACGCGGTCGCCGCGGTGCAGGCGCTGGGCCCGCGGGTGGTGCTGACGACGTCGCTGGTGGCCGAGGACACCCCCGACGACGCCGTCGACCTGCTCGCCTCCGAGGGCGGCCGGCACTTCCGGGTGCGCACGCCGCGGCTGTCGGTGGCGGTCAACGGTGCCGGCGACGCGATCGCCGCGCTGTTCCTCGCGCACTGGCTCGACACCCGCTCGGCCGGCGAGGCGCTGGGCCGGGCCGCGGCCAGCGTCTGGGGCCTGCTGCGGCGCACCGAGGAGGCCGGCTCGCGGGAGATCCTGCTCGTGGCCGCCCAGGACGAGGTCGTGTCGCCGTCGCGGACCTTCCCCGTCGAGGAGGTATGAGTGTGAGAAAGGACCTCCGGCGGGCGGGCGTGCGCCGCCCGACCTAGCGTCCCCGCGTGGACCTGTTCCGGACGAAGTCGGTCGAGGCCGTGCGCGCGGACGTCGGGGACGGCACCGCATCACCCGACGGCACCGGGCACCTGCGCAAGCGGCTGTCGGCCCGGCACCTCGTCGGCTTCGGCGTCGGCATCGTGATCGGCACCGGCATCTTCACGCTGACCGGCGTCACGGCGAAGCAGAGCGCGGGGCCGGCGGTGGTGGTCTCCTTCGCCGTCGCCGGCCTGGTCGCGCTGCTGGCGGCGCTCTGCTACGCCGAACTCGCCTCCGCGGTGCCGACGGCGGGCAGCGCGTACACCTACGCGTACGCGACCGCCGGCGAGGTCGTCGCGTGGGTCATCGGCTGGGACCTGTTCCTCGAGTTCGCCCTGGGCGCCGCCGTCGTCGCCCGCGGCTGGTCGGGCTACGTGGGCAACCTGCTCGACCTGCCGCCGTCGCTGTTCGGCGAGACGTCGACGGTGAACCTCGGGGCGGCGGCGATCGTCGTCGTGCTCACCCTCGTCGCCGTGCTGGGCATCCGGGAGTCCGCGCGGGTCACCGGCGTGCTCGTGGTGGTCAAGGTGGCCGTCTGCGTGTTCGTCATCGTCGCCGGGGCGTGGTTCGTGCGGGGCGCGAACCTCACGCCGTTCGTGCCGCCGTCGGAGCCCGCCGAGGGCGGCAGCGGGCTGACCCGGCCGCTCATCGAGGTGGTCGCCGGGCTGGAACCGGTGGCCTTCGGCATGGGCGGCGTGCTGACCGCGGCCGCCGTGGTCTTCTTCGCCTACACCGGCTTCGAGGCGGTCGCGAACCTCTCCGAGGAGACCCGGCGTCCGGCCCGCGACGTGCCGCTCGGCCTGCTCGGCACCCTGGGGCTGGCCACGGCGCTCTACGTCGGCGTGGCGTTCGTGGTGGTCGGGATGGTCGAGTACCGGGCCATCGACGAGGGCGCACCGATCGCCGACGCCTTCGACCAGGTGGGGCTGGGCTGGGCGTCGTCCCTCGTGTCGATCGCCGCGGTGGCCGGGCTGACCTCGGTGATCCTGGTCGACCTGATCACGATCGGCCGCATCGGCTTCGCCATGGGCCGCGACGGCCTGCTGCCGCCGTCGGTGGCCCGGGTCAGTCCCCGCACCGGCACCCCGGTGCGGGTCACCCTGCTGTTCGCGGTCCTGGTGCTGGTGCTGGCGACGTTCGTCCCGCTGGGGACGCTGGCCGACCTGGTGAGCATCGGCACGCTGTTCGCGTTCCTGCTCGTGTCGGTCGCCGTCGTCGCGCTGCGGCGCACCCGGCCGGAGCTGGAGCGGCCGTTCCGGGTGCCGCTGTCGCCGGTGCTGCCGCTGCTGTCCGCGCTCGCCTGCCTGTACCTGATGCTCAACCTGAGCATCGAGACCTGGCTGCGCTTCCTGGCGTGGCTCGCCCTCGGGCTGGTCGTCTACGCCGGTTACGGCTACCGGAACTCCCGCGTCCGCGCGGCCGCCCGGACCGGTGCCGGCGCGCGCTGAACCGGTCGACGTCGTCGCCGTCCGGCGGCCGGTCCACGTCGTCGCCGTCCGGCGGCCGGTCCACGTTGCCGCCGTCCGGCGGTCTGGTTAGCGTCCGGCACGGCGCGCACCGCCGCCCGCCCCGCAGGACCCCCGATCCGCAGGCTGCCGATCGCTCCTGGAGCGCCGATGTCGCAACCACCGGCCGACCGCCCCGTCAGCACGGAGGACACCGCAGCGCCTCCCGGCGGGCGGATGTCGGCGAGCACCCGCTCGACCGTCCTGGGCGCGATGTTCCTCATGGCCACCTCGGCCATCGGCCCCGGCTTCATCACGCAGACGACGACGTTCACCGTCCAGCTCGGCGCCGCCTTCGCCTTCGCGATCGCCGTCTCGATCCTCATCGACATCGCGCTGCAGCTGAACGTCTGGCGGGTGGTCGGCGTCTCCGGGCGGCGGGCACAGGAGCTGGGCAACCTCGTCCTCCCCGGCCTCGGCTGGGTGATGGCCGCCTTCCTGGTCGTCGGCGGCCTGGTGTTCAACGTGGGCAACGTGAGCGGCGCGGGCCTCGGCACCGACGCGATGTTCGGCCTGGACCCGAAGATCGGCGGCGCGCTGTCGGCGCTGGTCGCCATCGCGGTGTTCCTCAGCAAGCGGGCCGGGGTCGCCGTCGACCGGATCGTCGTCGTCCTGGGGCTGGCGATGATCCTGCTGACCACCTACATCGCCGTCACGTCCGGCCCGCCGGTGGGGACGGCGCTGCGCAACGTCGTCCTGCCCGACCGGGTCGACGTCCTGGCGATCACCACGCTGGTCGGCGGCACGATCGGTGGCTACATCGTCTACGCCGGCGCGCACCGGCTGCTGGACTCCGGCGTCACCGGTCCCGGGCACGTCCGGGACATCACCCGCGGCTCGGTCAGCGGGATCGTCGTCACCGGGATCATGCGGGTCGTCCTGTTCCTGGCGATCCTCGGCGTCGTCTCCGGTGGCGCGGCGCTGGACCCGGCGAACCAGGCCGCCTCGGCGTTCGAGGCCGCCGCCGGCGAGGTGGGCCTGCGGGTGTTCGGCATCGTGCTGTGGGCGGCGTCGATCACCAGCGTCATCGGCGCCTCGTACACGTCGGTGTCCTTCGTGACCTCGCGGACCCGCACCAGCGACCGCACCCGCACGCTGCTGGTGGTCGGCTTCATCGCCGTCACCACGCTGGCGTACCTGCTGGCCGGGGCCGCGCCCACCACGCTGCTGGTCTTCGCCGGCGCCTTCAACGGCCTGCTGCTGCCGATCGGCATCGCCGTCCTGCTGTGGGTGGCCACCCGGCGGACCGACCTGCTGGGCGGCTACCGGTACCCGCGCTGGCTGCTGGGAGTCGGCTGGGTGGCGTGGCTCGGGACCATCTACCTGGCGGTCAACTCCGTCCGCCCGGTCATCGAGCTGTTCTCCTGAGCAGGATCGCCCCGTGGACCTGAACTCCGACCTCGGCGAGGGCTTCGGCCGGTGGACCCTCGGCGACGACGACGCCCTGCTCGACGTGGTCACCAGCGCCAACGTCGCCTGCGGCTTCCACGCCGGCGACCCGGTGATCCTGCGCCGCGTCTGCGACCGGGCGGCGGCGGCCGGCGTCGCGGTCGGGGCGCAGGTGGGCTACCGCGACCTCGCGGGCTTCGGCCGCCGGTTCGTCGACGTCGAGCCCGACGAGCTCACCCAGGACGTGCTGTACCAGGTCGGCGCGCTGGAGGCCTTCGCCCGCGTGGCCGGCACCCGGGTCCGCTACGTCAAGCCGCACGGGGCGCTGTACAACGCGATCGTCGCGCACGAGGAGCAGGCGGCGGCCGTGGTGCGCGCCGTCGTCGAGTACGACCGGACCCTGCCGGTGCTCGGCCTGCCCGGGTCGGCGTGGCTGCGGCTGGCGGCCGAGGCGGGGCTGACCGTCGTGGCGGAGGCGTTCGCCGACCGGGCCTACACGCCGGAGGGGACGCTGGTGTCCCGGCGGCTGCCCGGCGCGGTGCTGCACGACCCCGGGGAGATCGCCCGCCGGTGCGTGGCCATGGCCGCCGGGGAGCCGATCGCCGACGTCGAGGGCGGTCCGCTGCTCCTTGCACCCGAGTCGATCTGCGTGCACGGCGACACCCCCGGCGCGGTCGACGTCGCCCGGCGGGTGCGGACGGCGCTGGGCGAGGCGGGGGTCGCGCTCGCCCCCTTCGCGCCGTGATGCGGGTGCTGCCCAGCGGCTCGACGGCCCTGCTGGTGGAGCTCACCGACCTCGACGAGGTGCTCGCCCTGTACGCGGCGCTGGAGGAGGACCGGCCGCCCGGCGTCGTGGACCTCGTGCCGGCGGCGCGCACGGTGCTGGTGGTGACCGACCCGGCAGCGACCACGCTGGACGCCGTCGAGGCCGCGGTGCGTCGGACGGCGCCCCGGCCCGGGCGCCGGGCCACCGCGGAGCAGGTCGAGGTGCCCGTCGTCTACGACGGCGAGGACCTCGATGACGTCGCCGCACACCTGGGGGTGGACCCCGGTGAGGTCGTGCGGCGGCACACCGGCACCGAGTGGACCGTCGCGTTCTCCGGCTTCGCGCCCGGGTTCGGCTACCTGACCCCGGCCGACGGCGCCTGGGACCTGCCGCGCCGCCCGTCGCCGCGCACCCGGGTGCCGGCCGGCTCGATCGCCCTGGCCGGCGGGTTCACCGGCGTGTACCCGCGTGAGTCCCCGGGCGGGTGGCAGCTGGTCGGGCACACCGACCTGGCGGTGTTCGACCTGTCCCGCGAGCCCGCGGCGCTGCTGCGGCCCGGGGTGCGGGTGCGCTTCGTGGCGGTGTCGTGAGCGTGCTGACCGTCCTGGCTCCCGGCCCGCTGACCACCGTGCAGGACCTCGGCCGCCCCGGGCTGGCCGGCATCGGGGTGGGGCGGTCGGGCGCCTGCGACCGGGCGTCGGCCGCGCTGGCCAACCGGCTCGTCGGCAACGAGCCGGGCGCGGCGGTGCTGGAGGCGACCCTCGGCGGGCTGGTGCTGCGGGCCGAGGCCGACCTGCTCGTCGTCACCACGGGCGCGCGGTGCCCGGGGTCCGCGGTGCACGACGCCCCGGGTCTGCTGCGCGCGGGCACGACCCTCGCCCTCGGCACCCCGCCCGCCGGCCTGCGCACGTACCTCGCCGTCCGCGGGGGCGTCGCCGTCGAGCGGGTGCTCGGCTCCCGGTCCACCGACCTGCTCGCCGGCCTCGGCCCCCCGGCGCTGCGGGCCGGCGACGTGCTGCCGGTCGGACCGCCCACCGGCGCCGTGCCGGGCATCGACGTCGCCCCGGTGCCCGACCCGCCCGGCGGGGAGGTGACCGTGCGGCTGCTGCCCGGCCCGCGCACCGACTGGCTGACCGCCGCGGCGCAGGACGTGCTCGGGTCGGCCACGTGGACGGTCACCGCCGAGAGCAACCGCGTCGGCCTGCGGCTGGACGGTCCGCGCCTGGAGCGCCGCGTGTCCGACGAGCTGCCCAGCGAGGGGCTCGTGCGCGGCGCGCTGCAGGTGCCGCCGTCCGGCGCGCCGGTGCTCTTCCTCGCCGACGCGCCGGTGACCGGCGGCTACCCGGTGGCCGGCTACGTCGCCGACGACGACGTCGACCGCTGCGGTCAGCTCCGCCCCGGCCAGACCCTGCGGCTGCGCCGCTGACCGTGCACCCCCGCGGAGGTGGACGGATCAGCCGGCGACGAGGTCCCGACGCCGGAAGCCGGCCAGACCGGCCCCGAGCAGCCCCGCGGCCACGGCGGTGAGGACGGCCAGCGGCACGGCCGCCGCGTCGTCGACCGGCACGAGCGGGGTCCAGGCCAGCGGGGAGGCGTCATCGACCCAGCCCGGCCAGTCGAGGGAGCCGGCGAAGAAGGCCATGACGGTGACGTAGGCGACGGCGGCCCAGGCCAGCGTCGCGGCCGGCCGGGGCAGCAACCCCGACAGCGCGACGGCCAGGCCGGCGAGCACCCACACCGCCGGCAGGTACGCCGTGGTCGCGCCGAGGAGCCGGCCGAGCTCCGCGGGGTCCCCCGTGGCGAGCGCGCGGACCGTCCCCAGAGCAGCTCCGGCGACCAGGAGCAGCAGGCTCGCCCCGGCCAACGCCACGGCCGCGTGAGCGGCCAGCCAGGCCACCCGCCCGGTCGCCGTGGCCAGCACCGGCTCCGCCCGCCCGGCGGCCTCCTCGGCGCGGGCGCGCAGCACCGCCGACGCCGCGTGGGCACCCGACAGCAGCGCGACCATCGACAGCGCGGTGGCCAGGTAGGCGTCGACCACGCTCGCGGCATCGGGCAGGAACGCCCGGGCCTCGGGGTTGTCGGCGAAGAGCGTCTCCACCGACCCCGCCAGGCCGCCGAGGGCCAGGCCCAGGAGCGCCAGCCCCGCCGTCCAGCCGGCGAGGGCGCCGCGCTGCAGCCGGACGGCCAGCCCCAGGGGTGAGCGCAGCGACCGCGGCGCCGACGCCGGTCCCGGGCGGGCCGCCAGCAGCCCGGACCCGAGGTCGCGCCGGTCGAGCAGGACCACCGAGATCCCGAGCAGGACGGCGGTGGCCAGCAGGCAGAGCACCAGCGGGAGCACCCGGTCACCGGAGTACGGGTGGGTGGCCTGCGCCCAGCCGATCGGCGAGGCCCACGACACCCAGGAGCCCTCGACGTCCCCGAGTGCCCGCAGCACGAAGGCGGCCCCGAGGACGGTGAGCACCGCCCCCTGGGCGGCCCGGGCACTGGCGCCCACCTGGACGGCGACGGCGGTGACGCCGGTGAACACCAGGCCGGCCGCGCCCACCGAGGCACCGAGCAGGAAGGAGCCGCCGGCGGGCAGCCCCGTCGCCGTGGCCGCGACCCCGATGGCCAGCGCCACGGCCAGGCACGCCGCCGCGGACACGACGACGGCGGCCGCGAGCGGCGCGTGCCGGCCCACGCGGGCCGCGCGCACCAGCTCGGTCCGGCCGGCCTCCTCGTCGGCGCGGGTGTGCCGGCCGGTGGTGGAGGCGGCCATGAGGGCGGTGAGCACGACGACGAACGAGGAGATCTCGAACGCGACCGCGCCCGCGACGGTGTCCAGGCCGACCGGCGGCCCCGACAGGGCGATCGTCGCGGCGTTCGCGCCCACGGAGGCCGCGTAGGCGGCCAGGTCCTGCGGCGAGTCGTACAGCGCCTGGCTGGACACCGACTGGGTGGCCACCAGGCCCGCGCCGACCGCGACCCACACGGGCAGCCGCACGCGGTCCCGGCGCAGCGCGAACCGCACGAGGGTGCCGGTGCCGGCCAGGGACGTCCCGGGCGCGCGCATCACCGCACCGCCAGGGCCGGCTCGGCCGGGACGTCGTCGCCGTAGTGCCGCAGGAACAGCTCCTCCAGCGTCGGCGGTGCGCTGACGAGGGACCGGACGCCGGAGCCGGCCAGCTGCCGGACGACGTCGTCGAGGGCGGAGGTGTCGACGTCCACGTGCAGCCGGCCGTCCTCGGTCCGCAGGTCGTGGACCCCGGGGAGGTCTGCCAGCCCGGGCACGGGCCGGGCGGTCTCGACGGTGACCGACGTGCGGGTGAGGTGGCGCATCTGGGCGAGGGTGCCGCTCTGCACCGTGCGGCCGCGCCGGACGATGGTCAGCCGGTCGCACAGGTGCTCGGCCTCGGCGAGCACGTGACTGGAGAGCAGCACCGTGCGGCCCTGGTCGCGCAGCGCGCGCACCTCGTCCTGGAAGGCCGCCTCCATGAGCGGGTCGAGGCCGGAGGTGGGCTCGTCGAGGACGAACAGCTCGGCGTCGGAGGCCAGCGCCGCGACCAGCGCGACCTTCTGCCGGTTGCCCTTCGAGTAGGTGCGCGCCCGCTTGCGCGGGTCCAGGTCGAAGCGCTCGAGCAGCTCGGCCCGGCGCGCCGGGTCCAGGCCGCCCTGCAGCCGGCCCAGCAGGTCGATGGCCTCACCGCCGGTGAGGCCGGGCCACAGCGTGACGTCGCCGGGGACGTAGGCCAGGCGGCGGTGCAGCGCCACCGCGTCGTGCCACGGGTCCCCCCCGAGCAGCCGCACGGAGCCCGCGTCGGCGCGCAGCAGGCCCAGCAGCACGCGGATGGTGGTGGACTTGCCGGCTCCGTTGGGGCCGAGGAAGCCGTGCACCTCCCCGGGCGCGACCTCGAGGTCGAGCCCGTCGAGGGCGCGGGAGGTGCCGAAGGTCTTGACCAGTCCGGAGACCGCGATGACGGGTGCCATGGCCGAGCAAGCTACACATTTTTCACGAGTTCGTGAAGTGTGTTGAGCACGTGATGGTTGGGCTATGGTCCGCACCGGAGGTGGTCGTGACCGAGGACGACGAGCGGATGGTCCTGCTGCGGTTCGTGGAGCGGTTCGCGCTCGTGCTGCGGGAGGCCGGCATGCCGCCGATGCCGGCGCGGGTGCTGGCCTTCGCGTTGGCCGACGACGCCGACCGCTACACGGCCGGGGACCTCGCCCGGGGGCTCGACGTCAGTCCTGCCGCCATCTCCGGGGCGGTGCGGATGCTCGTCTCGCTGCGGCTGCTGGGCCGCGAGCGCGAACCCGGGACCCGCAGCGACCTCTACGTCCTCGACGACCGGGACCTGTGGTCACGGTTCATGGCCACGGAGCTGGAGACGCTGCAGCGCTTCGAGGAGGCCGCGGCGAGCGGCGTCGAGGTGCTCGGCACGCACCGGCCCGGCGGACGCCGCCTCGCCGAGACCCGGGACTTCCTGGCCTTCCTCCGCGCGGAGATGGCCGCCGCCGTGGCGCGCTGGCCCGCGGAGCGGGACCGGCGGGCGGCCGCCCGGGAGGGCTGAGCTCCTCCGAGGCGGCCGGCCCGCCAGCGGGTCAGAAGGGGTAGGCGGGCAGGTCGCCGCGGACGGTGACCCACTGCGTCTCGGTGAACGCCTCGATGTTGGCCTGCGGCCCGCCGTGCCGGGAGCCGGTGCCCGAGGCGCCGACGCCACCGAAGGGCGCCACCGCCTCGTCGTTGACCGTCTGGTCGTTGACGTGCACCAGGCCGCTGGGTATCCGCTCGGCCAGCTCGAGGCCGGCGTAGACGTCGCGGGTGAGGATGCCCAGGCTCAGGCCGTACTCGGTGCCGGCGGCGAGCGCGGCGACCTCGTCGAGGCTGGAGAACGGCGTCACCGGGGCCACCGGGCCGAAGATCTCCTCCTGGTAGGCCGGGTGGTCGACGGCGACGCCGCCGAGCACCGTCGGCCGGTAGAACAGCCCCTCGTAGGTGCCGCCGGTGCGGACCGTGGCGCCCCTCTCGACGCTGGCGGTGACCAGCCCGTGCACCCGGTCCCGCTGGCCGGCGTCGATGAGCGGGCCGAGCGCGACCTGGTCGCGGAACGGGTCGCCGACCGGCAGCTTCTCCACCTTCTCGGTCAGCACCGCCGTGTACTCCTCGGCGATCGACTCGTGCACCAGGTGCCGGCTGGTGGCCATGCAGATCTGGCCCTGGTGGGCGAACGTGCCCCAGGCGCCCACGCTGGCCGCGGCGGTCACGTCGACGTCGGGCAGCACGATCAGCGCGGAGTTGCCGCCGAGCTCGAGGTGCGCCCGCTTGAGGTGCTGGCCGGCCAGCGCGCCCACGATGCGGCCGGCCCTCGTGGAGCCGGTGAAGGCGATGACCCGCACCTGCGGGACGGTGACCAACGCCTCGCCGACGTCGGCACCCCCGGGCAGCACCTGGAACACCCCGGCCGGCAGCCCGGCCTCCTCGAAGACGCGCGCGAACACCGCACCGCCGGAGATCGCGGTGCGCGGGTCGGGCTTGAGGACGACGGCGTTGCCCAGTGCCAGCGCCGGGGCGATCGCGCGGATGGCCAGGATGGTGGGCACGTTGAACGGCGCGATGACGCCGACGACGCCGGCCGGCACGCGGCGGGCGAAGCTCAGCCGTGGCGAGCCGGTGCGCAGCAGCTCCCCGTACGGGTGGCTGGGCAGCGCCGAGGCCTCGTAGCACTCCTGCGCGCTGGTGTGGACCTGGAAGTCGCCGAACGGCTGGATCGCGCCGGACTCGCGCGCCAGCCAGCCCTTGATCTCGTCGGCGTTGTCCTCGAGCACCTGCCCGGCCCGGCGCAGCACGCGGGCGCGCTCCTCGAACGGCGCCGCAGCCCACGCGCGCTGCGCCTCCGCCGCCCGCTCGGCGGCCGCCTGCACGTCCTCCGGGGTCGCCTTGCCCACCGGCGCGATGACGTCGCCGGTGGCCGGCTCCACCGCGTCGTAGGTGCCGCCGGCACCGTCGGTCCAGCTGCCGGTCCAGATCCGGCCCTGCCACGCGCCGTCGTCCAGGAGTGCCACGTCGTCCCTCTCGTCGGAGTCCCTGTGGCGATCCTCGTCCAGGGCGTTCCCGGGCGCCGCACAAGGGGTGGTCCCGACCTGGGGACAGGTCTTCGACCTGCGGATACTCGACGACCTCGACCCCGCCGGTCCCGAACCCGACCCCACCGAGGGCCGCTCGTCGAGCGGTGGTGCGGCACGCCGACGGGTCCCGCACCTCCTCCGGCTCCCTGGACGCCGTCGGCGGGGAGAGGTCCGCCGTCACACTCGAGTCCTCCACGCAGGCCGACCGCCCGGCCGGGGACGAACGCAGCCGCGCCCAGCGCCCTGGCCGCGGGCAGCCTGCCCACGCTGCGGACGGTCGAGCCGCACGTCGCGGCCCGCATCGACCTCGACGACCTCGACGACCTCGCCGATCCCGCCACCTGGTGGACCGACGTCCACCACCTCGTCCACTGGATCGACGGCGGCCAGACCTCGCTGCAGAACCCAGCCCTGCTGTGCGAACGCCACCACACCCAGGTCCACCACGGCTTCCGCGTCGAACGACGACCCGACGGCACCTGGCACACCTGGCACACCTGGCGACCCGACGGCACCGAGATCACCACCCCGGCACCACTGCTGGTGCCCGCGGCCTGAGCAGTCGAGCGGCCACGGTCCGGAAGCGCCGCGCCGCGTCGACCGGCCGGCGCGGCGGCACAGCCGGGATCGGTCCAGGATGCCGCGGGCCTCGACCTAGCGTCCTGCGGCATGGGCGACGGGGACACGTACTGGGACGGTGTGCGCCGTCGGATCGTCCTCGCCGTCCTCGTCGGCCTGGGTGCCGCCGCGCTCCTGTACTGGCTGGACGACGACGTCAGCGCGACGGTCCTCGTCGGCCTGGTGACCTCGCTCAGCGTCGCGCTGGTGCCCAGCCCCCGGGAGCCCGCCGAGCGCGGGTGAGCCCGGCTCAGCCGGCGCGCAGCTCGTCGAGGATCGGCCCGGCGACCTTGAAGGCGTGGTTGGCGGCCGGCACCCCCGCGTAGACGGCGGCGTGCTGGATCACCTCACCGATCTGCGCGTCGCTCAGGCCGTTGTGCACGGCGGCGCGCACGTGCAGCGCGAACTCGTCCCAGTGCCGCAGCGCGATGCAGATCGACAACGTGGCGATGCTGCGCTCGCGGCGCTCCAGGCCGGGCCGCTGCCACACGTCGCCCCACGCCACGCGGGTGATGAAGTCCTGGAACCCCGCGGTGAACGGCGTCGTGTTCGCCACCGCCCGGTCCACCCACGCGTCGCCGAGCACCTCGCGGCGGGTGCGCATGCCGGCCTCGCGGCGCCCGTCGTCGGTGGAGAGGCCGGAGGTCGGGTCCTCGCTCACGCGTGGCTCCCCGCGGCGTCGAGGTGGGCCAGCAGCGCCCCGGTGACCTCCAGCGGCCGCTCCAGGTTGGGCAGGTGCGCGCCCGGGCTGATCGACACCAGGGTCGCCCCCGGGATCCCGTCGGCGATCAGCTGCTGGTGCGGCGGCGGCAGGGCCGGGTCGTCGGCTCCCGAGACCACCAGCGTCCGCGCGGAGATCCGCGCCAGGTCCTCGCGGGCGTCGAAGGAGCCCACCGCCTCGCAGCAGGACGCGTACCCCTCGTCGTCGGCGCCGGCGATCATCGACTCCAGTCGGGCCACGAGGTCCGGGTGTGCCGCCGCGTACGCCGGCGTCAGCCACCGCCCCACGATCGCCGGCGCCAGGGGCGCGGTCCCGCCCGAGCGGGCCTGCACCGCCCGGTCGAGGAACCCCTGCGGGTCGGGTTTGGCCGAGGTGGCCAGCAGGACCAGGCGGCCCACCCGCGAGGGCTCGCGCGCGGCCAGCCGCATCGCCGTCATCCCGCCCAGCGACAGCCCCGCCACGTGCGCCGTCCGCACGCCGAGCCGGTCGAGCAGCGCGAGGACGTCGTCGACCAGGTCGTCCACCGTGTACGGCCCGGGCGGCGCCGGCGACTCCCCGTGCCCGCGGGTGTCGTAGGTGACCACCCGGTAGCGCTCGGCCAGTGCCGGCACCTGCGGGTCCCACATCCCGCGGGTCGCGCCCAGCGAGTTGGACAGGACGACGACCGGTGCGCCGGCCGGCCCGTCCTCGGTGTAGCCGACCTCGACCGCCGTCACGGTGCCCCTTCCACCAGCTGCTCGTGCTCGGCCAGCGCCGCGTCCACCTGCGCGCCGGCCTCCCCCGGGTCCGGAACGGCCGCGCCGAGCACCGCGGCGACGTCGACGTCGGTCCGGGTGGCGACCACCTCGGCCAGCGACCGGCCGGTGTCGCGGGCGTGCCGCGTCGCCTCCGCGGCCGCGTCGTGCGCGGCACCCCGCCCGAGCGAGGGCGTCAGCGCCTCGGCCAGCGCGCCGGCCAGCGACCCCTCGCCCGCCGCGGCCACCGTGGCCGCCATCCGGCTCACCTCGGGACGCAGCCCCCGCAGGCTCTCGGCCAGCCACGCCGCCGCGGCGCCCACCGTCGTCAGCAGGTCGGTCAGCGTGGGCCACTCGCTGTGCCACGCCCCGGCCGCCCGCTCGTGCTCCTGCTCCATGGCGCCCAGCAGCGTGGCCACCAGCCCCGGCGCCCGGCGGGCGCAGGCCCGCGCCGAGATCGCCGCGACCGGGTTGCGCTTGTGCGGCATCGCCGACGACCCGCCGCGCCCACCACCAGCGGGCCCCTCGCCCACCTCGGCCGCCTCGGCCACCTCCGTCTGCGCCAGCAGCACCACGTCGACGGCGACCGTCGCCACCACCCCCGCGGCCGCGCCCAGTGCGCCGGCGAGGTCGGCCACCGGCAGCCGCACGGTGGACCACGGGACGGCGGGCGACACCAGCCCCAGGTCGGCGGCCAGCGCCCCGCGTACCGCCACCCCGGCACCCGACGACGCCGCCAGCGTGCCGACCGCGCCGGCGTACTGCACCGGCAGCGAGGCGACCACCTCGGCCAGGCGCAGCCGCGCGCCGTCGAGACCCGTCATCCAGGTGGCCGCCTTGAGGCCGAACGTCGTGGGCAGCGCCTGCTGCATCAGCGTGCGGCCCATGACGAGGTCGTCGCGGTGGGTCCGCGCCAGCGCGGCGCAGACGTCGGCCGCAGCCGCGAGGTCGGCGTCGACCTCCGCCACCGCCCGCCGGGCCAGCAGCACCAGCGCGGTGTCGACGACGTCCTGGCTGGTGGCGCCCACGTGCACGGCGACGGCGTCGCGCTCGCCCACCGCGTCCTGCAGCGCCCGCACCAGCGGCGGCACCGGGTTTCCCGCGTCGGCGGCCCGGGCGACGACGGTCGCGAGGTCCAGCCGCGACGGGTCGGCGCAGGCCGCCGCCACCGCGTCCGCCGCCGTCGCGGGCACCAGGCCCACCGCGGCCGCCGCGCGGGCCAGCGCCGCCTCGACCTCCAGCAGCGCGCGGAACCAGGCGTCGTCGGAGACGGCCGCCGCCGCACCGCCACGGGCGAAGGTGCCGGCGAACAGACCTGTCACGTCGTCCTTCCTACCGGCGGCCGGAGCTGCGCGCTCGGACGGCGGCGCACTCAGACGGCGAAGAAGACCGTCTCGCGGTCCCCCTGCAGGTGCACGTCGAAGCGGTAGCCGTCGTCGGTGGGCGTGGCCAGCAGCGTCTCGCGGCGGTCCTCCGGCAGCCCCCGCAGGACGACGTCCTCGGCGTTGGCCTCCGGCTCGTCGGCGAAGTAGACGCGGGTGACCACGCGGTCGAGCAGGCCGCGGGCGAAGACGGAGACGTCCACGTGCGGCGCCTGCAGGCCGCCCTCGCCGTCGGGCACCCGGCCCGGCTTGAGGGTGAACACCTCGAACTCGCCGGTGAGCGTCTCGGCACGGGCGTACCCGCGGAAGCCGGGGTAGGTCGACGCGCCGCGCGGGTCCTCCGGCGAGGGGAAGCCGCCGTCCGGGTCGGCCTGCCAGGTCTCCACCATCGCGTCGGGGACGACGTCGCCGTTGCCGTCGAACACGCGGCCGCGGATCCAGATGCCGCCCTCGGTGCCCTCGGCCGCGGCCCAGATGCCGTCGGCCCAGGTCAGGCCGATGGCCAGGTACGGCCCGACGGTCGCGCTCGGGGTCGTGCCCAGCCGCAGCGGCCCGCTGAGGAAGCCGCTGCCGCGCTGCCCGGACCGTGGCTGGAAGGGGGCCGCCGGGTCCGGCGGCACGTCCAGCGGGTCAGCCGTCATCACGCCGTTCCTCCCACGCGATCCCGCGCCTCGGTCCGCTCCTCGCTCGTTCCTCGCTGCGATGCTCCCTCGGCCGTCCTCATGCCACGTCTCCGTCGTCCTCGGTCTCGAAGGGGGTCTGGTCCGCGCCGCGCAGGACGACGTCCCACTCGAAGGCGAGCGCCCAGTTGTCCTGGGTCCGCTCGAGGGAGTACCGGCTCACCGCCCGGTGGCGGGCCACCGGCGGGATGGCGTTGTAGATCGGGTCCTGGCCGAACAGCGGGTCGTCCGGGAAGTACATCTGCGTGACCAGGCGCTGGGTGAAGGCCCGGCCGAACAGGCTGAAGTGGATGTGCGCCGGCCGCCAGGCGTTGTGGTGGTTGCCCCACGGGTACGCGCCGGGCTTGATCGTCAGGAACTCGTAGCGGCCCAGGCTGTCGGTGACCACCCTGCCCAGCCCGTCGAAGTGCGGGTCCAGCGGCGCCGGCCAGTTGTCCACCACGTGCCGGTACCGCCCCGAGGCGTTGGCCTGCCACACCTCCACCAGCGCACCCGGCACCGGGCGGCCGTCGCTGTCGAGCACCCGCCCGTGGACGAGGATCCGCTGGCCGATCGCCTCGCCGCCGTTGCGCCACGTCAGGTCGGCGTCGGTCGGCAGCACCCGGTCCTCGCCGAGCACCGGGCCGGTGACCTCGGTGAGCCGGTGCGGCAGGTCCACCGGCGTGCGCAGCGGCGCCCGGAGCGCGGTGCTGCGGTACTCGGGGAAGGCGAGCGGCGTCCGGGTGGCGGCCTCCTCGCGGACGTAGCGCGGCAGGTGCAGACCCGGCGCGGGCGCCGCGGGTGTGGTCCCGGTCATGGCGGCAAGCTACGGGCGCCGTCGTCGCGCCCCAAGCGGTCGGTTCCGCTGGGCGGAAGGACGTCAGTGTGCGTCGGCGAGCGAGGCGAGGTGGGCGTGCACCAGCGTCACCGCCAGCGCCCCCTCCCCCACCGCCGAGGCCACCCGCTTGACCGAGCCCTGCCGCACGTCGCCGGCCGCGAACACCCCCGGCGTCGACGTCTCCAGCAGCACCGGCGGCCGGTCCAGCGGCCACGCCGGCGCCACGTCCTCGCCGGTGAGCGCGGCCCCGGTCAGCAGGAAACCCCACCGGTCGCGGGCCAGCGTGCCGGCCAGCCAGTCGGTGCGCGGCTCGCTGCCGATCATCACGAAGAGCATCCCGGGCTCCTCGGTCTGCGCGCCGGTGTCGAGGTCGCGCAGGACGACGGTCTCCAGGACGTCGCTGCCGCGCCCGCCGGCCACCTGGACGCGGTAGCGGATCTCGACCCGCGGCAGCGCCACCAGCTCGCGGATGAGGTAGTCCGACATCGTCTCGGTCAGGGACGACCGGCGGACCAGCAGCGTCACCTGCTCGGCGTAGCGGGAGAGGTACACCGCCGCCTGCCCGGCCGAGTTCCCCCCGCCGACGACGAAGACGTGCCGGCCGGCCATCGCCGGGGCCTCGCTGACCGCCGCGCCGTAGAAGACGCCGCGCCCGGTGAACGCCTCCAGCTCCGGCACGCCGATCCGCCGCCAGGCCGCACCCGTGGCGACCACCACGGTCCGCGCCCGCACCGCCGAGCCGTCGCCGAGCACGACCCGGTGCAGGCCGTCCTCGGTGGACAGCGAGGCGGCGGTGCGCATGAAGGAGAACCGGGTGCCGAACGCCCACGCCTGCTGGTAGGCCGAGAACGCCAGCCGGCTGCCGCTGACGCCGGTGGGGAACCCGAGGTAGTTGCGGATCAGCGAGCTGGTACCGGCCTGCCCGCCCACCGCCTCGCACTCCAGCTGCAGGGTGTCCAGGCCCTCGGAGGCGGCGTACACGCTCGCGCCGAGCCCCGCGGGCCCGGCACCCACCACGACGACGTCGTGCACGGCGTCGGGGTCCAGCGGGTCGAACAGGCCGAACGCCTCGGCCACCTCCAGGTCCGACGGCGCCTGCAGCACCGTCTGCTCGGGCTTGAACCGGACGACGACCACCGGCAGCCGGGGCCGGTCGAGGCCGAGGTCCTCGAGCAGCGCGCGCCCGCCGGGTGTGCCGGCCTCGTAGAAGCCGAGCGGGATGCGGTTGCGGGTCAGCTGGTCGCGCAGGTGCTGGGCGTGCGGGTCCCAGCGGTCGCCGACGATCCGGACCGCCTCGAACCCGCCGTCCTGCCGGGAGGACCACTCGTCGAGCACCTCGGTGACCGACCGGTGGAACTCCTCGTCGGCGCGGCCCTGCGGGGCGTACACCCAGCGGTCGAGCTGGCCCACGGTGATCGCCTCGAAGATCGGCCGGGCGGTCGCGAAGTCCCCCCACCGGACCAGCGCCACCGCCGTCGCGCCGGGATGCGCGGCGTGACAGCTGCGCAGCACGTCCAACCCGTCGGGGTCGCCCTCGCCGAGCGCGCCGAACAGGACGGCGACGAGGGGGTCGCCCGCCCCCCGCAGCGCCGCCCCGACCTCGCCGGGGCCGGTGCCGGCGACGACCCGGTAGTCGCTGCCGTAGCGGCGCTCGAGCTCGCGGGTGGTGGCGGTCCGCATGCCGTCGTCCCGGGCGACGACGACCAGCGCGGTGCCGCTCTCGGGCTGGTCCTGGGCGTGGTGCACGACGGTCTCCGAGTGCGCGCGTCCCCGTGCGGCGCCATGCAACCACCGCCGCGGGGGCACTGTCACCGGGTACCGGGACGCCGCCACCGTCCCTAGACTCCGCGACGTCGACGACCCGGACGGGCGGTGCGCCCGTCGACGGGCGGGAGGTGCACGTGAGCGCACCGGCGAGGGCGCCCGGGTCCCCTCCGGCGACGATCGCCACCCCCGACCGGCGGCTGCGCGTGTTCGTCTCCTCCACGCTCGAGGAGCTGGCCGCCGAGCGCCGCGCGGTCCGCGACGCGGTCGCCCGGCTGCGGCTGACCCCGGTCATGTTCGAGCTCGGTGCGCGCCCGCACCCGCCGCGGGACCTCTACCGCGCCTACCTCGCGCAGAGCGAGGTCTTCGTCGGCATCTACGGCGATCGCTACGGCTGGGTCGGCCCGGACATGGAGGTCTCGGGCCTGGAGGACGAGATCGACCTGTCGGCGGGCCTGCCGCGGCTGCTCTACGTCCGGACACCCGCACCCGACCGCGATCCCCGGCTGACCCGGCTGCTGGAGCGGGTGCAGGCCGAGGGCGGGGTGTCCACCACCCCCTACCGCGACCCGGCCGAGCTCGCCGAGCGGGTCGCCGACGACCTCGCCGTGCTGCTCAGCGAGCGCTTCGCCCGGCCGGCCGCCGCCCCGCCCGGGCTGGCGGCCGGGTGGCTGCCGACGCCGCCCACGCCGATGGTCGACCGCACCGCGGAGCTGGCCACCGTCACCGGCCTGCTGGGCGACCCGGCCGTGCGGCTGGTGGTGCTCACCGGCCCGGGCGGCATCGGCAAGACCCGGCTGGCGCTGGCCGCGGCCGCGGCGGTCGAACCGGAGCGCGACGGGACGTGGTTCGTCGACCTCGCCGCCGTCCGCGACCCCGCCGACGTCCCCGCGGCCGTCGCCGAGGCGGTCGGGGTGTCCGCCGAGGGCAGCCGCCCCCTGCTGGAGCAGGTGGCCGACCGGCTGGCCGGCCGGTCGGCTCTGGTCGTCGTCGACAACCTCGAGCAGGTGGCCGCGGCCGCGCCGGACCTGGCGGTCCTGCTGGCCCGCTGCCCGAGGACCCAGCTGCTCGCGACCAGCCGCACCGTGCTGCGGCTGCGCGGCGAGCACGACGTCCCGATCGAGCCGCTCGGGACCCCGGACCCCGGCGGGGACGGCGCCGCCGACGCGCCCGCGGTGCAGCTGTTCGTGGCCCGCGCCCGGCAGGCCGATCCCGCGTTCCGGCTCACCGAGGCCACGGCCGGCCCGGTGGCCGAGCTGGTCCGCCGGCTCGACGGCCTGCCCCTGGCGGTGGAGCTGGCCGCGGCCCGCGTGCGCACGCTGCCCCCGCGGCTGCTGCTCGCGCGCCTGGACCGCGCGCTCGACCTCGGTGACCCCGACGTCGACGTGCCCGACCGCCAGCGCACGCTGCGGACCACGATCGCCTGGAGCCACGACCTGCTCGACGAGGACGGCCGGGCGCTCCTGGCCCGGCTGTCGGTGTGCGCCGACGGCTGCACGCTCGACACCGCCGAGGCCGTGGGTGCCGACGGCGGGGACCTCGACGTGCTGGAGACGCTGTCGGCGCTGGTCGGGCACAGCCTGGTGACCCCGACCGACACCGGCGACGGCGAGCCGCGCTTCCGCATGCTCGAACTGGTGCGCGCGTTCGCCGCCGAGCGGCTGCGCGAGCGCGGCGAGGAGGAGGCCACCCGGATCCGGTGGGCGCAGCACCTGGCGGAGCTGGGTGCCGAGGCCGGCGCCGGGCTGGCCGGCCCGGCGGCCCGGTTGTGGCGGACCCGCCTCGACGCCGAGACCGTCGACCTGCGGGCCGCGCTGCGCTGGGCGGTGGCCACCGACCGGGCCGAACTGGCGGTGCGGCTGACCGCGCCACTGGTCCGCTGGTGGTGGGCGCGCGGGCTGCTGCCGGACATGGCCGCCCTCGCCGAGCAGACCGCGACGCTGCCGTCGGCCACCGAGCTCCCGACCGACCTGGCGGGCCGGCTGACCTGGGCGCGGGCCGCCCTGCGCATCGCCGTCGGCTCCCCCGACCGGGCCGTCCCCCTGCTCGACGGCGTGGTCGACGAGGCGCGGCGGCGGGACGACGCGTGGCTGCTGGGCCACGCCCTCGGCGCGCGGGCGATGACGCTGACGCCGGGCGACCCCGACGTCCCCCGGCTGCTCGACGAGGGCCTGGCGCACCTGCGGCGCAGCGGGGACGGCTGGTCGGTCGCCTTCAGCGGCATGCTGCGCGGGGCGGTGGCGCTGGCCGGCGGGGACCTCGCCGCCGCCGAGCGGGTGGCCGGTGAGGCGCGCGACCTGGCCGCCGCGGCCGCCGACGACCAGCTCGCCGCGCTGCTCACCGACTCCCTCGCCCTCGCCGCGCTGCTGGCCGGCGACCTGCCGCGCACCCGCACCCGGCTGCAGGAGGCCGCCGCCCTCCACCGGCGCACCCGCGACCTGGAGGGCGTGGCGTCCTGCCTGGAGGTGATCGCCGCGCTGGCGCTCGCCGAGGACCGGAACGCCGCGGCCGCCCGGTTCGCCGGCGCGGCCGACGCCGCCCGCGCGGGCCTGGGGGTGGCGCGCTGGTCGCCGAACCAGACGCTGGCCGACCGGCTCCGCGCGGCGCTGCGGGCCGCGATGGGCGACGACGCGGAGCGGCGGGCGCGGGCGGCGGGCGCGGCGCTCGGCCCCTGGGCGGCGCTGGACGAGGCGCTGGAGCAGGCGCCGGCCTGATCAGACGGCGGCCGTCTCCGGGTACTGCGACGGGTACTGCGACAGCGGCGCGGTGCCCGGGTGCGCCACGGTGAACCGCCCGAACCCCGCGTCGCGCCCGGGATGGATGGCGGCGGGTGGATCGGCGGGCCCGAGCGGCCGGCCGGCCGGCAGCGTGCTGCGGTGCTCCACGGACCGGAAGGCGGTCAGCGGCGCCGGGGACAGCCCGAGCCGGCGCAGCGCGTCGGCTCCCGGGGAGTCGCCCAGGACGAGGGATCCCGCGCCGGGGCCGGGGCGGGCCTGCCAGCGGGCGAGCACCGGGGTCGTCGTCTCCAGCAGCCGGCCGTCGCGCACCGACCACAGCCGCCGCGACCGGGTGCCGCGCAGCGCCGGACCCCCGGCGGACACGGTGTGGACCAGCACCTCGGCGCCGTCCTCCGCCACCCGCACGCGCTGGCCGCCGGGGGCGTCGAGGAAGTCCATGTCGGCCAGCCACTTCGGCAGCCCCCACTCGGTGCGGCCGAGGTCGCGGGCCTCGCGGGAGGTCACCGGCAGCTGCAGCACGAAGCCGCCCGTCGCCGGCCGGCCTCCTCCGCGCGCCGCCGGCCCGGCCAGGACCCCGGCGGTCACGCCGACCTCGCCGTAGGGCGCCAGCCGGCGCGTGCCGCCGTCGGTGCCGGTCCAGGTGACCGTGCGGTACCGGATGGCGTGCACCGCCACCAGCGTGCGGCCGCCGGGCACGGGCAGCGGCCGCAGCAGGGGGTGGCCCCGGTCACGGGGCAGCAGCGCGGCCACCGCCTCGGCCGAGGCGAGGTGGTAGGAGCAGGCGACCACCGTGTCGTGGTAGGCCAGCGGCAGCCGCACGGGCTCGGACATACCCACCCCCTCCGGGTCCGGTCCAGTCCAGCGGCCCGGGGACCGCCGCGGGAGGGTCCGAGGTCCCTGGCGCTTCCGCTGGGTGGGAGCATGTCCGCATGGCCGGTGGCGCGACGGAGCGGGGACGGTCGGTGACCTCGCGCGCGCTGGCCGTCCTCGACGCCTTCGACGCCAACGCGCCGCGGCTGACCCTCACCGAGATCGCCGAGCGGTCGGGCACCCCGCTCACCACCGCGCACCGGCTGCTGGCCGAGCTCACCGACTGGGGAGCGCTGGCCCGCCGCCCCGACGGCCGCTACGAGATCGGCCGTCGGCTCTGGGACCTCGGCCTGCTGGCCCCCGTCTCGCTGGAGCTGCGCCAGGTGGCCTCCCCGTTCCTGCTCGACGTGCACACCGCCACCCGCGACACCGTCCACCTCGCCGTCCGCGACGGGCTCTCGGCGCTCTACGTCGAGCGCATCTCCGGCCGCGAGTCGGTCACGGTGGTCAGCCAGGTCGGCAGCCGGCTGCCGCTGCACGCCACCGGCGTCGGCAAGGTGCTGCTGGCCGCGGCGCCCGACGACGTCGTCGCCGAGGCCCTGGCCGCGCCCGCCCGCGCCACGCGGCACACCGTCGTCGACCCCGCCCGGCTGCGGCGCGAGCTCACCGAGGTGCGCCGCCGGGGCTGGGCGCGCACCGCGGAGGAGATGTCGCTGGGCACGCTCTCGGTCGCGGTCCCGGTGCGGGTCGAGCGGGGAGGGAGCACCGTCGTCGCCGCGGCGCTCGGGATCGTCGTCCCCAGCCACCGGCGCGACCTCCCCCGCATGGTGCCCGTGCTGGAGGTCGCCGCCCGCGGCATCGGGCGGGCGCTGGCCCGCGCGGCGCACTTCCGCTGAACGGGAGGCCGCGGTGTCGCCGGGCGCGGAACCGGGGTCACACTCGGCCGCATGCGCACCCAGGTGGGGATCGTCGGTGCCGGCCCGGCAGGCCTGCTGCTGTCACGGCTGCTGGCCCTGCGGGGCATCGACTCGGTGGTGGTGGAGAACCGCTCGCGGGACTACGTCGAGGCGCGCATCCGCGCCGGCATCCTCGAGCAGGGCACCGTCGACGTGCTCACCGAGGCCGGCCTGGGCGACCGCCTGCACCGCGAGGGCCTGGAGCACCGTGGCGTGTACCTGCAGTACCCCGGCGTGCGCCACCAGCTGGACTTCCCCGCGCTGTGCGGCCGCCGGGTGTGGGTCTACGGGCAGACCGAGGTGGTCAAGGACCTCGTCTCCGCTCAGCTCGCCGGCGGCCCGCCGCTGCACTTCGACGTCTCCGACGTCGCGATCGAGGACGTCGACACCGACAGCCCGCGCATCCGGTTCACCGACGCCGAGGGCACCCCGCAGGTGCTCGAGTGCGACGTCGTGGCCGGCACCGACGGCTTCCACGGCCCGTCGCGGGCCGTCGTCGCCGGGGGCGCGGCCGGGCAGCAGCTGTGGGAGCGCACCTACCCCTTCGCGTGGCTGGGCATCCTGGCCGACGCCGCCCCGGCCACCGACGAGCTGATCTACGCCTGGCACCCGGACGGTTTCGCGCTCTACTCGATGCGCTCGCCGTCGGTGTCGCGGCTGTACCTGCAGGTCGACCCGTCGGAGCGGATCGAGGACTGGTCCGACGACCGCATCTGGGAGGGCCTGGCCACCCGGTTCGCGCACGAGGGCTGGGAGATCAGCACCGGTACGGTCACCGAGAAGTCGATCCTGCCGATGCGGTCGTTCGTCAGCGCCCCGATGCGCCGCGGCCGGCTGTTCCTCGCCGGCGACGCCGCGCACATCGTGCCGCCCACCGGCGCCAAGGGCCTCAACCTCGCCGTCGCCGACGTCGTCCTGCTCTCCCGCGCGCTGGTGCGGCTGCTGCAGGACAAGGAGACCGACCTGGTCGACGCCTACTCCGACACGGCGCTGGCGCGGGTCTGGCGGGCCACCCACTTCTCCTGGTGGATGACCTCGATGCTGCACACCACCGGCGACCCGTTCGACGCCGAGCTGCAGCTGTCGCAGCTGCGCCGCGTGTGCAGCTCGGAGGCCGCCGCCCGCGAGCTGGCGGAGAACTACACGGGCCTGCCGTTCAGCTGAGCAGCTCCGCCACCCGCTCGGCGGTGCCGGGCGCCAGCGGCAGGTGCGGCAGCACGCGCGGGACCTCCTCGGGCTCGAGGCCCTGCCCGAGCAGGGCGGCCACCAGCGCCCGGGCCTCGGCCGGCGGCACCGGGGAGGGCAGGCCGGCCTCCCGGAGGGCGGCCAGCGCCAGGAACAGCGCCCCGGCCAGCCCCTCGTCCGGCTCGGGCTCCGCGGGCGCCGGCGTGGCCGCGGCGCGGGTGGCGACCTCGGCTGCGCGGACCAGCGACAGCGGCAGCCCCTCGGACTCGACCGCCAGCAGCGGGGTGCGGCCCAGCGCCGCGAGCACCAGGTGCTCGGCCTCCAGGCGCAGCGGCTCCTCCCACTCACCGGCGCGGACGACGTCGGCCGGCTCGGCGTCGGCCGGGTCCTCGCCCAGGTCGTCGAGCAGCTCGGCCCACTGTCCCGGCCGGGTGCGGCGGGCGCGCTCGGCGGCCAGCAGGCAGGTCTCGTGGACGAAGGGCTCGAGGACCTCGCGGTCGAAGCGGTCGGCGACGACGGTGCCGTCGGCGTCGACGGCGTTCAGCGCGTCCTGGAAGCTGCCCGGGCGGGCGTCACCGAGCTCGATGCGGCCGTCCTCCTCGCCGGACAGCGCCTGACCGGTGGCGGCGCGGTCGCCGACCGTGGAGCCGGTGGCCACCAGCCGCCCGCGCAGCCGCAGGTGGTGCGGCCGGTCGGACAGGCCCACGCTCCACGCGCAGGCCTCGGCGATCAGCGCCGCGCGGCGCTCGCGGAGGACCTCCCGGCCCAGCAGGCCGAACCAGTCGACGTCGAAGCCGCCGTGCACGGAGCCGTCGTGCACGGAGCCGTCGCCCAGGGGGCCGTCGTACCCGGAGCCGTCGTCCACGCTGCCCCCGCTACCCCAGCGGGCCGCGGACCAGTGCCTCGACGGTGGCCCGCGGTCCCGCGGCCCGCAGCGAGTCCAGCGCCGCCCGGTAGGCGGCGGTGAACCGCGGCTGCCCGGCCAGGTCGCCGAACAGCTCGCGGTCGGCCAGCGGCGCGAGCGGGTCCTCGCGGGAGCGGTGCGCCGCGCTGCGGAGCCGGTCGCGGCGGGCGTCGACCGGGCCCCCGTCCGGGTCGCGCTGGAGCGCGTGCACCCACGCGGCGACGACGGCCGCGGAGCGCCGCACCTCACCGCCGGCGGCCAGGTTGGCGCGCAGCACGGGGAACAGGAACTGCGGCAGCCGGTCGGAGGCGTACTCGACGAGCCGGGCGAGCGTGTCGCCCACGTGCGGGTTGCCGAAGCGGGTGACCACCGCCGCCCGGTACGCGGCGAGGTCGGTGCCGGGCACCGGCGGCAGCGTCGGCGTCCCCTCCTCCTCCAGGTAGCCGACGAGGAACTCCCGCAGCAGGGGGTCGCCGGTGGCCTCGTGCACGTACGTGTGCCCGGCGAGCAGGCCGAGGTGGCCGAGCACCTGGTGGCCGGCGTTGAGCAGCCGCAGCTTGAGCAGCTCGTACGGGACGACGTCGCCGACCACCTGCACGCCGACGTCCTCCAGCGCGGGCCGCCCGGCCGGGAAGGCGTCCTCGAGCACCCACTGGGTCCACGGCTCGCACACCACCGGCCACCGGTCCTCGACGCCGAAGCGCCGGGCGAGGTCGGCCCGGTCGGCGTCGGTGGTGACCGGGGTGATCCGGTCGACCATGGACGACGGGAACGGCACCTCCCGGGCCACCCACTCCCCCAGCGCGTCGTCGCGCAGCCCGGCGAAGGCGGCGAAGCTGTGCCGGGCCAGCGCGCCGTTGCCCGGCACGTTGTCGCAGGAGGCGACGGCGAAGGGGGCCAGCCCCCGCGCCCGGCGGCGCACCAGCGCCTCGGTGACCAGGCCGAACACGGTGGCCGGCGCCGCCCCGGGCCGCAGGTCGGCCAGCACCGCGGGCGCCGTCGCGTCGAACTCCCCCGTGGCGGCCGAGGCGTTGTAGCCGCCCTCGGTCACCGTCAGCGTGACGATCCGCGTGCCGGCGGCCGCGAGCGCCTCGACGACGGCGTCCGGGTCCTCCGGTGCGAGCCGGTAGTCCACCAGCGAGCCGACCACCCGGGCGGTGCGGTGCCCGTCGGGGTGCTTCTCCACCAGCGTGTACAGGCGGTCCTGCGCCGCCATCACCTCGGCCATCCGCCGGTCGCCGGGCAGCACGCCGACGCCGCAGATCCCCCACCCGTCCGAGCCGCCGGCCTCCAGCAGCCGGTCGAGGTAGAGCGCCTGGTGCGCCCGGTGGAAGCCGCCGACCCCCAGGTGGACGACGCCGGGCCGGACCGCGGCGCGGTCGTAGCGCGGCGTCCCCACCGACGCCGGCAGGGCGCCGAGCGTGGCGGCGGTCAGCCGGGTCATCGGCGCTCCTCGGGTGCGGGGACGGGATCCCTCCCTACCCCGCCCGCGGGGGCACCGGCACCCGCTGCAGGTCGGCGGCGACGACGAGGTCGCCGCCGAACTCCGCCCGCGCCTCGTCCTCGAAGGCACGCGGGTCGGCGTAGCGCTGCGAGAAGTGGGTGAGCACCAGCGTCCGCACGCCGGCCTCCGCGGCGACCCGGGCGGCCTGCCGGGCGGTGAGGTGGCCGTACCGCTCCGCCAGCGCCGCGTCGGCGGACAGGAACGTCGACTCCACGACCAGCAGGTCGGCGCCGTCGGCCAGCGCGGGGACGCCGTCGCACATCCGGGTGTCCATGACGAAGGCGAACCGCTGGCCGGGCCGGGGCGCGCCGACCTCGGCGAGCCGCACCGTCCGGTCGCCCGCCCGCAGCTCGCCCTCGCGCTGCAGCCGGCCGACGTCGGGCCCGGAGACGCCGGCCGCGGCGAGCCGGTCGGGCAGCATCCGCACGCCGTCGGGCTCGGTGAGCCGGTAGCCGAAGGACTCGACCGGGTGGCTCAGGCGGCGGGCCTCGAACAGGCCGGCGGGGTCCTCGGCCAGCGGCCCGTCGGCCGCCACCGGCTCCTCGCGGATCTCGGCGAGGTCGGCGAACGGCGTGGCGTGCCGCAGCCGGTCGAAGAAGACCTGCCCCGACGCCGGGTAGTGCGCCACCACCGGGTGCGCGACGCCGTCCAGCGACATCCGCTGCACCACCCCGGGCAGGCCCAGGCAGTGGTCGCCGTGGAAGTGGCTCAGCAGGATCCGGTGCACGGCACTGCTCGGGACGCCGGCCAGGAGCAGCTGCTGCTGGGTGCCCTCGCCGGGGTCGAACAGGAAGCCGCGACCGTCCCACCGCAGCAGGTAGCCGTTGTGGTTGCGGGTGCGGGTGGGCGCCTGGCTGGCCGTGCCCAGCACCACCAGCTCCCGCGCCGCCACCGCCGGGACGCTACGGGGTCAGCCGAAGAGGTCGGACAGGAAGGACTCCTTGCGCTTCTTGCCGTGCGAGCCGTAGGACCCGTGGGACGACGAGTGCGACGACGACGGGTGCGACGAGCCGCGCACCGCGCCGAGCACCTCGTTCACGACGGCGCCGAGCCCCGCGCCGCCGGCGGCCGGGTACTGGGCCCCGTGCTGCTGGGGTGCGCCGTACTGCTGTGGTGCGCCGTGCTGCTGGGACGGCTGGTGGGCGGCCTGGCCTCCGGAGTGCCGGCCACCGGCCTGCGCGGCCGACGGGGCGCCGTGCCAGGAGTTCTCGGCGTCGACCAGCCGCTCGAGCTCCCCGCGGTCGAGGAAGATCCCCCGGCACTCGGTGCACTGGTCGACGTGGACGCCGTTGCGCTCGTAGGTGCGCATCGCGCCCTGGCACTTGGGACAGACGAGATCCATGCCGCACGGTACGACGCCGCGGATCCACCTGGAGAGCGCGACCGCGTGCCAGGGTGCCCGCCCGTGACGACAGAGCGCACCGTGACCCTCCGGTTCGGCACGGCCGCCCGGGAGAGCGCCACCCACACGAACCTCTCGGCCATCCGCAGCGACGGGCCGGTGCTCTGGGTCGCCGGGGACGAGACCGCGACGATCGAGCGGCTGGTGGCCGACGACCCCGCCGACCCCACCTGCTACGGCGACCAGACCAGCTCCTCCCTCGCCGACCTGGTGCCCCTGCCCGGCGGGCGCGGCCCGGGGATCGAGGAGGAGGCCGACATCGAGGGCCTGGCCCGCACCGGCGACGCGCTGTGGGCGGTCGGGTCGCACAGCCTGCGGCGGCGCCGCATCCGCGACGAGCACGACGGGGACCGTGCGCTGCGCCGCCTGGCGAGGGTGACCGGCCAGCCGCGCCGGCAGGTGCTGGTGCGCATCCCGGTGGTCGACGTCGACGGGCTGCCCACCCTGGTGGAGGACGACGGCACCCGCTGCGCCGCCGTCTTCGGCGCCCGCGGCCGGGACCTGCGCGACCTGCTGGCCGACGACGAGCACCTGGCGCCGTTCCTGCCCATCCCCGGCAAGGACAACGGCCTCGACGTCGAGGGCATCGCGGTCTCCGGCGAGCGCGTCTACCTCGGCCTGCGCGGGCCGGTGCTGCGCGGCTGGGCGGTGGTGCTCGAGCTGCGGCCCGAGGTCGACCGGCGCGACCCCGCGCGGCTGCGCCTGCGGGAGTTCCCCGACGGCCGCCGCTACCGCAAGCACGTGCTGCGGCTGGCCGGCCTCGGCGTGCGCGACCTGTGCCCGCAGGGCGGGGACCTGCTCGTGCTGGCCGGGCCGACGATGGACCTCGACGGGCCGGTGTACGTCTACCGCTGGCACGGTGCGTGCGCGGCGGAGGGGCCGACCGTCGTGCGCGGGGACCTGCTCACCCGCGAGCTGGCCCTGCCCTTCGGTGACGGCGACGACCACGCCGAGGGCATCGGCCTGCTCGGCCCGGCGGAGGACGGCCGGCTGATGGTCGTCTACGACAGCCCGGCACCGGGGCGGCTCACCGATGACGGCGGCGTGCTCGCCGACGTCGTCCGGCTGCCCCGACCCCGCGCCTCGAGGGCTCAGCGCACCTCGACCGGCCGGGCGGCGACCAGCCCGGCCGCCCCCAGGCCCAGACCCAGGGCGAGCAGGAGCAGCAGCGGCCCCGTCCAGCCGCCGGTGGCCTCCGACAGCGCACCGACGACGACCGGGCCGAGGGCACCGACGCCGTAGCCGACCAGCTGGCTCATGCCCGAGAGCCGGGCGGCTCCGGCCCCGTCGGCGGCCCGCAGCACCACGAGGGTGACCGCGAACGCGATCCCCGCCCCCTGCGCCAGCCCGCCGACCACCGCCCACGCCGGCCACGCGCCGGGCAGCACGAGCAGCCCGGCGACCGGCACGGTCCACAGCGCGGCCACCCCGAGCGCCAGCCCGGCCTGCCCCGGCCGGCGGGCGAGGACGGCGGGCACCAGCAGGCTCCCGGCGATGCCGAGCACCTGGTACACCGACGCGGCCAGCGAGCCGGTGGCCGCGTCGGTGCCGGCGCGGTCGGCCAGCAGGGTGGGCAGCCACGCGGTGAGCGTGAAGTACAGCGTGGAGTGCAGGGCCTGCACCGCGCTGACCGCCCAGGCCACCGGTGACCGCCACGGGGAGCCGCCGGACGGCGCGGCCGCCGGGGCCGGTCCCGGGGCCGCATCCCGGGCGGCCGCCGCCCGCACCACCGCGACCCACACCCCCGCCGCGACGACGGCCAGCACCCCCTCCGCGGCCAGCGCGCCCCGCCAGCCGAGCACGGCCGCCAGCGGCGCGGTGAACGCGGCGCCGGCCGCGGCGCCGGCCACCAGCGCGGCGGTGTAGAGGCCGGTCACCGTGCCGGCCCGCTGTCCGAAGCCCTTGGCGACGGCCGGCAGCAGCACGTTGCCCACCGTCATCGCGGCACCGGTGAGGAAGGTGCCGGCCAGCAGCACCGGCGAGCCGTCGAGGACCCGCAGCCCCTGCGCCCCCGCGAGCAGGAGCATCGACCCGAGGACGGCGGCCCCGGGACCCACCCGGCGGCCGAGGGCGGCGCACGCCGGGGCGAGCAGCGCGAAGCACAGCACCGGCAGGGTGGTCAGCAGCCCGGCGGCCGCCGCCGAGAGGCCGACGTCGGCCCGGACGTCGTCGAGCACGGGGCCGACGGCGGCGATCCCGGCACGGAGGTTGAGCGCGGTCAGCAGGACGGCGGCCAGCAGCAGCCGGCCACCGGGCGGGACGGCCGGCACGGGGCCATCCTGCTCCGCCCGCGCCCGTGCCGGCCGCACCCGGGGGCCGGTGGCGATCGTGAAACACCGGGGGCTACTGTCCCAGCCGTCCGTGGGCCGGGTCACATCGTCGTGGCGGGCCGGGAACGCTGGAGGACTCGTGCATCCATCTCCACCCCGCCGGCTGCGCCGGACCCTGCTCGCCCTCGGCGCCGGGGTCGCCCTCACCGCGGGCGTGCTGGCGACCGCCGGCCCCGCTGCCGCGGCTCCCGGTGGCAACGGCGGGGGTCCCGCCCACGGGGCGCAGGCTCCCGAGGTGGTCGACACCGCCGACGGCGAGGTACGCGGTGAGGCCGTCGACCGCGCCTACCGGGTCTTCGAGGGCATCCCGTTCGCCGCTCCGCCGGTCGGCGACCTGCGCTTCCGGCCGCCGGCACCGGTACAGCCGTGGCACGGCGTCCGCGACGCGACGCGGCCGGGCAGCCCCTGCCCGCAGGTGTCGAGCCTGACCAACCCCACCTCGTCGACGACCGAGGACTGCCTCTACCTCAACGTGACCACCCCGGCCGGCCTCGACGCCGCGCGCTCGGACCTCCCGGTCATGGTGTGGATCCACGGCGGCTCCTGGCGGACCGGCAGCGGTGACCGCTACGACGCGAGCAAGCTGGCGCTCGAGGGCGACGTCGTCGTCGTGACGGTCAACTACCGGCTCGGCCCGTTCGGCTTCCTCGCCCAGGACGACCTCTCCGCCGCCGTCGGCCCCGAAGGGTCCGGCAGTGCGGGCCTGCTCGACCAGCAGGCGGCGCTGCGCTGGGTGGAGCGCAACATCGAGGCCTTCGGCGGCGACGAGCGCAACGTGACGATCTTCGGCGAGTCGGCCGGCGCGTCCTCGGTGTGTGCCCAGCTGGCCTCGCCCACCGCCCGCGGCCTGTTCGACAAGGCCATCGCGCAGAGCTACAGCTGCACCACCGAGTACGCGACGCTCGACGAGGCGGAGGCGGTCGGTGAGGGCGTGGCGACCACGGTCGGGTGCACCGGCGACGGGCCGGCGGTCGTCGACTGCCTGGAGGGTGCCGACGTCGCCGCGCTGCTCGCCGCGTGGCCGGCGGGCGGCGGCTCGTTCGTCGTCGGCGGCTCGTCCCTGCCGGTCCAGCCGGCCGACGCGATCGCCTCGGGCAACTGGAACCGCGTGCCGGTCGTCCACGGCAACCTGCAGGACGAGAACACGCTGTTCACCCCGCTGAGCATCCCGTCGGCCGAGCTGCCGAGGGTCCTGGACCCGAGGAACCACGACGCGATCCTGGCCGAGCGGTTCGGCGCGGCCGCGGCGGCGGTCGCCCAGCGGTACCCGCTCGCGGAGTACGGCTCGCCGCTGCGCGTGCTGGCCGCCGTCGCCAGCGACACCGGCAGCGCGCTGTCGACCTGCGAACACGTGGACGCCCACGGGACGCTGGAGCGGACCACGCCGGTGTGGGCGTACCAGTTCCGCGACCAGGGGGCGGACCCGCTGCTCGAGTTCTCGGGACCGCCGTTCTCGTTCCCCCAGTCCCTCTACCCCGAGGGTGCCCAGCACGCCGGTGAGCTGCCCTACCTGTTCCCCGGCCTGTTCGGCGACGGGCTGACCGCCGAGCAGCAGGACCTGGCGACGACGATGGTCCGGTACTGGACGGGCTTCGCCGCCACCGGTGACCCGAACGGGTACGGGGTGCCGGCCTGGCACCGCTACTCCGACCCGTCCGACGTCCAGGGCCTGGACGTCGCCTCGGCCGGCGGGGTCGGTCCGGTCGACGTCGCCGCGGAGGCCCACTGCGCGTTCTGGGACACGTTCCCGGGCGCCTGAGCAGCACCCCGCGCCCCGGGCGGCGGCAGGGCCGCTGCCGCCGCCGGGGCCCGGGCACGTCCGTCCTCCCCGCGCCGTCCGAGCCGGATCTACTGCCCGGTAACAGATGTGGGATCGTCGGGGAACACGTCGAGACGGCGTCACACCGCCGTCAGGAGAGAGGTCCCATGCGGTTGCAGCTTTCCCCGGAGATGGAGGCCTTCCGGGATGAGATGCGCACCTTCTTCACCACGCAGGTGCCGCAGGAGATCCGCGACAAGATCGCGGCCCACCGGCACCTGACCCGCGAGCAGTACGTGCAGGCCCAGCAGGTGCTCAACGCCGCCGGGCTGGCCGTGCCGCACTGGCCGGTCGAGTGGGGTGGCAAGGACTGGACGCCGCTGCAGCGCCACATCTGGCGCGAGGAGATGCAGCTGGCCAGCGTGCCCGAGCCGCTGGCGTTCAACGCCAGCATGATCGGCCCGGTCATCGCGGCCTTCGGCAACCAGGAGCAGAAGGAGCGCTTCCTGGCGAAGACGGCCGACCTCGAGATCTGGTGGTGCCAGGGCTTCTCCGAGCCCGACGCCGGCTCCGACCTCGCCTCGCTGCGCACCACCGCCGTCCGCGACGGCGCCGACTGGGTGGTCAACGGCCAGAAGACGTGGACCACCCTCGGCCAGTACGCCGACTGGATCTTCTGCCTGGTCCGCACCGACCCGACCGCCGAGAAGAAGCAGCGCGGCATCTCGATGCTGGTCTTCCCGATGGACACCCCGGGCGTCACGCTGCGGCCGATCGAGCTGATCGACGGCGGGCACGAGGTCAACGAGGTCTTCTTCGAGGACGTCCGCGTCCCGGCCGAGAACCTCATCGGCGAGGAGAACCGCGGCTGGGACTACGCCAAGTTCCTCCTCGGTAACGAGCGCGTGGGCATCGCCCGCGTCGGCGCCACCAAGAAGCTGATCTCGCAGGCCAAGGAGCACGCCCGCGACGTCGTCGTCGGCGGCCGGCCGCTGTCGGAGGACCCGCGCCTGACCGCGCGGATCGCCGAGCTGGAGAACGAGCTGCTGGCGCTGGAGCTGACCGCGCTGCGCGTGGTCGCCAACTCCGCCGACGGCAAGCCGCACCCGGCCTCCTCGGTGCTCAAGCTGCGCGGCTCGGAGCTGCAGCAGGCCGCCACCGAGCTGCTGGTCGACATCGCCGGCCCGCTGTCGGTGGCCTCCTTCGCCGACGGCGGCTCGCAGGTGCCCGACTGGGCCCGGGTCGCCGCGCCGCAGTACCTGAACTACCGCAAGGTCTCCATCTACGGGGGCAGCAACGAGGTCCAGCGGACCATCATCGCCGGCACGATCCTGGGGCTGTGAGCTAGCAGTGGACTTCACCTACGACAGCGAGCAGAACGACCTGCGCGACGCCGTCGCCGGCCTCCTGGGCCGTGCCTACTCCGACAGCGAGCAGCGCCGCCGGGTCACCGCCGCCGACCCCGGCTTCGACGAGAAGACCTGGGCCCGGCTGGCCGAGATGGGCGTCCTCGGGCTGCCCTTCGCCGAGGAGGACGGCGGCATGGGCGCCGGCCCGATCGAGGTGGCCGTCGTCGCCGAGGAGATCGGCCGGGTCCTCGCGCCCGAGCCGTTCGTCGAGGCCGTGGTCCTCGCCGGCGGCCTCGTGGCCGCGGTGGGCACCGCCGCGCAGCGGGCGGCGGTCCTCGGGCCGCTGGCCGAGGGCAGCAGCGTGCTCGCCGCAGCACTCGCCGAGCCCGCCACCCGCTGGAGCGCCTCGGCGGCCGGTGTCACCGCCACGCAGGACGGCGGCACCTGGCGGCTGAGCGGCGTCAAGGAGCCGGTGCCGAACGGCGCCCGCGCCGACGTCCTCGTGGTCAGCGCGGTCACCGACGGCGGCACCGCGCTGTTCCTCGTGCAGGGCGACGCCGAGGGCCTGACCCGCACCGGCTACCGCACCCACGACGGCGGCCGCGCGGCGAACGTGACCCTCGACGGCACCCCGGCCGAGCTGCTCGGTGACGGCACGGCCGACCGCACCGCCGACGTCGAGCGGGCGCAGGCCCTGGCCCGGATCGCCTACAGCGCCGAGGCCGTGGGGGCGATGGACACCGCGATCACGACCACCGCGGAGTACCTGAAGACCCGCAAGCAGTTCGGCGTCACGCTGAACCGCTTCCAGGCGCTGACCTTCCGCGCGGCGGACATGTACGTGTCCCTGGAGCTGGCCCGCAGCACCGCGCTGTGGGCGAGCATGGTGGCCGACGCCGGTGGCGACGCCGTCGCCGCCGCCGTCCGCGCCCGGCTGCAGACCAGCCGCGCCGGCCGGCACGTCGGCAAGGAGGCCATCCAGCTGCACGGCGGCATCGGCGTCACCGCTGAGTACTCGATCGGGCACTACACCAGCCGGCTGACCGCGATCGACCACCTGCTCGGCGACGGCGACTGGGCCGCCGACCGGCTCGCGGCGACCGTGGACAGCTACCCGACGGTCGACCCCCTGGGCGCTCCCTACACCGGCTGAGCGCGGCAGCACGACACGGCGGCCGGCGTCCCCGACGAGGGGACGCCGGCCGCTGTCGTCGTCTGGTCCCCGACGACGGCGCGGCGGAGGTCCTCGGCGGCGTCGCGGACCTGCTGGAGCACCGCCGCGACGCCCTCCTCGCCGAGCAGCCCGCGGCTGAGCCGCTGCACCGGCTCGGACGCGTGCGCGGGGTCCGTGCAGCGGGCGCCCACCTCGAAGGCGACCCGCAGCAGGGCGCCGTCGGCGGAGGTGGGGTCGTCGACGGCGGCCAGCGGCGCGACCATCGCCGGCGGGAAGCCCCACTGCCCCAGCGCGACGGCCGACAGCCGCAGCGCCGAGATGCCGTACCGGGCGACCTCGGCGGCCCGCCGGGCGGCGAACGGGCGGTGCGCCGCGGCCAGCTCCCGGTAGCCCGCCGGGTCGTCGGCGTGCAGGAGCGCCACCCCGACCTGGGCCAGCAGGCCGAGGCAGAGAGCGTCCTGGGACCGGCTGCCGAAGCGCGGGGCCAGGACGGAGGCGGCGAGGGCGACGGCGGTGCTGCTCTCCCAGAAGCCGTCCGGCAGCTGCGACTCGTCGTCGAGACAGGTGAGGGCGACCGTCGCCATGGTGCGCACGGCGGTGAAGCCGACGACGGTGATCGCGAACTGCAGCGTGGTCGCCCGACCGCTCATGCCGAAGTACGCCGAGTTGGCCAGCTTCATGACCCGGCCGGAGAGCGCGACGTCCGCGGCGAGCACCCCGGCGAGCGTGCGGGCGCTGGCGTCCTCGGCGTTGGCCACCGCCACCACCTGCGCGGCGACGGGGCGCTGCGTGGCGAGGGTGTCGATGCCGGCCAGCAGCCGGTCCAGGTCGACCGCCGGCGGCGCGCCCAGCGACAGCGCGGTCACCGCGCACCCGCCCAGGTGGCGGTGGTGGCGCCGTCCATCGGCACGGCCAGGGAGAAGCCCTGCAGGTAGGTGGCGCCGAGCGCGGTGAGTGCCGCGGCCTGGCCGGGAGTGGCCACGCCCTCGGCGACGGTGGACAGGCCCAGGCTGCGGGCCAGCGCGATGACGGCGGTCGCGATCTGGGGGTGCCCCTCGGCGAGCTCGGCCACGAACGACCGGTCGACCTTCAGGCAGTCGACCGGGAGGTGCCGCAGGTAGGCCAGCGACGAGTAGCCGGTGCCGAAGTCGTCGATGGCCACCGCCACGCCGAGGTCGCGCAGCTCCTGCAGCACGCCGCGGGCGGCGGCGGGGTCGGTCATGAGCGCGGACTCGGTGATCTCGATGGACAGCCGGGCCGGGGCGAGGCCGTGGCGGTGCAGGGCGGCGAGCACCTCGGCCCGCAGGCCGCCGTCGAGCTGCAGCGCCGAGACGTTGACGTTGATCCGGGGCGGGGCCAGGTCGCCGAGGTCGCGGTCCCAGGCGACGACCTGCCGGCAGGCCTCGTCGAGGACCAGCAGGCCGAGCGGGCCGACCAGCCCGCTCTCCTCGGACAGGGCCACGAAGACCTCCGGGCTGATCGGCCCGCGCACCGGGTGGTGCCACCGGGCGAGGGCCTCGACGGCCTCCAGCGACCCGTCCGCGGCCGACACGATCGGCTGGTAGTGCAGGGTGACCTCGCGCCGCTCGATCGCGTCGCGCAGGTCGGCGACCAGCTGCAGCTTGTCCCGGGCCTCGGCGCGGCCGCAGCGGTCCAGGACCCGCACCCGCCCCTTGCCCCCGGCCTTGGCCTGGTACATCGCGATGTCGCAGTCGCGGACCAGGTCCGCGGCGTCGGCGTGCTCGGGCGCCTGCACGGTGACGCCGACGCTGGCGTGCGGCCGGAACCGCACCCCGGCCAGGTGCACCGGGACGGCGAGCGCGGCGACGATCCGCTCGGCCAGCGCGGCGGCGTCGGCCTCGTCGACGTCCTCGCAGACGACCACGAACTCGTCGCCGCCGAACCGGGCGACGAGGTCCCCGGGACGCACCGTGGCGCGCAGCCGGCCGGCCACCTCCACCAGCAGCTCGTCGCCGGCCTCGTGGCCGAGCGAGTCGTTGACGACCTTGAAGTCGTCGAGGTCGAGGAACAGGCAGGCCAGCCGCCCGCCGGTGGAGGAGCCGGTGGCCGCGAAGCGGGTGGCGAGGTGCTGGTCGAGCAGCGTGCGGTTGGGCAGCCCGGTCAGCGGGTCGTGCGAGGCCTGGTGGGCCAGCCGCGCCTCGAAGGCCAGCCGGTCGGTGACGTCCTCGACGGTGCCGAGGAACCCGGAGCCGGCCCCCGGGGTGAAGACGTACCCGAAGCGCATCACGGTCACCCGCTCGGCGCCGTCGGCGCGCACCAGGCGGGCCCGGACCTCGCCGTCCTCCCCCTCGAGCACGGCGGCCACGACCTCGATCACGGCGCCCAGGTCGTCGGGGTGCACGGCGCCGGTCCAGCCGGTGCCCAGCATGTCCGCGGCCGGGCGCCCGGCCAGCCGGCAGAACGCGTCGTTGACGTGCGCCAGCCGCATGCCCTGCTCGGACAGCAGCGTCGGGATCGGCGAGCGCTCGGTCAGGGTGGCGAAGCGCCGCTCGGCGGCGTCGGCGGTCGCCCGCGACACCCGGTCGGTCCCCGCGTCCGCGGGCACGACCGCCAGCGTCCAGGCGCTGCCGGACGGCGCGGGGGCCGCCCGCACGACGGCGTCGACCAGGCCGCCGCCGGTGCGCACCCGCAGGGCCAGCCGGGAGGCGTGCTCACGGCGCAGCAGGACCGCCAGCTCGCCGGCGGCGAGGGCGGGGACCAGCTCGCCGACGGGCAGCCCGCGGAGGTCTCCGGCCGCGGTGCCGAGCAGCCGGACGGCGCCCTCGTTGGCCCAGGTGACCCGGGGCGTGCCCTCGACCGTCTCGGCGACGAGCAGCGCGGGGCCGTCGCCGGCGGCCGCGGCCGAGAAGACCGCCGCGAGCACCTCGGGCGACACGCTCCCGGCCGGGCCCGTCGCGGTCGGGCTGGCGGGCACGGGCGTCCTCCTGCGTCGTTCGGGATGGCGTCGTTCGGATGGCGTCGTTCGGGATGGCGTCGTTCGGGATGGCGTCGTCCGGCACCCTGGACGGGGTCTCCCCGGCAACCTCGGCACGGCGGCCGTCGCGGTGGAGCCGGCCGCGGCCGCCGCTCACCCGCCCGGGTGACGTCGCGCCTGCGCCGTCCGGCGTGCGATCCGCGTCACGATCGGGTCCCGGGAGGCGAGGGATGCCGGGCGCGCCTGTCACGATGCAGCACCGGGGGGGCGCCGCCCGCGTCCCCCGCTGCACCACCCAGGCCCGCCGGCAGCGCCGCCGGCCCGAGCTGTCCTTGGAGTGCGCGTGCTCATCGGTGTGCCCGCAGAGAGCCGGCGGAACGAGACGCGGGTGGCCGCGACCCCTCCGAGCGTCAGCGCGCTGTGCGTCCTCGGCCACGAGGTCCTCGTCCAGTCCGGAGCCGGGGAGGCGGCCAGCTTCCCCGACGAGGCCTACGTCGCCGCCGGCGCCCGGATGGGGTCGGCGGCCGAGGCCTGGGGGGCCGACGTCGTCCTGCACGTCAACGCCCCGACCGGGGACGAGGTCGGCAGGCTGCGCGCCGGCGCGGTCCTGGTGAGCCTGCTGGCGCCGGCGCTCTCCCCCGAGCTGGTGCAGGCGCTCGCCGCCCGCGGCGTCACCGCGCTGGCCATGGACGCCGTCCCCCGCATCTCCCGTGCGCAGTCGCTGGACGTGCTGTCGTCGATGGCCAACATCGCCGGCTACCGGGCGATCGTGGAGGCCGCGCACGCCTTCGGCCGGTTCTTCACCGGGCAGGTCACCGCGGCGGGCAAGGTCCCGCCGGCCAAGGTCTTCGTCGCCGGCGCCGGCGTGGCGGGGTTGGCCGCCATCGGCGCGGCCAGCAGCCTCGGCGCGATCGTGCGGGCCACCGACGTCCGGCCCGAGGTAGCCGAGCAGGTCCGCTCGCTGGGCGGGGAGTACGTGGGCGTCCCGGCCGACGAGGCCGAGGCCGCGAGCAGCGGCACCGGCTACGCCTCGGTGACCAGCGAGGACTTCAACGCCCGGGCCGCCGTCATGTACGCCGAGCAGGCCCGGGACGTCGACGTCGTCGTCACCACCGCGCTCATCCCCGGCCGGCCGGCGCCGCGGCTGCTCACCGGGGAGATGGTCGCGAGCATGCGGCCGGGCTCGGTGGTCGTGGACATGGCCGCCGCGCAGGGTGGCAACGTCGCGGGCTCGGTGCCCGACGAGGTGGTCGTGACCCCGAACGGCGTCACGATCATCGGCTACACCGACCTGCCCGCCCGGCTGCCGGCGCAGGCCAGCCAGCTGTTCGCCACCAACCTGGTCAACCTGCTCAAGCTGCTCACCCCCGGCAAGGACGGCCGGCTGGTCCTCGACATGGACGACGTCGTCCAGCGGGCGATGACCGTGACCCGCGACGGCGAGGTGCTGTGGCCCCCGCCGCCGGTGGCCGTCTCGGCCGCCCCGGTGGCCGCTCCCCCACCGGCGCCGCTGCCACCGCCGGCGACGAAGACCCCGGCGCCCGGACGGCGGGCCGCGCTGGTCGGCCTCGCCGCCGCGCTGCTGTTCCTGCTGGCCGCCTTCTCACCCGACCAGCTCATCGGCAACCTGACGGTGTTCGCCCTCGCCGTCGTGGTCGGCTTCTACGTGATCGGGCACGTGCACCACGCGCTGCACACCCCGCTGATGAGCGTCACCAACGCGATCTCCGGGATCATCGTGGTCGGGGCGCTGCTGCAACTCGGGCACGTGAGCACGGTCGTCACGGTGCTCGCCTTCCTGGCCGTGCTGCTGGCCAGCATCAACGTCTTCGGCGGCTTCGCCGTGACCCGCCGCATGCTCGGCATGTTCCGGAGGGCCTGAGCCATGAGCGCCACCACCGCCGCGTCCGCGGCCTACATCGTCGCCGGCCTGCTGTTCGTCCTGAGCCTGGCCGGGCTGTCGAGGCACGAGACCGCCCGGACCGGCAACGCGTACGGCATGGCCGGCATGGCCATCGCGCTGGTCGCCACCATCGGGCTGGCCTGGCGCAACGGCGACGCCCTGTCGGTCGGGCTGATCGTCGTCGCGATGGTGCTCGGTGCCGTCATCGGCCTCTGGCGGGCCCGCATCGTCGAGATGACCGGCATGCCCGAGCTCATCGCGCTGCTGCACAGCTTCGTCGGCCTGGCCGCGGTGCTGGTCGGCTGGAACGGCTACCTCTCGGTGGAGGGTGCTCCTGCCGGGGAGGCCGAGGAGCTGGGCCTGCCGGTGGGCATCCACTCCGCCGAGGTCGCGATCGGCGTCTTCATCGGCGCGGTCACGTTCACCGGCTCGATCGTCGCCTTCCTCAAGCTGTCGGGGCGGATCAGGAGCAACCCGCTCGTGCTGCCGGGGAAGAACGCGCTCAACCTCGGCGCGCTGGCGGCGTTCGCCGTGCTGACCGTGGTCTTCGTCGTCTCGCCGGGCCTGGCGGCGCTGTCCGGGGTGACCGTGCTGGCGCTGGCGCTGGGCTGGCACCTGGTCGCCTCGATCGGCGGCGGCGACATGCCCGTCGTCGTCTCCATGCTCAACAGCTACTCGGGCTGGGCGGCCGCGGCGTCGGGCTTCCTGCTCGACAACGACCTGCTGATCATCACCGGCGCGCTGGTCGGCTCCTCGGGCGCCTACCTCAGCTACATCATGTGCCAGGCGATGAACCGCTCGTTCGTCTCGGTGATCGCCGGCGGGTTCGGCAACGAGGGCAGCACCGCGTCCTCGGGCGACGTCGAGGGCGAGCACACCGAGGCCACCGCCGAGGAGGTCGCGCAGCTGCTGCGCGACGCCGACAGCGTCGTCATCACCCCCGGCTACGGGATGGCGGTCGCGCACGCGCAGTCCGCCGTCGCCGACCTCACCCGCACGCTCACCGACAAGGGCGTCGTGGTGCGCTTCGGCATCCACCCGGTGGCCGGCCGGCTGCCCGGGCACATGAACGTGCTGCTGGCCGAGGCGAAGGTGCCCTACGACGTCGTCCTGGAGATGGACGAGATCAACGACGACTTCGCCAAGACCTCCGTCGTGCTGGTCATCGGCGCGAACGACACGGTGAACCCCTCCGCCGCGGACCCGGGCAGCCCGATCGCCGGCATGCCGGTGCTGCACGTGTGGGAGGCCGAGCACGTCGTCGTCTTCAAGCGGTCGATGAGCACCGGCTACGCCGGCGTCCAGAACCCGCTGTTCTTCCGCACCAACACCCGGATGCTCTTCGGCGACGCGCGGGAGCGGGTCGAGGACATCCTGCGGGCCCTGTGAGGAGGGCTGCGGTTGCGGTCCGGACGGCCGGGGAGCGACGGTTGCCGTCGTGGACCCCTTCCGGCTCGGCATGCCCCGCATCCCCGGCCTCACCGAGCTGCTGACCATCCTGCAGGCGCAGACCGAGGCGCTGGCCCAGCTGCCGCGCACGCTGGCCGAGCTCAACTCCGCCGTCCGGGAGCTGATCTCCGCGACGTCGACGGCGACGTCGGCCATCGCGTCGGCGCAGCGGACCGCCGAGCGGCTGGAGACCCTGGTCGGCGAGCTGGAGGAGCCGGTGCGGGCGCTGCGGCCCGGGCTCGAGCGGGTCGGCCGGGTGCTCGACGACCCCGCGGTGGAGACGATCCCCGACACGCTGCGCACCATCAACGACGACCTCATGCCGCTGATCGCCACGCTCCGTCAGGCGCAGTCGCGGGTCGCCGGGGTCACCGGCCTGCTGCGCCGCCGCGGCCGCGCCGAGGACGGGGACGACCTGTACTGACCGGCGCGCCGGCCGCCCAGTGCGCCGGGCGCTCGAGCGCGGCGGGCAGCCGGGTGCCGCCGTCGCCGCGGGCCGCGGCCACCTGCGGGCGGGTGAGGAACAGCGCGCCGGTGAGCTCCGCGCCGCGCAGGTCGGCCGCGCGCAGGTCCGCGCCGAGCAGGTCGGTGGCGGTGAGGTCGGCACCGCGCAGGTCGGCGCCGATCAGGTAGGCACCCCGCAGGCTGATCCCGCGCAGGTCGGCCCGGCGCAGGTCGGCGCCCACCAGGTCGGTTCCGCGGCGGTCCCCCCCGCGGCCGCGCCGGCCCCTACGCGCGGTCTCGCTGACCCGGCCCAGCAGCTCGCCCGCCTCCGCCCGGACGGCGGGAGCGTCGACCGCGGCGAGCCCGGCCGGCGTGCCGGCGGCCAGCCGCTCCGTGCGGTCCAGCGCCGCGGCGACCTCGCCGCGCAGGTCCGCGGGCAGCGGCAGGGCGGCGGCCTCGGTCAGGTACCAGAGCAGCTCGTGCAGCTGCCGCAGGACGGGGAACGCCGCGGCGACGCCGGGGTCGCCGGCCGGCCGCTCGACCGCCGCGGCCGCCACCAGCCGCTGCCCGGCGCCGAAGCAGTCGAAGACCGTGCACCCGGGGAACCCGCGCTGCCGCAGGTCGGCGTGGATGCCGCAGCGGGCGTCCCCGGTGAGGTGCACGCAGGCGTGCCCGGCGGGCTTGTCCATCGCGAAGTCGGCCGAGGCGGCGAAGGCGGGCAGCACGCAGCACAGCCCGGCGCAGGAGGAGCAGTCGGCGGTCAGGTCCCGTCGCCGGTCGGCGGGGACCGCGGCCGGGACGGGAGGGGTCACCGATCGAGGGTATGCGGGCGTCCCCTGCGTCGAGATCGCGCGATCTCGTACGCCCCGGCGGCCCCTCCCGTACGACGTCGCGCGATCTCGCCGACGGGAGGCGGCCAGGATGGGGTGCGTGGACGTCCTGAGCAGCCGGCTCCTGCTGCGGCCGACCGACCCCGACCGCTCCCAGGCCTTCTACCGCGACGTCCTCGGACTGGCCGTGTACCGGGAGTTCGGGCCGCCGGAGCACCGCGGCCTGGTGTTCTTCCTCGGCAACGGCCTGCTCGAGGTGTCCGGCCGCGCGGCCGAGCGCCCCCACGGCCTGGCGCTGTGGGTTCAGGTGCGCGACCTCGCCGCGGAGGTCGCCCGGCTCACGCGGGCCGGCGTCCCCGTCGTCGCGGAGCCGGTGCTGCAGCCGTGGGGGCTGCTGGAGGCCACGGTCGAGGACCCCGACGGCGTGGCGATCGTGCTCGTCGAGGTCCCCGCCGGACATCCGCTGCGCACGGACCTGCGCACGCCGGAGCAGGGCCTGCCTCCCCAGAGCACCTGACCGACCGCGCAGGGCTCTGACGGCGACTCCAGGGACCCGTCGCGGTCCCACGGATCAGCCGGGTTCCTCGAGGCGTTCGACGGTGACGGAGCGGCCGGCCCGCACCTGAGGCTTGGCCGCCACCGTGTTCGCGATCGACCCCGCCGGACCGATCGCCTGGTGCGACCTCGCCGGTGGCGCGGCCACTTCGACCAGGCTTCCCTCGGCCACGAGTCGCGGGCGTCCACCGGGCTGACGCCGGCCCGGTACGTCGAGGTCCGGCGGCGGTCCTGGCGCGAGCATCCCCGCCGTGCGCTGGACGGCTGGCCGCTGCCTGGCCCTGGCGCTCCCTCACAGGAGCGACAGCTGACGACCCGCCAACTTGGGGCGCCCCGCAGCAGAGGAGGGCCCCGTGGGCAAGGTGGTCATGTACAGCTCGGTGTCGGTGGACGGCTTCGTCGCGGACGAGAACGACCAGCCCGGACCGCTGTTCGACTGGCTCCTCAGCGGTGACGTGCCGTTGGACGAGAGCGGCGCGGTGAAGGTGTCGCAGGCGTCCTACGACCACGTCCGGGCGTACCGGGACCAGATCGGGGTGACGATCTGCGGCCGCCACGTCTTCGACCTGGCGGACGGCTGGGACGGGAAGCCCCCGAGCGGGATCGACCACGTGGTCGTCGTGACGCACCGTCCCCAGCCCGAGGGCTGGGACCCCGAGGCGCCGTTCCACTTCGTGGACGGGATCGAGGCAGCCGTGTCCGAGGCGCAGGAGCTTGCGGGTGACCGCCTGGTCGAGGTCGCCGCCGGCGAGGTGGGTGGTCAGGTGCTCGCCGCAGGCCTGGTCGACGAGGTGCGCATGGACGTCGTACCCGTCGTGTTCGGGTCCGGCAAGCGCTTCTTCGGGTCCGTCCACGCGCAGCACCTGGTGGAGGATCCCGACGTGGTGATCCGGGGCAACCGGGTGCTCCACGTGCGCTATCGGGTGCGCCGTTGACCGATCTGTCGGGTACGGGGAGGAGTCATCGCGTGCCATGACACGGGACGGCTCCGGACCCCTGGCGCAGCACCTGAGCAGGTGTCTCTCAGTGGGCCGCTCAGGGACACGACGAGCCGAGCCGCCTCGTCGCAGAGGTGGCGTGCGGGACACGCGGTTGCGCGAGGACCCTGCGCTGCCTCGAGTGGCGGCCGGCCACGGGACGCAGGGGAGATCACTCGTCCCGACCTCCATGGTTCCGTCCTATGCCGTTCCGCTGACAGACAGCGATGGCGCGCCCAGGGGTGGTTGCCACCTGCCACCTCCGCCCCGTTGTCTGCTCGGACCGGGCGCCGAGAGGCGGCGCCGCAAGAGGGGGAGCGCGGGATGCCGATCTGGACGGTGCGGATCACCGAGGGCGGGGACGAGGAGATCGAGGCCGGGCTGCTCGCGACGGAGAGCGGAGCCCTGGTCGCGCTGTCGGAGGACGGTCTGCTGACACGCGCCTGGGCACCGGGCCAGTGGCAGACGGTCCGGCAGGTCACCGGTGTGGATGCCCACCCAGCGAGCCGGCCGGACGACGAGGACGCGTTCCTGATCGGGCTGCCTCGCCGCTGACGCGACCTGCCTGCGAGGACCAGGCAGCGACCCGACGGCGGGGACGGTGCCCCCTGGGTGAGCCACCCGGGGGGCACCGGCAGCCTCCGCGACGATGCGATCCGCAGGACGAGCCGTCAGTCGTTGCCCGACTCCATGGCGGCGCGGTCGAGCAGCTCGTCGTCGACCCCTTCGGTGGCGCGGCCGGCGATCGCCTCGGCGCCCCCCTCGGTCATGGTGTCGATGAGCCCGGTGGCCGCCGCCTGGGCGGCGCCGATCACCGCGGCCTCTCCGCCGCCGCCGACCATGCCGAGGGCGGCGTACTGCTCGAGCTTGGCCCGGGAGTCGGCGATGTCGAGGTTGCGCATCGTCAGCTGGCCGATCCGGTCCGTGGGACCGAACGCGGGGTCGTCGGTGCGCTCCATCGACAGCTTGTCCGGGTGGTAGCTGAAGGCCGGGCCGGTGGTGTCGAGCAGCGACCAGTCCTCGCCACGGCGCAGCCGGAGGGTGACCTCGCCGGTGACCGCCATGCCGACCCACCGCTGCAGGGACTCCCGCAGCATGAGCGCCTGGGGGTCCAGCCAGCGGCCCTCGTACATGAGCCGGCCCAGCCGCCGGCCCTCGGCGTGGTAGGTCGCGAGGGTGTCCTCGTTGTGGATGGCGTTGACCAGGCGCTCGTAGGCCGCGTGCAGCAGCGCCATGCCCGGCGCCTCGTAGATGCCGCGGCTCTTGGCCTCGATGACCCGGTTCTCGATCTGGTCGGACATCCCCAGGCCGTGCCGGCCGCCGATGGCGTTCACCTCGAGCACCAGGTCGACGGCGGAGGCGTACTCCTTGCCGTTCACCGACACCGGCCGCCCGTTGGCGAAGCCGATGGTCACGTCCTCGGTCGCTATCTCGACGGCGGGGTCCCAGAACCGGACGCCCATGATCGGCTCGACGATCTCGATGCTCGTGTCGAGGTGCTCCAGGCGCTTGGCCTCGTGGGTGGCGCCCCAGATGTTGGCGTCGGTGGAGTAGGCCTTCTCCGCGCTGTCCCGGTAGGGCAGGCCGTGCGCGGTCAGCCACTCCGACATCTCCCGGCGCCCGCCGAGCTCCTCGACGAACTGCGCGTCCAGCCACGGCTTGTAGATCCGCAGGGAGGGGTTGGCCAGCAGGCCGTACCGGTAGAAGCGCTCGATGTCGTTGCCCTTGAACGTCGAGCCGTCGCCCCAGATCTGGACGTCGTCCTCGAGCATGGCGCGCACCAGCAGGGTGCCGGTGACCGCGCGGCCCAGCGGCGTGGTGTTGAAGTAGCTGCGCCCGCCGGAGCGGATGTGGAAGGCGCCGCAGGTCAGGGCGGCCAGGCCCTCCTCGACCAGCGCCTCGCGGCAGTCGACCAGCCGGGCGATCTCGGCGCCGTAGGCGGCGGCCCGGCCGGGCACCGAGTCGATGTCGGGCTCGTCGTACTGGCCGATGTCGGCGGTGTAGGTGCAGGGCACCGCGCCCTTGTCGCGCATCCAGGCGACCGCCACGGAGGTGTCGAGGCCACCGGAGAAGGCGATCCCGACGCGTTCGCCGGCGGGCAGGGACGTGAGCACCTTGGACACGGGGAAGATTATGCACGACGACGCATGACCATTCACCGGCGGGGGTCCGCAGGCCGCCACCACCGTCAGGGGAGGATCGGCCGGTGCCCGACCTCTCCCCCGGTGACGACCTGCGCGCCTTCGTCGACGCCTCACCCTCGCCGTCCCACGCCGTGGCGGAGCTCGCCCGCCGGCTGACCGCCGCCGGCGCCACCGAGCTGGCCGAGGCCGACGCCTGGTCGCTGTCGCCCGGCGCGGCGCACTTCGTGGTGCGGCACGGCAGCCTGGTCGCCTTCCGGGTGGGCAGCGCCCCGCTCGCCGAGGCCGGGATGCGGCTGGTGGGCGCGCACACCGACTCCCCCACGTTCAGGGTCCGCCCGCGCTCCGACGTCCGGCAGGCCGGCTACCGGCTGGTCGGCGTCGAGCCCTACGGCGGCGGGCTGTGGCACACCTGGCTGGACCGGGAGCTGACCGTGGCCGGGCGGGTGGCGCTGCGCGGCGGCCGGACGGCGCTGGTGCGGCTCGACGGCGCCCCGCTGCGGCTGCCCTCGCTGGCCATCCACCTCGACCGTGGCGTGCGCGAGGGGCTCACGCTCGACCCGCAGCGGCACCTGGTCCCCGTGTGGTCGCGCGACCTGGGCACCGAGCCGGGGCTGACCGAGGCGGTGGCCGACGCCGCCGGGGTGCCGGCCGCCGACGTCGTCGGGCACGACCTGGTGCTGGCCGACACCCAGCCCGCGGGCACCACCGGCGCCGACGGCACGTGGATCGCCGCGCCGCGGATGGACGACCTGGCCAGCTGCCACGCCGGGGTGACCGCGTTGATCGGCGCGGCCCCCGGCGAGCGCACCCAGGTGCTGGTGGCCAACGACCACGAGGAGGTGGGCAGCGGCTCGATGTCGGGCGCGCGCGGCAGCTTCCTCGAGGACGTCGTCCGCCGGCTGGTCGCGGTCACCGACCCCGGCGACCCGCAGGCGCTGTCCCGCACGGTCGCGCGCTCCCGCCTGGTCTCGGCGGACATGGCGCACGCCGTCCACCCCACCCGCTACGACCGGCACGAGCCGGCCCACGCCCCGCAGCTCGGCGGCGGCCCGGTGGTGAAGGTCAACGCCAACCAGGCCTACGCCACCGACGCGGCCAGCGGCGGCTGGTTCGCCGAGCGGTGCGCCGAGGCCGGGGTGCCGTTCCAGTACTTCGTCTCCCGCGCCGACCTGCCCTGCGGCTCGACCATCGGCCCGCTGACCGCCACCCGGCTGGGGCTGGCGACCGTCGACGTCGGCGCGCCGATGCTCGCGATGCACTCCTGCCGGGAGCTGGCCTCGGCGCTCGACGTGCCGCTGATGGTGGCCGCGCTGACCGCCTGCTACTCCGACTGAGGCGGCGGATCGGCCGGCGCGCGGCGCACGACGTCGGCGAAGGACTCCTCCAGCCGCGCCCAGGTCGAGCTCCACTCGACCAGCGGGTCGAGGATCCGCTCGAAGACGGCGAGCTGCTCGTCGAATGCCTGCAGCTGGCCGACCAGGCCGTCGATCAGCTGCCGCTGGGCCTTCACCGACGCCGCGATCGAGCGGACCTGCGCCGCCGACATCGCGCCCGGCGGGGACGGCAGCCGCGGCAGCGACAGCCCCGACGGGACGGCGCCGGCGGCCAGCCGGGTGGCCCGGTCGGTGAACCCGCGCAGCTGCGCGACGAACTCCTCGACCGACCGTGCGACCAGCCCGCCGTCGCGGGGCCTGTCCTCCGACTCGCTCACGCGCGCCTCCCCCGGCACCGCCCGCCACGGTCGGCGGGACCCGGACTCCAGTCTCGCGCCCCCGGGCCGCCCGCGCTCAGCCGCCGACCAGGCCCTTGAGGGTCTCCGCGTTCCGGACGGCGTGGCCGTGGCCGTCGTTGTTGAAGTAGGCGTGCACGTCGCGCCCCTGCGCCGTCCACTCCGCGATCCGGTCGGCCCACCAGCGCAGGTCGGCGTCGGCGTAGGAGCCGGCGTAGAGGTGGTCGGGGTCGGGGCCGTGCAACCGGACGTAGACGAACGGCGCCGTCGCGCGCAGCACGCACGGCAGGCCGGCGCCGCTCATGACGCAGTAGGCGGCGCCGTGTCGCTCCAGCAGGGCGAACACCGCCTCGTCGTGCCAGCTGGGATGGCGGAACTCGACGGCCACCCGCACCCAGTCGGGCAGGACGGTGAGGAAGTGGTCGAGCCGCGCGTCGTCGCGGGCGGCGGCCGGGTGCAGCTGCACGAGCAGCACCGCCCGCCTCGGCCCGAGCTCGTGCCAGCCGGCGGCGATCCGCTCCACCCATGCCTCGGGCGCGTACAGGCGCTTGGCGTGGGTGAGCCCGCGCGGGGCCTTGACCGACAGCTGGAACCCCTCGGGCAGGCGCTGCCGCCAGCCGGCGAAGGTCGCGGTGCGCGGCCAGCGGTAGAAGCTGGCGTTGAGCTCCACGGTGCCGAACCGGCGCACGTAGTGGGCCAGCCGGTCGCGGGACGGCGTCCCCGGTGGGTAGAGGACGCCGTCCCAGTGGTCGTAGCTCCAGCCGGACGTGCCGACGTGGACGGCCACGGTCGACCCCGCGGGGTCAGGCCCCGCGGCGCCGGCCGGCCAGCCGGGTGACGGCGGCCAGCACCGTGCCGTAGGAGCCCGGCGCCAGGCGCACGAGGACGTCCGGGACGACGGCGCTGGCGCCGATGAGCAGCCGGGGCCGGCGCCGCTCGACCGCCTCGACCATCCGCTGCGCGGCGCGGTCGGCCGGGTAGCGCAGCAGCTTGGCGAACTCCCGCTTGCCCTCCTCGGCCTCCGCCGCGTCGACCCCGCTGGCCACGCGGGCGGTCTCGGCGATCCGGGTGGCGATGCCGCCGGGGTGCACGCTGGTCACGCCGATGCCGTCCTCGGCCAGCTCGTGCCGCAGCGCCTCGGTGAACCCGCGGACGGCGAACTTGCTCGACGAGTAGGCCGCCTGCCCGGCCGGCGCCATGAGCCCGAACAGGCTCGACACGTTGACCAGGTGCGCGCCGGGGTGCGCCTTCAGCACGGGCAGCAGGGCGTGGGTGAGCCGGACGGCGGCGCGGAAGTTGACGTCCATGACCCACTCGAACTCCTCGAGGGTCACCTGGTCGAACCGCCCGCCCAGGGCCACGCCGGCGTTGTTGACCAGCAGCGTCGTCCCCGGGTGGCCGACGACGATCCGGTCGGCCGCCTCGCGCAGCTGCGCAGCGTCGGCGAGGTCGGCGACGACGGAGTCCACCGACCGGTCCGGTGAGGCCGCGCGCACGCCCGCGGCGACGGTCTCCAGCCGCTCGGCGTCGCGGTCGAGCAGCACCAGGTCCATCCCGCGCGCGGCCAGCAGCGGCGCCAGTGCGGCGCCGATGCCGCTGGCCGCCCCGGTGACGACGGCGGTGCCGGTGAAGTCGAACGGCCGCATCACGCCGCCCTCTCCCCGGCGCTCGCCGTGGCGCGCTCGCGGACCGGGCGGGTGAACCGGATGCCCTCGTCCTCGACCGGGCCGCGCCGCATGAGCAGCACGTCGCGGACGTAGTTCTGGTACAGCTTCCACGGCGCCCGCGCGCCCTGTTGCGGCAGCGCGGTCAGGCTGCGCCGCACGTAGCCCGCCGACAGCCCGATGAACGGCTCGACGCCGCCCTCGGCCGGGGCGAGCGGGGTGGCCGCGGCGTAGCCGTTGCGGTCCAGGTGGGCCAGCAGCCGGCAGACGTAGCGGGCGACGAGGTCGGCCTTGAGCGTCCACGAGGCGTTGGTGTAGCCGATGGTCATCGCGAAGTTCGGCACGCCGGAGACCATGAAGCCCTTGTAGGAGACCGTCTTCGACAGGTCCACGGCCTCGCCGTCGACGGTCAGGGCCATCCCGCCGATCGGCAGCAGGTTCAGCCCGGTGGCGGTGACGACCACGTCGGCGTCCAGGTGCTGCCCCGACTCGAGCCGGATGCCGGTCTCGTCGAAGGTGGCGATCCGGTCGGTGACGATCGACGCCGTCCCCTTCCGGAGCTCGCGGAACAGGTCGCCGTCGGGGACGACGCACAGCCGCTGGTCCCACGGGTCGTAGGGCGGCGCGAAGTGGGTGGCGACGTCGACGTCGGCGGGCACCTGCTTGGCCGTGGCCTTGGCGAGGACCCGCTTCATGACCTCCGGCCGGCGGCGGCTGAGCTGGTAGGAGGCCATCGACACCAGCACGTTCTTCCACCGCACGACCGGGTAGACGACACGGTCGGGCAGCCGGCGGCGCAGCTTCTCGGCCAGCGCGTCGCGCCCGGGCAGGCTGACGACGTAGGTGGGCGTGCGCTGCAGCATCGTCACGTGCGCCGCCTCCCCGGCCATGCTCGGCACGAGCGTGACCGCGGTGGCGCCGCTGCCGATGACGACGACGCGCTTGCCGGCGTAGTCGAGGCCCTCGGGCCAGTGCTGCGGGTGCACGACCTGCCCGCCGAAGCGCTCCTCGCCCGGGAAGTCGGGACGGTACCCCTGGTCGTAGCGGTAGTAGCCGGAGCACACCGACAGCCACGAGCAGGTCCAGACCTCGGTCCCGCCGGTGTCGGTGCGCTCGGCGGTGACCGTCCAGCGCGAGTCCGCGGTGGACCACTCGGCGGAGACGACGCGGGTGGAGAACCGGATGCGCTCCTCGACGCCGTACTCGCGCGCGGTGTCGCGGACGTACTCGCGGATGGAGGCGCCGTCGGCGATGGCCTGCGGCTGCGACCACGGCCGGAACGAGTAGCCGAGGGTGAACATGTCCGAGTCCGAGCGCACGCCCGGGTAGCGGAACAGGTCCCACGTGCCACCGATGGCCTCGCGGGCCTCGAGGACGGCGTAGCTCGTGCCCGGCAGCTCGCGCTGCAGGTGGCAGGCGGCGCCGATCCCGGACAGGCCGGCGCCGACAATCAGCACGTCGACGTGCCGGGTGGTGGTCTCCGTGGGGACGGACTGCGTCATGGCTCTCCTGTCGCGGCCGGGGTGGCCCCGGCCACGGTACTCGACACGGTGTCGAGCGGCTCGACGATCCGTCGGTCAGGCGGGTGCGGTGCCCGGCGTGTCCGTGCCGTAGACGGTACGCAGCCAGACGGTGAGCAGGACGTCGATCAGGTCGTCCTCGGCGAGCGCCGGCGTCTGTCCGGCGTAGGTGACGTGGATGACCCGCTCGTTCATCCAGTTGAGCGCGACGGCGAGGTCGCGCGCCGGCGGCCCGGCCGGTGCGGCGCCGCGGGCCCGCTCGGCCTCGATCGCCGCCGCGGTCTCCTCGACGAAGCCGTCCATGATCGCCGCCCACAGCACCCGCACCTCGGCGCTGGTGGCCAGCAGCGAGGCGGCCGCCGCGGTCAGGGCCCGGTGCGCGGCGAAGGTCCCGCGGACCGCCTCCAGGGCGCCGCGCCAGCTCGCGCGGACGTCGTCGCCGGCCCGGCGCAGCGCCGCCGAGCGTGACTCCCGCGCCTCCTCGACCACCCGGTCGAGCAGCGCCAGGACCACGGCGTCCTTGGAGGGGAAGTAGAAGTAGAAGGTGGGCCGGGAGATGCCGGCGCCGCGGGCGAGGTCGTCGACGGAGATGTCGGGGAGCGGCCGCTGCCCGAGCAGGTCCTCGGCGGTGGCGAGGATGGCGCGCTCGCGGTCGTCGCCCGAGGGCCGGCGGGCCCGGCGGCCGCGGCTGCCGCCCGGCGCGGCGGGGAGCGGGGCGGCCACGGCGGCGACCCTACCCAGCGGGCCGGCCCGGGTCAGGGCAGCCGCCACACCGTGGTGCGGCGGAGCCCCGGCCCCTCGGTCTCGGGCACGTCGTACACGGCGGCCGGCTCCAGGCGCCCGTGCGGCAGGTACGGCCGGCCGGGGTCACCGACGAGCACCTGGCAGCCGCGCTCCCGCGCCCGGTCGAGGAAGGGCAGCACCCGCCCGGTCATCTCCCGGTCGTAGCAGACGTCCCCGGCGACGACGAGGTCGACGGCGGGCGGCTCGCGGTCGAGCACGTCGCCGGTGACGCTGATGCCCCGGACGCCGTTGAGGCCGGCGTTGACGCCCACCGCCGTCCGCGAGAACGGGTCGACGTCACTGGCCAGCACCCGGCGGGCGCCGGCCAGGACGGCGGCGATCGCCACCAGGCCGCTGCCGGAGCCGAGGTCGAGCACCGTGCGGCCGGCCACCGGCGCCGGCTCGTCGAGCAGGCAGCGGGCCAGGGCCTGCCCTCCGGGCCAGGCGGCCGCCCAGAACGGCGGCTCCTCCCCCGCTCCGCCGGCCGCCGTCTCCATCGCCTCCCACAGGGCGACGACGTCGTCGGCCACGTGCAGCCGCACCTCGGGGACGAGCGAGGGCCGGCGCACCTGGGTGTGCGCGCGGACGAAGCCCGACGGGACGACTCGCATGCCGGCAGTCCACCACCCGGCCTCGGTGCAGGGTCCCGCGCCGAGCCTGCGAGGCGCGGGGGCACCGAGGTCCTCCTAGTACCAGCCCTTGGCCTGGGAGTGCGCCCAGGCGTCGCACGGCGAGCCGTAGCGGTCCTCGATGTAGATCAGGCCGGCGTCGATCTGGAGGTAGCCGTCGGAGGTCTTCGCGATGCCGGTGCTGGCCCACGTGGAGTTGAGGAACTGGGCGATGCCGTACGCGGTGCTGGTCGGGTTCTGCGCGTTCGGGTTCCAGCCGCTCTCCTTGCCCCACAGGTTCTCCAGGCAGGTGAACTGCGTGGCGCTGCCGACCTTGCTCATCGCGTAGTCCTTGAACGAGCCGCGGGCGGCCGGGGCGGCCGTCTGGGGCGCCGCCTCCTCGGCGGACTGCTCCTCGGCGGACTCCTGCGCGGCGGACGCCGCGCCGGCGGCCTGCTGCTCGGCCGCGGCCCGCGCCTCGGCGGCCTGGCGGGCGGCCTCCTGCTCCGCGGCGACCCGCGCGGCCTCCTGCTCCGCGGCGACCCGGGCGGCCTCCT
>NZ_JABGCW010000019.1:0-78907 GCF_041028265.1 Geodermatophilus amargosae
CTGGGCCGAGGCGGCGCTGGCCTCCTCGGCGCTGCGCTCGCTGCGGGAGGCGGCGACGTCCTGCAGCGGCGCGAGGTCGGCCGGCTCCGGGGTCTGCCCGGCGGCCGGCTGCTGCGGGATGCCGAGCTGCTCGGCGACGCCGACCGAGGCACTGACGGTGTCGGTGCCGGCGGAGACCGCAGGACCGGTGGTCGAGACGAGGCCCACCACCAGCGCGCCGGCGGCGGCGACGCCGAGCAGCAGGGCCGGGCGGCGCGGGCCGAGCGGAGGGCTGCCGCGGCGCAGCCGGCGGCCGGCGCGCGGCGTGGGGACCTCGGCGGTGCCGGAGGAGGCGGTGCCGGAGGAGGCGCTCACGGCGGGCAGCTCACGGGTCTCGGCAAGGGCGGTGTCGGGGGCGGCGGCGAGCTCGGCGGTCGCGGGCGCGCTGGCAGTGCGGCGGGACATGAGGGGGTGGGTGCTCCGAGGGAGAGTGCGCGCGGCCACGGCCCGGGTCCCGGGCGTGCGCCTGCGGCGCGGTCTACGGGTGTCGCGGTCTACGGGTCCCCGGCGGCGCGATCGGCGGTGCGTTCGGCGGCGCAGGAGGCGGCGGGCAGGGTGGAGCCGGCGTCAGGAGGACGCAGCGGTGCGCGAAGCGCGCGGGCGGCTGCACCTGCGGGCCGCTGAGGCCCGGAGGCGGGGCATGCGGAGGCTCTCCGTTCTTCCGTCAGCCGCCTACCGAGTTAGCTGACGGGTTCGGGCGGGAAGAAGCCCTACGCGGCACCGAGCGGGCTCGGCGGGCGCGATTCACCCCAGGACTGCGGTGGGTCCCCGGCTCGCGACCGCGGGGGGCGGAGGCGACTCGGCGGCGCCCGGCCGGGCTCCCCGGGACGGGGACCAGACGACCAGCCGGACGCCGGTCACCGTACGGGCGTTACCCGTTCGTGACAACTCGTGGGCCCCGCGGGACCGCCCGGACGGCCGGTGCCGACCCGCTCCGCCCGGACCCCGGCCCGCCGTCGGTCCTGGTCAGGACGCCGCGGCCACCTCGGGCCGGCCGGCACCGTGCAGCGGTGTCACCTGGGACACGTCACCGTTCCGGGACGCACCGCCGGCGCCCTCCTCGGCGCGGACGGCCTCGCGCTTGTCGGCCAGGACGGGGACGTCGTCGGGCAGCACGCCCGCGACCACCGCGAGCGCCTCGTCGAGCTGTCCGGTCAGCCGGCACAGCCAGTCGCGCGCCTCGTCGCGCTCGTCGCGCAGCGGCTGCACCTCGGCCTCCGCGGCGCGCCGGCGCTCCAGCGCCTCGGCGTCGGCCCGGGCGCGCGCCGCGGCGGCCTCCCGGTCCAGCCGTTCCCGCTCCGCCGCGGCGGAGCGGCCCAGCTCCGCGGCCTCGCGGCGGGCCGCCTCGAGGACCGCGGCGGCCTCGCTGCGGGTCTGGTCGCGCAGCGCGGTCACCGCCTCGCGCATCTCGGCCACCCCCGACAGCCGGGCCGCGGCCTCCGTGAGGGCGTCGGCCCGCACGCGTTCGGCCTCCTGCTCGGCCGCGGCGGTGAGCGCGGCGGCCTCCTGCTCCGCCCGGCGCACGATCGCCAGCGCGTCCTCCGGACCGGGCAGGGACTGCCGCTCGCGGACGAGCTGGGCCAGCCGGCGGCGGGCGTTCTGCACCTCGGCCGAGGCGGCGGCGTAGCGGCTGAGCAGGTGGTCGTTCTCGCGGCGCAGGACGAGGACCTCCGTCTCGGCCCAGGAGACGTAGTCGTCGACCTGCGTCCGGTCGTAGCCGCGGACCGCGCCGCTGAACACCGGCCCGGTGCCCAGCAGGCCGTCGAGCCCACCTGGACGGTTCGACGCGGGCCCCGAGCCCGTCCCCGCCGTCCCGTCGTCCCCCGTCGGAGCTCCTGCCCGCTGCGACATCCCGGTTCCCCCTCGGTGCGCCGTCCGATCCGGATCCCCGCCGGCCCGCCGGGGCCGTCGGAGGTGATCAATCTCCCACCCGCCGTCACCGGTCCGCCCCGTCCCTCCGGCGCGCCGCGGCGCGTGCGGAGTGGAGCGAGCCGGCCGTGCCGGTCTGGCTACCGAGCGGAGTCGCCCGGTCTCGGGGAGGTCACGACGGGCGGGGAACAACACGGGGACCCGGGCCGTTGCCTCGGACGGTAGTTGCGTTCTCAACCACTTGGAGACGAGATGCAGTTCGGGATCTTCACGGTCAGCGACATCACGACCGACCCGACGACCGGCCGCACGCCGAGCGAGGCGGAGCGGATCCAGGCCGTCCTCACCATCGCGCAGAAGGCCGAGGAGGTCGGGCTCGACGTCTTCGCCCTGGGCGAGCACCACAACCCGCCGTTCTTCTCGTCCTCCCCCACCACCACGCTGGCCTACGTCGCGGCGCGGACACGGACCCTGCAGCTGTCCACGTCGACGACGCTGATCACCACCAACGACCCGGTGAAGATCGCCGAGGACTACGCGATGCTGCAGCACCTCGCCGGCGGCCGCGTCGACCTGATGCTGGGCCGCGGCAACACCGGCCCGGTCTACCCGTGGTTCGGCCAGGACATCCGCAACGGGATCCCGCTGGCGGTGGAGAACTACGCGCTGCTGCGGCGGCTGTGGACCGAGGACGTCGTCGACTGGTCCGGCCGGTTCCGCACGCCGCTGCAGGGCTTCACCTCGACCCCGCGGCCGCTGGACGGCGTGGCGCCGTTCGTGTGGCACGGCTCGATCCGCAGCCCGCAGATCGCCGAGCAGGCCGCCTACTACGGCGACGGGTTCTTCTCCAACCACATCTTCTGGCCCGAGGAGCACACGCAGCGGATGGTCGAGTTCTACCGCTCGCGCTTCGAGCACCACGGCCACGGCAGCGCCGACCAGGCGATCGTCGGCCTGGGCGGTCAGGTGTTCATGCGGAAGAACAGCCAGGACGCCGTCGAGGAGTTCCGGCCCTACTTCGACCAGGCGCCGGTGTACGGCCACGGCCCCTCGCTGGAGGACTTCTCCCGCGAGACGCCCCTGACCGTCGGCAGCCCGCAGCAGGTCATCGAGCGCACGCTCGGCTTCCGCGACTACGTCGGCGACTACCAGCGCCAGCTGTTCCTCGTCGACCACGCCGGCCTGCCCCTGAAGACCGTGCTGGAGCAGCTGGACATCCTGGGCGAGGAGGTCGTGCCGGTGCTGCGCCGCGAGTTCGCCGCGCTCAAGCCGGCGCACGTCCCCGACGCGCCCACGCACGCCTCGCGCGTCGCCGCCCGGCAGCAGTCCCAGGAGCAGGGCACCCCGGAGGAGGTCTCCGCATGACCACCCGCACCCTCGCCGTGATCAGCGCCGGCCTGTCGGTCCCGTCGTCGACCCGGCTGCTGGCCGACCGGCTGACGACGGCGGCCGTCGCCGCCCTGCGCGAGCGGGGCGAGGACGCCACCGTCGAGGTCGTCGAGCTGCGCGAGCACGCCCGCGACGTCGCCGACGCCTTCGTCACCGGCTTCCCCAACGCGGCGCTGCGCGCGGCGGTGGAGACGGTGACCGGCGCGGATGCGGTCATCGCCGCCACGCCGGTGTTCACCGCCTCCTACAGCGGGCTGTTCAAGTCCTTCGTCGACGTGCTCGACAAGGACGCGCTGACCGGCACGCCGGTTCTGCTCGCCGCCACCGCGGGGACCGCCCGGCACTCGCTCGTGCTCGAGCACGCCATGCGGCCGCTGTTCGCCCACCTGCGCGCGGTGACCGTGCCGACGGCGGTGTTCGCGGCGAGCGAGGACTGGGCCGGCGGCGACGGCACGACCGCGGAGCTGGGCCGGCGGATCGCGCGCGCCGCCGGCGAGCTGGCCGACGTCGTCACCGGCCGGCCGGCGTCGGCCCGCCCGGCCGACCCCTTCGCCGACGTCCCCTCCTTCGAGGACCTGCTCCGCGGCCAGGCATAGGAAGCTCTCCCCGCGTCCTGGGCTCCAGGACGCGGGGAGAGCTTCCTATGCCTCAACCGACGGCGTCCTCCGACGGCGGCGCCGACCCGCCCTGGGGGGCGTCGGCGGTCATGATGCGGACGATCTCCGCCCGGTCGGCAGCCGAGGGCAGCCCCCAGTCCGGCTCGTAGCCGTAGACCTCCCCGAGCGGGGTCGACGCCGTGCGGCCGGTGAGCACCTCGACCGAGCCGGTGTCGATGAGCCCGGGGTGCTCGACGCCGCACGCCTCGGACACCTTGAGCAGGTCACGGCGCAGCGTGGCCACGTAGTTGGCCAGCCGTACGGACTTCAGCGCCGGGTCCAGGCCGTGCGCCAGCCAGGCGTTCTGCGTGGCCACGCCGGTCGGGCACGTGTCGGTGTGGCACTTCTGCGCCTGGATGCAGCCGATCGCCAGCATCGCCTCGCGGGCGATGTTGACCATGTCGCACCCGAGGGCGAAGGCCACGACCGCGTTGTCCGGCAGCCCGAGCTTGCCGCCGCCGATGAACGTGACCTGCTCGGCCAGACCGCGGCGGGCGAAGGCGGAGTACACCCGGGCGAAGCCGAGCTGGAAGGGCAGCGACACCGAGTCGGTGAAGATCAGCGGCGCGGCGCCGGTGCCGCCCTCCCCGCCGTCGACGGTCACGAAGTCCACGCCCCGGTCCGTGGTGGCCATCCGCTCGGTGAGCTCGTCCCAGAACGCCAGGTCGCCGACGGCGGACTTGATGCCCACCGGCAGTCCGGTCTCGGCGGCGAGCAGCTCCACCCAGTCGAGCAGGCTGTCGACGTCGCTGAACTCCGCGTGCCGCGACGGGCTCACGCAGTCCACGCCCTCCGGCACCCCGCGGGTCGCGGCGATCTCCGCCGACACCTTGGCCGCCGGCAGCACGCCGCCCAGGCCGGGCTTGGCGCCCTGGCTGAGCTTGATCTCCAGCGCCCGCACCGGCGCGCCGGCCACGAGGTCCTTGAGCCGGTCGAGGTCGAAGCGGCCGTGCTCGTCGCGGCAGCCGAAGTAGGCGGTGCCCAGCTGGAACACCAGCTCGCCGCCGTGCCGGTGGTGCACCGACAGGCCGCCCTCGCCGGTGTTGTGCAGGCACCCCGCGAGCGCCGCGCCGCGGTTGAGGGCCTCGACGGCGGCGCCGGACAGCGAGCCGAAGCTCATCGCCGACACGTTGACCACCGACGCCGGCCGGAACGCGTGCGCCCGCCCGCGCGGGCCGCCGAGCACCTTGGCCGAGGGCAGGGAGACGTCGGCGGCCGAGGCGGGGTGCGACGGCGGGACGGCGCGGCCGAACGTGCGGTGGTTGATGACCGCGTAGCCGGCGGTGTACTCGAGGTCGTTGTCGGTGCCGAACCCGAAGTAGTTGTTCTCGCCCTTGGCCGAGGCGTACACCCAGCGCCGCTGGTCGCGGGTGAACGGCCGCTCCTCGTTGTCGCCGGCCACCAGGTACTGCCGCAGCTCCGGGCCGATCGACTCCAGCAGGTAGCGCGCGTGGCCCAGCACCGGGAAGTTGCGCAGCAGGGTGTGCTCCCGCTGCACCATGTCCCGGACGGCCACCGCCGCCACCGCGCCCAGCCCGGCCACCGCGGCCCGCGCCGCACCCCTCATGACGACCCCTCCCCGCTCCGTTGCGGTCCGGCCGTCATCCTGGCGCGGAACGCCGCCGTCCGCGTCCCGGACGAGCGCGGGACGCGGACGGCTCCGGCTACAGGAACAGGCTGAGCACGAACGCCAGCACGAACCCGATCGTCCCGAGCAGCGTCTCCATGACCGTCCAGGTCTTCAGCGTCGTCTTCTCGTCCATCTGGAAGAACCGGCTGACCAGCCAGAACCCCGAGTCGTTGACGTGGGAGAGCACCGTGGCGCCGCCGGCGATCGCGATGACGATCAGCGCCAGGTCGATCGAGGACAGCCCGCCCGTGGCCTCCACGACCGGCGCGATCAGGCCGGCGGTGGTGGTGAGTGCGACCGTCGCCGAGCCCTGGGCGACCCGCAGCACCACGGAGATGACGAACGCCGCCACGATCACCGGCAGCCCGATGTCGCCGAGGACGTCGGCCAGCGCCGTGCCGATCCCGCTGGCGCGCAGGACGCCGCCGAACATGCCGCCGGCGCCGGTGATCAGGATGATCGCGCAGACCGGGCCCAGGGCGCTGTTGACGATCGACTCCACCTCGGCGCCGCTCTCCCCGCGCCGGCGGCCCAGCACCACCATCGCCACGAGCACGGTGATCAGCAGCGCGACCGGGGTGGCGCCGAGCAGCTGGCCGGCCCGCACCACGAAGGACGTCTCGTCCAGGGCACCGGCGGTGGACAGGGTGGTCAGCCCGGTGTTGAGGAAAATCAGCACCAGGGGCAGCAGCAGGATGCCCAGCACGGTGCCGAACCCGGGGGGCGCCGGCCGGGTGACCGTCCCGGCGCGGCGGCTCCCGGAGGCGTCCGCCGTCCCCGGCGCCGTGCCGGCCACGGTCCCCTCCGGGGACTCCGGGGAATCGGGCACCTCGTCCTCCTCGGAGGCCGGGACCGCGACGTGGTAGCGGCGGCCGGCCCACAGCCCGAAGAGGTAGCCGCCCAGGTACCAGGTGGGCAGGCCGATGAGCAGCCCGAACACCAGGACCAGCCCGATGTCGGCCCCGACGAGCTCCGCCGCGGCGACCGGGCCGGGGTGGGGCGGCACGAAGGCGTGCATCACCGCGAATGCACCGGCCGTCGGCAGCCCGTAGGTCAGCAGCGAGCCGCCCAGCCGGCGGGCGACGGTGAACACGATCGGCAGGAAGACCACGAGCCCGGCGTCGAAGAAGATCGGGAAGCCGAACAGCAGCGCGGCCACGCCGAGGGCCAGCGGAGCGCGCTTCTCGCCGAACCGGGCGATGAGGGTGTCGGCGAGCACCTGCGCCCCGCCGCTGTGCTCCAGCAGGCGGCCGAGCATGGCCCCGAGGCCGACCAGCAGCGCGACGTTGGCGAGGGTGCTGCCGAAGCCGCTGGTCAGGGTGGTGACGACGTCCTCGAGCGGGATCCGCGTGGCCAGCGCCACCAGCAGGCTGACGAGGATCAGCGCCAGGAAGGCGTGCAGCTTCAGCTTCATGATGAGGAACAGCAGGACGCCCACCGCGGCGGCGGCGATGAGCAGCAGCGGGCCGGCGCTCAGCACCGGTTCGACCTCGGGCACGGCGGTTCCTCCTGGGGTCAGGCGAGGGTCTGCGTGGGCGTGTCGTCGAGCGCGTCGAGCGTGGTGAGGACGTCGGCCAGCGCGCCGGCCGACTGCTCGACCAGCGGGCGCATGCGGCGGTAGAGGTCGGCGGTCGCGGGGTCGGGCTCGACCGGGTCGGAGACGCCGACCAGCGCGGTGGCCGCGTCGAGGTCGGGCAGCGCGCCCAGGGCGTGCAGCCCGAGCAGGCAGGCGCCGAGGCCGGTGCCCTCGGGTGAGTCGGCGACACGCACGGGGAGGTCGAGCGCCGCGGCCAGCGTCTGCACCCACAGCGAGGAGGCGACCGCGCCGCCGGTGGCCCGGACCTCGGTCACGGGCAGCCCGGTGGCCGAGAACGCGTCGCGGACCAGCGCCAGCTGCTGGCAGACCCCCTCGACGGCGGCGCGCACCAGGTGCGGACGGCGGTGCTCGCGGCGCAGCCCGACGTAGGCGCCCCGCAGGCCCGAGCGCCACCACGGCGCCCGCTCCCCCAGCAGGTAGGGCAGGCACAGCAGCCCCGCGCTGCCGGCCGGCACCCCCGCGGCCTCCTCGAGGAGCCGGGCGTCGAGGTCGTCGGCGTCCTCCCCCGCCAGGTCCTCCCCGCCGGCGAGGGCCTGCGCGGCCCACCGCACCACCGAGCCGCCGTTGTTGACCGCGCCGCCGACCACCCAGTGCTCGTCGGTGAGCGCGTAGCAGAACAGCCGCTGCGCGGGGTCGACGGTCGGCGCCGGGACCACGACCCGCATGGCGCCGCTGGTGCCCAGCGACACCGCGGCGACCTCGGGGCGGACCGCGCCGATGCCGAGGTTGGCCAGCACGCCGTCGGAGGCGCCGAGGACCAGCGGGGCGTCCGCGGGCAGCCCGGTGGCCGCGGCGACGTCGGGGCGCAGGCCCTCGAGCACCGTCGTCGTCGGCAGGACCTCCCCGAGCTGCTCGGGGCGGACACCGGCCAGGTGCAGCGCCTCGGCGTCCCAGGCGCCGGTGCGGATGCCGTACAGCCCGGTGGCCGAGGCGCAGGAGCGGTCGAGCACCTGCGGCCCCCCGCGCAGGGCGGACACCACGAGCTCCTTGACCCCGCCCCAGCGCGGCACCGACGTCAGCCGGTCGGGGTCCTCGGCGCGCATCGAGGCGAGCTTGAGCAGTGGGGACATCGGGTGCACCGGCGTGCCGGTGCGGGTGTGCAGGCCCCCGGCGCGGCCGTCGGCGCGCAGCGCCTCGGCGTACCCCGCGGCGCGGTCGTCGGCCCAGGTCACCAGTGGGCCCAGCGGCCGGCCGTCGTCGTCCATGGGGACCAGGCCGTGCATGGCGGCCGACAGGCAGACGCCGACGACCCGGTCGCCGCGCCCGCGGGCGGCCGCGCAGACGGCGGCCAGCGCCTCGACGGCGGCGTCGGCCAGGTGCTGCGCGTCGAGCTCGGCGCGGCCCGGGGCCGGCACCGACAGCGGATAGCCGACGCTGGCCAGGTCGCGGACGTGCCCGTCGGTGCCGGCGGTGACCGCCTTGGTCGCCGTCGTCCCGCTGTCCAGACCGACCACGACGTCCATGGCGGCGATCCTGCCGGTAGCGGGGACGCGGGCGCGAGGGGTCGGCGGCAGGCGGCGGCCGCGCTCGTCAGCGCTGGATCTCGACGAGCAGGACCCAGGCGTTCAGGCAGGTCGCCGTGATCCCGCCGACGAGGGACCCGGCGAGCCAGTACAGCCCGCCGCCGGTCCCGAGGGCGAGCGATCCCGCTGCCGCCAGCAGCCCACCGGCCGGCAGCAGCACCAGGACCGCCGCGTGCCGGGCACGCGGCGAGTCGGCTCCTCCGGGGACGCGCACCAGCTCGGCCACTCCGCCGACGGCGACCAGCAGACCGGTGCCGCCGAGCTCGGCGGCGAGCGCCGGGAGCGGCTGGCCGGGGACGAGGACGAACACGCCCGCGGCGAGGAGTCCGGCCAGCAGCGCCAGCGTGGCCGCGGCCCGGCGCGGCAGCGCGGGGATCGCGAGGATCCGGTCGAGGTTGATCGAGACCGCGACGAACAGCAGCCCGGTGAGGGCCGCGGTGGCGCCGACGGTCGCCACCGCGAGGTCGTGCCAGGCGTCCGGGCGGTAGGCGTCCACGGCGACCGATCCTGGCGGACGACGGGCGCCGACGGCGATCGGTCAGCGGTAGGCGGACCCGCCCCGCAGCCGGGCGCCCACCGCGGTGACCAGCGGCGCGAGGACGACGCCGTCGCGGGCCAGCCGCTCGCGCAGCGCCCGGCGGTGCCGCAGCAGGCCGACCAGGCCGATCGCCCAGAACAGGTACTGGACGGCGAACGCGGCGCGGAAGGCGCCCAGGTCGTAGGCGGTCGAGGCGCCGGGCGTGAGGACGTCGAGCACCGCGCCGATCGCGAGGATCGTCAGCAGCGAGGCGACGAACCCGCCGACGTTGACCACGCCGCTGGCGCTGCCCTGCCGCTCGGCGGGGTTCCAGGTGCGGGCGAAGTCGAAGCCGATCATCGAGCCCGGCCCGTTGGTGCCGAGGACGACGACCAGCCAGACGAGCAGCCACAGCGGCGCGCGCCCGGGCCACAGCAGGACGACCGTCCAGGTGCTCGCGGTGAGCGCCAGGATCGACAGGACGAGCACCGAGCGGCGCAGCGGCCAACGCCCGCACAGCCGGCCCAGCGCCGGCCCGACGCCCATGCCGACGACGACGAGCAGGGTGAGCAGCCCGGCCGCCGTCGCCGGGGACAGGCCCTGTCCGACGACGAGGAACGGATAGCCCCACAGCAGCGCGAACACCGTGCCGGAGAACTGGGTGACAAGGTGCGTGTAGAGGCCGATCCGGGTGCCGGACTCCCGCCACGTCAGCAACAGGTTGCGCCGGACCTCGGCCATCCCCGCGGGCGGGGCGGTGGGCACGCCGGGCGGGGCGTCGCGCAGCGTGGTGATCACCAGGACGACGACGAGCACGCCCACGGCCGCGGCGCCGAGGAAGGTGTCGCGCCAGCCGGCGGCGTGCAGCAGCGCGACGAGCGGATAGGCGGCGAGGATCTGCCCGACCTGGCCGAGGATGCCGGTGAGCTGGGTGACCAGCGGGACGGTGCGGCCGGGGAACCAGAAGCCGACGACCCGCAGGACGCTGATGAAGGTCATCGCGTCGCCGGCCCCCACGAGCACGCGGGCGGCGACGGCGGTGGGCACGTCGGTGGCCAGCGCGAGGACCAGCTGGCCCGCGGCCATGGTCAGGCCGCCGGCGAGGACGAGCCGCCGGGACCCGAAGCGGTCCAGCGCCACGCCGACGGGCACCTGCAGTCCGGCGTAGACGGCCAGCTGCAGCACGAGGAACAGGGAGACCGCCGAGGCCCCGGCGGAGAATCGCTCCTGCGCCTCCACCCCGGCCACGCCGAGCGAGGCCCGGTGGAAGACGGCGACGACGTAGGCGGCGAGCGCGGTGAGCCAGACGGCGTAGGCGCGCAGCGGCGTGCGTTCGGCGGTCGGAGGCGTCACCTGGTGGACGACAGCAACCGTCTCCCCGTTGTTCCCGCACCGGCGGTGAGTCGGCTCACCCCGGCGCCCCCCGGCGACCCGGACGGGAGCGGGTCGTTCCGTTTCCGCGGGGGTGCGCGGCCCTACGATCGGGCGGTGGTCGCAGCGCTGGTCTCCCCCGAGGACCTGACCGAGGAGGATGCCCACCGCCGGGTGCGCATCCTCCTCGCGCTGGCCACCTGCATGGCCACCAAGGGCTACCGCGCGACGACGATCTCCGACATCGCCCGTGAGGGCCGGGTGTCCAAGACCGTCGTCTACGCACACTTCCGGGACAAGGAGCACTGCCTCCTCGAGCTCTACACCCGCGCCACCGACAAGATGCTGGAGACGGTGCACGCCGCGCAGCAGCGCGCGGCCACGGAGGGACTGTCCTGGCCGCAGCGGCTGCGCACCGCCGTCCGCGCCTACCTGGAGGTACTGGCCGCCAACCCCGACGTGGCCTGGGCGGCACTGGTGGAGGTGCAGGCGGCCGGCCGGCCCGCCCTCGCGCTGCGCCGCCAGGTGATCGACCGCTACGTCGAGCTGATCTGCGGCGTCGCCTCCGACCTGGCCGAGCAGCACCCCGGCGAGGTCCGCCCGGTGGAGCGCGCGCTGGTGCTGGCCGCCGTCGGCGGGCTCAACGAGCTGATGCTCGCCCGGGTCGAGCGCGGCGAGGCCACCGCCCTCGACGAGGACACCGACGTGGCCACCGAGGTGCTCGTCCAGCTGGTCGCCCGCCGGCCCTGAGCCCCGCCCCGCGGCGGCGCGGTGCGTCACCCGCCACCGGGATACCGCGCGGTACCGGCACTGTCTACCCTCTGGCGAGACCTCGCTCCCGCCGGATCGGAGACCCATGGCTGCAGCCGCGGACGTCGCTGTCGACGCCGTCGGCGACCGGGCGACGGCTGCTGAGCGGCGCCCCGTCGTCACGCTGCGGGTGGACCGCAACGCCCTCGTCCCCGCGCTCGCCACCCTGCTGATCGTCCTGCACCTGGTCCTCCGGTCCTGGACCGCGGCCGGCGGCTGGTTCACCGACCTGGACTTCCAGGCCACCGCCGCGGCGCTCGGCGTCTCCGACGAGGTCACCGGCCCGCCCGGCGCCGTCGCGCTCTCCCGGGCCCTCGCCGCGGTCGCCCCGCTGTCGTGGCCGGCCGCCGTCGGTCTCGCGCTGGTCGGGCAGCTCGTCGTCGACGTGGCCCTCTACCGGCTGCTCGTCGCGCTGTTCGGCCACCGGCCCGCCGTGCTCCTCCCCCTGGCGGTCTACCTGGCCAGCACGCTGCCTCTGGTCGGGGGCGTGTGGTGGAGCGCGGCCGTCGTGCAGCTGCCCGTGCAGCTCGCCCTGCTCGCCGCGACGGCTGCCCACGTGCGGTACCTGCGCGATGGCCGGCCGGGCGCCGCCGTCGGCGCTGCCCTCGCCGTCGCGGTGGGGACGCTGTTCTCCGTCGGGCTGCTGCTCGTGCCCCTCCTGCTGGCCGTCCTCACCCTGCTCTGGTGGACGGAGGGGCCGCTGCGCGCCCGCCTGGCCGGTCTGGTGCGGCACCGCAGCGCCTGGCTGCTGCAGCTGGGGGCGGTCGCCGTCGGCGCCGGCACCCGCGCGCTGACCGACCGCGTGCCGGTCGACGCCGCCGGGCTCGCCGACGGCGTCCGGGCCCTCCCCGGGACACTGTCCGACACGGTGCTGCCCGGCCTGACCGGCGGCCCGTGGACCTGGTCGCCGGTGGCGCCGACCCTCGCGGCGCCCGATCCCCGGGCCGGGGTGGTCGCCGCCGCGGCGGTCGTCGTGGGGGTCGTCGCGCTCGTCACCGTCGTGGTCACGCGCGGAGCACTGCGGGCCCTCCTGCTCGCCGCGACGGCCGTCGTCGTCGGGGTCGTGACGGCCGCCGCGGACCCGGGCGCCGGGGACCTCCCGGCCGGACTCGTCGCGCCCGCCGCGGCGGCACTCGTCGTCGCGCTCTGCCTCGGCCTGGCCTGGCTCCCGGTGGTCGGTGCGCCGGTCGTGCCGAGGCGGCGTGCCTGGGCGCAGCGCGGCTCCGGGACCCGGCTGGTGTCGGGGCTGCTGCGGCCGGCCCTCGGTGCCGTGGCCGTGGCCCTGCTCGCAGCGGCGAGCCTGTCCTCCACGACCGCCTTCGCCGGGTACTGGCACGACAACCACGCCCGGTCGTTCGTCGAGACCGCCGCCGCCGAGCTGGCCGAGCGGCCCGGGGTGGTGCTCGTCGACGGCCCGCTGCCGGAGACCGTCGTCCCCGCGGCGCTGCAGCCGGCCGTTCCCGCCTCCACGGTCCTGGCCGGCCTGGTCGACCAGCCACGCTGGCTGCCCGACGGCGAGGTCGTCTACGAGCTGGCGACGCTCGACGGCGAGGGGCGGGTGCAGCTGGCCGCCGTCGACCCGGTGGCAGGGTCCGGTGCCGGCCCCGTCCCCGACTGCGGCTGGACCGCCGGCCCCGAGCCGGCCGACGTGCCGCTGGAGGACGCCGCGCCGGACGGCCGCTGGATCGTGCAGGTCTCCTACCTCGGCGGCAGCGACAACGCCGTCTTCATCACCGCCGGGGGCGCCCGCGCCGGCGCGCTCGTCGGACCCGGCCTGCACGACCTCTTCCTGCAGGTGACCGGCCCGGTCGACGCGGTGCGGGTCGAGGTGCAGGACACCGGCCGGCCGTTGTGCGTGGGTGCGGTGCGGGTCGGCACCACGCGCCCGCTCGCGGGGCGGTGACCGGCGCACGATGACCGCTGCGCCCCCGCCCGCCGTCGACCGCTACCCGTGCCTGGGTGGCCTGCGCGCGATCGCGGCCACCGCGGTGGTCGCCACCCACGCCGGGTACTGGACGGCCTCCTACACGCCCGACACCGCCGGGCGGGTCCTCGCCCGGGGCGACGTCGGCGTCGCGCTGTTCTTCGTCCTGTCCGGGTTCCTGCTGTCCCGACCGCTGTTCTCCGCCGCCGCACGGGGGCGGCCGGGCCCGCGGACGGCTGCCTACCTCTGGCGGCGGGCGCTGCGGATCCTGCCGGTCTACTGGGTCGCCGTCGTCGCCGCGTTGGTGCTGCTGCCCGGCAACCGGGACGCCGGCGTGCCCACCTGGCTCCGCCACCTCCTGCTGGGGCAGATCTACGTGCGCGACGAGATCGCCGAGGGGCTGACCCACACCTGGAGCCTGTGCACCGAGGCGGCCTTCTACCTCCTGCTGCCCCTCCTCGGCGCGGGGCTGCTCCGGGCGACCGGCCACGGCGGCTTCCGGCCGGCCCGGCTGATCGCGGCGCTGGCGGCCCTCGCGGTGCTCGGGGAGGTCTGGCTGGCCTGGTCCTGGGCCGATCCCTGGGTGGTCGCGGCCCTGGACGTGTGGCTGCCCTCCTTCGCCGCCTGGTTCGGCGCGGGCATGGCCATGGCCGTGCTGTCGGTCGCGGCTCCGGATTGGGCCCCGGTGCGCCGGGCCCACGAGCTGGGCGCGAGCGTCTGGACGTGCTGGGCCGGCGCGCTGGCGCTGTTCTGGGTGGCCTGCAGCCCGCTGACCGGGCCGCAGGACCTGGTCCCGCCGACGTCGGCCGAGGCGGTCACCAAGTCGGTCCTCTACACCGGTGTGGCGGTGCTGGCCCTGTGGCCCCTGGTCTTCGGCGACCAGCTCGCCGGCCGGACCCGGCGGGCGCTGGCCGGCCGGGCCGCCCGCTTCCTCGGCGACGCCTCCTACGGGCTGTTCCTGTTCCACATGCCCCTGCTCGTGGGGCTGTACGCCGCGCTGGACAGACCGCCGTTCACCGGCTCCTTCGTGGCGGTGTTCCTGGCCGTCTGGGTCGGCGGGGTCGTCGTCGCCGGCACCGTCCACACGCTGCTCGAACGACCCCTCATGCGGCGGTTCCGCGACCTGGTGCCGGAGCGGGCGCGGACCGGCGCGCCGCTCGCCGGTCCGGCGCCCGCCGACGCGCTGGGCGTCCCGGGCGGCTGAGCCGGCGCTCGGGCCGCGTCAGGACCGGTCCGGGTGGAGCCGCCGGGGCGGCAGCCGGCCGGGCGGGAGCACGGACGCGACGACCGCCGCCAGCGCGGCCAGCGCGAGCACCTGCCGGGCGGTGCCCGTGGCACCCGGCGCGGCGAGCAGCAGGACGCCGGCGACCGTCACCGCGCCCGCGGCGACCCCGCCGAGCACGGCGGACCGTCGCGCGCGGACCGCTCCCCCGGCGACCACGGCTCCCGCGAGCAGGGACAGGCCGACGACGCCGCCGGCCAGCGCGGTCCCGGCCACGGCCGCGAGCACCACCGGCACGACGGCACCGCGCCCGCGGCGTCCCGCCTCCCCGGCGGGACGGGGACGCCGCACGGGCAGGACGGCCAGCAGCGTCAGGAGCAGCACCGCCCCGGCACCGGCGGTCAGCGCCGTCCGGTAGGCCGTGCCCGGCGCGAAGTCGAGGCTCACCGTCCCGGCCGCGCCGGGCGGGAGCACGTAGCCCTGCTGCCACCCGTCGACGGCGACGGTCTCCAGCACCTCGCCCTCCAGGGTGGCCCGCCATCCGGGGTTGGTGTTCTCCGGGACGACGAGCAGCGTGGCCTCCTCGCGGGCGGCCACCTCCACCGTCCGGTGCTCGGCCTCCCAGCGGGTGACCGTCGCCGCCGCCCGCCCGGAGGAGGGCGCGGGGGCGGCGACGGTCAGCGTGGCCGAGCGGACGGCGAGCACGTCGGTGCCGGCGGCCACCAGCCGGTGCTCGCCGGCGTCCAGCGCGACGCCGGCGCCGCCGTCGCACACCTCGAGGTCGAGCCGGGCCAGCTCGCGCAGCGCGCCGACCGTGGTCGTGACCGCGGTGTCGCGGGGCTCCCCGTCGACGGTGACCACGGGGCCGTCGCCGCACGGGACGGTGACCTCGGCGGCGGGATCGAGGAGCGGGTTCGCCCCGCCCACCTCGAGCTCGCTCACACCGACCCCCAGCGGCGTGACGCGGCCGCCGGTGGGGTCGAGGGTCCGCAGCTCCAGCGGCAGCTCGAAGGCCACCTCGAGCCGCTCGGTGGTGAGCGGGGCGAAGCGGGCGGTGCCGGTCTCGTCGAGGTCGAGGGTGCGCGGCAGGCCGCCGGTGCGGATCGTGACCGCCGTCGGGAAGGACGCGGCCAGGCCGGGGGTGGTGACCACCCGCAGCGAGTCGACGGTGCGCGGCCCCGGCCAGGTGAGCGTCAGCGTCGGGGACCGGTCGCCGGCCTCGGCCTGCCAGGCGGTCGCGGGGTCGCCGTCGACGGCGGCCAGCGCGCTGCCCCGCGGGTCGTCGACCGCGCTGCTGCTGGCGGCGACGGCGGCGTCCGCCCCGCCGGCGGCGGCGAGCATCGCGTCGAGCGCGGCACCGGGGCGGGCCCGTGCGGTGAGTGCCAGGTCGGCGTCGGCGGCCTCGGCCGCGGTGAACACCCGGTCGAGCCCGGAGGTCTCCTCGGCACCCTCGGCGAGGGCGGCGGCGCAGCGCGGCCGCCCCGCGGCGTCGACGACGCAGCCGGAGGCGCTGTCGTCCGGGCCCAAGGCGTCGAAGGCCCACGCCGCGACCTCGCCGTCGGGCGCCGGGGTCACCAGCGAGCGGGTGACGCCCACCCCGGGCAGTACCACCTCGGCCAGCGCCAGGCCGGCGCCGGCGTCGCCCTCCGCCGGGTCGACGCCGAGGGTCACCGTCCGGGTGGTGCCCGCCGGCAGCGGCAGGTCCTGGGGCTCGGCGGTCGCCCGCAGCGGCCGGGTGACGGTGCCGGTGTCGGTGGTCAGCCGGACCTGCGCGGGCGGGTCCTCGGCGCTCGGCGGCGCCAGCGTGACGGTCACGCCGGCGGCGCGGAACGGCGCGTCGGCGGTCAGCCGCCACCACGCGGCCTCCGGCTCGCCGTAGACGTCGGCCGGCCGCCAGGCGGTGCCGGGGTCGCCGTCGAGCGCCGCCCACGGCGAGGCGTCGAGGTGTGATCCGCCGAGGTTGCCGGCGTCGGACGCCGCGCTCGACGCGCTGGGCGTGCCGCCGGCGTAGCGCACCACGGTCTCGGCCTGCGCGGGCGCGTCGACGGCGTAGTCGCGGGCCGGGCCGGTCAGGCGCCGGGGGTCGCCGGGCGCGAGCGCCGCCGACGTCGCGTCGCCGATGCGGCCGAAGGTGCGCTCGCGGCGCACGAGGGCGTCGCCGACCATCCCGGGACCGGTGCCCGCGGGCGCCCGGCCGGCCTGCACGGTGGGGCGGTCGGTGACCAGGCCGCGGTCCTCGAGGGCGAGCACCGCGTCGGGCCCGCCGCTGACGGTCACCGTGTCGGCCAGCGGCGCGGTCCACGCCCGGGGCGCGGGGTCGTCGACGGCGTACACCTCGATCGCCGGCGCCGGCTCCACCAGCCCCGCGTCCAGCACGATCCCGTCGACGTAGGGCGGCTCCGACACCCGCGGGCCGAACACGGCCACCGGCGTGATGCCCGGGGAGTTCCGCAGCGCCTGGCGCACGAGGACCGGCCGGGTCGCGTCGGCGGCGCCGGTGTCGAGGTCGTTGCGCAGCACCAGGTGCGAGAAGCCGGCGCGGGCGAGGTAGCGGGTGAGGCCCGCCGAGCCCTCGCCGTCCGCGAGCCGCCGCTCGACGGCGTCGAGGACGCGGACGTGCCCGGCGGGAGTGAGCGGAACGGCGTTGCGGACGTCCCACGGCGAGTCCGCCAACGGCTGCAGCGGCTCGTCCTGGGGGCTCCCCCACACGTACGTGCCGAAGGAGGACGCGGGCACCAGCAGGGCGCGGCCGTCGGGCTGCGCCGAGGCCAGGTAGGCGGCGGTCTCGTCCCAGTAGCCGGGGACCCCCTCGAAGCCGGCCGGCGGGGCGAGCCGGCCGGCCAGGGCCGGGGAGGCGGTGGCGACCAGCCCGAGCACCACGACGGCGAGGACGGCGCGGACCGCCGGCCTCGCGGGACCGGGCCACGCGGGCCGCCACCCGGCCGGCCACCGCGGCCGGTCCGCCGGCGTGCGCTCCCGGGCGCGGCGGACGAGGACGCCGACCAGGTGCACCAGGGCGAGGGCCAGCGGCAGCCGCAGGACGGGGTCGAACTTGTGCACGTTGCGCAGCGGCGCCAGCGCTCCGTCGAGCGCCGCGTTGAGCGGTCCGGCGAGCAGTCCGTCGACGGGAGCCAGGTGCCCGAGGGTGACCAGGGCGACGCCGGCCAGCAGGCCCAGCACCAGCCAAGTGCGCTCGGGCAGGTCGCGCCGGGTCAGCGACCACAGACCCGCCGCGGCGAGGACCAGCGTCCCGGCCGCCGGGAGGGTGTCGGCCACCAGCGACCACCCGGCCGGCCACAGCGGCCCGGTGGCCGAGCCCAGGTAGGCCACCCAGTGGTCCACCCCGCGCAGGGTCGACAGGACGTCGGTCGGTGTCGTCGTGACGTCGGCGTTCTCGATGTGGTCCAGGAACGGCGGGCTGTAGCGCCCGAGCAGCAGCAGCGGCCCGGCCCACCACGCCGTGGCGAGCAGCACGGCCCCGGCCCACCAGGCCGCCAGCCGGCGGCGCAGCGGCCCGCCGGGCCGGGTCAGCAGCCAGAGGACCGGCAGCGGGAGGACGGCGGATGCCGCGACGGCGTTGACGCCGCCGGCGCACAGCACGGCGAGGCCGGAGAGGGCGGCCGCCCGCCGCGGCGACCGGGCGGCGGCGACGCCGACGAGGGGCACCAGCACCCACGGCGCGACCGCCATGGGCACCACCTCGACGGACGTGGCGCCCAGCGCGGTGACCATGCGCGGGGCCAGGGCGTAGGCCAGCCCGCCGACGACGGCCGCTGCCGGTGTGCCGATCCGCAGCCGGCCGGCCAGCACGACGACACCCAGGAAGGCGGTGCTCAGGAGCACCGCCAGCCAGAGCCGCTGCACCACCCAGGCGGGCAGGCCCACCGCGTCGCCCAGGGCGAAGAACGGGCCCATCGGGAACAGGTAGCCGTAGGCCTGGTTCTGCACCTGGCCGGCGAACCCCTCGGGCTCCCACAGCTGCAGGGCGCGGCCGAGGAAGCCGGCCGGGTCGACGGCGAGGTCGAGCTTGGTGTCCGGCAGGACCCGCCCCGGCGACTGGGTGAGCGCCAGGCCGAGGAAGCCCACGCAGACCGTCGCCAGCCGCATCCGCCGCAGCAGCGCGGACGACGGCGGGCCCTGCGCGGGTGCCGGCGGCGCCTGCGACGCGACCGAGCCCGCCGGGGCGGTCCCGGCGGGCTCGGTCGTCAGCGGTGGCGCGGTCACGGCTCCGGGAGCCCGCACCGGCGGTCGTGCGTCACTTGGCGAAGGTCACCGGCGCGGTCGGCTGGACGGCGGGAGCCGGGTCGGCCCGGTGCGCACCACGCGGGGCGCGGAGGAGCAGGAAGGCGCCGACCAGGAGCAGCACGACGCCGAGTCCGGCGATCGCCAGCGGGAGGGTGCGCTGCACCAGGGTGATCTGGTCGCGCGTCTCGGCGGCGCCGGCGGCGGCGTCGCCCAGACCCTCATCGGTCGGGCCGAGCTCGGCCTCGAGGACGGTGAGGCCGGTGTCCCCGCCGGGCCCGCGCAGCACGGTGACCGGGTGCTCGACGGAGCTCACGATCTTGCCGCTGACCGGCTCCACGAGGATGGTCCGCTCGCTGCTGTACACGACGTCGGCGGTGACGGTGTCGGCGCTGGACTCGCCGGCGAAGGTCCCGGGGACCTCGGCCGTGCGGATCACCGTCTCGGGCACCGTCTGCACGAAGCGGTAGACCTCGACGCCCTCGACCTCGTCCTCGCCGTCGTACCGGGCGGTGACCGCCTCGCCGACGTTGCCGTTCCACACCTCGTAGTCCTGCTGCTGGGTGTCGAACGGGAAGGTGAGCGTCAGGCCGTCGATGTCCGCGCTGGCCGCGTCGCAGTCCACCGCCTCGGCGGTCGTCCGGTCGAGGCAGTTGACCACCTCGGCGGGCTCGGTGAGCAGGTCCCCGTCCTCGTTCGTGATCGTGGTGCCCGAGCTCCAGACGGCGACGTCGTCGGAGGCCTCGCCCGCGGTGACGTCCCCCCGGACCTGCAGCCGCGCGGTGACCTCGCCGCTGACCTCCGAGAGGCTCTCGAAGTCCAGGTAGGTGGCGTCCGGGTCGACGACGGTCACCGACGCCTTCTGGTCCAGGGGCAGGGTGACCAGGGTCGGGGCGAGCACCAGACGGACGGCCAGCGCGGCGCCCAGGCACAGCGCCCCCAGGCCCAGCAGCACGAACCCGAGAACACGACGACGCATGCGGGGACCTCCTCCACCGTGCGACAGCTCCACCGGTGTCGCAGCGCGGTCACATTACTGTCGGGTAGACCACACGCCAACACCGGTCGGTTCCGGCCGGTACCGGTCCCCCGTTCGTGTCGAGTACCGATCCGTACCGAACGCGCGACCACCGGTGGTACCGGATGTTACCGGCTGTGATCGTCGCGTCGCCGGAGCACCAGGACGACGTTCCAGGTGGCGAACTCCCGCAGCAGCGGGACCCGCGCGACCCAGGCCGCCCACCACGGGTGGTAGCGGGGGTGGACGGCGAGCAGGTCGGCGTCCGGGCACGCGCGCGCCCAGCGGACCGCCGCTCCCGCCGAGACGGCGAACAGGGACTCGCCGAACCGGTTCTTCGGCTCGTGCCCCGTGCGCCGCCGGTACCGCCGCCGCGCGCGGCCACCGCCGAGGTAGTGCCAGGGCGCGGTCTCGTGCCCGCCCCACGGCGACAGCCACGGGGTGAAGGACAGCAGCACGGTACCGCCGGGCCTGGTCACCCGCACCATCTCGTCGGCCATCACCCACGGGTGCGGCACGTGCTCGAGGACGTTCGACGAGTAGCAGACGTCGACCGCGCCGGTGCGCACCGGCAGCGCCTCGCCGCTGCCGCGCAGCATGCCGGGCTCCGGCTCGCCGCGGGCGGCCATCTCACCGGCGTCGGGCTCCAGGCCCAGGTAGCGGGCGCCGGCGGCCCGGAAGGCGGCGGAGAAGTACCCGGGCCCGCCGCCGACGTCGAGGACGCTGGCGCCGGCCAGGTCCGTGTGCCGGGCCAGCTGGCGCACCGAGTCCTCCGCGAGGACGCCGTAGAACAGATCGGGGTCGGTCTGCTCGCGCAGGAACGCGCGGAACAGCCGCACCGACCGTTCCAGTGTCGCCGTCCGGTCCATTTGCGCAACGTCTCCTCAGATGTCCGACGACCAACCGATCGGGCAGGTGGAATGGCCGGTACCCGTCTGTATCGTGCCGCGGGTGATCCACGTCTCCAGACCGCCGGCCGACGTCCTCTTCGTCAACTGGCGCGATCTCGGCCACCCGGAGGGCGGCGGGTCCGAACGGTACGTGCACCGGGTCGCCGAGGGCCTCGCGGCAGCGGGCCTGCGGGTCGAGATGTTCTGCGCCGCGCACGACCGCGCGCCCGCGGACGAGGTCGTGGGCGGCGTGCGGGTCGTGCGCCGCGGCAACCGGCTCGGCGTCTACCCGCGGGCGCTGCTGCACGTGCTGCGCTCCCGGGCGCGGCTGGTCGTCGACGTCCAGAACGGCCTGCCCTTCTGCAGTCCGCTGGTCACCCGGGCGCCGGTGACCGTCCTGGTCCACCACGTGCACCGCGAGCAGTGGCCGATCGTCTTCGGCCGGGTCGGCGGCGCGGTCGGCTGGTGGCTGGAGTCGCGGTTCGCGCCCTGGGTCTACCGGCGGTCGCGGTACGTCACCGTCTCGCACGCCACCCGCACCGAGCTCGCCGGTCTGGGCGTCGACCCGTCGCGGGTCGCCGTCGTCCCCAACGGGATCGAGCCCGCGCCCCGGGTGGCGGTGCGCCGCTCGGCGACGCCGCGGGTCGTGGTGCTCGGCCGGCTGGTCCCGCACAAGCAGGTGGAGCACGCCCTCGAGGTGGTGGCCCGGCTGCAGGAGCGCTGGCCGGACCTGACGCTGTCGATCGTCGGGGAGGGCTGGTGGGAGGAGCGACTGCGGGCCGAGGCCGACCGGCTCGGCATCACCGACCGGGTCGAGTTCTCCGGGTTCCTCGACGAGCCGGCCAAGCACGCGGAGCTGGCGGCGGCCTGGCTGCAGCTGTGCCCCTCGGTCAAGGAGGGGTGGGGCCTGGTGGTCACCGAGGCCGGGGCGCACCGGACGCCGACGGTCGGTTACCGGTCGGCCGGCGGTCTCACCGAGTCGGTGCTCGACGGCCGCACGGGGGTGCTCGTCGACGACCTCGAGGAGCTGACCGACGCCGTGGACCGGCTGCTGGGCGACGGCGTCACGCGGACGGCGATGGGGGTGGCGGCGGCCCGCCACGCGGCGGCCTTCGACTGGCCGTCGAGCGTGCGGGGCTGGGCGCGGGAGCTGCTCGGGGTGCTGGCGGGGATGCCGGCGTCCGCACGCGCGGACGCCGGCCCGGGATCAGCCGCGGGTGCCGTAGTCGAGGACGTCGAGCGACTGCTGGTCGCTCTGCTCGACCGCGGACGTGTCGGGGTCGACGACGGCCGAGACGCCGGCGACGGCAGCGGCGCCGACACCGGCACCGGCGCCGAGGGACAGGAGCACGACCAGGAGGGTCTTCACGCGGGCACTCGTTTCCTCGAGGAGCGACGACGGAGCGCGACAGTAGACGCCGCCAGCGTGATCCACAACGCAGCGCCCACGACGGCGCCCGCGGCGGCTCCGTGAGCGACGCCCACCGCAGCCGCGCGGGCGGCCGACGGCCGGGGGCCCGACTCCGCGCCGGGCACCCGGTGCAGCCGCAGGTCGGCACCGTCGACCACCAGCGGCAGTCCGGTCACGGCGGCGGGCACCGCCGGGCCGGGCGTCCCGCGCTCGACCAGCACCCAGCCCACGCCCAGTCGGGCCAGCCGGGCCGGGTCGCCCGCCGCCGCGAGCACCTGCGCGGCACGGTCGTCCTCCCCGCGCACCGCCCGCCCGTCGACGACGAGGGTGTCGTCGGCGACCACCGCCCGCGGCAGCCAGCGCGCCGCCGGGTCCAGCTGCGCGCGGCCGTCGTTCCAGCCGAACGCGCGGTAGGCACCGGCGGGCAGGACCAGCACGTCACCGGGGGCGGGGTCGCGGGCGAGCACCGTGCGCACCGTCTGCCAGTCGGCCGGCCAGGCCACCGGCTGCAGCCGCCCGCCGACGCCCCACGCGAGGTCGGGGACGGCGACCAGCGGCAGCAGCGCCGCGAGGACGGCGACCGCGGCGCCCGCCCCCGGGAGGACGCCCCGCACCGCCGCGGCCAGGCGGCGGGCGCCGAGTCCCGCGCCGACGGCCAGTGGCAGTGCGAGCCAGGCCGCCCACTTCTGCCCGTCCCGCAGCAGGCCGGTCCCCGGGACCCCGGCGACGGCGGCCTCGAGCAGCTGCGCGGTCCCGGGCAGGACGCCCGCGACGGCGAGCAGCAGCCCGCCGGCGCCGAGGACGAGCAGCCGGCCGCCGGCGCCCGAGCGGGTGGCGCGCGGCGCCCAGCCGGCGACGGCCACCGCGAGCAGCAGCACCGTGACCAGCGGGGCGAGGGCGGACGCGCGGCTGTCCGGCACCGCGGCGCCGTTCCAGATGCCGCCGGTACCGAGTACGGCCGCGACGGCGCCCGCCCAGTTCTCGGCGCGCGCGGCGAAGGCGGCCACCCCCGCGGGATCGGACGTCCCGGCGGCCGGTGCGAGCAGGCCGGCCACGATCCACGGCGCCGACAGCAGCGCGACGACGGCCAGACCGCGGACCGCCCGTCGCCGGCCGGTGCCGGCCAGCAGCGCCCCCGCGGCGAGCAGGCTCCCGGTCGGGCTCAGCGCGGCGGGCGCGACGGCGAGGACCAGCCAGGGCAGCGCCCGGGGCGAGTCGGCGCGCAGCCGCAGGCCGGCGCGCACGATCCACGGCAGGGCCGCCCAGGCCAGCAGCAGCGTCCAGTGACCGATGAGCAGCCGCTCGGCGAGGTAGGGGCTCCAGCCGTAGACCAGCCCGGCCACTCCCGCGGCGGCGCCCCGGCGGCCGTCGCGGCCCGGCGGCACCAGCCGCGCGGCCCCGAGCACCGCGGCGGAGACGGTGAGCAGCAGCACCGCTGCCTGCACCAGCGAGCCCGGCAGCACGGCGGTGGCCAGCGCCACCGCGGCGTCGGCGGGCACCGCGCGGGGCAGCGCGCCGCTCAGGCCGAGGGCGTCGAGGTCGAGGTCCTGGCGCGGCACGAACACCATGTCGGCGAGCAGCACGTACCCGGGCGCCAGCACCGGCGCGGTCACCAGCAGCGCGACGGCGAGGGCCAGCGCGCGGGCCGGCCACGGCGACCGGTCGGGCCGCACGGCGGCGTCGACGGCGGAGGTGTCGACGGCGGAGGTGTCGGCGGCGGAGGTGTCGACGGCGGAGTCCACGCGCGCACCTCTCCCCCGTCGTCCCCGGCTCCCGGGCGCCAGCAGCGTAGGTCGGCGGCGTGAGCGTGCCCCGCAGCCGGGCGGCCCGCGTGGCGCCGGCGGCGCTGGTGTCCGGGGCGCTGCTGTCGGTGAGCGCGCTGTCCTACGTCGTCACCGTGCTCGCCGCCCGCGTGCTGACCCCGGCGTCCTACGGCGAGCTGGCCGCCCTCCTCGGCGTGCTGCTGGTCGGCATCGTCCCGGCCACCGGGCTGCAGACCGCCACCGCCCTGCGCCTGGGCGGCCGGCCGCCGGCCCGGGCCGCCCACGAGGTGCCGCGGCTGCACGCCACCGCACTGGCCACCGCGCTCGCCGCCGGGCTGACCGGCCTCGTCGTGCTGGCACCGGTGGTCGCGCTGCTGCGGCTGCCCGACGCCACGGCGGCCGCCTGGATGGTCGCCGTCCTCGTGCCGCACACGCTGGCCGGCGCGTACGACGGCGTCCTGCAGGGCACCGGGCGGCACGGGCGGCTGGCAGCGGTCGTCGTCGCCTTCGGGTCGCTGAAGACCCTGGGCGCGCTGGCCGGACTGCTGCTCGGCCGGACGCCGTCGGCGGCACTGGCCGGCATGGCCGCCGGGTGCGCGGCCGGCGCCGCGGTCTCGTGGCTGTGCGCCGGGCGGCCCGGGGTGTCCCGCGGGCTGCGGGAGCCCGCGCGTGCGGCGGTCCGGGCCGCGGGGGCGCTGCTGGGGCTGGTCCTGCTGGTGAACCTGGACGTCCTGCTCGCCCGCCACCACCTCCCCGCCGACCTGGCCGGGGAGTACGCCGTGGGCGCGGTGTTCGCCAAGGTCGCCTACTGGCTGCCGCAGGGCGTGGGCGTGGTGGTGCTGCCGCGGCTGGCCGACGCCGCGGCGCGGCGGCGCGAGCTGCCCCGGGCGCTGGCCGTCGTCGGCGGGTCGGGCGCGCTGCTGACCGTCGCCACGGCGGCGCTCGGGCCGGCCGCGCTGCCGCTGGTCGGCGGCGACGCCTACGGGAGCGCGCTCGGCGGCTGGGCCTGGGTGTTCACCGCCTGCGGCGCGCTGTTCGCCCTGGCCCAGCTGCTCCTCTACTCCGGCATCGCGGCCGCCGACCGCGTCGCGGCGGCGGCCGTCTGGGTCGCCGTCGCGCTGGAGTGCGTCGGGGTGGAGGCGCTGGCCGCCACCGGGCGGCTGTCGGTGCTCTCCGCCGTCGGCACCGCCGCCGGCGCGGGACTGCTGCTGGTGAGCGTCGGCCTGCTGCGGATGCGCGCGGCGGCGCCCGATCCGGAGGCCGACGCCGCCGTGGCCGCCACCGCCGTCAGCGGCGGGCCGGTCGCAGTGCCAGCACCGCCAGCGCCCCGGCCGCGCTGAGCCCGGCGCCGGCGAACGCGGCGGCGTCCCATCCAGCGAGCAGCCCGGCCGCCGTGCCGGCGGGCGCGCTTGCGGTCACCAGCAGCACGACGAGGGTGACCCCGACGGCGGCACCGAGGTAGCGGGCGGTGTTGTTCGCCCCGCTGCCCATGCCGGCCCGTTCGGCCGGCACGTGCGCCACCGCCTCCCGGCCGAGCGCGGCGTTGGCCGCCCCGTAGCCGACGCCGAGGACGACCAGGCCCGGCAGCAGGGCGGTGGCGCGGCTGCCGGTGTCCAGCACGGCGAGCGCGGCCAGCCCCGCCGCCGACACCGCGAGGCCGCCGGCCAGCAGCACCCGCCCGTCGATCCCCGGCAGCCAGCGCAGCCCCACCGACGTCGCCGTCGCCACCGCCGACCAGATCAGCACGAGCACCGTCACGGCCAGCAGGCTCTCGCCCAGGGCGCGCTGCAGCACGGTGGCCAGGAAGGACATCAGCCCGACGGTGGCCGCGCCGGTGACCAGCGCGCCGAGCGTCGCGGCCACGAACCCGCGCACGCGGAACAGCCCGAGGTCGACCATCGGCGTGCGCACGCGGCTCTCGGCGAGGACGAAGGCGGCCGCCAGCACGAGGCCGCCGGCGATCAGCCCGACCACGGCGCCGGTCCCCGCGCCGGTGCGGGTGGCCACCAGCCCGACGAGCAGGCAGCACACCGCGGCCACGAGCAGCACCGGTCCGGGGACGTCGACCCGCGGACGGCGTCCCGGCGCGGCCTCCGGCAGCAGCAGCCGCGCGGCCACCGCCAGCAGCAGCGTGACGACGGCGGCCGCCGCGTGCGTGGCGCGCCAGCCGGTCTCGCCGTCGAGCAGCACCGCGGCCAGCCCGCCGACTCCGGTCCCCGCCCCGAGGCTGGCGCCCCAGACCGCCGCCGCGCGGGCGCGCGCCGGCCCGAGCGGGAAGACCTGCGCGATCAGGCCCAGCGAGCAGGCGAGGACCGCCGCACCGCCGACGCCCTCCACCAGCCGGCCGGCGACGAAGACCCCGGTGGAGCCCGCGGCGGCCGTCAGCGCGGCACCGACGGCGAGCAGCACCAGGCCCGCGGTGAACACGCGGCGGCGGCCGAGGTCGTCGGCGGCCGCGCCGGTGACCAGCAGCGCGGCGGCAAGCCCGACGCTCATCGCCGACAGCAGCCACGCCTGCCCGCCCGCGCCGGTGCCCAGGTCGGCCGCGGTGGCCACCGAGGTGGCCAGCGGGGTGACGAAGGCGGCGAGGACGACGAGCGTGCTGGCCGCGACCACGGTGAGGGTCCGCCGCTGCAGGACGGCGACGGGCCGACCGCCGGCGGGAGGTGCGGCGTCGGGACGGGACCGGACCGGACGGGACACGCGCGCCCCCAGCAGCAGGTCGGTTGGACAGTCCAACCGAGGTGGGGCGACGGTAGCAGGACGCGGCGCCGGCGCACCACCCCGACGGGGGCACAGGCATGGGCGGCGCGGCTGGGGGGCAAGGCCCGTCCGATGTGCACCGTCCAGGTGCCACGAGACAGGGAGGAGCGCCGCCCATGGCGTCCGTCATCCACTTCACCATCGCCACCGAGGCCGAGACGAGCCCCGACTTCCGCCGCGTCCTGTGGACCGGGACGAAGACCCAGCTCGTCGTCATGACCATCCCGCCGGGCGGGGAGATCGGCGAGGAGGTCCACGAGGACATCGACCAGATCCTCACCTTCGTCAGCGGCATCGGTGAGGCGAAGGTCGGCGGGGCCACGAAGAAGGTGGCCCAGGGCGACCTCGTCGTCGTCCCGGCCGGCACGAAGCACAACTTCCTCAACACCGGGCCGAACCCGCTGGTCCTCTACACCGTCTACGGCCCGCCGGAGCACGCCGACGGCGCGGTGCACCACACCAAGGAGGAGGCCGACGAGGCGGAGGAGTCCGGGGAGGACGAGCCGCCCACCGAGGACTGACGCCTCCCCCGGTGCCGCCTCCCCGGTGCCGTCCGCCTCGGGGGACGGCACCGGGGACACTGGGCCGGTGAGCACCACCGCCGCCGGTCCCGACGCCGCCACCACCGAGGTCACCGCCGCCCTGCGCCGGGCCGGGATCGGCGACGTCGACGACTCGGGCCTCGCCCGCGCGCTGTACTCCTCCGACGGCTCGCTGTACCGCGTGCTGCCGCGCGCCGTCGTCCGGCCGCGGGCCGCCGACGAGGTGGTCACCGCCCTCGAGGTCTGCCGCGAGCTCGGCGTGCCGCTCACCATGCGCGGCGCGGGCACCTCGATCGCCGGGAACGCCGTGGGCACCGGCGTCGTCGTCGACACCAGCCGGTACCTGCACCGGGTGCACTCCGTCGACGCCGAGTCGCGCACCGCCGTCGTCGACCCCGGTGTCGTGCAGGCCGCGCTGCAGACCGCGGCCCGGCCCGCCGGGCTGCGCTTCGGGCCCGACCCGAGCACGTCCAACCGCTGCACGATCGGCGGGATGATCGGCAACAACGCCTGCGGCTCGCGGGCGCTGGGCTACGGCCGCACCTCGGACAACGTCGTGGGCCTCGACGTGGTCACCGGCTCCGGGCAGCGGCTGCGGCTGGCCTCCGGGTCGGCCACCCCCGGGCTGGAGGACCTGCGGACCCTCGTCGCCGGTGGGCTCGGCACCATCCGCACCGAGCTCGGCACCTTCGGCCGGCAGGTGTCGGGCTACTCGCTGGAGCACCTGCTGCCCGAGCACGGCTTCGACGTCGCCCGCGCGCTGGTGGGCAGCGAGGGCACGCTGGCGGTCGTCCTCGGCGCCACCGTGCGGCTGGTGGCCGACGCTCCGTATCGCGGCCTCGTCGTGCTCGGCTACCCCTCCATGGCCGACGCCGCCGACGCGACGCCGGGGCTGCTGCGGCACGGGCCGACCGCCGTCGAGGGCCTCGACGAGCGGATCGTGCAGCGGCTGCGCGACGTGCCGGCCGCGGTGGTCCCGGACCTGCCGAAGGGCGCCGGCTGGCTGATCGTGGAGCTGACCGGCGACACCGTCGCCGAGGTCCAGGCCAAGGGCGCGGGTGTGGTGGCCGACGCCGGCGCGCTGGACAGCCTGGTGGTCACCGACGTCGCGCACGCCGCGGCGATCTGGCGGATCCGCGAGGACGGCGCCGGGCTGGCCGCGCGCACCTCCGACGGCCGTCCCGCGCACGCCGGCTGGGAGGACGCCGCGGTGCCGGTGACCTCGCTGGGCGCCTACCTGCGGGAGTTCGACGCACTGCTGGAGCAGCACGGGCTGCAGGGCGTGCCGTACGGGCACTTCGGCGACGGCTGCGTGCACGTGCGCATCGACTTCCCGTTCGGCCGCGAGCCCGACCGCGGCCGGGCCGCCTACCGCGCCTTCGTGGAGGACGCCGCCCGGCTGGTGGCCCGCTACGGCGGGTCGGTGTCCGGCGAGCACGGTGACGGCCGCGCCCGCAGCGAGCTGCTCGGCACCATGTACTCCCCTGCCGCGCTCGAGCTGTTCGCCCGCGTCAAGGGCCTGTTCGACCCCGACGACGTGCTCAACCCCGGCGTGCTGGTGCGCCCGGCGCGCCTCGACGACGACGTCCGGGTGGCCGCCGCGCCCCGGCTGCGCACCGGGCTGGCGCTGGCCTACCGGCACGACGAGGGCGACTTCTCCTCCGCCGTGCACCGCTGCACCGGCGTCGGCAAGTGCCGGGCCGAGCCGTCGGGCGTCGCGGTGATGTGCCCGTCCTACCCGGCCACCCGCGAGGAGAAGGACTCCACCCGCGGCCGCGCCCGGGTGCTGCAGGAGATGCTCGCCCCCGGCGGCCCGGTACGGGACTGGCGCTCGCCGGAGGTGCACGACGCGCTGGACCTGTGCCTGTCGTGCAAGGGCTGCTCGCGCGACTGCCCGACCGGTGTGGACATGGCCAGCTACAAGTCCGAGGTGCTGCACCAGAGCTATCGCCGCCGGATCCGGCCCCTGTCGCACTACACGCTCGGCAAGCTGCCGATGTGGTCCGACCTCGCCGCCCGCGCCCCGCGGCTGGTCAACGCGGTCCTGCGCTCCCGGCTCGGCGGCCGGGTGGCGAAGTGGGGCGCCGGCGTGGACCAGCGGCGCGACCTGCCGGCGTTCGCACGGCGCACCTTCCGGCAGCAGTGGACGGCGCGCCCGGGCGGCGGGGCCCCGGTGGCGCTGTGGGTCGACTCGTTCACCGACCACTTCGCCCCCGAGGTCGCCCTGGCCGCGGCCCGGGTGCTCGAGGCGGCGGGCTACTCCGTGCAGGTGCCCGGCGAGGACACCTGCTGCGGCCTGACCTGGACCACCACCGGCCAGCTCGACACCGCGCGCCGCATCCTCGGCGACACCGTGCGCAAGCTGACGCCGCTGGCCGACGCCGGCGTCCCGATCGTGGGCGTGGAGCCCTCGTGCACCGCGGCGCTGCGCAGTGACGCCGTGGAGCTGCTCGACGACCCCGCCGCGGAGCGGGTCGCCGCGGGCACCCGGACGCTGGCCGAGCTGCTCACCGCCACCGAGGGGTGGACGCCGCCGTCGCTGGCCGGCGTCGAGGTGGTCGCGCAACCGCACTGCCACCACCACGCGGTGATGGGCTGGGCCACCGACGAGCGGCTGCTGCGCAGCGCCGGCGCGACGGTCACCCGGCTCGGCGGCTGCTGCGGGCTGGCCGGCAACTGGGGCGTGGAGCGCGGGCACCACGACGTCTCGGTGACGATCGCCGAGCAGCAGCTGCTGCCCGCCGTCCGCGAGGCCGGGCCGGACGCCGTGGTCCTCGCCGACGGGTTCTCCTGCCGCACGCAGCTCGACCAGCTGTCCGACCGGACCGGCCGGCACCTCGCCGAGCTCCTGGCCGACGCGCTGGACCGGGACGAGGCATAGGAAGCTCTCCGCACGGATCGACGCCGGAGACGTGCGGACAGCTTCCTGTGCCGAGCCGGGGGGAATGAGGCGCGGACCTGCGCGTTGCCGCCAGACATGACCACCCTCGGCATCATCGGCGCCGGCCACATCGGCACGGCGCTCGCACAGGCAGCCACCGACATCGGCTACGACGTCGTGCTCTCCAACTCCCGCGGCCCCGAGACGCTCGCCGGCCTCGTCGACGCCCTCGGCGACCGCCCGTCCCGGACGGGCACCGTCCGCGCGGCCACCCCGGCCGAGGCCGCGGCCGCGGGCGACCTGGTCGTCGTCACCGTGCCGCTCAAGGCGGTCGACGACGTCCCGGTCGAGCCGCTGGCCGGCAAGGTCGTCATCGACACGAACAACTACTACCCGGAGCGCGACGGTCACATCGCGGCGCTCGACGACGAGACGGCGACCACCTCGGAGCTGCTGCAGGAGCACCTGCCGCGCTCGCGCGTGGTCAAGGCGTTCAACCACGTCTACGCCGCCGACCTGACCGCCCGCCGGACGCCGCCGGGGACGCCGAACCGGCGGGCGCTGGCGATCGCCGGCGACGACGCCTCGGCCAAGGAGACCGTCGCCTCGTTCATCGACGAGCTCGGCTTCGACGTCGTCGACCTCGGGCCGCTCGCGGAGGGCTGGCGGGTGCAGCGCGACACCCCCGGCTACGGTCCCGACCTCGACGCCGGCCGGCTGACCGAGGCCGCCGCCGCGGCGAAGCGCTACCGCGACATGTGAGCCCCGCCGGGCCGCCGGGTCGCTCAGGCGGCCCGGCGGTCCCGGCGGTCGCGGGCTGCGGCGAGCACGGTCGGGGCCAGGGCGGCGGCGATCCGCGCGTAGCCGGCCGATGAGGGGTGGAACCGGTCGGCGGAGAACAGCGACGGATCACGGCTGAACGCGCCGCCCACCTCGGCCGACACCGCGGCGACGGTCGCACCGTGCGCCCGGGCGACCTCGGCCTGACGCTGCTGCAGCACCGCGCACGCCGCGCGCACCACCGGCCGGAGCGCCGGCGGCACGAACGGCACGCTGGACATGTCCGGCGCGGGGACCACGACGACGTCGGTGCCGGCGGCCCGCAGCTCGCGGACGGCGGCGCCGAGCGCGGCGGTGGCCGCCTCGGCGGGCAGGAAGCGGGCGAGGTCGTTGGCGCCGATCACCACGACGGCGAGGTCGGCGTCCAACGGCGCGGCCCGGCGCACCTGGGCGGCGAGGTCGTGGGAGACCGCGCCGGGCACGGCCAGCACGGCGAGGTCGGCCTCGATGCCCTCGCTGCGCAGGACCTGCGCCAGCCGCGGGCCGAGGCCGTCCTCGACCCGCGAGGCGCCGGTGCCGTACGCGATCGAGTCACCGAGGACGACGAGGCGGAACGGTTCGCTCACGATCGGTGCAACGCCGGTCGGCGGGGCGCTGTGCCCGCCGGCCGGCGTGACGTACGCGGCCCTCCCGTCCGGTGGTCCGGTCAGTGCGCCACCGGCGCCGGCGAGCCCTCCTCGGCCAGCCGCTGCGACCCCGAGGTCGTCTTCAGCGCCTTCTCGGGGATGAAGAGGACGACCAGCAGGGCGAGCGCGGCCAGCGGCGTGGCGATGAGGAACAGCTCCGCGGTGGCGTCGGCGTAGGTGCCCTGCACCAGCGCGACCACCTCCGGCGGCAGCACCGAGACGTCCGGCGCCGCGGCCTCGCCGCCGCCCGGGGCCGGGGCCCCGCCGCCGAGCGCGCCCAGGCCGTCGGCGACCCGCGCGGCCAGCACCGCACCCAGCACGCTGACGCCGATCGTGCCGCCGAGGCTGCGGAAGAAGGAGACCACCGAGGTGGTGGTGCCCAGCTCCGCGGCGGGGACGTCGTTCTGCGCGGCGAGCACGAGGTTCTGCATCAGCATGCCGACGCCGCAGCCGAGGACGACCATGTAGGCGCCGAGCAGCCAGGTCGACGTCGCGGCGTCGATGGTGGCCAGCAGGCCGAAGCCGGCGACCATGAGGACGCCGCCGGCGACCAACCAGCGCTTCCAGCGGCCGTTCCTGGTGATCAGCGCACCGGCCACCGTGGAGGAGACGAGCAGCCCGGCGACCAGCGGCAGCGACAGCAGGCCGGCGCGGGTCGGTGAGTGACCGAGCGCCACCTGGAAGTACTGCGACAGGAAGACCGTCCCGCCGAACATCGCGATGCCGACCAGCGCGCTGGCGACGATCGCCAGCGTCACCGTGCGGTTGCGGAAGAGTCCCAGCGGGATCACCGGCTCGGGCGAGCGGGCCTCGACCAGCACGGCCAGCACCAGCAGGACGACGCTGCCGCCGACCATGAGCGCGGTCGGCGCCGAGAGCCAGTCGAAGCGGTTGCCGGCGAGGGTGACCCAGATCAGCAAGGTGCTGACGCCGGCGGTGAGCAGCAGCGCGCCCAGCCAGTCGACGTGCACGCGGCGCCGCGGGACCGCGGGCAGCTGCAGCGTGCGCTGGATGAGCACCATCGCGGCGAGGGTGAAGGGCACGCCGAGGAAGAAGCACCAGCGCCAGCCCAGCCACGAGGTGTCGACCAGGACGCCGCCGATCAGCGGACCGGCGACGGTGCCGACGGCGAAGATCGCCCCGAACACACCGGCGTACCGGCCGAGCTCGCGCGGCGGGATCATCGCCGCCATCACGATCTGCACCAGCGCGGTCAGGCCGCCGGCGCCCGCGCCCTGCAGCACGCGGGCGACGATCAGCATCGTGGCGTCCTGCGAGGCGCCGGCCAGCACCGAGCCGACGACGAACAGGCCGAAGGACAGCTGGATGAGCAGCTTCTGGTCGGCCAGGTCGGCGAGCTTGCCCCACAGCGGCACGGTCGCCGTCATCGCGAGCAGCTCCGCGGTGACGATCCAGGTGTAGACCGACTGGCTGCCGCCGAGCTCGGGGATGATCGTCGGCAGCGCGTTGGCGACGACGGTGGCCGCCAGGATCGCCACGAACATGCCCATGAACAGGCCCGACAGGGCCTGCAGCACCTGCCGGCGGCTCATCGGCGCGGCGATGCCGGGCCCGGGATCGCCGACGGGGTCTGCGGTGGGCGGCGGGCCTGCCGGGACGGCGGGGTCGGCCGGAGCGGACACGGGTGTCTCCTGGGGAGCGAGCAGGGGTGTGGGAGGGGCCGGACCGGGCGGCACCGGCCGGTCGGGGAGGTCGGTCGGGTGGTGTCAGGCGGTCGGCGGCGGGGCGGGGAGGCCCGCGGCGAGCAGGTCGAGTGCCTGGTCCAGGAGGGCGGGCAGGTCCGCGCCGGGACCGGCGCACTGCCAGCGGACGAGCGCGACGCGCAGCGCGGCACCGAGGACGGCGGCCAGCAGCGTGGGGTACAGGTCGGCGTCGGCGTCGAGACCGCTGCGGGCGGCGAGGGCCTCGGCCATCTCACGCTCGCCGGCCGACCCGACCGCCACCGCGCGGGCCATCAGCGTGGGCTCGGCGGCCAGGACGCCCATGCGTTGCCGCCACCCCTCGGGGTCGTCGACCGGCGCCAGCTCGACGTGCAGCACCGCGCGGGCGGCGTCGAACGGCGGCAGGGCGGCGTCCTGGGCGGCGAGCAGCTCGGCGAAGCGCCCGGGCCGGGCACCGGCCGGCTGCAGCAGGGCCTCCTCCTTGGAGGCGAAGTGGTTGAAGAAGGTGCGGTAGGAGACGTCGGCCGCGGCGGCGATCGCCTCGACCGTGACGTTCGCCCAGCCGCGTTCGACGGCCAGCCGCAGCGTCGCGGCGGCGAGCGCGGCCCGGGTGTCGGCCTTCTTGCGCTCACGCAGCCCGGGACCCGTCACGCCGACCAGCATGACACCTCCGTTGCACAGCGTGCAACGTTGCACGGCGTGAAGTCGGACGGGACGGTCGCGGAACGCCGGAGGGCCCGGCCGGGAGACTCCCGGCCGGGCCCTCTGGTCGGCCCCTGACCGGGGCGGGGGGCCTGTCTCAGGCGCGCGGGCCGCCCGCGGCGTAGACGACCTGGCCGGAGACGAAGCCGGCGCCCTCGCTGACGAAGAACGACACCAGGTGCGCGATGTCCTCGGGCTGGCCGACGCGGGCCACCGGGATCTGCGAGGCGGCGCCCTTGATGAAGTCGTCGAAGGCGATGCCCATGCGCTCGGCGGTGGCCTTCGTCATCTCGGTCTCGATGAAGCCCGGCGCGATCGCGTTGGCGGTGACGCCGAACTTGCCCAACTCGATGGCGAGGGTCTTGGTGAAGCCCTGCAGCCCGGCCTTGGCCGTCGCGTAGTTGGCCTGGCCGCGGTTGCCCAGCGCCGAGACGCTCGACAGGCTGACGATCCGGCCGAACTTCGCGTCGACCATGTACTTCTGGCAGGCCCGCGCCATGAGGAAGGCACCGCGCAGGTGCACGTTCATGACGACGTCCCAGTCGACCTCGGTCATCTTGAACAGCATGTTGTCGCGGGTGACGCCCGCGTTGTTGACCAGCACGACCGGCGGGCCGAGCTCCGCGGCCACCCGGTCGACGGCGGCCTGCACCTGCTCGGCGTCGCTGACGTCGGCGCCCACGCCGAGCGCCGTGCCGCCGGCGGCCTCGATGGCCTGCACGGTCTCCTTGGTGTTCGCCTCGTCGAGGTCGAGCACCGCCACGGCGTATCCGTCTGCGGCCAGCCGCTGCGCCGTCGCGGCACCGATGCCGCGCGCGGCGCCGGTCACGATGGCGACGCGGGGGGTTGCCTCGCTCATTGCAGTTCCTCTCGCTGGTGGGGGCGGCGTCGTCGCCAGCCGTCCGGTCCGGGGTCGCCCCTCCCGGCCGATACCGGTGGGGGACCCGCGCTGCGCCGGACACGTTACGTCGGGCCCCGGGCGCTCCTCCGGCGGGTCCGCCGCGCCGGGATCAGGGCCAGATGGAGGCGACGATGATCGCGGCCACCGAGAGCTGGGCCGCGGCGCTCACCAGGCTGGCCGGGTGGAAGCGGACCTCGGTGACGAGGGCGCCCATCTTCCCCGGTGTGAGCAGGTCGAGGACGAGGAACGCCACCGCCTGCAGCAGGACGCCGAGCACGCCGAACACCACGGTGTAGAGCAGCGCCTGGCCGAAGCCGGCGGTGGCGTTGTTCCAGATGGTGGTGAAGATGATCGCGCCCTGGGCGAGGAACCCCGCCGACAGCACGATCGCCGCGCTCACCGACCGGTCCTCGTAGATGTGCCGGCCCAGGTGACCGGGCGTCAACAGGTCGAGGGCGAGGTAGCCGAGGGCCAGCAGCACGAGGCCGACGGCGGTGTAGGCGACGGCGTAGCCGATGCTGGCCAGCACGGGGGGACCTCCGGGAGGGGCGGGGGCGGACGGGCGTGCAGTGTCTACCGCACCGGTCCGCCCGGCCGCACCCGGCGCTCCGCCGCTCGGCTCCCGGGACGCACGACGTCGACCCGGTCGAACCCCTCGTCCTCCGACGGCGGGCGGAACCGCTCCCGTGCGGCCGGCACGCCGACCAGGGGGACACGGGCCCGCTCCTCACGGGCGGCGTTGCGGGTCTCCACCCGGGCGAGGCACTCCTCCCGCGGGGTGTCCACCCACACCGCGCGCACCGGCAGGCCGGCGGCGCGGGCCGCGGCCACCAGCGGTGCGCGCTCCTCCGGCGAGGGGCTGGAGTCGTCGACGACGACGCTGCGCCATGCCGCGGGCAGCTCGGCGACGACGCGCCGCTGCCGGGCCTCCCGCCGGCGGGCGCGGGGCCGGTGGTCCGTGCTCACCACGGCGTGCGTGGCGACCGGGTGCCGCTGCACCCACGTGGACGTGCCCGCGCCCTGCAGCCCGACCACGACCACCGGCTCAGGGGCGCCGGGGTGGTCCGTTCCGCTACCTCGGCCTCCCTGCAGGGGCCCGCCGCGAGCGTGCGAGTGGCGGGGGGCAGGGAGGCCCTCACTCATGCCGTGCGGCGCAGCGCCGTCACCGGCTCGTCGTCGTCCATGACCACGCGGGACGCGGGGTGCTCGACCAGCGCGAGCACGCGGCCGGACATGAACCGCGCGGTGCGGACGGGGGTGCCGCCGCGGGTGCTCTCGACGACCTCCACGACGCCGCGGCCGTGGCTCACGTCGACGCGCCGCCCGGCACGGGTGGCCTCGATCTCGTACGTGCGGGTCGTGCCGCCGGCGTCGATCACGACCTCGATGCGATCGCCCTTCACGGGTCCTCCTCAGGGGGTGCTGCCGGGCGCGCTGCCCGACTACGGATCAACGTCCTCCGGGGGTCCGACATTCCGTGCCGCGAGCGCGTCCGCGCAGGTCAGTCCGGCGATCCGCGTCGTGTGGGCCAGTGCGGGTGCAGCGACCGCACCGAGGCCAGCGCCGCCCGGCGGTCGTGCGCGCGCCGGCGTGCGCGACTGGTCCGCGGGGGCCGGGGCTCCTCCCGCAGCAGGGCGTCGAGCCAGTGCCCGCGCGGGTCGACGTCGACCAGCAGGGCCTTCACCAGCAGCGTGAGCGGGATGGCCAGCAGCGCGCCCAGCGCGCCCAGCACCCAGCCCCAGAACAGCAGGGCGAGGAAGGTGACCGTCATCGACAGGCCCACCGAGTCGCCCACGAACCGCGGCTGGATGAGCGTCTGGACGACGAAGTTGAGCAGCGCGTAGACGACGAGGATCGCCCAGAACTCGGGCCAGCCGCCGCCGAGCAGGCCGAGCAGCGCCGGCGGGATGACGCCGAGCACGAAGCCGATGTTGGGCACGTAGTTGGTGATGAACGACAGCAGCCCCCACAGCACCGGCATCGGCACGTCGAGCCACGCGAGCGCGATGGTGTCCCCCACCGCCACGATCGCGCCGAAGACCGTGCTCACCAGCAGGTAGCTGCGGGTGCCCCGGGCGAACAGGCCCAGCGCGATGGGCAGGTGCGGCCGGTCCTCGGCCACCAGCGCCAGCCGCCGGCCGAAGCCGCCGGACTCGATGGCGAGGAAGACCATGGCCGAGAGCAGCAGCACCAGCGTGGTCGCGGTGTCGGTGACCCGGGCGAGCAGGCCGGTGGCCACGCCGACGAGCTGGCCGTAGTCGAACCGGTCGACCAGTTCGGAGATCTGCGTCGACGACAGCCCCGCCTCGTCGAGCCGCCGGACCGTGTCGTCGAGCAGGACGGCGAACTGCGGGGCGTAGTCGGGCAGCAGGACGGCGAACTGGGCGATGGCGACCACCAGCAGCGAACCCAGGCCGAGCAGCACGCCCCAGACGAGCACCAGGAGGACGGTGGCCGCGGCCCAGCGCGGTACGTGGTGGCGCAGCAGCCAGCGCTGCACCGGCATGAGCGCCACGACGACGACGAGGGCCAGCATCACCGGCGCGATCAGCCAGGCGATCTCCCGCACCCCGGCGACGGCGATCGTCGCGGCCGCGGCGCCGACGAGCAGCAGCAGCCAGCGCGGCAGCACGCGGCTCCCGGCCAGGGCGGACGGCTCCGATCCCGCCCCGCCGTCCGGTCCCCGGCCGTCCAGCGCCCCGCCGTCCCCCGCGTCGCCGTCGGGGCGGAGGACGTCGTCGACGCCGTCGAGGCGGAGGCCGGCGGGCAGGTCGGTGGCCTCCGGCGGCGGGACCATCCGGGAGGCTCCGGACGGCGGCCCGTCCGCACCGGGGCCGGGCAGGTGTGTCGGCGCGGCCATGGACGTCCCTCCCCCCGTTCGGTGACGCGGCACACAGGGTGTCACGCCGTGACTGCTGCCGGGTGGACCTCAGCCCACGCGGCGGTCGAGCAGCGCGGTCATCTCCGGCAGGTCGAAGAACGCCGCCGTCTCGCGGGCACTGGGGCCACCGGCGTCGGGGTCGGCACCGGCGTCCAGCAGCGTGCGCACCCCGGCCTCCGACCGGCGGAACACCGCCGCGGCCAGCGCCGTCTGCCCCCGGTCGTTGACCCGCCCCGGGTCGGCGCCGCGGGCCAGCAGCGCGGCGACCGTCTCCGGGTGGTCGTGGTAGGCGGCGAGGATCAGCAGCGTGTCGCCCTTGTCGTTGGTCAGGTCGACGGGCACCCCGGCGTCGACGTAGGCGGCGAGCTCCTCCGTGACGCCGGAGCGGGCCAGGTCGAAGACCCGCCGGGCCAGCTCGAGGACACCGGGGTCGATCGGCTCGTTCACGACGACACCCCGCTGCCGGCCCGGTCGACGAGGTCGAGCAGCCGCCGCCACGCGTCCTGGCAGGCGTCCTCCCACTCGGGCGCGGCCCGGTCGAAGAAGGAGTGCGGTGCGCCGTCGTAGACGGCGGTGGTGACGTCGGCGCCCGCGCCGCGCATGGTCCCGGCGAGGGCGAGCTGGTCCTCGACGGGCGTGGCGGCGTCGGCACCGGCGATGAGCATGAGCGTCGGGCGCGAGGCGCGGGACGCGGCGTCGCCGACCAGCACCGGCCGGCCGTAGAAGCCGGCGCAGGCGGCCACGTCGAGGTCGCCGCCGGACTGCCGCCAGGAGTGACTCCCGCCGAAGCAGAAGCCGACGGTGACCACCGGCAGCCCCGGACGGGTGCGCCGGCGCAGCTCGGCGATCGCGGCGGCCAGGTCGGCGTCGACCCCCTCGGGGGTGGTCTGCGGGACGTGGGTCTGCCAGTCGAAGCCGGCGTCGCGGGTGCCGCCCTCGGCGGTGCCGGCTGTGCGCCCGAACCAGTCGAGGGCGACGGCGGGCACGCCGGCCTCGGCGAACCGCTCGACCAGCGCGACGTAGTAGGGGTGCAGGCCGCGGATGTCGGGCAGGACCACCACCCCCGCGGTGGCGGCCGCGACGTCGGCCGGCAGGGCGTACGCGGCGGAGAACTCCGTCCCGTCGGCCGCGGTGAGGACGATCTGCCCGGTGTCCCCCACCGCGCCGGTGCGCGGCGGGGCGGGCGGGCGGCCGGCGGGGTCGTGACACATGCCCGCAGTGCTACCAGCCCGGCCGGCGGCGCTGCTCGGTGCCCCCCGGTCTCAGTGACCTCCGGTGCGCTCCGCGGCCTGCGCCCGGCCGCCGAAGACGTCGGCGGCGACGTCGCGGCGCGCGTCGGTGAGCCACTCGTACTGGCGGTGCGCCTGGTCGATGAGGCGGTCCATCTCCGCCTTGTCCAGGCGGTCGTCGACCTCCGCCACGATCCGCAGCGTCTCGAACCCGCTGCGCTTGGCGCGCACGCCCGAGGCCAGGAACTCGAACTCGACGAGGTCCGACAGCGGCGAGCGCGAGAGCAGCCGCCCGTTCAGCTTGGCGCGGGTGACCTTCTCGGCCAGCCACACGCCGAACTGCTTGTACTGGCGCACCGGGACGCCCAGCGTCCGGGCGGTGCCGAGCAGCGAGGACTTCTCGTCGCGCAGCTCGTCGAGCAGCTGGGTGAGCGGCGCCTCCCACCGCGAGCCGCGGTGCACGCCGATCATCCGGCAGACCAGCTCGATGCCGCCGGTGGCCGAGGCCAGGTGGTCGTTGAGGTAGACGCCGAGGAGCTCGGAGTTGCGCAGCGGCTGCACGGGTTCGGACACAGGAGACCTCCTGGGGAGCGGGACCCCCGCATCCTCCCCCGGGCGGTGATCACCCCGCGCGTCGGTGTCCCCCGTGCGGGGACGTCAGCCGGCGGCGCGGTCGAGCAGCCGGGCCGCCGTGGGCCGCAGCTCGCGCTCCAGGTCCCAGGACGCCGCGGCGAGACGCTGGGCGACCGCCTGCCGCGAGACGCCGAGCGTGGCCGCGGCGGCCGCTCGCGTGGCGCCGGCGGCCAGCAGGTCGACGGCCGCCCACGCCGCGGCACTGCGCCGGGCGAGCAGCACGGCGAGTGCGGTGAGCACGGCCTGGGCGTCGGCGGCGGCCACGGCGTCGGTCCCGCGCACCGCCAGCCGGGCCGGACGGCGCCGGGCGGCCTCCAGGGCACGGCGCGCGGCCAGCACCACCGGCCCGTCGCCGAGACCGGGCGGCGCCGCGCCCACCCCGATCCGACGGCCGCCCTCCCGCACCAGCGCGAGGACGGCGTCCACGGCCGCGTCGTCGACGACGGCCACCCAGCCCTCCCCGGCCGGCCGTGCCCGGGACCCGAGCGCCGCCGGCGGGCTCCCGGCCGGGGCGCCCGCGGTCAGCGGGGCGCAGGCGACGGCCACCGACGCCGACAGGGACACGCGCGCAGCGTGGCCGCCGGGCGGACCGGGTGCAAGCTCCTGGGCTTGCCCGGCGTGCCGCTCAGGACTGGGCGAGCTCCGGCGGGAAGCCGCCGGTGGCCACCGGGCCCCAGCCGTCGACCGTGATCCGCAGCAGCGACTTGCCCTGCCGTGCCATCGCGGCGCGGTACTCGTCCCAGTCGGGGTGCTCGCCGCTGATCGACCGGTAGTACTCGACCAGCGGCTCCAGCGCCTCGGGCAGGTCGAGCACCTCGGCGCGGCCGTCGACCTGCACCCACGCGTCGTCGAACTCGTCGGACAGGACGCACATCGAGACGGCGGGGTCGCGGCGGGCGTTGCGCACCTTGGCGCGCTGCGGATAGGTGGACACGACGACCCGCCCGGCGGCGTCGACGCCGTAGGTCACCGGCGACAGCTGCACGCCGCCCTCGCGGCGGCGGGTGAGCAGCACCGCGCGGTGCCGGGGGCGGAGGAAGTCGAGCAGCTCGGCGCGCTCGACCCGGTCGGCTCTGGCGGTCCTGGGCACGGCCCCGACGCTAGCGGCGCCCCCGTCCGCCGGGCGCCGGGGCCGTGCCGACGGTCAGGAGCCGGTCTTCATGACGCCGAACATGAGCACACGTCGCTCGACGTCGTAGTGCACCACCTCGGTGTTGGTGAGCAGGTCCTGCAGGTTGTCGGCGTCGTCCGGGTCGAGGGTGAGGACCTCCTCCCAGGCACCCTGGTCGAGCACGAGCTGCAGGGTGTACGTGCCGGGCTTGCCGGGCTCACCGGCGACCCAGCTGAACTGGTAGTGCGACAGCTGACGCACCTTGACGCTGTTGTCGGTGACCGGCTGCGGGACCTCGGGCATGTCGGGACCTCCTGGTCGGGCCGGGGCGGGGTCCCCGGCTCCCGCGCCCTACCCCGCCGGCGCGCGTCTGACCCGGACGTTCTCTCCTCCGGACGGTGGAGTGCCGTGATCCGTGGTGCGATGTCGGCATGAGGTTCCGCCTGCCCGGACGCCGGGACGACGTCCCGGCCGGCGGCGGCGCACCCGCCGCCCCCCGTGTCCCGGCCGGCAGCAGCGCCGCGGCCGATCCCCGCTCGGCGGCATCCGCCGGCAGCGGACCGCCGCCGGACGCCGGCCAGGCGCCGGCACCCGCGCTGACCGGCGAGGGCGGCACCGGCGACCCCCGCGCCGCCGACCACGACGCCACCGTCGCCCCCGCCCCGGGCTGGCGGCGCGGCGAGCGGGCCCGCTCGGCCACCCGCAGCCTGGCCATCGCCTCCGCCCAGCTGCTGCTCATCAGCGCCGCCCTGGTCGTGATCGGCTGGGTGCTCGGGAAGCTGTGGGTCATCCTGCTACCGGTCATCCTCGGCCTGCTGTTCGCCACCGTGCTGTGGCCACCCACCCGGTTCCTGCGCCGTCACGGCTGGCCGCCGGCCCTGGCCGCCGCGGTCGTGCTGCTGGTGTTCCTCGGCCTGATCGGCGGTCTGATCGCGGCCATCGCACCCCAGGTGGCCGACCAGGTCACCGAGCTCGCCGACCAGGCCGCCGACGGCCTGGAGCAGGTCCAGCAGTGGCTGCAGGGCCCGCCGGTCAACCTCGACGAGGAGCAGATCGGCCAGTACGTCGACCAGGCCATCGACTCGGTGCAGTCCAACGCGTCCAACATCGCCGGCTACGCCGCGACCGGCGCCACCGCCGTCGGCAACGGCCTGCTCAACCTGGTGCTGGCGCTGCTCCTGGCCTTCTTCTTCATCAAGGACGGGCCCCGCTGGGTGCCGTGGCTGGCCGCGCAGACCGGCCCGAGGGCCGCGCCGCACGTGGTCGCGCTGTCGCAGAAGACGTGGAGCACGCTGTCGGAGTTCATCAAGCAGCAGGCGCTGGTCGGCTTCGTCGACGCCCTGTTCATCGGCATCGGGCTGTGGATCTTCGACGTGCCGCTGGTCATCCCGCTGGCCGTGCTGACCTTCTTCGGCGCGTTCATCCCGATCATCGGCGCGTTCGTCGCGGGCGCCTTCGCCGTGCTGATCGCGCTGGTCGACGAGGGCTTCACCGTCGCGCTGATCATCTTCGGCATCGTGCTGCTGGTGCAGCAGATCGAGGGCAACGTCCTGCAGCCGATCATCCAGGGCCGCGGGTTCAACCTGCACGCAGCGGTCGTCATCCTCGCCGTCACCGCGGGCGGCAGCCTCTTCGGCATCGTCGGCGCCTTCCTCGGCGTCCCCGTGGCCGCGCTGATCGCCGTGGTCTACCGGTACGGGCGCGACGTCTTCGACGGCCGGCATCCCGAGGTGGCCGGGGACGGCACGCACACCCAGGTCGCCGGGGACGACGACGGCGCCGTCCTCACCCGCGCTCCGGGCACGCCGGCCTGACCCGCCGGGAATGCCGGCGGGCCTCCGGTCGCTGGTCCGGAGGACGTCCGAGCAGCAGGAGGCCCACCGTGGCGCAGCGACCGGAGGAGCTCGTCGAGCTCACCCCCGAGGCCGATCCCCTACTCGCCGCCGAGCAGGCGGTGTCCGGAGGCACCGAGCGGCGCGGTCTGGTGCTGGTGCACGCCCTGTCGGGTGACTTCGACGCCGCCTCCTCCGCCGCGCTGGCCACCGCCCACCTGCTGGCCGCGCTGCCGCACCGCACGATCGCCCGGTTCGACGCCGACCTGCTGGTCGACTACCGCGCGCGCCGCCCCCGGATGTCGTTCAACGGCGACCGCTACGAGGACTTCGCCGCGCCCGAGATCGTGCTGTCGGCGGTCGAGGACGACGCCGGCGAGCCGTTCCTGGTGCTGACCGGGCCCGAGCCGGACTACCGGTGGGAGGGCTTCGTCGCCGCCGTCGCCGGGCTGGTCGAGCAGCTGGGCGTGACCTCGGTCGTGGCGCTGCAGGCCATCCCGATGCCGGTGCCGCACACCCGGCCGGTCACCGTCACCGCGCACGCCACGCGCCGGCAGCTGATCGAGTCCTACCCCGTGTACTGGGGTGACCTGCGCATCCCGGGCAGCGCGTCGGCGCTGCTGGAGCTGCGGCTGGGCGAGGCGGGCGTGGACGCCCTCGGCGTCGCCGCGCACGTGCCGCACTACCTGGGCCAGGCCACCTACCCGGCCGCGACGCTCACCCTGCTCGAGCACCTCGGCCGGCTCACCGGGCTGCTGCTGCCCACCGAGACCCTGCGGGAGGCCGCGCAGCAGCACCGCACGGAGGTCGACGAGCAGATCGCCCGCTCAGCCGACAACACCGCCGTGGTCGCCGCGCTGGAGCAGCAGTACGACCAGTTCACCGCCGCGCGCGAGGGCAGCGACCTGCTCGGCGACGTCGGCGAGGTCCCCAGCGGTGACGAGCTCGGCGCGGAGTTCGAGCGGTTCCTCGCCGAGCAGGACCGCCGCCGGGAGTGACGGGTCCCGAGGAGGCCCCGGAGGGGCCCCAGGACCGCCGTGTCACGGACCCCCGTGTCACGGACCCCCGTGTCACGGACCGCCGTGTCACCGCGCGGTGCGGACCGCCCGCGTGACGCTGAGCGCGACCGCGCCGAGCGCACCGACGACGGCGAACACGTGGAAGCCCCACGGGAACGCGACGCCGGCCGTCACGAGCGCGCCGGTGATCACCGGGCCGACGATGGCCCCGATCCGCCCGGCCCCCGCCGACCAGCCCAGCGCCGTCGCGCGCACCGTAGGCGGGTTGTTCGCGCTGGTGAACGCGTAGACGAGCACCTGCGCGGAGAAGACGAAGCAGCCGGTCAGGAAGCACATCAGGTAGAGGCCGGCGGTGGGCAGCCGCACGGAGAGCAGGGCGAGGAACACCGCGCCGGAGGCGAACCAGATCATGCCGGCGGTGCGGGCGCCGATGCGGTCGGCGACCGTCCCGGCGACGAGCAGGCCGACGATGGCGCCCACGTTGAGGACCAGCAGGAACGCCAGCGCGTCCCCCAGGTCGTACCCGGCCTCGCGCATGATCGTCGGCAGCCAGTTGTTCAGGCCGTAGACGAGCAGCAGGCCCATGAACGACGTCACGCCGATGGCCAGGGTGTTGCGGGCGTGACCGCCGGTGAACAGCGACCGCACCGTCGCCGCCGCGCCGCCGCCGGCCGGGACGTCCGGTCCGGCGGCAGGCTCGAGCTCCAGGCCGTGCCGGCGGGCGACCTCCTCGGCCTCCGCGCGCCGACCGGCGGCCAGCAGGTAGGACGGCGACTCCGGCAGCCGGGCGATCATCAGCGGGACCAGCACCAGGGCGGGGGCGGCGCCGATGACGAACATCCACCGCCAGCCCAGCGACGGGATGACCGGGATCGCCAGGGCCGCGGTGGCGACGGCGCCGACGTGGTAGCCGGTCATGATCGTCGTGGTGACCCGGCCGCTGCGCCCGGACCGGGTGAACTCGTTGACCATCGCGATCGCGGTGGGCAGGCAGCCGCCCAGCCCCACCCCGGCGAGGAAGCGCAGGACCCCGAAGACGAGCGCGTTCGGCGCGAACGCGCACAGCAGGGTGAACAGCGAGAACGAGACCACCGCGCCGATGAGCGCCTTGCGCCGGCCGACGACGTCGGTGAGCGTGCCGATGGTCAGCGCGCCGATCATCATGCCGACGAGGCCGATGGTGATGACCGCGGTGGAGCCGGTGCCGGTGAGCCCGAACTCCTCCGGCTGGGTGAGCGTGGGCACCACGGTGCCGACGACGACCAGGTCGAAGCCGTCGAGCAGCACGGCGATCCAGCAGAGCGGGGCCACCCAGCCCGCAGCGCGGGCCGCCGTCCCGGACGGGGTGTGGCGCACGGGCATGCTGCTCATCGCGGTCCTCCACGGTGCGTGTCGCCCGACGGTAGGAGGACCCGGCACCCTCCCCCACTCGGCTCCCGCCGAGCGGAAGCGGCCGCGCAGACGGCGACGGGCCGCGACCGGGGATGCCGGTCGCGGCCCGCCGCGTCGCGCTGGGGTCAGTCCTCGGTCAGAGGGTGACCTCGACGTGCTCGTTCGGCACGCAGTGCGTCATCACCAGGCCGGTGACGTCCCGCGAGCCGTTCTTGCCGAGGTTGGCCGCGCGCTGCAGCTCCTCCTCGGTGAGCGTCTGGGTCTGCAGCGGCTGCAGGTGCCGGACGTCGTCGGCGGTGATGCCCAGGCCCTCGCCGACCCGCTGCCCGAACTCGTCCTCGGCCATGAACAGGTGCCAGACCATCCGCTCCTGGATCGGGCGGTCGCACTGGGAGAGCGCGTCGACGAAGTTGGCGACCACGTCGTCCTTCTCCCACTGCTCCGACAGCAGGTAGCGCTGGCCGGCCTGCGTGTAGTCGTCGGTCCGCGGGATCCGCTTGCGGGTCAGCCGGCCGGTGATCTCCGGGCCCTGGTCGTCGTGCGTGGGGTACTGGGCCTCACGCAGGCCGCCGAGGATCGACGGCTCGTAGTTGACGTGCGGGTTCTGCCCGGCGCCCAGGTCCACCGCGTAGGCCATCTGGCCGTCGCGCTGGTTGGTGGCGACCCGGGCGTTCTTGGCCTGGTTGACCGGCAGCTGCAGGTAGTTCGGGCCCACCCGGTAGCGCTGGGTGTCGGAGTAGGAGAACGTCCGGCCGACGAGCATCTTGTCGTCGGAGAAGTCCAGGCCGTCGACCAGCACGCCGGTGCCGAAGGCGATCTGCTCGTTCTCCGCGAAGAAGTTCTCCGGCGCCCGGTTCAGCGTCATGGTGCCGACCTTGCGCAGCGGGAAGTCGTTCTCCGGCCACACCTTGGTGTCGTCGAGCGGGTCGAAGTCCAGCTCGGGGTGCTCGTGGTCGTCCATCAGCTGCACGTGCAGGTCCCAGGACGGGAAGTCGCCGCGGCCGATGGCGTCGTAGAGGTCCTTGGTGTGCGCGCCGAGCTCGTTGGCCTGCACCGCCGCGGCGTCCTTCGCCGTCATCGACTTGACGCCCTGCTGGGGCAGCCAGTGGTACTTGACCAGCTTGGTCTCGCCCTCGGCGTTGACCCACTTGTAGGTGTTGACGCCGAAGCCCTGCTGCGTGCGGTAGTTCGCCGGCAGCCCGCGGGGGCTGAAGACCAGCGTGAACATGTGGATGGACTCCGGCGTCTGGGACGCGAAGTCGAACACCCGGTTGGCGACCTGCCGCTCGAAGGTGACCGGGTCGGGCTTCTGCGAGTGGATGAAGTCGGGGAACTTGATCGCGTCGCGGATGAAGAAGACGCCCAGGTTGTTGCCGACGAGGTCCCAGTTGCCGTCCTCGGTGTAGAACTTCACCGCGAAGCCGCGCGGGTCGCGCGCCGCCTCGGAGGAGTCCCGGCCGCCGGCGACGGTGGAGAAGCGGACGGCGACCTCGGTCTCCTTGCCCTTCTCCTGGAACAGCCTGGCGCGGGTGTACTCCGCGATCGGCTCGTCGCCGACGGTGCCGTCGGCCACGAAGACGCCGAAGGCGGTGGCGCCGCGGGCGTGCACCACGCGCTCCGGGATCCGCTCCCGGTCGAAGTGGCTGATCTTCTCGAGGAACTGGTAGTTCTCCAGGGTCGCCGGGCCGCGTGCGCCCACCGTCCGCTGGTTCTGGTTGTCGTAGACCGGGTGACCCTGACGGTTGGTCAGGACGGCGCGGTCGGCCTCACTCGGGGCCGGGCCCTGCGATGCGACGTCGGTCATGCGTGTGCTCCTCCTCGATTGCGGTGCTGAAGGACCTGGGCGGTGTCCTCCGGTGTCCGTGCCCGGCACTCGCGGCACAGGCCCCAGAAGACGACCTCCGCCTCGTCCACGACGAATCCCGCCGTGTCGGAGGGGGACAGGCACGGAGCCGCCCCGACGGTGCAGTCGACGTCCGCGACCGCACCGCACGAGCGGCAGACCAGGTGGTGGTGGTTGTCCCCCACGCGGACCTCGTAGAGCGCGGGGGCGCCGGCCGGCTCGACCCTGCGGGCCAGGCCGACGGCGACCAGCGCCTTGAGCACGCCGTAGACGGCCTGCGGCGAGATCGTGGGGTGCGCCAGGCGGGCCACCGTGACCAGCGTGTCCGCGTCGGCGTGCGGATGGTCGGCGAGGGCGTCGAGGACGGCGAGCCGGGGACGCGTGACGCGCAGCCCGGCCTCGCGCAGCCGCGGCGCCCACGTCGTCTCCATCGAGACCCACTCAACCCGCTTGTCTTGACCGAGTCAAATCAAGCGGGCGGGATCACGCGAAGACGATGGTGCGGTCGCCCTCGACGACCACGCGGTCCTCGACGTGCCAGGTCACCGCCTGGGCGAGCACCTGCCGCTCGACGTAGCGGCCGACGCGGCGCATGTCCTCCACCGTGGCGCGGTGGTCCACCCGCGCCACCTCCTGCTCGATGATCGGCCCGGCATCGAGGTCGGCGGTCACGTAGTGCGCCGTGGCCCCGATCAGCTTCACGCCGCGGTCGTGCGCCGCGCGGTAGGGGTTGGCGCCGACGAAGGCCGGCAGGAAGCTGTGGTGGATGTTGATCAGCCGCTCCGGGAAGCGGCTGCAGAAGTCGGCCGACACGATCTGCATGTAGCGGGCGAGCACCACCAGGTCGGCGTCGCCGACCAGCTCGAGGGCCCGCGCCTCGGCCTCCTCCTTGGTCTCCGACGTCACCGGCACGTGGTGGAACGGCACCCCGGCCGCCCGCGCCACCGGCTCGAGGTCGGGGTGGTTGGAGACGACGGCGGTGATGTCGGCGCGCAGGTCACCGGCGCGCACGCGGTAGAGCAGCTCCTGCAGCACGTGGTCGGCCGTCGACACGAACACCGCCAGCCGGGGCCGGTGCGCGGCCTCGGCGAGCCGCCAGGTCAGGTCCCACTGCGCCGCGAGCAGCTCGAGCGCGCCCTCGAGCCGCCGGCGGTGGGTGGCCAGGCCGGGCAGCACGAACTCCAGGCGGAGCGTGAAGACGCCGCCGGTCGGGTCCGAGGAGTGCTGCTGCGACTCGGTGATGTTGGCGCCGACGTCGGCCAGCAGCCGGGACAGCACCGCGACGATCCCGGGCCGGTCGGGACAGCGGACCACCAGCCGTCCGACGTCGGAGGAGGCGGGGTCGTGCGCGAGCGGGGCGGCGGACACGGGAGGGATCGTGGCAGGAATGGCCATTCCTGCCGGTGGGGGCTGCCGGTGGGGGCTGCCGGTCAGCGGGAGGGCAGGCGGGCGCGGGTGCGGCCGGCGACGTCGAACAGGTCGCCGTACTCCTCCACCCGGGCCAGCACCTCCTCGGTGCGGAAGCGCAGCTCGCCGGGGTCGGCTCCGCCGCGGACGGCGTCCACCTCGTCCCAGCCGATCGGCGTGGACACCGGGGCGTCGGGGCGGGCGCGCAGCGAGTAGGGCGCGACCGTCGTCTTGGCCGGGTTGTTCTGGCTCCAGTCGATGAGCACCTTGCCCGGCCGCAGCACCTTCTCCATCCGCCAGACGACGCGGTCGGGGGTCTCGGCCGACAGCTCCTGCGCCAGCGCCCTGGCGTAACGGCTGGGGTGCTCCCGGTCGGTGACCCGGATCGGCGCGTAGACCTGCATGCCCTTGGAGCCCGACGTCTTCACCACCGGGTCCAGCCCGTCCTCGACCAGCCGCACGCGCAGCCGTTCGGCGACGTCGCAGCACTCGCGGATGCCGGCGTCCGGGCCGGGGTCGAGGTCGAGGACGAGCAGGTCGGGCAACGCCGGCTGCAGCTTGCTGCCCACCTGCCACTGCGGCACGTGCAGCTCCAGCGCAGCCAGGTTGGCCGCCCACGCGAGGTCGGCGACGGTCTCCAGGATGACCATCTCCAGCACCTCGCGGTCCCTGGAGCTGCCGGGGCTCGGCACGGTCACCTTCCGCACCCAGTCCGGCGCGTGCCGGGCGCTGTTCTTCTCGTAGAACGCCTGCCCCTCGACGCCGTCGGGCCAGCGGGTGAAGGTGACCGGCCGGCCGGAGAGGTGCTGCAGGAGCACCGGGGCGATCCGCACGTAGTAGTCGATGACCGCGGCCTTGGTGAACGAGACCTCGGGGAAGAGCACCTTCTCGAGGTTGGACACCGACAGCTGCCGGCCCTCGACGCGCACGCGCTGGCGGCTCATCCCACCCCCCTCACGGGGACCACTCCACGACGACGTCGTCGACGTCGACGTCCTCGCGCAGCCCCCGCCACGCAGGGTGGCGCATCCGCCCCTCCGCGGTCCACGCGGCGAAGGCGACCTCCCCGACGAGGTCCGGCTCGGCCCACCGCGCGTCCCGGGCGACGTCGCGCGGGAGGTCGCCGGCGAACGGCGTCCCGCGGCGGGGCGTGAGCAGGTCGCCGAGCTCGCGCAGCGCGGCGTCGGTGAACCCGGTGCCCACGTGCCCGGCGTAGACCAGCCGCCCGTCGTCGTCGTGGACGCCGACCAGCAGCGACCCCACTCCCCCGGCCCGCCGCCCCCTGCCCGGCCGCCACCCCCCGACGACGACGCTCTGCATCCGCAGGTGCTTGACCTTGCGCCACTCCGGCGAGCGCACGCCGGGCCGGTACGCCGAGTCCAGCCGCTTGGCGACCACGCCCTCGAGCCCGTTGTCCCGGCTGGCGGCGTGGACGCCGGGGCCGCCGCCGCGGAACCACGGGGTGGCTACCCAGCGGTGCCCCTCCGGACCGAGCGCGTCGAGCCGCTCGCGCCGCTCCTCGTAGGGCAGGTCGAGCAGGCCGCGGTCGCCGTCGACCAGCAGGTCGAACACGAGGTAGGTGACCGGCGCGGCGGCCGCGAGCCGGGCGACGTCGGCGCCGCCGGTGCGGTGCATGCGGTTCTGCAGCAGCCCGAAGTCCGGACGGCCGAGCCGGTCGAGGGCGACCACCTCGCCGTCGAGGACGACGTCGGCGCGCCGCAGGACCTCCGGTACGTGACTGAGTTCGGGATAACGGTCGGTGAGGTCGGTGCCGCTGCGCGCCCAGAGCCCGAGTCGGCCGTCCCGCACCGCGGCGAGCGCCCGGATCCCGTCCCACTTGAACTCGTAGGCCCACGCGGCGTCGTCGGCGGCCGGCGGCAGCTCGCCGGCGACGGCGAGCATCGGCGCCGGCACCGGCGGCTCGGGGAGCGAGGCGGGCCGCACCGGTCAGGCGCTGCGGCGGGAGGTGCGCTTGGCCGGCTCCTTCGCGGCCGGCTCCTTCTTCGCCGCCGTCACCTTGCGCGCCCGGGTGGTGCGGGCCGGCGCCTCCTCGGCGGCGGCGTCCTCCGCCGGCTTCTTGGCGGCGGCCTTCTTGGCCGGAGCGGCCTTCCTCGCCGGCGCGCGGCGCGCGGGCGCCTCGTCCGCGGCGTCCGCTGCCTCGTCCTGCGCGCCGTCGTCCGCGGCACCGCCACGGGCCCGCTCGACGCTGCGCCGCAGCGCGCTCATCAGGTCGACCACGGACGCGCCCGGGTCGGCGGTCTCCGGCACCGGCTGCACCTCGCCGCCGGTCTGCTTGGCCTCGAGCAGCGAGGTCATCGCCTCGCGGTAGTCGTCGGTGAACTCCGACGGGTCGAAGTCGGCGACCATCGAGGTGATCAGCGCCTCGGCCATCTGCAGCTCCTGCGGCCGGACCGAGACGTCCTCGTCGAGGAAGCCGAAGTCGGGACGGCGGATCTCGTCGGGCCAGCGCATGGTGTGCAGCACCAGGACGCCGTCGCGGACGCGCATCGCGGCCAGGGACTCCCGCTGCCGCAGCGCGATCTTGGTGATCGCGACCCGGCCGGTGTTCTCCAGGGCGTCGCGCAGCAGCACGTACGGGCGCGTGGCCGGGCCGTCGGGCTCGAGGTAGTAGGTCTTCTCGAACTGGATCGGGTCGATCTCGGCCTGGTCGACGAACTGCAGGACCTCGATCTCCCGCCGGCTGGCCAGCGGCAGCTCGGCGAGGTCGTCGTCGGTGAGGATCACCAGCTGGCCGTCGGGCAGCTCGTAGCCCTTGGCGATGTCGCCGTACTCGATCTCCTCGCCGTCGATCGAGCAGACCCGCTTGTACTTCACCCGCCCGCCGTCGAGGGCGTGCACCTGGTGGAAGCGGACGTCCTTGTCCTCGGTCGCGGTGTAGAGCTTCACACCGATGCTGACCAGGCCGAACGAGACCGCGCCGCGCCAGATCGAGCGCATGTCCACTCCCCTTCCCCGGGCTCCTCGACCGCGGGGCGGCCGGCCCGCAGGATAGGTGCGGGTCGGCCCCCTCAGCAGCACGGATGCCGCCGGTCTCCTCCGCCCGGGGGAAGCGGGCGTCTCGTGTCAGTCCTGCTCGGCGTGCCGCCCGGCCTGGTCGTCGTCCTCTCCGCCGGGTTCCTCGCCGCCGCCGGTGACGCTGGTCTGCAGCGCGTCGTAGGCGAACTGCAGCACGTCGGAGCCGGCCACCATCGTCATCGTCAGCGCGGCCAGCCGGGTGGCCCGCGGCGCGGCGACGTAGGAGAAGACGAACGCCGTGCCCACCCACTGCGCCAGGCAGAACGGGCAGGTGACCAGCTCCCCGACGGCGTGCTTCCAGCCGTGCTCGACGCGCAGGTCCTCGGCCAGCTCGGCCTCGCCCGAGGCGCCCTGGAAGCGGGCGAAGGGAGCGCGCAGCGGGCTGGTCACGGGGTCCTTGGCGATCCGCCGGGCCAGCCGGAAGGTGCCGACGGTGAGCAGCACGGCGTCGCCGAGCGGGATGCGTGCGGGCAGCTCGCGGCCCGACGCGCGCACCACCGTCGCGGCGGCGGTCACCGCGGCGCTGTAGACGCCCATGGCGCCCAGGAACCCGCCGAGCGGCCGGCCCTGCCCGCCGTCGTACCCGCGCGCCTGCTCGTTCGCCCAGCGGCGGACCGGTTCCCCGATGCGCGCCACCTCGTCCTGGATCGCCATGGGGGTTGGGCTACCCGCCGGGCCGCGCGGCCATGCCGCGACCGGCGCGCCGTCGGGCACACCCGCCTCCCGCATGGGACGCGGGGAGGCGGGTAGGCGGTGGAGCAGTCCGCCGCCGGGTGCACCCGTCCGGCGGCCCGAGAGAGAGGAACCCCATGACCGAGCCGGGCCCGAACGACAGCGGGGCGATCCACTCCGCGCAGAACGACAGCGAGTTCCCCGACGACGAGCGCGGCCTGACCGGCGTGCGCGAGGGCGGGGCACCGGGCTCGCAGGGGCAGACCGCCCGCGACGTGTTCCCCGAGGACAACGGCGTGCCGGACACCTCGCAGGACGACTTCCCCACCATGCAGCGCTCCGAGGACCCCCAGTTCGCCCCCGAGCCGGGCGACCGCGAGGACCACCGGCCCGTCGACTTCGGGACGACGGCGCGCGAGCAGCAGGAGGGTGAGTCGCTGACGCAACGCCTGGAGGAGGAGATCCCCGACGACGACCCCGGCGTGCGCCCGGCCGAGGACCCGTCGCGTGCCTTCGCCCAGCTCGACCAGGACCAGGACACCGACCTGCTCAGCGACTCGGGCACCAACCGCACCGGCGACGACGTCGAGGCGTTCGCCGACGCCCCGGTCGCCGGCGAGGGGCCCGAGGAGAGCGCGATGCACGTCGTCGAGGGGACCTGACCCCCACCGGGCCGCTCCCCCGTTCCCGAGCTCGACTGCTCCTGACCTCCCCCGCCCGGGTGGCCCCTCCCGTGGGTGCCGCCCGGGCTGGTTGGCGTCCGGCGACCGGGTTGTCTACGTTGTAAATGCGGTTGAGCAGGCAGCCGCGCGCGCCGGGCGGCCGACCGCCTCCGGCGTGCTCCCAGCAGAGCCGGCCCATCCGGGGGCCAAGACACCCTCGGCGCGCACGGCGGTAGATTGACCGGTGGCCGCACCACTCGTGGCCACTGAGAGGAGCTGCGTCCGTGACCGCATCCGACCTGCCCGCCGGGGGGCAGCACGACGTGTCCACCGAGGGCACGGAGGCACCCTTCGACGACGTGATCACGCTCTCGACCTCCACCGGCGAGGACGGCGTGGTCACGGTGACGGTCGTCGGCGAGGTCGACACCTTCACCGCCCCGGTGCTGCGCTCCTCGCTGGACACCCAGCTCGAGCAGCAGCCCCGCGAGCTGGTCATCGACCTGTCCGGCGTCCAGTTCCTGGGCTCCGCCGGCCTCGCGGTGCTGGTCGAGACCCAGAAGTCGGCGAAGTCCCGCGACGTCGACCTGCGCCTGGTCGCCACCACCCGGGCGGTCACCCGCCCGCTGGAGGTCACCGGCCTGATCGACCTGTTCACCATCGTGGACAGCAGCGCGCGCTGACCCCCGCACCACCGAGACGAGGCCCCGCTCCGGCGGGGCCTCGTCGCGTTCGGGGCCCCTGCGGGCGGGCCGGCTAGGCGGAGAGCAGGCGGCAGACGGCCTGCTCGAGCACCTTCTGCGCCTCGCGGTCGTCCTCGGCGCCGGCCGCCTGGCCGAGCGCGTCGGCCACGGTCTCGCCGTGCTCGTAGCGGTCGACCACCCGCGGGTCCACGTAGCTGGCCTTGCAGACCGCCGGGGTGTTGCCGAGCTGCTCGGACACCCGCACGTAGGCCGCCCGGATCGTCTTGTCCCGCGCCGTCCGGCTCCGCGGCGGCGGCTGCTCGGCGAGGGCGGCGGCCATCATCACGGTGGCGTTCCACGTCCGGAAGTCCTTGGCGGTGATCTCCGCGCCGCTGACCTCCTTGAGGTAGGCGTTGATCTCGTCGCTGGTCACGTCGTGCCAGCTGCCGTCCTCGAGCCGGTAGGCCAGCAGCTCGTCACCGGCGTCGTCGGGCCGCTCGAGCAGCTGCCGGACGACGGTCGCCGTCGGCCGGTCGGTGATCTCCACCTCGCGCTCGATGCCGCCCTTGGCGGTGTACCGGAAGAACGTCCGCTCGCCGCGCACCGTGACGTGCTCCCGGCGCAGGGTGGCCAGGCCGTAGGTGCCGTTCTCCTCGGCGTACTCCTCGCTACCGATCCGGAAGGTGCCCAGGTCCAGCAGCCGCAGGGCGCAGGCGAGCACCCGCTCGCGGTTGGGCCCGCGGGTGCGCAGCGCCGCGGCCACCCGGTCGCGGACGTCGGGCAGCTCGGAGGCGATGGCGAGCACCCGCTCGTGCTTCTCGGCGTCACGGCGGGCGCGCCAGGCGTCGTGGTAGCGGTACTGGCGGCGGCCGGCGGCGTCGAGGCCGGTGGCCTGGATGTGGCCGTTGGGCCACGGGCAGATCCAGACGTCCTTCCAGGCCGGCGGGATGGCGATCGACCGGATCCGGTCGATCCGCTCGGGGTCCCTGATCAGCTGACCGGTCTCGTCGCGGTAGGAGAAGCCGCGGCCGACCCGGCGCCGGGTCCAGCCGGGCCCGTGCACGTTGCTGCGCCGGAGTCTCACGCTGTCGTGGATGGGCACCGGACGGGTCCGGTAAACGGCCCGGCCGGGTGCCTCACCCCTCGGCGTGCCCGGGTCAGCGCAGCTCGACCAGCCGCTGCAGGCCGCTGACCTCGAGGATGTGCCGGGTGACGCCGCCGGCGGGCGCGTGCACCACCAGCCGCCACCCCTCGGCCTCGGCGATCGCGGCGACGGCCAGCACGACCCGGACCGCGGCGCTGCTGAACAGCGTGACCGCCGTGAGGTCGAGCTCCACGCGGACGGTGCCGCCGTGGCTGGCCTCGAGCAGCCGGATCCGCAGCTGCTCGGCGCCGACCATGTCGACGTCCCCGCCGGCGCGCACCACCGGGCTGCCGCCGGCGCGGTCCACGACGACGCTCGCGCCGCTCCCGCCCACCGGGAGCTCGGGCTCCGCGTCGGGGGTCTGCCGCAGCCGCGTGCGCAGGGTGACCGTGGTGCCGTGCTCGCCGCGCACGACCATCCCGTCGACGAGCTGGCGCATGATCAGCAGCCCGCGGCCGCGGTCGCCCGGGTCGCGGCCCGGCGGGCGCCAGGTGCCCTCGTCGTGCACGGTGACGGTCAGGACGCCGTCGACGTCGACCGCGGCGGTCACCCGCATCGGCCCGGGCTCGGTGTCGCGGTAGGCGTGCTCCGCGGCGTTCGCGCAGGCCTCCCCCACCGCGACCATCACGCCCACGCGGTCCTGCTCGCCCATCCCCAGGGCGATGAGCCAGGCGCTGAGCCTGCGGCGCACCGCCGGCAGTGACGCCGGCACCGCGAGCAGGTCCAGCCGCAGCGGCTCCACCGACCGCGGGCGGCGGTGTGCGACGAGGACGGCGACGTCGTCGGGGCGGCCGCCGCCGGTGAGCAGGCCGTCGGCGATCACGGCGGCCAGGCCGGCCTCGGCCTCGCCGTCGAGCCCCTCGGGGTCGGCCAGGGCCTCGCGGGCGACGGCGGTGAGCCGGCTCAGGCCCGCGGACGGCGGCGGGCCGGAGGCGGCGACCGCGCCGTCGGAGTACAGGACGAGGGTGGCGCCCGGCTCGAGCTGGGCGGTGGCCACCGGCGTCGCCGCGCCGCGCACCGTCCCGAGCGGCGGCCGCGCGGTGACCGGGAGGTAGGCCGTCCCGCCGTCGGCCTCCACCAGCAGCGGCGGCGGGTGCCCGGCCGCGGCGTACGTCAGGCCGCCGGTGGCCGCGTCGAGGACCACGTAGAGCACCGAGGCGCCCTGCACGTCCTCCATCTGGACGGCGAAGTCGTCCAGGGCGGCCATCACCGCGGCGGGCGCGGGATCGCGCAGCGCGCTCGAGCGCATCGCCCCGCGCAGCCGGCTCATCGCCCCGGCGGCCGGCACGCCGTGGCCGACGGCGTCGGCGATGACCAGCGCCAGCCGGCCGTGTCCCAGCGGGACGGCGTCGTACCAGTCACCGCCGGCGGCACGGCCGGAGCTGGCCGGGTGGTAGCTGCCGGAGAGCCGCACGTCGGGGAGCAGCGGCAGGGACGGCGGCAGCAGCGAGTGCTGCGCCTCCCCCACGACGTCGCCGGCGCCGTCGGGACCCCTCGCGGCGACCTCGTCCGCGCCGCTCTCGAGCACCAGCACGGCGCCCGGTGCGCCGCCGGCGGCCAGCGGGCGCACGGTCACGGTGACCGGCGGGCCGTCCCCCGTCACGACGCCGGAGAGGACCTCCGGCCGGCCCGTGCGCAGCACCGCGGCGACGACGTCGGCGACCGACCGGCCGCCGACGACGGGCAGGTCGTCCGGGGTGGGGCCGAGCGCGCGGGCGCGGGCGTTGGCCCAGAGGGTGCGGGGGTCGGCACCGGCGACGAACCACAGGGCGGACGGCGCGTGCTCGAGGGCGGCGAGCAGCGCGGCCTGGCCCTCGTCCTCGACGTGGCCGGGCCCCGTCGGCAGGCTGCCCTGGCTGGCGTTCATCCGGGACCAACAGACCACAGGGCCCAGGGCCCGGCAACCGCGGGAACGGCACCGTGACCTGGTGTTTGATGAGCCGGCCCGGGCGGGTAGCGGAGGGGGCTGGTACGCGACCCCTCCCCCTCGCCCACCCCGTTGCCCGCCCCCGCGCGCGGCGCGGGGTGGACGCCGGGCAGGATGGGTCGCCGGGCGCTGCGGTCCGGTCCCCGGAGGGGACCACGCCGCGGCCGGACGGATGAGGAGCGGACGACGGATGGCGGACACGAGGGGTGCACTCGCCCAGGACGGGCGGCGCGCCGAACGACTGGAACTGCGCGTACCCACCACGCCGACCCAGCTCCCCGCGGTGCGGGCCATGGCCGGGGACCTGGCCATCCGCATGGACTACGACCTCGACTCGGTCGAGGACCTGCGCCTGGCCGTCGACGAGGCCTGCGCGACGCTCGCCGCGATCGCCCTCGGCGACGCGCCGCTGACGGTCGTCTTCGAGACCACCCGGACCGGGCTGCACATCGACGCGTGGGTGCCCACCGCCGACGGCACCGAGGTCCCCCGCGACGGCTTCGGCTGGGCGGTGCTGGCGACCCTCGCCGACAACGTCGACGGCCGGCCCGCCACCCAGGGCGACGTCCCCGCCGGTGACGGCAGCGGCAGCGCGGTCGCCGTCATCTCGATGGACAAGTACCTGCCCGGCCAGCGGCCGGAGCAGCTCGTCGGTTCGGCGGGCAGCGACCTCTCGGTGGCCCAGTGACACCGGCAGCAGCCGACTCCCGGGCCGTCGAGGAGGACGCCCTGCACGACGATCCGTCGCAGCCCGCTCCCGACCCGGCCGAGCCGGGCGCCGACGAGGCGGCCGACGCCGACGCCGAGGACACCGGGTCGGGGGACACCGGGTCGGAGGACACCGGGTCGGAGGACACCGGGTCGGAGGACACCGGGTCGGAGGACACCGGGTCGGAGGACACGGAGCCCGACGCCGTGGAGCCCGACGCCGTGGAGCCCGACGCCGTGGAGCCCGACGCCGTGGAGCCCGAGGTCCTGGAGCCCGACGCCGTGGAGCCCGGGGCCGAGGAGGTCCCCGCCCCCGCTGCCGACAGCCCGCCGGTCTCGGACAACCGGCGGCGCGCCGAGCGGACGGCTCCGCTGTTCGCCGAGCTCGCGACCCTGGAGAAGACCGACCCGCGGCGCGAGCGGCTGCGCGAGATCCTCGTCGAGGAGCACCTGCCCCTCGTCCGCCACTTCGCCCGCCGGTTCAGCAACCGCGGCGAGCCCTTCGACGACCTGCTGCAGGTCGGCACGCTGGGGCTGATCGCCGCGATCGACCGGTTCGACCCCAACCGCGGCGTCGAGTTCCTCTCCTTCGCCGTCCCCACGATCACCGGCGAGATCAAGCGGCACTTCCGCGACCAGGGCTGGTCGGTGCGGGTGCCGCGGCGGCTGCAGGAGCTCCACCTGTCGCTGAACTCCGCGGTCGGTGAGCTGGCCCAGAAGAACGGCCGCGCACCCACGCCGTCGGAGCTGGCCGAGCACCTGGGCATCCCGCGCGAGGAGGTCCTCGAGGGCCTGGCGGTGGCCAACGCCTACCGCAGCAGCTCCCTGGACGAGCGGCTCTCCGGCGAGGACGACTCCCCCACGCTGGCGGCCACCCTCGGCGAGGAGGACGCGGCGCTGGAGGGCGTGGAGTACCGCGAGTCGCTGCAGCCGCTGCTGGCCACCATCCCGGCCCGCGAGCGCCGCATCCTCATCCTGCGGTTCTTCGGGAACATGACCCAGTCGCAGATCGCCGCCGACATCGGCATCTCCCAGATGCACGTGTCCCGGCTGCTGAGCCAGACGCTGGCCAAGCTCCGCGAGGGCCTCCTCAAGGACTGAGGCGGCTCAGGCCGGGGGCGTCAGCCCGTTCTGCTGCTGCAGCTCGGCGGCCACCTGGGACAGGGGCGGGGCGACCGGCAGCGCCGGCTCGTCGTCGGCGATGCTGCGCAGCTCGATCTTCGCCTCGGGCTGCGCGGCCGCCGGCGGCAGCTGCGACTGGAACCAGTCGCTGGTGTCGATCGGCCGCGCCGGCGCGGTCCCGTCGGCCGGGGTGGGGACGTCGAGGAAGGACCGCTCGCCGTCGGCCCCGCCGAGGCGGCCCAGCCCCTCGAGCGCCTTGCTGAACTCGCTCGGGACGATCCACATCTTGTTCGCGTCGCCCTGCGCGATCTTCGGCAGCGTCTGCAGGTACTGGTAGGCCAGCAGCCCCTGGTCGGGCCGGCCGTCGTGGATGGCCTGGAAGACGGTCTCGATCGACTTGGCCTGCCCCTGCGCCTGCAGGAACAGCGCCGCGCGCTCGCCCTCGGCCCGCAGGATGCGGCTCTGCCGCTCGGCCTCCGCCTGGAGGATGACCGCCTGCTTCTGGCCCTCCGCCGACAGGATCGCCGAGGCCTTCTGCCCCTCGGCCGAGGTGATCGCGGCCTGCCGCTGGCCCTCGGCGGTGAGGATGATCGCCCGCTTGTCGCGGTCGGCGCGCAGCTGCTTCTCCATCGAGTCGCGGATCGACGGCGGCGGCTCGATCGCCTTGATCTCCACCCGCGCCACCCGCAGGCCCCACGGCCCGGTGGTGCCGTCGAGGACCTCGCGCAGCTGGCTGTTGATGCCGTCCCGGCCGGTCAGCGACTGCTCGAGGTTGAGCCCGCCGACGACGTTGCGCAGCGTCGTCGTGGTCAGCTGCTCCATGCCGGTGATGTAGTTCGCGATGCCGTACACCGCCAGCCGCGGGTCGGTGACCTGGAAGTAGACGACGGTGTCGATGCCGACCTGCAGGTTGTCGGCGGTGATCACCGGCTGCGGCGGGAACGAGATGACCTGCTCGCGGAGGTCGACCGTCGCCCGCACCCGGTCGACGAAGGGCACCAGCAGCGACAGTCCCGGGGAGAGTGTGCGGCTGTAACGACCGAGCCGCTCCACCACCTTGGCCTGCGCCTGCGGCACGATCGTCACGCTCCTCGCGACGACGACCACCACCAGCAGCGCGACGACGATCAGCGCGATCAGTGCAGGTGTCACGGCGGCGCTCCTCGGCTCGGGTCCCACCATGATCCTCCCCCAGTACCGCACCCCGGGTCACGCCCCGGACGGGGGGATCAGAGCTCGAGGGCCTCGCCGACGACGGCCGTGGCGCCGTCGACCTGGAGGATGCGCACCGTGCTGCCGACGGCGAAGCCGTCGTCGCCGTACTCGGTGCGCGCGCTCCACTCGTCGGCGCCCACCCGGATGCGGCCACCGGAACGACCGACCTCGCGCGTCACGGTGGCGGTGCGGCCGATCAGCGCCTGCACGCCGTCGACGTGGCGCGGCATCCGGTTCTCCAGGTGCGCCTTCGCCGCCGGCCGGACGCTGGCCACGAGGAACACCGAGACGGCGATGAAGGCCACGATCTGGAAGGCGAACGAGCCCCCGGCGAGCGCGACGGCCGCGCCGCCCAGCGCACCGCCGGCGAACATCAGCAGGACCAGGTCGAGGCTGGCGATCTCCCCGGCGACGAAGAGGCCGGAGGCGACCAGCCAGAACACCCACGCAGCCATGCCCCCAGTCTCCCAGACCGCGGACCCGCGGCGGGGCCGACGTAGCCTCGCCGGGTGCTCCACGACCTCCCCGCCGGACGCTTCGCCGTCTGGGCGACCGCGTGGCTGTCCGGCCGCACCTCCTACGACGCCGCGCTCGACGCGCTCACCGACGACCGCGCGCACCGCGTCACGGGCCTGCCCGGCACGTCCGACGCGGTCCCGCTCGGATGGGCGCTGACCGCGCTGCGCGGCCTGGGCGAGCGGCGGCTGCGGCTGGTGCTGCCGGTGCCGGGCGACGTCCGCGGGCTGCCGCGCGCGCCGGGCCTGGCCGCGCTGGCGCTCGGGGCCGGCCAGGCCGCGGTCGGTGACGCCGTCGCGCTGGTGCCCGAGGAGCTCGGCCCCGAGGTCACCGCGTGGACGGCGGTCGACCTCACCGGCCTGGCGCCCGCGCCGCCGCCGGCCGAGGGGTCGCTGCGCCAGGTGTCCGGAGCGCTGGACCTCGCCGTCGGCGACGCCGCACGCACGCTCGTGGCGCTGGACCTGGCGCGCTGGAACCCCGAGGTGCCGGCGCTGCTGGCGGGGCTCGGGACCGCCTCCGCGCCGGGGCTGCCGCCGGACACCGAGCCGCTGGCGCTCTCGGTGCTGGCCCGGGCGCAGCGCCTGGCGCGGGTCCTCGACCTGGCGCTCACCGACGCCCCCGGGGGCGCGGTCACCCACACCCAGGCCGCCGCCCGCGACGAGGCGCTGCGCCCGCTGGCCACCGCCGTCCGCGAGGCGACCGTCGCCGCGTACAACGCCGTCCCGCGGTAGGCCGCGCCCGGCGCCGGCTGCCGAGCGGCCGGGCCGGGCCGGTCAGCCCCCGCTGGCCGGACTGCCGGGCTCGAACCGGGCGGAGAACCCCGACTCCGGGTCCCACTGCGCGGTGCACCTGAGGCCGGGGAGGCCGAACTCGACCACGAGCGCCTGCCGGGGGCCGGCGCCGTCCCCGGCCCCCGGCCGGTCGACCACGTGGCCGACCGCCCCCGCGGGGAGGACGACGCCGCGGTCCCGCAGGATCGCCGTCTGGTCGTCCCGGAGCTTCTGCACGAGGCCCGGGTCACCGATGACGTCGTGGACCAGCGCGAGGACCGCCGGGTCCCGCCCCAGCCGCAGCAGGAGCTGATGGGCCTGGCGCAGGGCGGAGTCCGCGCCCGCTCCGGTCTCGTCCATCCTGACCAGCTCGTCCTGGTGCGCCTCCAGCGCCCTCGCCAGGGCCGCCAGGTGGACGCGCTCGCGGATGAGGTCGATGAACCGCCGCCGGCGCAGAGCCGCCTGCAGCGCCCGGAGGACGTTGATCCGCCCGTAGCCCACCCGCTCGTTCCAGGTCCCGTTCCGGTGGGCCGGCTGGAACGCCATGACCCCGATCTTGTCCGCCGTGGACTCGATGAGGACCCGGACGTCGTCGGCCGACAGGTGCGGCCGCAGGCTCAGGACGAGGGCGGCCAGTCCGGCCACGTGCGGAGTCGCCGCGGAGGTCCCGCCGTAACCAGGCACGTGGTCGGTCCCGTACGCACCGCCGGCCGTCCCGGTCCCGTGGGGCACGGTCGTCGGGACGTCGATCGAGGGAGCGACCACGGAGATCCCGGGGCCGAAGGTCGAGCCTCCCCACCACACGCCGGTGGTGCGGTCCTCCGGCAGGAGCCGGGAGGACCCGCCGCACGCGATGACCCGCGGATCGATGGCCGGATACCCCAGGCCCCTCCTGTCGGTGTTCCCGGTCGCCGCACACATCACGACGTCCCGCGCGAAGGCGTACTGGATGGCGCCACCGACGAGGGCCTGGTCCCAGGTCCCGAAGACCGCGAAGCTCATGCTGACGACGCGGGCGCCCGCGTCCACCGCGAAGTGGAGACCGCGGTAGAGCTCCCAGTCGGTGACGTTCCCGAACGCCACCGGCAGGACCGGGCAGAGTCCCGCGACGCCGGCGAGTCCCCTGAGGTTCTTGGCCCTGGCCGCCGCGACGCCCGCACTCATCGTCCCGTGGCCCGCGGCGAAGCTCTGCGCGGGCGCGTCGTCCCCGCTCGCGCCCGATCCGGTGGACAGCCCGGGCAGCACCCACAGGTCGGGATGGGTCAGGTCGACGCCGGAGTCGACGACGCAGATGACGACGTCGCCGCTGCCGAGCGTGTAGTCCCAGCCCGTGAGGACGCCGTCCTGCGGCGCGGAGGCGACGATCCGGTCGAGGTTCCACTGTTCCGGGGACAGCGGCTCCGACAGGCGCCCGGTGTACGGCAGCACCATGGGCATGTTCTCGTGCAGCACCTCGTCGACGTCGTCCCCCGCCTCGGTCAGGAGCAGGGTCCGCAGCCTGTGGGAGTCGGTCACGGACACGTCGACGGTGTACCGCCGGTAGCCGCCTGCTCCCACGGTGTCGGCGAACCGTCGGTCGTCGTCGGTCTGACGGATCGGGAAGCGGTCCTCGACTGCCCGGAGGTCCGCGCCCTGCTCGCCGGCCAGCAGGACCAGGGAGTCCGGCAGCGGGCAGTGCAGGCCTGCGCGCCCCGGTGCACCCGCCGCTCGGTAAACCGGGCCGAGCCACTCCAGCTGCCGTCCCAGGGCACCGGTGACGTCCTCGAGCTGCCGGTCGGCGATCTGCTCCCCGCGCGGGCTCCGCACCCAGAACCGCGTGTCGGTGTGGTTGATCGCCTCCACCGGCGGGGCGTCGGTCGCGGGTCCGTCGTCCCGGTCGGGTTCGAGCTCGAGACCCAGGGACCGCAGGCTCTCCTGCAGCCGGGCGCGGTCCTGCGGCTCGGAGAAGGACAGCAGGATCCGTGCCGGATCCAGCACGACCACCGCGCCGGAGTTCCGAACCAGGTCCGGGGAGAAGCGGTTCATGACGCGCCACCGTCTCCGCCTGCCGCGCCGGGCCGGCGAGTCGTCGTCTCGTCGACGAGGTCGCCGCCGAGTCGAGCACCGGTGACGCTCCTCAGGCCCGCGTTGCGTGTCAACCGGCTCCGGGCCACCGTGCCTGCGCCCGTCACCGCGGGGCTCCCCCGCGTCCTCGGCCGCCGCTCCCGGCGGGAGGTCGCGCCGGTGTGGCGGGAGTACGTCCGCCGCTAGCCCCGGCGGGCCGTCACCAGCCAGGCGGCCGAGCCGAACTCGACGCCGCCCGGGCCGGTGTGCACCTCGATCCGCCGCCGCAGGTCGGCCACGGCGCGGGCCCGGGCGTCGTCGTCCAGCCCGTCGAGCAGCCAGCCGGCGAAGCCGAGCACGAAGGTCAGGGCGTCGTCGGCGTCGGCGCCGAACCACTCCGGCTCGGCCAGACCCTGGACCTCCACCTGACGGTGACCCGCGGCGGCCAGCACCTGCCGGAGGCGGCTGGTGTCGGCGAGGGAGAACGGGCCGGGAGCCCCGGGCGGCGGGACGGGCAGCGGGCGCCCCGCGGCCAGGGCCCCCAGGATCTCGGTCATCCACTCGTTGGCCTCGAGCGCCTGCCACACCAGCAGGACCAGCCGCCCGCCGGGGACCAGTGCCCGGCCCACGTTGGCCAGCGCGGCGACCGGGTCGGCGAAGAACATCGCGCCGGTCCGGCTGACGGCGACGTCGAACCCCTCCGACGGGAAGTCCGCGACCTGGGCGTCGGCCTGCTGGAAGCGGACGTTGGTCAGGCCCTCGTCGGCCGCGCGCCGCCGGGCCACCTCGAGCATCGCCGCGGAGAGGTCCACGCCGAGGGCGGAGCCGCGGACGGCGACGCGGGCGGCCTGCCGCGTGGTCCGGCCCGTGCCGCAGCCGACGTCGAGGACCCGGTCGTCGGCACGCAGGCCGGCCGCGGCCAGGAACGGTGCGTCGTAGCGGGCGACCGCGCGGTCGAAGCGGTCGGCCTCGGCGGCCCAGAAGGCGCCCTGCGCGCCGTCCCAGGCGCCGAGCTGCCCGGCGTTGCCGGGGTCGACGTCCACGCCACGGATGTCGGGAGCTGAGCCCACGGTGCACCGTCCTCGTCCGGCCCCCGATGGCCCGACGGTCTACTCGCGGGCAGCCGCTCCGTCAACGGACGGGCGGGCCGCCGGGCGCTGGGCGAAGCAACAGGCCGCCGGGCAGTTGGTGCCCAGGCGCGGCTCGGCACCCGAGCGCCGCTCCTGCAGCAGTTCGCGGACCATCGCCACGAACGCCGGGTGGGTGCCCGCCGTCCCGGCGCGGACGAAGACCAGCCCGAGCTCCCCGGCGGTCTCCTCGGCCTCGTTGTCGAGGTCCCAGATCACCTCGAGGTGGTCGCTGACGAAGCCGACCGGGAAGACCACGACCGCCGTCTCGCCGTTCCCGGACAGGGCGCGCAGGTGGTCGTTGACGTCGGGCTCCAGCCACGGCACCGACGGCGGGCCGCTGCGGCTCTGCCAGACCAGGTCGAACTCCCGCCCCGGGTCGACCGCGTCGACGACGGCCCGCGCGGCGGCCGTCAGCTCGGCCTCGTAGGCGTGCCCCTCGGGCCCGGCGACGGCGGCCATCGCGTCGGGGATCGAGTGCGCCGTGGCCACCAGCCGCGCGGTGCCGCGGTGCTCCTCGGGCAGCCGCGCGAGTGCCGCGGCGAGGGCGTCGGCGTTGGCCCGCACGAAGCCGGAGGAGTCGAAGTAGTGGGGAAGCTTCTCCGCGGTCGGGCCGCCGGGGCGGGTAGGGGACGACACCGCGATCCGGGCCCGCGCGACGTCCTCGTGGTACTGCCGGCAGCCGGAGTAGGAGGCGTAGGCGGAGGTGGCCAGGACGTAGGCGTGCTCGATGCCGTCGTCGGTCATCTGCTGCCAGACGTCCTCGACGTAGGGGTCCCAGTTGCGGTTGCCCCAGTAGACCGGCAGGTCGATGCCGTGCGCGGCGAGGTCGGCCTCGATCGCGGCGACCAGGGCCTCGTTCTGCTCGTTGATCGGGCTGACGCCGCCGAAGTGGTGGTAGTGCTCGGCGACGTCGAGCAGCCGCTCACGCGGCACGCCACGGCCTCGGGTGACGTTCTCGAGGAACGGCATGACGTCGTCGTGCCCCTGCGGGCCGCCGAAGGAGAGGACCAGCAGCGCCTCGCGGCGGCCGGCCGGGGCGGGGGCCGCCGCCGGCGGCGTCCCCCCGTTGTTGCGGACGGCCAGCGACGGGTCCTCGTCGGGACGCTGGCCGGGGTTCAGGTCGACGGTGGCGCGCGGCACGGACTCTCTTCTCGGGGTGGTGCGGGAACGGATGCGGCTAGACGCCCACGGCGTGGAAGCCGCCGTCGACGTGGACGATCTCGCCGGTGGTGGCGGGGAACCAGTCCGACAGCAGGGCGACGACGGCCTTGCCGGCGGGCTCGGTGTCGGTGACCGACCAGCCCAGCGGGGCGCGGCCCTCCCACGCCTCCTCGAACTGGGCGCTGCCCGGGATGGACTTCATCGCCATGCTGCGCAGCGGGCCGGCGGCCACGATGTTGGACCGCACGCCCTCGGGGCCGAGCTCGCGGGCGAGGTAGCGGGACGTGGACTCCAGCGCCGCCTTCGCCGCGCCCATCCAGCCGTAGACCGGCCAGGCGACCGAGGCGTCGAAGGTGAGCCCGACCACCGAGGAGGGGTTCGCCAGGAGCGGCCGGCAGGCCTGGGTGAGCGAGGCGTAGGACCAGGCCGAGACCTGGAACGCCGTCGCCGCGTGCTCCCAGGCGACCTCGGGGAAGCCCTCTCCCATCGCCTCCTGCGGTGCGAAGCCGATCGAGTGGACGACGCCGTCGAGCGAGTCGCCCACGTGCTCGCGCAGCCGGTCGGCCAGCGTGGCGAGGTGCTCGGTGTCCGTGACGTCGAGCTCGACGACCGGCGCCTCGTGCGGCAGCCGCTTGGCGATCCGCTGGCACAGCGACAGCGCCCGCCCGAAGTTGGACAGGACGACGGTGGCGCCCTGCTCCTGGGCGATCCGCGCGGTGGCGTAGGCGATCGACGCCTCGGTCAGCACGCCGGTGACGAGGACCTTCTTGCCCTCGAGGATCCCGCTCATCAGTGCCCCATCCCCAGTCCGCCGTCGACCGGGACGACCGCCCCGGTGACGTAGCCGGCCGCGTCGCTCGCCAGGAAGCGCACGACGGCGGCGATCTCGTCTGCCTCGGCGTACCGGCCCAGCGGCACCTGCCCGAGGATCTCCTGCTGCCGCTTCTCCGGCAGTTCCGCGGTCATGTCGGTGCGCACGAACCCCGGCGCGACGACGTTGGCGGTGACGTTGCGGCTGCCGAGCTCGCGGGCGATCGAGCGGGCGAGCCCGACCAGGCCGGCCTTGCTGGCGGCGTAGTTCGCCTGGCCGGCCGAGCCGAGCAGCCCGACGACGGAGCTGACGAACACCATGCGGCCGGAGCGCGCGCGGACCATCTTCGCGGCCGCGCGCTTGGACACCCGGTAGGCGGCGGTGAGGTTGGCGTCGAGGACGTCGGTGAAGTCGTCCTCCTTCATCCGCATGAGCAGCCCGTCGCGGGTGATGCCGGCGTTGCTCACCAGCACCTCGACCGGACCCTGGTGCTCCTCCACCTCGGTGAACGCGCGGTCGACGGCCGCGGCGTCGGTGACGTCGCACTGCACGCCGAACAGTCCCTCCGGGGCGCCGCTGCCGCGGTGGGTGACCGCCACGGAGTCACCCTGCTCGGCGAAGGAGCGGGCGATGGCCAGCCCGATCCCCCGGTTGCCGCCGGTCACCAGCACCGACCTGCCCACGCTCGACCCCCTGGCCACCGGCGACGTTGTCAGGGACCGAACCTAGTCGCTGGACGCCGGTCACACCTGGCCGCGGTCGGCCGCCTCGCGCAGCACGGCGGCCACCTCGGGGGTCGCGGCGTGGGCACCGGCCTGCAGGAACGACTGCTGCAGGACCTCCTCGACGCGGTCGCGCGACATCATGTCCGCGCCCATGACGTGCTGCTCGGCGGCGCCGGGGGTGAAGGTGACGGTGCGGATGCCGGCCGCCCGCAGGGCGCGGACCTCCCGGTCCAGGTGGCGCTGCGCGAACCGGCGCATCGCCGCCGTGAGGTCCTGGCGCCACCCCGGCGACCCGCTCATCGGCGCGACGACGACGGCGAGGCCGACGCCCGCGCTGCGCAGCACGGCGGCGTTGGTGGCCGAGTGCACCCCGCCGTCGACGTAGGAGTGCTTCCCGATGCGGACCGGCGCGAAGTACCCGGGCACCGCGCAGGAGGCGGCGACGGCGAGGTGGACCGGTGCCGGCGGCGCGCCGGGGCGGCCGAAGACGACGCGGCGCCCGTCGCGCCGGCGCACGGCGGTGATCCACAGGTCGCGCTCGGGCCAGGTCGGCCCCTCGACCTCGCGGAGGGCGCCGAGCTGGGACACGATGTCGTGCCGGCCGGGGGCCAGCAGCGTCATGCCGGCGGCCAGGGGCCGGAACCGCCACGGGCGGGCCAGCGCCCGGGCGACCAGCGGCGGGCCGGGCAGCCGCATCGGCCGGCGGAACACCGACAGCGGGTTGAACGGCGCGAGCTCGGGGACGGCGGTGGCGGCCATGGTCTTCAGCACGTCGTCGTCGCCGGACAGCGGCGCCTTGACCGTCCAGGCCGCGAGGTCCTCCGGGGAGACACCGGCCCGCAGCAGGGTGCCGGTGATGGACCCGGCCGAGGTGCCGACGACGACGTCGGCGGTGCGGGCGTCGAAGCCCGTGTCGTGCTGCAGCACCGCCAGGACACCGGCGTGGTACGCCTGCCCGACGACGCCGCCACCCCCCAGCACCAGACCGACCCGGACCACGGGGTCGAGCCTGCCACGCCCGGCCCGAACCGGATGCGGCGCCTACGCTCGCCTGGTGTTCTTCCTCTTCGGCTTCGGCACCAAGGTGCAGGACCTGGGCCCCGGGGAGGTCCGCACCTGCCCGCGGTGCGGGAACACCACCCGGTGGTCGCGGGTGCGGCAGTCCCGCCAGCTCACGGTGTTCTTCGTGCCGGTCGCCCGGTGGGGACGTCACCAGCTGGAGGTCTGCGGCGTCTGCGGCACCGCCGTCGAGGTCTGACGCCCGCCGAGAAGGGCCGGCAGCGCGTCCACCGGGGCACCACGTGTCCACTGCCCTCGGGGGAGCGGGTGCTCGCCCGAGCCTCAGCCGCGGCGCACGGGCGGGACGGGTGGGATCGGCCGGTCGATGTGGGAGTGCGGCTCCGGCTTCCGCAGGGGTGCGATCACCACGGTGTCGAACGTGCCTGGCGTGATCTGCGGCACGTGGTTGGAGCGGTAGACCAGCGGCATCACGGCGATCCCTGCGGCCACAGCCAGCAGTAGGTGGTCGACCGGTGTGGGGTGGTGCCAGGGCAGGGCACGGACCACCAGCTCACAGCTCACCGCGAACGCGAGCGCGCCGGCCGCCTCTGCTCCGCTGTACCGCCCCCCTTGCTCGCGGTCCGTCGCCCTGCCGTCGTAGAACTCGTACAGGAAGAGGGTCAGCACGGCGGCCCCGGCAAGTGCGAACACCGAGCTGAGGTCCACCCAGGTGGCGTACACGCTCAGCGCCACCGAGGCGCCGACGAACACGTTGCGCCCCAGCATGAGGCGCTTCTTGGTCGCAGCGATCAGAGACTGCTGGTGCGCACGGATACGAGCTCGTTCCTCGTCCTCGGCAGCGCGGATCGCGGCCAGCCGCGCCGCCTCCCGCTCCCGGGCCTCCTGCTCGGCCCGCTGGCGGGCGCGTTCCTCGCGCTCCGCCGCCTCCCGGGCCTCACGCTCGGCACGCTCCTGCGCCTGCCGCGCCGCCTCCCGCTCGGCGATGAGGCGGCGCAGACGTCCACGCTCTGCCTCGACTTCCGCCTCCACGGCGTCGCGGACGTCGAGCCTCTGCACCGGGGTGAGCGTCCGCCCCTCGGCCATCGCCTCGGTCTCAGCGACGGCCAGCGCCCGCTCCACCCGACGGGACAGTTCGAACGCATCCCGCGCGGACTGATCCTCGGCGTCCCGGCGCGCGCGCTCCTCCTCCTGCCGCTCCAGTTCCCGCTCGTAGGCGATCTGCCGGTCGACCTCCGCGTCCACCTCGGCCCGTAGGCGCGCCTGCTCCTGCGCCTCTCGCGCGACACGCGCCTCCCGGCGTGCCTCGGCGTCGGCTCGGTCGCGCGCCTCCTGCTCGGCACGTCGCTGAACTTCACGTTGCGCGTCAGCAGTCGCGGTTGCCTCTACGGCGGCTGTCTGGCGCTCGACCGCCGCGGCGGTGCGCTCCTCGGCCGCGACGATGTCGCAGGTCCGGCAGTCGCCGTAGCGTCCGTGCGAGCAGGCGAACAATCCCATCTGACACTCCCGTCGATCGACGTCCCTCCTGCTCGATCGACACGTGGAGCGCCCGGGTGGATGACCCGGAGGGGGGATCCGAGCCCCTCGTCCCGCGATCGGGGGTACGGGCAGGGGTGGTCGACCCGGCGCCCGTGGCCACGTCAGCGCCGGGCGTCTGCGGCACCGCCGTCGAGGTCTGACGCTCAGTCCCCCAGCAGGGCGAGGGTCGCCGCCACCGGGCCGGCGGTGAGCAGCCCGCTGCCGGCGCCGGCGACCTCCCCGGCGGCCGGGAGCAGGGCGCCGGCCGACCGCCGCACCAGCTCCCGGTCGCCCACCGCCAGCGCGGCGCGGCCGGCGAGCACCCACAGCGCCTCCAGCAGCAGCCCGGGCGGCGGGCCGGGCAGGTCCCGCAGCGCGGCGGCCGCCTCGGCGGTCCGGTGCTGCGCGAGCAGCAGGTGCGGCCGCACCCACGGGGCGTACGGGCCGGCGTCGCCGACCGGACCGGCCGGCCGGCCGCGCCCCACGCGCAGGCAGGTGAGCGCCAGCGGCAGGAGGCCCTCGGTCACGCCGGGCATGCCGGCGTCGCCGAGCGGGCGCAGCGCCGCGGTCAGCAGGTCCTCGGCGTCGGGCGCGCCCTCCAGCACGCGGCGCAGCGCCCGCCAGCCGGTGGTGAACACCGCCGCCAGCGGCCGCTCGGACCGCACGGCGAGCTCGTCGAGGGCGTCGGCGTGCCCGGCGGCGCCGGCGAGGTCGCCGAGTGCGGTACGGGCCTGCAGCCGGACGAGGTGGCCGAGCACCAGGTGCGTGTCCAGGCCTGCACGGCCGGCCAGCTCCACCAGCTCGGCGCCGATCGCGTCGCGCTCCGCGGCGAGCCCGGCGCGGTGGGAGGTGTGCAGGTAGACGGCGCCGAGCGCGGAGGCCAGCAGGGCCGGGTCGCCGCCGGCGCGGGACAGCTCCTCGGCCGCCCGCGCCGCGGCCGGTCCCCGGGAGCCGGGCAGGCCGCGCGACTCGACCGCCAGGGTGGTCAGCAGTCGGGCGCGCAGCGGCGCGGGCGCGTCCGGCGGGAGCCGGTCCAATGCCCGTCCGGCCGCGGCCACCAGCGCGGCGGAACCCTCCGGGTCGTCGGAGCGGGTCCACACCGACGGGACGTCGAAGCTGCCGACGACGCGGGCGGTGAGCAGCGGGTCGCCGAGCTCCTCGGCCGCGGCGACGGTGGCCAGGCGCTGCTCCCGGGCGGCGGTGAGCCCGGCCGCGCCGCTGACGGCCAGCGCGCCGAGCAGCGTCACCGACGACTCCAGCCGGGCCCTCGCCCCGACCGTGCGCTCCCAGCTCCCCGCGGCCCGCGCCCACACCGCCTCGACGGCTCCGGCCGGGCGCCGGTCGAGGGCCGGGTCGCGGCGGAGCACCTGCGCCTCCAGCTCGACCAGCCGCTCACCGGGGTCCAGCCCCAGCTCACCGGCCAGCCGGGCGCGCGCCCGGCGGAGCACCGCCAGGGCGTCCGGCGCCCGCCCGCTGCGGTACAGGGCCAGCGCGAGCAGCCGCCAGCCCTCCTCGCGCCACGGGTGCCCGGTGACGTGCGCGTCCAGCCGCGGGACGGCGTCCCCGGGGCGGCCGAGGTCGAGCAGTGCCGCGGCCGCCCGCTCCACCGCGGTGTCGTGCAGCTCCGCCCAGCGTGCCCGGTCCGGTGCCGCCCACGGCCGGTCGCCGACGTCGGCCAGCGCCGGACCGCGCCAGGCGGCGAGGACCTCCTCCAGCGCGGGGAGGTCCGCGGCGGTGGCCAGCGTGCGCTCGACCCGCCACGCGTCCACGGCGTCGGCACCCGGCCGCAGCGCGTAGCCGGGCCCCTCGGTGACCAGCAGCCGCGCGGGCGTGCGCGCCGGACGGTCCGGCTCCAGCGCCCGGCGTACCGCGGCGACGAAGGTGCGGACGGCGGCGACGGCGCCGTCGCCCGGGACGTCCCACAGGTCGTCCACCAGGACCGGCACCGGGACGACACGGCCGCGGGCCACGAGCAGCCGGGCGAGGAGCTCACGGTGTCGCGGGCCGCCCAGCGGCAGCGGCCGCCCGGCGCCGTCCCAGGCCGTCACCGGTCCGAGCACCCCGAACGAGACGCTCATCGATCGCTCATCGCCCGCGCCGAGGGTGATCGGCATGACCCCCGAGATCCCCGGCTTCGACCGCGTCCGGCTCCCCGGCGTCGACGGCGTGCAGCTGTCCGCCGCGGTGGGCGGCAGCGGCCCCGCCCTCGTCCTGCTGCACGGCTTCCCCCAGACGTCGCTCATGTGGCGGCACGTGGCGCCGGAGCTCGCCGCCGGCCGCACCGTGATCTGTCCCGACCTGCGCGGCTACGGCGCGAGCGACGCCCCCGCCGCGACCGGCCCGGACACCTACGCCAAGCGGACGATGGCCGCCGACGTCGTCGCGGCGGCGCGGGCGCTGGGCCACGAGCGGTTCGCGCTGGCCGGCCACGACCGCGGTGCCCTGGTGGCGATCCGCGCCGGCCTGGACTCCCCCGACGTCGTCACCCACCTGTGCTCCGTGGACGTGCTGCCCACCCTCGACTCCTGGGACATCCTGCACGGGGTGCGGGCGGCGGTGGCCTGGCACCTGTACCTCATGGCCCAGCCGCCGGGGCTGCCCGAGGCGATGGTCGCGGCCACCGCCGACCAGTTCTTCGGGTCCTTCCTCGATGCCTGGGGCAGCGCGGACCTGTTCCCCGCCGACGTGCGCGCCGAGTACCTGCGGGCCTGCCGCGCGCGGGTGGACTCGATCGTCGCCGACTACCGGGCCAGCGCCGGCGTCGACCTCGAGCACGACGGGGCCGACCGCGCGGCCGGCCGGCGGCTGTCCATGCCGGTGACCGTGCTGCAGCAGGACTGGGGCGCCGCGCTCGGCTTCGACGCCGCCGCGCTGTGGGGGGCGTGGGCCGCCGACCTCGACCACCGGACCGTGGACGCCGGGCACTTCATGGCCGAGGAGCGTCCCGACGTCGTCGTCGGCGCACTGCGGTCGTTGCTGTCCCGCTGAGCGGTGACGGGCCCGGACCGACCGGGCCCGTCACCTCAGCCGATGCGCAGCGGCAGCGCGCGCGGACCACGGATCTGGCCGGTCGACCAGCGCACCGCCGCGGAGTCGGCGAGGGAGAACTCCGGCACCCGGTCCAGCCAGACGTCCAGGGCCACCCGCAGCTCCATCCGCGCCAGGTGCGACCCGACGCAGCGGTGGATGCCCAGGCCGAAGGCGGCGTGCCGGTTGACCCGCCGGTCGACGAGCACCTCGTCGGCGCGCTCGAACTGCGCGGGGTCGCGGTTGGCCGCCGAGAAGGACAGCAGCACCCAGTCCTCGGCCTTCATCTCCACGCCGTGCCAGGTGACGTCGTCCTTCACCAGCCGCGCCATGGTCACCGGGGCGTAGGCGCGCAGGAACTCCTCGACCGCCGTCGGCCGCAGCTCCGGCTCGGCGACCAGCCGGCGCCGGTCCTCCGGGTGGCCGGCCAGGTGCCACAGCGAGGCGCCGATGGCGCTCCAGGTGGTGTCGATGCCGGCGATGAGCAGGAGCGCCATCGTGCCGGCGACGTGCGCCGGCTCGAGCTTGCGGCCGGCGAGCTCGGCCTCGAGCAGGTAGGTGGTCAGGTCCTCGCGCGGGTGCTCGAGGTGGTCGCGGATCTGGACGAGCAGGTACTCGAACAGGGAGCTGCTGCGCGCCAGGCGCTCCTCGGGCGGCAGGTCGATGCCCTCGAGCGCGTTCTCCACGAACCGCCGGAACCGCGGCCCGTCCTCGGGCGGGAAGCCCAGCATGTCGGCGATGACCCGCACCGGGACGTGCTGGGCGTAGTCGGCGGCGGCGTCGACGACGTCCCGCCCGGCGAACCGGTCGACCAGCGAGGAGCAGAACGCGCGGGTGCTCTCCTCGTGCCGGCTCACCGCGTTCTTGGTGAACGCCGGCAGGAGCAGCTTGCGGGCGTCGTGGTGGAACGGCGGGTCCGAGGAGATCGGCGGGGTGCCGCCGACCGGCGCCAGCGCGCGCGGGGGCCGGAAGTTGCCCGCGATGATCCCGCGCGAGGAGAAGTGCTCGGTGTCGTGGGCGACCGCGGCGACGTCCTCGTACCGGGTGGGCAGCCACGCGCCGCCGAAGCGCTCGGTGTGCGCGATCGGGCAGCGCTGCCGCAGGTCGTCCCAGATGCCGATGGCGCCCTGCGCCCACTCCTCGTCGGTGTGCGAGAAGTCGGTGGCCCAGTCGGTGACCGGGCCGCGGACGATCTCGCTGAACGTGCCCAGGGCCGGGTCGGAGCGCAGTGACGCCGGGTCGGAGGTGAAGCGGTCGTCGACGCTCACCGCGCGGCCTCCTCGGTGCCGGCGTCCTGGAGCAGCGCGTCCTGGAGCAGCGCGTCCTGGTGCAGCAGTACCGCGGCCTCCGGGCAGTTGTCGGCGGCGAGCCGGGCGTCGTCCTCCAGCTCGGCGGCCACCCGGCCGTCCGGGACGAGGAGGGCGGAGTAGCCCTCGTCGTCGGCCCCGAAGAGGTCCGGCGCGAGGTCGTAGCAGCGGCCGTGCCCCTGGCACAGCGAGCGGTCGATCGAGATCCTCACGGGCGCTCCGTTCCTCGGGCCACGTCCCGCATCGGACAGCCGTCCGATCCGTGACGTCAAGGGGCTATCCGCGGCGGGCGCGCACCGCCCCGGCCAGCTCGGCGAGCAGCTCCTCGGTGGTGGCCGGGTCGACGCAGGAGTCGGTGACGCTCACGCCGTACTGCAGCCGCTCGGGGTGCCGCTGGTCGAGGTCCTGCCGGCCCTCGACGAGGTTGCTCTCGATCATCACCCCGCGGATGGCCTGCTCCCCGCCGGCGACCTGCCCGGCGAGGTCCCGCACGACGCCGGGCTGGCGGCGGTGGTCCTTGAGGCTGTTGCCGTGCGAGGCGTCGACGACGACCACCTCGGGCAGCCCGCGCGCCGCGAGTTTCCGCTTCGTCTCCGCCACGTGCACGGCGGAGTGGTTGGGGCCGTCCTTGGCGCCGCGGAGGATGACGTGGCCGGTGTCGTTGCCGGTGGTCGACAGCTGGGCGGACACCCCGTGGGCGTCGACGCCGAGGAACTCGTGGGCCGCCCGGGCGGTCAGCACGGCCGAGATCGCGGCGTCGATGCTGCCCTCGGGCGAGTTCTTGAAGCCGATGACGGACGAGAAGCCCGACACCCGCTCCCGCGCCGTCTGGTCGGTGACGTTGCGCGCGCCGACGCCGTTGTAGGTGACCAGGCCGTTGACGTACTGCGGGGTGAGCGCGTTGAGCGGCTCGGCGGCCACCGGCACGCCGAGGTCGGTGATGCGGGCCATGAGCATGCGGGTGGCCACGAGCCCGACGCTGATCCGGCTGGACCCGTCGAGGAACGGGTCGTAGGCGAACCCCTTCCAGTCGACCTCGGTCCGCGGCTTCTCGGTGTAGGTCCGCATGAGGATCTCGAGGTCCGCGCCGTGCCGCTCGCGCATGCGGGCGAGGAAGGCGGCGTACTCGGTCGCGGCGGCCGGGTCGTGGATCGAGCAGGGGCCGGCGATGACGGCGAGGCGGTCGTCGTCGCCGGCGAGGATGCGGGTGACGGCGCGGCGGGCGGCTCCGGTCGTGGCCGCCGACGCCGCCGAGAGCGGTACCACGGTGGCGACCGACGCCGGGGTGACGACGACGCTCAGTCCGGTGATGCGGGCGTTGACCAGGCCGGACAGGTCGGCGTCGCCGTCCGGCGCGAGCCCGAGCTGCTGCCGGACGCCGGGCAGCAGCTCCGACAGCGTGTCGTCGATCTGCGCGTTCACGCGGGTCTGGACCTCGAGCAGCAGGTCGGCGACCCGCGCCGCCTCGTCCAGGATCTGGTCGGTCGGGATGGGAGCCTCCTCGGTCGTCGCCGGCGCGCGTCGGCCGAGCACCCCCAGTGTGACGGGGGCGCCGGCGCGGTCCTGTCACACCCCGCGGGCAGCATCGGCGCATGAGGACCCCGAGGCGCGTGCAGCTCTCCCGGGCCCGCGGCTGGCGCAAGCCGCCGGGCACCGTCGTCGTCGCCCGCCCGTCGCGCTGGGGCAACCCGTTCCGGGTCGGCGAGACGTACATGTGGCCGGCCGGCGACGACGGGACCACCTGGCCCGTCGCCACCCACCGCGAGCCGGGCGACCACGCCGACGGCGCCCACGTCGTCCGCTGCCCCGACCGGGCCACCGCCGTGGAGTGGTACCGGCGGTGGGCCGCCGGCGTCCACGCCGAGCAGGCCCGCCGGCTGCTCGCCGGCCGGGACCTGGCGTGCTGGTGCCCCGTCGACGAGCCGTGCCACGCCGACGTGCTCCTCGAGCTGGCCAACCGGACACCCGCCCTGCGTTGAGCGGGCACCCCGTGAGCAGGACCCGCACGCTCGCCGAGGTGTACCGGCGCTTCGGCGAGGTGGACGTCGCCGGGACCTCGCCGCTGTACGAGCGCGTCGCCGTCGCCCTGAGCCGGTCCGTCGAGGCACTGCGCGCCCTCGAGGCGGTGCCGGCGCGCAGGCGGCACCCCGCCGTGGTCCTCGCGGCGCTGCACGACCTCGCCCTCGCCGGGCGCGCCCCGGCGCTCGCCGCGGCCTACGCCGCGGGAGACGGCGAGCCCGCGGCCGACGCGGCCATCGGCACGGTGCTCGGGACGACCGACGCGGTCGTGGACATCGCGGTTCGCCGGCGCACGCGTCCCGACGAGACCGGCCGCTGCGCCGTGCTGTACCCGGCCGTCGCCGAGGCGGCGCGCCGGGCGGGCGCGGACGCGGTCGGGCTGGTGGACGTCGGCTGCTCGGCCGGGCTGAACCTGACCGTCGACCGCGTGGGCATCACGTTCGGCGACGGACCGTTCCTGGGCGACCGCTCCTCCCCCGTGCAGCGGTCGTGCTCGACCGTGGGCGACCGCCCCGTCCCGGCGCGGGCGATCCCGCCGGTCGTCGCACGGGTCGGCGTCGACGTCGATCCGCTCGACGTGACCGACGCGGACGACGTCCGGTGGCTGCGCGCCTGCATCCCCCCGGACCAGCCGGAGCGGAGGGCGAGGCTCGACGCGGAGCTCGCGCTGGCGGCGACGGCGCCTCCGCTGCTGCTGCGGGGCGACGTCGTCGACCTGCTGCCCGACGCCCTCGCCCGGGTGCCCGCGCACGCCCTGCCCGTCGTCACGACGACGTGGGCGCTGTCGCGCCTCCCGCCCGAGCGCCGTCGGCGCTTCCTGCAGCGGCTCGAGGAGGCGGCGGCCGGCCGTACGGTGGCGTGGGTGTCGGCGGAGGGCGTCGGGGTCGCGCCGTCGGTACCGACCCTCGGCGACCGCCGCGCCTCCGGCCACAGCATCGTCAGCGTGGCCGTGCTGGACCGGGCGGGCCGGCCCGCCGAGGCCGTCGGCCGCTGCTGGTCCCGGGGCCGCCTGCTCTCATGGCTGGCCGACTCCTGACGCGGCCGGACCGTCGCCGGCCAGAACCCGCTCCGACGGATCGGACTCGACGCGGCCGACGCCGTCGAAGGTCGGTGGCCACACCGTCAGCCACCGACCGGCCTGGAGCCCCGTGCGAGAGATCAGCGTGACCAGGACCATCGACGCGCCGCCCGCCTCCGTGGTGGAGGTGGTGACCGACACGTCGGCCTACGGGGCCTGGAACCCGTTCATGCCCGAGTTGACCGGCGACCTGCGGAAGGGCCGGCGCCTGCAGGTGCGCATCGTCCCGCCCGGTGGCTGCGGCACGACCTCCCGCCTCACGGTCACCGCCGCCGAGGAGGGGCGGGAGCTGGCCTGGCCGGGTCGGCTGGGGCTGCCGGCCTGCTCGACGGCGTGCACTCGTTCACCTGACGCCGCGCCGGGCGGGCACCGGGCCGACGCAGCGCGAGGTGTTCCGGGGGCTCCTGGTGCCCCGGGGGGCGCGTCCGCTGCGCCGGACCGAGGCCGGGTTCGGCGACGGACGCGGCGCGGAGGAGCCGGGTCGAAGGCCTCTCCGGGCGGCACGGGGCACGCTGACGGTGACGGCGGTCGGTGCCTGAACCCTCGTCGCCACCGGGCGGACCGGAGTCCTCGTCGCCGGCACCGCCCGGGCAGACCTGGCGGACCGCCTTGCGGGCGTTCGCCCGCCACACCCGAGGCGGCGCACCGACGGCAGGAGGCCGACCCGACCAGCCCACGTCCGCCCACGACCCCGTCGACGACGAGGTGCTCGTCCCGGGCCTCCTCGGCCGGCGTCGGGCGGCACGCCGGAACGCCGGCCCTCGGCGCAGACGTGGAGCCGCCGGCCGCCGCCGGGTCGACCCTGTCGGGAGTCGCCCGATCCGGGCATGCTCGCAGCGCATGAACGTCGACGCGGATCGCCGCTCCCCGCCGTGTGTCCTGGTGATCTTCGGCGCCTCCGGTGACCTCACCGCCCGCAAGCTGCTGCCGGCTCTCGAGCGGCTGGCCGGCTACGGGGCGCTGCCTCCCGAGGTCGCGCTGGTCGGCGTCGCCCGCACCCCCATGACCGACGCCGAGTTCGGGGACCTGTGCCGGCGCAGCGTGTCCGGGAAGGACAACCCTCGGTGGACGGACCTCACGGCGGGAGCCCGCTACGTCCACGGCGACTACGACGACCCGGCCACCTACCAGCACCTGGCCGACGTGCTGGCCGAGTGCGACGACCGGCACGGGACCAGCGGCAACCGGGTCCACTACTTCGCCACACCGCCGCGCCTGTTCGGGCCGATCGCGATGAGCCTGGGCAAGGCGGGGCTGTCCGTACCCGTCGGCGACGGCTTCGTCCGCGCGGTCGTCGAGAAGCCGTTCGGCTGGGACGAGATCAGCGCCCGGGAGCTCTACACGGAACTGTCGTCGGCGTTCGTCGAGGAGCAGATCTTCCGGATCGACCACTACCTGGCCAAGGAGACCGTCCAGAACCTGCTCGCGCTGAGGTTCGCCAACTCGATCTTCGAGCCCATCTGGAACCGCACCTGGGTCGACAACGTGCAGATCACCGTCGCCGAGACCCTCGGCGTCGGCGAGCGGGGCGGGTTCTACGAGACCACCGGCGCCATGCGCGACATCGTCCAGAACCACGTCCTGCAGGTCCTCTCCCTCTTCCTCATGGAGCCACCCACGTCGTTCCACCCGGAGGCGATCCGCGACGAGAAGGTGAAGCTGCTGCGCGCGATCCAACCGCTGGACGAGGAGGCGGAGATCGCGGCGAACGCGGTGCGCGGCCAGTACACCCGTGGCGGCACGCGCGAGGACCTGATGCCCGGCTACCGCGACGAGCCCGGGGTCGACCCCCTGAGCGCGACCGAGACGTTCGTGGCGATGCGGCTGGAGGTCCAGAACTGGCGCTGGACGGGTGTACCGATCTACGTGCGCACCGGGAAACGGCTGCCCGCCCGGCTCACCGAGGTCGCCATGGAGTTCCGCCGGCCCCCGCAGCTCCCGCTGTTCCCCGGGAGGGGGCAGGGACTGGAGCCCGACGCCCTCATCGTGCGCGTCCAGCCGGACGAGGGACTGAGCCTGCGCTTCGGCGCCAAGGTGCCCGGGCACGCCTTCCGCGTGCAGAAGGCCTCCATGGACTTCTCCTACGAGAGCTTCGACGAGCAGTCCCCCGACGCCTACGAACGGGTCATCCTCGACGCACTGATCGGTGACCCCACCCTCTTCATCCGCGCCGACGAGGTCGGGCGGTCCTGGCGCATCGTCGACCCGGTGATGCGGTACTGGGCGGGCGACGAGCGGCCCATCCCGCTGTACCAGGCGGCCACGTGGGGACCGCCGGAGGCCAACTCGCTGATCGCCCGCGACGGCCGGAGCTGGCGCCACTCCCAGTGATCGCGGGGGACGAGCCGGTTCCGCACGGGTCAGTGGAGGGTGGGCCGGTAGACGAGCTCCTGGATGCGGCCGTCGAGCGTGCGGCTCTCGAGCAGCTCGAGGTCGAAGTCGGCGGCGCCCCGGAAGACCG
>NZ_JABGCW010000020.1:0-99547 GCF_041028265.1 Geodermatophilus amargosae
GACGCAGGACCGGAGGCACGACCTCCTGGGCGACCGGCGACGCGGTCGGCGGCAACACGTGCTCGACCACCGGACGCGTGACAGGCCCCACCGGTGCCTCGACCGGAGGCACGACGTGGTCGACCACCGGCACCGCCGGTCGCAGGACCGGCGGCACGGCGCCCTGGGCGACCGGCGATGCGGTCGGCGGCAACACGTGCTCGACCACCGGACGCGCGACAGGTCCGACCGCCGGCCCCACCGGAGGCACGACCGCCTCCACGACCGGAGGCACGACCTCCTCGACGACCGAGGGGACGACGCGCCCGACGGCGGACGCCACCGGCGCCGCGACAGGCGGCAGCACGCGCTCGACCACCGGCGCCGCCACCGGAGGCAGCACGCGCTCAACTGCTGCCGCCGGAGGGACGCCGCGGCCGGCGACCGGATCGGCCGCCGGGGGCACGACGGCTTCGACGACCGGGGGCACGTGCTCGGTCACCGTCTCGACCACCGGCGCGACCGGCTCGGTCACCGTCTCGACCACCGGCGCGACCGGCTCGGTCACCGTCTCGACGACCGGCGCGACCGGCTCGGTCACCGTCTCGACCACCGGCGCGACCGGCTCGGTCACCGTCTCGACCACCGGCGCGACCGGCTCGGTCACCGTCTCGACGACCGGTGCCGGCGTCTCCGCGGGAACGTCGGCGACCGCGTCGGTCACCGGCTCGAGCGTCTCCGCGACGTCGTCCACGACCGGCGCTCCGGCGACCTCGTCGACCGTCGAGGCCACGACTCCGGCCGCGTCGCCGAGCAGCGAGTCGGCGGGTGCCAGCGGCTCGTCGTCGGCACGTGCGGTGCCGGAGACCACGAGGAGGAGGGCGTACAAGCCGGCCACCAGGCAGGCGAGGAAGAGGATCCGCCGGGACCAGGCAGCATCGACCCCGCTGCTCACCCCCCGTGTGGAAGGCCCTCTCCGCACTCCGGCAGATTAGAACGGATCCGGCCGGTTCGCTCGTCGATCACGACGGCGTCCCGGGGCGACTCCGGCTCAGACCAGGCGTACCCGCAGGCGGCGGAACCCGCGCCCCTTGTTCTCCATCTTGACCACCTCGACGCGGCCGACCATCGCCGTCGAGGCCACGTGCGTGCCGCCGTCGGCCTGCAGGTCCAGGCCCACGATGTCGACGATCCGCACCTGCTCGATGTCCGGCGGCAGCAGGTCGGTGGCCGTCCGGATGAGGTCGGGGATCGCGTACGCCTCCTCGCGCGGCAGCGTGCGCACCTCGATGCGCCGGTCGGCGGCGATCTCGGCGTTCACCGCCTCGGCGACCCGGTCCTTGAAGTCGGGCGGCACCTCGGCCAGGTCGAAGTCCATCCGCGCGGTCAGCGGCTCCATGTTGCCGCCGGTGACCTTCGCGCCGAAGTCGCGCAGGACGACGCCGGTCAGCACGTGCAGCCCCGAGTGGGTGCGCATCAGCGCGGTCCGCCGCTCGTCGTCCAGGGCGCCGCGGACGGCGGTCCCCGGCGGTGGCACGGGGTCGCCATCGACCGGGACCAGGTAGAGCTCGTCGCCCTTCCTGGTCCCCGCGATCCGGGTGCGCACGCCGCCCCACAGCAGCACGCCCTCGTCCGGCGGCTGCCCTCCACCGCCCGGGTAGAAGGCCGAGCGGTCGAGCACGATGCCCTGCTCGGGATCGGCCGCGACGACGATCGCGTCCCACTCCCGCACGGTGGCGTCGGCGAGGTCGAGGCGGTGGGTGTGCCCGTGCCGGTCAGCGCTCACCAGCGCATGCTGCCCCGCGCGGCGGCCTTCCGGGAGCCCGGTCCTGTCGTGGTCATCGGACGCGTGCACGCGACACGGCCGGACACGCCGGAGGACCGTGCACTCAGGCGATGATCGACTCGGGCGCCGCCTCACGCCGCCGTCTCGTCGTCCTCCGCCTGCAGCGCCCCGGCGCGGGCGAGGAACGCCCCGACCAGCCGGGCGCACGCCGCGGCGGCCTCCGGCTCGCGGTCGGCGATCTCCCGGCGCAGTCCCGGCACCTTCGCGGCGGCCTCCGGCGGCGGCGGGCCGGTCAGCTCCCAGGTCTCCTCCCACGCGGAGAAGGCGCCGGGGTCGATCTCCGGGTGGAACTGCACCCCGAGGTGCGCCCCCGACACGAACGCCTGGACGGCCCGGGACGTCCGGGCCACCTCGACCGCGCCGGGCGGCACGGTGAACCGGTCGCCGTGGTACTCGAACCACGGGCCGGCCGGCACCAGCGCGGGGTCGTCCGTCTCGACGTCGAGGAAGCCGTGCTCACCGGCCGGCGCCTCCGACACCACCCCGCCGAGCACCCGCGACAGCGCCTGGCCGCCGAAGCAGACGCCGAGCACCGGCGTCCCGGCGTCGACCGCCCGCCGCAGGTAGGCCAGTTCCGCGGCCAGCCACGGCACCGTGTCGTCGTAGGCGGCCGCGCCCGAGCCCATGACCACCAGCGTGCGCAGCGCGGCGGGGTCGGGCAGGTCGGTCAGCAGCGGGGAGGACCCGACCGTCGTCCCGACGACGACCGTCAGCCCCTGCGCCTCCAGCGCCGGCCGGAGGGTGCCGACCAGGCGGTGCCCGCGGGAGGGGTCGGCATCGTGGACGAGGACCAGCGCGGTCTGCATGCGCCCAGTATCCGCAGCCTCACCGACGGTCCCGGACGTCCCGCACTCAGCAACCCCTCTTCCCAGGAAGGCGCCCCGCGAGCAGGCTGGCGGCCGCGGCGGTGCCGCACGGGCAGCGCCGCCCCTGAGAGGAGCGGCCATGTACGCACGCTCGACCACCGTCGCCGGCACCCCGGAGAAGGTCGACGACGGGATCGCGTTCGTCTGCGACGAGGTCATGCCCGCGCTCACCCAGATGCGCGGGTGTGCCGGCCTGTCGATGCTCACCGACCGCGAGAGCGGCCGGGCCGTCGTCACCTCGTCGTGGACCGACGTCGAGGCGATGCGGGCCAGCGCCGACCAGGTGCGCGGACTGCGCGAGCGGGCCGCGGAGGTCCTCGGCGGCCCCGCCGAGGTGCAGGAGTGGGAGATCGCGGTGATGCACCGCCGGTCGGAGGCACCGTCGGGCGCCTGCACCCGGGTGACCTGGTGGCGCGCCGACCCCGCCGGCATCGACCGCGTCCTCGACGCCTACCGCAGCGTGCTGGTGCCGCGGATGGAGGACTACCCCGGCTTCTGCAGCGTGAGCCTCATGGTCGACCGGGAAGGCGGCCGCGCCGCCTCCGCGGTCACCTTCGAGGACCGCGAGGACATGGACCGCGGCCGCGTCCACGCCCGGGCCACCCGGGACGACTTCGCCCGGTCCATGAAGATCGAGATCACCGACGCCGCCGAGTTCGACCTCGTGCTCGCCCACCTGCGGGCGCCCGAGACCGTCTGACGGCCCGTGCCGGCGCCCGCACGAGGCGCCGGCACGGACTCACACGACGGCGGTGAAGGCGGGCCAGACGTCGTCGGGGCCCGCGGCGACCAGCGCCTGCCCGAGCACCTGCGACCAGGCCAGCTCGGTGCCGGCCTCGTCGCGCCACGACCAGCAGCGCCGGGTGAGGTGGTGCAGCCGGTACTCCTGCGTGAAGCCGATCGCGCCGTGCACCTGGTGGGCGAGCTTGGCCACCCGCTCGACGGCCTCCCCCGCGCGCACCTTGGCGGCGGCCGCGGCCAGCCCGACGGTCTCCTCGCCGCGGCCGAGCGCCTGGACGGCGGCGTCGACCAGCGCGGTGGTGCTGGTGACCTCACCGGCCATCTGCGCCAGCTCCATCTGGATGGCCTGGAACTTGCCCAGCGGCCGGCCGAACTGCTGCCGCTCGCCGGCGTACTGCACCGTCCAGGCCAGCACCTGCTCGAGCGCGGCCGAGATCTGCACCGCACGGGTCAGCGCGTAGCGGGCGCGCACGTGCGCGGCCTTCGCCGGGGTCAGCAGCGCGCCGGGCACCCCGACGCCGTCGAGCACCAGGGAGCCGCGCGGCTCACCGGCCAGGTTCACCGCCGACGAGGCGGCCAGTCCCGAGGCGTCGACGACGGCCAGCACCGCGCCCTCGATCCCGGGCGGCGCCGCGGCGAGCACCGCGACGTGCCTCGCCACGCCGGCCCACGGCACGTCGGTGGCGGTGCCGGTGAGCACGAACCGGCCCGGGCCGTCGCCGTCGTCGGACGGCTCGGCGGACACGGTGCCGTCGACCGCGACGGTCAGCGGCTCCTCCGGCGAGGGCAGGTCGAGGTCGGCGGCCACCAGCGCGGGGCCGGCCACGAGCAGCTGCTCGGCCACCGGCACCGCGGCCGCGCCGGAGGCCAGCGTCCGCACGATCGCGACGGCGTCGGCCAGCTCACCACCGGAGCCGCCGGCCTCCTCGGGCAGACCGACGCCGGTCAGCCCGGCCTCGGCCAGCGCCGACCACAGGCCCTCGTCCCACGGCCGCTCGGCGGAGAGGACGAACGGCTCGTGCCCGGCGAGGATGTCCCGGACGGTCTCGACCACCAGGTCCTGGTCGCTCATCGCAGGCCCAGCCCTCGCGCCACGATCCCCTTGAGGATCTCGTTGGTGCCGCCGCGCAGCGTGTAGCCCGGCGCGTGCAGCTGTGCCTCGGCCAGCGCCCGGCCCAGCGGGTCGGGGCTGTCCAGCGACGCCGGGACGTCGACCACCCGGCGCACCTCGTCGACGACGTCCTGCTCGAACGTCGTCCCCATGTCCTTGACCAGCGCGGCCGGGATGTCGGGCAGCTCCCCGCGGTCGAGCGCCGCGGCGATCCGCAGCGACAGCTGACGCAGCGCCAGCGCCCGCGAGGACAGCCGCCCGAGCACCGCCAGCTGCGCGGCGTCGCCGGTGGCGGCGGCGCGGCGGCCGAACTCGGCCAGCAGCGGCCAGGTGGAGAGGAACCGTTCGGGGCCGGAGCGCTCGAAGGCCAGCTCCGCGGTCACCTGGTGCCAGCCGGCGCCCTCGGTGCCCAGCAGCATGTCGCCGGGGACGACGACGTCCTCGAACACGACCTCGTTGAAGTGGTGGCCGCCGTCGAGGATGCGGATCGGGTTGATGCGGATGCCCGGCAGCGACAGGTCGACCAGCAGCTGGGTCAGGCCCTGGTGCTTGCCGCGCGGGCCCTCACCGGGCGGGCCGGTGCGCACGAGCACGATCCCGTAGTGGGAGTGGTGCGCGTTCGACGTCCACACCTTGGCGCCGTTGACCACGAAGTCGCCGTCGGCGTTGCGGGTGCCGCGGGTGCGGATCGAGGCGAGGTCGGAGCCGCTGTCGGGCTCGCTCATCCCGATCACGAAGTAGCACTCCCCCGCGGCGATGCGCGGCAGGATCTCCTTGCGCTGCTCCTCGGTGCCGTAGCGCAGCAGGTTCGGGCCCGACTGCCGGTCGGCGATCCAGTGCGCGGCCACGGGGGCGCCGGCGGCCAGGAGCTCCTCGGTGACGGCGTAGCGCTCCATCGCGGTGCGCTCGTGGCCGCCGTACTCCTTGGGCCAGGTCATCCCCAGCCAGCCGCGGGCACCGAGCTTCCGCGAGAACTCCGGGTCCACGCCGGACAGCCAGGTGTCCACGTGCGTGCTGAAGGTCCCGGCGGCGAGCTCCTCGGCGAGGAACTCCCGGACCTCGAGGCGGACCCGCTCGGCTGCCTCGGACGGCGGCGCGGGCGCCAGGGTCAACTGGTTGCTGCTCATGACGGACACGTCCCCACGTCGGCGTGGCAGTTGTCACCGTCGGTTGTACAGGTCACCGCCGTGTCCCACCCGCGCGCGGGGGTGTCGGATGTCCCACTCCGCGGCCCGCATCCGGACGGCGTCGGGTCCCACCGGCCCTCAGCGGTCGTCGTCGCCGGGGAAGGCGTCGCGGGGGGTGGCGCCGCGGGAACGAGCGTCGCGGGAGAGGGCGTCGCGGGAGAGAGCGTCGCGGGAGAGGGCGTCGCGGGAGGAGGTGTCGCTCGGGAAGGCGTCCTGGGCGAGCAGGCGCAGCCCGTCGGCGACGTCACCGGCCACCGTCGTCAGCCGGTCCACCGCGCCGGTGACCAGCCGGCGCACCGCGGCGGGGTCCAGGCCGAGCACCGAGCCGAGCCCGGCGGCGACGTCGAGCGCCGGGAAGGCCACGGGCGGGGCGGGCGTCTCGGCCCGCCCGGGCGACCAGCGCATCGCGTCACCGGAGACGCTGACGTCCCCGCAGGCTCCCTCGAGGGCGTCGGTCAGGTCACTGTGCGCCTGGTCCACGGCCGCCTCCTCCGACCCGGCCCCGACGACGGGGCGGTGGCTGCGATGGTCCGCCTCGCCGGCGGGACCCGCCAGGGGGTCGGCGGCCGTCCGGGTCAGCACCAGCAGGGCGACGTCGTCGGCGCGGCGGGGGCCCGCCAGGGCGTCGAGCAGCCGGTCGCAGAGCGCGCCGGGATCGACGATCCCCTCGCCGTCGGCCGACTCGGCGGCGGCCACCGCGCGCAGGCGGTCCAGTCCCTCGTCGAGGTCGGCGCTGCGGCTCTCGACGAGGCCGTCGGTGTAGAAGACCAGCGTCGCGCCCGGCGCCAGCCGGCCCGACCACTCCGGCGCCGGACCGGGCGGTGCGCCGAGCAGCCGGCCGGGCCGGACGTCGAGCAGCTCGGCCCGACCGTCGGCGACCAGCAGCGGCGGCAGGTGGCCGGCCGAGGCGATCCGCAGGTCCCCCGTGGTGGGGTCCAGACGGGCGAACAGCGCGGTGGCCATGCGCGGCAGCCCGAGCAGCGGCCAGCTGCCGTGCAGCCGGTCGACCAGCGCCGCCGGCCCCGGCTGGTCCACCAGCAGCGCCCGGTGGACGCTGCGCAGCTGGCCCATCGTGGCCGCGGCCGTCACGTCGTGGCCGACGACGTCGCCGACGGCGAGCGCCACGTCGCCGCCGGGAAGCGGGACGACGTCGTGGAAGTCGCCGCCGACGTCGGCGCCCCGGCTGGCCGGCAGGTAGCGGACGGCCAGCGCGTACCCCGGCACCTCCGGCGGCTCGGGCGGCAGCAGGCTGGCCTGCAGCGTGTGGGAGGTCCGCCACTCCAGCTCGTAGCGCTGGGCGACGTCCATGCCCTGCGACATCTGCAGGGCCAGCTGCTCGGCGGTCTCGACGTCGGCCTCGGTGAACAGGCCGTGCCGTGCGTCGGCGCCCAGCGAGATCACCCCGAGCGGCCGGTTCTCCAGGATCAGGGGCACGCAGATGAGGTCGGTGAGCTCCAGGGCCCGGGTGACCTCCAGGTGCCGCGGGCCGGTGGTGAACCGGGCGAGCTCGGCCTCGTCCACGCCGCGCAGCCAGACCGTGCGGTGCTCGACCATCGCCCGCACGCTCGGGTGGGCGCCGTCGCGGCGGGGCAGGTGGACGTCGCGCAGCTCCTCGATCAGCGGGCGACGTGCCGGGTCGGCGTGCGCGACGACCGGCTCGACCAGCCCGCCCTCGGTCATCAGGTCGATCACGCACATGTCGGCCAGCCGGCTCACCGTCAGCTCGGCGAGCTCTCCGATCGTCTCGGCGACCCCGTGCCCGGCGGCCATGAGCCGGGCGGCGTCGAGCAGGAACGCCGAGCGGGTGGCCTGGCGGGCCGTCTCCTGGTTCAGCCGGACGCGCTCCAGCGCCTGCCCGGCCTGGCGGCCGAGCGTGGCCAGCAGCTCGGCGTCGGCCTGCGGGAGGGATCCGCGGGTGCCCGGCTCGGCCAGGCTGATCAGCTCGCTGTCGCCGACCACGCCGAGGACGAGGACGAGCGCCCCGAGGTGCCGGTCGTCGGCGGCCGACACCGGGACGACGACCACCGCGTCCTGCCCGGCCCCCAGCAGCGCGTCGGCCAGCGCCGGCCAGGCCGCGCGCAGCCCCGGCCCGACCGGCACCGTGCGCACCCCGCCGGTGCGCACCAGGTCCGCCCCGCCCCGCGCGGCCGCCGCCAGCTCGGTGAGCAGCGCGGTGGGCAGCCCGTCGCTGGCGGCCAGGACCACCGGCACCGGCCGCTGCCCGGGGACGTGGTCGGGCCCGGGGACGGCCAGCCACAGCCCGGCGCCGCTCGCCTCGACCGCGGCCCGTGCGCGGCGGACGACGACCTCGGCGACCTGCTCGGGCGAGCCGGCCGCGGCCAGCTCGGAGACCACCTGCTGCAGCGTCCGGGCCCGCGCCTCGGACTCGGTCGCGGCCCGCTGCGCGGCCAGCAGCGCCCGCTCGTAGCGCCGGCGCGAGGTCGCCTCGAACACCGTGGCGCGCACCAGCAGCGGCCGGCCGGCGTCGTCGCGGACCTCGATGGCGTTGACCAGGCAGGGCAGCACCGAGCCGTCGGCACGGACGACGTCGAGCGCCGCCTCCCGCACCGCTCCCTGCAGGCGCAGCAGCGGCGCCAGGTGGGTCTCGTAGAACACCCGGCTGCCGGCGCTGAGCAGGTCGGGCAGCCGCAGGCCGCGGACCGCGCCGGGCGCCAGGCCGGTCCAGTCGCAGAAGGTCCGGTTGACCTTGACCACCCGCCCGTCGGGGACCAGCGACAGGTATCCGCACGGGGCGTTCTCGTAGAGGTCGGCGGGGTCCTCCTCCAGCAGCCGGGTGAGCTCCTCCCGCTGCCCGGTCCCGTCCCGGTGCGCCGCTGGGTCTGTCACGGCCGGATCAGGTGTCGCGCAGGAAGGCGCGGATCGCCGCGGCCGTCTCCTCCGGCGCGGACAGGTGCGGGCAGTGCCCGGTGGCGGCCAGCCGGGTGAAGACGCTGCCCGGGACCCGGGAGTGCACGTAGCGGCCGACCGGCTCCGGCGCGATGGCGTCGTCGCTGCACTGGAGCACCAGCGTCGGGACGCGGACCTCCGGGAGGTCGGCGCGGTTGTCGGAGAGGAAGGTGACCCGGGCGAAGTCGCGGGCGACGCGGGGGTCGGTGCGGCAGAAGCTCTCGGCCAGTTCCGCGGCAACCTCGGGGTTGCCGGGCCCGGCGACCACCGGCGCCAGCGCCGCGGACCACTGCGCCGGGTTGCTGTCGAGGGAGTCCAGGAGCGCGGCGACGTCGGCGCGGCTGAAGCCGCCGGTGTAGTCCCCGTCGTCGACGTAGCGGGGGCTGGGGCCCACCATCACCAGCGCGCCGAAGCGCTCCGGCGCCGCCAGCACCGCCAGCACGCCGATCATCGAGCTGACCGAGTGCCCCACCAGGACGACGTCGGTCAGGTCCATCTCCCGGACGACCTCGACGAGGTCGTCGGCGTAGCCGCGCAGCGACCCGTAGCGGTCCGGGTCGTAGGCGGAGAGGTCCGAGCCGCCCGCTCCGACGTGGTCGAAGGTGACCACCCGGTGGTCGACGGCGAAGTCCGGCGCCACGGCCCGCCACATGGTCTGGTCGCAGCCGAAGCCGTGGGCGAAGACCATGGGCCGGGCGGACTCCGGCCCCCTCACGCGCACGCAGTTCCGCGTGATCACGCTCACGCAGCGACCGTAACGGACGAGCGCGTCCCTGTCCCCAACCGGGAGGACCCGGCCGCGCACGGACCCCTGTCGCCCCGTCCGGCGGGCTCCTACCCTGCACGTACCGGACGAGATCGATCCGGTATCCGACCCGCCCCGCGCCGCATCGAGGTGTCCCGTGACCGTCGCTCCGGCCCCCCTCCGTCCACCTCCGGTCCGCCCCGTCGCCACGAGGGCCGGCGACTCCCAGCGCGTGCTGCACCGGCTGGTCCGCCGCGAGCTGCGGCTGCTCGCCGAGCTGTCGACCTGGGCCCCGGCCGGCGACGCCGCGCGCGCGGCCGCCCTCACCCGGCACGCCGACCTGCTGGGCCGGGTGCTGCTGGGCCACCACGCCATGGAGCGCGACCTGCTGTGGCCGGCGCTGCTGCGCGCGCTGCCCGGCGACCTCGCCGGCCCCTCGCGCGACCGCGTCGCCGACTGGACCACGCGCTGCGCCGCCGTCGACAACCGGCTGCGCGACCTGTCCACCGCCGCCCGGCAGTGGGCGGTGGCCGGCACCCCGGCCGCCCGGGACGCCTTCGCCCTCACCTGCCTGGACCTCGCGGCCGCCGTGGACGCGCAGACGCAGGCCGAGGAGCGGGACCTGCTGCCGCTGCTGGAGGCGCACCTGCCGGCCCGCGACTGGGCGGCGATCGTGCGGGCCGTGCGGCCGGCGCTCGGCGCACGCGAGCAGATGACGGTGCTGGGGCTGGCCCTCGAGGACGCCTCCCCCGCGGAGCGGGCACGGCTGCTGGCGGGGCTGGACCGGGGGACCCGGCTGGTGTGGCGGCTGGCCGGCCGGGCGCGCCACCGTGCGGCGGTGGTCCGGCTGCGGGGGGCTCCACCCGAGCACTAGGGGAACGGGAGCGGGCACGACGACGGGCCCGTCCCCGGTCTCACCAGCGCGACGTGCCGCAGTCGCGGCAGCGCTTCTTGGCCGTGGTGGTGGCGCCGTGGCAGTTCGGGCAGGTCCAGGTCGCCCGCTCGGTGGTGCGCTCGATGGTGCGCTCGGTCGTGGTGGTGCCCATGGGTGTACTCCCCTGTCGTCCGGGAGCCCCCGACGGTAGGCAGCCGGGATGACGGGGAGGTGTCCTGCGGGTTGCGGGACGCTCCGGTCTCTCCCTCACCCGGTCTCCTCGACACGGCCGTTCTCGCGCCACCGGGCACTGGGAGGGCACTGGGACGCCGGTGCAAGCGGGTGCCCCAGTCGTCGTCCAGTCCCGCACAGGTGGTGCGCGGGAGCGTCCTCGCAGCGAGCCGGACCCCCGGCTCCCGACCGAGGAGCCCCGCCGTGACCCGCACCACCTCCCCCCGCACCCGCCTCTCCCGCGCCCTGCTGCGCACCGCCGTCCCCGCGACCGCGGTCGCCGCCGTGCTCGCCACCGCCGGCCCCGCGTCGGCCTCCGGCTACGACCACAACGCCTACGACACCGACGCCAACGGCTGGATCGACCTGTACGCCTTCGACGACAGCGGCGACCGCTACGAGGACACCTGGGCCGTCGACCGGGACGAGAACGGCCTCGTCGAGCAGGTCGCCGTCGACACCGACCTCGACGGGTACGCCGACACGTTCGCGTTCGACAGCGACGAGGACGGCTACGTCGAGGAGGTCGGCGTCGACACCACCGGCAACGCGCTGCCCGACGTGTGGGGCGCCGACTCCGACCTCGACGGCTACGTGGACGCGGCCGCCTACGACGTCGACGACGACGGGTACGCCGACTGGTCGGAGGCCATCGCGCCCACCTCCTACGCCTACGCGTCGGTGACCTACGCCTTCGCCGAGGCCGACGGCTGGTCCTACTGGGAGGTCTCGGTCGAGTACGGCTACGGCCTGACCAGCGGCTCCGGGTCCGACGACACGGGGATCGAGGCCCCCGACGCCGGCACGCTGCAGATCACGGGCAACACCGCCGACGACGACGCGGTGGCCGAGGCCCTCGCGGAGCTGGCCGACCTCCTCTGAGGCGACAGATGAGTTCCGCGGCCGGCGCCGGTCGGGAGGACGTGGGCACCCCCTTCCTCCTCGTCCCCGGCGCCGGCGGCCGTGCCTGGTACTGGCACCGGCTGGTCCCCGAGCTCGAGCGGCGGGGACACCGCGCGGTCGCCGTCGACCTGCCGGCCGACGACGACGCCGCGGGGCTCGACGCGTACGCCACCGTGGCGACGGCCGCGCTCGACGACCTCGTCGCAGGAGGGGACGGCGCGGACGGGGACGCCGTGGTGGTCGGGCAGTCGATGGGCGGGCTGACCGTGCCGCTGGTCGCCGCCCGGCGGCCGGTGCAACTGCTGGTGCTGCTCAACGCGATGGTGCCCCGGCCCGGGGAGACCGGCGGCGACTGGTGGGCAGCCGTCGGCCAGGCCGCCGCCCGGGCCGGGCTGGCCCGCGCGCAGGGCCGGCCCGGGGACGACGACGTGGAGACCGACTTCTCGCACGACGTCCCGCCGGAGGTGTGGGCGGCCGGTGCGCAGCACGCCGAGGACCAGTCCGGGACGCCGTTCGGCGAGCCGTGGCCGCTGTCCGCCTGGCCGGACGTGCCCACCCGCGTGCTCGCCGGGCGCGACGACCGCTTCTTCCCCCTCGCGCTGCAGCGGCGGGTGGCGCGGGAGCGGCTGGGGCTCGACGTGGACGAGGTCCCCGGCGGTCACCTGTGCGCGCTCGGCCGGCCCGCCGAGCTGGCCGACGCCCTCGAGGCGCTGCTCGTGCCGGAACCGACACGCCAGGTCACGTGACGAGCGGCCCGGATCGGCGCAGGATGGACGACCGCTCTCCGCACCGGGACGACCCGCGCGGCGGAGCCCGGAACCCGTCCTAGCAGAGGGAAGTGCAGTGCCGGCCACCCCGTCCGACGTCGTCCCCGATACCGAACTGGCCCGCGAGCAGGAGTACGTCACCGACCTCTACACCCGCCTCGACGCCGCCCGCGAACTGGCCGAGCGCCGCTGGCGTCAGGCGATCTCCTGGCCCGCCGTCGACCCGCAGGCGCTGCAGGAGCGCGACGCCACCGTCCGCTTCCACGGCGAGCGGATGGTCGCCTTCGACGCCGCCGAGGCCGGGCTGTGCGTGGGCCGCATCGACCGCGCCGACGACGGCGGGGCGCTCTACGTCGGCCGCATCGGCCTGCCCGGCGACGACTCCGCCCAGGACCCCGCGCTGGTCGACTGGCGGGCGCCGGCCGCGCGCCCGTTCTACGTGGCCACGCCGGTGCACCCGCTGGGCATCGTCCGGCGCCGGCACATCCGCACCCGCGGGCGCACCGTCGTCCGCCTCGACGACGAGGTGCTGACCACGGGCCTGGCCGGGTCCGGGCTCACCGGCGAGGCCGCGCTGCTGTCGGCGCTCGACGCCTCCCGCACCGGGCGCATGACCGACATCGTGCGGACCATCCAGGCGGAGCAGGACCGGATCATCCGCAGCGACGCCGCCGGCGTGCTCGTCGTCCAGGGCGGCCCGGGCACCGGCAAGACCGCCGTCGCGCTGCACCGCGCGGCCTACCTGCTCTACACGCACCGGGAGCGGCTGGCCCGCCGCGGGCTGCTCGTCGTCGGGCCGACGCCGACCTTCCTGCGCTACATCGCCGACGTCCTGCCCTCCCTCGGCGAGACCGGCGTGCTGCTGTCCGGGCTCGGCCAGCTGCGGCCCGGCCTGGACGCGCGCGGCGAGGAGCCGCCGGAGACCGCGGCGGTCAAGGGCCGGCTGGAGATGGTCGACGTGCTGCGCGCCGCGATCGCCGGCCGGCAGGTGGTGCCCGACGGCCCGCGCGAGGTCGAGGTCGACGGCTTCCGGTTGCGGCTGCGGCCGGTGGACGTCACGCGCGCCCAGGCCGCCGCGCGCCGGGCCGACCCGCTGCACAACCTGGCCCGGCCGTTCTTCGTGCGGCGGGTCGTGGACACGCTGACCAGGCGCTACGCCGACCGGCTGGGCCGCGACGTGCAGGCCGACGCCGAGCTGCTCGACCGGGAGGACGTCGCCGCGCTGCGCCGTGAGGTGAGCGAGGACCCCGGCGTGCGCTCGCTGCTGGCCGGGCTGTGGCCGGTGCTCACCCCGGAGCGGCTGCTCACCGACCTGTTCGCCGACCCGGCGGCCGTCGCCGCCGCGACGCCGGGCTGGTCCGACGCCGACCGCGCGCTGCTGCACCGCCCGCGCGGGAGTGCGTGGACGCCGGCCGACGTGCCGCTGCTGGAGGAGGCCGAGGAGCTGCTCGGCTTCGACGACAGCGCGCAGCGCGCCCGCGCCGACCGGGACCGCCGGCGCGCGCTGCGCCGAGCGCAGGAGACCCTCGACGTGCTGCACGGCTCCCGGTCGGTGGACCTCGAGGACGAGCACCTGGAGGCCGAGGTGCTCAGCGCCGGCGACCTGCTGTCGGCCGAGGACCTCGCCGACCGGCAGCGCGAGCTGGACCTGCGCACCACCGCCGAGCGGGCCGCCGCCGACCGCACCTGGACCTTCGGGCACGTCGTCGTCGACGAGGCGCAGGAGCTGTCCCCGATGGCCTGGCGGCTGCTGGTGCGCCGGTGCCCGACCCGGTCGATGACCGTCGTCGGCGACGTCGCGCAGACCGGCAGCCTCGCCGGCGCCGAGCGCTGGGACGCCGTCCTGCGCCCGCACGTGGGCGACGCCTGGCGGCTGGAGGAGCTGACGGTCAACTACCGGACGCCGGCCGAGGTCATGGAGGTGGCCGCCGACGTGCTCGCCGCCACCGGCACCGGGCTCACGCCCCCGCGCTCGGTGCGCACCGGCGGCACGCCGCCGGTCGCCGAGGTGACCGGGGAGGCCGGGCTCGCCGCGCGGGTGGCCGAGGTGGCCGCGGACCTCGCCGGACGGGAGGGGACGACGGCGGTGCTCGTGCCGCCGAGCCGGCTAGTCGGCGTCGTCGCCGCGCTCGGGGCCCTGCGGCCGGACGTGCAGTCGGGACCGGGCGCGGACTCCTCGCTGGGGCCGGTGGTGCTCGTCCCCGGTGAGGCCAAGGGCCTGGAGTTCGACTCGGTGGTGGTCGCCGATCCGCAGGGCGTGCTCGACGAGGGCGTACGGGGGCTCAACGACCTCTACGTCGCGCTCACCCGCGCCACCCAGCGGCTCACCGTGCTCTCCCCCGGCCCGCTGCCCGCGGTGCTCGACCGGCTGGTCCCCGCGACGGCCTGAACCGTCTGCCCACCGCTCGTGCTCTGCCCACGACTGTGGGCAGAGCACGAGCGCGCAGGAGGAACCTGCCCGGCTCCCGCTTTCGTGCTCTGCCCACGACTGTGGGCAGAGCACGACTCGCGGTGGAGGAGGTCAGCGCGGCCGCAGCACCACGCCGCTGGCGGGGCGGGCCGGGATCCGGCGCAGGGAGATGGTGAGGTCCTGGTCCGGTACGGGGTCGGCGTCCAGCGCCGCCAGCCGCGGCGCCAGCGCGGCGAGCAGCGCCACGGTGAGCTGCTCGCCCGGGCAGCGGTGGTTGGTGCGCGGGTCGCCGCCGCCCTGCGGCACGAGGTCGAACGCGCCGATCTCGCGGCCGAGGAAGCGCTCGGGCCGGAAGGCGTAGGGGTCCTCCCACAGGTCCGGGTCGTGGTTCTGCCCGTACAGGTCGAGCAGCACCATCGCGTTCCTCGGGATCTCCTGCCCGCCGAACTCCAGCCGCTGCGGCGCCCGCCCGCCGATGAACGGCGCGAACGGGTAGAAGCGCCGGACCTCGTGCGCCCACGCCTCGGCGAACGCCGGATCGGCCTCGGCCAGCCGCTTGCGGTACTCCGGCCAGCGGGTCAGCGCGTGCCCGGAGAAGGCCATGAACCAGGCGCAGGCGGTGGTCGGGCGGATGACGTTGAGCAGCTCGACGGCGGCCACCCGTGGGTCGAGGTGCTCGCCGTCGGCGTCCCGGTGGCGGACCACCGTCCCGAGCACCGAGCCCGGCGGCGTCGTCTGCCGGCCGGAGCGCACCTCGCGGACGATCGTCGCCAGCCAGTCCTCGCGCCGGCCGCGGGCCCGCCGGGCGCGCCAGTGCCGCGGCCCGCCGGTGGCGAACCCGTCGACCATCGCGAGGAGGTCGTCGGTCAGCGCCGGCACGTCGGCGTCGTCGATCGGCACGCCGGCCCACCGGGTGACGGCGCCGGCGATCACCCGCGCCGACTCGTCGAAGACGACGAACTCCGGCTGGGTGGCCCACTCGCGCGCGGCGTCGTCCCAGGCGGCGGTGGCCCGGTCGACCAGCGCCTCGATGCCGGCGCCGTCCATGAGCATCGCCACGAACATCGCCTTGCGCACCCGGTGCGCCTCGCCGTCGAGGGTGTGCACGGCCCCCTTGCCGAACAGCGTGCCCTGCACCGGCTCCGGGATGGCGTGCGCGCGGTGCACGTGGTCCTCGTCGTAGAGGAAGCGCGCCGCCTCGGGCCCCTCGATGCCCACCGCGGGCAGCCCGCCCAGCCGCGTGCCGACCGCCCGCTCCCCGTGCGCCCGGCGCAGGTCGGGCAGCCAGGCGTAGCCCTTGGTCAGCAGGGCGAGGGAGTTCTCGAGACGCATGGGTCCCGCCCTTCCCCGGGTGGGGACGGGCCAACCGCTCAGCCCGGGCGCTGGGCCTGCAGGCGGTCGTCGCGCGGCTCGCTGGCGGCGTCGGCGGGCTCCTCGCCGGAGGCGCCGTCGTCCGGGGCGGCGTCCGGGCCGGCGTCCGGGCCGCCGTCACGCCGACCCGCCGAGCGTCCGGCGCCCAGCCGGCGCAGCAGGGCGGCGACCTCCCCGGCCGCCGACGGCGTCGCCGCGCCCTCGGGCATGACCTCGGACACCGCCTGCAGCGCGTCGGCCAGCGCCAGCTCCCCGGCCGACAGCATCCCGCGGTACGCCGGGTCGAGCAGGTAGCCCGTCGGCGGGGTGGACAGGCAGCCGATGAGGTCGAGCAGCACCTCCAGCCGGCGCGCGGCCTCCGCCGGCGGGGTGTCGCCCCGCGCCATCGCGACCGTCTCGACGTCCTGCTCCCACAGCCGGCTGCGCGCGGCGTCCTCCTGCAGCGCGAGCACGGTGCCCGACGGGGTCCGCTGTCCCCGGTCGGACCCCTGCACGGCGCTGCGCACCTGGTGGGCGATGCGGATCAGGTCGTCGTCGAGCATCGAGGTGCCCACGAACAGCACGTGCCGGGTCAGCAGCAGCGAGTGCAGGACGCCGGCCAGCGCGGCCCGCGAGTCGCCCAGCTGCAGGTACTCCTCGCGCGTGAGGACGACGCTCTCCGGGTGGGCGGCGTCGCCGTGCAGCTTGAGCAGCCACGGCCGCCCCGGCTGGGGCTCGTCGTAGGGCAGCACCGACAGGTCGCGGCCGATGTCGGCGGCGGCGAGCTCCACCAGCGGGTCGTAGTTGGTGGTCACGAACTCCTGCACCGGGAGGTCGGCGATGAGCGCGTGCGCGAGCGCGTACGGACCGGGGCCGAAGCGCTCCTGCACGAAGTCCTCGAGCCGCTCCCGGCCGAGCTCGCGGGCCAGCAGCGCCGCGGAGTCCTGCGGCGGCAGCCGGGACAGCCCCTCGCGCAGGTCGCCGTCCAGGCCCGAGTGCCCGGCCAGCTCGTCGAGCAGCTGCTCCCAGGTGGGCAGCCCGGCCGCCGCGCTGACCCCCGCGCCGATGAACAGCGCGAGCTGCCCGCGCCGGGCCCGCTCCCCCAGCTGCTCGGCCAGCGCCCGCAGCGGATCGGGCAGGTCCCAGCCGGCGGTGTCCTCGCGGCGGATGCGCTGGGCGGCGGCCAGGTCGCTGGGCCCGCGCAGCACCAGCGCGACGTCGAAGCCGTGCTCGGCGGCGGCCTCGCGCAGCACCGGGAGCAGCTGCTGCAGCAGGTCCCCGCGCCGCCCCGCCGCCCCGCCCCAGCCGGTGCCCAGCGCCGGCAGCCCGACCAGTCGCCGCGCCCGGCCGTGCACCGGCTCGCGCACCTCCCGGCGGGCGACGGCGGCCAGCGCCTCGCGGGCGCCGTCGAGCAGCCAGTCCAGCCCGCGGCCGCAGTCGTCGACGGTGTCGAGCAGCCAGGCCCGCCGCGCGTCGGTCCCGGGGACCTCGAGCACCCGCTCGTCGCCGTTCCAGGCCAGGTCGACGCACACGCCCTCGACGTCCTCGGTGGTCACCAGGTCGTCGGGCAGCAGCGCCCCCCAGCTGCGCGCGATCCGCAGGGTGCGGCCGGTGGGCACGAGCACGTCGTCGCAGGACAGGCGGGTGAGGTCGGCGCCGACGACGAAGACGTGTGCACTCACGCCCGCTCCCCTACCCACCGCCCCGTCCGCGGAACGGCGGCGGCCTCGCGCGGGCGGCCCGGCGGGGAGGCCGCTAGGCGCGCGGGATCCCGCAGCCGCCGCCCGAGCAGGCGCAGCCCGCGCAACCGGCGGCGCGGGGCGGCTCAGGGGTGTTGGCCACCGCGCGCAGGCCGGCGGCGGCGACCAGCAGCGGCACCGCGGTGAGACCGGTGGCCAGCGCGGCGACCACCGCGGCGACGGCGGCGGCGCGGTCGGTGCCCTGGAAGACGAGGGTGCCGGCGAGCAGCGCACCGACCAGCACCGTCCACACCAGCAGGGCCGCACCGGCGCGGCGGGCGGCACCCCCGCGGGCGAGCGCGACGGCCGCGCCGGCCAGCAGGGTCAGCGGCACCCCGGCCAGCAGGACCCAGCCGGTGGCGGCGGCCGACACCACCGCCACGGCGACGGCGGCCGGCCCGCCGACGACGGCGGCCGCGCCGGCCGGCACCGATCCCGCGCGCAGCAGCCCGGCCCCGCGGGCGGCGGCGAGCAGGCCGAGCCCGCCGAGCAGCAGCCGCGCGCCGAGGTCGCCGGTCAGCACGGCGACCACCGCGAGCACGACCAGCACGACGCCGAGGGCGGCGCGCAGCGGCCACGTCCGGCGGGCGGTCTGCCGCTCGGTGCGGAGGGGCGCGGGTGCTGCCGTCGTCGCGTTGGCCACGCCGTCAGTGTCCCGCATCCGGCAGCGCGCCCGGCGGACCGGTCCGGTGGGCCGATCGCCGGCCGGGCACGGGGCCCCGTGCTGTGCCACGCTGGTCCGTCGCAGCAGGGGGAGCCGAGAGGAGGCCTTCCATGAGCGGTCCGGGAACGGCGATGGGCGCGGCCGGCAGGGCGGGGAACAGCGACGCTCTCGAGACCCTGGCCCGCGTGGGGCTGATCGCCTACGGCGTGGTGCACCTGCTCATCGCGTGGCTGGCGCTGCAGCTGGCGTGGACCGGTGGCGGGCAGTCGGCCGACCAGTCCGGCGCGATGGGCACGCTGGCCGCCTCGCCGGTCGGCAAGCCGCTGCTGTGGGTGCTGGGCATCGGGCTGGTCGCCCTGGCGTTGTGGCAGATCGCCGAGGTGCTGCGCTGGCGGTCGGGCTGGTCGGCGACGGGCGAGACCCGCAAGCGGGCGGTGACGAAGACGGTCAAGGCCGTGGCCAAGACGCTCGTCTACGCGGCGCTGGCGTACACCGCGTTCCGGTTCGCCACCGGCGGCGGGCAGTCGAGCTCGGCACAGCAGCAGCAGACAGCGGCCGGCGTCTTCGGGTGGCCCGGCGGCCGATGGCTGGTCGGCCTCGCGGGCCTGGTCGTCATCGGCGTGGGCGTCCACCACGTGCTCAAGGGCGTCAAGAAGAGCTTCCTGAAGGAGATCGACCTCGCCTCCGCCCCGCCGACCGCGGAGCGCACCGTGACCCGCCTCGGCCAGGTCGGCTACCCGGCCAAGGGGGTGGCACTGGGTGTGGTCGGCGCGCTGCTCGTCTGGTCGGCGATCACCTTCGACCCCGCGAAGGCCTCGGGTCTCGACGGCGCGCTGCGGACCGTCCTCGACGCCCCGTTCGGCAAGGCGCTCCTGACGATCGTGGCCCTGGGCATCGCCGCGTTCGGCGCCTTCTGCTTCGTCCGGGCGCGCTACCCCGAGCGCACCTGAGCGTGCCCCGCCTGCTCGGCCCGGTGCACCGGGCGGTCGCGGCCGCCCGGGAGGTCACCGACCACCCGGTGCTGGCCGCCGCCGCGCGGATCGGGCTGGTCGCCTACGGCGTGGTGCACCTGCTCATCGCCTGGCTCACCTGGCGGGTGTCGCGCGGCGCCCACGGCACCGACGCCGACCAGACCGGCGCGCTGCAGACCGTCGCCGGCACGCCGGGCGGATCGGTGCTGCTCTGGGCCATCGGGCTGGGCCTGCTGTCGCTGGCGCTGTGGCAGGGCGGGGAGGTGCTGCTGTGGTGGCACGGCCTGCTCGACTCCGAGCACCGCATCCGCACCGCGGTCGTCTGCGCCAAGTGCCTGGCCAAGGCCGCCGTCTACGCCGTCCTCGGGGCCACCGCGCTGCTGTTCGCCGTCGGCGCCGAGTACGAGGCCGACGAGCGGCTGCGCGAGCTGACCGGGGAGACGCTCGAGGTGCCCGGCGGCGCGGTCGCGGTGGCGGCGGCCGCGACCGGGATCGTCGCGGTGGGCGCCTACTCGCTGTGGCGCGGCGTCACCGGCGGCTTCATGCGCGACGTCGACCTGCCCGCCGCGCCCGACCGGTGGGAGCCGCTGATCGAGGTCGTCGGCCGGATCGGCTACGTGGCCAAGGGCGTGGCGTTCGGCGTCGTCGGGGTGCTGCTGTGGCGGGCCGCGACGACGGCCGACGTCTCCACCGCCACCGGCCTCGACGGCGCGATGACCGCGATCGGCCGCACGGGGGCGGGCCCGGTGCTGCTCACCGTCGTCGCGGGAGGGTTCGCGGCGTTCGGCGTCTACGCCCTGGCGCGCGCCCGCTACCCCGACCGGGACCCGTCGTCCTGAGGGCGGCAGGAACGGCCGTCTCTGCCGCCCCCACGGGGCGCTAGTTGCGGGGGCCGCCGGCGACGTAGACGACCTGACCCGAGACGAAGCCCGCGCCCTCGCTGACGAAGAACGACACGGTGTGCGCGATGTCCTCGGGGACGCCGGCACGCGCCACCGGGATCGCCGCGGCGCGCTCGGCCACGTACTCCTCCCAGTCGCGGCCGATCCGCTCGGCGGTGGCCTTGGTCATCTCCGTCTGGATGAAGCCCGGCGCGATCGCGTTGGCGGTGACGCCGAACTTGCCCAGCTCGATCGCGAGGGTCTTGGTGAAGCCCTGCAGCCCGGCCTTGGCCGTCGCGTAGTTGGCCTGGCCCCGGTTGCCCAGCGCCGACGTGCTCGACAGGTTGACCACGCGGCCCCACGTCGCGTCCACCATGTACTTCTGGCAGGCGCGGGTCATGAGGAACGAGCCGCGCAGGTGGACGTGCATGACCAGGTCCCAGTCGGCGTCGGTCATCTTGAACAGCATGTTGTCGCGGGTGACGCCCGCGTTGTTGACCAGCACGACCGGCGGGCCGAGCTCCGCGGCCACCCGGTCGACGGCGGCCTGCACCTGCTCGGGGTCGCCGACGTCGGCACCGACCCCGAGCGCGCGACCGCCCGCGGCCTCGATCGCCTGCACCGTGCCGGCGGTCGAGGACTCGTCGAGGTCGATGACCGCGACGGCGAAGCCGTCGGCGGCCAGGCGGAGCGCGGTGGCCGCACCGATGCCGCGGGCGGCGCCCGTGACGATCGCGACGCGGGCGGTGGACTCGCTCATGGGGAGGCTCTCCTCGGGGTCGGGGGCTGCCGGCCGATCATGCCGGGCAGCCCCCGGACACGCCGGGCGGGGTGTTACACGCGCTCGAGGACGGCGGCCAGGCCCTGCCCGCCGCCGATGCACATCGTCTCCAGGCCGTAGCGGGCGCCGCGGCGGTCCATCTCGCGGGTCAGCGTGGCGAGGATGCGGCCGCCGGTGGCGCCGACCGGGTGGCCCAGCGAGATGCCCGAGCCGTTGACGTTCATGCGGTCGAAGTCGGCCTCGGTGAAGCCCCACTCGCGGGTCACCGCGAGGACCTGGCTGGCGAAGGCCTCGTTGAGCTCGATGAGGTCGACGTCGGACAGCTTGAGACCGGCGAGGTCGAGCGCCTTCGCCGTCGCCGGGACCGGGCCGATGCCCATGGTCTTCGGCGGGACGCCGGCGACGGCCCACGAGACGATCCGGGCCAGCGGGCGCAGCCCGAGCTCGGCCGCCCTCTCCGGCGAGGTGACCACGCAGATCGCGGCGCCGTCGTTCTGGCCGCTGGCGTTGCCGGCGGTGACGGTGGCGTCGGGGTCGTCCTTGCCCATGATCGGGCGCAGCTTCGCCAGCGTCTCGACGTTCGAGTCGGGACGGATGTGCTCGTCGCGGTCGACGACGGTGTCGCCCTTCCGGCCCGTGATCGTCACCGGGACGATCTCGTCGGCGAACCGGCCCGCCTCGGTGGCGGCGGCGGCGCGGTGGTGGCTGCGCACGGAGTACTCGTCCTGCTCCTCGCGCCCGATGCCGTACTCGCGGCGCAGGTTCTCGGCCGTCTCGAGCATGCCGCCGGGCACCGGGTGGTTGATCCCGCCGGCGGTGACGCGGCCGCGCGCCAGGCCGTCCTGCAGCAGGACGCCGGGGCCGGCCTTGACGCCCCAGCGCATGGCGTTCGAGTAGAACGGCGCGTTGCTCATCGACTCCGCACCGCCGGCCAGCACGACCTCCGCCGAGCCGGTCTGCACCTGCATCGCCGCGTAGAGCACCGCCTGCAGGCCCGAGCCGCAGCGGCGGTCGACCTGGATGCCCGCGGCGGTCACCGGCAGGCCGGCGTCCAGCGCGGCGACGCGGCCGATCGCCGGCGCCTCCATCGTCGGGTAGCAGTGCCCGAGGACGACGTCGTCGACCGACTCCGGCGGCAGGCCGGTGCGCTCCAGGAGCGCCTTGACGACGGTCGAGGCCAGGTCCTGCACGGGGACGTCGCGCAGGGATCCCCCGAAACCCCCGACCGGGGTCCGCAGCGGCTCACAGATGACCGCGTCACGCACGGCGTCCTCCTCGGCTCCGACGGCGGGCACGGCCCCGCCCCGACGCCGAGTGTGCTCCCCGGGGACGTGCCACGCGCAGTCAGGTGGAGGACCGGCCCCCTTCGCAGGGGCCCGTCTCGGGGGGTCCGCCGTCAGGCGGCGCCGCGCTCGACCTGCTCGACGCCGAGGAGGTCCCAGAGCCCGGTGACCTGCAGCGCCCGGCTGACGGCGCGGGTGCCGACGAGGACCCGGAGGCGGGTGTCCTGGGCGGCGGCGGTGCGGTGTGCGACGGCCAGCGCGGACAGGCCGGCGGAGTCGAGGAAGGTCACGGCCACGAGGTCCACGGTCACCAGGCGCGGCCCGGAGGCGAAGGCGGTGTCGAGCGCGCGGCGCAGCAGCGGTGCGGTGGCGCAGTCGACCTCACCGGAGAGCACGAGGCGGACGACGTCGTCGAGGAGGACCGTGTCGACGGTGAGCAGGTCGTCGAGGGGACCTGGGGTGGCGGGTGGGCCCTGGGAGAGAGTGGTCACGGTGCGCTCCTCGGTCGAGGGCGAACCCGTGCGGAGGACAGCGGCTGTGAGGCCACACCACGGCGCGGAGTCCGGCATGTGCGATGCACGGCTTGATGTTGAACCGCGATCCGGACGGTAGGCCCCGGGGCGGACGGGACGCAAGGTCCTCCCCCGGGTGTCCACCCGCCGTTCCCGGCGTGTCGCCCCGCCCCCACCGGGGGTGTGACCTGGTCGTCCACCGACGACCGGCCCGGGCGCGGGCGGTCCGCCGACGGCTCCCCGACGTGGCGCACGCCTCCCCCGGCGGTCCCTCCTCCCCGGCCGCGCGGGCGGGGATACTGGTCGGTGTGAACAGGCGACTGGTGCTGGCGGTCCTCGTCTGGGCGGCGGTCTCGGTCGTGGCGTTCCTCGCCATCCCCGACGTCCTCGTCAGCGCGGGGCTGGTCATCTTCGGCGCCGTCCTGCTGCTGGTCCTCGCGATGGCCCGGGACTGGGACGAGCACTCCACCTTCGAGGAGCGCGAGGTGCTCCGCGCGCGTCGGCGCAAGGAGCGCTGGGAGCGCAGCGCCGACGCCCGCGCCCGCGACCGCGAGCGCTGGGAGGCCCACCAGGCGCGCCGCGCTCCCCAGGCCGCCGACGACCCGCAGCGCCGGCGCTAAACCGCTCGACGGGGGACGCCGGTCGCCCTACCGTCGCCGCATGCGCTCCTGAGCCGACCGCCTCGCTGCGACGTCCGCGTCCCCGACCGGGACGCCCGCGGGTCGAGCTGCCGCTCCCCGCTCCCGTCCGCCCACCCGGGCGCGCCCTCCCCTGGCTGCCGGCTGCCCGCGGCCGGTCCGACCTCCCCCCGGAGGCCCCCGTGTCACGTCCCGTCCGCTCCCTGACCGCCGCGGCCGCCGCCGCGCGCGACGCCCTCCCCGCTCCGGACGCCGCCGCCTTCGAGCGGCTGGCCTCCTCCGTGCTGGCCGCACCGGGGGCGGCGCTCGGCCCGGTCCTGCGTGCCCAGCTCCCCGGCGTCGCCGGGATCCGGTGGCTGCGCACCGCCGGGCTGGCGCCGACCGCCCGCGCCGGCTCGCTGACGGCGGAGCAGTGGAGCTCGCTGTTCCGCTGCTGGCAGGCGACCGCCGCCGCACCGACGGCGGGCGGCACCGCCGCCCGCCGGGGCGGCGGCCGCACCTCGGCGCACGGGCACGCGCCCGGTGCCCTGGCCGCTCCCCGCTGGCACTAGGAGGACCCCTCTGCCCCCCACCGCTCGCAGGCTCGCGGCGGGACCCTGCAGAGGGGCCACTCGCCAGGTCACCGGACCGCGTCCTCCGCGGCGAGGTCGGCCGAGCGGGCGGGTTCGGCGAACGCCTCGGCCAGTGCCTGGCGCAGCGGCCAGGCACCGGCCCGCCAGGCCAGCGCCCGGCCGAGCGCGGCCGGGCTCCCGTCCACGCAGTCGACCGCCTCGCCGGGCCACCACGGCACCGCCCGGCCGCCGGCGAGCAGCGGCTCGTGGACGGCGACCTCCCCGGTCAGCTCCGGCACCCCGAGGCGCGCCGCGGCGAGGTCGGCGCCGGGCACCGCGGCCCACGGCAGCCGGCGCACCGGCGTGCTGGTGACCTCCGCCCGCACCCGCTCGCCGGCCAGCGGCAGGTCGAGCAGGTCGGCCACCGGCCCCGGCGCGCCACCGGCCGGCACGAGCAGCGCGTCGGTCAGCGGCTGCAGCCAGGGGGCGTCGAGCACGACGACGGCCTCGCGCGCAGGGTCGGCGACCCGGTCCGGCGCCACCCGCACCCGCGCCGGCGGGTCGACGTCGACGCCGTCGAGCGCCGCCGCGAGGTGGGCGTACACCGTGCGCAGCACCGGCGCGGGCACCGCGCGGGCGGGATCGCCCAGCCGCTCGAGCAGGTCCATCGCGGTGTCGGCGTCGGCGAGGACGTCGTCGACGGTGGCCGGCAGGCGCAGCCGCTCGAGCACCGCCGCCGGACCGGTCGCGGGGTCGTACAGCCCCCGCAGTTCCCGGCTGCCCGGCGCGCACAGCCGGTCGGGCCGCCGGCCGTCGAGCACCGGGTGCGTGCCGAGCCACCAGCGCAGGTAGCCGGGCACCGGCACGCCGTGGAGGACGACGTCGGCCCACGCCTGCTCGGGCAGCGCGGCCAGCAGCGGCAGCGCGCGGCTCCAGTCGGCGACCAGTTCCAGGTCCCGGACGGCGGTCAGCGGCGGCCACGGCGGCGGCGGCGCGCCGGGCGGCAGCCGGTCGACGACGGCGTCGGCCCACTCGTCGGCGGCGTCGACGTCGAGGTCGTCGGGGTCCTCGGCGCGCACCAGCGCGAACTCGGCCAGCACCCCGGCCGCGCGCAGGGCCGCCGGGTCGTGCTGCGCGGCGAAGTCCGGGTCGAGCGTCCCGAGCGCGCCGTCGCCGAGCACCGCGGCCAGCGGCGCCCCCGGCAGCAGCAGCTCCCCCGCGGGCGCCCAGGCGCCGTCGGCGTCGGGCAGCGCGAGCTCGGCGAGCCACGGCAGCTCGCCGGGCACCGTGCCGGCGGCGGTGACCAGGGCCAGTACCGCCTCGGCCAGGGCGGCCGGGTCGCCGTCGTCCCACCCCTCCTCGACCGCGTCCACCGACTCCTCCACCGCGGCCCGCACGGCGGGGTCGGTGAGCACGACGGCGGCGGTCGCCGGGCGCGCACCCAGCCGCTCGAGCAGCCGCCGCGCGGCCGGTGGCGCCACGGCGGCGGGGTCGGCGACGCGCAGGTGCAGCGGACCGAGGCGGGTCACCGGGAGGTCGTCGGCGGGCAGCAGGACGCCGGCCGGGCCGGCGGCGGTGCGCCCGTCGGCCAGCGGCACCGGCAGCGCGCCGAGCTCCTCGCGGTCGGCGCCGTCGAGCGCGGCGTACAGCCGCGCCCACCACTCCGGCGGGCGGCTGATCCCCGCGACGGCCTCGGCCACCGCGGCCGGGCCGAGCCGCCGCACGCCCAGGGCCGCCAGTGCCGGGGCGCCGTCGCGCCGTGACCAGCCGGCCGGCAGCAGCCCGGGCAGGACACCGGCGAGGACGGCGACCCGCTCCTCGCGGTCGTCGTCGAGGACCGCGGCGCGGGCGGGCGGTTGCCGGGCGTCGTCGTCGGGGTCGGCGGCCGGCAGCCAGGCCGCGGCGCGCAGCCGGTCGAGGACCGCCGAGCCGAGCGCCGCGTCGAGCTCGGCGGCGGCCAGGCCGATGCGCGGGACCAGCGCCAGCACCGCGGGGTCGCCGGCGAGGGCGGGAACCAGGTCGGCGTAGGTGTCCGCGGCGACGGCGACCAGCGCGTCGGCGACCGGGCCGGGGGCCACGTGCCGGCGGTCGGGGCCGAGCGGGAACGGGGCGATGAGGCGCGCCGGCAGCGACAGCGGCTCGTCGCTCGGGGTGGGCGCGTGCAGCACCCGGCGCCCGGCCGGCGGCACCGGCCGGCCGTCGTCGTCGAGGGGGACGGCCCAGGTCACCGTGTAGCCGCGGCGGGCCCGCTCCTCGACCGGCCGGTCGGCGAGCAGCGCGGCCGGCAGCTCACCGCTGCGGGTGGCCAGGCGCCAGGTGGTGGTGCGCTCGCCGTCGCGGACGCGGGCCAGCGGCGGCTCGGCCGCGCAGCTGAGCAGGCGCGCGGTCCCGTCGACGACGACCTCGACCTCGGCCAGCCCCGGCAGCGCCAGCAGCAGCTCGGCCTCCAGCTGCTCCAGCGCGGCGCGGACGGCGGCCCGCGAGCCGGCGCGCAGCGGCAGGACGACCTCGGTGGCGTAGCCGGCGGGCGGCGGCCCGTCGGCCGGCCACGGCAGCCGCAGCACCGGCACGGCGCCGTCGCGGTGGGCCAGCTCGGCGGCGAGCGCCGGGAGGTCGGCCACCTCGGCGCGGGTGTGCGCCGCGCTGAACCGCACGCCGCCGGCAGTGGAGTGGACGGCGGGTTCGTCACTGACGGCGAGGACCGCGGCGAAGCCGACCCCGAACCGGCCGATCGTCTGGTGCTGCGGCCCGCTCGAGACCACGGAGCGGCCGACCGACCGCACCGCGTCCCGCTTCGCCGAGGCGCGCAGCGTGGCCAGCCCGGTGACCCCGGCGGCATCGAGCGGCGCCCCGGTGTTGGCGGCGTGCAGCACCTCGGCACCGCCGCCGACGTCGACCAGCTCCAGCCGCAGCCGCCCGGGGACGCCGGCGCGCACCGCGGCGTCGGCGGCGTTCTGCGCCAGCTCGACCAGCAGCCGGTCGCGGTAGCCGCCGCGGACCAGGTCCTCCTCGGCGTTGGCGTCCTCGCGGAAGCGCGCCGGGGAGTCGGCCCAGGCGGCCAGCACCCGGCGGCGCAGGCCCGCGGTGTCGAAGGGGTCGCCCACGGCGTCAGCATGGCAGCGCGCGGGTGCCCCGGACGCGCCCTCGTCGGCCCCGTCGGGAGGCTCGCGCCGAGCCCGCGAGGCGGGAGGGGGACGGGGTCCTCTGCCTACGCGTCGGTAACTTGGCAGGTAACCTGCGCCACATGTCGCTCGCCGAGCAGATGGACACGGTCACCGCAGCCGCCGCCGGCACGGTCGACCGGCACGCCACCACCGAGACCTTCGAGTCGACGGACCCGGCCACCGGTGCCGTCGTCGGCGTCTTCCCCGTGCACGACGCCGCCGCGGTGCAGGGAACCGTCGAGCGGGCCCGCCCGGCCGCGCGGCGCTGGGCCGAGCTCGGGTACGACGGCCGCCGGCAGCGGCTGGCGGCCTACCGCGGCTACCTGGCCCGCCGGATGCACGAGCTCGCCGACCTGGTGCACCGGGAGAACGGCAAGCCGCACGCCGACGCGATCCTCGAGATCACCCTGGCCATCGACCACCTCGCCTGGGCCGGGGCGCACGCCCGGAAGACCCTCGGCCCGCGCCGCGTGCGCGCCGGGATGCTGGCGGCCAACCACGCCGCGTACCTGGAGTACCAGCCGCTCGGCGTCGTCGGCGTGATCGGCCCGTGGAACTACCCGGTGTTCACGCCGATGGGCTCGATCGCCTACGCGCTGGCCGCGGGCAACGCCGTCGTCTTCAAGCCCTCGGAGTACACGCCGGCCGTCGGCGCGTGGCTGGCCGCCGCCTGGCGGGCCGCCGTCCCCGACGTGGCCGACGCCTTCCAGGTCGTCACCGGCCACGGCGAGACCGGCGCCGCGCTGTGCCGGGCCCGCGTCGGGAAGCTCGCCTTCACCGGCTCGGCCACCACCGGCCGCACGGTGATGGCCACCTGCGCCGAGACGCTCACCCCGGTGCTCATGGAGCTCGGCGGCAAGGACGCGATGATCGTCGACGACGACGCCGACGTGGCCGCCGCGGCCGATGCCGCCGTCTGGGGCTCGATGAGCAACGCCGGGCAGACCTGCATCGGCATCGAGCGCGTGTACGCCACCGCGCCGGTGTACGACCGGTTCGTCGCCGAGGTCACCGAGCGGGTGCGCGGGCTGCGTCCCGGTTCCGACGACGAGGCCGCCTACGGCCCGATGACGATGGCCGCGCAGACCGACGTCGTGCGGCGGCACCTCGACGACGCGACGTCCTCCGGCGGGCGGGCGGTGCTGGGCGGCACCGTCGACGGCGGCTTCGTCTCCCCCACCGTGCTGCTCGACGTCCCCGAGTCCTCGTCCGCGGTGCGCGAGGAGACCTTCGGGCCGACGCTCACCATCACTCGGGTCGCCGACGCCGAGGAGGCGCTGGAGCGGACCAACGCGTCGTCCTACGGGCTGGCCGGCGCGGTGTTCTCCCGCTCGACGGCGCGCGCGATGGACCTCGCCCGCCGGATGCGCAGCGGCATGACCAGCGTGAACTCCGTGCTGACGTTCGCCTCGATCCCGGCGCTGCCCTTCGGTGGCGTGGGCGAGAGCGGCTTCGGCCGGATCCACGGCGAGGACGGGCTCAAGGAGTTCACCCGCGCCAAGGCGATCACCCGCCAGCGGGTGGCCCTGCCGGTGAACCTCATGTCGTTCACCCGCCCGCCGGCCGCGGCCGACGCGCTGGCGCGGGTGATGGGCATGGTGCACGGGCGACACCGGTGAACGGCGTGCAGGACCCGGCACCCGGGGCGGAGTACGACGTCGTCGTCGTCGGGGCCGGCTCGGCCGGCTGCGCGCTGGCCGCCCGGCTGACCGAGGACCCGTCGGTGCGGGTCCTGCTCCTGGAGGCCGGCGGCTCCGACGACGTCCTCGAGGTGCAGATCCCCGCGGCGATGTACAAGGTCTGGCGGACGCGGCGGGACTGGAACTACACGACCGAGCCGCAGCCGGGCCTGGGCGGGCGCGGACTGTTCTGGCCGCGCGGCAAGCTGCTCGGCGGGTCGTCGTCGATCAACGCGATGATCTACGTCCGCGGTGCGGCCGCCGACTACGACGAGTGGGCGCAGCTCACCGGTGACCCGTCGTGGTCCTACGGGTCGGTGCTGCCGCTGTTCCGCCGGATGGAGGACAACGCGCGCGGCGCCGACCGCTTCCACGGCGTCGGCGGGCCGCTGCGGGTGGAGGACCTCCGCTCGCCGCACCCGTGGACCCGCGCGGTGGTCGCGTCGGCGCTGGAGGCCGGCCACCCGCGCAACGACGACTTCAACGGCGCCGGCCAGGAGGGCGTGGGCCAGTACCAGGTGACGCAGAAGCGCGGCCGCCGCTGGTCCGCCGCCGACGCCTACCTGCGCCCGGCACTGCAGCGGCCGAACCTCACCGTGCTGACCGGCGCGCTCACCACCCGGGTGCTGCTGTCGGGCGGGCGGGCCACCGGCGTGGAGTACCGGCGCGGCGGGCAGACGCACACCGCGCACGCGGCCGGCGAGGTCGTGCTCAGCGGCGGCGCGGTCAACTCCCCGCAACTGCTCATGCTGTCGGGCATCGGGCCCGCCGCCCACCTCCGCGAGGTCGGCGTCGACGTGGTCCACGACCTGCCCGGGGTCGGTGGTGGGCTGCAGGACCACCCGCTCGTACCGGTCATCTGGAACGTGCGGTCCGGGAAGTCGCTGTTCCGGGCGGAGTCGCCGTCGGGGTACGCGCGGTGGTTCGGCGCCCGGCGCGGGCCGCTGTCGTCGAACCTGGCCGAGGCGGGGCTGTTCACCCGCTCGCGCCCGGACCTCGACCAGCCCGACCTGCAGTACCACTTCCTGCCGGTCAAGTTCTGGCGCCAGGCGGAGGTCGACCCCGACGTCGACGCGTTCACCGCGGCCGCCGTCCTGGTGCACGTGCACTCGCGCGGCTCGGTGCGGCTGCGCTCGGCCGACCCGACGTGGGCGCCGGCCATCGACGCCGGCTACCTCACCGACGAGCGCGACCTCGACGCCCTGGTGACCGGCGTGGAGAAGGCGCGCGAGATCGCCGCGGTGGGGCCGCTGGCGGAGGTGCTGGCCGAGGAGTGGTCGCCGGGCGGTTCCGTGCGCACGCGGGAGGAAGTGCGGCAGTCGGTGCGGGACACGCTCGAGTCGCTGTACCACCCGGTGTCGTCGTGCCGGATGGGCACCGACGGCGACTCCGTCGTCGACCCGCAGCTGCGGGTGCACGGCGTCGAGGGCCTGCGGGTGGTGGACGCCTCGGTGATGCCGACCCTGGTCCGCGGCAACACGAACGCGCCGACGATCATGATCGCCGAGCGCGCCGCCGACCTGCTGGCCGGCCGCGCCGTGGACCCCGCCCTGGTCGCCACCGCCTGACCCCGGGAGGCCTCCGTAGCGCTGGTGGCTCCCCGGGGGGCGGCCCCGGGGTGGGCCTTTGTAGCGCTGATGGCTCCTCAGCCGGCCGCGAGCGCCGCGCGGATCCGGCGGAGGAGCGCGTCGAGGTCCCGCAGGTCGGCGGCGCTCACCCGGACGACCCGCCAGCCGGCGGCGCGCAGCCGTTCGAGGCGCTCGTCGTCCCGGGCGATCTGGTCCTCGACGAAGTGGTGCCCGCCCTCGTACTCGATCGCCAGACGGACGTCGGGGAACGCCAGGTCGACGCGGGCGACGAACCCGCCGTCGTCGACGACCTCGAACTGCGGCACCGGCGCGAGCCCGGCCAGCGCGAGGAGCACCCGCAGCCGTGACTCCTGCGGTGACTCGGCCCGCGGGTCCACGAGCGGCACCGCCCGGCGCACCCGGGTCACGCCCCACCGCCCGGCACCACGGTCGGCCATGGCGGCGAGATCGCCCGTCGTCAGGTGCTTCGCGGCGACCATCGCGTCGAGTGCCGCCACCGCGGTCGTCAGTGGTTCCAGGGTCGAGACGTCCCACGCCGTCCGCAGCGCCGTGGTCACCGGGACGTCGTCGAGCAGGTCGACGTCCGACGGCTGCAGGACGGTGTGGTGGACGGCGGCCTCCCGCGGGCCGCGCCAGCGGACCTCCTCCGGGCAGACGACGGTCACCTGGTCGTTCGTCGCGGCGAACGGGGCGCCGTACCAGGCCGCTGCGGAGTGCCCGCCGATCGCGGCTCCCAGTGGCAGGAGCAGCGCGACGCCGCGGCAGCGCAGCAGGTGGTCGAACGGCAGGCCCGGGTCTGCGTAGACGCCCTGGGCGAGCCGGCGGTAGCTCCGCCGACGCAACTGGGTACGCGTCAGGAAGCCCTCGGCGATCGCGGTGCTGCCGACGAAGACCCCCGGGAGGAGACGGCGGTGGACGGACACCGGGGCAGCGTCGTCGACCGGGCGGACCTCGACGGCCGTTGTCCACAGGCGCGGGAGCCGATGGCGCCACACAGGCTCCCCGAGGCGTGCGGGAGGGGGTGTCCGCGCCGGGCCGGCCGGGGCATCCTCGGACCTCCCCGCGACGAGGAGGAGCCATGGCGCGCACGCCCCAGGAGGTCTTCGAGCACCACGTGGCCGCGATCGGCGCCGGTGAGGCCGACGCCATCGCCGCCGACTACGCCGAGGACGCCGTGCTGATTACCCCGGACCAGGTGGTGCGCGGCCGCGACGGCGTCCGGGAGTTGTTCGCGTCGCTGCTCGGCGAGCTCCCCGACGCCGTGTGGGACATCCCCACGCGGGTCTTCGAGGGCGACGTGCTGTTCATCGAGTGGACCGCGGTGGCGGAGAAGGCCCGCGTGCTCGACGGCGTCGACACGTTCGTCATCCGCGACGGCGAGATCCGGCTGCAGACCGTCCGCCTCACCCTCGAGCACCTGGGTTGACCCGCGGGGCAGGTGGAGCCATCAGCGCTACGAAGGCCCCTCGGGCCGGCCCCGTGAGCCAATAGCGCTACAAGGGCCCCTCAGCCGTGGGTGGTGGCGGCGGAGGCGGTGGTCGGGTCGGTGGGGACGGCGGGTGGCGTCTCCGGCGGCACGGGACGACGGCGGATCGACATCGACAGCGCCGCGGCCACCAGGCACAGCGCGCCGGCGCCGAACCAGGCCAGGTCGTAGGAGCCGGTGACGTCGCGGATGACGCCGCCGCCGAAGGCCGCCAGCGCCGAGCCGATCTGGTGCGAGGCGAACACCCACCCGAACACGACCGGCGCCCTCGCCCCGAAGTGCTCGCGGCACAGCGCCAGGGTCGGCGGCACCGTGGCCACCCAGTCCAGACCGTAGAAGACGATGAACGCGACCATGCTGACGTGCAGGTCCGGCCCGAACAGCGGCGGCAGCAGGAACAGCGAGAACCCGCGCAGCGCGTAGTAGGCCAGCAGCAGCACCCGCGGGTCCACGCGGTCGGTCAGCCAACCCGAGAACACCGTGCCGGCGATGTCGAAGATCCCCACGACGGCGAGCAGCGACGCCGCCGTCGTCACCGGCATGCCGTGGTCGTGCGCGGCCGGGATGAAGTGCGGCTGCACCAGCCCGTTCGTCGACGCGCCGCAGATGAGGAACCCCGCGGCCAGCAGCCAGAACGGGCGCGACCGCGACGCCTCCGCCAGCCCGCGCAGGGCGGTGCGGGCCGCACCGGTGCGCACCGGGTCGACGTCGTCGGCGGCGGTCCCGCCGTACGGGACGGCGCCCACGTCGCGCGGGCGGTCGCGCAGCAGCCAGGCCACCAGCGGGACGACGGCGAGCGCGGCGGCGGTGGTCCCCAGCGAGGCCGCCCGCCATCCGCCGCTGGTCTGCGCGACCGCGGCGACGACGGGCAGGAACACCAGCTGACCGGTCGCGCCGCCGGCGGTGAGGATGCCGCTGACCAGCCCGCGCCGCGCGACGAACCAGCGGCCTGTCACCGTGGCCACCAGCGACAGCGCCATCGACCCGGTGCCGAGCCCGACCGCGAAGCCCCACAGCAGCACCAGCTGCCAGCTCGCCGTCATGAACACGGTCAGGCCGCTGCCGACCGCGGTGAGCAGCAGCGCGCCGACCACCACCCGCCGGATGCCGAACCGCTCCATCAGCGCGGCGGCGAACGGCGCGGTCAGCCCGTAGAGCGCCATGTTGACCGCGACGGCCGCCGAGATCGTCGACACCGACCAGCCGAACTCCGCGCGCAGCGGGTCGATGAGCACGCCGGGCACCGCGCGGAAGGCGGCGGCGCCGACGAGCGCCAGGAAGGTCACGGCGGCCACCCACCAGGCGGGGTGGATCCGGGCGGTCCGCGTCGTCACGACCGGAGAGCATGACGGACCGCCCGGACCCCGGACCAGTGGCCCGACGGCCAACACGTGCAAGGATCCGGCCATGGCACCAGGTCCGACGCCGCGCCACGAGGTCGCCGTCCTCGCCCTCCCCGGCACCATCGCCTTCGAGCTCGGCCTGCCGCACCGGCTGCTCGGCGGCGCGGTCGACGCCGGCGAGCGCCCGCTCTACCGCGTGCGCGTCGCCACCCTCGACGGCGGCCCGGTGCGCACCTCGGCCGGCTACTCGATCACGCCCGAGCACGACGCCACGCTGCTGCAGGGCGCCTCGACCGTCGTCGTCCCCGGGGTGCAGGGCGGCGCGGCGATGGCCGACGGCCGGGTCACCGAGGAGCTGTCCACCGCGCTGCGCGACGCCGCCGGGCACGCCCGGATGCTGTCGATCTGCACCGGCGCCTTCGTCCTCGCCGCCGCCGGCCTGCTCGACGGCCGGCCCGCGACGACGCACTGGATGCACGCCGCCGCCTTCACGCGGCACTTCCCCGCGGTGCGACTGGACCCCGACGTGCTCTTCGTCGACGACGGCGACGTGCTCACCAGCGCCGGCAACGCCGCGGGCATCGACCTGCTGCTGCACCTGGTGCGGCGCGACCACGGCAGCGAGGTGGCCAACCGGGTGGCGCGGCGCAACGTCGTCGCGCCGTGGCGGGAGGGCGGGCAGTCGCAGTTCGTCGAACGCCCGCTGCCCGACGTCGGGGACACCGGGACGGCGGCCACCCGCGCCTGGGCGCTCGAGCACCTGGCCGAGCCGCTCCCGCTGGCCGGCCTCGCCGCGCACGCGCGGATGAGCGTGCGCACGTTCACCCGCCGCTTCCGGGAGGAGACCGGCCAGTCGCCGCTGCGCTGGCTGGCCTCGCAGCGGATCGCGCTGGCCCGCCGGCTGCTGGAGTCCACCGACGCCTCGATCGACCGGGTCGCCGCCGACGCCGGCTTCGGCACCCCGGCGTCGCTGCGCCAGCACCTGCGCGCCTCGATCGGGGTGGCGCCCGGCGTCTACCGGCGCACCTACCGCGGCGCCTGAGCAGCAGACAGCGCTACGAAGGCCCCCCTCGGAGGGGTGGTGTGACGCGCGACTCCTCCCGCCGGCGGCAGGATCGGCGGCCGCGTCTGGTTGAGTGGGGCATACCGGCGTTGCCCTCGCTCATCCGGAGCTGCAGGACTCGACGTCGGGCTGGTGCAGCGCCACGGAGGCGCGCCCGGCTGTCCGACGTCGCCGCCGGCGCGCCCCGCCCACCTGAGGGCAGCGCCTGCGCACGGTGACCGACGACGGCGACCCGAAACGCCCGAGGAACCGATGACCTCCCCGAACACCCCCTCCCCCGCCGGCACCTCCCGGCCGCGCCGCCGCGGCGGCCGTGGCCGAGGCCGCGGGACGGGCACCGCCGCGGCCCCCGCGACGACGACCGCGAGCACCCCCACCCCCGAGGCCGTCCCCGCGGTCGAGATCCCCGCCGGCGACGTCCCCACCGTGCTGCCGACCGACACCACCTTCGCCGAGCTCGGCGTCCCCGCGCCGCTGGTCGAGGTGCTCACCGCCAGCGGCATCACCGCCCCGTTCCCCATCCAGGTCGCGACGCTGCCCGACTCGCTCGCCGGCCGCGACGTGCTCGGCCGCGGCCGCACCGGCTCGGGCAAGACCATCGCCTTCGCCCTCCCGCTGGTCTCCCGGCTGGCCGCCTCCACCACTCGGCGCCAGGCCCGCAAGCCGCGCTCGCTGGTGCTCGTGCCGACCCGCGAGCTGGCCAACCAGGTCGCCGCCGTCGTCGAGCCGCTGGCCCGCGCGCTCGGCATGCGCACGACGGTCGTCTTCGGCGGCGTGGGGCAGAACCCGCAGGTGCAGGCGCTGGCCGCCGGCGTCGACGTGCTCATCGCCTGCCCCGGCCGGCTCGAGGACCTGATCGGCCAGGGCCACGCGGACCTGTCCGCGATCGAGGTCACCGTCCTCGACGAGGCCGACCACATGGCCGACCTGGGCTTCCTGCCCGGCGTCAAGCGCCTGCTGGACCGCACGCCCAAGGTCGGCCAGCGGATGCTGTTCTCGGCCACGCTGGACAACGGCGTCGACGTGCTGGTCAAGCGCTACCTCTCCGCGCCGGTCACGCACTCGGTCGACCCGGCCGTCGCGCCGGTGTCGACGATGACCCACCACGTGTTCCAGGTGTCGGCCGCCGACAAGCCCGAGGTCGTGCGCCAGCTCGCCTCGGGCCTGGGCCGCAGCGTGCTGTTCACCCGTACCAAGCACCAGGCCAAGAAGCTCGCCAAGCAGCTCAGCGCCGCGGGCGTCCCGGCCGTCGACCTGCACGGCAACCTCAGCCAGAACGCCCGCGAGCGCAACCTCGAGGCGTTCAGCAACGGCAGCACCCGCGTGCTGTGCGCGACCGACATCGCCGCCCGCGGCATCCACGTCGACGACGTCGCGCTGGTCGTGCACGTCGACCCGCCGACGGAGCACAAGGCCTACCTGCACCGCTCCGGCCGCACCGCGCGCGCCGGTGCCGGCGGCACGGTGGTCACGCTGTCCACCCCGGACCAGAACGGCGAGGTCCGCACGCTGACCCGCCAGGCCGGGATCACGCCGGTGGTGAGCTCCGTCCGCCCCGGCGCGGAGCAGATCACCGTGCTGACCGGCCCGGCCGCGCCGTACGTCGAGCCGGCTCCGGCGCCGGCCCCCCAGCCGCAGGGCGAGGGCGGCGGACGGCGCCGTCGCGGCGGCTCCGGCGGCTCGGCGACCGCCACGACGGCGTCCGCGTCGTCCGGCGGCCGCAGCACCGCGCGCACCGGCGGTGCCGGCCGTCCCGCGGGCCCGGCCCGCACCCGGGCCGAGCTCGCCGCGCGGGCCGGGACGCACTCGGCGTCGTCGTTCAGCGGACGCGGCCGGCGCGGAGGCCGCTGACCCGGGGAGTGTCGTGGAGGGGACGGTCGGGAAGAGTCCTCCCGACCGTCCCCGACGACCCTGCGAGGTGCCCGATGGCCCTGCCCATCACCCTGTCCGAGATCGGTCCCCGGATCTCGGCCGGCGCGTTCATCCTCAACAGCGGGCTGGGCAAGCGTGCCGCTGACGACCAGACCGCGGCGGGCCTGCACGGCTTCGCCAGCGGCACCTACCCGTTCCTGAAGGACGTCGAGCCGAAGCAGTTCGTGCAGGCGCTGTCGACGGCGGAGATCGCCGTCGGCGCCGCGCTGCTGACGCCGTTCGTGCCCACCGCGCTGGCCGGCGCCGTGCTGACCGGCTTCGCCGGCGGACTGCTCGGCCTCTACCTGCGCACGCCCGGCATGCGCAAGGAGGGCAGCCTGGCCCCCACCGAGCAGGGCCTGTCGGTCGCCAAGGACGTGTGGCTGCTCGGCATCGGCGTCGGACTGCTCACCCGCGGCACCGTCGACCGTGGCTCCAAGCGGGTGCAGAAGGCCGCCAAGACCCTGGCCAAGGCCAACAAGCGGGTGTCGCGGGCCGAGCGGAAGGCCGAGCGCAGGACCGCTCGCGCCGCCTGAGCAAGGACCCCGTTCCGGGTCCCACCCTCCGCGAGCTCAGGGCGGGACCCGGGACGGGGCCAGACCGGACCGGACGCCGTACGACTGCCTGATCAGCCGGGCAGGAGGACCGTCCCCACGAGGCGACGGCGGCGCTCGCCGTCGGGCTCGTTGCGCAGGCGGTCGCCCAGCACCTTCCGCAGGTCCGCGACCAGGGCGGCGAACTCGTCGTCGTCCAGCCACAGGCCGGTCATCCGGTAGCCCACCCCGTCCCGGGCGGCGTCCAGTCCGCCCGGGACGGCGGCACCGGCGTCGACCCAGCGGTCGAAGTCGGCCAGCAGCGCGGCGACGAAGGTGCCGAACGCGCGCCGGTGCTGCTCGGGCGTCATCCCCGCCGCCTCCTCCGGCCCGACGGAGGCCGCCGCGGTCACGAGCCGGTAGGTGCGCTCGGTGCTCCCGCGCACCCGGCGCTCCCCCACCACCTCCAGCAACCCGGCCTCGGCGAGCACCCCGACGTGGCGGTACAGCGTGGCCACGGGGACGTCGGGCAGCTCGGCGTGCAGGTCCCCGGTGGTCAGGGTCCGGTCCCCCAGCAGCGCCTGCACCACGCGCAGGCGCACCGGGTGCAGGAGCAGGTCCGCAGACGCCACGCCATCGACCTCTCTCACTCTTGACAACGGTATCGCTGATGAGAACGATGATGCCATGGCCACGATCGAGACGACACCCCGCACCCTCCGCATCTCCCTCACCCCGGCCGAGGAGGTGTTCGGCCTGCTGCGCGACCTCGAGGTCCCGCTGTCCGCGGTGCGCTCGGCCGAGGTCGTCCCCGAGGGCCTGGCCGCGGTCCGCGGGCTCCGGGCGCCGGGCCTCGGCCTGCCCACCCGCCGGATCGGCACGTGGCGCCGGCGCGGCACGAAGACCCTCGTCAGTGTGCGCCGCGGCCCCGCCGTCCGCCTCGAGCTCACCGGGCAGCGCTTCGACGCCGCCCTGGTCACCGTCGACGACGCGCCGGCCGTCGCGGCGGCGGTCTCGGGCGCCCGGCGGTGAGCGCGCGCGAGGTGCCGGTGACCGTCCCCGGTGATCCCCCGCTGGCCGGCACGCTGACCCTCCCGGACTCCTCCGGCCCCGTCCCCGCGGTGCTGCTGGCGCCGGGCTCCGGGCCGCTGGACCGCGACTCCGACCACCGGAGGATGCGCTTCGGCGTCACGCGGGAGCTGGCGCACGCCCTGGCCGAGGGCGGACTGGCCTCTCTGCGCTACGACAAGCGCGGCGTCGGCGGCACCCCCGGTGACTGGCGGCGGGCCGGCCTGTACGACAACGCCGACGACCTGGTCCGGGCGCGGGACGCCCTCGCCGCCCGGCCGGAGGTGGACGGCGACCGGATCCTGCTGGCCGGCCACAGCGAGGGCGCACTGCTCGCCGCGATCGCGGCGGGTCGCGGCGTCCCCGTGGCCGGGGTGGTGCTGCTGGCCGGGTCGGCGACACCGGGCGACGATCTGCTGTGCCGGCAGGCGCGGCGGATCGCACCCACCCTGCCGGCGCCGGTCCGCGGGCTGCTGCGGCTGCTGCGGATCGACCTGGAGTCGAAGGTGGCCGCCAACCACGAGCGCATCCGGGCCACGACCGCCGACGTCGCGCGCATCGGCGGTGCCCGCGTCAACGCACGCTGGCACCGCGAGTTCCTGGCCCACGACCCGCGGACGGACCTCGCCCGCCTGTCGGTGCCCGTCCTGGCGGTCACCGGGGCGAAGGACCTGCAGGTCGACCCGGAGGACCTGGCCGGGATCGCCGCGACGGTCCCCGGCCCGGTCGAGACGCTGTGCGTCCCCGACCTCACGCACACGCTGCGCCGCCAGCCGGGGCCGGCGTCGCTGCGCTCCTACCGCGGCGAGCTCCGCCGGCCCGTGGACGCCGAGGTGCTGGCCACCGTGGTGACGTGGTGCCGGCGGGTGGGAGCCGTTCCGTCCGTGTCCTGATCCGGGACGGGAAGGGGTTCCGGGGAACGGCTGCGGACCTGCAGTATCGCGGGCCAACGGTGGGCCGCTGCCGGGGCGGGACCACCGTCGGCCCGGAGGAGGCTCGCGTGCACCACCCCACCCGCCGCGCTGCGGCGCTGGCCCTCGTCCTGTCCCTTCCCCTGCTGGGTGCCTGCTCCGACGACGGCGAGGGCGCCACCGCCCCGGCCGCCTCGGCCAGCGCCCACGCCGAGGGCGAGCACTCGGAGAGCCCGTCGCCCGGGAGCACCACGTCCGGGAGCGCCGCACCGAGCAGCCCGGTGCCGAGCAGCGCCGCACCGGAGAGCACCGCCTCGGCGGCGGCTCCCGCACCGGCCGAGACCCGGACGGTCACCGCGACCGAGGGCGAGATGTACATCGAGCTCTCCGAGGACTCCTTCTCCCCCGGCAGCTACACCCTCGAGGTGGTCAACGAGGGGAACGCCACCCACGACCTGGTGGTCGAGCGGGACGGCGCGGACGTCGCCGCGACCGAGACCATCGCCCCGGGCGCGTCGGCCACGCTCACGGTCACCCTCGAGGAGGGCGAGTACGTCTTCTACTGCTCCATCGCCAACCACCGCGCCATGGGCATGGCGACGACCGTGGTGGTCGGCGCGTGAGCGGGCGCACCGCGACGCGCTCCTCGCGGACCGGCGTCGCGATCGCGTTGCTGCGGCTGGCCGGCGCGGTGCTGCTGGTGGCCATCGCCGTCATCCACGGCTACCTGTGGCAGCAGGGCTACAGCGGCATCGACGTGATCGGCCCGGCGTTCCTGGTGCAGTCCGTGCTCGGGGTCGGTGGCGCGCTGCTGCTCCTGGGCGTGCCCCCGCGCCTGGTGCCGTGGGCGGCCACGCTGGGTGCCCTGTTCGCCGCCGGGTCGCTGGCCGCGCTGGTCGTGTCGACGACGGTGGGGCTGTTCGGCTTCGTCGAGACCACCGCGGCGACCCTGTGGTGGGAGTCGTTCTGGGTGGAGGCCGCCGCCGTCGTCGTCCTCGTCGCACTCGTCGTCCTCACCACGCGGCGGACCGGCCGCTGACCCGGGCGCTGGAGAAGGCGGGCGGGAGCCCACCGGTCCAGCGCCCGGCTCCTCAGTTGCCGCTGGAGAAGGCGGCGTCGAAGGCCGCGGCCGGCGGGTCGAAGGCCAGCCGGCGGACGAAGGCCAGCGCCTCGGGGGCGCCGACCAGGCGGTCCATCCCGGCGTCCTCCCACTCCACCGAGATCGGCCCGTCGTAGCCGATCGTGTTGAGCATCCGGAAGCAGGCCTCCCACGGGACGTCGCCGTGGCCGGTGGAGACGAAGTCCCAGCCGCGCCGCGGGTCGGCCCAGGGCAGGTGCGAGCCCATCCGGCCGTTGCGGCCGTTGCCCACCTGCTTCTTCGCGTCCTTGCAGTCCACGTGGTAGATCCGGTCCTTGAAGTCCCAGATGAACGACACCGGGTCGAGGTCCTGCCACACGAAGTGCGACGGGTCCCAGTTGAGCCCGAACGCCTCGCGGTGCCCGATCGCCTCCATGGCGCGGACCGTCGTCCAGTAGTCGTAGGCGATCTCCGACGGGTGCACCTCGTGGGCGAACCGGACGCCGACCTCGTCGAAGACGTCGAGGATCGGGTTCCACCGGTCGGCGAAGTCGCGGTAGCCGTCCTCGATCATCGACTCGGGCACCGGCGGGAACATCGCCACGGTCTTCCAGATCTTCGACCCGGTGAACCCGACGACGGTCGTGACGCCCAGCTTCGCCGCGGCACGGGCGGTGGCCTTCATCTCCTCGGCCGCGCGCTGCCGCACGCCCTCGGGGTCGCCGTCGCCCCACACGCGCGGGTTGACCATGCCGCGGTGCCGCTCGTCGATCGGGTCGTCGCACACGGCCTGGCCGTTGAGGTGGTTGGAGATCGCGAAGACAGACAGGCCGTGCTTCTCCAGCATCGCCTTGCGGTCGGCGACGTAGGAGTCGTCCTCCGCGGCACGCACGACGTCGAGGTGGTCGCCCCAGCAGGCGATCTCCAGGCCGTCGTACCCCCACCCGGAGGCCAGCCGGCACACCTCCTCGAAGGGCAGGTCGGCCCACTGGCCGGTGAACAGGGTGACGGGACGGGGCATGCGGTTCCTCCTGCGGGTCGGCGGGGGTGGGTCTCAGGCGGAGACGGGCGTCCAGGTCGAGTCCGCCGCGGCGCTGCGCTCGACGGCGTCGAGGACGCGCTGGACCTGCAGTCCGTCGGCGAACGAGGGCGTCGGGTCCTCGTCCTTGGCGATCGCGGTGACCAGGTCGACGACCTGGTGGGTGAACCCGTGCTCGTAGCCCAGACCGTGACCGGCCGGCCACCACGCGGCGACGTAGGGGTGCTCGGGCTCGGTGACGATGATCCGCCGGAAGCCGGCGCGCTCGGCGGGATCGGCGCCGTCGAAGAACTCCAGGACGTTCATGTCCTCGAAGTCGAACGCCAGGCTGCCCTCGGACCCGTTGATCTCGATCCGGATGCCGTTCTTGCGGCCCAGGGCGAAGCGGGTGGCCTCGAAGGTGGCCACCGCCCCGCCGGAGAAGCGGCCCAGGAACACCGCGGCGTCGTCGACGGTCACCTGCCCCATGCCCTCCCCGGCGACGCCGGACAGCGACCCGGCGGCGGCCGGCAGCGGACGCTCCTTGACGAAGGTCTCCAGCAGCGCGCTCACACCCGTCACCGTCTCGCCGGTGATGTACTGCGTCAGGTCGACGACGTGGGCACCGATGTCACCGAGCGCGCCGGAGCCGGCCTTGTCCTTCTCCAGCCGCCAGGACATCGGTGCCGACGGGTCGGCGATCCAGTCCTGCAGGTAGGCCGCCCGCACGTGGCGGATCCGGCCCAGCCGCCCCTCGGCGACGAGGGTGCGGGCCAGGCCGATCGCCGGCACACGGCGGTAGGTGAAGCCGACCATCGACCGCACCCCGCGGGCGGCGGCCCGGGCGGCGGCCTCGGCCATCGCCTCCGCCTCGGCGACGGAGTTGGCCAGCGGCTTCTCGCAGAGCACGTGCTTGCCGGCCTCGAGCGCGGCGATCGCGATCTCGGCGTGGGTGTCCCCGGGCGTGCAGACGTCGACGAGGGCCACGTCGTCGCGCTCGACGACGCGACGCCAGTCGGTCTCGGTCCCGGCCCAGCCGAGCTTCCCGGCGGCCTCGGCCACGCGGGTGGCGTCGCGGCCGGCCAGCACCCGCAGGTCGGGGCGCAGCGGGAGGTCGAAGAAGTGGGGGGCGGTGCGCCAGGCCTGCGAGTGCGCCGCGCCCATGAAGGCGTAGCCGATCAGGCCCACCCCGAGGGTCGGCCGGTCGGGCGAGGTCATCTGGGATCTCCTCGGGGAGTGGGGCGGGGCCGCCGGCGGACCGGCGGCCCCGCCCCTGGGGGTCAGGACTCGAAGGCGCTGTCGATGTACTGGTCGACGTTGTCCGCGGTCACGACCGGCGCGTTCAGCACGATCTGCCGCGGGACCTCCTGGGAGGCGACGTCGGACAGGTTCCTGTCCTGCGCGACCAGGCGGGCCAGCGCGATGCCGTCGGCACCCTGGGTCGACGGGTAGATGACCGTCGCCTGCAGGACCGAGTTGCCCTCCTGGATCGCCCGCATGGCGTTGGCCGAACCGGCGCCGCCGACCATGAAGAACTCGTCGCGGCCGGCGTTCTGGATGGCGGCCAGGACGCCGACGCCCTGGTCGTCGTCGTGGTTCCAGATGGCGTCGATCTGCGGGGCGGCCTGCAGCAGGTTCGCCGCCGCCTCCTCGCCGCCCTCGACGGTGAAGTCCGCGGCCACGCGGTTGTCGACGTTGAGCCCGCAGTCGGCCAGCGCGTCGGCGAAGCCCTGGCTGCGGTCCTGGGTCAGCGGCAGCGAGTCGATGCCGGCGATCTCGGCGACGACGGCGTTCGGGTTGTCACCCAGCTGCTCGCAGACGTAGGTGCCGGCCGAGACGCCCATGCCGTAGTTGTCGCCCAGGATGGTGGCGCGGGCGGCGAACGGGCTGTCGAACTCGCGGTCGACGTTGATGACCGGGATCCCGGCCTCCATCGCCTGCAGCGCGACCGGGGTCATCGCCGCACCGTCGAAGGGCAGCAGCACGATGGCGTCGACGCCGTCGTTGATGAACGTCTCCACCTGGCTGATCTGGGTGCTGACGTCGTTCGTGCCCTCCGCGACCACGAGCTCGACGTCCTCGTACTTCTCGGCCTCCGCGCGGGCGGCCTCGGTGATCCCGGCCATCCAGCCGTGGTCGGCGGCGGGCGCGGAGAAGCCGATGGTGACGGTCTCGCCGGGCTCGTCGTTGGCGCTGGCGGCCTCGTTGGCGCCGCCACCACCGCCGGAGTCCTCCGGGGTGTTGCTGGTGCAGCCGGCCACGAGCACGCCTGCGCTGAGCAGGGCGACCGTGGCGTACGGCAGACGGCGGAACGGGCGCTGCCTCGTTGCAGACATGTGCTCTCCTCGGGTCTCGCCCCCTGTGCGGGAGCCGGGGTGGGACACCACCGGACGGGAGGTCCGGTGGGTGGTGCGCTCCGGCGTGCGGGATCGCGCGCCGGGAGGGTCAGAGGGTCTTGCCGGTCGCCGTCGGGCGGGCGCCGCCCGGGCCGCCCTCGGCGGTGGTCCCGCCGGACACCGCGCCGGAGGGTGAGCCGCTCAGCGACGGGCCGCCGGACGAGCCCCCGGCCGAGGGCCGGCGGAAGCTGAAGCCGCCGGTGGCCAGGCGCTGCTGGAGCATGACGGCGAGGATGATGATCACGCCGCGGGCGACGGCCTGGGCCGAGCTCGACAGGTTGTTGAGCGTGAAGACGTTGCCCAGCGTCGTGAAGATGACGACGCCGAGGACGGTGCCGACGATCGTCCCGCGCCCGCCGATGAGCAGCGTGCCGCCGATGACCACCGCGGCGATGGCGTCGAGCTCCCAGAGCGTGCCGTGGGTGGAGCTGCCGGTCGTCGTCCGCGCCATGATCATCACGGCCGCGATGCCGCAGGTGATGCCGGAGAGCACGTAGAGCTTGACCGTGTGCCGCTGCACCCGGATGCCGGCCAGTCGGGCGGCCTCGGCGTTGCCGCCGACGGCGAAGGTGCGCCGGCCGAAGGTGGTGCGGTTGAGCAGCACCCACCCGGCGACGGCGACCAGCGCGAAGATCAGCACGAGCGTCGGGATGCCGAGGACGTCGCCGGCGAAGAAGGCGAGGAAGTCGCTGTCCTGGACGATCTGGGTGCGACGGTTGGCGATGATCTCGGCCAGGCCGCGGGCGGCGGCGAGCATGGCCAGCGTCGCGATGAAGGCGGCGAGCTTGCCGTAGGCGATGACCACGCCGTTGACCAGGCCGGCCACCGCGCCCACCGCCAGCGCGGTGAACACCATGACGATCCAGTGGATGTCCTCGGCCAGCTGCTGGGTGGCCAGGGTGGTGGCCCACACCGACGCCAGCGCGGCCAGCGCGCCGACCGACAGGTCGATGCCGCCGCCGATGATCACGAAGGTCATGCCGACGCTGACCACGCCGATGACCGAGGCCAGCCGCAGGATGGTCAGGACGTTGTCGACGTCGGCGAACCGGTCACCGGCGGTGATGACGCCGACGACGCAGAGGATCACGAGCGCGACGACGAGGCCCAGGTTGCGGCCCACCGGCCCGGCCATGAAGCTGCCGCCGGCGCCCCCCTGGCGACCGGCGTCGGACTTGTCCGTCCCCGCCGTCAGGGTGGTGCTCCCGCCACTCGTGCTGCTCATGCCACGGTCCCTTCGTGCTGCGCCTTCTCGAGGTGTGTCGTGTCGTGCAGTACCGGGCCCTGGCCGTGCGTGGTCGTCCCCTGCATCACGAGGTCGAGCACCCGGTGCTCGTCGAGCGCGTCGGCCGGCTGCTCGGCCAGCACCCGCCCCTCCGCGATCACGAGGACGCGGTCGGCCAGCCCCAGCACCTCGGGGATCTCGCTGGAGACGACGACGACGGCGACACCGCGGTCGGCGAGGTCGCGCACCAGCGCGTAGATCTCCGAGCGGGCGCCGACGTCGACGCCGCGGGTGGGCTCGTCGAGCAGCAGCACCTTGCAGTCGCGCAACAGCCAGCGGGCCAGGACGACCTTCTGCTGGTTGCCGCCGGAGAGGGTGCGCACCTCGCGGGTCTCGTCGGTGGGACGCACGTCGAGGGAGCGGACCTGCTCGCGCGCGGCGGCCCGCTCGGCGGCACCGGACAGCAGCCCGCCCCGGGAGAAGCGGGCCAGGCTGGAGATCGTGATGTTGCGCGCCACGGACTCGCCGAGCAGCAGCGCCTGGCTCTTGCGCTCCTCCGGCGCGAGGCCCACCCCGGCCGCGACCGCGGCGCCGACGTCGCCCGCCCGCAGCTTGCGGCCGGCGACGCGGACCCGGCCCGAGGTGGCCCGGCGCGCGCCGTAGACGGTCTCCAGGATCTCCGAGCGCCCCGAGCCCACGAGCCCGGCCAGGCCGACGATCTCCCCGGGCCGGACCGTGAAGGACACCCCGGAGAAGGTGCCGTACAGCCCGAGGTCCTCGACCTCGAGCAGCGGCTGCGGGTCGCCGGACACCGGCTGGCGGCGCTCGGGGAAGACGTACTCGATGTCCCGGCCGGTCATCAGCGTGATGACCTCGCGGGTCGGCGTCTCGCGCGCCGGGAGCCCGGTGGCGACCGTCCGGCCGTCCTTGAGGACGGTGATGCGGTCGCCGATCTCGCGGATCTCCTCGAGCCGGTGGGAGATGTAGACGATCGCGACGCCCTCGGCGGTGAGGTCGCGGATGACGGTGAAGAGGCGCTGGACCTCCTCGTTGTCGAGGACGGCGGACGGCTCGTCCATGATGATCAGCCGTGCGTCCTGGGACAGCGCCCGCGCGATGCTGACCATCTGCTGCGAGGCCGCCGACAGGGAGCCCAGCTCCGCACCCGGCCGGATCTCGGGGTGGCCGAGCCGGGTCAGCAGCGCGGCGGCCCGCCGGTTGATCTCGCCGGGGAAGGTGAGCCCGAAGCGGGACTGCTCCCGGCCGAGGAAGACGTTGTCGGCCACGGTCAGGCCGGAGACGAGGTCGAGCTCCTGGTAGATCGTCGCGATGCCCAGCGACAGCGCTGCCTGCGGGTCGGAGAGCCGGACCTGCTCGCCGCGCCAGGTGATGGTGCCCTCGTCGGGCTGGTGCGCGCCGGCGAGGACCTTGATCAGGGTCGACTTGCCGGCGCCGTTCTGGCCGAGGAGGCAGTGCACCTCCCCCGGGCGTACGTCGAGGTCGACACCGCCGAGCGCCCGGACACCCGGGAACGTCTTGACGATGCCGTGCATCTCCAGCAGCGGCGGATCTGCCGGTCGCATGGCCTCACCTCGGACTTCTGCTCAACGTTGACCATTAGTCTGTGCAGGCGCGACCATATGAACGGAGTCACAGGCGGGTCAAGCAGGCGTGAGCGGCGTCACCGAACCGATACCTGAGCGGGTGTACGTCCACCACCGTCGGCGGCGGGAATGGCCCTCTCTGCCGCAGGCCTGCGGACCGCACCGCGGCCCGGCGCCTCGGAGGACCCCCTCCGGGGCCTCCTCGGCGTGACCGGCGCTCGCGCGGGGGGTCAGCGGGCGAGGGCCTGGTGGACGGAGTCCTCGTCGAGGTAGCCCTCGATGGCCATGAGCGCCGCGCCCATCCGGCCGGAGAGGTCCGGGGCGTCGCTGACGCTGATCTCCAGCGCCCGGGCGGCCAGCGGCATCGAGCGGCCGTAGACCGCCTCGCGGATGCCGGCCAGCAGCGGCGCGCCGGCCTGGGCGACGCCCCCGGTCATCACGATGCGGTGCGGGTTGAAGAAGTTGACCAGCGCGGCCAGCACCGTGCCGATCATGCGGCCCGCCCGCCGGACCAGCTCCAATGCCGGGCCGTCGCCCTGCGCGGCCAGCTCGATGACCTGCCGGGTGCTCGACACCGGGAGCCCCGCCTCGAGGGCGTCGCGCAGCAGTGCGCCGCCGCCGGCCAGCGCCTCGAGGCAGTTCTCGTTGCCGCAGCGGCACAGCACGGTGCGGCCGTCCGGCGTCGGCACGTGGATGTGACCGATGTCCCCGGCGCTGCCCTGCGCGCCCCGGTACACCTCGCCGTCGACGATCACCCCGCAGCCGATGCCGGTGCCGACCTTGACCACCAGCACGTCCTGCGCCGACCCGCCGACGCCCATCTCGCCGAGGGCCATGACGTTGACGTCGTTGTCGACGAAGACCGGGCAGCCGTAGCGGCCGAAGGCGCTCGGGATGGGGTGGTCGTGCCAGCCCGGCATGATCGGCGGGTGCGACGGCCGGCCGGTCGAGAACTCCACCGGCCCGGGCACGCCCACCCCCACCGCGCAGACGTCGGCCGGGGTCAGCCCGGCCTCGGCCAGCGCCTTCTGCGCCAGCCGGTCGACCTCGGCGAGCACCACGTCGGGGCCGTCGGCGATGTCGATCGGGTGCCCGACGGTGGCGAGGATCTGCGCCGACAGGTCGGTGACCGCGACGTCGGCACTGGTGACGCCGAGGTCGACGGCGAGCACGCAGCCGGCACCGCTGTTGAACCGCAGCAGGGTCGGCGGCCGCCCGCCGGTGCTGCCGCCGCGGCCGCCCTCCTGCAGCAGGCCCGCGGAGATGAGCTCGTCCACGCGAGCGCTGACGGTGTTGCGCGAGGCCCCGGTCAGCGCCACCAGCTCGGCCCGGCTCCGCGCGCGACCGGTGCGCACGTGGTGCAGCAGCGCGCCGGCCGAGGCGGAGGTGGAGGCCATGCGGTCATGGTGACACGCCGGAGGCGCGTCCTTCCTCCTCCGCGACCGCCACGGCGTCGACGGCGGCCCGCAGCACCGCCGCGACGGCGTCCGGGTGCGTCTGCACCGTCATGTGCGCCGCGCCGGGCACCTCGACCACCGCGCCGACCGGCGCCGCGGCCGCCACCGCGGCGGCCCAGTCGGCCCGGCAGAGCCGGTCCCGGGTGCCGCGGACGACGGTCACCGGCACACCGACGGCGCGCAGCCTGGCGTCGATGCGGTCGGGGGCGGCGACCCGCCACAGCGCCCGCATCGCCCGCGGGCCGGTGGTCAGCCACTGGACCAGGATCAGGGGCAGCTGCCACCAGGGCTCGTGCACCGCCGTCCGCAGCCACCACCCGGCCAGCCGGACCGGCGCCCGCAGCCGCGGGTCGGTCGACGGGCCGAGCAGGACGACGCCCGCCACCCGCGGGTCGACGGCGGCCGCGGCCACCACCTGGCAGCCCTGCGAGTGGCCGGCCAGCACGACGGGGCCGGGCCCGAGCCGGGCGCGCAGACGGGCGGCGAGCTCGTCGAGGGACGGCACAGGTGCAGACCGCCCCATCCCGGGTAGGAGCACGACGTCGGCGGCCACCCGCCGGCGCAGCCGCCTGGACGAGCGCGCGTCCAGTCCCAGGCCCGGGACCAGCACGAGCCGGGGGATGACGACGGGCACCGGTCCGGTTGTACCTGGCAGGAACGGACACCGCGAGCCCACCGGCGGACGGCGGCCGTGACGGGTCTCACGTCCCCGACCGGCTCGCCGGGCGACAGTGGAGCCCCCGACGGGAGAGGATCAGTCATCATGACGACATCACCTGCGCCCACCGCCAGCTCCCCGACCGGCCGGCCGCGGGTGGTGATCGTCGGCTCCGGCTTCGGTGGCCTGTTCGCCGCCAAGGCGCTGCGCCGCGCCGACGTGGACATCACCGTCGTCGGCAAGACGGGCCACCACCTGTTCCAGCCCCTGCTCTACCAGGTGGCCACCGGCATCCTGTCCGAGGGCGAGATCGCCCCGGCCACCCGCGAGGTGCTGCGGCACCAGAAGAACGCCCGGGTGGTGCTCGGTGAGGTCGTCGACGTCGACGTGGAGGCGCGCGTCGTCACCTCGACGGTGCTGGGCCGCACCACGCTGCACCCCTACGACGAGCTGATCGTCGCCGCCGGTGCCGGGCAGTCCTACTTCGGCAACGACCGCTTCGCCGAGTTCGCCCCCGGCATGAAGAGCATCGACGACGCCCTGGAGCTGCGCGGGCGCATCTTCGGCGCCTTCGAGCTCGCCGAGCTGGCCACCGACCCCGCCGAGGTCGACCGGCTGATGACCTTCGTCGTCGTCGGCGCCGGTCCCACCGGTGTGGAGATGGCCGGGCAGATCGCCGAGCTGGCGCACCGCACGCTGCGCCGCGACTTCCGCAGCATCGACCCGGAGCGGGCCCGGATCATCCTGCTCGACGGTGCGTCGCAGGTGCTGCCGCCGTTCGGCCCGAAGCTGGGCGAGAAGGCCCGTCGCCACCTCAACGAGATGGGCGTGGAGGTCCAGCTCGGCGCCCTGGTCACCGACCTGGACCCCGACGGCCTGACGGTCAAGGACTCCGACGGCCAGGAGCGCCGCATCCCCGCGGCCACCAAGGTCTGGGCCGCCGGTGTGCAGGCGTCCCCGCTGGGCCGGCTGCTGGGCGAGGCGACCGGCGCCGAGGTCGACCGGGCCGGGCGCATCTCGGTGCAGCCGGACCTCACGCTGCCCGGGCACCCCGAGATCCACGTCGTCGGCGACATGGCCAACCACCCCGACAAGTACCCCGGCGTCGCCCAGGTGGCCATCCAGGGCGGGCGCTACGCCGCCGACCAGATCGAGCGGCGGCTGGCCGGCAAGGCCGCCAAGGGCGCCTTCCGCTACCGCGACAAGGGCAACATGGCCACCATCTCGCGGTTCTCCGCGGTGGCCGACATCAAGGGGATGAAGTTCGAGGGCTTCATCGCCTGGGTGATCTGGCTGGTGGTGCACCTCTTCTACATCATCGGCTTCAAGAGCCGGGTCACCACGGTGCTGCACTGGATGGTCAGCTTCCTCGGCCGCGGCCGCTCCCAGCGGGTGGCCACCCAGCAGCAGGTCTACGGCCGCCTCGCCCTGGAGAAGCTCGGCCCCGGCTTCGAGGCGTCGAAGACCGGCGGGCCCAAGGACCACGCCGACCACCCGGACGAGGTCAACCCCGAGCAGCAGCACGACTTCGTCGGCCGCCGCACCGCCTGAACCACCTCGGCCCGTCCGGCCTCAGCCGGGCGGGCCGAGCCACGTGGCGAGGGCAGCGGTGACCAGACCGGGGGTCACCACGTGGCCGCCGTCGAACTCGTCGTAGACGACGTCGTAGCCGGCCGCGGCCAGGTCCCGGGTGACCCGGCGGCCGCAGCGGTCCACCGGCAGCACGCAGTCGGCGGCGCCGTGGGCGATCCAGACGCGCGGCCGGCCGGTCCGCCCGGGCGGGGCGGTGAAGCCGGGCGAGAAGGCCAGCAGCGCCTCGAACAGGTCGCCGTTGGCGAGCCCGAGCGACAGCGCGTACGAGGCGCCGTCGGAGAAGCCGCCCAGGGCGACGCGCGAGACCGCCATGCCGGCGGCCACCCGCTCGAGCGCGGCGTCGAGGACGGCGACGTCGCGGCCCAGCCCACCGGTCAGCAGGTCCCAGGTGGCGCCGGCCGACGAGGTCGCGAGCACGGCGACCCCGCGGGCCAGGGCGACGTCGCCCACCGCGGCCAGCGACTGGTGCGCCGTGCCGCCCGCGCCGTGGCAGAAGACCAGCAGCGGCCGCGGGCCGGGCGCGTCGCCGGGCACCGCGACCAGCGCCTCGGGTCCGCCCAGGTCCAGCGTCGTCGTCCCCGGCGGCAGCGGCGGGCCGGCGGGCCGCGGACCCGGCCGGGCACCCAGGCGGCCGGCGCCCGCGGAGCGCACGCGGCCCGGCCCCGGGGTGTCCCGGCCGTCGCTCACGGCCGTCCGCCCGCCCCCTCGCGCACGACCCACTCGGCGACGGCGCGGCGGTCGCCCGTGCGCAGCCAGGTGCTCCGCTGCCGCGCCGCCGACGTGCCCCTGCCGAGCAGGTCCTGCACCCGGGCGGTCACCTCGTCCCACTCCCCCGCCCCGGTGAGGTCCTCCTCCAGCTCGGCCAGCAGGGCGCCCACCGCCTCCCGGGGGTCGACCAGCTCGCCGCGCAGCGGGTCGAACAGCGGACCGCCGAGCCCGGAGCGGGCCGCCCGCCAGCGCGCCGCGCGCAGCAGCTCCGGCCGCAGCTCCGGCACCGGGTCGCCGCGCTGCGCGCGGGCGGCCAGCACCCGCACCAGGGAGCGGACGAGCGCGGCGTGCAGGACGGTGTCGTCGAGGGTGGTGCAGACGTCGGCCAGCCGGAACTCGATGGTGGGCAGCCGGGCCGAGGGGCGGACGTCCCAGTAGAGGTGTGAGCCGTCGGCCACCACGCCGGAGGCGACCAGCCCGGCGAGGACCCGGCGGTAGCCGTCGGCGTCGCCGAGCGGCTCGGGTGCGCCGGCGTGGGGGAAGCGGGTCCACCAGAGGGTGCGCCAGGACTCGTACCCGGTGTCGACGCCGTCGTGGAACGGCGAGCTGCAGGTCATCGCCAGCAACACCGGGATGTAGGGCCGGGTGCGGTCGAGGACGGCGACGGCCGTGTCGAGGTCGGGCACGCCGACGTGCACGTGGCAGCCGCAGATGTCCTGCTGCCGCGCGAGGCCCGCCCAGCGGTCGACCATCGCCTCGTAGCGCTCGCCCGGGGTGACCGGCATGGTGTGCCACGAGTTCCACGGGTGCGTGGAGGCCGGCAGCAGCAGGAGCCCGTCCCGCTCGGCCGCGGCGGCCGCCTCGCCGCGGGCGGCCACCAGCTCGGCGCGCACCTGCTCGAGCGACGTGCAGATCCCGGTGGCGATCTCCAGCTGGGTGGTGGCGATCTCCGGGTGCACCCGCTCGCCCGCGTCGCCGGCGAGCGCGGCGGAGGAGGCGCGCGGGCCCGGGGTCATCTCCATGGTGTCCGGGTCGACGAGGTGGAACTCCTCCTCGACGCCGAGGGTGCGCCCGACCACGGCGCCCTCCGTCTGCAGGCCGTCGATGAGCACACCCCTCCTCGGTGCCCGTCCCGTCGCCGGGCAGGCCGACGCTACGGGCGCCGGTCCTCCCCCGCACCTGCTGACCAGCACCCGGCGGGAGACCTCGCCGGCGCGATCGCCGAGGGCGTAACGGAGGGGGTGGCAGCGACGGCCGCGGAGGCGTCCACTGGGCGGTGCAACGGTGTAATCACTCGCGGATCGCCGCGGTGACCACTCGAGGAGGTGCGCCGTGACCCGACCGGACACCGACGCCGCCCTGGACGCCTACAGCCGGGTGGTCACCGCGGTGGCCGCCGACCTCACCCCGCACGTCGCCGCACTGCAGGTGACCGGCCCCGACGGCCGCTCCGGTGCCGGCTCCGCGGTCGTCGTCCCCGGCGACGGGCTGATGCTGACCAACGCGCACGTCGTCGGGCGGGCACGGGCCGGCCGCGCGGTGTTCGCCGACGGCAGCGAGGCACCCGTCGAGGTGGTCGGCACCGATCCGCTGTCCGACCTCGCCGTCGTCCGCGCCACCGGCGAGGCACCCGAGCCCGCGGTGCTCGGCGACGCCGCGCAGCTGCGCGTGGGCCAGCTCGTCGTCGCCGTGGGCAACCCGCTCGGCCTGGCCGGGTCGGTGACCGCCGGCGTGGTCAGCGGTCTGGGCCGCTCGTTGCCCACCCGCGACGGGCGCACCGCCCGGGTGGTCGAGGACGTCATCCAGACCGACGCCGCGCTCAACCCCGGCAACTCCGGCGGCGCGCTCGCCGACTCCGCCAGCCGGGTGGTCGGCATCAACACCGCGGTCGCCGGGTGGGGCCTGGGGCTGGCCGTGCCGGTCAACGCCACCACCCGCCGCATCGTCGACGCGCTGGTGGCCGACGGGCGGGTGCGCCGCGCCTACCTCGGCCTGGTCAGCAGCCCCGCACCGCTGCCGGCGCCGCTGGCCGAGCGCACCGGCCGGCGCCGGGGGCTGCGCGTGGTCGACGTCGTCGCGGGGTCGCCTGCCGACCGGGCCGGGCTGCGCGCCGGCGACCTGGTGCTCGAGGCCGGCCGGGCGCCCGTGGCCGACGCGCAGAGCCTGCAGCGGCTGCTGTTCACGGAGGCGATCGGCCGCCCGCTGCCCGTGACGGTGTACCGGCTCGGGGCGATGGTCGACGTGATCGCGGTGCCCACCGAGCTCACCGGCTGACCCCTCCTCCGAGGGGGACGCCCGCCGCCGCGCTCCAGACCCCCGTCTCGGGAGACGATGAGTCCGCGACGGAGGGGGGACCGGTGCACGGGGACCGCAGGAGCGGGCTGAGCCTGCTCGCGCTGCTGTACGGCTGTGCCGCCGTCATGTGCGCGGCCGGCGCGCTCTGGCCGATGGCGTCCCGCACGCCGGTCGTGCTGCTCAGCGCGCTCGCGGCGGTCGGCGGGATCGGGTCCGCGGCCCTGTGGCACCTGCGCGACCGGGCGCCGATGGGCGTGGTCCACGCCGCGCTCGCGCTGCTGTCCCTGCTCACCGCCGTGCTGGCGTGGCGCTCGGTGACCGCGGTCGGCGTCGTCGGTCTCGGCCCGGTGCTGGTGGCGCTCGGGGTGCTCGCGGGCCACGTGATGCCGCCGGTTCCGGCCCGGCTGCAGGTCGCCGGCGCGGTCGCCGTCGTCACCCTGGGAGCAGTCGCGGCCGAGCCCGGCGGTTTCGTCTCCTCGTGGCTGGCCGCGGTCGGCACCACGGCCGTCCTGACCGAGGCGCAGATCCGGCAGTCCGGGGCGCTGCGCCTCGCGGCCGGCACCGACCCGCTGACCGGCGTGGCCAACCGGCGTGCCTGGGAGGCCGAGTCGGCGCGCCTGCTCGCGCACGCCGAGCGCACCGGGGAGCCGCTGACCGTGGCGGTGCTCGACCTCGACGGCTTCAAGGCGGTCAACGACACCGCCGGCCACTCCGCCGGCGACGCACTGCTGCGCTCGCTCGCCGCCCAGTGGGGGGCCGAGCTGCGCCGCTCGGACCTGTTGGGCCGGCTCGGCGGCGACGAGTTCGTCCTCTGCCTGCCCGACACCGACAGCGCGCGCTGCGCCGAACTGCTGCAGCGCCTGCGCGCCGCCTCGAGCGCCCCGTGGTCGGCGGGGACGGCCACCGTCCGCCCCGGCGAGGACCTCGCCGCGGCGCTCGTCCGTGCCGACGTCGCCCTCTACCGGGAGAAGTCGGCCCGCCGCTCCGGACGCCGGACGTCGGTCGACTGACCCGCGGCCGCACGGTCACGCCCGCCCGCCGCTGCGTGCCGACGCGCCACCGCCCGCGGACGCGCGCGCCCCGACCGGCCCGGTCCGCACCGGTCGCGAGGAGGCTCCGGCGGAGCACGGGGGCCGGGCTCGGGCGCGGGGAGACGGACGTGGCCTCGGTGGTGGTGTGCGGCGGCGGCGTGGTGGGGCTCGGCGCGGCGATGATGCTGGCGCGCGACGGGCACGAGGTGACCGTCCTCGAGGCCGATCCCGACGGCGTCCCGGCCACCCCGGAGCAAGCCTGGGACGGCTGGCGCCGGACCGGCGTCGCCCAGTTCCGGCAGCCGCACACCTTCTTCCCCCGCTTCCGCACCGTCGCCGACGAGGAACTGCCCGGGCTGACGGCGCGGCTCGTGGACGCCGGGTGCGTGGAGGTGGACCGGCTGACCTCCATGCCGCCCTCGCTGACCGACCGCGCACCGCGGCCGGGCGACGGGCGGCTGCGCGGCGTCACCGGACGGCGGCCGGTGGTCGAGGCGGCCGTGGCCACCGCGGCCGAGGACACGCCGGGGGTCACCGTGCGCCGCGGCGTCCGGGTGCAGGGGCTGCTCCCCGGCCCGCCGGCGCTGGCGGGGGTCCCCCACGCGGCCGGCGTCCGGACGACGGCGGGCGAGGAGGTCCGGACCGACCTCGTCGTCGACGCCACCGGCCGGCGCACCCCCTCGGCGCGCTGGCTGGCCGCCCTCGGCGCCCGCCCACCGGCCGTCCGCGCGCAGGACTCGGGGTTCGTCTACTACACGCGCCACCTCACCGGGCCCCGGCGACCGGCTCCGTCGGGCCCGCCGCTCGCCCCGCTGGGCAGCATCTCCCTGATCACGCTCGACGGCGACCACGACAGCTGGTCGGTGACCGTCTTCGGGCAGAGCGGCGACGCGCCGCTCAAGGCGCTGCGCTCCCCCGAGGTCTTCGACCGCGTCGTCGGGGCCTGCCCGCTGCAGGCGCACTGGCTCGACGGGCGGCCGGCGGACGGGGTGATGGCGATGGCCGGCGGGCTGGACAGCTCCCGGCGCCTCGTCGTCGACGGCCGTCCGGTGGTCACCGGTCTGCTGACCGTCGGCGACGCCTGGGCCTGCTCCAACCCCTCGGCCGGCCGCGGGCTGTCGGTGGGGTTCCTGCACGCCGCGCTGCTGCGCCGCGTGGTCGCCGACCACCTCGACCGGCCGGCCGAGCTGGCGGTGGCCTGGGACGAGGAGACCGAGCGCACCGCCGGGCCCTTCGTCTCGGAGCAGCGGGTCGAGGACGAGGCACGCCTGGCCGCGATGGCCGCCGCCCGGGAGGGCCGGCCCGAACCACCCCCGCCGCCGCCCCTCGGGGCCTTCCTCGGCGCCGCGATGCAGGACGCCGACCTCTTCCGGGCGATGCTCGAGTACCGGCAGTGCATGGCGCCGCTGGCCGAGCTGCTCGCCCGGCCCGCGGTGCGGGAGCGGATGGCCGCGGCCGACCCGCGCCCGCCGTCCCCGCTCCCCGGTCCCGACCGCGCCCGCCTGCTGGAGCTGCTCGGCTAGGGCCGGCGCCAGTCGTCGCCGGTCATGTGCGAGCCGGCCATCGGGCCCATCTGCAGCATGCCGCCGTCGACGGCGTAGGAGGAGCCGGTCACGTAGGACGCCTCCGGGGAGGCCAGGAAGGCGACGACGGCGGCCACCTCGTGCGCGCTGCCGGGCCGCCCGACCGGGACGCCGGGCCGCTCGTGGCCGGGCGCGGTCGGGTCCTCGTCCTCCTGGCCGGTCATCGGCGTGGCGATCTCCCCCGGCGCGACGGCGTTGACGGTGATGCCGTGCTCGGCCAGCTCGATCGCCGCCACCCGGGTGAGCAGGCCGAGCCCGCCCTTGGCCGCGCAGTAGGCGGCCGCGCCGACCCGCGGCTGGTGCTCGTGGACGCTGGTGACGTTGACGATCCGCCCGCCGCGCCCGGCCGCGACCATCCGGCGGGCGGCGCGCTGCAGGCACAGGAACGCCGCGTCGAGGTCGGTGGCCATCACCTCGCGCCAGGTCTGGTAATCGGTGTCGAGGAGCAGCGTCGAGTGCCCGGTGCCGGCGTCGTTGACCAGGACGTCGATCCCACCGAGCGCCTCGGCCAGGTCGTCGACGACGTCGGCGGCCCGCGGCAGCTGCGTGAGGTCGACGTGCCGCACCTCCGCGCGCCGCCCCGCCGCCCGCACCTCGTCCGCGGTGCCCTGGGCGTGCGCCTCGTCGCGGTACCAGGTGATCCCGACGTCGCACCCCTGAGCGGCGAGCGCCACGGCCACCGCGCGCCCGATGCCCGACTCCGACCCCGTGACGACCGCGACGCGGCCGGCCGACTCCGTCATGCCCCCATGCTGGGGTCCGGCACCGGTCCGCGCCGGGTGGGTGCTCACCGTGCGCGATCCGGTCGCGACCGACCGGCGTGCGGTCCCGCGCGTCGTCACGTCGCCGTCCCCTCCCGTCGCATCGGCGCGACACTCGGGAGCACCGACACGACGACGTGCCGGCTCCTGCTCCACCGGGAGGCGCTCCTGGCCCTCCAGACCTTCGGCCCCTACGAGCTCGACGAGCTGCTGGGCCGCGGACGCACGGGTGAGGTCCACCGCGCCTGGGACACCTCCCGCCACCGGACCGTCGCGCTGCGCATCCTGCTGCCCGCGCTCACCGGCGACGCGGTGTTCCGGACCCGCTTCCTCGGTGACTGTGAGCGGGCCGCGCTGGTCGACGAGCCGCACGTCGTCGCCGTCCACGGGTCCGGCGAGATCGACGGCCGGCTCTACGTGGACACCCAGCTGGTCGACGGGCGGGCCCTGTCCGCTGTGCTCGCCGCCGAGGGGCCGCTGCCGGCGGACCGGGCCGTCGACGTCGTGACCCAGGTCGCGGCCGCGCTCGACGCGGTGCACGCCGCCGGTCTCGTGCACGGCGACCTCACGCCGTCCGACGTGCTGCTGTCCGGGCACACCACCCGCCCGGACTGCCACCTGACCGGCTTCGGTCTCGCGGGAGCCGGCGACGGGGCCGGGCACGCCGCCCCCGAGGACCTCGCCCCCGAGGACCTCGCCCCCGAGGACCTCGCCCCCGAGGACCTCGCCCCCGAGCACCTCTCCGGCCGGCCCGCCGACTCCCGGGTCGACGTCCACGCGCTGGCCTGCCTCCTGCACGAGGTGCTCACCGGGCGACCGCCCCTGGGCGCTCCCGGGCCGGTCGCTGCGGGCGGCTCCGTGCCGCCGGGGCTGGGCGCGGTGGTGGCACGGGGCACGGCCGAGGACCCCGACCACCGCTACGGGAGCGCCGGGGAGCTGGCGCGGGCCGCCCGCGCGGCGCTCGTCCCCGCACCGGACACCGTGCCGCTCCGATCGGCGCTCCCGGCACCGCCGGCCGACGGGGCCGGACGGTCCCGGGCGGTCGTGCCGGCAGTCGGGGCGGCTCATGGGGCATCCCACCCGGCCTCCCACGCGGCCTCCCACCCGGCGTCCCACGCGGCGTCCCACGCCGGACGGCACCGCCCTCCGGCGCCGGGGTCGCGGTCGGGGCGCCGCCGGGGACTGGTGGCGGCCCTGGTGGCCGGCGGGCTCGCCCTGGCCACCGCGGGCGGGGTGGCCGCGACGCAGCTGGCCTCCGACGCCTCCGACGCGACGGCGAGGACCCCGGTCGCCCTGGAGCCCGTCGACGCCCCCGGCGAGGACCCCTTCGTCCCGATGCCCGGACAGCTCCCGCCGGGGACGGCCGACCCTCCGCCCGGGACCGCCGGTCCTCCCGAGGGCACGGGTCCCGCGCCGGGCACCGCCGCGCCGGGCACCGCCGCGCCGAGCACCGCCGTGCCCGGCACGCCCCCGCCGGGCACGGACCCGGCCACCCCGGCCGCGGCGGCCGGCAGCGCGGTGTCCGGCGACCAGCCCGGCCTGTACGGCGACGCCGGCGAGGAGGTGTGCGACGTCGCGGCGATGACCGCGTTCCTGACCGGGCACCCCGACCGGGCCGCGGCGTGGGCCGGCGCGCAGGACGTCCCGCCGGACGCGATCGGCGACCACCTCGCGTCACTGACCCCCGTCGTGCTGCGCTTCGACACGGCCGTCACCAACCACGGCTACGCCGAGGGCCGGGCGGTCCCCTTCCAGTCCGTGCTGCAGGCCGGGACCGCGGTGCTGGTCGACGACTCGGGAGTCCCGCAGGTCCGCTGCACGTGCGGCAACCCGCTCGACGCGCCCGCGTCCCGCCCTTCGCCCGAGTACCTGGGCGACCCGTGGCCGGGCTTCACGCAGGCCACGGTCGTCGTGGTGGAGAGCAGCCCGGCGCCCGTGTCCGCCCTCGTCGTCGTCGACGAGGCGACCGGCGTCGTCGAGGCACGGCCCCTGGGCACGACCGGGAACGCCGACCGGCCGGCCGACCCGGTGCCGACGGCGCAGGCCCGCGCGTTCGGGACGGAGCAGGGGACGTCCTCGTCGGGCAGCGGCACCCCGTCCGCCGACCCGCCGGCCGCGGACCCCGGCGGGAGCGGACCGGCCGCTCCGGGACCTGCTCCGGCGGACGGGCCGGCCGGTGCCGGCGCGCCGCCGACCGGCGGCGGGAGCCCGCCCGGTGGCACCGGCGAGGAGTCCGGTGCGACGACGGGGCCCGACCCGGGGGCCGGGACGGGCGACTCCCCCGACGGCTCCGCGGGCGGGAACCCGCCGGACCCGGGCGTCCCGGAGCAGCCGGACGAGCCGGACGGCGGCACCACCGGCGATCCGCCCGGCGGCGGGGCTCCGGCGGAGGAGGCACCCCCTCAGGAGGCGCCGGCTCCGGCCGACGAGGCCCCGGCCGACGAGGCTCCGGTTCCGGTCGAGGAGGCCCCGGCTCCGGTCGAGGAGGCCCCGGCCCCGGTCGAGGAGGCCCCGGCTCCGGTCGAGGAGGCCCCGGCTCCGGTCGAGGAGGCCCCGGCTCCGGTCGAGGAGGCCCCGGTCCCGGTCGAGGAGGCCCCGGTCCCGGTCGAGGAGGTGCCCGTCTCGGAACCCCCGGCCCCCGAGCTCCCCGACGTCGCACCCGTCGACCCGGTCCTCCCCGAGGAGACGGCCGTCCCGTGACGCGCGTCCCCGCCGGGGTGCCGGGCGCTCAGGGTGCCCCGGCGGCCGCGTACCGGGCGGCGAGGTCGCGCAGGTGGTCCTTGAGCTCCGGCGGGCCGAGCACGGTGAAGGGCGCACCGGTCAGGCCCAGGGCCGCCGCCGCCCAGTCGAGGTCGTCGGCCTCGATCTGCACCCGGCAGCCGGCGGGAGCGTCGGTGACCGTGGCCCACGGCCCGATCCGGTCGCGCACCCGCGTCGCGGGCGCGGCCACCACCGCCTCCACCACGAGCCGCCCCCACGGTCCGCCCACGCGCTCGCGCACGTAGGCCGCGGCGTCCGCCGCGGGGAACCGGCGCGGAGCGAAGACGGCGCCGGTGCCGCGCGGCGCGTCGAGCCGGTCGAGGCGGAACACCCGCCAGTCGCCGCGGTCGAGGTCCCAGCCGACGAGGTACCAGCGGCGGCCCAGCGACACCAGCCGGTGCGGCTCCACGGTCCGCTCGGTGCGCTCCCGACCGGGCGGGGTGTAGCCGAAGACGGTCCGCTCGGCGTCGCGGCAGGCCAGCGCGACGGTGGTCAGGACGGCGGGGTCGACGGCGGCCGCGGTCGGTGCCGGGCCCCACCCGGAGACCGTCGCGCTGCGCAGCGCCTCGACCCGCCGCCGCAGCCGCGCGGGCATCACGTGCACGACCTTCGCCAGCGCCCGCACCGAGGTCTCGGCCATGCCCGCCACCGCCGAGCCCGCGGCGGCCTGCAGTCCGAGGGCGAGCGCCACCGCCTCGTCGTCGTCGAGGACCAGCGGCGGCAGCGCAGCTCCCGGTGCGAGGGCGTAGCCGCCGTCGACGCCGCGGGAGGCCGCCACGGGGTAGCCGAGCTCGCGCAGCCGGTCGACGTCGCGCCGCAGCGTGCGCACCGAGACCCCGAGCCGGCCGGCGAGGTCGGCGCCGGACCAGTAGCGGCGCGCCTGCAGGAGCGACAGCAGACGCAGCGTGCGGGCCCCGGGGTCGCTCATCCGCCCATCCTGCCCGACACAGCGGTCACGATCTGACCGCAATACCCGGGAGCATGGTCCTCACCAGCCCGGACGACTCCTGGAGGATCCCGTGACCACCCCGACCGCCCCTGCCACCCTGACCGCCGAGCGGGCCGACCTGCTCGAGACGCTCGCCGCGCACCGGTACTTCCTGCGCGTCACCGTGCAGGGGCTGAGCACCGAACAGGCCACCCGGCGCACCACCGCCAGCGAGCTCACGCTCGCCGGCATCGTCAAGCACGTGGCCGCCACCGAGGCGTCGTGGGCCGACTTCGTGGTCCGCGGGACCGCGGCGATGGAGCAGTCGCCGGAGGAGTGGGCCGGGCAGTGGGGACTGCAGCCCGGCGAGACGCTGGAGTCGGTCCTCGCGCACTACGACGACGTCGCCGCCCGCACCGACGAGCTGGTCCGCACCGTCGACCTCGACTCCGCGCACCCGCTGCCCGAGGCGCCGTGGTTCGCCCCCGGTGCGGTGCGCTCGGCCCGCCGGGTGTTCCTGCACGTCGTCGCCGAGACCGCCCAGCACGCCGGGCACGCCGACATCCTGCGGGAGTCGCTCGACGGGCAGAAGACGATGGGCTAGTCCGGCAGCGGCGCCTGTTCCAGCTCGGTCACGCGGGCGGCGGCCGAGTCGCGGTCGTCGGCCGCCCGCTCCGCCACCCGGTCGGCCGACGCCGAGCGCCGGGCGGCCCGCGCGGCCTCCGCCTCGGCCGACGCGGCCTCCGCGCGCACGCGCTCGAGCTCGGCGGCCAGCTCCTCGGCGCGGGCGGTGAGCTCCTCCTGCCGGCGGGCGGCCCGCCCGGCCCGCTCGGCGGCGGCCCGGGCGGCCTCCTCCGCCTCGGCGGCGGCCCGCTGCGCCTCCTCCGCCTCCTCGCGGGCGGCGGCCAGCTCCTGCTCCCGGCGCTCCTGCGCGGCGCGCCGCCGCTCCTCCGCCGCCCGGCGGGCGGCGTCCTCCCGCCCGGTCCCCCGCGGCCGGGAGGCCGGGGCCGGACGCCCGGGACGCGGCGGCGGCACCACCCGCAGGTCGGGGCGGCTGCCGAAGCCGGTGCCGCGGGTGGACAGCGGCGCGGTCAGCCGGCCGGCCAGCAGCGCCTCGCCGGCGTCCGGGTCGGCCAGCGCCGCCCGCAGCGTCTCCTCGACCTGGTCGGCGACGGCGTCGCTGAGCGGGTGCCCCCGCCGCGCGGCGACCGCCCGGGCCTGGCGGGTGAGGGCGGCCAGCAGCCGGGAGCGCTGGGTGCCCAGCTGCCGCAGTTCGTCACCGGCCAGCGTCTGCTGGGCCTCGCGCAGCAGGTCGCCGAGCTCGACCAGCCCGGCGATCTCGTCGGGCGCCTCCTGCACGAGGGCGTTGCAGGCCCACGCCGCGGTCGAGGGCTTCCCGAGCGCGCCGATCTCCCGGGCGAGGCCGCGGTCCCCGGCGGCGCGGGCCCGGCGCGCGGCCTCGGTGCGGGCGGCGACGAAGCCCTCGGGCGGCAGGGCGTAGAGCTCCCCGGCGACCTCCTCGAGGTCCACGGCACCCCCTCCCCTGCCGGCACGGTCGCCGCCGACCCTGCCACGGGAAGAGCGGACCGGCCGCAGGACGTTGCCGCCCCCGTCACGCGGGTGGACGACTCCCGGTGACCGAGTGCGACGAGGGGGGAACCGCGATGACGACCTGCGGGCACCTGGACCAGGTCCAGGACGTGACGGCGGACTCGACCGAGGGCTGCACCGACTGCCTGGCCATCGGCAGCCGGTGGGTGCACCTGCGGATGTGCCTGACCTGCGGGCACGTGGCCTGCTGCGACTCCTCGCCGAACCGGCACGCCACCGCCCACTCCGGTGCCAGCGGCCACCCGCTGATCCGGTCGGTCGAGCCGGGTGAGTCCTGGCGCTGGTGCTACGTGGACCAGGCGCTGGTCTGATGGAGCTGCCGCTCGTCGGTCTGCTCGCCGGGTCCTTCGCCGTCAGCGCGCTGGCCCGGCGGCTCGGGATCTCCCCGCCCCTGCTGCTCGTGCTCGTCGGGCTGGCCGTGTCGGCCGTGCCCGGCGTCCCGGACTACGCGCTGGACCCCGAGCTCATCCTCACGCTGGTCCTGCCGCCGCTGCTGTACTCCGCGGCGCTGGACAGCTCCTACCTGCGGCTGCGGGACAACGTGCGGGCGATCGGCATGCTCGCCGTGGGAGCGGTGCTGCTCACGACCGTCGCGGTCGGGGTGGCCGCCTGGTGGCTGGTGCCGGGCCTGCCCCTGGTGTCAGCGCTGGTGCTCGGCGCCGTCGTCGCCCCGCCGGACGCCGTCGCGGCCAGCGCCGTCGGCCGCCAGCTGGGCCTGCCGCGCAAGGTGATGACCATCCTGGGCGGCGAGAGCCTGGTCAACGACGCCACCGCGCTGACCGCCTACCGGGTCGCGGTCGCCGTCGCCGCGGGCGCCGGTTACGGCATCGCGGAGGGGCTCGGCGTCTTCGTGCTCGCCGCCGTCGGCGGTGCCGCGATCGGCTGGGCGCTCGGCTGGCTGGTGCACCGGGTGCGGCGGCTGCTGCGCGACGGCGTCCTGGAGAGCGCGCTCGGCCTGCTGGTGCCCTTCGTCGGCTTCGTCGTCGCCGAGGAGGTGCACGCCTCCGGCGTCCTCGCCGTCGTGCTGGCCGGCCTCTACCTCGGCCACCGCTCCCCCGCCGCCCACCCGGTGGCGCGGATCCAGGACCGCGCGGTCTGGCAGGCGGCCGACACCGTGCTCGAGGCGACGGTGTTCGCGCTCATCGGCCTGCAGCTGGCCGCGGTGGTCCGCAGCGTCGGCCCGGCGGTCGGCACGCTGACGGCGGTCGGCCTGTTCCTGGTCCTGGTCGCCCTGGTGGCCCGCGTGGCGTTCGTCTTCCCCACCACGTACCTGCGGCCGCTGGCCCGCCGCCGGCCGGGCTGGACGTCGCCGTCCTGGCGGCACGCCGCGGTCGTGTCCTGGGCGGGGATGCGCGGCGTGGTCTCGCTGGCCGCGGCGGCCGGCATCCCGCTGACCACGTCGTCCGGCGCCCCCTTCCCCGGTCGTGACGAGGTCGTCTTCCTGACCTTCGTGGTCACGGTGGGAACCCTCCTGCTGCACGGGCTGACGCTGCCCACGGTGATCCGGCGGCTGGGCGTGCAGGGCTCGGAGGAGGCGGCCGACGCCCTGGCCGAGGCGCAGGCGCAGAACGACGCCGGACGCGCCGCCGTGGCCCGGCTCGACGACCTCGACGACGGCGACCCGCTGCACGCCGCCACCGTGGCCGAGCTGCGGCACCGCGTGCAGGCGCGCACCAACGCGGCGTGGGAGCGACTGGGCGGGCCGATCGCCGGCGGCGGGGAGACGCCGAGCGCGGTCTACCGGCGGCTGCGCCGGGCGATGCTCGAGGCCGAGCGCGAGGTGTTCGTCCGGTACCGCGACCAGCGGCGCATCGACGACGAGGTCTTCCGGCGGGTGCAGCACGAGATGGACCTGGAGGAGGTCACGCTCCTGCGCGAGTAGCCGTCGACCGCCGGACGTGGCACTCCCGGGTGTCACCCCTTGTCCTGAAGCGGTTGCACCTGGCAACCTCCCTTGCGGTCGGCGCGTGCAGTCGGCGGCCATGCTCGGGGGTCTGGCCGACTGCTACTCCACCACCACGGACGCCCCCGTCCTGCCCCGCGCAGGGCGGGGGCGTCCGGCGTCCCCGGCTGCCGCTGGAACGGCGACGGTGTGCGCCGACGCCGTGTCCCGTGCGCGAGAGGGCGGCGTCGGCGCACACGCTCGCCCTAGGCTGGCCACACACACCCGCACCGGCGTCCGGAGGTCCCCGTGCTGCTGCGACTGCTCGGCCTGCTGCTGGTCGTCTGGATCGTCGTGACCGTCATCGGCTGGGTGGTGGAGGGCCTGTTCTGGCTGGTCGTCGTCGGCCTGGCCGCCTTCCTCGTCACCGCCGCGATCGGCGCCCGGAGGGGCATCCGCCGCTGAGCCTCACCCGGCGTGGGCGCGGCTGCTGAGCACGAAGCCGTTGCCGTCGGGGTCGACGAACACCGCCTGCCGCCCCCAGGCCTCGGTGCGCAGCGGCCCCTCGAAGGGCACGCCCGCCCGGGCGAGCCGCGCGTACTCCGCGTCGACGTCGTCGACCTCGAACACCAGACCCTGCAGTGAACCCGGGGGCATCCGGTCGAACCAGGTGACCAGCGTCAGTGTCGTCGCGGCACCGGGCGCGCCCACCTGCACCCAGCGCATGCCCGGCGCGAACTCGGCGTCGCGCACCACCGCGAGGCCGACCTGCTCGGTCCAGAACCGCAGGGCGACGCCCTGGTCGCTGACGGGGACGGAGACGACGGTGACGTCCACGGGGACCTCCTCGTACGGCGGGCCACCCAGTGCAGCGGACGCCACGACCGCCGGTCCAGCGGTGCGGACACGACGGTGCCCCCGGCCCGCGGACGGCGGGCCGGGGGCACCGGGGGTGCGGGCGCTCAGTGCGCGGCGGCGACCGCCGTCGGACGAGCGAGACGCACGCCGGCCGCGGCCACCAGGCTCACCGCGCCGAGGACGGCCAGCGCGGTGCCGAGACCGCCGAGGGCGCCGGTGAGCGCGAGGACGACCAGCGGGCAGAAGAACTGCCCGATGAAGAAGGCCGACGTCCAGATCCCGGTGCCCCGGCCGCGCTGCTCGAAGCTCAGCGAGCCGAGGGCCCAGGTGAGCAGGGACGGCAGGATCAGCCCGTTGCCGAAACCGGTGATCACGGCGAACGCGATCACCGCAGGGACCGCCGAGGACAGGCCGAGTCCGACGATGCCGACACCGGAGAGGGCGAAGGCGAGCGGCACGAGGACCGCCGGACCGCGCTTGGCCAGCCGGCCGAAGAGGATCCCGCCGACCGCGGTGCCCACCGACGCGATCGCGCTGGCGGCACCGATGACCGCCGTGGACTCGACGCCGATGTCGTCGAGCTTGAAGGACAGCTGGACGATCAGGACGTAGAAGACCAGCCCACCCACCAGGGACACGCCGAGTGGCGCAGCGAGCCGGCGCCACGGCAGGGCCGGCAGCTTCTCGGCGCGTGCTGCCGCCTGCACCCGCGGGGCCGGCTGCCAGATCAGCTTGGCGGCGGCGACGGCGAGCGGCAGGCTGACCGCGTACAGCCAGAACGGCGTCCGCCAGTCCGCCGCGCCGAGCGCGCCTCCGACCCCGAAGAAGACCGTCGCGGCGACGGTGGTGAAGACCACCTGGAGGCCGAAGTACCTCTCGCGCTGGGAGCCGTGGAAGTAGTCGGCCAGCAGGGTCGTGCAGCAGGTCATGATCGCCGCCTCGGTGAGGCCGAGGAGCACGCGGCTGGCCACGATGAGCTCGAGCGAGGACAGCCACACGGGCGCGGTGCCCACGAACGCGTAGACGACGAGCGCGCCGACGAGCAGGCGCTTGCGGCCCACCCGGTCGACGATCCGGCCGGCGATCACCGCGGTGAGGCCGATGACCAGCGCCGGCGCGGTCAGCACGACCGGCGCCAGCGCCTCGACCCCCGGGGTGTCGGCGAAGGCGTCCTGGATGCGGGGCAGCACGGGCGCGAGCAGCACGGCGCCCAGGACGGCCAGGCAGCTGGACAGCAGCAGGACCAGCGCCTGTGCGCGGCCGGCCGGCCGCCCCGTGACGGGATCGACGGCGACCTCGCCGGCCAGCGGCTCCTCGGCCGGCCGCTCAGGGCTCAGGACGTTCTCCGACACGGGCGTCTCCATCGACGGGCGTGCCGGTCCCGGTGACCGGCATCACTGGAGGAGGAGTGTCAGGACGCCGGGGGTCGAGCGGAAATCACTTCTCGTGCTACGCCTCATCGACCAGGTCGATACCCACCGGCCGCTCCCCCGCGGCCAGGTCGGCAGCCCGCGCGACCAGGTCCCGGAGGTAGGCGTGCTCGGGGTCGTCGTCGAAGACGGGGTGCCACCACATCGCCTCGATGAGCGGTCCGGCGTCGAACGGGCACGGCAGCGCCCGGATGCCGGTGTCGAGGGGCAGCAGGTCCACGAGCCTGCGCTGCAGCAGCGCGATCCGGTCGCTGCCGGACACCAGCGCGGGCACGGTCAGGAAGCTCTCGGTCACCACCTGGACGCGCGGCTCGATCCCCAGCATGCGCATCTGGCGCGCGGCCGGGGTCGACGCCGTCGGCCCGTGGTAGGTGACCACCCACGGGAGGGTCTCCAGGTCGTCGACGGTCAGGCCGGCGTCCACGACGGGGTTGTCGGCGGCCACCACGCAGACCCACTCGTCGCGGTACAGGTCGCGGCGGGACAGGTCGGTGAGGAACCCGGGCGGCAGGAAGAGGAGGTCGGCCGACAGCAGCGCCTGCTCCGCCCGGTCCACGATCGCCGGGGAGTGCGTGCCCAGCCGCAGGCGGGTGTGCGGCGCCTCCTCGGCCAGCAGGCCGGCCACGGTGTCCCCGAGCACCGTGACGACGTAGTCGCTGACCAGCAGGGTGAACTCGCGGGTCGACGACGCCGGGTCGAACTCCAGCTGGGCGGAGAACACCCGCTCGACACCCGACAGGGCGATCCGGGCGAGCTCCCGGAGCTGCACGGCGAGCGGCGTCAGGCGGTACTCGTTGCCGACGCGGGTGAGCAGCTCGTCGCCGAAGTGGCGGCGGAGCCGGGCCAGCGACGCCGAGAGGGCCGGCTGGCTGAGCCCCATCTGCGCCGCGGCCCGCGTGACGCTGCGCTGCTGGAGCAGCGCGTCGAGGGACACCAGCAGGTTGAGGTCCAGGCCGGCGAGGTTCACCGGCCCACGCTATCGACGTCGTCGATGCCGGACATCAGACATCTCGTCTTCCCTCACCCCTGTGGGCTGCACCACTGTCGTCACCGTGCACGAGTTCCCGGACCGCCTCGACCGCAGCGACCCCGAGGGGGCGATCGCCGCGACGGCGAAGCGCGTCTCCAACTGGGGCCGGTGGGGTGCCGACGACGTCATCGGCACGCTGAACCTCCTCGACGACGCCAAGCGGCGCGAGGGTGCGGCGCTGGTCCGCCGGGGCGTGAGCTTCTCGCTGTCGCAGACCTTCGACACGGACGGCCCGCAGAAGGGCTGGCGGCGGCGCGTCAACCCCGTCCACACCATGACCGACACCGGGCTCGACGCCGAGCGCAACGTGCAGGGCTTCCCGCACGGCATCGGCGGCGCCGACGACTTCATCGCCATGCCGCTGCAGGCCTCCACCCAGTGGGACGGCCTCGGGCACATCTTCGACCACGGCAACGCCTGGAACGGCCGCCGCGCCGGCGACGTCGTGACCAGCATGGGCGACTCGGTGACCGGCATCGAGACCGTCGCCTCCCTGATCGCCGGCCGCGGGGTGCTGCTCGACGTGGGGCGGGCCCTCGGCACCGACGGCGAGCTGCCCGACGGGTTCGCCATCACCACCGAGCACCTCGAGGCGACGATCGCCGCGCAGGGCGGGTCCGCGCGCGTCGGCCGCGGCGACCTGCTGCTCGTGCGCACCGGCCGGCTCACCCGCGCCCGCCGCGACATCGCCGAGGGACGCGGCTGGGGCGACTACGCCGGCGGCGCCGCCCCGGGCCTGTCCTTCACCACCGCGGACTGGCTGCACGGCACCGAGATCGCCGGCATCGCCACCGACACGTGGGGCTTCGAGGTGCGCCCCAACGAGTTCGACGAGGCCTTCCAGCCGCTGCACCAGATCGCCATCCCGCACATCGGCCTGTTCCTCGGGGAGATGTGGGACCTCGACGCGCTCGCCGCCGACTGCGCCGAGGACGGGCGCTACGACTTCTGGCTCACCGCCGCACCCCTGCCGGTGACCGGCGCGGTCGGCGCCCCGGTCAACCCGATCGCCGTCAAGTGAAGGAGGCACCCGTGCCCGCCGTCAGCACCGTCCTCGTCGTCGGGGCCGGTCTCGCCGGCGCCGCGACCGCGATCCGCCTGGCCGAGGCCGGCGTCGCCGTGGACCTGGTCGAGATCAAGCCCGACACCGCCGCGCTGGGCTCGGGCATCACCCTGCAGGGCAACGCGCTGCGCGAGCTGCGCAACCTGGGCGTCTGGGAGCAGGTGCAGGCCGCCGGCTACGCCTTCGACGTCACCGGCATCCGCGCACCCGACCCGGCCGGCAGCATCGTCGCCGAGGTCCCCGACGCGCGCACCGGCGGCCCCGACCTGCCCGCCGCCATGGGCATGCCCCGCCCGGAGCTGGCGCGCATCCTCACCGAGCGCGCCGCCGAGGTGGGCGTGAAGGTGCGGTGCGGGACCACCCACACCGCCCTCACCCAGGACGACGCCGGCGTCGACGTCACCTTCGCCGACGGCTCGACCGGCCGCTACGACCTCGTCGTCGGCGCCGACGGGCTGCGGTCCTGGACCCGCCGCGCGATCGGCGTGGAGCTGGAGACCCGGCCGGTCGGCATGGGCATCTGGCGGGCGTTCGGCCCGCGGCCGGCGAGCGTCACCCGCACCGACCTGTACTACGGCGGGCCCTCGTTCATCGCCGGCTACTGCCCCACCAGCGAGGACTCCCTCTACGCCTACATCGTCGAGCCGGCGCAGGACCGCTCCACGCTCACGCCCGAGCAGCAGCTCGCCACGATGAAGGAGCTCGCCGCGGCCTACCACGGGCCGTGGGACGAGATCCGCGAGCAGCTCACCGACCCGTCCCGGGTGAACTACACCTGGTTCGAGACGCACGTGCTGCCCGCGCCGTGGAACCGCGGCCGCGTCGTCCTCATCGGCGACGCCGCGCACACCTGCCCGCCGACCATCGCGCAGGGCGGGGCGATGGCGCTGGAGGACGCCTACGCGCTGACCGACCTGCTGCGCACCCGCGACGTGCTCGACCAGGACCTGTGGGACGCCTTCCACGCCCGCCGGTTCGACCGCGCGAAGACCGTCGTCGACGCCTCCAACCAGCTCGCCCAGTGGCAGCTCGACCACGTGCAGGGCGACATCCCGGGGCTCATGCGCTCCATCGCCCAGCTCGTCGCCCAGCCCGCTTGACCCACCCCGTCGAGCCTTTGGCGCGACGAAGGCCCTACCTGGAGCCAGACATGACCCAGCGCCTGATCACCCACCTGCGGCACGTCGACCTGGCCGTGCCCGACCTCGGCAAGCAGCTCGACTTCTACACGAACACCTGGGGCCTGACCGCCGAGCACAGCGACTCGGGGATCGCGTTCCTGGCGGCCGAGGGATCGCCCGAGCAGTACGTCGTCCGGCTGCGGCAGGCCACCGACAAGCGGATCGACCTGATCTCCTTCGGGGTGGCGACGCCGGCCGACGTCGACACCCTCGCCGCGCAGGTCGCCGCCGACGGCGTGCAGCTCGTCGGCGAGCCCGACACCCTGCAGACCCCCGGTGGCGGGTACGGCTTCCGGTTCTTCGACAACGAGGGCCGCACCGTCGAGATCAGCTCCGACGTCGCCGTCCGGCAGCACCGGAAGATCGAGGAGGGCGAGTCGATCCCGGTGCGCCTCTCGCACGTCGTCCTCAACTCCGCCGACCCCGAGGGCACCCGCGCCTTCTACGAGAAGCACCTGGCCTTCGCCCTGTCGGACACGCTCATGCACCCGCGGATGGGCAGCATGATGTGGTTCATGCGGATCAACGCATGGCACCACAGCATGGCCATCGCCCGCGGCCCGCACCCCTCGCTGCACCACGCCTCGTTCGAGATGCGCGGCATCGACGAGTACATGCGCGGCACCGGCCGCCTGCTGCGCGCCGGCGTCGAGAAGATCTGGGGACCCGGCCGGCACCTGGCGGGCAACAACACCTTCAGCTACTTCCTCGACCCGCACGGCAACACCGTCGAGTACACGACCGAGCTCGAGCTGGTCGACGAGGACACCTGGCACCCGCACGTGTACGACATCAGCAACCCCGAGGTCAGCGACCAGTGGGGCACCGCGAACGCGATGAACGAGTTCGTCGCGCAGAAGTCGTTCAACGACCCCGACAAGGGTCTCTTCGTCGCTCCCCCGGTCTGATGCGGTTCGCCACCTGGGAGGCCGGCGGCCGGGTCACCGCCGGCGTCGTCTCCGACGCCGGGCTCCACGAACTCCCCGAGCGGGCGACGGTGCTCGACCTCGTCCGCTCGGGGCTCCCCGCTGCGATCGAGGCCGGCACCGCAGCGCTCGACGGGCCGGCGATCCCGGTCGGGTCCGTGCGGCTGCTGCCGCCGCTGGCCGCACCGACCGTCCGCGACTTCGTCGCGTTCGAGGAGCACGTCGAGGGGATGGTGGCGCCGAGCGGCGACGCCGTCGCGCCGGAGTGGTACCAGGCGCCCACGTTCTACTTCACCAACCCGTACGCGCTCGTCGGCGCGTTCGACGACGTCCCGGTGCCCCCGGGGTCCCAGCGGTTCGACTTCGAGCTCGAGGTCGCCGTCGTCGTCGGCCGGGACGGCGCCTCGCTCTCCCCGGAGCAGGCCCGCGACCACGTCTTCGGCTACACGGTCCTCAACGACTGGTCCGCCCGCGACCTGCAGTTCCGCGAGATGGCCGTCCGGCTCGGCCCGGCCAAGGGCAAGGACTCGGCCACGACCCTCGGGCCCTGGCTGGTCACCGCCGACGAGCTCGAGCCGTACCGCGACGCCGAGGGCTTCCTGCAGCTCGACATGCGGGTCAGCGTCAACGGCACCGAGATCGGCCAGGACCTGCTCTCCAACATGGGCTGGCCGTTCGAGGAGCTCGTCTCCTACGCCTCCCGCGGCACCGAGGTGCGCGCGGGCGACGTGCTCGGCTCCGGCACCTGCGGCAACGGCGGCTGCCTGGCCGAGCTGTGGGGTCGGCGCGGCGGCGCCGCGCCTCCCCCGCTGCGGCCCGGCGACGTCGTGGAGATGACCGTCGAGGGCATCGGCACGATCCGCAACCGCGTGGTGCCCGGGGTGGACCTGCCCGCGGTCCGCGCCGCCCGGCCCCGGCCGCGCACCCGTACGCGCCCGGCGTGAGCCTCCTCGGCAGGGTCGTCGTCGTCACCGGCGCGGCCCAGGGTCAGGGTGCCGCGGAGGCCCGGCTGCTGACCGCCGAGGGCGCCACCGTGGTCGCCACGGACGTGCGGCCTGCACCGGCCGAGGACCTCGGCGGCGCAATCTACCGGCGGCTCGACGTCACTGACGCCGCCGGCTGGGCCGCGCTGGCCTCCGACCTGCAGACCGAGCACGGCCGGGTGCACGGGCTGGTCGCCAACGCCGGGATCACCTGGCGGGCGCGGCTGGGCGACCTCGACCCGGCCGACCTCGCCCGGGTGTCGGAGGTCAACGTGACCGGCACCCTGCTGGGCATCCAGGCGCTCACCCCGCTGATGACCGCCGGCGGCTCGATCGTCGTCGTCGGCTCGGTGGCGGCCCTGACCGGCCACTACCCGGTGGCCTACACGGCGTCGAAGTGGGCGCTGCGCGGGCTGGCGAAGGCCGCCTGCCTGGAGCTGGGCCCGCGCGGCATCCGCGTCAACACCGTGCACCCCGGCTACATCGAGACCCCGATGACCGCCTCGGCGGCCCCGGCGTTCCGCGACGCCAACCTCGCCGAGACCCCGCTCGGCCGCACCGGCACCGTCGACGAGGTGGCGCCCCTGGTGGCCTTCCTCCTCGGCGACGGCGCCTCCTTCGTCACCGGCGCGGAGATCCCCGTCGACGGCGGCATGACCGCCCACGGCGGCGTGAAGTCGATCAGCGACGCCGTCCGTACCTGAGAGGAACCACCCGTGTTCGAGTACTTCCCCACCGGCCCCTACACCTGGAACCTCGGCGTGGTCGCCACGCTGAACTCCGGCGGGCTGATCGACGAGGTCGACCGCGCCTGCCGGCCGATCAAGGACGCCGCGAACGCCGGCGAGGACGCCGGGACGCCGGACTTCCTGCGCGCCTGGACCGCGCTGACCGACCAGCTCGTCGGCCAGGCCGAGGAGGCCGAGAAGGCGGGGCACGTCCGCACCGCCGGGCAGCTGTGGTTCCGCGCCAGCAACTACCTCGCGCAGGCCGAGCGCATGCTCGCGCACTCCGACCCCGACCGGGTGCCGACCTACCGGCGGATGCTGGAGATCGCCCAGCGGGCGTTCGAGACGCACAGCCCGCGGGTGTCGCGGGTGGAGGTGCCCTACGAGGGCACGACGCTTCCGGCCTACCTGAGCGTGGCGCCGGCGGCCGACGACGGCCCGGTGCCGGTGGTCGTGCTGGTCAACGGGCTGGACTCCACCAAGGAGCACATGTACGCCTCGAACCACTGGGAGGAGCTCGCCGCCCGTGGCATCTCCTGCCTGATGCTCGACCAGCCCGGCACCGGTGAGGCGCTGCGGCTGCAGGGCCTGACCGCCCGGGTCGACACCGAGGCGTGGGGCGCGGCGGCGGTCGACTTCCTGCAGGCCCGGCCCGACGTCGACGGGGACCGCATCGGCGTCGTCGGCTGGTCGCTGGGCGGCTACTACGCCCCGCGGGCGGCGGCGTTCGAGAAGCGCTTCGCCCTCTGCGTGGCCTGGGGCGCCAACCACGACTGGGGCGCGGTGCAGCGCCGCCGCCGCCGGCGCGAGGGCGAGCGGCCGGTGCCGCACTACTGGGAGCACGTGCTCTGGGTGTGGGGCGTCGACGGCGACGAGAACGACCTGGACGGGTTCCTCGACTTCGCCGACCGGATCAACCTCGAGGGCGTCGTCGAGCAGATCACCGTGCCGTTCCTGGTCGCCCACGGCGCCAACGACCGGCAGATCCCGCTGGAGATGGCGCACCGCTCCTACGACCAGGCGGTCAACTCCCCCAAGCGGGAGCTGCGCGTGTTCACCCCCGAGGAAGGCGCGACCGAGCACATCGGCCTGGACCACCTGCCGTACGTGAGCACGTTCGTCGCCGACTGGGTGGCCGACACCTTCGCCGAGCTGGGCCGCGGGGCGGCGTCGTGAGCATGCTGTTCGTCAAGCTGCCGGTGCGCGACCTCGCGGCGGCGCGGGCCTTCTACGAGGCGCTCGGCTTCCGCATCGAGGAGACCTCCTCCGACGAGGGCGAGGCCGCGGTGGTGCTGGGCGACGAGCTCGTGCTGTCGCTGCAGACCCGGGAACGCTTCGCCGCGCTGCTGCCCGGGGACGCGGGCGATCCCGCCCAGGCCCCCACGGCGGTGCACGCCCTCACCGCGGACAGCCGTGGCGAGGTCGACGAGCTGGTCGGGAAGGCGGAGGCCGCCGGCGGCCGGCCGGGGCTGCCCCCGCGCGAGGAGGACGCCAGCTACACCGGCAGCTTCGCCGACCCGGACGGCAACGTCTGGGAGATCGTCTGGATCGACCAGCTGCACGTCGTCAACTGAGCAGCGAGTGGGCTGCCGCACCTCACTGCTGAGCTGCTCGGCGGTCAGCCCGCCAGGGACAGGTCGAGGGTGTGCGCGGTGTGGTCGCGCTTGACGGCCAGGTAGCGGGCGTTGGCCGGCGACAGGTGGACGCCGGTGGGCACCTGCTCGGTCACCTCGACGCCGAGCAGCTCGAGCTGGACGGCCTTGTCGGGGTTGTTCGACAGCAGCCGGATCCGGTCGGCGCCCACCGCCTGCAGCATCTGCGCCGCCACGGTGTAGTCGCGCTCGTCCTCGCCGCGGCCCAGCGCGACGTTGGCCTCGTAGGTGTCGAGGCCGGCGTCCTGCAGGGCGTAGGCGTCGAGTTTGGCGTACAGGCCGATGCCGCGGCCCTCCTGGCGCAGGTAGAGCAGGAAGCCGCCAGCCCCGGTGATCCGCTCGGCCGCCTCGCGCAGCTGCGGGCCGCAGTCGCAGCGCTCGGAGCCGAAGACGTCGCCGGTGAGGCACTCGCTGTGCGGCCGGACCAGCGGCGCCTCGCTCCCGGCCGCCGAGCGCGCCAGCGCGCCGCGCCAGTCGCCGAGCCCGAGCAGCAGGTGCTCCCGGCCGTCGGCGAGCCCGTCGAAGGTGACCACCTCGGCCGTCGTCGCGTATCCGTCGGGGAAGCGCAGCGGCACGGTGACACGGGTGCGCACCGCCGCTGCCGGTACCGGGGACACGAGGTCCGCGCCGAGGGTGAGGGTCATGCAGACCTCCGGGTCGCTTGTAGCTACAAGTGTCACCGTAGTCGCCGACACTTGAAGCTACAAGTACCGGGGTGCGACGATGTCGCCGTGGAACCCCGGTGGCTGACCGACGACGAGATGGCGGCGTGGCTGCGGCTCGTCGCCGTGGTGGAGCTGCTGCCCGGCGTCCTCGACGGCCAGCTGCGCCGCGACGCCGCGCTGACCCACTTCGACTACCACGTGCTCGCGATGCTGTCGGAGGCACCGCACCGGACCCTCCGCATGACCGAGCTGGCCACCCGCACCAACGCCACGCTCCCCCGCCTGTCCCACGTCGTGCGCCGGCTGGAGGAGCGCGGCCTGGTCGAGCGCGCGCCCTGCCCCTCCGACGGGCGCGCCACCAACGCGCGCCTCACCGACGCCGGCTGGGCCAAGGTCCGGCAGACCGCGCCCGGGCACCTGGCCACGGTCCGCGAGCACGTCTTCGACGCCCTGACCCCCGAGCAGGTCTCCCAGCTCGAGGCGATCGCGGGGGCGGTCCTGGAGCGCCTGGACCCCGAGGGCCGGGTGGCCGTCGCTCTGGAGGCGGCGGCCCGCCGGCGCGGCTAGCGGCTAGCGGTCCCCGGACCGGTCCCGGGAGGTGGCCCGCACGAGCTTGCGGACGCCGGCGATCCAGCGCCCGGGATCGGCGGCCTTCTGCGCCCAGTAGGTGCCCACCTCCGGGTGCGGCAGGATGAGGAAGCGCTCGTCGGCCAGCCCTTCGACCACCGACTGCGCCACGTCGTCGGGCTGGATGACCCGCCCCGAGGCGACCACCACGGCCGCCGCGGCCTCGCCCTCCTCCAGCGGGTCGAGCAGCAGCGGCGTGGCCACCCCGAGCGGGCAGACGGCGCTGACGCCGATGCCGCGGTCGCCGTAGGTGACCGCCAGCCACTCCGCGAACGCGACGGCACCGTGCTTGGTCACGGTGTACGGGGCGTCGCCGGGCGTGGTGAGCAGGCCGGCCGCCGAGGCCACGTTGAGCAGGTACCCGCTGCCCCGCTCGAGCATCGACGGCAGCACGGCACGGGCCGCGTGGACGTGGGCGAGCACGTTGACGGCGAAGACCTGCTGCCAGACGTCGGGAGGCGTCTCCACCCCGCCGCCGGAGAAGACGCCGGCGTTGGAGCAGAACAGGTCGATCCGGCCGTGCTCGCCCAGCGTCCGCTCCACCAGCGCCGCGACGGCGGTCCCGTCGGCGACGTCGGTGGTGTCCGCGGTCCCGCCGATCTCCGCGGCGACCCGCCGGGCGGCGTCGCCGTCCCGGTCGCTCACGACGACGGCGGCAGCACCCTCGGCGGCGAAGCGGCGGGCCAGTGCGGCGCCGATGCCGCTGCCGGCCCCGGTGACGACGACGACGGCGTCCCTCAGTTCCATGCCCCGGTCCTACCCCGATCGTCCTCAGCCCGCGACGCGGGTGGCCATGCCGGTGTAGTCGACGACCAGCCCGTCGTCGTCGACGGTGAGCTCGAAGGCGCCGTGCGCGTCGTCGGAGTACCGCCACCGCGAGGGACCCAGCCGCCGGTAGGTCTGCTCCACCCGGGTCACCCCGAGGCCCGGCACGTCGACCCAGGCCACCGGCGTGGTCACCTCCTGGCCGACCCCCAGCGACGCCAGCCGCCGGATCGGGAGGGTGTTGGTCAGCGGGGTCGCGGCGACGTCGACGTCCACGCAGCCGTCGAGGTCCGGCGCCCGCTCGCCGTCGCGGGTCCACCGGCCGTCGTCGCCGGCCGTCAGCACCAGCCGCCGCTCGCCGGCGGCGGACACCGCGGCCGCCTCCACCCGGCGGGTCGCCCAGGCGTCGTCGACCTCCACCCGGAACGAGCAGGCGAGCAGCGTCTCCGGGCCGGCCAGCACCTCGGTGCCGGAGAACAGCCAGCCGCCGGCCCGGTGCTCGACGCGCGCCAGGCTGTGCCCGGCGTCCTCGTCGGTCCGCCGCCACGCCACCACCCGGGTTCCCATGCGCGGAGGCTAGGGGCCGCCACCGACGGCCAGGGACCGGCCGATGCCGCGGGCGGTGGCGAGCAGCACCGGCACCGTCGAGGCGGCGCGATCGTCGTTCGGCACGATCACCGACAGCGCCGCGACCACCTCACCGAGCCCGTTGCGCACCGGCACCGCGACGCCGGCGGCGTCGGCGTGCACGTGGCCGGCCAGCAGCACCCACCCCTGCCGGCGCACCTGCTCGAGCAGCGCCCGCAGCCGGGCGGGTGAGGTGACCGTCGCGACCGTGTAGCGCTGCAGCGGTGCGGCGAGCACCCGCTCCTGCAGGTCCGGCGGGCCGTAGGCGAGCAGCACGACCCCCGACGACGACACGTGCACCGGCAGCCGCCCGGCGATCCGCGAGTAGTTGACGACGGCGTCGCGCGCCGACAGCCGCTCGAGGAACAGCACGTCGTCGCCGTCGCGCACCGCGAGCTGGGCGTGGTGGCCGACGACGGCGTGCAGGTCCTCCAGGTAGGGCATCGCGGCGTCGTGCAGCGAGCGGGTCGGCGAGGCCCGGGAGGCCAGCTCCCACATCCGCATGCCGATGCGCACCCGCCGGTCGGGCGCCCGCTCGAGCAGGCCGTGCCCGGTGAGCTGCCCGACGATCCGCGACGCCGTCGCCACGTGCAGGCCGGCCCGCCGCGCGAGCTCGGTGACGCCCAGCTCCGGCTCGTCCGGGGTGAACGCCTCGAGGACGCGGACGGCGCGGGCCAGCGAGGACTCCCCGGTCGCGGTGCGCGGCACGGTCGGACTCTCGTCCATTGAGACGGCGTTGTCCACGTCACAGACGTGGCCGTCACCCTGAGCGTGTGACCGCCACCACCCCGACCGCCGCACCGGCCGGCGCCGACGTGGCCACGCTGCGCGTGGTCGGCAAGCAGGTGCAGGCCGACGGCGTCCTCACCCTCGACCTCGCCGCGCCGTCGGGCGGGCGGCTGCGGGACTGGACGCCGGGCTCGCACGTCGACCTCGTGCTGCCCAACGGACTGACCCGGCAGTACTCGCTGTGCGGGGACCGTTTCGACCCCACCACCTACCGGGTCGGGGTGCTCCTCGAGCCGGAGAGCCGCGGCGGCTCGGCGTACGTGCACCGCGAGCTCGCGGTGGGCGACGTGGTCGGGGTGGGCGGCCCGCGCAACAACTTCCCCCTCGTGCCCGCCGACGGCTACCTGTTCGTGGCCGGCGGCATCGGCATCACACCGCTGCTGCCGATGGTGCGCCAGGCCGACCTGCTCGGCGCCGACTGGCGGCTGCTCTACGGCGGCCGGACCCGGCGGTCGATGGCCTTCCTCGACGAGCTGTCCGCCTACGGCGACCGCGTGCTGGTCCGGCCGCAGGACGAGACCGGCCTGCTCGACCTCGCCGGCTTCCTCGGCCGACCGCGGCCCGGCGTCCGGGTGTACTCCTGCGGCCCCGCCCCCCTGCTCGCCGCCATGGAGGCCGCCTGCGCGGCGTGGCCCCCGTACACGCTGCGCACCGAGCGCTTCGTCGCCGCGGACGGCGGCGCCCCGGCGCGCACCACGCCGTTCGAGGTCGAGCTCGCCCGCACCGGGACGACCGTGACCGTGGACCCGGGCAGCACCGTCCTCGAGGCGCTCAACCGGGTCGGCGTCGAGGTGCTGTCCTCCTGCCGGCGAGGGGTGTGCGGCACCTGCGAGACGACGGTCCTGGCCGGCCGTCCCGACCACCGCGACGCCCTGCTCGACGACGACGAGCGCGCCACCGCCGACTGCATGTACGTGTGCGTCTCCCGCTCCCGGGACGACCGCCTCGTCCTCGACCTCTGAGTCCCGACCTCCGAGCCCCTGACCGCGATGGAGTCCCCATGAGCGCCACCATCACGACCGTCCCCACCAGCGACGTCGACCCGTTCTCCCACGAGGTGCTCGAGGACCCGCTGCCGATGCACGCCGCGCTGCGCGAGGCCGGCCCGGTGGTGCACCTGTCCCGGTACGACGTCTTCGCCATGGCGCGGTACGCGGAGGTGCACGCGGCGCTGGTCGACTGGCAGGGCTTCCAGTCGGCGGCCGGCGTCGGCATGTCCAACTTCCGCTACGAGGAGCCGTGGCGGCCGCCGAGCCTGCTGCTCGAGGCCGACCCGCCGCGGCACGACGCACCCCGCCGGGTGCTGCAGAAGGTGCTCGGGCCCCGCGCGCTGCGGAAGCTGCACGAGGCCTGGCGGGCCGACGCCGAGGCGCTGGTGGACGAGGTGCTCACCGCGGGCACCGAGTTCGACGCCGTCCCCGTGCTGACCTCGGCCTTCCCGCTGCGGGTCTTCCCCGACGCGGTGGGCATCGGACCGGAGGGGCGGGAGAACCTGCTGCCCTACGGCGACCACGCGTTCAACGCCTTCGGCCCGTCCAACGACCTGGTGGCCAAGGGCACACCGCGGGTGGCCGAGCTGTCGGGCTGGGTGGCCGCGCAGTGCCGGCGGGAGGCGCTGGCGCCCGAGGGGTTCGGCGCCGACATCTGGGCGGCCAGCGACCGCGGGGACATCACGCCGGAGATGGCGCCGCTCGTCGTCCGCTCACTGCTGACCGCCGGCGTCGACACCACCGTGCACGGGCTGTCCGCCGTCCTCTACGCGTTCGCCACCCACCCCGACCAGTGGGCACGGCTGCGCCGGGACCCGTCCCTGTCCCGCGTCGCCTTCGACGAGGCGGTGCGCTGGGAGTCGCCGGTGCAGACGTTCTTCCGCGCCGCCACCACCGACGTCCGGATCGGCGACGCGGTCGTCCCCGAGGGCCGCAAGATCCTCATGTTCCTGGCCGCGGCCAACCGCGACCCGCGGCGCTGGGCCGCCCCCGACGCCTTCGACCTCTCCCGCGACCCGTCCGGGCACGTCGGGTTCGGCATGGGCATCCACCAGTGCGTCGGCCAGCACGTGGCGCGGCTGGAGGCCGAGTCGATGCTCGCCGCGCTGGCCCACCGGGTGCGGACGATCGAGCTCGCCGGCCCTCCGGTGCGGCACCACAACAACACCCTGCGCGCGTGGGAGAGCATCCCGGTCCGGATGACGCCGGCCTGAGCCCCGGGGACCGCTCGCGCGCGGTCGTGTCGTGTGCACCCCCTCCCCGGGGGTAGGGGTCAGGGGACCGGAACGCCGAGCAGAGGAGTCCGCCATGACCGTCCCCGACACCACCACCCGCGACGCCGCGACGGGCCCGCGCGACATCAAGTCCCACGAGACGACCAGCTTCGCCGACCTCGGCAAGGAGATGTGGTCCTACCTCACCGGCAAGGGCGCGGCGATCAACTACGAGTTCGTCGACATGACCGTCGAGGTGCCGCGCGAGACCGGGCCGGAGGCGCCGCGCGCCACCTGGAAGCTCAACGGCACCCTGCGGATCACCACCGCCGAGAACGCCAGCCGGGGATGACCCCGGGAGGCGGCCGTCCCCCGGAGCACGCCCTCGACGTCACCGCCGACCTCTCCGTCGAGGTCGACGGCGTCCCCGTGCGCGTGCAGGCGTCCGGCGCGGAGATCGAGGTGACCTCCCCGGACGTCCGGCGGCTGTTCGCCGCGGTCCGCGTGGCCGGCGGGGCGGCGACCCAGGCCGCCCCCGGCCGCGCGGAACTGGCGCGGGTGGCCGACACGCTGGCCGCCCACGGCCTGACCGCACGGCTCGACGGGCCGTCGGGGCGGGTGCTCAGCCTCGGGGCCGACGTCGACTCGGCGGCCGGCTCGGCGCTGCTCGGCACCCGCCGCGCGCGGCTGCACCCGGCGGGTGCCCTGCGCAGCAGCGGTCCCGCCCCGGTGGCCGCCGCGCTCCTGCTGGTGGCGCTGGCCGTCCTGGCCGGCCGCCGCCGGCGCTGAGCGACGGCACCCCCCGCACGCACCGGCCGCCGCCCCTCCCGGGGACGGCGGCCGGTGCGCGTCTCAGGCGGTGCGTGTCTCAGGCGGTGCGGGCGCCGGCCCAGAGGTCGATGCCGGCGTCGACGGCGTGCCCGTCGATGCGGGCGAGCTCCTCGTCGGAGAAGTCGAGCCGGTCGAGCGCGCCGACGTTCTGCTCGAGCTGCGTCACGCTGCTGGCGCCGATGAGCACGCTGGTCACCCGCTCGTCGCGCAGCGCCCACGCCAGCGCCATCTGCGCCAGCGACTGCCCGCGCTCGGCGGCCAGCTCGCCCAGCGCCCGCACGTGCGTGAGCGCCTCGTCGGTGAGCAGGTCGGGTGAGAGCGACTTGCCCTGACTGGCCCGCGACCCCTCGGGGATCCCCCCGAGGTACTTGTCGGTGAGCATCCCCTGGGCCAGCGGGGAGAAGGCGATGCACCCGGCGCCGACGTCGGCGAGGGTGTCGAGCAGGCCCTCGGTCTCGATCCAGCGGTTGAGCATCGAGTAGCTCGGCTGGTGGATCAGCAACGGCGTGCCGAGGTCGGCCAGGATCGCCGCGGCCTTCGCGGTGTCCTGCGGCGAGTACGACGAGATGCCGGCGTACAGCGCCCGGCCCGACCGGACGGCGGTGTCCAGCGCCCCCATCGTCTCCTCGAGCGGCGTCGTCGGGTCGGGCCGGTGGGAGTAGAAGACGTCGACGTACTCCACGCCCATCCGCGCCAGCGACTGGTCCAGGCTGGCCAGCACGTACTTCCGCGACCCGCCGCCCTGGCCGTAGGGGCCCGGCCACATGTCCCAGCCCGCCTTGGTGGAGAGGACCAACTCGTCGCGGTACGGGCGGAAGTCGTCGCGCAGGTGCCGGCCGAAGTTGGTCTCCGCGCTGCCGTAGGGCGGGCCGTAGTTGTTGGCGAGGTCGAAGTGGGTGATCCCCAGGTCGAAGGCCCGCCGGAGGATGGCGCGCTGTCGGTCCAGCGGGACGTCGTCGCCGAAGTTGTGCCACAGCCCGAGGCTGACCGCCGGGAGGTCCAGCCCGCTGCGGCCGGTCCGGCGGTAGGTCATCGAGTCGTAGCGGTTCTCGGCGGCGGCGTACGTCATGGGTGCGATCCTGCCGGGACGCTCAGGCCGCTGCCCGGTCGCCGCCGGACAGGTGGGCCGCGAGGACCTGCTCCGCCGTCGTCCAGGAGCGCGGGCCGTAGCGGTCGTTGGCGAGCAGGTGCAGCTTGGCGTCGCCGCTGAACATGCTGTGGAGGTACTGCATGCCCTGCCAGGCCGGGTAGAGCTCCGCCGGCGCGGGGGCGATGCGCCGGCCGATGCCGGCCATGGCCCGCAGGAGCGGCACCCCGCCGGCGTAGAGGAGGCGGAACCGGCGCCCGGTGAGCCGGGTCATCGTCTCCGCCAGGTCCCGCGAGGACACCGAGTCGCCGGCGATCTGGAGGAACCGCGGTGCGGCCGCGTCCAGGACCGCGTCGGCCGTGTAGCCGGCGACGTCGTCCTTGGTGGTGAAGTCCAGCGGCTGGTCGGCGTCGCCCCAGTAGAGGACCCGCCCGCGGTCGACGAGCACCAGGGGCGCCTGGCCGGTGAGCATGTCGGTGAACGCGCCGTTCAGCACCGAGGTCGCCCGGATCGGCGCGGCGTCCAGCCGGAGCATGAACTCCCGCCGCAGCTCCAGGTTGCGGTTGGTGCCCGGCGGAAGGGTGCGGTGGTCGGCGGAGAAGTCCGACGGCACGAACCGCGGCACCCCGGCCGCGACGGCGGCGTCGAGCAGCCGGGACTGCGCGTCGACGACCACCGGCCGCAGCCCGCTGACGGCCGAGACGACGACGTCGGCACCGGCGCACGCCTCCTGCAGCGCCGCCGCGTCGGCGTAGTCGGCCGCCACCACCGTCGCGCCGAGGCTCCGGACCCGTGCGGCCGCCGCGGGGTCCGAGCCGGGACGGGTGAGTGCCCGGACGGCGGCACCGCGGTCGAGCAGTCCCCGGGCCACCCGGCCGCCCAGGTCCCCGGTGGCGCCGGCGAGCAGGACGGTGGTCAGGGCGGAGGTGGGGGGCACCGGCCCCACGGTAGGTCGGTGCGGGAGCCCCCGCGCGGAGCGGCCGGGACGCTGACCCATGCTGGGCCGGTACGGAACCGGTCAGGGCAGGAGTGCAGATGGGCGTGGTCGTGGTGACCGGGGCGAGCTCCGGGCCGGGCGCGGAGACTAGCGTCCGGAGCGTGACCGGGGGTCCCGACCGCTCCGGGCGGTCCGCGCATCGCGAGGAGGCGCACGGCGTGCCGCCTCCCGGCGGGCCGACCGACCTCGGTGGGCTCATGGAGCAGGTCGCCCGCACGCTGCAGGCCGAGCACGGCGACGTCTCGGCGACGCTCGAGGCGATCACGGACGCGGCGGTGCGCTCGGTCCCCGGGGCCGACGACTGCGGCATCACGCTGGTCCTCGGCCGTCGGCGGGTGGAGTCCCGGGCGCCGACCGGCGACCTCCCGCGCGAGGTCGACCGGCTGCAGGAGCGGGTCGGCGAGGGCCCGTGCCTGGACGCGGTCTACTCCGCGCGGACGGTCCGCATCGACGACGTCTCCCGCGAGCGGCGGTGGCCGCGGTTCGCCGGCGAGGCCGCCGCGCTGGGCGTCGGCAGCATGCTGTGCTTCCGGCTGTTCGTCACCGGGTCCGACCTCGGCGCGCTCAACCTCTACGCCCGGGGGACCTCCGCGTTCGGCGAGGAGTCCGAGAGCATCGGCCTGGTCTTCGCCGGCCACGCCTCGGTCGCGCTGGCCGGCGCGCAGCACGAGGACCGGCTGCGGACCGCCATCGCCAGCCGGGACCTCATCGGCCAGGCCAAGGGCATCCTCATGGAGCGTCACCGGCTCACCGCCGACCAGGCCTTCGCCGTGCTGGTCCGGGCCTCCTCGTACACCAACCGCAAGCTCGCCGACCTCGCCGAGGAGCTGTCCACCACCGGCGTCCTGGCCGCGCCGGTCACCGCTCCGAGGGCCACCGCTCCGAGGGCCACCGCTCCGAGGGCCACCGTTCCGACGGCGCCGGACGGCACCGGCGGCTGACCCGCGCCGCCCGGGTCGGCGGGCCGGGACGGGCAGGCCCGCCGCGGAGGCGACGACGTGGTCGACCAGCCCGTACGCGCGGGCCTCCTCCGGGGGAGCCCGGCGGCCACCGAGCCGCCCGGTGAGTCGACGTGGAGGGAGATGTCGCGGCGCGGGTCGTCGGCGGCCAGCAGCAGCGTGCGCGCGCAGAGCTGGTCGGCGACCTCGTCGTCGACCTCGCTGCCCAGGACGATGCGCTCGCGCAGCAGCCGGTCGGAGACGGCGTCCTGCAGCCCGGCGCTGCCGCCCGCCTCTCGCAGGGTCGGGACGGGCACGGGGACCTCCGGGACGGCTCGGGGACGGAGCACCCGCAGTCGATCGGAGAAGTCGTCCGGAAGGGCACGGTTTCGCCCTTCGCGCAGTTCTCGTGCTGTCGGCGGAATGGCGTCGACGCCCTCAGTCCCCGGCCACCGCGGCGCCCACCTCGCGCGAGGACGACGTCGTCGCTCACGAGCCGGTCGTGTTCGGCGGGGAGCAGCACGTACGCCTCGCGGTAGGTGGACCGCGGCGCGAGGCCGTGGTCGGGCACCTCGACCCGGACGCCGGCGTCGGCGAGCCGCCCGACCAGCGTCCAGTGCTGCGGTGCCATCCCGGCGACGTAGGCGCCGCCGTGCAGGTGGACCGCGACCCGTCCGGTCCCCCTCCGCGGGGGGCCACCGTGTGCACGGCGACGCGGTCGACCTACCGGGTGCGGACGTCGTGCCGCCGTCGCAGGGCATCCGGCAGGGGCGCGGGTCGCCCGGGGTCGGCCATCCGCTGCCGGGCACGCTCGGCGGTGGTCCTGCGCGGCTTGGCGGTCAGCCGCAGGAAGCCGGCGACCGCGTGCACGCGCAGGCTCATGCCGTCGTCCGCAGCAGCTGCTCGAACGCGGTGGCCGGGCGGCCGGTCAGGTCCTCGACGGCGGTGCTCACGTCCGCCATCTCGCCGGCGGCGATGGCGGTGTACGTGGACACCCAGGCCTCGACCTGCCAGTCCGGGGCGCCGTAGGAGGCGCGGGACGCGAACGCCTCCTCCACCGTCTCCGGGGAGTAGCGCACCGGCCGGCCGGTGACGGCGGCGATCGTGCCGGCGACCTCGGTGAGGGTCAGCGCGTGCGGGCCGGTGAGGTCGTGGGTGCGCCCCGCGTGCGGAGCGGGGTCGCGGAGGACGGCGACCGCCGCGTCGGCGACGTCGTCCTGGGCGACCGCCGCCACCCGGCCGTCGCCCGCGGGGCCGCGGATGACGCCGTCCTCCCCCACCAGGCCGGGGAGGAAGTCGGCGTAGAGGGAGTCGCGCAGGAACGTGTGCAGCAGGCCGCGGGCGCGGACGTGCTCCTCGGTGGCCCAGTGGTCGCGGGCGAGCGTGAAGGTGGCGTCCGGCGCCGCGCCCTGGAAGGAGAGGTAGACGAGGTGCTGCACGCCCGCGGCCGCGGCGGCGTCGACGAAGGCCCGGTGCTGGTCCGCCCGGTCGGCCGACTCCGACGCCGACACCATGAAGACGGTGTGCACGCCCTCCAGCGCCCGGCGGACGGCGTCCCCGTCGGCGTAGGGCGCGACGGCGACGGTCGCGCCGGGCAGCCGCGGCGCGCGGGACGGGTCGCGGAGCAGCAGCCGCTGCGGGATGCCGGCCGCGGCGAGCCGGCGGGCGACGCGGCCGCCGACCTGACCGGTGGCGCCGGTGACGGCGACGGGGACCTGCTCCAACGGGACTCCTCGGATCGGCTGCGGGCTCGCGCCGGATCCTCCCTCCGCCGGTTGGGCCCGGCGCGGGCGGGACGACGCTCCCGGCACGGTGGGGGCCGCCGCCCGGACCGCGAACGGCCGGTGCCCCGGCCCCGCGGAGTGCGGGACCGGGGCACCGGCCGTTCGTGCCCGCTCGGGTCAGCTGCAGCCGCTGGTGGAGCCGCAGCCTTCGCAGACGTAGCAGCTGCCGGCCGGGCGCATCTTCGTGCCGCAGGTCATGCACAGCGGCGCGTCGGTGGCGGTCCCGGTGACCAGCTCGAGCAGCTCGGCCGAGGAGTGGGCCTCCTTGACCGACTTCGGGCCCTCGGGGGTGACCTTCTCCTGTGTCACGCTCCTGGTCTCGGTCTCGGTCGGCACCGAGCCGCGCAGCGCCTCGACGTCGACCTCCTCCGCCTCGACGACCTCCGCGGTCGAGGCCGACCCGTAGCTGCCCGCCACCTGGGCGGCCCGCTCCTCGGCGCTGAAGATGCCGAGGGTGGCGCGGGTGTCGACCGGCAGGTGGTCGAGGGCCAGGCGACGGAAGATGTAGTCCATCACCGACTGGGCGATCCGGATGTCCGGGTCGTCGGTCATGCCGGCCGGCTCGAAGCGCATGTTGGTGAACTTCTGGATGTAGGTCTCCAGCGGCACACCGTGCTGCAGTGCGATCGAGATGCCGATCGAGAAGGCGTCCATGACACCGGCCAGGGTCGACCCCTGCTTGCCGAGCTTGAGGAACACCTCGCCGAGGCTGCCGTCCTCGTACATCCCGGCGGTCATGTAGCCCTCGGCACCGGCGACGCTGAACGACGTCGTCATGCTCTGCCGCTTCTTGGGCAGCCGGCGGCGCACCGGGTGCGACGTCGTGGTGACCGGCGCCGGCGCCTCGACCTTCGCGTCGGCCTTCTTGGCGGCGTTCTTCGAGGAGTGGGCGTCGGACAGCGGCTGGCCGACCTTGCAGTTGTCGCGGTAGATCGCCAGCGCCTTGAGGCCGAGCTTCCAGCCCTGGAAGTAGATGTTCTCGACGTCCTCGACGGTCGCCGTCTCCGGCATGTTGACCGTCTTGCTGATCGCGCCGGAGATGAACGGCTGCACCGCGGCCATCATGCGCACGTGGCCCATCGGGGAGATGGCCCGCTCGCCCATGGCGCAGTCGAACACCTCGTAGTGCTCCGGGCGCAGGCTCGGCGCGTCGACGACGTGGCCGTGCTCGGCGATGAACTCGACGATCGCCTCGACCTGCTCGTCCTGGTAGCCCAGGCTCTTCAGCGCCCGCGGGACCGTCTGGTTGACGATCTGCATGGACCCGCCGCCGACCAGCTTCTTGTACTTGACCAGCGAGAAGTCCGGCTCGATGCCGGTCGTGTCGCAGTCCATCATGAAGCCGATGGTCCCGGTGGGGGCCAGCACGGAGGCCTGGGCGTTGCGCCAGCCGACCTCGCCGCCGATCTCCAGGCACTCCTGCCACTGGGCGGTGGCGGCACGCAGCACGTCGGCGTCGTCGGCCCCGACCGGGCGGATGGCGTCGTTGGCCGCGGCGTGCTTGCGCATGACGCGGGCGTGCGCGTCGGCGTTGCGGGCGTAGCCGTCGTAGGCGCCGACGATGCCGGCCAGCTCGGCCGAGCGGCGGTAGGCGGTGCCGGTCATCAGCGAGGTGATGGCGGCGGCCAGCGTCTGGCCGCCGCGCGAGTCGTAGGCGTGGCCGGTGGCCATCAGCAGGGCGCCGAGGTTGGCGTAGCCGATGCCCAGCTGCCGGTAGGCGCGGGTGGTCTCCCCGATCGGCTCGGTCGGGAAGTCGGCGAAGCAGATGGAGATGTCCATCGCGGTGATGACCACCTCGACGGCCTTGACGAAGGTCTTGGCGTCGAAGGTGCCGTCGTCCTTGAGGAACTTCATGAGGTTCAGGGACGCCAGGTTGCACGAGCTGTTGTCCAGGCTCATGTACTCCGAGCAGGGGTTGGACGCGTTGATCCGGCCCGTCTCGGGGTTGGTGTGCCAGTCGTTGATCGTGTCGTCGTACTGGATGCCGGGGTCGGCGCACTCCCACGCGGCCGTGGTGACCTTGCGGAACAGCTCCTTGGCGTCGACCGTCCCGATCACCGAGCCGTCCATGCGGCCGCGCAGGCCGAAGGCGGTGCCGTCCTCGACCGCGCGCATGAACTCGTCGGAGACGCGGACGGAGTTGTTGGCGTTCTGGTACTGGACGCTGGTGATGTCCTTGCCGCCGAGGTCCATGTCGTACCCGGCGTCGCGCAGCGCGCGGATCTTGTCCTCCTCGCGCGCCTTGGTCTCGATGAACTCCTCGATGTCGGGGTGGTCGATGTCGAGGACGACCATCTTGGCCGCGCGGCGGGTGGCACCACCGGACTTGATGGTCCCGGCGGAGGCGTCGGCGCCCCGCATGAAGCTGACCGGGCCGGAGGCGGTGCCGCCGGAGGACAGCAGCTCCTTGGAGGAGCGGATGCGGGAGAGGTTCAGGCCGGCACCGGAGCCGCCCTTGAAGATCAGCCCCTCCTCCCGGTACCAGTTGAGGATCGAGTCCATCGTGTCGTCGACGGCGAGGATGAAGCAGGCGCTGACCTGCTGCGGCGCGCTCGTGCCGACGTTGAACCACACGGGGCTGTTGAAGCTGAACACCTGGTGCAGCAGCATCCAGGTCAGCTCGTGCTCGAAGACCTCGGCGTCGCCCTCGCTGGCGAAGTAGCCGTGCTCGCGGCCGGCGGCGCCGTAGGTGAGCACCACCCGGTCGATGAGCTGGCGCAGGCTGGTCTCCCGCTGCGGGGTGCCGACGGCGCCGCGGAAGTACTTCGTGGTGACGATGTTGGTGGCGTTGATGCTCCACTCGGCGGGGAACTCGACGCCGCGCTGCTCGAAGTTGATCGAGCCGTCACGCCAGTTGGTCATGACGACGTCGCGGCGCTCCCACGTCACCTCGTCGTACGGGTGGACGCCAGGGGTGGTGTAGACGCGCTTGACCTTCAGGCCCTTCCCCCTGGTCGGCGCCTTGGCGGCCCGACGCGTGCGGCCTGCCGGGCGGTCCTCGATCTCGGTCACGAGCTCTCCCTCGGTGAGTGGTCCAGGCGGCTGGGGAAGAGAGCCGACCTGTTTCTAGCGGGCGGTACCGACGTTCTCTGGCGGTGCGAACGGTGGTGCGAACGGTGGTCCAGGCGGTGGTGCTGGGGCCGGCGACGCTGCCGGCGGGCTGGGGACGGCGGTCAGCCGTCGCGGGCGGGTGAGGGGGTGCGGGCCGGTCCCCGGCGGCGCGGCGCCGGCGGCTCGATCTGCATGCCCGGCAGGGGCGGGGTGCCGCCGCGGTGGTGGCGCGCCCGCAGCTCGGTGATCTCCTTCTCGAAGTCCTCGACCGAGCTGAAGGCGCGGTAGACGCTGGCGAAGCGGAGGTAGGCCACCTCGTCGAGCTCCCGGAGCGGCTGCAGGATGGCCAGCCCCACCTCGTTGCTGGGCACCTCGGCCACGCCGCTGGCGCGGACGGCGTCCTCCACCTGCTGGGCGAGCTGCTGGAGCTGGTCCTCGTCGACCGGGCGGCCCTGGCAGGCCCGCCGCACCCCGGCGACGACCTTGGCGCGGTTGAACGGCTCGCTCACCCCGCTGCGCTTGACGACGGCGAGCACCGCCTCCTCCACGGTGGTGAACCGGCGACCGCAGGCCGGGCACGAACGGCGACGACGGGTGGTGGCCCCCTCGTCGGCCTCGCGCGAGTCGATCACCCGGCTGTCGGGGTTGTGGCAGAACGGGCAGCGCACTGCGGTTCACCTCCTCCGTGGATCCCTCGTCCGGCCGGCGCCACGGGGCCGCCGGCCGGTGCCGGCGGGCCGCTCCGGGCCGCCCGTCGGCGTTCGTCCTGTGGACCTCTCTGGGGACATCCGGTGGACACCCCGTGGAGGGCCTGAGGACGACCTGTGGAGGACTTCCACCGGTGCAACTACTAGATGTAGGGGGACAGTAGGCCGCGCTCCACTACATCTGCAAGACGGGGACCCGCGTGTCGATTCCGCCGAGATGCGCTCGTGACCCGTTGGTGACCAGGCGCGACCACGTTCCCCACCCGTCACACGACACGCCGGTCGGGACCGCGTGTCGGCGCGCGACGGCGGTCGCGCGGGTGTATCCGCCGGACGCCTCAGGCCAGCCGCGGACGCCGGGCAGCGACCCGCCGCCCGGACGAGGACGTGCCGGCCCGGCGGAGCAGACGCCGGGTCCGGACGAGGAGCCAGGCCGAGATGGGCCGACGGACGGGAGGCAACGGCGTCCGGGGAGCCGGCGAGCGGCGACGGGCCGGGCGGGTGCCCGGCGCCGGGTCAGGCCGGAGGACGGACCGCGGGCCGGCCGCCGCGCGCGTTCGGGACGAGGTCGCCGAGCCGGATCGGCCGGGTGAGCAGGTCCGGCTCGGCGGTGGCGGTGGCGGTGGCGGTGGCGGAGACGGAGGCGCCGGGAGCCATGCCGACGGTCGGGTCGGCGGTCGGGCCGGCGGTCGGGCCGGTGGGGACGGCGACGGCCGGGGCGGCGCAGGTCACGGCCGGCATCTCGGCGGTCGCCGCCCGGTGCCGACCGGATCCGGCAGGCGCGCGGTGCCGCCCCGCCACGGCCGCGCTGACCGCGGGCTGCTCGGCGGTGACGTCGCCACCGTGCCGGCGGAAGGGACGGCGGGCGGCGCGAGCCCCCGGCGCGACGACGGGATGACCGACCGCGGACACACCCACCGTCCCCGGGACGCCTCCGGACGCCTCACCCGTCGCCGGAGCCAGGGACAGGTGCCGCTCGGGCAGCCGCACGGCGGCGAGGTCCGTCCAGGTCTCCCGGCCCCGCGAGTCGCGCAGCAGGACCAGCGCCTGGCAGCCGCCGGTCTCGTCGACCCGCCAGCCGAGCATGACGCCCGGCCCCCAGGTGCCGTCCACGGAGACCTCGACGTCCTGCGGGGACCGGAAGGACACCGCTGCACTGCTGTTCACGGCTGCTGACACGCTCCTGACCGTAAGTGCCCCGGCGACCCCGGCCGGTGAACGACAAGGCCCGGATGGTTGACGAACTCACCGATGCGGTCTCGTCACTTCTCAGGGATGACGACCCGGAGCGGGACGCCTACGGCAGGCGGAGGACCTGCCCGGCGACCAGCGCGGATCCCTCGAGGTCGTTGAGCTCCTGGATCGCGTCGACCACGGCCCGCACGTCCTGCCCGGGGCCGGCGACCTCCCCGGCGATCGACCAGACGGTGTCGCCCTGCTCGACGACGACGCTGCTCTCCCCCGCGAGGTGCAGCCCCGGGTCGGGCGCGAGGAACTCCCGCCCCAGGGCCGCGCCGCCCACGCCCGCCGCCAGCACCAGCGCGACCACGAGGCGGCGTCCGCGGCGGGTCAGCCGCACCGGCGCGGGCGCCGGGGCGCGGCGGACACCCCCGCGGACCGGGCCCGAGCGCACCGGCCGGCCGCCGGGACGGGCCGGGTCCCGGCGGGCGCGGGGCGCCTCCGCCGGCGGGCCCGCGGTCCGCACCGCCTCCGGAGCCGGCAGGTCGGGGACCGGCCGCAGGTGACCGGTGACCCGCAGGCCCGAGCCGGGCAGCGCCGTCCGGGAGGCTCCCCGCGCCGGCCGGCCGGCCGGCCGCGCGTCGCCGGTGGCGCCGTCGAGCAGGGGCCGCCACGGGACCCGGACCGCCGCGTCGAAGTCCAGCACTGCCTGCCGCACGCCGCCCATGACCACTCCTCCTCGACCGACCCACCGTTTCGAACACCCGTTCGACTTCGAACGGATGTGCGGATGTCTACCGCAACTCGACGACGGGATCGAGTCGGCACGGCGTGTCCTTCGAACACACGTTTGAACCCGCGCGGTCCACGCGCTACGGTCCGTACGGGCGCACCGCCCGCCGACCGGTCCGCAGGGCCGGGCGGTCGACGGACGGGCCGCGGCACGCGGCCGGCGAGGAGGAGACGTGGCGGGCACGAGCGGGACCGGCCAGGGCACGCGTGACGGCGGGACGGCGACGCGCCGGCCGGCGGACGGCGTGGACGGCGCGGGCGCGGTCCGCACCTTCCCCGACCGCGGCGAGGCCGGCGACGGCCTGACCCAGCGGCAGCGCCGGGTCCTCGAGGTCATCCGCGACTCGATCGAGCGGCGCGGTTACCCACCCTCGGTGCGCGAGATCGGCGAGGCGGTCGGCCTGTCGTCGGCGTCCTCGGTGGCCCACCAGCTCTCGGTGCTGCAGAAGAAGGGCTGGCTGCGGCGCGATCCCAACCGGCCGCGCGCCCTCGACGTCCGGCTCCCCGGGGACGCCACGGCCGACACCGCGCCGGCGGCTCCCGCCGCCCCCGACGGCACCACCGCGCCCACCTACGTGCCGCTGGTGGGGCGCATCGCCGCCGGTGGGCCGGTGCTGGCCGAGCAGGCGGTCGAGGACGTGTTCCCGCTGCCTCGCGAGCTCGTCGGCGAGGGCACCCTGTTCATGCTGCGGGTGGCCGGTGACTCGATGGTCGACGCGGCCATCTGCGACGGCGACTGGGTGGTCGTGCGCCAGCAGCCCACCGCCGAGAACGGCGAGATCGTCGCCGCGATGCTCGACGGCGAGGCCACGGTGAAGACCTACAAGCGCCGGGACGGGCACGTCTGGCTGCTGCCGCACAACCCGGCCTACGAGCCCATCCCCGGCGACGAGGCCACCGTCCTCGGCCGCGTCGTCACCGTCCTGCGGCGGGTCTGACCGCAGGTCCGCCCGCCGGCGCGTCGGTCAGGCGCCGGCGGGGGGACCGCCCGAGCGGCGTCGGCGCATCCGCCCGCCGATCCACACCAGCACGGTCGCCACGATCGCGGCGGCCACCCCGGCGGTCACGGGTGAGATCCCCGTGCCGTCGTCCCCCAGCAGCGCCGACAGCGACGGATCGGCCGCGGCGGCCCCGCTCGGGGGAGCCGGCGCCGTTGCCGCCGGGATGGGCACGAGGGTGACGTCCCCGGGCACCCCCTCCCCCGCCACGAGCAGTCCGCTGCCGTCGGCGGTGAAGGAGACCGCCTCGCCCTGCGGAGCGTCGGGCAGGGCGATCCGCACCGGCTCGGCGGCCAGCGCGGCCGGGACGTCGGAGCCGGCGAGCGGCCAGACGTAGGCGTCGGTGTAGGTGCGCAGCGCGATCCGGCTGCCGTCGCGCGCCACCGCCCCGCCGGTCACCAGCAGCTGCCCGGCCCGGCCCACCGGTCCGCCCGGCGTGCCGGTGAGGGTGAACGTCACCGTCCCGACGTCGGTCAGCGGCACCGTGCCGCCGTCGGCCAGGGGCGCGGCGGGCCGGTAGACGTGGCTGGCGCCGAGCACCTCCTTGGTGACCAGGTACGGGGTGCCGTCGGGGGCGAGCAGCAGCGCCTCGGCGTCGCGCGGCCCGTCGGGATAGGTCAGCCGGTACAGCGAGGTGCCGCCGTCGGGACGCAGTGCGATGAGCGCGACCGTGGCCCGGGTGGTGGCGTTGTCGCCGGTGTCGGCGAACCACACGGTGCCGTCGGGCCCGACGCCGAGGTCCTCGGGGTCGTAGGGGTCCAGCGCGGCGGTGGTCACGTCGACCACCTGGCACGCGCCGTCGAGCACGTGGACGGCGACCTGGTCCCCGCCGTCGACCATGGCCAGCATCCGGTCACCGACGTCCACGAGTCCGGACAGCTCGGTCAGCCGCGGATCGGTGATCTGGCAGCGCACGGACGGGGCGGCCGGCGCCTCGGCACGCGCAGGGACGACCGGCAGCAGCGCCAGACCCAGCCCGAGCAGGACCGCCGGTGCCCGGCGGGGGTGCGCGACGGCGCTACGCCGCGGGGCGGCCGGCTCGGGCACTCGCCCAGCGTGACATCACGAGTGCGTCGAGTGCGTGAACCACGCCCAGCAGCAGCACCCCGACGGCCGCGCCCACGACGGCGTCGGTGACCCAGTGGAAGTCCAGGGACACCATCGCGATCCCGGTCGCCGCCGGCCCGACGATGCTGAGCCACCACAGCGCGCGCTGCACCCCCGCACCGAGGCGGTACTCGACCGCCTGCCAGCGCGCCACGCCCCACATCAGCACGGCGTTGGCCACGTGCCCCGAGGGGTAGCTGGCGCCGTCGCGGTGGAAGAACGAGCCCGGGTACGCCGGTGCCGTGCGGCCGGTGCCGAACTTGAACGCGTAGACCACCACGGTGAGCAGCGCCAGCGCGGTGAGCACCCGCACCAGGGGCGCCACGGTCCGCCGCCGCACGCACAGCCAGCCGACCAGGGCGGTCAGCACGATGAGGATGGTGCCGCGGCCGCCGATCTGGGTGACCGCCCAGACCGGCCAGTAGGCGGGCGAGTTCCGCAGGTCCCAGGCGCTGACCACCTCGGAGACCTCGAGGTCGAGCCGCTCGAGCACCCCGCGGCTGAGCAGGTCGACGGTGATCCCGGCGGTGACCACGAGCGCCCCGAGCAGCAGCCACCACGACGGTCGTCCGGGCGTCACCACCGGCTCGGGCGGGACGTCGGCCTCCCCCGGCTCCCCGGACGGCGCGCCGGGACTGCGCCGCACAGCGGCGCTGCTCACACGGCCGCTGGTCACCCGGTCACGGTACCGGGCCGTGACCCGTCCGTGACCTCGGCGACCCCGGACGGCGAGCCGCCCGGGTACCCGGCTCGGAGCCGGGCACCCGGGCGGATGCGGAGTGCGTGGTGCGGGTGCGGGGCGGTCAGCCGACGGGGACGGCGAACCGCTCGAGCGCGGCGGCCAGGCCGCCGTCGACGCGGGCGCTGAGCCGGGTGCCGGCCGCCTCGTGCTGCTCGCTGAGGACCTCGCCGTCGCGGTGCACCCGCGCCACCAGGTCGCCGCGGTCGTAGGGCACGAGCACCTCGACCTCGACGTCCGGGTGCGGCAGCCGCGCGGCGACGATCTCCCGCAGCCGCTCGATGCCCTCACCGGTGCGGGCCGAGATCCACACCGCGCCGGGCAGGGCCCGGCGCAGGGTCAGCACGTCGTCCTCGGTCATGGCGTCGACCTTGTTGACGACGATCAGCTCGGGCACCGCCGCCGCGTCGATCTCGCGGAGCACGACGTGCACCGCGTCGATCTGGCCGAGCGGGTCGGCGTCCGAGCCGTCGACGACGTGCAGCAGCAGGTCGGCGCCGGCCACCTCCTCCAGCGTCGAGCGGAAGGCGTCGACCAGCTGGTGCGGCAGGTGCCGCACGAAGCCGACGGTGTCGGTGAGCGTGTACTCGCGGCCGTCGGGCGACTGGGCCCGGCGCACCGTCGGGTCGAGGGTGGCGAACAGCGCGTTCTCCACCAGCACGCCCGCGCCGGTCAGCCGGTTGAGCAGGCTGGACTTGCCGGCGTTGGTGTACCCGGCGATCGCCACGCTCGGGACGGCGTTGCGGTCGCGGCCCGAGCGCTGCGTGGCCCGCGCGGTCGCCATCCCGGCGATCTCGCGGCGCAGCTTGCTGACCCGTGACCGGATCCGCCGCCGGTCGGTCTCGATCTTGGTCTCACCCGGACCGCGGGTGCCGATGCCGCCACCGCCGGCGACGCGGCCACCGGCCTGCCGGGACAGCGACTCACCCCAGCCGCGCAGGCGCGGCAGCATGTACTGCATCTGGGCGAGCTCGACCTGGGCCTTGCCCTCCCGGCTGGTGGCGTGCTGGGCGAAGATGTCGAGGATCAGCGCGGTCCGGTCGACCACCTTGACCTTGAGGATCTTCTCCAGCGCGTTGAGCTGGCCCGGGGTCAGCTCGCCGTCGCAGATCACGGTGTCGGCACCGGTCGACGCGACGATGTCGCGGATCTCGGCGGCCTTGCCCGAGCCCACGTAGGTGCCGGCATCGGGCTTGTCGCGCCGCTGGCTCACCGCCTCGAGCACCTCGGAGCCGGCGGTCTCGGCCAGCGCGGCGAGCTCGGCCAGGGAGCGGTCGGCGTCGGCCTGGGTGCCCTCGGCCCACACGCCGACGAGGACGACGCGCTCGAGGCGCAGCTGCCGGTACTCGACCTCGCTGACGTCGGCGAGCTCGGTGGACAGCCCGGCCACGCGGCGCAGTGCCCCACGGGCCTCGAGGTCGTAGGAGCCGGTGCTGTCGTCGGTCTCGTCCCACTGGCCCGCCGGCGCGGGGCGTGGGGACTCCGGCGCGGGCGGCGGGGTCCCCCCCGCGCGCTCGGCCCGGTCCTGCGCAGCAGCGAGCACGGCGCGGTTCTGTGCGGTCGTCATCGGGTCCAGCGTGTCACGCACGCCGTCCGCGGTCACCTGGGTTGTCGTCTCTGCAGTCGTCATACGGCGGGTACAACACCGGAACGGGTCAGGTGCATCCCGCCGGGAGGCGGGTAGGGCTTGCGGGCAGCAGGGAACGACGCCCACCCCGAGGAGGCCCTCCGTGAGCACCAGCAGCGACGCCGGCACCGACGACCCCGGCCGCGACCCCGCCGGCCTCGAGGTCCCGCGCAACATCTTCGGCGGCGCCGACCAGGACACCGGGGCCGGTACGCCCCGCGGCACCGGCAACGTGGGCCCCGGCGACAAGCCCGAGGCGCCGACCGACGAGCCCGAGACCCGCGCCGACACCCCCGACAACCCCTGACCCGTCCGCGGTCGGGTGCCGGCACCCGACCGCGGTCAGAGCCCCGCCTCCACCATGTCGAGGGTGCGCTGCACGGCACGGTCCCGGCGGTCCGGGGGCAGCCGGCGCAGCGGGCCCTCGGTCAGGAGCACCGCGAGGCCGTGGACCGCCGCCCAGGCAGCGGTCGCGGCGTCCGGCCGGCGCGCCTCGCCGAGCACGCCGGCCGAGACCAGGTCGCCGATGCAGGACTCGAGCACGCCGAACGGATCGGCGTCCGGCAGGCGGCCGCGGTCGTGGCGGTTGGCCACCTGGAACAGGCCGGGCTCCTCGAGCACGTACTCCACGTAGGCCCGCCCCGAGGCGCGGAACCGGCGCCGCGCGTCCGTCGCGGCGTCCCGCGACGGCGGCACCTCGGAGATCCGCAGCGCCAGGCGCTCGACGAGCCGGCGTCGGGCGACGTCACCGACGGCCACCAACAGGTCCTCCAGCCCCTCCGGGAAGTGCCGGTACGCGGCGGAGGCGGACACGCCCAGGCCGGCAGCGAGGCGGTTGAGCCCCACCGCTGCCTCCCCACCCTCGCGTGCCGCGGCGACCCCCGCCTCGACGAGGGCGGCCTTCAGGTCGCCGTGGTGGTAGGTCGTCCGTGCGGCCACGGGGTCATCCTGCCATCGATGTTGACACTGTTCACCGCCCCTCCTATGTTGGTGCCGTTCACATGGGAGGTGTGCGGTGTTCGTGTCCTGGACGGCGCTGGAGCTGGCCACGCCCGCCGCGGTGTGCCCGTGGCGTCCCGTCGGCGCGACGTTCAGCCAGGCGGGGATCGCCGGCCCCGGCCGGGCCGAGCTGCCCGAGACGGTCGGCTCGTGGTGGTCGGTGCTCGGGACCTGGGAGGACCCAGGAGCAGCGCTCGCGGCCGCCCCGGCGCCCGGCGCGTCCGTGCGCGGCGCGTGGCACGTCGTCCTGGAGCCGGTGTCCTACCGGGGGGACGCGGTGCTGTCCGGCGGCGCGCGGCCCTTCGACCGGCTCCCGCACCGCGGCAAGGTCGCCGGCGCGGCGGCCGTGATCACGCTGGCCGGGCTGTCCGCCGACGCGGGACGCACCGGGGAGTTCCTCGAGCGCTTCGCCTCCCTGGGCCGCCAGGTCCGTGACGCGCCCGGCTCGCGCGCCGCTCTCGTCCAGGCCCCCGAGGACGGCGCCGTCCTCACCTTCTCCGCGTGGCGCACCCTCCGCGACGCCGTCACGTGGGCCTACCACCGGCCCGACCACGCCGCGACCGTCGCCCGCCAGGAGACGCACTCGATGCTCGACAGCACCGGCTTCCTGCGCTGCGCCGTCCTCGGCAGCACCGGGACCCTCGACGGCACCGACCCCCTGGCCGGCCTGACCGGCACCCCCGTCCACGCAGAGGAGATCCCGTGACCGGTCCCGAGCAACACGACTCCGTCGCCGCGTACGGCGCGGCCTGGCTGGCCACCGACGACCGCGAGCGCCTCGCCCTGCTGGAGCAGGCGTGGGCGTCCGACGGCGTCTACTGCGACCCGCTCACCCTCGTCGCCGGTCGCGAGGCGCTCGCCGCGCACATCGCGCAGACACAGGCGTCGCTCGCGGGCGGCCGCGTCGAGGTGACCAGCGCGCCTGCTCGCCACCACGACAGCGCGCTGTTCCACTGGCGGATCACCGACGCCGCCGGCGCCACGGTGCTCACCGGCCTCGACGTCGTCCAGGTCGACGACGCCGGCCGCATCCGCCGCCTGACGGGCTTCTTCGACGAGGCCCCCGCCACGGGGTGAGGGACGTCAGACCCCCAGCCACTCCCGGGTGAGCTCACCGGTCGCCACGACGACGGCGGGGCCGCGCAGCACCGTCGTCTCCGGGGACACGTCGACCGTCAGCCGGCCGCCGGGGACGTCGACGACGACGGTGCCGCGCTGCGGCTCCTCGGACCCGGCCGCCAGCGCCGCGTACGCCGTGGCGCAGGCGCCGGTGCCGCAGGAGCGGGTCTCGCCCACCCCGCGCTCGTGCACCCGGAGCCGCACGTGCGCGTCGGCGCCCTCGGTGCCGGCGGCGAGCACCCGCACGAACTCGACGTTGACGCCGTCGGGGAACAGCGCGGCGTCGAAGGCGGGCTGACGGGTGAGGTCGAGGGCGTCGAGGTCGGCGTCGGTGAGGCAGACCAGGTGGGGGTTGCCCATCGACACCGCCTGCCCGGCGAACGCCTGCCCGGCGACGGTGGCCTCCCCGCGGCCGAACGGCCGGGCCGGGCCCATGTCGACCCAGTAGGTGCCGTCGGAACCGGCGCCGACCCGGCGCGGCCCGCCGCGGGTGCCCACCAGCACGCCGTCGGCGCAGGCCGACCGGTCGAGCAGGCCCTCGGTGACCAGCACGTGCAGGAACAGCCGGATGCCGTTGCCGCACATCTCGGCGTGCGAGCCGTCGGCGTTGCGGTGGTCCATGAACCACTCGCAGGCGTCGAGGCTCTCGCCGAGGACGGCCGGCGCGTCGGGCACGTGCCGGCTGCGCACCAGGCGCAGGACGCCGTCGGCCCCGAGGCCGGAGCGGCGCTCGCACAGCCGCTGGACCAGGGCGGCGTCGAGGCGGTGCTCGGGCCAGCGGTCCCCGTCGGGGTCGGGGAGGACGACGAAGTCGTTCTCGGTGCCGTGCCCGAGGAGGAACCGGTCGCTCACCGCCCGATCGTACGGCCGGCGACCAGCGCCCCGACCGCGTCGGCGAGGTCGGGGCGGGCGGCATCGAACCAGGTCGTCGTCGCGTCGCGGCGGAACCAGGACCGCTGCCGGCGGACGAACCGGCGGGTGGTGCCCACCGTCCGCTCGCGCGCCTCGTCGGCCGTGAGCTCGCCGTCGAGCTGGGCGAGCACCTGCGCGTAGCCGAGCGCCCGGGAGGCCGTGGGGCCCTCGCGCAGGCCCTGCTCGACCAGCGCCTCGACCTCGGCGACGAACCCGGCGGCCCACATCCGGTCCACCCGCTCAGCCACCCGGGCGTCGAGCTCGGCCGGCTCCCGGTCCAGGCCGACGACCACCGCCGGGTAGTGCGGGCGCGGCTCGGGCAGCGTGGCGCGGAACGGGCGGCCGGTGATCTCGACGACCTCCAGCGCCCGCACGATCCGCCGGCCGTTGCCGGGGAGGACCGCCGCGGCGGCGTCCGGGTCGACGACGGCCAGCCGGGCGTGCAGCGCGGCGGGGCCGACGTCGTCCAGCTCGGCCTGCAGACGGGCGCGCACGGCGGGATCGGTGGCGGGGATGTCGAGGTCGTCGAGGACGGCGCGCACGTACAGCCCCGAGCCGCCGACCAGCAGGGGCAGCACGCCCGCTGCCCGCAGCCGGTCGATCTGCGCGCGCGCCGTCCGCGCGTACTCCGCCACCGACGCCGCCTGCCGCACGGGCCAGAGGTCGAGCAGGTGGTGCGGCACGCCCTGCCGCTCGGCGGCGTTGGGTTTGGCGGTGCCGATGTCCATGCCGCGGTAGAGCTGCATGGAGTCGGCGTTGACCACCTCGCCGCCCAGGCGCTGCGCCAGCGCGACCGCCAGGGCCGTCTTGCCGGTGGCGGTCGGCCCGACGATCGCGACGACGGGCGGGGCGAGGGCGGGCGGCGTCACCGCGCCGTCCAGCACGCCACGAGGTACCCGACGCCGAACGGCGCGTCGTCGAGCAGCAGGTCGCCGGCGACCTCGCGGCCGGCGAGGAGCGCCCCGACCGCCCGCCAGGCCGGGACACCGGCGGCCAGCAGCCGCGCCCCCTCGGCCGGGTCCAGCGCGGCGAGCGCGCCGGCGTCCCCGTGCGCGAGGGCGGCGGCCACGGCGGCGTCGAAGGGCCCGGCGGCGGGATCGAGGGCCCCGGGTGCCTTCTCGCTGCGGCGGGCCGAGCCGTCGCCCATGACGAGCAGGCCGGTCCGGCCGGGCAGCTCCGCGACGACGGCGGTGAGGTCCTCCGGCCCGGCGCCGACCCGTGCGCCGGCGTACCCGGCGCCGTCGAGCAGCCACGCGCCCACGGTCAGCGACAGCGGCAGCTGCCGGCCCCCGGGACGGACGGCGCCGTCCAGCGGCACCTCGAGGTCCACGCCGAAGCCGCGCAGGTCCCCGCCGTCGCCGGGGCCGTAGCGGCCGTCCGCGTCGGGGCCCACGAGCACCACGGCGTCGGGCCGCCCGGCGGCCAGCGCGCCGACCGCCGCCTCGCACGCAGCGAGCAGGGCGCCGGTGTCCGCGGCGGCCCCGCGGGCGACCTCGGGGAGCAGCAGCGGCGGGCACGGGCAGAAGGCGACCGGCACCGGTCCGGCGGGCGGGCTGCTCACCGCAGCAGTCTCGCGGATGCGGCGTGGGAGACTGCGGTGCGTGTCGAGCACGGAGAACCCCGGAGACGGGTCGCAGCAGGTCCCCCCGCCCGAGACGGCCGGTCCCGACGCGGTCACCCCGGAGGCAGGGACGCCCGCCGCGCCCACTCCCGGGGACGCGGCGCTGGCCGACCCGACGGCGGCCGCGAGCGCACCCGAGGCCGCACCGGAGGGTGCCGCACCGGAGTCCGTCGAGCCGGAGGGTGCCGAGACCGAGGCCCTTGCCGTCGCGCCCGAGGCCCCCACCCCCGAGGCCGCCACCCCCGAGGCCGCCACCCCCG
>NZ_JABGCW010000021.1:0-49405 GCF_041028265.1 Geodermatophilus amargosae
GCCGGGGTGTCGTCGGACCCCGCGCGGTGGGGGCGGGTCGACGAGGACGGCACGGTCTACGTGCGCACCGCCGACGGCGAGCGCGCGGTCGGCTCCTGGCAGGCCGGTGAGCCCGCCGCGGGCCTGGCGCACTTCGCCCGCCGCTACGACGACCTGGCCACCGAGGTCTCGCTGCTCGAGGCACGGCTCAAGGCGCACACCGGCAACCCCAACGAGCTCAAGGCCAAGGCGCAGGCGCTGGCCGACTCCATCCCGACCGCCACCGCCGTCGGCGACCTCGACGGCCTGGCCGCCCGTGCCCGCGCGATGGTCGGCACGGCCGACTCCGCGGCCGCCGAGTCACGTGCGGAGAAGGCCGCCGCCCGGGCCGCGCAGGTCGCCCGCAAGGAGGCGCTGGCCGCCGAGGCCGAGCAGATCGCCGCGGAGTCGACGTCGTGGAAGGCCTCCGGCGACCGGCTCAAGGCGATCGTCGAGGAGTGGAAGACCATCCGCGGGATCGACCGCAAGACCGACGAGGCGCTGTGGACGCGCTTCGCCGCCGCCCGCGACGCCTTCGGCCGCCGCCGCGGTGCGCACTTCGCCGCCCTCGACGCCCAGCGCGGCGAGGCGCGCGCGGCCAAGCAGGAGCTCATCGCCGAGGCGCAGCGCCTGGCGGCGTCGACCGACTGGGGTCCCACCAGCGCCGCGATGCGCTCGCTCATGGACCGCTGGAAGGCGGTGCCGCGCACCGGCCGCGACGGCGACGACGACCTGTGGAAGCAGTTCCGCGCCGCGCAGGACGTGTTCTTCAGCGCCCGCGCCGAGTCGGACAAGGTGCGCAACTCCGAGCAGCTGGCCAACCAGCAGGCCAAGGAGGAGCTGCTGGCCGAGGCGGAGAAGCTCGACCCCTCGACCGACCTGCGCAGCGCCCAGGCCGCGCTGCGCCGGATCCAGGAGCGCTACGACGCCATCGGCCACGTGCCGCGCGGGGCGATGCGCTCGCTCGAGGACCGCATGCAGGCCGTCGAGCAGAAGGTCCGCGGCGCCTCCGACGCCGGCCGGGTGCGCACCGCGCCGGAGAACCCGATGGTCACCTCGATGCGGGCCGCGGTCACCAAGGCCGAGGAGCAGCTGGCCAAGGCCGAGGCGGCCGGCGACGCCCGCCGGATCGAGGAGGCACGGGCGAACCTCCAGACCCGTCGCGAGTGGCTCGCCGAGGCCGAGAAGACCGCCTCCCGCAGGTGAGGCCGCACACGGCATAGGAAGCGATACGCACGTCCCGGCGCTCAGGACGTGCGTATCGCCTCCGATGCCTCGGTCAGACCGGGGCGCCGATGCGGGGCATGCCGAGGAGGACGCCGGGCGTGGTCGGGCGGGTGCCGGCCTCGTGCGCGTCGCCGGCCCGGGTGCGCCGGTGCGACAGCAGCGGGCCGTCGGCGACCAGGTGGTGCGGCGCGGCCGCCGTGACGACGGTCTCGACGACGTCGCCGGGCCGCACGCCCGCGCCCCCGGCGAAGTGCACCAGCCGGCCGTCGCGGGCGCGGCCGCTCATCCGGCCGGTGCGGGCGTCCTTGCTGCCCTCCCCCGCCGCGGCGAGCAGCTCGACCGTGCGACCGACCTGCGCGCGGTTCTCCGCCCAGCTGATCTCCTCCTGCAGCGCGGTCAGCCGCAGGTAGCGCTCCTGGACGACCTCCTTGGGCAGCTGGCCGTCCATCTCTGCGGCCGGCGTCCCGGGGCGCTTGGAGTACTGGAAGGTGAAGGCGCTGGCGAAGCGTGCCTGCCGCACCACCTCGAGGGTCTGCCGGAAGTCGGCCTCGGTCTCGCCGGGGAAGCCCACGATGACGTCGGTGGTGATCGCGGCGTCGGGCATCGCGGCGCGGACCCGGTCGATGATCCCGAGGTAGCGGTCCTGCCGGTAGCCGCGGCGCATCCGCCGCAGCACGTCGTCGGACCCGCTCTGCAGCGGCATGTGCAGCTGGTGGCAGACCGCCGGCGTCTGCGCCATCGCCTCGATGACGTCGTCGGTGAACTCGCGCGGGTGCGGGCTGGTGAAGCGGATCCGCTCCAGGCCGTCGATCCGGCCGGTGGCGCGCAGCAGGTCGGCGAAGGCGCCGCGGTCGCGGAACTCCACGCCGTAGGCGTTGACGTTCTGGCCGAGCAGGGTCACCTCGAGCACGCCCTGGTCGACCAGCGCCTGCACCTCGGCCAGGATCTCGCCGGGCCGGCGGTCCTTCTCCTTGCCGCGCAGCGCCGGGACGATGCAGAACGTGCACGTGTTGTTGCACCCGACGCTGATCGACACCCAGCCGGCGTAGGCCGAGTCCCGCTTCGCCGGCAGCGTCGACGGGAACACCTCGAGCGCCTCGGCGATCTCCACCTGCGCCTCGGCGTTGTGCCGCGCCCGCTCCAGCAACGCCGGCAGCGAGCCGACGTTGTGCGTGCCGAAGACGACGTCGACCCACGGCGCCCGCGTCACGATCTCGCCGCGGTCCTTCTGCGCCAGGCACCCGCCGACGGCGATCTGCATGCCCGGGTGCGCGTCCTTCACCGGGCGCAGGTGGCCGAGGTTGCCGTAGAGGCGGTTGTCGGCGTTCTCCCGCACCGCGCAGGTGTTGAGGACGACGACGTCGGCGTCCTCCCCCTCGGGAGCGGCGGCGTAGCCGGCGGCCTCGAGCAGCCCGGACAGGCGCTCGGAGTCGTGGACGTTCATCTGGCACCCGTAGGTGCGCACGCGGTAGGTGCGCTGCGGGCTGGCGACCTCGGTTCCCATGGCGCTGACGAGGGTACGGCGCGGCCCCGGTCACCCGCGGTGAGCGGTGCCGGTCACGTGGCGTGACCGGGTTCGTTACTGGTTCGTGATGCCGTCGGGACGTCGTCGTCCCCGCGCGGCCCTAGGGTCCAACGGGTGACCAGCCAGCAGACCGGAGGACCTCTCGTCCAGCTGACCGGCGTCAACAAGTGGTTCGGCGACCTGCACGTGCTGCAGGACATCGACCTCTCGATCGACCGCGGCGAGGTGGTCGTGGTCATCGGCCCGTCCGGGTCGGGCAAGTCGACGCTCTGCCGCACCATCAACCGGCTCGAGTCCATCGAGAAGGGCGAGATCTCGATCGACGGCCAGCGGCTGCCCGAGGAGGGCAAGCAGCTCGCCCGGCTGCGCAGCGACGTCGGGATGGTCTTCCAGAGCTTCAACCTCTTCGCGCACAAGACGATCCTCGAGAACGTCACGCTCGGCCCGACGAAGGTGCGCCGGACGTCGAAGGCCGAGGCCGAGAAGCGCGCCCGCGAGCTCCTCGAGCGCGTCGGCGTCAGCGCGCAGGCCGACAAGTACCCGGCGCAGCTCTCCGGCGGTCAGCAGCAGCGCGTGGCCATCGCCCGCGCCCTGGCCATGGACCCCAAGGTCATGCTCTTCGACGAGCCGACGTCGGCCCTCGACCCCGAGATGATCAACGAGGTCCTCGACGTGATGATCTCCCTCGCGCGCGACGGCATGACGATGATCGTCGTCACCCACGAGATGGGCTTCGCCCGCCGGGCGGCCAACCGGGTGGTGTTCATGGACGGCGGCCGGATCGTCGAGGCCGCCGACCCGGAGACCTTCTTCACCGCCCCGCGCTCGGACCGGGCGCGCGACTTCCTGTCCAAGATCCTCAACCACTGACCCACCCACGGGAGGACACACCCATGCGCACCACCCGCAGGATCGCGGCCTTCGCCGCCCTCGGCCTGACCCTGGCCGCCTGCTCCAGCGAGGCGGGCGAGCAGGCCGCGGAGGAGTCGGCCAGCGCCCCCACCGTCGCCGAGGACGTCGAGTTCCCCGAGGGCTCGACCATGGCCGAGATCGCCGAGGCGGGCACGCTCCGCGTCGGCACGAAGATCGACCAGCCCGGCTTCGGCCTGGCCAACACCGAGGGCACGCCCGAGGGCTTCGACGTCGAGATCGCCAAGATCATCGCCGCGGAGCTGGGCCTGTCGGAGGACCAGATCGAGTTCACCGAGACGGTCTCGGCCAACCGCGAGCCGTTCATCCAGCAGGACCGCGTCGACATCGTCGTCGCGACCTACACGATCAACGACGCCCGCAAGCAGGTCGTCGACTTCGCCGGGCCGTACTACGAGGCCGGGCAGGACATCATGGTCGCGGCGGGCAACCCCGAGGGCATCGAGGGCCCCGAGGACCTGGCCGGCAAGACCGCCTGCTCGGTCGAGGGCTCCACGCCGGCGCAGAACATCCGGGACAACTACCCGGAGGCCCAGCTGACCACCTACGACGTCTACTCCAAGTGCGCCGACGACCTGCGCAACGGCAACGTCCAGGCGGTGACGACGGACAACGTCATCCTCACCGGCCTGGTCGCCGGCAGCGAGGGCGCCTTCGAGCTGGTGGGCAACCCGTTCACCGAGGAGCCCTACGGCATCGGCCTGCAGCTCGGCGACACCGAGTTCCGCAACTTCATCAACGACGTCCTCGAGGAGTCGTTCGAGAACGGCTCGTGGGCCGACGCCTGGGACCGCACCGCCGGTGCGATCACCGGTGAGCCGGCGCCCGAGCCGCCGACGGTCGACCGCTACTGACCGCCCGGACCGTGCGGGGGCCGTCTCCGGCCCCCGCACGGCCCTCTGACGACGCAGACCCGGCGACGCCGGACGGAGGACCATGTCGTTCCTGGCCGAGAACTGGCCCGTCCTGCGGGACGCCTTCCTGACCACGCTGAGCCTGGCCCTCCTCTCGGGCCTGCTCTCCCTGGTCCTGGGCACCGTGCTCGTGGCGATGCGGGTCAGCCCCGTCGCCCCGCTGCGCGGCCTGGCCACCTTCTACGTCGAGGTGTTCCGCAACACCCCGCTGACGGTGGTCTTCTTCTTCCTGGTCTTCGGCATCGTCCAGATCGACCTGTCCTTCCCGAGCCGGTTCATCGCCGCGGTGAGCGCGCTGTCGCTCTACACCGCCGCGTTCGTCGCCGAGGCGCTGCGCTCGGGCATCAACGCGGTCCCGCCCGGCCAGGCGGAGGCCGCCCGTGCCCTGGGCCTGGACTTCCGCCAGACGCTGCGCCAGGTGGTCCTGCCGCAGGCCTTCCGGACGGTCGTGCCGCCGCTGGGCAACGTGTGGATCGCGCTGGCCAAGAACACCTCGATCGCCGCCGGCTTCGCCGTCAGCGACCTCACCGCGGCCCTCACCCGGCTGTCCAACGCCAACGCCGACGAGCTCGCGCTGGTCTTCGCCGCCATCGTGGTCGGCTACCTGGTCATCACGCTACCCTCGGCGGCGCTGTTCCGGCTGCTGGAGCGACGGGTGGCGATCGTCCGATGAGCGCCTCGAGCGTCCTGTTCGACCTCCCCGGCCCGCGGGCCCGGCGCCGCCAGCGGATCGGCTCCGTCATCGGACTGCTGGTCGTCGCCGGCCTGATCGCGCTGGCACTGTGGCGGCTGGGCACCAACGGCCAGCTCGAGGGCTCGCGGTGGGCGATCCTCTTCGACACCCGCACCAACGTGCCGCAGCGGCTGCTGTCGGCCCTGGTGGACACCCTCAAGGTGGCGGCGGTCGGGATGGTCGCGGCCACGGTCCTCGGCGCCCTGCTGGCGGTCGGCCGGCTGTCGGACCACCTCTGGGTGCGGATCCCGGTGACGGTGGTCGTGGAGTTCTTCCGCGCCGTCCCGCTGCTGGTGCTGATCCTCTTCTGCCTGCTGTTCCTGCCGGTCATCGGCATCCCGACCAGCGCCTTCTTCGCCCTGGCGCTCGGGCTGACGCTCTACAACATGGCCGTCCTCAGCGAGATCTTCCGCGCCGGGATCCTGTCGGTTGACCGCGGTCAGCGGGAGGCGGCCTACGCCCTCGGCATGCGCAAGTCGCAGGTCATGGCGCTGGTGCTCGTGCCGCAGGCGGTGCGCCGGATGCTGCCGGTGCTGGTGGCCCAGCTCGTGGTGCTGCTCAAGGACAGCTCGCTGGGCTTCATCGTCGCCTACCCCGAGCTGCTGCGGACCGCGCGCAGCCTGGTCGAGACGCTCAACTTCCAGTTCGGGCCGATCTACACCTTCCAGCTCTACGTGGCGGCCGGCGTCATCTACATCGTGGTGAACGTGCTCCTGTCGTGGCTGGCGCGGGTCGTCGAGCGGCGCACCCAGCGCAGCGCCAAGGCGGCCGCGGTCGACGACGTCGAGCTGCCGGCCGACGTGCAGATGGGTGGCGGCGGCGGGATGGTCACCAAGGTCTGACCCCGCCGCCCACGACCGCACGGACACGGGACGGTCACGGCGCGTCCCGCCCGTACCGCCGCCCGCGCGCACCCCGGCGGGCGGTCATGGCGGGCGGGCCGGCTGCCGAGAGGACCGTCGTGGACACCGCTCTCCGCCCCGTCGTGCCGCCGCTGCCCTCCGTGGTGCGCCTGCCCGACGGTCAGGTCGACGCCGCCCAGGAGTTCGTGAACCGCCTGCGCGCGGCCGCACCCCAGTTCGCGATCGCCGCCGGTGCCGGGTCCGCCGTCGTCCGCGAGGCCGTGCCGCCGGCGCGGCACCGCCGGGCGCGCTGCCGGATCGTCCTGCGGAGCGCCGACGGCGGCGAGCGGGACCTGACCTTCCTCGGCCCGGTCAGCCGGCCGGCCGTGCTGCCCGACCGCACCTTCGAGCAGCAGATCCAGCAGTGGCTGGCCGCCCGGCCCGAGGGCGGGAGCGCCGGCCTGGTCGCCGACGACGAGGCGCCCGACGGCGTCGCCGTGGACCTGACCGCGTGGACGGCACCGGCACCGGCACCGACTCCGGCACCGGCACCGGCTCCCGCATCGACTCCGGGGACGAGCCTGCCGACCCAGGCGATGCCCCTCCTGGTGGCCGGCGGCGCACCTCCTGCGGCGCGCGGGACGACGGCGGCCGGCCTGCCCACCGAGGTCATGACAGCGGTCCCGGTCGCCGGCTGACCGGCCGGTTCAGCCGAAGGGATCGGTGGCCGCGCGCAGCGCGGCGGCCGCACCCCCGGCGAGCGGCCGGCCGTGGCCGGGACAGACCACGTCGGCCTCCAGCGCGGCCAACCGCTGCAGCGAGGTCCAGGCCTGCGCCCGGTCGGTGTTGAACGGGCCCAGGATCAGGTCGCCGCCGGACTCCGCGACCGTGTCGCCGGTCAGCAGGACGCCCGCCTCGGGCAGGTGGACGGCGATGCTGCCCGGCGTGTGGCCCGGGACGCCGAGCACCACCGCTCCCCCGTCGAGCACGTCCCCGTCCCCGGCCGGCTGCACCGGCCGGCAGGCGGGTGCCGGCGACACGTCCGCCGAGGCACGGGTGAAGAGCTCCTCCTCCGCGGGTGTGATCACCGGCTCCGGACCCGGCCGGTCCCGGCGCACCACCGGCGCGTCCGCCGCCCCCACGACCACCGGCGCGCCGTTCCAGGCGTGCACCGCGGCCGCCGAACCGCAGTGGTCGTCGTGGAAGTGGGTCAGCACGACGCGACGCACGTCCTCGCGTCGCAGGCCGAGACCGGTCAGGGCCTCGGCGATCATCGGAGCACTGCCCGGCAGGCCGGTGTCGACCAGGGTGACGCCGGAGTCGTCACGCCAGAGGTAGGCGTTGCTGATGCCGAGCTCCAGCAGGTACAGGCCCGGGACGATCTGCGGAACGCTCATGCCGGGACGCTAGGGCCGCCCGGGTGCCTGCTCCGCGTGTTGTCCGCGCACAGCGCAAACGACGGGCGGCGGGTGCGCTCAGCCGTCCTCGGCGTCCCAGCCGGGCTCGCCGGCGAGGTCGGGGTCCGGGTCGCCCGAGGCCGCCTCGTCGAGGACCTCGCGGACCACCGCGGCGGCCAGGCCGCCGTTGTAGCCCTTGCGGGCCAGCATCCCGATCAGGCGGCGGGTGGCGGTGGCCCGGTCCACCCGGTGCAGCGCCCGGAAGCGCCGCTCGACCAGGTGCCGGGCGGAGGCCCGTTCGTCCTCGTCGTCGACCTGGGCGAGCGCCTGCTCGGCGTCCTCGCCGTCGACGCCCTTGGCGCGCAGTTCCGCCCGCAGCGCCCGGCGGGCCAGGCCCCGGCCGGCCTGCCGGGACGTGACCCAGGCCCGGGCGAAGGCGGCGTCGTCGATGAGGCCGACCTCGCCGAACCGGTCGAGGACGGCGGCTGCGGCGTCCTCGGGGACCCCGCGCCGCTCGAGCAGGTCGGCCAGCTGCTGACGCGTCTTCGCCGCACCGGTCAGCGCCCGCAGGCAGATCGCCCGGGCCACCGACTCCGGATCACCCGGGTCCTCGGCAGCGGCGGCGCGGGGACCGCCCACACCGGGTGCGGCGTCGGGGTCGGCGGCGGGCGGACCGTCCGGGTCAGGGGACGGCCCGGCCCGCCGCCGGGAGCGGCCGGCGCGGTCCCGGGGACCGCGACCACGCCGGCCGGGGAGTCGGTCGGACTGCTCGGGGTGGGCCCACTCGGAGCTCGAGCCGGACCAGCCGGTCACGACGTCGCTCAGAAGTCGGCCGGGTCGGCGGCAGGCGCGTCGACCTGCGGGCCGATGCCGAGCTTCTCCTTGATCTTCTTCTCGATCTCGTCGGCGAGGTCGGGGTTGTCCCGCAGGAAGTTGCGGGCGTTCTCCTTGCCCTGGCCGAGCTGGTCGCCCTCGTACGTGTACCAGGCACCGGACTTGCGGACGAAGCCCTGCTCCACGCCGATGTCGATCAGGCCGCCCTCGCGGCTGAAGCCGGTACCCCAGATGAGGTCGAGCTCCGCCTGCTTGAACGGCGCGGCGACCTTGTTCTTGACGATCTTGACGCGGACCCGGCTGCCGACGGCGTCGGTGCCCTGCTTCAGGGTCTCGATGCGGCGGATGTCGATCCGGACCGAGGCGTAGAACTTCAGCGCGCGGCCACCGGTGGTGACCTCCGGCGAGCCGTAGACGACGCCGACCTTCTCCCGCAGCTGGTTGATGAAGATGCAGGTCGTGCCCGAGTTGCTGAGCGCACCGGTGATCTTGCGCAGGGCCTGGCTCATCAGCCGGGCCTGCAGGCCGACGTGGCTGTCGCCCATCTCGCCCTCGATCTCGGCGCGGGGCACGAGAGCGGCCACGGAGTCGACGACGATGAGGTCGAGCGCGCCGGATCGGATCAGCATGTCGGCGATCTCGAGCGCCTGCTCACCGGTGTCGGGCTGGCTGACCAGGAGCGCGTCGGTGTCGACGCCGATGGCCCGGGCGTACTCCGGGTCGAGCGCGTGCTCGGCGTCGATGAACGCGACGATGCCGCCGGCCGCCTGGGCGTTGGCGACCGCGTGCAGGGCGACCGTGGTCTTGCCCGAGGCCTCCGGGCCGTAGATCTCGACGACGCGGCCCCGCGGCAGGCCGCCGACTCCCAGGGCGATGTCGAGGGCGATCGAGCCGGTCGGGATGACCCTCATGGCGACCTCGGGCGAGTCGCCCAGGCGCATGACGGAACCCTTGCCGAACTGCTTGTCGATCTGGGCGAGGGCCATGTCGAGGGCCTTGTCGCGGTCGAGCGTTGCCATGGAGCTCACCTTCGGGAAGTCGCGTGTCGTGGAGTCGATGCGGTGTCGGAGGCGACGCTAGGCCGGGGGTCTGACACTTTCCGGTGACCGACTCGACCTGTGGAGGGACGACCTCCCTGTGGACCGGCTGCCACTGTAGGGCGAACACGTGTTCGAGTCGAGCGACACGCCGTCACGCCCGACGACGGGCGGCTCAGCGGTCCTTCGGGGGCACCTCGTACTCCTCGCAGATCGCCAGCCACACCCGGCGCACCGGCACGCCCGCGTCGATCGCCTCGACGGCGGAGCGGCCGCCGAGGACGGCGAACACGTGGTCGCGCGCCACGCTGTGCGCCCGCATCGACCCGAACTGGGCCTCCAACCGGGACCAGAACTCCTGCAGGCGCACGTCCCCGACGCTAGCGCGCGTCCCCGTCGGCGCGTGCGGCCCCATCGGTCCGGGCGGCGTGCCCGGCGAGCCCGGCGCGCAGCCGGCGGACCAGGGCCGCAGGGTCGTCGGCGGCCAGCCGCAGCTCGGTCACGGGCTGCCCGTGGGTCCGCGCGAGCGGCAGCACCAGCGGCGTCCGCAGCTCGACGTCGACCTGCGTCGACGCCAGCACCGTCACCGACACCGCGCGCCGCCCGCCCTCCTCCTCGACGACGACCGTGCGCGACCCCTCGACGCTGCGCCGCCGGACCCGCACCGCGGCGATCTCCGCCCACGGGACCGGGACGTCGATGGAGGACCCCGAGCGCACCCGCAGGCCGTCGTCACCGACGCTGTGCGGGTACACCCTCATCGACGCGAGCAGGCCGATCATCCACACCAGGCCGTAGACCCCCACCACGAGCAGTGCGACGCGCGCCGACTGCCACGGCAGGAGCCAGTCGACCAGCGGGATCTCGATCGCCGACAGCACGACGAAGGTCCACAGCACCGGCGTGACCGCCGAGGCGTACGGGAAGGCGTCGGCGCCGGCCGGCACGTCCGGGCGGCGCCGCACCCAGCGCCACAGGCTGCGCCACATCCCGACCTCGAAGGCGACCGCCTTGCGGAGCAGCCCGGCCACGGTCACGACGCCGCTCCGCCCGGGACCAGCGCCCGCAGCCGCTCGAGGACCTCGTCGAGCGCGGACACCAGCCCGTCGAGTCGCTCGGGCGACAGCCCGCCGAAGAGCTGCTCGGCGAGCCCTGCCTGCCCGGCCGCCATCTCGGCCAGCAGCCCCTCGGCGGAGGCGGTCAACGTGACCAGGGTGGCCCGCCGGTCGGTCGGGTGCGGCTCCCGGGTGACCAGGCCGGCCCCGGCCAGCCCGTCGACCAGCCCGGTGACGTTGCGGGCGCTGACCCCGAGCGCGTCGGCGAGGGCCCGCTGCGTGCTCGGGCCGGCGGCGCGCAGCCGCCACAGCAGCGTCGTGCGCGCGACGGTGAGCCCGGCGGCCGTGAGCGACGTCGTCATGTCCCGGCCGAGCAGGACGGTGACCTCGAGGACCCGGTCCAGCGCGGCGATCCTGGGGTCCGTCATCGTGAACCTCCTACACCGTGAAGTTACTTCACGGTATCAGGACGGCTAGGCTCGTGTCGTGTTCCCCAGCACGGGCTCGGCGACCTGGGACGTCGTCCTCGAGATCGGCATCGCGCTGTGCATGCTGGTCACGCTCGTGGTGCTGTGGCGCAACATGCGCGGCCACTGAGCGAGCGGGCCACCGAGCCGACGGTCAGCGCCGGACCCACACCAGCGCCAGCGGGACCACCAGCACCGCCGACACGCCGGCCACCAGGCCGAAGCCGCCGAGGGCCAGCAGCGGCCCGCCGACGGCGCCGGCGACGGCGGCACCCAGCCCCATCAGCAGGTCGGTGCCGCCCTGCGCGGCGGGCCGCACCTCCGCCGGCACCGACTCGGTGACCAGCGTCGAGCCCGCGATCAGCCCGCACGACCAGCCGAGCCCGAGCAGCAGCAGGCCGACGCCCAGCCGCCCGGCGGCCTCGGGCGGGGCGGTGCCCGCGATGCCCGCGGCGGCCAGGAGCAGCAGGCCGCCCGCGGCGACCGTCGCGCGCCGGCCCGCGCGGTCGGCGAGCCATCCGACCAGCGGGCTGAACAGGTACATCCCGGCGACGTGCACGCTGATGACCAGCCCGACCAGCCGCAGCGTCGTCCCGTCGTCGTGCCCCCCGGCGTGCCCCATGTGCACCGGGGTCATCACCATCACGCCGACCATCACCGCGTGGGAGACCACGACGGCGACGACGCCGAGGCGACCGCCGCGGTCGGCCCACACCGCGGCCAGCGCGTCCCGGGTGGCCCGCCGCGGGCGCACCGGTGCCGGGCCGGCGCCGTCGCGCAGCCGCCGGGCCAGCAGCAGCGGGTCCGGGCGCAGCGCGAGCCGCAGCCCGACCGCGACGACGGCGAGCACCGCGGCCGAGAGGACGAACCCGCCGGCGAGCGCGGGCAGCCCCAGCGCGCGGCCCAGGTGGGCGCCGGGCTCGGCGAGGTTGGGTCCGACCACCGAGCCGACCGTCGTCGCCCAGACCACCAGGGACAGCGCCCGGCCGCGCCGCTCCGGAACGGCGAGGTCCGCGGCGGCGTAGCGCGCCTGCAGGCTGCAGGCGGTGGCGGCGCCGAAGGCGAACAGCCCGGCCAGCAGCAGCGGCAGCGACGACAGCGCCGCCGCGACGACGGTGAGCACGGCGCCGCCGACCGCGACGGCGTACCCGGCGGCCAGCCCGACCCGCCGCCCGCCGCGTTCCGACAGCCGCGCGAGCGGGACGGCGAGGACCGCGGCGCCCAGCACGCCCGCCGTCTGCCCCAGCCCCGCCGCGGCGTCGGTGCCGGCGACGTCGCGCGCCAGCAGCCCGCCGACGGTGATCCCGACGGTGACACCCAGCCCGCCGAGGGCGACGGCACCGGACAGGACGCCGACCGTCCGCCGCTGGACCCGCTCGACGTCGAGGACGACACCGGTGGTCCCGGGCCCGGTCGTCACGGCCGGCTCACAGGCCCATGGAGCGGCCGATGATCTCGCGCATGATCTCGTTGGTGCCGCCGTAGATCGACTGCACGCGGGCGTCGCGCCAGGCCTTCGACACCGGGTACTCGTCCATGTAGCCGTAGCCGCCGTGCAGCTGCAGGCACCGGTCGGCGACCTTGTTCTGCAGCTCGCTCGTCCAGTACTTGGCCATCGCCGCGTCGACGGCGGTGAGCTCGCCGGTGCCGAGCTGGCGCACGCACTCGTCGACGAAGGTCCGCGCGATCGTCGTCTCGGTGTGCAGCTCGGCGAGGACGAACCGGCTGTTCTGGAAGCTGCCCACCGGCCGGCCGAAGGCGGTGCGGCCGGTGACGTACTCGCGGGTCTGGGCGAGCACCGTCTCGCAGGCGGCCACCGCGCCCACCGCGATCGACAGCCGCTCCTGCGGCAGGTTCTCCATCAGGTGGGCGAAGCCGCGGTTCTCCGTGCCGAGCAGGTTCTCCGCCGGCACCCTGACCTCGTCGAAGAACAGCTCGGCGGTGTCCTGCGCCTTGAGGCCCACCTTGTCGAGGTTGCGGCCGCGGGTGAAGCCGGGCATGCCCCGCTCGACGACGAGCAGGCTGGTGCCGCGCGAGCCGGGGGCGCCCGGGTCGGTGCGGGCGACCACGATCACCAGGTCGGCGTTGATGCCGTTGGTGATGAACGTCTTGGCGCCGTTCAGCACCCACGAGTCGCCGTCACGGCGCGCGGTGGTGCGGATCGACTGCAGGTCGCTGCCGGTGCCGGGCTCGGTCATGGCGATGGCCGTGATCAACTCGCCGCGGCAGAAGCCGGGCAGCCAGCGCGCCGCCTGCTCCTCGGTGCACAGGTCCCGCAGGTAGGGGGCGACGACGTCGTTGTGCAGGCCGAAGCCCAGGCCGCTGGCGCCGACCCGGGTGACCTCCTCGTCGAGGACGGCGTTGTAGCGGAAGTCGCGGACCCCGCCGCCGCCGAAGCGCTCGTCGACGTCGAAGCCGAGCAGGCCCTGCTCGCCGCCGGAGAGCCACACCTCGCGCGGGACGACGCCGTCGCGCTCCCACTGGCCGTGGAACGGGGCGACGTTCTTCTCCAGCCACGTGCGGACGGTCTGGCGGAGGTCCTCGTGCTCGACCTCGTAGAGCGAGTGGCGCATGCCCGGCAGTGTGCCGCACCGCACTCCCGGGACGGCACTCGTCCGCCGGGCGGGACCGCGGATCCCGCCGCATGCTCGCGCCGTGCCCATCCCCACGCGCTCCTTCGCCCACGTCCGGCTGACCGTCACCGACATCGACCGGTCCCGCGCCTTCTACGACGACGTCTTCGGGCTGCCCGTCGCCTTCGAGGTGCCCGCAGACGCCGACGACGCGACCCGCGAGCAGCTGGCCTTCCTCTACGGCGGCGTCATCTACGCCCTCGGCGACCAACTGCTCGGGCTGCGGCCGGTGAGCGCGGACTCCTTCGACGAGGACCGCACGGGCCTCGACCACGTCAGCTTCGCCGTCGACTCCCGCGCCGACCTCGACGCCGCGGCCGCGATGCTCGACGAGCGGGGCATCGCGCACGGCGGCGTGAAGGACATCGGCGCCGGTGCCATCCTGGAGTTCCGCGACCCCGACGGCATCGCGCTGGAGCTCTTCGCCCGGGCCGGGTGACCGGGCCCGCCATCGGCGCAGGCCAGCGGACTGTCGTACCCGCGGGGACACTGGGACCGTGCCCGCTCTCGACCGGTTCTCCGCGCCCACGCGGGCCTGGTTCACCGGTGCCTTCGCCGAGCCCACGGCCGCCCAGGAGGGTGCCTGGCAGGCGATCAGCGGTGGTGAGCACGCCCTCGTCGTCGCCCCCACGGGGTCGGGCAAGACGCTGGCGGCCTTCCTGTGGTCCCTCGACCGGCTGGCCGGCACGCCGCCGGCCGACGAGAGCCGCCGCTGCCGCGTCCTCTACGTCTCCCCGCTCAAGGCGCTGGCCGTCGACGTCGAACGCAACCTGCGCGCGCCGCTGGCCGGCATCGGGCAGGCGGCGATGCGGCTGGGGCTGCCGCGCCCGGAGACCACCGTCGGCATCCGCTCCGGCGACACCCCGGCCGACGAGCGGCGTGCCTTCACCCGCCGGCCCACCGACATCCTCATCACCACGCCGGAGTCACTGTTCCTGATGCTGACCAGCTCCGCGCGGGAGGCGCTGCGCGGCGTGGAGACGGTGATCGTCGACGAGGTGCACGCCGTCGCCGACAGCAAGCGCGGCGCGCACATGGCCGTCTCCCTCGACCGGCTCGACGAGCTGCTGGACCGGCCCGCGCAGCGGATCGGCCTGTCGGCCACGGTGCGCCCCATCGAGGAGGTCGCCACCTTCCTGGCCGGTGGGCGGCCGGTGCAGGTCGTGCAGCCGACGTCGGTCAAGCAGTGGGACCTCTCGGTGGTCGTGCCGGTCGAGGACATGAGCGCCCTCGGCCAGCCCACCGGTGAGCTGGAGGGCTCGGCGGCCGGCGACCAGCCGCGGACGTCGATCTGGCCGGCGGTCGAGGAGCGGGTGCTCGACCTGGTCGAGGCGCACCGCAGCACCATCGTGTTCGCCAACTCCCGGCGGCTGGCCGAACGGCTGACCAGCCGGCTCAACGAGATGTCCTACGAGCGCACCACCGGCGAGGTCGTGCCCCCGGGCACCAACGCCGCCGCACTCATGGCCCAGGCCGGCTCCGGCGGGGGCACGCCGGAGGGCTGGCAGCCGGTCGCCGCCGCCCACCACGGGTCGGTCTCCCGCGAGCAGCGCGCCGTCGTCGAGGAGGCGCTGAAGTCCGGCCGGCTGCCGGCGGTGGTGGCGACGTCCTCCCTCGAGCTCGGCATCGACATGGGCTCGGTCGACCTCGTCGTCCAGGTCGAGTCGCCGCCCACCGTGGCCGCGGGCCTGCAGCGGGTCGGCCGCGCCGGGCACCAGGTGGGCGCGGTGAGCCGCGGCGTGCTCTTCCCCAAGTACCGCGGCGACCTCGTGCAGTGCGCGCTGGTGGCCGAGCGCATGAAGGCCGGCGCCATCGAGTCGATCCGCTACCTGCGCAACCCGCTCGACGTGCTCGCCCAGCAGATCGTGGCGATCGTGTCGGAGGGCCCGCGCACGGTCGAGGAGGTCGGCGCGCTGCTGCGCCGGTCGGCGCCGTTCTCCGGCCTGCCCGACACCGCGCTGCACGCCGTGCTCGACATGCTGGCCGGCCGCTACCCCTCCGACGCGTTCGCCGAGCTGCGGCCGCGGCTGACCTGGGACCGGGTCACCGACACCCTCACCGCACGCAGCGGCGCCCAGCGGCTGGCGGTCACCAGCGGCGGCACCATCCCCGACCGCGGCCTGTTCGGTGTCTTCCTGGTGGGCGGCGAGGGAGCCGGCGGACGCCGCGTCGGCGAGCTCGACGAGGAGATGGTCTACGAGTCGCGGGTGGGCGACGTCTTCCTGCTCGGCTCCTCGTCGTGGCGGATCGAGGAGATCACCCACGACCGCGTGCTGGTCTCCCCCGCCCCCGGCCAGCCCGGGAAGATGCCGTTCTGGCACGGCGACGCCCCCGGCCGGCCGCTGGAGCTGGGCCGGGCGCTCGGCGCGTTCCTGCGCGAGGTCGGGTCGGCGACCCCGGAGAAGGGGCGCGAGCGGGCGCAGGCCGCCGGTCTCGACGACTGGGGCGCGGCGAACCTGCTCGCCTACCTCGCCGAGCAGAAGGCGGCCACCGGCCACCTCCCCGACGACCGCACGCTGCTGGTCGAGCGGTTCCGCGACGAGCTCGGCGACTGGCGACTCGTCGTGCACTCCCCCTTCGGCGCGCAGGTCAACGCCCCGTGGGCGCTGGTACTGGCCGCGCGGCTGCGGGAGCGCTACGGCGTCGACGTCGCCTCCATGCACTCCGACGACGGCATCGTGCTGCGGCTGCCCGACACCACCGGCGAGCCGCCGGAGGCCGACCTCGCCGTCCTCGACCCCGACGACGTCGAGCGCGAGGTGACCGCCGAGGTCGGCAGCTCCGCGCTGTTCGCCAGCCGGTTCCGCGAGTGCGCCGCCCGCGCGCTGCTGCTCCCCCGCCGCGACCCGCGCCGGCGCACCCCGCTGTGGCAGCAGCGCCAGCGCGCCGCCCAGCTGCTCAGCGTGGCCAGCGAGTTCTCCTCCTTCCCCATCACGCTGGAGGCCGCGCGCGAGGTGCTGCAGGACGTCTACGACGTCCCCGGCCTGGTCGAGCTGATGCGTGACGTCCGCTCCCGCCGGGTGCGCGTGGTCGACGTCCAGACCCAGGCCGCCTCGCCCTTCGCCCAGTCGCTGCTCTTCGGCTACGTCGGGCAGTTCCTGTACGAGGGCGACGCCCCGCTGGCCGAGCGGCGGGCGCAGGCGCTGGCGCTGGACACCGGCCTGCTCGCCGAGCTGCTCGGCCGCTCGGAGCTGCGCGAGCTGCTCGACGCCGAGGCGCTCGCCGAGGTCGAGCGGGAGCTGCAGCGGCTGCCGGCCGAGCGGCACCCCCGCGACGTCGACGGCGCCTCCGACATGCTGCGCGGCCTCGGCGACCTCACGCCCGCCGAGGCGGGCCTGCGCGGGATCCCGGCCGCCTGGCTCGAGGAACTCGTCGCCTCCCGGCGGGCCATCGTCGTGCGGATCGCCGGCGAGGAGCGGCACGTCGCCATCGAGGACGCCGGCCGGCTGCGCGACGCCCTCGGCACCGCCCTGCCCGTCGGGGTGCCCGAGGCGTTCACCGAGCCGGTCGCCGACCCGCTGGGCGACCTGGTCGGCCGCTACGCGCGCACCCACGGCCCGTTCCAGCCGGCCGAGGTCGCCGCGCGGCTCGGCCTCGGCATCGCGGTGGTCACCTCGACGCTGCAGCGGCTGGTGGGCACCGGCCGGCTGGTCACCGGCGAGTTCCGCCCGGGCGGCACCGGCCAGGAGTGGTGCGACGCCGAGGTGCTGCGCTCGGTGCGCCGCCGCAGCCTGGCCAAGCTGCGCCAGGAGGTCGAGCCGGTCCCGATCGGCACGCTGGCCCGCTTCACCCCGTCCTGGCAGTCGGTGGGCAGCCGGATGCGCGGGGTCGACGGCGTCCTCGCCGTCGTCGAGCAGCTGGCCGGCGCGCTGGTGCCGGCCAGCGCGCTGGAGTCGCTGGTGCTCCCCGGCCGGGTGCGCGACTACCGCCCGGCGATGCTCGACGAGCTGACCAGCGCCGGGGAGGTGCTGTGGGCCGGCGCCGGCGGGCTGCCCGGGGGCGACGGGTGGGTGAGCCTGGTGCCCGCCGACCTCGCGCCGCTGCTGCTGCCCGACCCGGTGGAGCTGCCGGAGGAGGGCGGTGTCGCGTTCGCCGTGCTCGAGCAGCTCGGCGCCGGGCAGGCGGTGTTCTTCCGGGGGCTGTCCGACCTCGTCGGCGCCACCGACGACGCCTCGCTGGCCGACGTCGTCTGGGACCTGGTGTGGGCCGGCCTGCTCACCAACGACACGCTCGCCCCGCTGCGCACCCGGCTGTCCGGCGGCGGCACGCACAAGCGGGCACCGGCGCCGCCGCGCGCCCGCGTGGACCGTCCCCGCTACGGCCGCGCCCGCCTCGGCCGCCCGGCGATGCCCACCCGCACCGGCCCGCCCACGGTGGCCGGCCGCTGGTCGCGGCTGCCCGAGCGCGAGGCCAACCCGACCCGGCGCACCACCGCCCGCGCCGAGGCGCTGCTCGAGCGGCACGGTGTGCTCACCCGCGGCGCGGTCATGGCCGAGCAGGTGCCCGGCGGCTTCTCCGCCGTGTACCCGGTGCTGCGGGCGTTCGAGGAGAACAACCGGGCGCGGCGCGGCTACTTCGTCGAGACCCTCGGCGCCGCGCAGTTCGGCACGGTCGGCTCGGTCGACCGGCTGCGTGCCTTTGCCACCCCCGACCGCGCGCCCGAGGGCGCGGTGGTGCTCGCGGCCACCGACCCGGCCAACGTGTACGGCGCCGCCCTCCCCTGGCCCGACCGCACCAGCGCCGCCGACTCCGCCGAGCAGGTGGCCGTCGACGTCGGCGAGGGCACCGGGAGCAGGCGGGCCAGCGGCCACCGCGCCGGGCGCAAGGCCGGTGCACTGGTGGTCCTGGTCGACGGCGAGCTCGTCCTCTACGTCGAGCGCGGCGGCAAGACGCTGCTGTCGTGGACCGAGGACGAGACCACCCTCAAGGAGGCCGCCACCGCACTCTCCGGCGCCGTCGCCGCCGGGGCGCTGGGGCGGATGGTCGTGCAGAAGGCCGACGGCGCCTCCGTGCACGAGGACACCCCCCTGTCGTCCGCGCTGCAGGCGGCCGGGTTCGCCGCCACCCCGCGCGGACTGCGTCTCCGGGGATGAGCCTGCGGGCTCGAGACTGCGGGCACGGGTTCCTGCGGCTGTCCGGCCGGGGACCCCGCGGTCCCGCGTACCGTGGACCGTCGCAGTGACGAGGGATAGAGGGAACTGACATGGCAGCCGGCACGGTCCGCTGGTTCGACGCGGACAAGGGCTTCGGGTTCATCGAGCCGCAGGACGGCGGGGACGACGTCTTCGTCCACTTCTCCGCCATCGAGGACACCGGTGGCTTCCGGACCCTCGAGGAGGGCCAGTCCGTCGACTACGACGCCACCGCCGGCCCGCGCGGCCCCCAGGCCGACCGGGTGCGCCCGGTGGGCGGTGCCCCGCGCGGCCGCCGCGACGACCGGGGTGGCCGCGACGACCGCGGGGACCGGGGTGGCCGCGACGACCGGGGTGGCCGTGGGCGTGCGCCGCGCGGCCTGGTCATCCAGGGCACCGTGACCCGCTTCGACGCCGACCGCGGCTTCGGCTTCATCGTCCCCGAGGACGTGTTCGTGCACGTCTCCGCGGTGGCCCGCGGCGGCGACCTCGAGGAGGGCGACCGCGTCGAGTTCGAGCTGGTCGAGGGCGCCCGCGGGCTGCAGGCGGACTCGGTGCGCCTGCTGCCCTCGATGCCGCGGCGCGGCGGTCCCGACCGCCCCGCGCCCCGCGAGCGCCGTGACGACCGGGGCGGCCGCGACCAGCGCCCCGCCCGCGCGCCCCGCGGCGACTCCGGCGGCGACGCCGGTGGAGACGCCGGTGGGGACGCCGAGGGCACGGTGCAGTGGTTCAACGCGGACAAGGGCTTCGGCTTCATCACCCCGGACGACGGCGGTGAGGACGTCTTCGTGCACTTCTCCGAGATCGCCGACGACGGCGGCTTCCGCGAGCTCCAGGAGGGGCAGCGGGTCGCCTTCTCCCGCACCTCCGGCGCGCGCGGCACCAGCGCCAGCGGCGTCCGCCCGCTGGACTGAGTCAGCGACTGCGGGCCGTCCGCTCCTCGCGGGCGGCCCGCAGCGCCGGCGCGGACGAGCCCCGGCCGGGGTCCGCGCCGCGTGCGCCCGCCCGGGGCGCGACGTCCCCGCGGGTCAGCGGCGGCCGCGCAGCCAGGGGGCGAGCCAGCGCGACAGCCGCGGCATGACCACCTGGCCGAGCAGCACGACCACGATCGTCGCCGACAGCAGCAACCGGGCCGGCAGCGGCCACGAGGCCACGTGCGGGGCCACGAGCAGGTGGAAGGCCAGCGTGATGGCGAAGACCACGGCGATGGTGAGCACGGTGAGCCGCCAGCGCGGGCCCGGCCGCGGCGGGGTGAGCGCGGTGAAGAAGCTGTCCAGGCCGGCGACGCGGGCGTAGTCGGCGCCCTCGGCGAGGTGCTCGACGCGCGTCAGCGCCGCCTGCCGCTCGGCCGAGCGCTCCCAGCGGGCCAGCGACTCGCCGTCGGCGAAGCGGTAGACCAGGTGGTAGCGGGTCGAGCCGGGGCCCGGCCGCAGCAGGCTGGTGCCCAGGTTGCCGGCGAAGCCGGCGGCCAGGCCGAGGACGTCGTCGGCCCAGCACTCGAACGCCTCCCGCTGGTCGGGCCGCACGTCGCGGGCGACGGTCACGGTCACCGGCTCACCGGCCGCGGTCAGGTGCGCGGGGGTGCTGCTGGCGGAGGCGAGACGGCGCTGCACGGGTCCTGCAGCGCCGGGGCGCCGCGCGGGCTTCCCGCCGGCGGCGTGACCTCCCTCGCCTCTCAGCAGCGCAGACGCCCGCGGGGGACACTGGGGACGTGCCCGAGGGAGACACCGTCTGGCTGGCGGCCAACCGGATGAACACCGCGCTGGCCGGGCAGACGCTGCGCCGCGGTGAGCTCCGGGTGCCGCAGCTGGCTGCGACCGACCTGGCGGGCCGCACCGTCGCCGAGGTCGTTCCCCGCGGCAAGCACATGCTGACCCGGTTCACCGACGGCTGGACGCTGCGCACCCACTACCGGATGGACGGCAGCTGGCACATCTACCGCAAGGGCGCGCGGTGGCGCGGCGGGCCGGCGTTCTCGATCCGGGCGATCCTGGCGACCGACCGGTGGGACTGCGTCGGCTACCGGCTGCACGACGTCACGATGGTGCGCACCACGCAGGAGGACACCGTCGTCGGCCACCTCGGCCCCGACGTGCTCGGCCCCGACTGGGACCTCGAGGAGGCCGTGCGCCGGCTCGGGTCGCACCCCGACGAGCAGATCGGCGTCGCGATCCTCGACCAGCGGAACCTGTGCGGGCCGGGCAACCTCTACAAGGTCGAGGGGCTGTTCGTCTGCGGCGTGCACCCGTGGATGCGGGTGGCCGACGTCGCGGACCTCCCCGGGCTGGTCGAGCGGACCCGCGCGCTGATGCTGGCCAACCGCGACCGCCCGGAGCAGAGCACCACCGGCGACCTGCGCCGCGGCCGCGACCACTGGGTCTACGGCCGCAAGGACAAGCCCTGCTACAAGTGCGGCACCGCGATCCTGCGCGGCGACCAGGGGCCGGACCTGCAGGAGCGGATCACCTACTGGTGCCCGTCCTGCCAGGCCACCGACGCGCCCGTCGACCGCCTGGCCCGCACCGGCGAACCCGACCACCCCCGGCCGCTGACCAGCGCCACCTGAGACACCACGGGCCCGGTCCCCACGGAGGTGACCGGGCCCGCTGGTGACGTGCTGGAACGGCCACCCCCCAGGAGCCCGCCTCGAGCGTGGGGGAAGGGTGGTCCTACTGCTGCTCGGGGCGCTGGGCCGGCTGCTCGGTCTTCTCGAACGACGGCGACGACGTCCCCGGGCCGATCGCCCCGGCCGCGCCGGGACCGCTCTCGACGGCGGTCTGCCCGCTCATGCCGGCGCGGATCTGGTCCAGCCGGGAGGCACCGGCGACGTCGAGGGTCGCCTTCTGCACCTCGAGCATGCGGCCCTCGACGGAGGTCTGGGCGAGCTCGGCCTGGCCGAGGGCGTTGGCGTAGCGCGCCTCGATCTTGTCGCGGACCTCCGCCAGGCTCGGCGTGTTGCCCGGCGCCGCGAGCTCGTTGACCTGCCGCATCGAGGCGGCCACGTGCTCCTGCATCTTGGCCTGCTCGAGCTGGCTCATCAGCTTGGTGCGCTCGGCCAGCGTGGTCTGCAGCCGCATCCGGCTCTGCTCGACCGCGCCACGCGCCTGCTCGGCGGCCTGCAGCGCCTCGTCGTGGCTGCGCTTGAGGTCCTCCATCGCCTGCTCGGCGGCCACCAGCTGGGTGGCGAAGGCCTGCGCGGCCTGCTCGTACTCGGCGGCCTTGGGCGCGTCGCCCCGGCCGCGCGACTGGTCGGAGAGCACCAGCGCCTGGCGGGCGGAGGCCTGCAGCTTCTCGACCTCGCCGAGCTGCCGGTTGAGCCGCATCTCCAGCTGCCGCTGGTTGCCGAGGACCGCAGCCGCCTGGTTGGCCAGCGCCTGGTGCCGCTGCTGCTCGGCCTCGATCGCCTGCTGGATCTGGATCTTCGGGTCCGCCCGCTGGTCGATCTGCGCGTTGGCCGACGCGGTCAGGTACCGCCAGAGCTTGACGATCGGGTTGGGCATGGTGGCTCCTCCTGCTCCGGCGCGTGGCGCGCCGCCTCCTGGCCTGCCGACCACCGCGTACGGCGGCGGTCCTCCCCGCCATCGTCCCAGCACGACCGGTGTCCCGGCCAACAGGGACGTCCCCGGTCCGCCCGGCGTCCCCCGTCCGGGGATGCCCGGAGCCGCCCGGCCGGTCCGGCTAGGGTCGCCCGATGGACAGCGCCGTCCCCACGCTCACCGTCCTGGGCGAGCTCGTCGTCGACCTGCTGCCGGTGCCCGGTGCCGACGCCGGACCGGAGGGCACCGCGCCGCAGTACGTCGCGCGGCCGGGCGGCAACGCGCTCAACGTCGCCGTCGCCGCCGGCCGGCTCGGCGCCCCGGTGGCGCTGCTGGCCCGCCTCGGAGGCGGCCCGCTGGCCTCGGCGCTGCGGCGGCACGCCGAGCTCTCCGGCGTCGACACGAGCGGCTTCGTGACGGCCACCGAGCCGGTGAGCCTCGCCGTCGTGGGCCTGGGACCGGACGGGTCGCCGGACTACGGCTTCCACGTCCAGGGCGCCGCCGACTGGCAGTGGACCGACGAGGAGCTGGCCGCCGTCCTGCCCCCGGCGACGGCGGTGCTGCACGTCGGCTCGATCTCGTCGTGGACGCCGCCGGGCAGCGAGGCGATCGCCCGGCTGGCCGAGCGGCTGGCCGGCACCGCGCTGGTGAGCGTCGACCCCAACCTGCGCCCGATGCTCGCCGACGGCCCGGTCGGCGCGGCGCTGGGCAACGACCCCGCGGGGGTGCGCACCCGGCTCGACCGGCTGGTCGCCGTCGCCGACCTGGTCAAGGTCAGCGCCGAGGACCTCGCCTGGCTCGAGCCGGACACCTCCGACCTCGACGGCGCCGCCCGCCGCTGGGCCGACCGCGGGCCGGCGCTGGTGCTGCTCACCGACGGCGGGGCGCCGCTGCGGATCGCCCGCCCCGGCCGGCCGCTGCTGCACCGGGAGCCGCCGCGGGTGACCGTGGTCGACACCGTGGGTGCCGGCGACTCGTTGGCCGCCGGCCTGTTCGCCGGCCTGCTCGCCGCGGGGGTCACCACGCGCGCCGCCCTGGAGGCGCTCCCCGACGAGGACCTGCTCGCCGTGGTCGACGACGCCGCGCTGGTGGCCGCCCTCAACTGCACCCGGGTCGGCGCCGACCCGCCGACCGCCGCCGACCTCGCCACCGCCAAGCGACAGCGGAGCTAGCCGGGCGGCGCCAGCCAGGCCGCGGTGTCCGGCGCGAGCGCATCCCCGGCCGCCTCGCCCACCGCCCCGCTGGCCAGCAGCGGCCGGCCGAGCCCGGCGAGCGGGAGCGGCACCGCGGACAGGTTGACCACGCAGCGCAGTGCCGCCCCGCGGTCGAAGGCCAGGACGTCCGCGCCCAGCTCGAGCCAGGTCAGCGGCTCCTCGCCCAGCAGGTCGCGACGCAGCCGCAGTGCCGCCCGGTACAGCGACAGCGTCGACGACGGGTCCCCGTCCTGCGCCGCGACGGTCAGCGAGGCCCACGACGCCGGCTGCGGCAGCCACGGCGGAACGCCGTCGGGCGCGAACCCGAACGGCGGCCGGTCCCCGGACCACGGCAGCGGCACCCGGCAGCCGTCGCGCCCGCGCGCGGTGTGCCCGGACCGCTCCCACGTCGGGTCCTGCAGCGCCTCGACGGGCAGGTCCTCGACCTCGGGGAGGCCGAGCTCCTCCCCCTGGTAGAGGTAGGCCCCGCCCGGCAGCGCCAGCGTCAGCAGCGCCGCGGCGCGGGCACGGCGCAGTCCGAGGACGGGGTCGGCGGCCGCGGCGTCGTCGAAGCCCATGACGGCCGCGGCGCTGTCCGCGCGGCCGAAGCGGGTGACGTGCCGGGTCTCGTCGTGGCTGGACAGCACCCAGGTGGCCGGGGCGCCGACGGGGGCGAGCGCCGCCAGCGTCCCGTCGACCACCGCGCGCAGCGCCCGGGCGTCCCACGGCGCCTTGAGGTAGTCGAAGTTGAAGGTGGTGTGCAGCTCGTCGGGGCGGACGTAGCGGGCCAGCCGCTCCGGACCGTTGACGACGGCCTCGGAGACGAACAGCCGGTCGCCGTCGTAGGTGTCGCCGATGCGCCGCCAGCGCCGGAAGACCTCGTGCACCTCGTCGACGTCCCAGTGCGGGTTGTCCACCCAGGTGCTGCTGGCGAAGGAGGCGCCGGGCGCGTGCCCGGCGTCGGGCAGTCCGGGCACCTTGGCCAGGGCCGGGGCGGCGTCCACGCGGATGCCGTCGACCCCGCGGTCGAGCCAGGAGCGCACGATCCCGTCGAACTCCTCCCGCACGTCCGCGGAGGTCCAGTCCAGGTCGGGCTGCTCGGGGGCGAACAGGTGCAGGTACCACTGCTCCGGGCCCCCGGGTCCGGTCACCCGCGTCCAGGCCGGTCCGCCGAAGGCGCTGATCCAGTCGTTGGGCGGGTCCTCGCCGCCGGCCCGCCCGTCCCGGAAGAGGTACCGGGACCGCTCGGGCGACCCCGGGCCCGCCGCCAGCGCCGCCCGGAACCACGGGTGCTCGGCCGAGGTGTGGTTGGCGACCAGGTCGACCACCACGCGCAGCCCGAGGGCGTGCGCGTCGTCGAGCAGCGCGTCGACGTCGGCGAGGGTCCCGAAGCGCGGGTCGACGTCGCGGTGGTCGGCGACGTCGTACCCGCCGTCGGCCATCGGCGAGGGGTACCAGGGGGTGACCCACAGCGCGTCCACACCGAGGCCGGCCAGGTACGGCAGCCGGCTGCGCAGGCCGGGGACGTCGCCGAGCCCGTCGCCGTTCCCGTCGGCGAAGCTGCGCAGGTAGACCTCGTAGACCACCGCCGTCCGCCACCACGGACGGCGGTGGTCCACGGGCGGCACGCTCAGGCGGCGCCGGACCGGTGCGCCCCGGACGGCCCCGAGGTCCCGGACGTGCCCGGGGACCCGGAGGCGGGGCCGGACAGCATGCTCGAGCCGACGGTCTGGCCGGTGGCCTGCGCGTGCTCGACCTGCTCCACCCGGTCCTCGGTGGCCATCTGCGTCAGCCGCGCGCCGGCCTCCGCGTCACGGGTGAGGTTCTCACCGGTCTGCGGGTCGAAGACGTGGACCTTCCGGCTGTCGAGCCAGAACTCCGCCTCCCGGCCCTCGCGGATCCGGCTCGTGGAGTCGATCGAGACGATCGCCTGCGTGCGCAGCTCCTCGGAGTCCAGCTCCCGCGAGAGGTCGCGCAGCTGGGCGGTGATCGACTCCGGCGCTTCGTAGGGGATGTAGGCGTACTGCGAGTCCCCCAGCCACTCGGTGACGTCGACCCGGGCGCGGAACACCGACCCGACCGGGCGCTTGGTCTCGTCGACCAGCGACGCGTCCTCGAAGTACTCCGGCCGGATGCCCACCAGCAGCAGGTCCCGGCCGCTGACGGCCGCGACCCGCTTCTCGTCGAGCGTGATCGACCCGAACGGCGTCGAGAGGGCGTTGCCCTCCAGCGTCGCGGGCAGGAAGTTCATCGGCGGCGAGCCGATGAACCCGGCGACGAAGAGGTTGACCGGCTGCTCGTAGAGCTCGCGCGGCGAGGCGACCTGCTGGATCTTGCCCTTGCGCAGGACGCAGACCCGGTCGCCGAGGGTCATCGCCTCGGTCTGGTCGTGGGTGACGTAGACCGTGGTGATGCCCAGCCGGCGCTGCAGGCGGGAGATCTCGGTGCGCATCTGCCCGCGCAGCTTGGCGTCGAGGTTGGACAGCGGCTCGTCGAAGAGGAACGCCTCGGCCTGCCGCACGATCGCCCGGCCCATGGCCACCCGCTGGCGCTGGCCACCGGAGAGGTTGGCCGGCTTGCGCTCCAGGTGCTCCTTGAGCTCGAGGACGTCGGAGGCCTCGTTCACCCGGCGGCGGACCTCGTCGTCGGGCGTCTTGGACAGCCGCAGCGGGAAGGCGATGTTCTCGAACACCGTCATGTGCGGGTAGAGCGCGTAGTTCTGGAAGACCATCGACAGGTTGCGCTCGCGCGGGGCGAGGTCGTTGACCCGCTTGCCGCCGATGACCATGTCGCCGCTGGTGATGTCCTCCAGCCCGACGATCATCCGCAGCAGCGTGGACTTCCCGCAGCCGGACGGGCCGACCAGGATCATGAACTCGCCGTCGGCGATGTCGAGGCTGACGTCGTTCACGGCCGGGTAGCCGTCGCCGTACTGCTTGACGATGTTGCGCATCTCGATGGAGGCCATCAGTTCTCGTCCCCTCTGGACGTCAGTGGAGTGGGGAGCACAGCCGGGTCAGCCCTTGACCGCGCCGTTGGTGAGGCCGGCGACGATGCGCCGCTGGAAGAGCAGGACCAGGACGACGACGGGGATGGTGACGATCACCGCGGCCGCGGCGATGGCCCCCGTCGGGTCCTCGAACTGCGAGGCACCGGTGAACAGACCCAGCGCCGCCGGGACGGGACGGGACGCGTCCGTCGACGTCAGCGAGATGCCGTAGGCGAAGTCGTTCCACGCGATGAAGAAGGCGATGATCGCCGTGGTGAAGACGCCCGGGGCGGCCAGCGGGACGATGACCTTGCGGAACGCCTGCCACGTCGTCGCGCCGTCGACCTGCGCGGCCTGCTCCATCTCCCAGGGGATCTCCCGGAAGAACGCCGACATCGTCCAGATGGAGATCGGCAGCGTCAGCGACAGGTAGGGGATGATCAGCCCGGGCCAGGTGTCGTAGAGCCCGATCTGCCGCCACAGGTTGAACAGCGGCGTGACGATCGAGATGACCGGGAAGATCGCCACCGCCAGCGCGGTGCCGAGGATGAGCTTCTTGCCCGGGAAGTCCAGCCGGGCGATCGCGTAGGCGGCGAACATCGACAGGATGCAGGAGATCGCCGTGGCGATCAGGCAGATCCCGAAGCTGTTGCGCAGCGCCGGCAGGAACAGGTCACTCGCCGAGCCCGTGAGGATCGTCGAGTAGTTCGTCCAGGAGAAGTCGGTCGGCAGGAACTGGCCGTTGGCCACGTCCGACGGCGCCTTGAACGACAGGGAGACGATCCAGGCGATCGGGAACAGGCAGTAGATGACGATGAGGACGCCACCGACCACCCACCAGGCCTTCGACTTCGTCGACATCAGCGCTCACCTCTCGCCTGGGCCAGGTCGACCTTGAAGCCCTTGATGAACAGGAACGCGATCAGCACGACGGCGAGGAACAGCAGCACCGAGACCGCCGATCCCAGACCGATCTCCACCCGCGCGATCGTCTGCCGGTAGGCGAGGAAGGACACCGACTCGGTGCCGTTGGCCCCCGCGGTCATGATGTAGATGCTGTCGAAGACGCGGAACGCGTCCAGGGTGCGGAACAGCAGGGCCACCATGATCGCGGCCTTCATGTTCGGGATGGTCACCTTCCACATGCGCTGCCACCGCGTGGCGCCGTCGACCTTCGCCGCCTCCTGCAGCACCTCGGGCACCTGGGCCAGGCCGGCCAGCAGGAGCAGCGAGATGAACGGCGTCGTCTTCCAGATCTCGGCCAGGCAGATCACGAACAGCGAGGTCCCGGTGCCGCCGAACCAGTCGGTGGTCGACTCGACGCCGGGGAGCCAGGCGAACCAGCTGTTCACGAACCCGGTCGTGATGTTGAAGGCGAACTGCCAGGCGAAGGCCGACACCACGGTGATGACCGCGTACGGGATGAGGATGGCCGCCCGGACGACGGGGCGGATGTTCCGCAGCGCCTTGACCATCACCAGCGCCAGGCCGAAGCCGAGCACCAGCTCGACGGCGACGGTGACCACCGTGATGACCAGGGTGATGAACACCGACTGCCACCACAGCGGGTCGCTGAGGACCACCCAGTAGTTGGCCAGGCCGTTGAACGACCGGTTCTCCGGGTCGGTGAGCCGGTAGCTGAACAGCGAGTAGTAGACGGCCTGCAGGATCGGGTAGGCGGTCACCAGGAGCATGACCACGAACGCCGGCCCGGCCAGCATCCAGCCGAGTTTGCGCTCGGCGCGCGAGCGATCGCTGATGGTCCCGCCGGGTGAGGAGACCGGCTGGGTCTTCTCGACCGGTGGGAGGGTGGTCTGCGTCACAGCAGCTGCTCCCCTCGCAGGACGGCGCTGATGAGGTCCTGGGCCCGCTGGCCCGTCTCGTCGGACGCCGAGGACGGCGGGTGGTACTCACGCTGGAGGCCGCCGGAGACCTCGCTGTAGTAGGGGGTCTGCGGCCGCGGGGCCGCCGCCTCTAGCGACTCCCGGATGGTGTCGGCCATCGGGAAGGCCTCCTGCACCTCCGGGTCGTCGTACACGGCCACCGACGACGCCGGGTTGCCGTTGGTGATCATGTACTCGGCCTGGTTCTCGTCCGAGGTGATGCACTCGGTCGCCTCGTACGCCAGGTCGGCGTTGCGGCTGAAGGCACCCACGCCGATGTTGATGCCGCCGTAGGGCGGCGCGCTCGGAGTGCCCTCTTCCACGGCCGGGTAGAGCGTCCAGCCGTAGTCCTCGGGGACCGAGGCGTCGAGCGTGCCGGCCTCCACGGCGCTGAGGGCGCGGGACCAGACGAACGGCCAGTTGACCATGAACCCGCCGTCCTCGCTCTCGAACTGCGTGGCGCTGGTGTCCTCGCTCGAGGTCGAGAAGGCCGCACCGACGACGCCGGAGCCGGCGACCAGCGCCATGACCTCGGCGGCCCGCTGACCGGGCTCGTCGGTCAGCCCCAGCTGGATCTGGTCGGGGTCGGTGGAGTTCTCGGCGATGACCGAGCCGCCGGCGGACTCGATGAGCGCGTTGAACCAGACGGTCAGCGACTCGGCTCGCCGGCCCTGGGCGCTGACGATCGTGTCGGTGGCCTGGGCGGCCTCGACGATCTGCTCCCAGGTCACCGGCTGGGTCATGTCCAGCCCGGCGGCCTCGGCGACCGACTTGCGGTACCAGAGCAGCTGGGTGTTGGCCCAGAACGGGACGGTGACCAGTTCCTCGTCCCAGGTCGCGCCCTCGATCGAGCTCTGGACGACGCCTTCGGTGACCCGCTCGGCCAGGTCCTCGGGCACCGGGGCGAGGAAGCCCGCCTGCGCGAACTCGGGGATGTAGGGCGGGTCGAGGCTGATGAGGTCGATGGAGGCGTCGTTGGCCGCCAGGCGGCGGACGAGCTGCTCGCGCTGGGCCGAGGACTCACGCGGCAGGATCGACACCGCGATCCGGTAGGCGCCGTCGGACTCCTCGGAGCAGCGTTCGGCGATGGTCGCCTGCCCGCCCGAGTCGGGGTTGATGTACCAGTTCAGGACCGGGGTGGCGGAGTCCTCGCCCCCGCCGCCGCAGGCGGCCAGCGTGGACGCCACGACGAACGCGGTCGCCGCGCTCCCCAGGACGCGCCGCGACCGCCCGCGCCGGGCCCGGCGGGGACGACGTCCTCCGAGCCCCGGGGGCGGTCCTTCTGTTGCGATGGACAAGACCTATCGCCTCCGTTCCGGCGAGCACCGACGATCACCGCGATCCGTACCGTGGCCCACCTCACAGGCGTCCGCAACCCGGGTGTGTCCCGGCCGTGACCTGCGTCCGGCTCAGGGACGCCGGGCGATCATCGACGGGGTGGTGATCTCCGGCGGGGTGCCTGGCAGGACGGTGCTGACGTAGGACCGCGCCGCCCGGGTGGTCCCGACGTCGCGGCCCTCGCGCTCCGACAGGAACCAGCGGTGCTCGAGCACCTCGTGGAACACCTCGGCCGGAGCGAGACGGCCGGCCAGCTCCGGCGGGATGGCGTCGATGACCGGCTGGTAGACCTCGGCCAGCCAGCGCGCGCCGGCCACCGCCTCGGACACCGGCGCACCCGTCTTCTGCTCCAGCCAGGCACGGAAGGTGCGCAGGTCGTTGAGCAGCCGCCGCGCCTGGTTCTCCTGCACCTCGAGGCCGGTGAGCCGCATCAGCTCCCGCCGGTGCTGGCCGGGCGAGGACACCCGGGTCTCGACCCGCAGGCGGGCGCCCTGTTCGGAGGTCACCAGCTCGACCTCGCCGACGTCGAACCCGAGGTCGTTGAGCCGCCGCAGCCGCTCGGCGACGCGGTAGCGCTGCTCATCGGCGCGGAAGACCTCCTCGCGGGTGACCTCCTCCCACAGCCGCTCGTAGCGCACCGGCAGGCTGTCGGCCACCTCGATCGGGTCGACGCCCTCGGGCAGCAGGTCCCCGAACTGCAGGTCGAGCAGCTCGGCGCCCACCCGCTCGCGGGCGAGGTCGAGGTCGTAGTGCCGCTGGCCCCGGCTCAGCGTCGGGTGCCGCTCGGCGGTCTCGGCGTCCACCAGGTGGGCGGCCAGCGCGCCGGCGTCGAGCCGGAACAGCGTGTTCGACAGGGAGCAGTCACCCCAGAAGACCCCGGCGAGGTGCAGCCGCACGAGCAGCACGACCAGGGTGTCCATCAGCTGGTCCACCGACTGCCGCGCGCTGGGCCGGGAGAACAGGTAGCGGTAGGACATCGAGTACTCGAGGTAGCGGGTGACCAGGATGGCGTCCTGCCCGCCGGGCCGGTCCACGCAGATGCCCAGCACCGAGACCGCCGGGAGGCCCTCCGCCTCGAACTCGCCCAGCAGCGCGTACTCGTGCCGGGCCAGGGACTCGGCGATCTCCTTGAGCGCGAAGACCCGGCCCTGCTCGGCGACGAACCGCACGACGTGCCGCGAGATGCCGCGCTGGGGCACCTCGAGCAGCAGGTCCGGGTCCCACTCCTCGAGCGGCTGGTGCCAGGGCAGCGCGAGCAGGCTCGCGCCGTCCGTGCCCGGCGGGCGGAACAGGTACCGCACGGCGATCTCCGTTGGTGGCCGCGACGACCACCCGCGGCTGGGTGGTCCCCCTGTCCCCACCCTCCCACGCCCGCCGGGACGGTGCCGGGCACGCCGCGGCCGGCGCGACCCGGGCCGGCGTGCCCGGGCCGGGACCGGGCGGGGACCTGGAGGGGACTAGGCGGCGAGGGAGACGGCGCTGCCCGCGCGGTGCGCGGCGCGGGTGGTGGCGCCGACCAGCGCGAGCGCCGGCTCGGCGACGGGGGTGGCCGCGTCGGCGGCGTCGGCGGGCTGCTCGGCGGACGTCCCGCCGGAGGACAGGGCGCCGGAGGACAGGGCGCCGGCGGACACGGCACCGGCGGAGGCGTCGTCGACGGGGGCGGCTGCACCACCGGCGGCGGCGAAGTGGCGGACGCGGCCGTCGGGGCCGCGCAGCCCGGAACTCACCTCGGCGAGCAGGTCGGCCAGCTCGACGTCGAGGGCGTCACAGATGGAGGCGAGCAGCTCGGAGGAGGCCTCCTTCTGCCCGCGCTCGACCTCGGAGAGGTAGCCCAGGCTGACCCGGGCGGCACCGGAGACGTCGCGCAGCGTGCGCCGCTGCCGCAGCCGGTGACCGCGCAGGGTCTGCCCCAGCTGGGTGCGCAGCAGCGTCATGGCCGTCTCCTGTCTGGCTGAGGGAAGAGCGGCGGCACCCGCGGGTGCCGTGCGCCCACGGTACGCGGCGCCCTCGCCCGGCACGGGGCCGGCAGGGCCGCGTCCGCTCATGGCGTAACACCCGCGCCGGCCTCGCCGTTCCCGCCCGGTGACGTGCTCGAACGGCCACTCCGGGGCCCGCGCCGAGCGGAGCGGGGTGTGCGGACGGGAGCCCTCGCTCAGGCCGCGGTGTCGGTCCGCGAGCCGGTCGGGCCGGCGGCGCGGCGCGCCGCGGCGGCCCGCATGGCCCGCGCGCTGGTGCGGCGCAGCGCCAGCGCCCGGTAGACGTAGTCGAGCCCGGTGACCAGCGTGAGCACCAGCGCGGCGGCCATGACCCACCACCGGGCGCTGGCCAGGAGGCCGCCCAGCGGCAGGATGTACAGGCCGATGGCCAGCGCCTGGACGACGGTCTTGGCCTTGCCGCCGCGGCTGGCGGCGATGACGCCGTGCCGGATCACCCAGAACCGCAGCAGGGTGACGCCGACCTCGCGCACGATGATCGCCAGCGTCACCCACCAGGGCAGCAGCGCGAGCACCGACAGCGCGACCAGCGCGGTGCCGGTGAGCGCCTTGTCCGCGATCGGGTCGGCCAGCTTGCCGAACTCGGTCACCTGACCGGTGCGCCGCGCGATGATCCCGTCGTAGCGGTCGGTGATGATCGCCGCGCCGAAGAAGACCGTGGCCCACACCCGGCGGCCGTCGTCCATGCCGCCGTCGGAGAGCAGGAGGACGGCGAACACCGGCACCACGGCCAGCCGGAGCACGGTCAGCGCGTTGGGCAGGTTGACCAGCTTCGCCGACTGCGGCGGGGTCGCCGCCGGGTCGGGGACGACGGCGCTCACCGCGACCTCACCGCAGCGCCGGGACCGCGGCGAGCGCGATCTCCGCGGACGACAGGGCGACGAGGTCGACTCCCTCGGTACCGACCACCTCGGCGTCGAGCAGCTGCCCGGGCCGGGCGTCACCGGGCACCCCGCTGACCGTGGTCGTGCCGTCGGCCTCGGGGTCCTGGTGCGCGGCGTGGCCGGCCCAGACGCCACCCTCCCCCGCGGCACGGCCCTGCTCGGCGGAGAGGTCCTCGGTGAGCAGCACCTGCACGCGGTCCCCGACGCGGTCCTCGGCGCGCTGGGCGGTGAGCTCCTCGACCAGGTCGGTGATCCGGCGGACCCGCGCGTCGATCTCGGCCTGGTCGAGCTTGCCCGGCATCCCCATCGCCTCGGTGCCCTCCTCGTCGGAGTAGCCGAACACCCCGACGGCGTCGAGGCGGCCCTCGGTGAGGAAGCGCTCGAGCTCGGCGACGTCGTCCTCGGTCTCCCCCGGGAAGCCGAGGATGACGTTGGTGCGGAACCCCGCCGTGGGCGCGAGCGACCGGGCGCGCGCGATCAGCGCGAGGAAGTCGTCGGTGCCGCCGAAGCGGCGCATCCGGCGCAGCAGGCCCGGCGAGGAGTGCTGGAAGGACAGGTCGAAGTACGGCGCCACGCCGTCGGTCGAGGCGATGACCTCGAGCAGGCCCGGGCGCAGCTCGGCCGGCTGCAGGTAGGCCACCCGCACCCGGGCGAGGCCCTCGACGGCGGCCAGCTGGGGCAGCAGCCGCTCCAGCGAGCGCAGGTCGCCGAGGTCCTTGCCGTAGGAGGTGGAGTTCTCGCTGACCAGCACCAGCTCCGTGACGCCCTGGCCGGCCAGCCACCGCGCCTCGGTGAGCACCTCGGCCGGCGGGCGGGACACGAACGAGCCGCGGAAGGTGGGGATGGCGCAGAAGGCGCAGCGCCGGTCGCAGCCGGAGGCGAGCTTGAGGGCGGCCGAGGGGCCCGACGCCAGCCGGCGGCGCTGCACCCAGCCGTGGCCGGGGATGGCCGGCGCCGCCTCGGCGGTCACGGCGGCGGTGCGGGCGACCGGGCTGATCGGCAGGAGCGTGCGGCGGTCGCGCGGCGAGTGCGGGACCAGCGGCCGGCCGGTCAGGACGTCGTCGAGCCGGTCGCCGATCGCGGCGTAGTCGTCGAAGCCGAGGACGGTGGCCTCGGGCAGCGCGCCGGCCAGCTCGGATCCGTAGCGCTCGGCCATGCACCCCACGGCGACGACCTCGGCACCGCTGTCGGTGGCCGCGAGGATGGCGTCGACCGAGTCCTTCTTCGCCGACTCGATGAACCCGCAGGTGTTGACCAGGACGGCGTCGGCGCCCTCGGGGTCCTCGGGGTCCTCGACCAGCCGGTAGCCGTCGGCGGCCAGCCGGCCGGCCAGCTCCTCGGAGTCGACCTCGTTGCGGGCGCAGCCGAGCGTGACCACGGCCACTGTGCGGGCAGGGCCGGGCGGGGCTGTCACCGGTCCATCGTAGGCGCCGCGCGCCGACCCTCCCTGACTCGGCAGGGTGACCCGGCCGGTCCCCCCGCTCAGCCCTCGCCGCCGGGCAGCGTGCCGCCACGCAGCGTGAACATCACCGACTCCAGCTCGTCGGGCTTGACGAGCACGTCGCGGGCCTTGGAGCCCTCCGACGGGCCGACCACGCCGCGGGTCTCCATGAGGTCCATGAGGCGGCCGGCCTTCGCGAAGCCGACCCGCAGCTTGCGCTGCAGCATCGACGTCGACCCGAACTGGCTGGTCACGACGAGCTCGACGGCCTGGCACAGCAGCTCCAGGTCCCCGCCGATGTCCTCGTCGACCTCTCTCTTCTCCCCGGCGGCAGCAGCAGCGCTGAAGACCTCCTCGCGGTACTCCGGCTCGGCCTGCCGCTTGGTGAACTCGACGACCGCCTCGATCTCGGCGTCGGAGACGTAGGCCCCCTGCAGCCGCTGCGGCTTGCCGGCGCCGATCGGCATGAACAGGGCGTCGCCCATGCCGATCAGCTTCTCCGCGCCGGGCTGGTCGAGGATGACCCGGCTGTCGGTGAGGCTGGAGGTCGAGAACGCCAGCCGCGAGGGCACGTTGGCCTTGATCAGGCCGGTGACGACGTCGACCGAGGGCCGCTGCGTGGCCAGGACCAGGTGGATGCCGGCGGCGCGGGCCTTCTGGGTGATCCGCACGATCGACTCCTCGACGTCGCGCGGGGCCACCATCATCAGGTCGGCGAGCTCGTCGACGATCGCGAGGATGTAGGGGTAGGGGCGGTAGACCCGCTCGCTGCCGGGCGGGGCAGTGATCTCGCCGCGCTCGACCTTGCGGTTGAAGTCGTCGATGTGCCGCACGCCGGTGGCCCGCATGTCCTGGTAGCGCTGCTCCATCTCCTCGACCAGCCAGGCCAGCGCGGTGGCGGCCTTCTTGGGGTCGGTGATGATCGGCGTGATCAGGTGCGGGATGCCGTCGTAGGGCGTGAGCTCGACCATCTTCGGGTCGACCAGGATCATCCGCAGCTGCTCGGGGGCGGCCCTCAGCAGCAGCGACGTCAGCAGCGAGTTGATGCACGAGGACTTGCCGGCACCGGTGGCACCGGCGACCAGCAGGTGGGGCATCTTCGCCAGGTTGGCGGTGACGAAGCCGCCCTCGATGTCCTTGCCGAGCCCGACCACCATGGGGTGCGGGTCCTGCTTGGCGACGTGGGAGCGCATGACGTCGCCGAGACTGACCGTCTCCCGGTCGGCGTTGGGCACCTCGATGCCGACGGCGGACTTGCCCGGGATCGGCGCGAGGATGCGGATGTTGTCGTTGGCGACGGCGTAGGCCAGGTTGCGTGCCAGGGCGGTGATCTTCTCGACCTTGACCGCGTTGCCGAGCTCGACCTCGTAGCGGGTGACCGTCGGCCCGCGGGTGTACCCGGTGACGTCCGCGTCGATCGAGAACTGCTCGAGCACCCCGCGGATGGCGTCGACGACCGCGTTGTTGGCCTGCGACTCCTTGCGCGGCGGCGTGCCCGGCCGCAGCAGCGACACCGACGGCAGCGTGTACTCGCCCTCGACCGGCTCGATGCGCAGCTGCTGGGGCTCGGTGACCGGCTCGAGGTCCTCCGGCGGCACCGTGCGGTCCACGACCGGGGCGCGGCGGGCGGGAGCCGGCGGCGCCGGGGGCTCGACGTGCACCGCCGACAGGACGTCGACGGCCGGGACGTGGTCGATCGGTCCGGTGGCGGTCAGGTCGGGCTGGTCCGCCGACAGCGCCTCGGTCAGCGCCGCGGCCTTGGCACGGCGCGGCCGGACCGGCTCGTCCTCCGGCTCCTCGGCGTCGTCCTCGTCGTGGCCGTCCTCGTCGTAGCCGTCCTCGTCCCACTCCCCGTCGTCGCCGGTGACCCGGTCGACGAGGCCACGCAGCCGCTCGGGCACCTGGTGCAGCGGCGTCGCGGTCAGCACGAGCACCGCGAACACCGCGAGCAGGGACAGCAGGACGACGGCGACGACGGCGCCGAGCCCGGCGGTCAGCGGCGTGCCGACCGCCCAGCCGACGAGGCCGCCGGAGCCGGGCCGGCCGCCCACCGGGTCGGCGGGCGTGCCCACGACGGAGGCGATGCCGAGCACCGCGAGGGTGGCGCACAGCCAGCCGATCGCCAGCCGGCCGCGGGCCTCGGGGCGCGGCGCGCGGCGCAGCAGCCGCAGCGCGACGAGGAACAGCAGCGCGGGCAGCACGACAAGCAGCGAGCCGACCACCCAGCGGACGCCGAGGGCCAGCCCGGCACCCACGGGGCCGATGCCGTCGAACCAGGCCGCGGCGCCGAGGACGACGGCGAGACCGAGGACGGCGAGGCCGGCACCGTCGCGGCGGTGCTCCGGCGCGAGCGGCTCGGCCTCCTCCGGGCGGGCGACCGAGCGGGCCAGTCCCCCGGCCCCGCGGGCGACCAGCGACCAGGTGCCCGCGGCGGCCCGCCAGGCGCCGGCGGCCGCGCCCGAGCCCTGCTTCGGGGCGGGCTTGCGAGCGGGCGGCTTGCGGTTGCCGTTGCGGGGGGCCGGCCGCTTGCCGGCCGCCGTCGACCCGGACCGCCCCTTGGGGGCCGAGCCGGCCGGCCGGCGCGAGGGCGTGGTACGGGCAGGCATGCGTCGACGGTAGCCGTCCCCCTGCGTCCTCCCAGGCAGGCGCGGCGTCGTGTCCCCGGCCTACGGTCGCGGCATGCCGACCTCCTCCCCCGTCCCGTACGGCAGCTGGCCGACCCCCGTCACCTCGGCGCTCGTCGTCCGCGCGGCCGCCCGGCTGGGCGAGGTCGCCGTCGACGGGGACGACGTCTGGTGGTCGGAGTCGCGGCCCGGCGAGGGCGGCCGGTCGGCCCTGGTGCGGCGTTCGGCCGACGGCACGGTCACCGACGTCCTCCCCCCGCCGTGGAACGCCCGCACCCGCGTGCACGAGTACGGCGGGGCGGCGTGGACGGTCGCCGGCGGCACGCTCTGGTTCACGCACTTCGACGACCAGCGGCTGTACCGGCTCTCCCCCGGCGACGACGGCCCGGTCGCCGTCACCCCGGAACCCGGGCTGCCGGCCGGCGTCCGCTGGGCCGACCTGACCCCGGCCGGCGACGGGTCGCTGCTCGCCGTCCGCGAGACGCACACCGCCTCCGGTGCCGCGGCCGACGTCGTCAACGAGGTCGTGCGGCTGGGTCCGGACGGCACCGCCGAGGTGGTGGTGTGCGGCCCGGACTTCGTGTCCGACCCGCGGCCCGGCCCCGCCGGGGAGGTGGCCTGGCTGCAGTGGGACCACCCGGCCATGCCGTGGGACGCCGCGCAGCTGGTGGTCCGCGCCGCCGACGGCACCGAGACGGTGGTGGCCGGCGGACCGGGCGAGTCCGCGGTGCAGCCGACCTGGGACGCCGCCGGCACCCTCTGGTTCTGCTGCGACCGCACCGACGTCTGGGCGCTGTGGCGGTGGCGCCCCGGCGGGGAGGCCGAGCCGGCCCTCGACACCGGCACCGAGATCGCCGGGCCGCAGTGGGTCCTCGGCGCGCGGCGCTTCGTACCGCTCCCCGGCGGCGGGGTGGTGGCGGCGGCCGGCGGGGACGGCGGCGACCGGCTGGTCGTGCTCGCGCCGGACGGGTCGACGCGGGACGTGCCGCTGCCCGGCTGGACGGCGCTGGGCTACCTGACCGCGGCCGGCGACGGCGTCGTGTGCGCGGCCGGGAGCCCCGTGCGCGAGCCGGTGGTCCTGCGCGCGGACCTCTCCGGGCAGGCGGAGGTCCTCCGCCCCGCACGGGATCTCGGGCTGGACCCGGCCTGGTTCTCCGTCCCCGAGGACGTGACCTTCCCGACCGAGGAGCGCGACACCGGCATCGCCGAGGCGCACGCCGTCGTCTACCCGCCCGCCAACCCGGAGGCCACCGCCCCCGACGGCGAGCTGCCGCCGCTGATCGTCATGGTGCACGGCGGCCCGACCTCGGCCCACGCCCGCGGGCTGGACCCGGGGATCCAGTACTTCACCTCCCGCGGCTTCTGCGTCGCGCACGTCGACCACCGCGGCTCCACCGGCCACGGCCGCCGCTACCGCGACGCGCTGCAGGGCCGGTGGGGCGTCGTCGACCTCGACGACGTCGTCGCCTGCGCCCGGCACCTCGCCGACGCCGGGCGCGTGGATCCCGCGCGCATGGCCATCCGCGGCGGCTCGGCCGGCGGCTACACGACGCTGGCCGCGCTCACCCTCCGCCCCGGCGTCTTCACCGCCGGGGCGAGCCACTTCGGGGTGGCCGACCTCGGCGCGCTCGCCGCGGACACGCACAAGTTCGAGTCCCGCTACCTCGACGGGCTCGTGGCGCCGTGGCCCGCCGGGGCCGACGTGTACGCGGAGCGCTCCCCCCTCACGCACGTCGACGCCCTCGACACCCCGCTGGCGGTGTTCCAGGGCGCCGAGGACCGCGTCGTCCCGCCGGAGCAGGCGGAGGTGATGGTGGCGGCGCTGCGGGACAAGGGCGTGCCGCACGCCCACCTGCTCTTCGAGGGCGAGCAGCACGGCTTCCGGCGGGCGGCGAACATCCGGGCCGCGCTCGACGGGGAGCTGTCCTTCTACGCGCAGGTGTGGGGCTTCGACCTCCCGGCGGAGGAGGGGATCGCCCCGATCGAGGTCGTCCGCTGACAGGGTGAACGGCGGCGGCCCCGCCGCCGTACGTCCTGCTGGACCGGGAAGCAGACCTCGGAGGTGGGGATGGCACGGCGGTCACCGGCGCCGGCGCCGCTGGACGTGCGGGCGGCCTACGCCGCGCACGGCGCGGAGCTCTACCGCTTCGCGCTGCGCCAGCTCGGCGACGGCGGCGCGGCGCAGGACGTCGTCCAGGAGGTGTTCCTGCGGGCCTGGCGCGCCTCCGACTCCTACGACCCGCAGTTGGCCAGCCTGCGCACCTGGCTGTTCGCCATCGCGCGCAACGTCGTCGTCGACGAGGCGCGCCGGTTCGCCGTCCGGCCGTGGCAGCGCGAGCTGACCGACGACCCGGCGGCGACACCGCAGGCGGCCGCCGACGACCGGCTGGTGGACGCCTGGGTGGTCGAGGAGGCGCTGCGCCGGATCGGCGCCGAGCACCGCACCGCGATCGTGCAGACGCACCTGCGCGGCCGGCCCCACGGCGAGGTGGCCGCCGAGCTGGGGATCCCGGTCGGCACGTTGCGCAGCCGGGTGTTCTACGGGCTCAAGGCACTGCGCCTGGCCCTCGACGAGATGGGGGTGGAGCCGTGAGCCGGGCCGACGGGGAGCACCGGGAGCTGCGTGAGCTGCTCGGGGCCGCCGCGCTGGGTGCTCTCGAGCCCGCCGAGCAGGACCGGCTGCAGGCCCACCTCGACGGCTGCCCGTCCTGCCGCGCGGAGCTGGCCGAGCTGACCCCGCTGGCCGCGCGGCTGGCCGCGGTCGATCCCGACGCCCTCGACGAGACGCCCACCCCGCCGCCGGGGCTCGGGGCTGCCGTGCTGGCGCGGATCGCCGCGGAGGAGCAGCGCGGCGGCCCGCCCCGGCACCGCGCCACCCCGCTCTCCCGCCGTCGCCGGGCGCTGCGCCCGGTCCTCGCCGGCGCCACGGTCGTGGGCGTGGCCGCCGCCGGCGCGGCGGTCGGCTGGCTGGCCCGGCCGGTGCCCGATCCCCCGCCGCTGGAGCCCGTGTCGGTGCAGGCGGTGGACCCCGGCGTCGAGGCCCGCGCGGACCTGGTGCCGCACACCTGGGGCGTGGAGGTCCGGCTCACCGGTACCGGCTTCGCCGACGGCGAGGTCTACCGGGTGGCGGTCACCGACGACGGCGGCCGCGAGGTGCCGGCCGGGGAGTTCCTCGGCGTCGGCGGTGCGGAGCTGCGGTGCAATCTCAGCTCCGCGGTGCTGCGGGACGACGCCGTCGGCTTCGAGGTCGTCGACGACGACGGCGACGTGGTGGCCCGGTCGGACTTCTGACCGCACGACAGGGGGGCGCCTCCCCGTGGCCGGCGCCCCCCTGCGCTGTGCGGGTCAGGCCTCGCCGGCGACCCGCTGCCCGTCGACGGTGAAGCCGGTGCCGGCGCCGTCCTGGAACACGTCCGGGCCGACCGGGGCGGTGTTGCCGCTGATCCGGGTGCGGGTGACGGTCATGGTCCCGGCCTCGGAGTTCCAGAGGCCGCCGCCCTCGTTGGCCGCGCGGTTGCCGGTGACGGTGCCGCGGTCGATGCGCACGGTGCCGGCGCCGGTGAGGTGCAGGCCGCCGCCGTTGCCCGGGGCCGCGCCGGTGGTGTTGCCGGTCAGCGTGGTGCGCTCGAGCGTCGTCGTCCCGCCGAGGGCCTCGATGCCGCCGCCGGCCCGCCGGGCGTCGTTGCCGTCGACGACGGAGCGGGTGACGGTCAGGGTGCCCGCGTGGGTGAACAGGCCGCCGCCGGAGCCCGCCGCGCCGTTCGCGGAGTTGCCGCGGACCTCGCTGCGGTCGACGGTGAGCGAGCCGCCGTCGTTGAACAGGCCGCCGCCGCCGTTGTCACTCGCCGCGCCGCTGGCGGTGTTGCCGCTGATCGTGCTGCGGCTGACCGTCATGGTGCCGGTGGCGGAGTTCCACAGGCCGCCGCCCTCGGAGGCCGCCGTGTTGCCGGTGACCGTGCTGCGCTCGACGTGCACGGTGCCGGCGCCGGTCAGGTGCAGGCCGCCGCCGTTGCCGGGTGCGGCGCCGGTGCCGTTGGACGACAGGGTCGAGCGGGTGACGGTCGTCGTCGAGCCCGCGAGGGCCTCGATGCCGCCGCCGGCGCGCGTGGCGGTGTTGGCGGTGATCGTGCTGCCCTCGACGACGAGCGTGCCCGCGTTGAGGACGCCGCCGCCGGAGGCCCCGCCGGTGGTGCCCGGGGTGCCGGCGATCCGGCCGCCGGTGACCGTGACGTCCCGCAGGGTCAGCGAGCCGCCCGGCCGGACGTCGAACACCCGGTCCAGGCCCGCCGCGTCGACGGTGGCGCCCCGGCCCTCGAGGACCAGGCGACCGGTGACGTCGAGGTCCCCGGCGGCCGCGGTGTCGTCGGTGCCGGCCAGCGCGAGGCGGTACACGCGGTCGGACAGCACCACCGTGCCCGAGCCGGAGGCGTTGGCCGCCTGCACGGCGGCGCGCAGGGAGCCGGCGCCGGAGTCCCCGGTGGTCGTGACGGCGGTCCCGCCCGGGTGAGGTGCGCCGGAGCCGCCCGGTCCGCCGGCCGCGGCCGGGGTCGCGGCGAGCAGGAGCAGGGCGAAGGCCGACGCGCCGGCCGCGGTGCCGGCGCGCAGGGTCGTGGGTCGCATGGGAGTCCCCTCGATGAGCGGCGCCCGCCAGTCGGGAGCCGCGCACGAGGGGGTACGGCCGTGGCCGGCGTCCCGTTCACGACCGTGGCACCTCTCGTCCGGAGGGGCCCTGCCGCCGCCCCTGAACGGCCGGACCACCGGCGCCGTACCTCCTGGTGACCACCGTCACCACCTGCGAGGAGCACCCCGTGTCCCGATCCCACCACTCCCTGGCCCGCGCCGCGATCGTCACCGGCGTCGCCGGCGCCGTCGCCCTGGTCGGTGCCGGCAGTGCCTCCGCGGAGACCGAGGTGGCCGAGCCGGCCACCTTCACCAGCGCCTTCACGGCGATGGCGACGCCCGCCGCGGTCGTCGACCCCGACGGCGTCCCCACCCCGGGCACGCCGGGCGCCACGGGGACCTTCACGTACCGGATCAACTCCGACCTGGAGATCATCTGCTACGACATCAGCCTCTCCGGGGTGACGCCGCCCTTCCAGAGCCCGGCCAAGACGGCCACGCACGTGCACCAGGCGGCCGCCGGGGAGCCCGGGCCGCCGCGGATCGCGTTCCCGGACCCGGAGGACGACGGCTCGGGCCGGCTGGTGAGCAGTGGCTGCCTGCAGGGGCCGTTCACCACCGGCGTGGTGACCGACGGGGCCGACACCGGCGCCGGTTTCACCCTCGCGCAGATCGAGGCCGACCCGTCGTCCTTCGCCACCGACACCCACACCACCGCCTCACCGGCCGGGGCCGTGCGCGGCCAGCTGACGGCGATCCCCGTCGGCGGCGTCGAGACCGGTGCCGGCGGGACGGCGGAGGACGCCGCGGGCGGAACGGCGCTGCTCTCGGTCGCCGGACTCGGTGCGCTGGCCGTCGCCGGCGGGATCGCGGTGCGCCGCCGCGCGACGACCGGCGCCTGAGGATGCGCCCCGGCCGCGCGCTGGCGCTGGCGGCGACGGCGGCGGTGCTCGCCGGCTGCGCCGCCCCGGGCGCGGCCGGGTCGGCCGCTCCCCCACCGCCTCCCGCACCGGCGGTCCCGTCCGCCCCGGACCCCGGGCCGGGCGGGCCGGTCGTCGTCGACCCGGCCACCGTGCCGGAGCCGGTCGCGGTCTCGGTGCCCGCCATCGGGGTGCGCGGCGACCTCCTCGACCTCGGCGTCCTCCCTGACGGCACGGCCGAGGTGCCCGCCGACTTCGACCGGGTCGGCTGGGTCACCGGCGGAGGCCGGCCGGGGGCGCGCGGTCCGACCGTGCTGCTCGGGCACGTCGACTCCACCGCCGGTCCGGCCGTCTTCTCCGGCCTGCGCGACCTCGGCCCCGGGGACGTCGTCGAGGTGACCGTCGCCGACGGCTCGGTGGCGCGGTACGAGGTCGTCGGCAGCGACCGGTTCCCGAAGGACTCGTTCCCCACCGCGGCCGTCTTCGGGGCCACCTCCGACGACGTGCTCCGGCTGGTGACCTGCACGGGCGCGTTCGACCACGACGCCCGCAGCTACGCCGACAACCTCGTCGTCACCGCCGTCCGCGCCGAGGGGTGAGGGCTCCCCTCACACCTCGAGGACGGTCGGGATGATCATGGGGCGGCGGCGGTAGGTGTCGGACACCCACTTGCCGACGGTCCGGCGGATCGACTGCGACAGCCGGTGGGCGTCCCGCTGACCGTCGGCGAGGTCCCGCTTGAGGTTCGTCTCGACCAGGTGCAGCACCTCGTCGAAGGCGGTGGGGTCGTCGGAGAAGCCGCGGGTGGACAGGTGCACCGGCCGCACGATCGTGCCGGTCGAGGGCTCGATCACCACGGTGAGCGCCACGAAGCCCTCGTCGCCGAGGATCCGCCGCTCCTGCAGCGACTCCTCGCCGACGTCGCCGACGTTGAGCCCGTCGACGTAGACGTTGCCCACCGGCACCGACCCGGTGATCGAGGCCTTGCCGTCGACCAGGTCCACGACGACGCCGTCCTCGGCGAGCAGCACCCGGTCGGCGGCCATGCCGGTCTGCTCGGCCAGCGCGGCGTGCGCGCGCAGGTGGCGCCACTCGCCGTGCACAGGCATGAGGTAGCGGGGCTTGGCCACGTTGAGCAGGGTGCGCAGCTCGCCGGCCGGCGCGTGCCCGGAGACGTGCACCATCGCCGTCTCCTTGTGCACCACGGTGGCGCCCAGCCGCGCCAGCCCGTTGATGACCTTGTAGACGGCGGTCTCGTTGCCGGGCACCAGCGAGGACGCCAGCACGATCGTGTCGCCGGCCACGATGGTGACCTGGTGGTGCTCGCCGCGGGCCATGCGCCCGAGCGCCGACAGCGGCTCGCCCTGCGACCCGGTGCTGATCAGCACGACCTGCTCCGGGGGCATCGCCGTCGCCTCGTCGAGCTTGACCATCAGCCCCGGCGCCACCCGCAGGAGCCCGAGGTCCTGGGCCACGCCCATGTTGCGCACCATCGAGCGGCCGACGAGGGCGACCTTCCGGCCGTGCGTCTCGGCGGCGTCGAGCACCTGCTGGATGCGGTGCACGTGGCTGGCGAAGCTGGAGACGATCAGCCGCTGCGTCGCGCGGCGGAACACGTCCTCGAGCACCGGGCCGATGTTGCGCTCGGGGACGACGAACCCGGGCACCTCGGCGTTGGTGGAGTCGGCCAGCAGCAGGTCGATGCCCTCCAGGCCCAGCCGGGCGAAGGCACCGAGGTCGGTGAGGACGCCGTCGAGCGGCAGCTGGTCCATCTTGAAGTCGCCGGTGTGCACCAGCACGCCCGCGGGCGTGTGGACGGCGACGGCGAGCGCGTCGGGGATCGAGTGGTTCACCGAGATGAACTCGCAGTGGAACGGCCCGGCGAGGTGGTCGTCGCCCGCGGCCACCTCGACCAACGTCGGGACCAGCCGGTGCTCGCGGAGCTTGGCCGCCACCAGGGCGAGGGTGAACCGCGAGCCGACCAGCGGGATGTCCCCGCGCAGCCGCAGCAGGTAGGGGATCGCGCCGATGTGGTCCTCGTGCCCGTGGGTGAGGACGACGGCGACGACGTCGTCGAGGCGGTGCTCGATGATCCCGAAGTCCGGGAGGATCAGGTCGACGCCGGGCTGCTCGGCCTCGGGGAAGAGCACGCCGCAGTCGATGACGAGCAGCTTGCCCTCGAACTCGAGGACGGCCATGTTGCGGCCGATCTCGCCGAGGCCGCCGAGCGCCATGACGCGCAGGCCGCCGGCGGGCAGCGGCGGCGGCGTCGTGAGGTCGAGGTGCGGCTGGCCGGCGGTGCCGGCGGTGCTGACGGTCACGGGGTCGTGCTCACGGGACTCACAGGGAGATGCCTCCGTCGGCGAGGTCGGCGCGCAGCTGCGCGATCTGCTCGGGCGTGGCGTCGACCAGCGGTGGGCGCACGGGGCCCGCGGGCAGCCCCATCTCGCGCAGCGCGGCCTTCGCCAGGATGACGCCCTGGGTGCGGAAGATGCCGGTGTAGACCGGCAGCAGGCTCTCGTTGAGCTCGCGGGCCTTCGCGAGGTCGCCGGACTCGACCGCGGCGATCAGCTCGGCCAGCCTCGGGCCGACGAGGTGCCCGGCGACGCTCACCACGCCGACCGCACCGACCGCCAGCATCGGCAGGTTGAGCATGTCCTCGCCGCAGTAGTAGGCGAGGTCGGTGCGCGCCAGCGTCCAGGCGAGGGCGCCGAAGTCGCCCTTGGCGTCCTTCACCGCGACGATGCGCGGGTGCTCCGCGGCGCGGACCAGCGTCTCGACCTCGATGGGCACCACCGAGCGCGGCGGGATGTCGTAGAGCATCACCGGCAGGTCGGTGGAGTCGGCGACCGAGGTGAAGTGCCGCAGCAGGCCGGCCTGCGGCGGCTTGTTGTAGTAGGGCGTCACGACCAGCAGGCCGTGCGCGCCGAGCCGCTCGGCCCGGCGGGCGTTGTCGATGGTGTGCGCGGTGTCGTTCGTGCCGACCCCCGCGACGACGACCGCGCGGTCGCCCACCGCGTCGAGGACCGACTCCAGGACCGCGGACTGCTCGCCGTCGCTGAGCGTCGGCGCCTCACCGGTCGTGCCGAGCACGACCAGGCCGTCGTGGGCCTGCCGGTCCACCAGGTGCGCGGCCAGTTCCTGGGCCCCCGCGAGGTCGATCGAGCCGTCCTCGGCGAACGGGGTCACCATCGCCGTCAGCACGCGCCCGAAGGGCCGGGCGGGGTCGGTGGTCATGCGGTCGAATCTACCGACCGTCCGCGGGCGCGCCCGGTCCGGCAACGGGCGCGCGCCCGTACTCGGTGACGGCGTAGCGCAGCCCCGTCGCCGAGGTGGCCCACCCGCCCTCCGGCGTGCGGACGACGGGCCGCCATACGGGGTCGAGGACGGGGGCGTGGGTGTCGCCGTCGACGGCCAGGTCGACGGCGGTGACCACCAGCCGGTCGGCGTGCGGGAGGAACGCCGCGTACACCGCGGCGCCGCCGATCACCCAGCAGTCGGGGTGCGCGGCGAGCACCTCCTCCACCGAGCCGGCCCGCTCCGCGCCGTCGTCGCGCCAGGTGGGGTCGCGGGTGAGCACGACGTTGTGCCGGCCGGGCAGCGGGCGGTTGCGCCCGGGCAGCGACTCCCAGGTCCGCCGCCCCATGACGACGGTCGCCCCGGAGGTGAGCTCCTTGAACAGCCGCAGGTCCTCGGGCAGGCGCCAGGGCAGCCGCCCGTCGGCGCCGATGACCCCGCCGTGCGCCTGCGCCCAGATCAGCCGGACGGGCACCCGGTCAGACCGCGACCGCGGCGCGGATGGCCGGGTGCGGGTCGTAGCCGCGCAGCGTGAAGTCCTCGAAGCGGTGGTCGAACAGCGACCGCGCCGGGGCGATCTCCAGCGCCGGGAAGGGCCGGACCTCGCGGGAGAGCTGCTCGCGGACCTGCTCGACGTGGTTGCTGTAGACGTGGCAGTCGCCGCCGACCCAGATGAACTCCCCCGGGCGCAGGCCCGCCTGGGCGGCGACCATCCGGGTGAGCAGCGCGTAGCCGGCGATGTTGAAGGGGACGCCGAGGAACAGGTCGGCGCTGCGCTGGTAGAGCTGGCAGGACAGCCGGCCGTCGTGCACGGCGAACTGGAACAGCGCGTGGCAGGGGGCCAGCGCCATCTCCGGCAGCGCGGCGACGTTCCACGCCGACACCACCATGCGCCGGGAGTCGGGGTCGGTGCGCAGCGTGTCGAGGACGCCCTGCAGCTGGTCGATCGTCCCGCCGTCGGGCGCCGGCCAGGAGCGCCACTGCACGCCGTAGACCGGCCCGAGGTCGCCGGCCGGGTCGGCCCACTCGTCCCAGATGCTGACGCCGTGCTCCTGCAGCCAGCGGACGTTGCCGTCGCCGCGGAGGAACCACAGCAGCTCGACGGCGACCGAGCGGAAGTGCACCTTCTTCGTGGTGACCAGCGGGAACGACGTCGAGAGGTCGTACCGGAGCCGCTCGCCGAAGGTGCTCACCGTGCCGGTGCCCGTGCGGTCGGACTTCGGCGTCCCCGTCTCGAGGACCCGTCGCAGGAGGTCCTCGTACTGCGTGTCGACCGCTCCGGTGCTCCCCACGGCGGCCCAGCCTAGGCGACGTCGGCGCCGGCACCGGCCAGGGCGGCGGGGAGGTCGGCCGCGAGGTCGCCCCGCTCGGCCACGGCGACGGCGTCGAGCTCCAGCCAGCCGGCCATGAGCCGCAGCTCGGCGGCCAGCGCGGCGCGGACCTCGGCGCGGTCGACGCCGTCCTCGGCGTGCGCCGCCTGCACGCGGAGGACGCCGGCCTGCCGGTCGGCCTTGAGGTCGACCCGGGCCACCAGCCGGTCCCCGAGGAGGAACGGCAGCACGTAGTAGCCGTGCACCCGCTGTGCGGCGGGCGTGTAGATCTCCAGGCGGTACCGGAAGCCGAAGAGTCGCTCCACCCGCGGCCGCTCCCACACCAGCGAGTCGAACGGCGACAGCAGGGCGCGGGCGCGGATCCACCGCGGCCGGCGGGCGGCCGGGTCCAGCCAGGCGGGCGCGCCCCACCCGGCCACCTCGACGGGGAGCAGCTGGCCGGCGTCGGCCAGCTCGGCGATCGCCTGGCGGGCCTGGGCCGGGCGCAGCCGGAAGTAGTCGCGCAGGTCGCGCTCGGTGGCCACGCCCAGTGCCCGCGCGGCGGTGCGGACGAGCTCGCGGACGGCGTCGGCGGGCTCGGGCGTCGGCGTCTGCACGACGGCGGCGGGCAGGACCCGCTCGGTGAGGTCGTAGACCCGCTCGAACGACGTCGTCCGCGCCCGTGCCGTGAGGACGCCGGTGTAGAAGAGCCATTCGAGCGCGACCTTGCCGGCGTGCCAGTTCCACATCGACCCGGGCCGGTCGGGACGGGCCTCGCCGAGCTCGCTGGCCCGGACCGGCCCCGCCTCGCGCACCCGGTCGAGCACCTCGGCCACGTAGCCGGGCCGCTCGCGCTGGATGCGGACCATCGACCCCCACGCCTGCTCCTCCGCGGCGGCCATCCGCCAGCGCAGGTACGGGTGCAGCCGGACGGGCAGGAAGGACGCCTCGTGCGCCCAGAACTCGAACAGCTCGTGACGGCGGGCGGTGAAGTCGTCGAGGACCGACCGCCGGTAGGCGCCGAGCCGGCTGAACGCCGGCAGGTAGTGCGAGCGGGAGACGACGTTCACCGAGTCGATCTGGACGACGGCGAGCCGGTCGGTCATCCGCCGCAGCTGCCGGCTGTCGACGACGCCGGCCGGACGCGGGTCGGCGAAGCCCTGCGCGGCCAGCGCGATGCGCCGGGCGAGGGCGGCGGGGAGCCGGTCGGCGACGGGTGCGGGCACGCCGCCGATCCTGCCGTGCACCGCTGACGGTCCGCCTCCCTCGCCCGCCGACCTAGGCTGCCCCGCGTGGACCCCGGCTCCCCCTTCCCGCGCCTGACCGGCACCGCCGACGTGTCGGTGCGCCCGGCGGTCGCCGGGGACGCCGTCGCGGTGGCCCGCGTGCAGGGCGAGACCTGGCGGACGGCCTATCGCGACGTCCTGCCCGCCTCCGTGCTCGAGGCCTGGGACGCCGCGGACGCCGAGGCCGCGTGGTCCGCGGCCATCGCCACCCCGCCCACCCCCGCACACGGCGTCCTCGTGGCCCTCGACGGCAACCGGGTGGTGGGCTTCGCCGCCTACGGGCCGCCGGAGCTCGCTCCGGGCGAGCAGCCCGACCCCGCCGGTCCCACGACCGAGCTCGCCGTCCTGCTGGTCGAGCCCCGGTGGGGACGGCGCGGTCACGGCAGCCGGTTGCTGGCCGCGGTCGCCGACCTGGCCGCCGGCAACGGGACGGCGCGGCTGACCACCTGGGTGGCCGAGGGCGACCGGGTCACCGCGGACTTCCTCGACTCGGCCGGCTGGGGCCCGGACGGCTGGGCACGGACGCTCGACGCCGCGGGCACGCCGCTGCGCGAGCTCCGCTGGCACGCGCTCCTGGGGGGAGAGGGATGACGTTCCAGGGCTTCCCGGACGAGGGCCTGGTGTTCTACGAGGGCCTCGAGGCCGACAACTCGAAGACGTACTGGACCCGCCACCGCGCCGCCTACGACGCCTGCGTGCGGGCGCCGATGCAGGCACTCGTCGACGCACTGGCCGCGGAGTTCGGCCCGGGGAAGCTGTTCCGCCCGTACCGGGACGTGCGCTTCAGCAACGACAAGACGCCGTACAAGACGCACCAGGGCGCGGTCGCGCACCAGGAGGGGCGCGGCGCCGGGGCCTGCTACGTGGAGATCTCCGCCGAGGGGCTGCGGGTGGCCGGGGGTGCGTGGCGGCTGGAGTCCGACCAGGTGGAGCGCTACCGGCGGGCCGTGGCCGACGACGTGCAGGGCCCGCGGCTGCGTGCCGAGGTGGACCGTCTGGCCGCCGCCGGCTGGAGCATCGATGGCGACCGTCTCACGCGGGTCCCCAAGGGCTACGAGGTCGACGACGGCCGTGCCGGCCTGTTGCGTCACCGCTCGTTGCACGCGGGCCGGCTGTTCGAGTACGCCGACTGGCTGCACGGCCCCGAGGCGCTCGAGCGTGTGCGGACGTCGTGGCGGGACCTGACGGCGCTCAACGCCTGGCTCGCCGACAACGTCGGGGCGACGACCAAGGAGGTCCGGCGCCGCTGATCCGCGGATCCGCGCCGTTCTGGTCCGTGTGTTTTCCGGGCATGCGCAGGCAGGGCCCCCACCGGATGGTGGGGGCCCTGTCTGGGAATGGTTGTC
>NZ_JABGCW010000022.1:0-114998 GCF_041028265.1 Geodermatophilus amargosae
GTGGGGCCCGGAGGGCTCCGCGACGGGTGCGGCGCGGGGCTCAGCGCGACCGGGGACGGCACCTGGCCGCGGTGTCGACCGGTAGGTCGACGATCAGGTCTCGTAGACGGCGGGCTTGAGCGTGCCGATGTAGGGCAGGTCGCGGTAGCGCTCGGCGTAGTCCAGGCCGTAGCCGACGACGAACTCGTTGGGGATGTCGAAGCCGACGTAGCGCACGGGGACCTCGACCTTGATCGCGTCGGGCTTGCGCAGCAGGGCGCAGACCTCCAGCGAGGCCGGGCGGCGGCTACCGAGGTTCTTGAGCAGCCAGGACAGCGTCAGGCCCGAGTCGATGATGTCCTCGAGCACCAGCACGTCCATGCCGGAGATGTCGCGGTCGAGGTCCTTGAGGATGCGCACGACCCCCGAGGAACTGGTGGAGCTGCCGTAGGAGGAGACGGCCATGAACTCCATCTGGGTGGGCAGCCGCAGCGCGCGGGCGAAGTCGCTCATGAAGAGCACCGCGCCCTTGAGGACGCCGACGAGCAGGACCTCGCGTCCCTCGTAGTCCCGCGCGACCCGGTCGGCGAGCTCGGTGATCTTGCCCTGGATCTGCGGCTCGGACAGGAGCACGTGGTCGATGTCGGGGCCGTAGCCGTGGTCGGGCCCCAGCTCCGCAGGGGTCGACGCGGTCTCGCTCACGGGTGCTGCTCCTCCGGATCGGGGGCGACTGCGGCCCTCCTGCTCGGTGAGCCGGCGGGCCGCAGCACCAGCCTGCCAGACGCCCGGAGCGCCTCCGCACCGCCCGGCAGGGCGACCGGCCCCTGCCCGCGCCACCCGGTCAGCAGCGCGTCGACCGCGCCCAGGTGCACCGCCTGCAGGTCGCCCACCCCCGCACCCCGCAGCCACCCGCGCAGCACCCGGCGGCGCAGCGCGGCCGGGAGGCCCGCCAGCTCGGCGGCGGGCAGCCCGTCGGGGCCGGCCAGCCGCGCGAGGTGCGCCCCGGCCAGGGTGTCGAGGGCGTCGAGGTCCTCGCGCAGCAGGTCCGCCGTCCGGGCCAGGGCGGGCGTGACGCCGCCGCCGAGGACGTCCTCCAGCAGGGGCAGCACCTCGGCGCGCAGCCGGGCGCGGCGGTAGGCCGGATCGGTGTTCCACGGGTCGTCCCACACCGGCAGGCCCTGGGCGGTGCAGGCGGTGCGGGTGGTCTCGCGCCGCACGCCGAGCAGCGGCCGCCAGAACGGCGGGCGCTCGGCCACCATCCCGGCCACCGACCGCGGGCCGGACCCGCGGCCCAGGCCCAGCAGGACGGTCTCGGCCTGGTCGTCGAGGGTGTGGCCCAGCGCCACGCGCGCCCCGTGCTCGTCCGCGCACGCCGTCAGCGCGGCGTAGCGGGCGGTGCGGGCCGCGGCCTCGGGTCCGCCCGCGGTGCCGACGGCGACGGGGACGACGAGCACCGGGCCCAGGCCCAGGCCGCGCAGCAGGCCGGCGGTGTCGTGCGCCCGCTGCGCCGAGCCGGGCTGCAGGCCGTGCTCGACGGTCACCGCCCCGGCCGGGACCCCGGCGCGCGGGGCCTCGAAGGCGACGGCGGCGGCCAGCGCGAGGGAGTCCGCTCCCCCGCTGACCGCGACGAGCACCGGCTGCGCGGACGCCCGCAGGCCCGGCCGGACGGCGCTGCGGACGGCCGCGACCGCCGGTGGCGGGCCGCTCACCGCAGCCGGGGCGTCAGGCGGGAACGGCCGGGCGGCCGTGCACCCGCTCGACCCAGCGGGCCGGCTCGGTGAGCTCCTCGACCAGCGGCAGGTTCTCGGGGCCGGCCCACACCCGGTTGAACCCCTCCATGCCGACCAGGTCGACGACGCCGCCGACGAAGGTCCGCCCGTCGGCGTACTGCTTCATCTTCTGCTCGAGGCCCAGCAGCCGGCGCAGCACGCGGTCGAACGGGCCGCGGCCCTTGCGCCGCTGGGCGAAGCGCTTGCGCAGCGTGCGCACCGAGGGCACGACGTCGGGGCCCACGCCGTCCATCACGAACTCGGCGTGCCCCTCGACCAGGCTCATCACGGCGGTGACCCGGTCGAGGACCGCCCGCTGCTCGGGGTCGCGGACCAGCGCCATGAGGCCGGCCGAGGCGCCGTCGTCGTCGTCACTGCCGCGGACGGCATCGGCGATGCCGCGGACCAGGTCGGACATGCGGTCGCGCAGCGCGTCGGGGCTGAGGTCCGTGGCCTCGACGAACTCGGTGATCTGGGCCTCGAGGTGGTCGCGCAGCCACGGGAAGGCGGTGAACTGCAGCTGGTGGGTGACCTCGTGCAGGCAGACCCACATGCGGAAGTCGCTCGGGTCGACGCCCAGGCGCCGCTCGGCGTCGACGATGTTCGGCGCCACCAGGAGCAGCCGGCCTCCGGTGCCGAACACCTCGTACTGGCCGAGCACCCGGGAGGAGAGGAACGCGAGCAGGCCGCCGGCCTGCACGCCGGTGGCGCGCGAGCCGATGGCGGTGGCCAGCGGGCCGGGCGGGTTCTCCGACCGCTCGAGCAGGGCGCCGGCCAGCGGGTCGAGCAGCGCGGCCATGCCGGTGGTGTTGGCGTCGATCCAGCCGGGACGGTCGACGACCGCGACCTCCGGGACCGGCCCGCCCTCGACCGGGTGCAGCCCGGTCAGTCCCTCGACGTGGGCGACGGCGGCCGCGGCGGCCGTGTGCAGCTCGGAGACGACCGCGGTGGCCTCCTCGCGGGTGGTCGCCGGACCTGCCCCGGCCAGCTTGCGGGCGGTCCGCCCGGCGAGCTGCCAGTCGACGAGTGCGCTGCTGCTCATCGCCTCACGGTAGGCCCTGCTGCAGGGGCCCGCCGCGAGCCTGCGAGCGGTGGGGGGCAGCAGGGTCCCCGCTCAACGGCATCCGCAGCCGGCCAGCGCGGCGGCCACGGCGTCCAGCGCGGCCTCCTCGGGCCCGCCGCCGCCGGTGGTCCCGTTGGCCACCAGCGCGTAGGCCAGCAGCCGGCCGTCGGCGGTGACCACGGTGCCGGCCAGGGCGTGCACGCCGAGCAGCGTCCCGGTCTTGCCGCGGACGGCGCCGGGTGCGGTGGCGGGGTCGGCGTCGCCGCGGTCGGCCAGGGTGCCGTCGTAGCCGGCCACCGCCAGGCCCGAGACGACGGCCGAGGTGCCGGCGAGGGAGCCGTCGGCGGCACCCGTGAGGACGTCGGCCAGGACGGCGGGGGTCACGAGGTCCAGCCGGGACAGCCCGCTGCCGTCCCGCAGGTCGACCTCGGAGGTGTCGACGCCGGCGTCGGCGAGCGCCCCGGTGACCGCCTCCGCGGCCCCGTCGAAGGTGGCCGGCAGGCCGCGGGCCAGCGCCACGTGGCGGGCCAACGACTCGGCCAGCAGGTTGTCCGACTGCGACAGCGCCTGCTCGACCAGGCGCGCGACCGGCGCCGAGGAGACGCTGCCCAGCGTCGTGGCGCCGTCGGGGGCGTCGCCGAGCTCGACGGTCGCGCCGGGGACGCCCAGTGCGGCGGCCAGCGCCCGTCCGGCGTCCGTGCCCGGCGCGCCGCTGCGGGCGTTCTGCCCCGGGGTCACCCGCGCGCCGTCCACCGCGGCGGCGGTGACCGGGGCGGCGTAGCTCGACGGCGCGTCCTCCGGGCCCCAGCCCTCCGCGGTGAGCGGCCCCTCGAACAGCGTGGTGTCGACGACGACCCGGCCGACCGTCGTGCCCGGCGGCAGCGCCGCCTGCACCTGGGCGGCGAGGTCGGCCACGGTCGCCGCGCCCGGGTAGGTGAGCGAGGGGCTCGTCGTCGACAGGGTGGGGTCCCCGCCGCCGACCAGCACGACCTCGTCCGGCGTGGCCCCGGCGACGACCGTCGTCTCCAGCGTGTCGTCGGGGTCGAGGGCGGTGAGCGCGGCGACGGAGGTCAGCAGCTTGGCCGTCGAGGCCGGCGTCACGGGCTCGTCGGCGTCGAGGGCGAACAGCGTCTCCCCGGCGGCGACGTCGACCACCTCGGCGCGCACGCCCTGGGCGAGTGCGGGTGCCGCCAGCAGCGGGGCGAGCGCGGCCGCGACGGCACCGGGGTCGGGTGCGGGGGCCTCGGCGGACAGCGCGGCGAGCACGGGCGCCGGCTCGCCGACGTCGGGGAGCTCGGCGGTGGGCCCGGCCTGGGTGCTGCCCGTGCCGCCCGTGCCACCGTCGTCGCGGCCGAGGAACAGCACCCCGCCGACCACCAGCGCGGCGACCACGAGGAGTGCCACGACGCTCAGCAGGAGGCGCCGACGAAGCCGCCCGTAGCTCGGCCTGACGGTCGTCGACCCACTCGGCTCGATGGTGCCCACCCCCCGGAAGAGGCCCCCGGGGCGGACCTGCACCGGTGGACCTGATACCGGTGGGCCACACTACGTGCCGTGCAGTTCGACGTGACGGTAGAGATCCCCAAGGGCCAGCGGAACAAGTACGAGCTGGACCACGCCACCGGGCGCATCCGGCTCGACCGGATGCTGTTCACCTCGACCCGGTACCCGGCCGACTACGGGTACATCGAGAACACGCTGGGGCAGGACGGTGACCCGCTCGACGCCCTCGTGCTCCTCGAGGAGCCGACCTTCCCCGGGTGCCTGATCACCTGCCGGGCCATCGGCATGTTCCGGATGACCGACGAGGCGGGTGGCGACGACAAGGTCCTCACCGTCCCGGCCACCGACCCCCGCATGGCCCACCTCCAGGACATCACCGACGTCTCGGAGTTCGACCGGCTGGAGATCCAGCACTTCTTCGAGACCTACAAGGACCTCGAGCCGGGCAAGTCGGTCGAGGGCGCCAACTGGGTCGGCCGCGCCGAGGCGCAGGCCGAGATCGAGGCCTCCATCACGCGGGCCCAGGAGGCCGGCGGCCACTGACGGCCCCTCCCCCCGACCCTCCTGAGCGCACGACGGACGACGGACGGCGGTGCACCCCACCCGGGGTCGCACCGCCGTCGTCGTTCCTGACCGTCGTCTCCGGACCGGACGTCGTGCAGCACCGCTCAGCGACCCCTGTCGTGCAGGACGGCGGTCAGGAACCCCAGCTCGCCGCGGTAGCCCTCCAGCCACTGGCGGCGGTGTGTGCGGGCGGCCTCGAGGGCGGCCTCGCGCTCGGGTCCGGCCGCCTCGGTGAGCGCCCACTCCGTCAGCGCGCCGGTCCAGCACCACTCGTACTCGTCCCACTCGGCGAGGGTGGACAGGTGCGCGTAGCCGGGCTCGAAGCCGCACCGCTGCACCTCGCCCAGCAGGCCGGGCAGGTCGGGCAGCTCGCCGGGCGCGGCGCCGAGTCCGGCCAGCGCCGCCTCGCTGGGGCCGGACTCCCAGAAGCCGTCGCCGAACAGCACCCGGCCGCCGGGGCGCAGGGAGCGGCGGACGACCTCGAGGGTCCCCGCCGGGCCGCCGAAGGCGTGGGTGGCGCCGATGCACACGACGGCGTCGAAGGGGCCGCCCTGCCAGGTCGCGGCGTCGGCCTGCACGAACTCGACGCGCCCCAGCAGCCCGCCCATCGCGGCCCGGTCCCGCGCGGCGTCCAGCGCCGGCGCCGAGGTGTCCACCCCGACGCCCACCAGCCCGGGCCGGGCGGCCAGCAGCGGGAGCAGCCACGCGCCTGCGCCGCAGCCGAGGTCGAGCACGCGTCCCTGCGGGGGTGGGGCCAGCCGCTCCAGGAGCCGGGCGAGGGCGTCGTCGGAGACCGGGGCGGCGACCGGGTGCCAGCGGTGCGCGACCGCGCTGACGACGGCCCTGTCCAGGGTGCTGTCCACCCGCGCATCCTGGCGCAGCCGCCGGTGCGGGCGTCAGATGAGGCCGCGGGACCGCAGATCGCGTAGTTCGGCGAAGACCCGCCGCCGGATGGCGTCCTCGCGTCTCTCCCCGAGCCCGACGAAGCGGAGGGACAACTCGCTGTGGTGGTCCTCCCGCGCGTGCCGGCGGATCACCTCGGCCTTGACCGCCAAGCGGTCGCCGTCGAGGTCGACGGCGACGGGGAGGACGGCACCGACCTCGATCTCCGGCTTCGCCACGCCCGGCTTGCCGGTCAGCAGGCAGCGGGTGCCGCCCTCGCTGAGGTCGACGGTGGTCCCGGTGAGCACCCGCTCTCCCAGGGCCACCTCGATCGACACCGACATCGGGGCGCGGACGGCGCTGCGCCGCTGGCCCCGCGACGCGGGCCCGACGACCTTCAGCCGCCACGTCGGCGAGTCCCCGGCGACCACCTCGACCAGCTGCGCGGGCAGGGACCGCAGCTCCTCCGGTCCCCGCCAGATGAGCTCGAGGTGCTCGCCGGTGTCCAGCCGCACGCGCCGCTTCTGCGCGTCCTCGCCGACACTGACCACCATCTCCGAGCCGGACACCTGCTCGACGAAGCTGATCAGGACGTCGGAACGGCTGCTCGCCTTGACGTCGAGCACCGCCCTCTCCTCGGGGTGGTCCACTCCAGGCGTAGCCATCATCGCGCTCCCTGTCCGCGTGTCCCGGGTACTCCGGGATGGACATCGGCACGGACCTGCGGGAAGTGGAGTCGGGAGACGCAGAAGGCGGTGACGCCGCCCTCAGGCGCCGACGTAGGCCGCCAGGTGCTCGCCGGTGGTCGTGGAGCGGGCGGCCACGAGGTCGGCGGGGGTGCCCTCGAAGACGACCCGGCCGCCGTCGTGCCCCGCGCCGGGACCGAGGTCGATGACCCAGTCGGCGTGCGCCATGACCGCCTGGTGGTGCTCGATGACGATCACCGACCGGCCGGAGTCCACGAGCCGGTCGAGCAGGCCGAGCAGGTTCTCGACGTCGGCCAGGTGCAGCCCGGTGGTCGGCTCGTCGAGGACGTAGACCTCGCCGCTCTCGCCGAGCTGCGTGGCGAGCTTGAGCCGCTGCCGCTCGCCGCCGGACAGCGTGGTGAGCGGCTGGCCGAGGCTCAGGTAGCCCAGCCCGACGTCGGCGAGGCGGGACAGGATCGTGTGCGCGGCGGGGATGCGCGCCTCGCCGTCGCCGAAGAACTCCTGGGCCTGCGTCACCGACATGGCGAGGACCTCGCTGATGTCCCGGCCGCCGAGCCGGTACTCCAGCACCGCCGGCTGGAAGCGCTTGCCCTCGCACTCCTCGCAGGGTGACTCGACGGTCGCCATGACACCCAGGTCGGTGAAGACGACACCGGCGCCGTTGCAGGTGGGACAGGCGCCCTCGGAGTTGGAGCTGAAGAGTGCCGGCTTCACGCCGTTGGCCTTCGCGAACGCCTTGCGGATCGGCTCGAGCAGACCGGTGTAGGTGGCCGGGTTGCTGCGCCGCGAGCCCCGGATGGCGCCCTGGTCGATCACCACCACGCCGTCCCGGCCGGCGATCGAGCCGTTGACCAGGGAGCTCTTGCCGGAGCCGGCGACGCCGGTGAGCACGCAGAGCACCCCGAGCGGGACGTCGACGTCGACGTCCCGGAGGTTGTGCGTCGACGCGCCGCGCACCTCCAGCGCACCCGACGGCGTCCGCACCGCGTCCTTGACCCGCGCCCGGTCGTCGAGGTGCCGGCCGGTGGCGGTGCCACTGGCCCGCAGCCCCTCCACGGTGCCCTCGAACACCACCTCCCCGCCGCCCGTGCCGGCGCCGGGGCCGAGGTCGACGACGTGGTCGGCGATCGCGATCATCTCGGGCTTGTGCTCGACCACGAGCACGGTGTTGCCCTTGTCCCGCAGCTGGAGCAGCAGGCCGTTCATCCGCTGGATGTCGTGGGGGTGCAGCCCGATCGAGGGCTCGTCGAAGACGTAGGTGACGTCGGTGAGCGACGAGCCGAGGTGGCGGATCATCTTGGTGCGCTGCGCCTCGCCGCCCGACAGGGTGCCGGCCGGCCGGTCGAGGGACAGGTAGCCCAGCCCGATCTCGGTGAAGGAGTCGAGGAGGTGCCGCAGGCCGGCGAGGAGCGGGGCGACGGACGGCTCGTCGAGGGCGCGGACCCAGGCGGCCAGGTCGCTGATCTGCATCGCGCAGAGGTCGGCGATGTTCTCGCCCCGGATCCGCGACGACCGGGCCTCCGCGCTGAGCCGCGTGCCGTCGCACTCGGGGCAGGGCTGGAAGGTGATCGCGCGCTCCACGAAGGCGCGGATGTGCGGCTGCATCGCGTCGACGTCCTTGGAGAGCATCGACTTCTGGATCTTGGGGATGAGACCCTCGTAGGTGAGGTTGATGCCCTCGACCTTGATCTTCGTCGGCTCCTTGTAGAGCAGGTCGTGCATCTCCTTCTTGCTGTACTCCGCGATCGGCTTGTCCATGTCGAAGCCGGCGCCGCTGAAGATCCGGCCGTACCAGCCGTCCATGCTGTAGCCCGGGACGGTCAGCGCGCCCTCACCCAGGGACTTGGTCTCGTCGTACAGCGCCGCGAGGTCGAAGTCCGACACCGAGCCCATGCCCTCGCAGCGCGGGCACATCCCGCCCATGTAGACGACGTCGCGCACCACGGCCTTCTCCACCCGGCCGCCGGCCTTCTCGGTGCTCATCACCCCGCTCGCCTTCCGCGTCGGGACGTTGAAGGAGAACGCCGTGGGAGGGCCGATGTGCGGCGTGCCCAGCCGGCTGAACAGGATCCGGAGCATCGCGTTGGCGTCCGTGGCGGTGCCGACGGTGGAGCGCGGGTTGGCGCCCATCCGCTCCTGGTCGACGATGATCGCCGTCGTCAGGCCCTCGAGCAGGTCGACCTCGGGCCGGGCCAGCGTGGGCATGAAGCCCTGCACGAAGGCGCTGTAGGTCTCGTTGATCAGTCGCTGGGACTCCGCGGCGATGGTGCCGAACACCAGCGAGCTCTTGCCCGAGCCGGAGACGCCCGTGAACACGGTCAGCCGGCGCTTCGGGATCTCGACGCTGACGTCCTTGAGGTTGTTCTCCCGCGCGCCGTGCACGCGGATCAGGTCGTGGCTGTCGGCGGCGTGCCCCGCGGCCGACAGCGGGTCGGTGCTCGTGGCGGTGCTCATCGTGTCTCCATCCGGTGGGCGCCGCCGTCGTCGGCGCGCTCGCTGTCTACCTGCTCGGGGCGCCGGCCGGGAGGGGCCGACGCCCGTCCGGTCGACGCGGTGCGCCGGCCGCGCGTCACGTCGACCAGCGGCCGTCGCGCATCAGCTCACGGCCGGGCAACTCGTCGGCCTCCCGCCACGCCTGGATGCGGCGCGGGGTGATGCGGAACCAGCGGTACGGCGTGGCCGACGCCCGCGGGTCGAAGCCGGTGCGCGCGGCGAACCGCTCCCCCCGCTCCGGCGGCAGCGCGTCGGTCCGGAGGACCTCGACGTCGCCGTCGATGACGGACACGTCGCGGGTGGGGCCCAGGCCCAGCCGGACGGTCCGGGTGGCGGCCAGGTTCCTGCCGGTGGGGCTGTCCGCCGGAGTGGCCATCAGCAGCGCCTCGCCGTCCCAGTCGAAGGACAGCGGCACCAGGTACGGCGCACCGTCCGGCGAGGCGCTGGCCACCCAGACGTCGACGTCGTGGACGAGCCGGTGCTCGGTGTCGCGACGACGCTGCGCCCGCGGGCGGGGGCCCTCGCTCACGGGCGCCGGGACGGGCGGGTCACGACAGCTCCTGGATGCGGACCATGTTGCCGGCGGGGTCCCGGAACGCGCAGTCGCGCACGCCGTAGGGCTGCTGGGTCGGCTCCTGGACCACCTCGGCGTCGCCGGCCTGCAGCCGCTCGAAGACGCCGTCGAGGTCCTTGGTCGCCAGGACGACCGAGGCGTAGGTGCCCTTCGCCATCATCTCCGTGACGGTGCGGCGCTCGTCGTCGGTGATCCCCGGGTCGGCGGCCGGCGGGTGCAGCACGATGGCCGTCCCCGCCCCGCCGGGGGGCCCGACCGTGAGCCAACGCATCCCGTCGTAGCCGACGTCGTTGCGGAGCTCGAAGCCGAGGGTGTCCCGGTAGAAGGTCAGGGCGGCGTCGGGGTCGTCGTGCGGGAGGAAGGTGTAGTGGATGGTGAGGTCCATGGCGATCACGCTAGGGACGGCGCGCCGGCCGGCGCTTCTCGATTCCTGACCGGTCTGGTGACCTGCTTGGCCACGCACGCGGGGATGCCCGCCGTGGCCTCCGCCGCCAGCCGCCGGTAGGTGCTCGGCGGCATCCCGACCAGCTCGGTGAAGCGGGTGCTGAAGGTGCCCAGCGAGGAGCAGCCGACCGCGAAGCACACCTCGGTGACGGTGAGATCACCCCGCCGCAGCAACGTCATCGCCCGCTCGATGCGGCGGGTCATCAGGTAGCTGTAGGGCGACTCGCCGTAGGCCTGCCGGAACGCGCGGCTGAGGTACCCGGCCGACACGTGCACGCCGCGGGCGAGCGCCTCGACGTCGAGGGGCTGGGCGTACTCCCGGTCGATCCGGTCGCGCACGCGACGCAACCGCGCGAGGTCGCGCAGACGCTGCTCGGCCGAGCTGCTGGTCACCCCGCGGATCGTGCCACGGGCCGGCGACGTTCCCGGGGGACGAGGACCCGGGGTCCAGGAGAGCCGCCTGTCGGAATCGAACCGACGACCTTCTCATTACGAGTGAGATGCTCTACCGACTGAGCTAAGGCGGCGGACGTGCGGGCAACAGCCTACGACACCGCCGTCCGCGGCCCGCGCCCGCCCGGCGCTCAGGCGGGCAGGCGGAGCGCCACGGTGAGCGCCTCGACGGCGATCTGCGGCTTCACGTTCTGCTCCAGTGCGGTCCGGCAGGCCAGCACCGCGTCGATCCGGCGCAGCGCCCCCTCGGCGCCGAGCCGCCGGGCCAGCTCCTCCGCGTCGGCCCGCCGGTCGGGGTGCGACAGCACGGGGGCCTGCTCCCCCGCCGCGGCCAGCACCAGCGCGTCCCGGTAGAGCCCGGCGAGGTCCACCAGGGCCCGGTCCAGCGAGTCGCGGCCCAGCCGGGTCGCGCGGCTCTTCTGCCGCTTCTCCAGGTCCTTGAGGACGCCCGCGCCGCCCCGGCTGGCGGCGACCCCGGGCCCGCGCGCGCCGACGCCGAGGCTGGTCTTGACCGCCTCGGTCTCGGCGCCGTCGAGGACCGCGGTCGTCCGGTCGGACTCCTCCTTGGCCGAGCCGACCAGGTCGTCGGCCGCGTTGAGGCAGGCGGCCAGCGAGACCAGGGACAGCGGGACGTCGAGCACGGCCTTGCGGGCCAGCCGGGCGCCCTCGTCGCGGGCCAGGTGCCGGGCGCGCCCGACGTGCCCGCCGGCCGCGGCCGCCGCCCAGGCCGCCAGCGCCGGGTCGATGCCGTCGCGGCGCACCAGCACGTCGGCGACGGCGTCCACAGGTGGCGTGCGCAGGCCCACCACCCGGCAGCGGGAGCGGATGGTGACCGGCACGTCGTCGGGGTGCAGGCTCGGCGCGCAGAGCAGGAAGACCGTCCGCGGCGGCGGCTCCTCGATCATCTTCAGCACGGCGTTGGACGCCTGCTCGGTCATGCGGTCGGCGTCCTCGACCACCACGACCTGGAAGCGGCCCTGCGACGGCGCCCGGCCGGCCAGGCGCACGAGCTCGCGCGCCTCGTCGACACCGATCGACAGCCCCTCGGGGACGACGGTCGCGACGTCGGCGTGGCTGCCGGCGAGCACGGTGCGGCACTGGTGGCAGGTGCCGTCCCCGCCGGCAGGGCACTGCAGGGCGGCGGCGAAGGCGCGCGCGGCCACCGAGCGGCCCGACCCGGGCGGCCCGGTGAACAGCCAGGCGTGGGTCATCGCCGCGGGGGCGGCGACGGCGGCCCGCAGCTCCGCGACGACGGCGGGCTGGCCGATGACCTGCGTCCACACGCCGTCGGCCGCGACCGGCGCGCTCACGCGACCCGCCCCGGCAGCAGGGCGGCGACCCGCTCGCGGACGGCGTCGGCGAGGTCGTCGGCGGGGCGCTGCGCGTCGAGCACGAGGTAGCGCGCGGGCTCGGCGGCGGCGAGGTCGCGGAAGGTGGCGCGCACCCGCTCGTGGAACTCCAGCGACTCTGACTCCAGCCGGTCGGCGGCGGCGCGGCCGCGGGCACGGGCGAGGCCGGCCTCGGGCGGCAGGTCCAGCAGCACGGTCAGGTCGGGGACCAGCCCGCGGGTGGCCCAGGACGACAGCCGCCGGACCTCCTCGAGGGCGAGCGCCCGCCCGGCGCCCTGGTAAGCCAGCGAGCTGTCCACGAAGCGGTCGGTGACCACCACCTCGCCGGCGTCCAGCGCCGGGCGGACGACGGTGTCGACGTGGTGGGCGCGGTCGGCGGCGTAGAGCAGCGCCTCGGCGCGCGGGGAGAGGCCGGCGGTGGCCGGGTCGAGCAGCAGCGCGCGGATGCGGGCGCCGGGCGGGGTGCCGCCCGGCTCGTGCGTGACCCGCGCGGGCACCTCGACCAGTCCCAGCCAGTCGAACAGCCGGCGCACCTGGGTGGACTTGCCGGCTCCCTCCCCGCCCTCGAAGGCGACGAACAGGCCGCGGCCGGGCACGCGGGCGGAGGCGTCGATCGGGGGCTCCCGGGGTGCTCGAGGAGGGGTGCGGCGGCCGGCCCACGGTACCGGCCGGGGACGACGCGTCCGCGGTCCTACGGTCGGTGGGTGACCGCCGCTGCCGACCCCGGTGCGTGGGACCCCGCCACCTACCTCCGCCACGCCGGTGAGCGGGCGCGGCCGTTCGCCGACCTGGTGGCCCGGGTGGACGCCGCGGACCCCCGCGAGGTCGTCGACCTGGGCTGCGGCACCGGCGCGACGACCGCCGCCCTCGCCCGGCGCTGGCCCGGCGCCCGGGTCACCGGCGTCGACTCCTCACCGGAGATGCTGGCGGCCGCGCAGGCGCACGCGGTGCCCGGGCGGGTGGGGTTCGTCCTCGGCGACGTGCGCGACTGGCACCCCGGGCGTCCGGTCGACGTCGTCGTCACCAACGCCGTCCTGCACTGGGTGCCCGGCCATGCGGACCTGCTGACGCGGTGGGCCGGGGCGCTGGTCCCCGGCGGCTGGCTGGCGCTGCAGGTGCCCGGCAACCACCGCGCCCCGACCCACCGGCTGCTGGCCGGGCTGTGCACCTCGCCGCGCTGGGCCGGCCGGCTGTCGGCGGCCGCTCCCCCGCCGGACCCGGTGCTCGCGCCGGCGGGCTACCTCGACGTCCTCACGGCGGCGGGGCTGTCCGCCGACGTCTGGGAGACCACCTACCTGCACGTGCTCTCCGGCCCCGACCCGGTGCTGTCCTGGGTGCGCAGCACGGTGCTGCGGCCGGTGCTGGCCCTGCTCGGCGACGACGACGCGGCCGACTTCACGGCCGGCTACGCCGCGGCGCTGCGGGCGGCCTACCCGGCGCGGCCGGACGGGACCACCGTGCTGCCGTTCCGGCGGGTGTTCGCCGTCGGCCGTCGCCCGGAAACTACTTGACCGAGTGGAAAGTAGTTGCCACTCTGTCCCGCACCCGACCGAGGAGGCAGCCATGACCGCTCCCACGCCCGAGTCCGCCGCCGCGCTGCTGGCCGAGGCCGAGGCCGCCCGGACGCGGGTCCGCGCCGGCGCCGGGCCGGCCGCGTCGGCGTTCCTGGTGACGCTGGGCGGCGCGAGCGCCGGCTTCTTCCTCGCCCAGCCGCTGGCCGGCAGCGAGCGCGGGGTCGGCGCCGCGGCGACGGTGTTCACCTTCGCCGTCCTGGGTGCCGCGGCGGCCCTGGTCGGCGCCCGCGGCACGACGCGGGCGGGCTTCTCCACGCGCTTCGGCCTCGCGATGGGCCTCTGGGCAGCGGTGCTGGCGGTGGGGCTGGCGGTGGGGATGGCCGTGCCGGGGCTGGCGCACGACTGGTCGTGGTGGGCGCCGCTGGCGGTCGCCGTCGCGGCGCCCTGCCTGGTCGGGGCCTGGCGGGAGCGGCCCCGGTGAGTGCCGCCGAGCACCCGCGGCACGCGCTCGACGACGTCATCCACGCGCCGGTGCGCTTCTCGGTGATGGCCACCCTCGCCGCGGCCGAGGAGGCGGAGTTCGGCTTCGTCCGGGACGGCGTGCAGGTCAGCGACTCGGTGCTGTCGAAGACCGTGACCGTCCTGGAGCGGGCCGGCTACGTCGAGGTCCGCAAGGGGTACGTGGGCAAGCGGCCGCGGACCTGGCTGCGGTTGTCCGGGCCCGGGCGGCGGGCCTTCGAGGCGCACGTGGCGGCGCTGCGGGCGATCGCGGAGGGCCGGGCGCTCAGCGCGGGGTGAGCCGGTACGCGTCGGTGCGGTGGGGCAGGTCCAGGACCTCGCGGCCGCGGGTGTCCGGATGGGTGGCCAGCAGGTGCCGGATGCCGCCGAGGAAGGCGGCGCGGGCGTCGGCGGTCATCGTCGCCACGTAGCTGCGGGTGCCGATGCCGCCCACCACCTGCTCGGGCGTTCCCCGCTGGACGATCCCCGACCTCGCCGTGGCGACGTCGGCGGGCAGCGCCGCGGCGAACCGGGCGACCACGCCCTGGTCGGCCTCGTGGCCGCGGGCCTCCGCGGCGAGGGCGGCACCCAGCGCCGCCACCCACGGGACGGTCTCGTCGCGGACGTTCCACACCAGCCCGACGACGCCGCCGGGCCGCAGCACCCGCCGCAGCTCCGCCGCGGCCGGCTCCGGGTCGAACCAGTGCGCGGCCTGGCCGGCGACGACGGCGTCGACGCTGCCGTCGGGCAGCGGGATCGCCTCCGCCCCGCCGACGGCGGCGGGGATCCCGGGGTGCCGGACGGACAGCCGGCCGAGCATCTCCGCCGACGGGTCGACGGCGAGCACCTCGTGCCCGGCGGCGACGAGGACGTCGGTGAGCAGGCCGGTGCCGGCGCCGAGGTCGAGCACGCGGCGGCGCCGGTCCCCGAGCAGGAAGGCCACCGCGTCGGGCGGGTAGCCCGGCCGCAGCGCGGCGTAGTCGGCCGCGACCGACCCGAACGACGTGCGCCGCTGGTCCCAGGCAGCGGGGTCGATCGTGCCGGTCACGGCCGCGTCAGCTCGCGGGGACGGCGTCGGCCGAGGTGGCCTTCTTCGCGGCGGTCTTCTTGGCCGTCGTCTTCTTCGCCGCGGTCTTCTTGGCGGCCGTCGGCTTCTTGGCCGCGGTCGTCTTCTTCGCCGCCGTCGTCTTGGCGGCCCGCTTCTTGGTGGCCGCGGGCCGGCTGCGACGGTCGGCCAGCAGCTCGGCGGCGCGGTCGAGTGAGATGGTCTCGACCTCGTCGCCCTTGCGCAGGCTGGCGTTGGTCTCGCCGTCGGTGACGTAGGGGCCGAAGCGGCCCTCGCGGACGGTGATCTGGCCCTGGGTCACCGGGTCGGCGCCGAGCTCCTTGAGCGGAGCCGCCGCCGCCCGGCGGCCGCGCTGCTTGGGCTGGGCGAAGATCGCCAGCGCCTCGTCGAGGGTGACGGTGAACAGCCGGTCCTCGCTCTCCAGCGAGCGCGAGTCGGTGCCCTTCTTGACGTAGGGCCCGTACCGGCCGTTGAGCGCCTGGATCTCCTCGCCGTCGGGGGCGGTGCCGACGGTGCGGGGCAGGGTGAGCAGCTGCAGCGCCTGCTCCAGGGTCACCGTCTCCGGCGACATCGACGCGAACAGGCTGGCCGTGCGGGGGCTCTCCTTGCTGCCCTCGGGCACGACGGTGGTGACGTAGGGGCCGTAGCGGCCGGCCTTGACCACCACCGGGTGGCCGGTCCCGGGATCGGTGCCGAGTTCCCGGTCGCCCGAGGGCGCGGTGAGCAGCTCGGCGACCCGGTCGGCGGTCAGCTCGTCGGGGGCGAGGTCCTCGGGGATGCTGACCCGCGCGCCGTCGTCGCCGCCGGCCTGCAGGTAGGGGCCGTAGCGGCCGACCCGCACGACCACCGGCTCCCCGTTCAGCCCGGTCGCGCGCAGCGGGATGGAGTTGACGCCGCGGGCGTCGATCTCCTCGAGCTCGTGGCCGATGACCGACTTGAGCCCGCCCGAGGCCGCGATGCCGCCGGCGTGCCGGCCCTCCCCGCCGAAGTAGAACTCCGTCAGCCAGTCGACCCGGCCCAGCTCGCCGCTGGCGATCTCGTCGAGCTCGTTCTCCAGCGAGGCGGTGAAGTCGTAGTCGACGAGCGCGGCGAAGTGCTGCTCGAGCAGGTTCACCACCGCGAACGCGACGAACGAGGGGACCAGTGCCGAGCCCTTCTTCCACACGTACCCGCGGTCCTGGATCGTCTGCATGATCGACGCGTAGGTCGACGGGCGGCCGATGCCGAGCTCCTCGAGCCGGGCGACCAGGCTCGGCTCGGTGTAGCGCGACGGCGGGCTGGTGGTGTGCCCCTTGGGCTCGAGCTCGCGGGTGTCGAGCTGCTGGCCCCGCTCGACGCGCGGCAGCCGCCGCTCGGCGTCGTCGCTGCCGTGCTCGTCGTCGCCGGCCGCGTTCTCGTCGCGGGACTCGACGTAGGCACGCAGGAAGCCCGGGAAGGTGATGGTGCGGCCGCTGGCGGTGAACTCGACCCGCTCGTCGGTGGTGCTGCGGCCGGCCAGCCGGATGCTGACGGTCTGCCCGACCGCGTCGGCCATCTGCGAGGCCACGGTGCGCTGCCAGATCAGCTCGTAGAGCCGGAACTCGTCGCGGGCGAGCTGGCCGGCGAGCTGACCGGGCGTGCGGAAGGAGTCACCGGCGGGGCGGATGGCCTCGTGCGCCTCCTGCGCGCCCTTGGTCTTCTTGCTGTAGCGCCGCGCCTCGGCGGGCACGTAGGCGTCGCCGTAGAGCTCGCGGGCCTGGGTGCGGGCGGCGTTGATCGCCTCGTTGGAGAGGTTGGTCGAGTCGGTCCGCATGTAGGTGATGTGGCCGTTCTCGTACAGCCGCTGGGCCACCCGCATGACCTGCGCCGAGGACCAGCCGAGCTTGCGACCGGCTTCCATCTGCAGCGTCGAGGTGGTGAACGGCGCGTACGGACGGCGCCGGTAGGGCTTCTCGTCGACCCGGCTGACGCTGACCTGGCGGCCCTCGAGACGGGCGGCCAGCCCGCGGGCGCCGGCCTCGTCGAGGTGCACGACGTCGCCGGTGACGCGGCCGGTGGCGGGGTCGAAGTCGCGGCCGGTGGCCACGCGGCTGTCGTCGACGCTGACCAGGCGGGCGCGCAGCGTCGTCGGCTCGCCCGCGTCGGAGCCGGTGCGGCCGGGGACGGCGAAGACGCCGTCGAGGGACCAGTAGTCCGCGGCGGTGAACGCCATCCGCTCGCGCTCCCGTTCCACCACGATCCGGGTGGCCACCGACTGCACGCGGCCGGCCGAGAGCTTGGGCAGGACCTTCTTCCACAGGACCGGGCTGACCTCGTAGCCGTACAGCCGGTCGAGGATGCGGCGGGTCTCCTGCGCGTCGACCAGCGCGGTGTCGAGCTCGCGGGGGTTGGCCACGGCGCGGGCGATGGCCTCCGGGGTGATCTCGTGGAAGACCATCCGGCGGACGGGGACCCGCGGCTTGAGCGTGTCGACCAGGTGCCAGGCGATGGCCTCGCCCTCGCGGTCCTCGTCCGTCGCGAGGTAGACCTCGCTGGCGTCCTTGACCAGCTGCTTGAGCCGGCTCACCTGCTGCCTGCGGTCGGGGCTGACCACGTACAGCGGCTCGAAGGAGTTGTCGACGTCGACGCCGAGGCGGGCCCACGAGGCGCCCTTGTGCTCGGCCGGGACGTCGGCGGCGTTGCGCGGGAGGTCGCGGATGTGGCCGACGCTGGCCTCCACGACGTACCCGTTGCCCAGGTAGCCGGCGATCTTCCCGGCCTTGGTGGGCGACTCCACGATGACCAGCGGACGACCACCCCCGGCAGCGGCCCCCCGGCGTCGGGCGGGCGTGCTGGTGCCACCGGCGGTCGTGTCGGCGGGCTGGCCGTTCTTCGTGGTCTTCGTGGGCACGGTGCTCCTGTCGGTGGTGCCGGTCGCGGCAACGCGGTGCGCGGTCTCGTCGTCACGCGGTGCGCCCCCTCGGCGGGCCACGGTAGGCCACGACCGCGGAACGCGACCGGCTGGCGACCCCGCGCGGGCGCGCCGTCACCGCGTCCAACGGCGCAGCGGCGCGACTGTTCCCCGCCTCCTCCGCGCGGGTCCCGGCCGGCTCAGTCGCTCCCGCGCTCGCCCGCCACCACCTCCCCGATCGCGGCGAGGGTGGGCCGGTCCCGGTCGAGGTACAAGGTGTGCCAGGTGTCCCAGTCGACCGGCAGGGGCGTGGCCCCGAAGTCCGGGTGGTCGGTCTCGGTGCCGTGCACGTCGGCCAGCCAGGTGACGGGGTCCAGCGGCGAGGAGGCCTCGTGGACCTCCTCGGCCTCCAGCTCCGCCGCGACGGCGTCCATCCCCGGGCTGCCCAGCAGGACCAGGGCGTCGACCGCCAGCTCGCCGGGCACCTCCGCGGCCCGGTCGACCACGACCGTCCCGTAGCTGTGGGCGACGACCGTGACCCGCGGGAGCTCCGCGCCGCGCGCGGGGTCGGCCCCGCGCGCCGCGGCCAGCCCCGCCAGGTCACCGGCGAGGGCGGTCCCGCCGGCGGCGGCCCGCCCCTCCACCCAGGCCGTCGGGGCGAGGACGTTGCCCGGCGGGCGGTACCCGAGCCAGGCGACGGTGGCCACGGAGGCGGCCGGCGCGGCGGCGCGGGCCGCGTCCGCCACCGCCCGTGCGTCGACGCCCAGGTCCCCGAGGTCGTCGACGTCGTTGCCCACCCCGGGCACGTACACCCCGACGTCCTCGGCGGTGTCGAGGTCGCCGTGGACGACCGCCACGAGGGACTCGTCGGCGTCGAACGACCACAGCTGGACCGGGCGGCCGGCGGCCTGCTCCCTATCGAGCTCCGCCGCCACGGCCACCGCCGTCCCGTGTCCCGCCGAGGACGGGTCGGCCAGCGCCCGCTCGAGCAGCAGCCGGTTGGCCCGGTCCCGCGCCCAGGCCGGCAGGCCGTCGAGCGAGCCGACGAGCCCCGGCTCCCACGACGTCACGACGGCGCGCGCCGGCTCGGACAGCCCCGCCCACCAGGCGGCGACCGACTCCGGTGACGTCCCCACGACGGGCAGGCACGCGGGCTGCCACACGCCGCCGAGGGCGACGGCGGCCTCGAGCCCGGCGTGGTCCGGGGGCCCGCCCACGGTGACGCCGACGGAGCCCAGCGGCGCGGCCGATCCGGCCGCGGCCGCGGCGGCGCGGGCGGCGGCCCGCAGGGCGTCGGCCGCGAGCCCGGCGACGCGCTCGGCGGCGTCCGCCCCTGCGGCGATCGCGTCGTAGTGGTCGGCCAGCGCCTCGGGTGTCGCACCGGCGGGCGGGGCCGCCGGTGCGGGGACCACGGCCCCACCGGCCTCGTCCACGGTCACCCCGAGGACCGCCGCCTCGGCGAGCGCCTGCTCGGCCAGCTCCTGGGCGGTGCGGGCCTCCCGGGCGGTGTCCTCCAGCCGGTCCAGTGACTCCCCGAGCGCGCGGGTCACCGCCGTGACCACGCCCGACACCTCGCCCAGGGCCAGCGCCGCGGTCTGCCCGGCGTCGCCGGACCAGCACTCGGCGTCGTGCAGGGCACGCGCCACCGACTCCATCCGCGCCCGCCACGGCGGCAGCCGCTCGGTGACCGCCTCGAGCGTGTGGACCGCGCCGTCGAGCAGGGCGACGTCCCAGGCGGCGACCGCGGTCAGGGCCGGCGCGCTCACCGGGTGCCCACCGGCAGCGCCGCCCGGGTGGCCAGCAGCCGGTCGGAGAGGGCGGCGTCGGCCAGCCGGTAGGACCTGACCGCGCCGAGCAGGGCGGTGGACGCCGCCTGCGCCCCCGCGACAAGGTCGGCGACGAGCACCGCCCACAGCTGTCCGGTCGCGCCGGCGTGCTCGGACACCTCACCGGGTGCCGCGGTGGCGAGGGAGACGGCGGTGGAGCCGCACAGGTCGGCGTCACCGGACAGCTCGGTGGCCAGTGCGGCGAGCTCCTCGCCCAGCGCCTGGACGACGTCGAACTGGATGGCGATGGACACGGACAACGGCCCCTCCCGGCGTCGGCGCCGGACCACGGTGGTCCGGCGCCGCGGACGCTAGGGCGGTGCTGCGCCGGGACCCGTCCCGTCGTCCACAGCCGGGCGGACGTCCACAGCCGACCCGCGGGGTGGACTCAGGACGCGGAGGAGGTGAGGCTGTCCGACGGCTCCTCGCTCGCACCGCCCACGACGACCGAGCGGCGCTTGGACACCACCACGGCACCGACGACCACCAGCGTCGCGGCTCCCGCGACGAGCAGCCGCACCGTGGTGTTGGCGTCCTCGCCGATGGAGAGCGTGACCACCGCCGGCGCGATGATCAGGGCGACCAGGTTCATCACCTTGAGCAGCGGGTTGATCGCGGGGCCGGCCGTGTCCTTGAACGGGTCGCCGACGGTGTCGCCGATGACGGTGGCCGCGTGCGCCTCACTGCCCTTCCCGCCGTGGGCGCCGTCCTCCACCATCTTCTTGGCGTTGTCCCAGGCGCCGCCGGAGTTGGCGAGGAACACGGCCATGAGCGTGCCGGTGGCGATGGCGCCGACGAGGTAGGCCGCCAGCGGGCCGAAGCCGAGCCCGAAGCCGACGGCGACCGGGGCGAGGACCGCGAGCAGGCCGGGGGTGGCCAGCTCGCGCAGCGAGTCCTTGGTGCAGATGTCGACGACGGCGGAGTAGTCGGGCCGCTCGCTGTAGTCCATGATCCCGGGCCGGGTGCGGAACTGTTCGCGGACCTCGAACACGACCCGTCCCGCGGCGCGGGAGACAGCGCTGATGGTCAGGCCGGAGAAGAGGAAGACGACCGCGGCGCCGATGATCGCGCCGACGACGTTGTCCGGTGCGACCAGGCTGAACGACTGCGCCAGGTCGACGTCGCCGAGCGCGCTGCGGACCTGCTCGTTGTACGACCCGAACAGCGCCGTCGCGGCCAGGACGGCGGTCGCGATGGCGATGCCCTTGGTGATGGCCTTGGTCGTGTTGCCGACCGCGTCGAGGTCGGTGAGCACGCGGGCGCCGTCCTCGTCGATGTCACCGGACATCTCCGCGATGCCCTGCGCGTTGTCGCTGACCGGCCCGAAGGTGTCCATGGAGACGATGACGCCGGCGGTGGTGAGCAGGCCGCAGCCGGCGAGGGCGACCGCGTAGAGCGCGGCGCCGCCGCCGATGAGGAAGGCGCCGTAGACCGCGCCGCCGATGAGCAGGGCGGCGTAGACCGCCGACTCCAGGCCCAGCGAGATGCCCGAGAGGACGACGGTCGCCGCCCCGGTGAGCGAGCTGCGGCCGACGTCGCGGACCGGCTTGCGCGAGGTCTCGGTGAAGTAGCCGGTGAGCTGCTGGATGGCGGCGGCCAGCACGATGCCGATGAGCACGGAGACGAAGCCGAGGACCTGCGGGTTGACCACGGAGTCGGGGACGTCGGCCACGCCGGGCAGCACGGTGAAGGCCGCGACGACGACGAGCACGAGCGAGACCACCGCGGAGGTGAAGAAGCCGCGGTTGATCGGCGCCAGCCCGCTGGAGTCGTTCTTGCCGGGGTTGCTGGCGAGGATCCCGACGACGGAGGCCAGCACGCCGATGGCGGCCACGACGATCGGGAAGACCATGCCGTCGGCGCCGAAGAAGACCTGTCCCAGGATCAGGGCGGCGACCAGGGTGACGGCGTAGGACTCGAAGAGGTCCGCGGCCATCCCGGCGCAGTCACCCACGTTGTCGCCCACGTTGTCGGCGATGGTGGCGGCGTTGCGGGGGTCGTCCTCGGGGATGCCGGCCTCGACCTTGCCGACGAGGTCGGCGCCGACGTCGGCGGCCTTGGTGAAGATGCCCCCGCCGACGCGCATGAACATCGCCAGCAGGGCGCCGCCGAAGGCGAAGCCCTCGAGGACGACCGGCGCGGTCTCGTCGAAGAGCAGCAGCGCCAGGGAGGCGCCGAACAGGCCCAGGCCGACGGTGATCATCCCGCAGACCCCGCCGGTCCGGTACGCGATGCGGAAGGCCGGCCGGTAGCCGCCGGACTGGGCCGCGGCCGCGACCCGGACGTTGCCGCGCGTGGCCACGGTCATGCCGATGAAGCCGACAGCGGCGGAGAACAGCGCGCCGACGAGGAAGAAGACGGCCCGGGCGACCCGCGTGCCCCAGCCGCCCTCGGCCACCGGGAGCACCAGCAGCAGCAGGAAGACGATGACGGCGAAGACCGCCAGCGTGCGGAACTGCCGCCGCAGGTAGGCCCCGGCACCCTCCTGCACGGCCTGGGCGATCTCGCGCATGCGGGCGGTGCCCTGCTCGGCGCCCAGGACGGCTCGCACGAGGGACCAGGCGAAGACGAGCGCAGCCAGCGAGACGACGAGGGCTGCCGTCACGAGGACGACGTCCCCGCCGGAGAGATCATTGTCCGGCATCAGTACCTCCGAGCGGTCGGCCACCGCCGGGCGGCTCGCGTCCCCGGTCGGCGGAGAGCACGTCGGCGAGCGGACCGCCCGGGACGCCGCGCGAGTGTAAGGGAGATCACACTCCGCGGTCTGCCCCTGAGCCGACCCCGTTCCGGAGGCCGGCCGGGCGGACGGCGGGGTTGCCCCCGGGTGTGACAGTGGTGGGGTGACCACGCTCCACCCGGTCCGGCCGGCTGCTCCCCCATCCGGCCGCGAGGGGTCATCGGGGGGTGACGCGTCCCGGGAGGCGCAGGTGAGCGGCGGTCCGGCCGTCCACGGGTCGGCCGCCGGGCACGGGTCGGCCGGGACGTCGCCGGGGAGCGTGCCCCCCGGCGCGGAGCTGCTCGATGACCTGCTGGCCGGCACCGCCGAGGAGGAGTCGCCGGTCACCCACGTGCACCGGCTCGCGGTGCGGCAGAGCCGGACCCTGCCCTGGCCGGAGTGGGTGGACCCGGCGCTGCGCGGGCGGCTGGAGCAGCAGGGCGTGCGCGAGCCGTGGCGGCACCAGGTCGAGGCCGCGCAGCTCGCCCACGACGGCACCTCGGTCGTGGTGGCCACGGGCACGGCGTCGGGCAAGTCGCTGGCCTACCAGCTGCCGGCCCTCACCCGGCTCGTGGAGGACCCGCGCGCCTGCGTCCTCTACCTCGCCCCGACCAAGGCCCTGGCCCGCGACCAGCTGGCCGCGGTGGCCGCGCTCGCCGACCCGTCGGTGCGGCCGGCGGCCTACGACGGTGACACCCCCGCCGAGGAGCGCGACTGGGTGCGCCGCCACTCGCGGTGGATCGTCACCAACCCGGACATGCTGCACCGCGGCGTGCTGCCGGCCCACCAGCGCTGGTCGTCGACCCTGCGCCGGCTGGCCTACGTCGTCATCGACGAGTGCCACGCCTACCGCGGGGTGTTCGGCTCCCACGTCGGGCACGTGCTGCGGCGGCTGCGGCGCATCTGCCGCCGCTACGGCGCCGACCCGGTGTTCGTGCTGGCCTCGGCCACCGTGGCCGAGCCGGCCGCGGCGGCGACCCGGCTGGTCGGGGCGCCGGTCGTCGCCGTCACCGACGACGGTTCGCCGCGCCCGGGCGCCACCTTCGCGCTGTGGGAACCCCCGCTGACCGAGCACACCGGCGAGCTCGGCGCGCCGCTGCGCCGGTCGGCCGCCGCGGACACCGCCGGGCTGCTGGCCGACCTGGTCGAGCGCGGCGCACGCACGCTGGCGTTCGTCCGGTCGCGGCGCAGCGCCGAGACGGTGGCCGAGCAGGCCCGCCGGCTGCTCGCCGACCGCGGCCGCGGCGACCTCGTCCGGCGGGTCGACTCCTACCGCGGCGGCTACCTGCCCGAGGAGCGCCGCGAGCTCGAGCGCGCGCTGTCCGCGGGCGACCTGCTCGGCGTGGCCACCACCAACGCCCTCGAGCTGGGCATCGACATCGCCGGCCTCGACGCCGTGGTGCTCGCCGGCTACCCGGGCACGCTGGCCTCCCTCTGGCAGCAGGCCGGCCGCGCCGGGCGCGCGCAGCGCGAGTCCCTCGTCGTCTTCGTGGCCCGCGACGACCCGCTGGACCACTACCTGGCCCACCACCCGCGCGCGGTGTTCGGCCGGCCGGTCGAGGCCACCGTCACCGACCCCGCCAACCCCTACGTCCTCGGCCCGCAGCTGTGCTCCGCGGCCGCCGAGCTCCCGCTGACCCCGGAGGACCTGCCCGACTTCGGCGGCGCGGTGGCCGAGGCCCGGCTCGAGGAGCTCGTCGCCGCCGGGGACCTGCGGCGGCGCCCGGCCGGCTGGTACTGGGCCGGCCGCGGACGTCCCGACGTCGACATCCGCGGCAGCGGCGGCGAGCCCGTGGCCATCATCGAGGCCGGCACCGGCCGGCTGCTGGGCACCGTCGACGGCGGGGCGGCGCACTCGACCGTGCACACCGGCGCGCTCTACGTGCACCGCGGCGAGACCTTCGTCGTCGACGAGTTCGACCCCGACGACGCGTGCGCGGTGGTGCACGCCGAGAGCCCCGAGTGGACCACCGTGGCCCGCGACGTCACCGACCTGTCGATCGGGACGATCGAGCGGACCCGCCGGCTGGGGACGGTCACCGCGCACACCGGCGTCGTCGACGTGACCAACCAGGTCGTGGCCTACCAGCGGCGGCGGGCCGGCACCAGCGAGGTGCTCGCGGAGTTCCCCCTGGACCTCCCCCCGCGCCAGCTGCGCACCCGGGCGGTGTGGCTCACCCTCGACGCCGACGCGGTGGCCCGCGCGGACGTCGACGACCTGGCGCTGCCCGGATCGCTGCACGCCGCCGAGCACGCCGCGATCGGGATCCTGCCGCTGCTGGCCACCTGCGACCGCTGGGACCTCGGCGGGCTGTCGACCGCGCTGCACCCCGACACCGGCACCGCGACGGTGTTCGTCTACGACGGGCACCCGGGCGGCGCGGGCTTCGCCGAGCGCGGCTTCGCGGCGCTGCGGCGCTGGCTGCGGGCCACCCGGGCCACCGTGGCCAGCTGCGAGTGCGAGAGCGGCTGCCCGTCCTGCGTGCAGTCGCCGAAGTGCGGCAACGGCAACGACCCGCTGGACAAGGCCGGAGCGGTGCGCGTGCTCGACGTCGTCCTCGACGAGCTGGCCGCCGCCGAGGGCGCCGGGGAGGACGCGGATGCGGCCGACGACGATCCCGTCCACGTCATGCCGACCGGCCCGGTCCGGGGCCTGCTGCGCCGCCCCGGCGTCGGCCGGCCGGCCGCCCGGTCCGAGGACGCCGCCGGGGACCCGCCTCCCGCGGACGCTCCCGCCGACACCGGCGGCGGGCACGTCGAGGACGACCTGGTCTTCTGAGCCGTCCGGCGGCACCGGCCCGGCGCGGGCGAGGGCCTCGGCGCGCCGGTTCCCCAGCGGACCGAGCGGGACGGTGACCGCCACCCGCACGTCGACGACCGCGCCCGGCCCGACCGTGCAGTCGGCGAGGACGGCGCCGTTGGCCTCGGCGACCTGCGCGGCGACCGGGCACGCGGCGGGGTCTCCGGTGACGGCCCGCGCTGCGGCGGCGAGCGCGGCGAGGTCGGCGGCGGACCCGGCGCGGTGGCGGGCGACGGCCGCCGCGCCGACCAGGACCGCGGCCAGCCCGACGACCGCGAGCACGCCGGCCAGGGCCGTCGTCCAGACCGTCGCCGACCCGCGCTCGCCGTCCGTTCCCGGGAGCCCGCGCGTCCTCATCCCGGAACCGCTCCGGGCTCCAGGCGCGCGACGGCACTCGCCCCGACCGCGACGGCCGGCCCGACGCCCAGCGGCGGCACCTGCGCGCGGACGGTGACCCGCACCTCCTCCCCGGCGACGACGACCGCGGTCACCGCCCCGTCGGGAGCCGCCCGCGCCGCCAGCGCGCGCACCTGCGCCGCGTCCTCCCCGCGGGCCGCCGCGCGGGCGCCCTCCCGCGCGGCGTCCACGCAGCGCAGGTGGGCACCGACGACCACGACGGCGGAGACGGCGGCGGCGAGCACCAGCAGCAGCACCGGCAGCACGACGGCGGTCTCGGCGGTGACCATGCCCGCCTCACGGCGGCCGGTCCGGGGCCGGCGGGCGGTCAGGACAGGACTCCGAGCGCGGAGTCGACCAGGTCGCCCAGCGCGGTGACGACCGAGCCGCCGGTCACCACCCGGTAGAGGACGGCGGCGAAGGCGCACGCCGCGACCGTCCCGACGGCGTACTCGGCGGTGCTCATGCCAGCCTCGGCGGTCGCGCGGACCCGCGCCCACCGGCGCCCCAGCCGGCCGGCTCCCCCGGCGGACGGGTCCGCAGGAGTCGGGGCCGTGGCAGTCGGGTCCTCGGCAGTCGGGTCCTCGGCAGTGGGGTGGTCGGCGGTCGGGTGGTCGGCGGTCGGGTGGTCGGCGGTCACGGGCTCCTCCTCGGGTCGGGCGGCCCCGGACGCGGGGCACGTCCCGACCCTCGCCGCCGCGGGTCGCCGGCCCGGCGGCCGCCGTCCTGCTGTGGACGGCGGGCGTCCTGTGGACGGCGGCGCGCCGGCTGTCGGCCCTTCCGCTTCAGCTGGACGCCTCGGATGCCGTATCAGCCGTGAGGTGGCGCGGGCGCACCACCGGCACGGTGGGAGGAGGAGCGATGGCACATCCCGACCGCCCTGAGGGCCGGCCGCTCGTGCTCGTCGGCTACGCCGTCGCCTTCGCCGTCGCCGCCGTCCTGTTCGGCGTCGACCGGACGCTGGGCGTCGTCGCCGGTGCGCTGAACGTGGTGTTCGGCGTCTACTTCTGCCGGCACCTCGCCTTCGCCGTCGCCGCTGCCCGCTGGGCCGAGCGCGACCTGCTCGCCGCCGACGTCGGCCTGGACACCTACACGCCGCCGGTCGCGGTCCTGGTGGGCTGCAAGAACGAGGAGCTCGTCGTCGACGGGATGGTCTCGGCGCTGCTGGCGCTGGACTACCCGGCCGACCGGCTCACGCTCGTCGTCGTCGACGACGGGTCCGACGACACGACCGGCGCGAAGCTCGACGCCTGGGCGGCGCAGGAGCCGCGGCTGCGCGTGCTGCACCGGCCACCGGGGGCCGGCGGCGGCAAGTCCGGCGCGCTCAACGAGGCCCTCGGCCTGGTGGACGCCGAGATCGTGCTGGTCTTCGACGCCGACCACGAGCCCGAGCCCTCGTCGCTGCGCCGGCTGGTCCGGCACTTCCGCGACCCGGTGGTCGGCGCGGTCATGGGCCGGTGCGTCATCCGCAACGGCAAGGACTCGGCCATGGCCGGGACGGTCTTCGTCGACTACCTCTCCGGCTACCTGGTCAACGAGTACGGCCGCCAGGCACTGTTCGAGCTGCCCGCCTACGGCGGGGCCAACTGCGCGGTCCGCATGAGCACCCTGCGCGCGCTCGGCGGCTGGAACCCCGAGACCGTCACCGAGGACACCGACCTGACCCTGCGCGTGCTCATGGCCGGGCAGCGGGTGCGCTACGACGTCTCGGCGATCGACTTCGAGGAGGCGGTGGTCAGCGCCCAGCGGTTCTGGAAGCAGCGCTACCGCTGGGCACGCGGGCACCAGAAGTGCCTGCGCGACTACTGGTGGCCGCTCATGCGCACGTCGTACCTCTCCCCGGTGGAGAAGGTCGAGACGTCGCTGTTCCTGGCCGTCTACCACGTGCCGATGCTCTCCGGACTCGGGCTGCTGCTCACCGTCCTGCGGGCCTTCGGCGTCGGGGACCTGCCGGTGATCGGGCTGCTGCCGCTGTCGATGCTGCTGTTCATCGGTCCTCTGGCCGAACTGTGCGTCGGCCTGCTGGTCGGCCGGGTGGAACGCCGCTCGGCCTGGCGGCTGCTGGGCTTCCTGCCGGCGTTCGCGCTGTCGATCTGGATCACCTCCCGCGCCTACCTCGACGGGATGCTCGGGCGTCCCTACAGCTGGGTGAAGACGACGCGGTCGGGCGCCACCTCGACCGTGCGGCCGGCCGTGCCCGCCCCGGTGGCCGCCGTCCCCGTGTCCGCGCCCGCCGGCACCCGGCCCCGGTCGTTCGCCGTGCAGCCCGGGGAGGAGCGGTGAGCGCCGCCGGCCTCGCGCTGTCCCCGGTCCACCGCCCGCCCCGGCGCGGGTCCACCCGGCGGCTGCTGCCGGTCCTGCTCGACCTCGCGGTCGCCGCGGCGATCTGCGTGCTGGGCTTCCGCCACGTGGCCGGTCCGCTCCAGGTGCTGGAGGCGGCGTGGGTCGCCCGGGTGCTGGGGTGGATCGCGCCGGGGCAGGCGTCGGGCGTGCTGTCGCAGCACGTCCTGATCTTCCCGGACGACGGCGGGATCATCGACGCGGTCGTGACGGCGTCGTGCTCGTCGGTGCTGTCGGTGCTCGGGCTGACCGCGCTGACCGCCGTCGTCCTCCGCAGCCGCAAGCTGCACGCCGTCGGCGGCCTGGTGGTCGCCGTCGGTGCCCTGCTGGTGCTCAACCACGGCCGGCTGCTGCTCTCGGCGTGGGCGGGCCTGCAGTGGGGCGAGGGCGCCCTCGTCCTCTTCCACGACTGGGTCGGCACGGTGTGGAACCTGGTCGCCACCCTGGCGGGCTTCCTGCTCATGGTCTGGATCACGCTGCCGGCCCTCGAGCGGGCCGAGCAGGACGTCGCGGGCCGGCACACCGCCCGCCGGCCCGACAGCTGGGCACGTCCCGGCCTGGGCTACCGGGCTCCCGAGGGCGACGAGCGGCAGGGCCGCCGGCGGCGCAGCACCCTGACCGGGCTGCTGCACCGCCACGTCCTCCCGCGCCGGCTCTCTGACCGGCTCGCCGCCCGCCGCGAGGCGGCGCGCGTGGACTACCGGCTGGGCCACCTGCCGCCGGATGGCCGGGCCGAGCGCATCCAGGAGCTGGCCGCCGACGGGCTGGGCGCGCACAGCGCCACGCTCGTCGCCGTCGCCACCTACGAGACAGACCCCGCCGTCCTCGACTGCCTCGCCGAGTGCATCGCCGCGCGGCAGTGGGAGCCGGTCACCGACGCGCGCGTGTCCGCGCTGCGCCTGTGGGCCCGCGGCTGGCTGCTCGCCCGGCCCGCGGTCGACCGGGACCTCGCCCGGCACCCGGCCGCGCGCCGGGTGACCGCGCCGCAGCAGACGGTCCCCGTCGCCCGCATCGCCGTCCCGCCCGCCGGCCGCCCGGCCGCACCCCGGCCCGCCGCACCCCCGCCCGCCGCGGCCCCGCCGGTGCCGGCCGCCGCCCCGCGCCCCGCCAGCTTCGCCCGCCCGCACGACTCGGAGACGCCCCGGTGACCTCGACCCTGCACCCCGCGCCCACTCCCCCGTCCCCGAGCCGCGCTGCCGGCGCCGGCCGTGCGGCCGTGCTCGTCACCGGCGCGGGCGGCCCGGCGGGAGTCGCCGTCATCCGCCGCCTGGTGGCCCTCGGGCACCGCGTGGTCGGCGTCGACGCCGACTGGACCGCCGCCGGCTGCGCGCTGGCCACGGTCGGTGCGGTCGTCCCGCGCGCGGACCACGTGCGCTTCGTCGACGCCCTGGTCTCCGTGGCGACGGCGCACGGCGTCGACGCGCTGATCGGCACGGTGGCCGAGGAGCTCCCCGCCCTCGCCGCCGGCGCCGACCGGCTCGCCGCCGCCGGCGTCGCCACCTGGCTGCCGTCGGTGGACAGCGTCGAGGTGTGCTGCGACAAGGCCGCCTTCGCCCGCGCGCTGCGCGACGCCGGCGTCCCGCACCCGGCCACCACCGGCACGGCGGCCGGGCTGGTCACCGTGCCCGGCCCCTGGGTGGTCAAGCCGCGCGCCGGCCGCGGCAGCCGCGGGGTGCGCCTGCTCGACGGCCGCACCGCGGTGGCCGAGGCGCTGGAGGGGGACGCCTCGCTCATCGCGCAGACCCGGCTGCAGGGGCGCGAGTTCACCGCCGACGCCCTGGTGGGACGGGACGGCGGGCTGCTCACCGTGGTGCCCCGCTGGCGCGACGACACCAGGGCGGGGATCTCGGTCAAGGGCACCACCTTCGACTCCCCCGCCGTCACCGAGGTGGTCGCGGCGGCGCTCGAGGCGGTGCGGCTGACCGGCCCGGCCAACGTGCAGGGCTTCGTGGCCGACGACGGCCGGGCCACCGTGGTCGAGATCAACCCGCGCTTCTCCGGCGGGCTGCCGCTGACGCTGGCCGCCGGCGCCGACGTCGTCAGCACCCACCTCACCGGCATCCGCGACCCGCACGCCGCGCTGCCGCACCTGTGGTTCACCCCGGGAGTCCGCATGACCCGCTACTTCGCCGAGGCCTACACCGGACCCGACGGCGCCCCGGTGGCCGACCCCTCCGCGGCGGAGGCGGTGTCCGCGTGAGCCGCAGCCGGCACGTCCTCGTCCCCTTCGGCACCCGCCCCGAGGTGGTCAAGCTCGCCCCCGTGGTGGCGGCCCTGACCGCCGCCGGGCACCGGGTCGACGTCGTGGACACCGGGCAGCACACCGACCCGGCGCTCTCCACCCGGCTGCAGGAGACCCTCGGCCTGGCACCGACCTGCCGCTTCACGCTGCCGACCGGCGACCCCGCCGCCCGGTACGGCGCCCTGCACGCCGACGCGGCACGCGCGGTCGCCCGCTTCCGCCCGGACGTGGTGCTGGCCCTGGGCGACACGAACACCGTGCCCGCCTACGCCCTGGCCGCGCGGGGTGCCGGCAGGCCCTTCGCGCACCTCGAGGCCGGGCTGCGCAGCCTCAACCCGCGCAGTGTCGAGGAGGTCAACCGGCGGGTGGCCGCGGCCGTGGCCGCCCTCCACCTCGCCCCGACCCGGCGCGCCGCGGCGTTCCTCGCCGCCGAGGGCGTGCCCGCCGAGCGGGTGTTCGTCGTGGGCAACCCGGTGATCGACACGTTGGTCGCCCGGGGCGTCCGGCCGGTGCCGGTGGCGCAGCGGCGCGGCGTGCTGGTGACCGCCCACCGCCCCACCAACGTCGACGACCCGGTGCGGTTGAAGCGGCTGGTGGGCGTGGTGCGCGCGCTGGCCGACCAGGTGGGACCGGTGACGTTCCCGGTGCACCCGCGGACCGCCGCGCGCCTCGCGGCCACCGGCCTCGACGCCGAGTTGGAGCACCCGGCGATCACGCGGTGCGGCCCGGTCGACCACGACGCCCTGCTGACGGCGCTGGCCTCCGCCCGTCTCGCCGTCACCGACTCCGGCGGCATCCAGGAGGAGGCCGCCTACCTGGGGGTGCCCGTGGTCGTGCTGCGCGGGTCGACGCCGCGGTGGGAGGGCGTCGAGGCCGGCACCACGACCCTGGCCGGCCTGGCCGACGACTCCGCCGCCGACACCGTCCTCGCCGCCGCCGCGGCCCACACGAGCGCCGGGGGCCAGGCCCGCGCCGCCGGACTGCCCTGTCCCTACGGCGACGGCACGACCGGGTCGCAGGTGGCCGCCGTCCTCGCCGACGAGGCGACCGACGCCCTGCTGGCCCTCGACGAGCCCGACTTCACCGACGGCCGCCTCCCGTGGTGAGCGCCTGGACCGGCCCGCCGCCGCTGGCCGTCGTCGTCGACCTCGACGACACCCTCTATCCGCAGGCCGCCTACCTGTCCGCGGCGGCGGCCGACGTCGGCACCGCCGCCGGGTCGGCAGGCCTGGACGGTCCCCGGGTGCACACCGCCCTGACCGCGGAGCTCGCGGCCGGGTCGGATCGCGGCGGCACGATCGACCGTGCGCTGCTCGCCGCCGGGGTGCCGGCCGGCGACCTGCCCCGGTACGTCCCGGCGCTGGTCGCGGCCTTCACCGCCTGCACACCCGCCCGGCTCGGTCCCTACCCCGGCGTCCGGGAGGCCCTCGCGACGCTGGCCGCCGCGGTGCCCGTGGGCTGCCTGACCGACGGCAACCCGGCCATCCAGGTGTCCAAACTCGCCGCGACCGGCCTCGGCCCCCTGCTGTCGGAGGTGCTCGTCACCGACGCGCTCGGCGGCCGTGCGGCCCGCAAGCCCGCACCCGGCGGACTGCTCGCCCTGGCCGCGCGGCTGGGCGTCCCCGCCGACCGGGTGCTGGTGATCGGCGACCGCCCGGGCAAGGACGTCGCCGTCGCGGCGGCGGTGGGTGCGCGGGCGATCCGGGTCCGGCAGGGCGAGTACGCGGCGGCGCCGGACGTCCCGCCGCCGTGGGCGGTGACCGCGACGTTCCCGGAGGCCGCCGCACTCGCCCTGCGCGTCGTGACCGCCGCCGTCCCCGTAGCCGGCTGAGCCGACCCGTTCCCCCGTCGGGGTGATCGCGGCCGCGGCCCCCTGCACCCGGCCGCCCCGCCGTCCGATGCCCCTTCGGGAGGGCGGAGCGCGCCCCGGTCCGGAAGGGGTCGACATGGCAGGCAGGACGCCGCGGCGCAGGGCACCGCTCGGGACGCGGCTGGCGGTGGTCACCGGGATCGCGCTGTCGGTGGTGCTCGTGACGCCCGGCGCGGCCAGCGCCCACTACGGCTGGATCCAGCCGGAGGTCACCTGCGTGACCCCCGTCCAGAACGGCTCGTGGACGGCGGTCTTCGGCTATCGGAACACGACGTCGGCGACGCTCACGGTCGGCCGGGGCAGCCTGAACGACATGACGCCCGACCGGTTCGACGGCACGCAGGTCACCCGCTTCTCGCCGGGGACCCGGCAGGGCGCCTTCTCCGTGCAGGTGCCGGCGTCGATCACGACGGTCCAGTGGCAGGTGTACGGCGAGTACGGCATCGCCCGGCGGGACAGCGGCACCCGCTGCCCGTCCTCGACCGAGCTGCCGGCCGACGGCAACGGCATGGGCGTCGTCATCGCCCTCGCCGCCGCCGGCGCGGTGGGTGGCACGTCGGTGTACGTCTCGCGGCGGCGTCGCGACCGCGGGACCCCGGTTCCGACCGCGGACTGACACGTGGTGCACGACCGGGCCTCCCCCCATGGGGGGAGGACCGGTCGGCGCGCTCGAGGGCGCCGCCGGCGGCGCCGATGGACAGGTGTCGGGCGGGCAGGCCGCCCCTGGCGAACGGAGGACGGCGGCCATGGACGGCACGGCGAGGACCCCGGGACGCAGCGTCCTGGCCGTCGGGGCGCACCCCGACGACGTCGAGCTCGGCTGCGGTGCCGCGCTGATGGCGCACGTCGCCGCCGGCGACACGGTGACCATGCTGGTGATGACCGGTGGGGAGAACGGCCCCGGGGACGACCGGCAGGTGGTCGGCCGGCGCATCGAGCAGCAGCGGGCCGCCGAGCTGATCGGCGCCCGGCTGGTGTGGGGCGGCCTGCACGACTGCGAGGTCATGGCCGACTCGGCGACCGTCCGCCGCATCGAGCAGGTGCTGCAGGACACCGCCGCCGACCTCGTCTACGTGCACGCCCCCGACGACAGCCACCAGGACCACCGGGCCATCGCCGCCGCCACCCTCGGTGCGGCCCGGCGCCTGCCGCGGGTCCTGCACTACCAGAGCCCCTCGACGCTGACCTTCGCCCCGAGCGTCTTCGTCGACGTCACCGCCTTCCTCGCCGGCAAGCTCGACGCCCTCGCCGCGCACGCCTCCCAGGTGGAGCGCTCGGCGATGGTCGAGCCGGACGCCGTCGTCGCCTCCGCCCGCCACTGGGGCGCGCAGGCGCGGATCGGCTACGCCGAGGCCTTCCAGCCCACCCGCATGGTGCTCGACCTCGCCCCGGTCGCCCGGGCGGTGCCCGCGTCGGTCCCGGCCGCGTGGTCGCTGGTCCCGGCGCACACCGCGGCGATGCCGGTCCGCGGCCGCTGACCCCTCCTGCCCGGACACCGGCCGTCACCCGAAGACCTGGCCGGCGATGCCGATGACCATCGGCGCGATCCCCAGGCACACGAAGGCCGGCAGGAAGCACAGACCCAGCGGGGCCAGCACCCAGACGCCGGCCCGGCGCACCCCCGCCTCGGCGCGACTGCGGGCCGCGGCCCGCGCCTCCGCCGCGAGACCCCGCAGCCCCGGCGCCGCCGCCGCTCCCGACTCCCCCGCCCGGACCAGGACCCGGCCCAGCCCGGCCAGTTCAGGCGGCGCGTCGTGCCAGGCGGTCCGGGGCGCCGCACCCAGCCGCAGCCGGCCGGCGACGGCGGCGAGCGCGTCCCCCAGCGGCCCGGGCACCGCGGTCGCGACGGCGGCCAGCGCGCCGCCCACCGTCAGCCCGGCGGCGAGGCAGACACCCAGCAGGTCGCACGCCACCGGCAGCTCGGCGGCGAGGGCATCCCCGGCCGGCTCGCCGCGCGGGACCCGCCGGCGCCACCGGTCGGCGAGCACCGCTGTCACGGCGCCGAGCGCCACCCCGACTCCGCCGCCGACGAGCAGCGCGGCGGCGAGACCGGCGAGGACCGGCAGCACCAGGCGCCGGACCGTCCCGGGCACCCCCGCTGTGCGCGCCGTCCTCGGCAGGCCCGCCGCGTGCAGCCTCGCGCTGCGGCGCCCGCCCCGGGACGGCCACGCCAGCAGCGCACCGGCGACCGCCAGCAGCGCCGCGGCCTGGGTCACCGCAGCGCCCGGCGGACCAGGCGCGCCGACCAGGCCAGCCCGGCGGCCTCCAGGGTCACCCCCGCCACGAGCAGTCCCTGACCGACGACGGTCGTGGTGAGCACCGTCCAGGGACGTGCGCCGATGCCGCCGCCCATCGCCAGCGCCAGCAGGGGCAGCCCGGCCAGCAGCGCGGCGCTCGCCCGCGGGCCGGCGGTCACCGAGCGCAGTTCGTCGCGCCGGCGCCGGCGGGCGCGCAGGTCGTCCTCCACCGCACCGGCGACGGCGGCGAGAGAACAGCCCGTGCGGTTGCTGAGCCGCACGGCCGCCGCGAGCCGCGCGTGCGCCCTGCCGAGCTCCGACGACGCCCCGGCCGGGACCGCCTCGGGAGCGCGCAGGGCACGGGCGAGCTCCCGGGCCGCCCCGGGGTCGGGGACGACCGCCACGGCCGACGCGGTGGCCGCCCCGAGCGGCCGGCCGCTGCGGAGCTCGGCGGCCAGTGCGGCGAGGGCGTCGGCGAGGACGTCGAGCGACTGCTCCTCCCGACGGCCCTCGCGCTGCCGGAGCGCGGCACGGGCCACCCCCGCCGCGACCGCCCCCGCGAGGACGGCCACCAGCGGCGGACCGGCCAGCGCGCCGGCCAGCAGCCCCGCGGCGCCGGCGAGGACCGGCCAGGCGGCCGGGGTGCCGGGCGCGGCCCACGCCGCGACCGGCCGCGGTCCGCCCGCCAACCGCCGCAGCCGCTCCCGCCGCCGGGAGGCCGCGCCGGGCCAGGCCAGCAGCGCGAGGGCGCCGGCCACCAGGGCCGCGGTCACGCCGGTCCGCCGTCGAGCAGGCCGGCGTCGAGCAGGCCGGCCAGCCGGTCCGCGCCCGGGCACGGGCCGCCGTCGGCCCGCCAGCCGGCGTCGACGGCGACCAGGTCGCCGTCGCGGCGCACCACGCCGACCTCGGCCACCTGCCGGCCTCCCGGAGTGCGCCGCAGGTGGACGACGACGGCGAGGGCGGCCGCGGCCTGGCTGTGCACGGCCCGCCGGTCCAGGCCCGCGGCCACGCCCAGCGCCTCCAGCCGCGCCGGGACCTCCGCCGGCCGGTTGGCGTGCAGGGTGCCGCAGCCGCCGTCGTGCCCGGTGTTGAGCGCGGCCAGCAGGTCGGTGACCTCCGCGCCGCGCACCTCGCCGACCACCAGCCGGTCGGGCCGCATCCGCAACGCCTGGCGCACCAGGTCGCGCAGGGTCACCTGGCCGGCGCCCTCCACGTTCGGCGGCCGGGTGAGCAGCCGGACCACGTGCGGGTGCGCCGGGGTGAGCTCCGGCGCGTCCTCGCAGAGCACCATCCGCTCGCCCGGCGGCACCTCCCCCAGCAGCGCCGACAGCAACGTCGTCTTGCCCGACCCGGTGCCGCCGGTGACGAGGAAGGCCAGCCGCCGGCGCACGACCGCCCGCAGCAGCGCCTCGGAGTCCCCCGGCAGCGTCCCGCGGGCGGCGAGGTCGGCCAGGTCCAGCGAGCACCGGCGCAGCACCCGCAGCGACAGGCAGGTCCCCCCGCCCGACACCGGGGGCAGCACCGCGTGCAGCCGGGTGCCGTCGGGCAGGCCGGCGTCGACCCACGGCGCGGCGTCGTCGAGCCGGCGGCCGGCGCTGGCGGCCAGCCGCACCGCCAGCCGGCGGACGGCGTCCTCGTCGGGGAAGCGCACGTCCGCGGGCTCCAGCCCGCTCCCCCGGTCCACCCACACCTCGCCGGGACCGTTGACCAGGACGTCGGTGACGCCGGGGGTCCGCAGCAGGAGCTCCAGCGGCCCGGCGCCGGCCAGCTCGGACACCGCGTCGCGCACCGCCTCGAGGACGTCGGTCTCCCCGAGCAGACCCGCCTCCTCCCGCACGAGCGCGGCGACCGCGGCCCGGCTCGGCGGCCCGGGGTCCAGCGCGAGCCGGGCGCGCACCCGCTCGACCAGCGGCAGGCCGCTCACGCCGCGCGCTCCGGCCGGGCGAGCTCCCCGAGCAGCAGGCGGGTCACCGCGCCCAGCGGACTGCGCGCCGCCACCGAGGGCGGCTCGCCGCGCTCCCCGCGCGACGGTGCGCCGCGGTCGTGCCCCAGCTCGGCGAGCACCGGGGACCCCGTCACCGCGGCGACCTCCGCCGCCGACAGGCCGCCCGGCACGGTCCGCATCAGGACCCGGGCCGCCGACCAGGGACCCGCGGTCACCAGGGAGCGCGCGGCCGAGGCGGCGCGCAGCCGGGCGGGCACGACGAGCAGGGCGAGATCGGCCTCGGCGAGCACCGCCTCGGCCGCGGGGTCGGGCCCGGTGCCCCGCGGTAGGTCGACCACCACGGGCAGCCCGCACCCGCGTGCGGCCTCGACCACGGTGGCGAGGGCCCCGGCGACCACCGGCGCGGGCTCGTCGCGCGCGGCGGCCAGGACGTGCACGCCGGCGGCCTCGGGCAGCGCCGCGAGCAGCGCGTTCCCGGCCAGCCGGCCGCGCACCCCGGCCAGCGCGGGCCAGCGCAGGCCCTCCGCGTCCTCGGCACCGAGCAGCAGGTCGAGCCCGCCGCCCCACGGGTCGGCGTCGACGAGCAGGACGCCCTCACCCCGGGCCGCGGTGGCGACGGCCAGCGCGGTGGCCAGCGTGCTCGCACCCGCACCGCCGCAGGCGCCCCCGACGACGGCGAGCCAGCCGTGCTCCACCGGCGAGCGCGCCGCCTCGCCGGCACGGGCGGCGAGCCAGGCCTCGTCGTCGGGCAGGACGGCGACCCGCTCGGCACCCAGCTCGACCGCCGCCGCCCACGCCGGAGCCGGGATCGCGCCCGCCGCGACCACGACCACGCCCGGGCGCCGCGGCAGCGCGCGGACCGGCGGGGCGCCGAGGACGTCGGCGCCGAGCAGCACCAGCCCGGCCTCGCGGTGCGCACGGCGCAGCGCCGGACCGCCGGTGGCGACCTCGGGCTCGGTGCCGGCGGCGGCGAGGACGCGCAGGACGTCGTCGAGCAGGTCCTCGTCGACGCTGACGACGAGCGGGCGGGACGGTGGGGGGACGGGACGCGGGAGCACGCGCCGAGCCCAGCGCACCGCGGCGGCGCCCGGCCCGCGGAGCGACGGCCTGTGGATGACCCGGAGGGGTGTGGACGGCGCGCGGGGACCCGTCACCCCCCTCCCGTGGTCTTACAGTCGTGAACCGTGACCCGCGCCGCGGCGTTCTTCGACCTGGACAAGACGGTCATCGCCAAGTCCAGCACCCTGGCCTTCGGCCGCCCGTTCTTCGCGGGCGGGCTGATCAACCGCCGTGCCGTGCTCAAGGGCGCCTACGCGCAGTTCGTCTTCTCCCTGGCCGGCGCCGACGCCACGCAGATGGAGCGGATGCGGGCCCAGATCACCGACATGGCGACCGGCTGGGACGTCGCGACGGTGCACGAGATCGTCTCCGAGACGCTGCACGAGATCGTCGACCCGCTGGTCTACGCCGAGGCCGCCGACCTCATCGAGTTCCACCGGGCGGCGGGGCGGGAGATCGTCATCGTCTCCAGCAGCGGTGCGGAGATGGTCGAGCCCATCGGCGAGATGCTCGGCGCCGACCGGGTGGTGGCCACCCGCATGGTGACGGCCGAGGGCCGCTACACCGGCGAGATCGCGTTCTACGCCTACGGGGAGAACAAGGCCGAGGCGATGCGGCAGGTGGCCGCCGAGAGCGGCTACGACCTGGCCGACTGCTACGCCTACAGCGACTCGGTCACCGATCTGCCGATGCTCTCGGCGGTCGGGCACCCGACGGCGGTCAACCCCGACCGGGCGCTGCGCAGGGCGGCCGCCGAGCGCGGCTGGCCGGTGCTGGAGTTCACCCGGCCGGTGTCGATGCGCTCGCGCTTCGCCGTGCCGCCGGCCCCCGTGGTCACCGGCGCCGCGATGGGCGTGGGCGCCGCGGTCGCCGGGCTGGCCTGGTACTCGCGGCGGCGGGCGCTGCGCGCGGTGGCCACGGCGGCCTCCGCTGCGGTGCCGGTCGCGGTCCCGGCCGCCGGCCGGTGGCGGCGCCGGGGCGCCTGAGGCCCCCGGCGCACACCGGCCGCTCAGACGCCGAGCCGCTCCCGCACGCCGTCGAGGCGCTCGCGCATCCCGTCGGCCAGCGTGCGGACGGCCGACACCGGCGTGAACGCCCGCGCCGCCGCGGTCAGGGCCTGCTGCTCATCGGGCCGCAGGTCGATGTCGCCGGCCGCGGCGTTGGCCTCCATCTGCTCCACGTTCGAGGCACCCGGGATGACCACCACCTGCGGCAGCGAGACCAGCCAGGCCAGCGCGATCGCCCCGGGCCGGACGCCGTGCGCGTCGGCGACCTCGCGCAGGACGTCGAGCAGCGGCTGGACCCGGCGGAGGTTCTCCGTGCCGAACAGCGGATTGGCCGCGCGCACCCCGCCGGGCCGGTTGTCGACGCCGTAGCGGCCGCCGAGCAGCCCCTGCGCCAGCGGGCTGTAGGCGATGACGATCCGCCCCTCGCGCTCGGCGAAGGGCACGAGGTCCTCGAGCGCTCCGGGCCGGGCCAGCGAGAACTGCACCTGGTTGCCCAGCACCGGCCGGCCCAGCGCCGCGTCGGCGGCTCGCCAGCGGGCCAGCGAGTAGTTCGAGACGCCCGCGGCGCCGATGCGGTCCTCGTCGAGCAGCTGCCGCAGCCCCGGCATGATCACGCTGTCGGGGACGACCGGGTTGGGCTGGTGCACCTGGTACAGCGGGATCCGCTGCAGCCCGAGCCGCCGGGCGCTGCCCTCCAGCCGGGCGCGGACCACCGGCGGGAACGGCGCCACGGGGAAGACCTTCGAGGCGACGACGACCTCGGTGCGCTCCGCGCCCAGCGCCTCGCCGAGGATCCGCTCGCTGCGGCCGAAGCCGTAGACCTCCGCGGTGTCGAACAGCGTGACGCCGAGGTCGCGGGCGCGGCGGACGATGTCGCGCGCGGCCCCCTCGGCGTAGCCCTCGCCGTAGCCCCACTCGCGAGAGCCGAACTGCCAGGTGCCCAGGCCGATCCGGCTGACCCGGCCGAGCCCGTCGACGTCGAGGTAGCGCATCGCCCCACTCTCCCCCGCGCCCCCGCCGGGCGCAGGGCGGAACGGTCAGCCGCGCAGGATGGCCTCGGCGATCGCCAGGCCCTCCCGGGCGCCGAGCTCGGTGGCGCGGCAGCAGTGCACCAGCCACGCCGCGACGCCGTCGGGACCGCCGGAGGCGTAGCCGGCCAGCCGCTCGCGGTAGGCGTCCCCGCCCAGCTCGGCGAAGCCGACCTCGGGCACCGAGACCGCCTTGGGGTCGAGCCCGCGGCCGATCGTCGTCAGTCGGCCGGCGGCCCGGGCGACGACCCCGTCGGCGGTGCCGAAGGGCGCCAGCGCGGCGAGCTCGCCGTGCACCAGGCCGGCCACGAGCACCGCCGGCACCGTGGACGTGCCGGTCACCACCGAGAACAGGCCGCTCAGCCGCGGCCCGGCGTGCGGTCCGGGGCGGCCGAGGTCGCCCCGGTCGGCGACGTCGGCGGCGGCCAGCACGTGCAGCCGCGCCAGCACCTGCCCGGGCGCCTTCGCCCACGTGTCGACCATCGAGCCCAGCCCCACCGAGACCCGCAGCGACCCCTGCACCACCGGGTCGTCGACCGAGCCGGCCCGCAGGTCGGCCAGCGGGACGTCGACCCCGTCGAGCGCGGCGGAGGCGCGGGCGCCGCGCAGCGCCGACTCGCTGCTGACCTCGGCCGACCGGTTGCGCATGAGCCGGTGCGCCAGCAGCCGGTCGATGCCGGCGCGGGCGGCGTCGGCGGCGTCCCGGACGCCGGGCAGGTCGAGCAGCGGTGCCAGCGGGTCGGGGCCGGCGGCCTGGGCGGCGGGACGGGCGGCACCGGGGCGGACGGGGATGCTCACCTCCGCGACGGTACGAGCACCGGCGCAGGGCCCTCCGCCCGCCTGTCCTACGCTCGGCGACCACCATGGCCCGACCGCTCACCCTCCTCCTCGTCCGCCACGGCCAGAGCGAGTGGAACGCCGCCGGGCTCATGCAGGGCCAGACGGCGCACGTCCCCCTCACCGGCCTCGGGCACGAGCAGGCCGCCGGCGCGGCACGGGAGCTGGCCGCGCTCCGGCCCGGGGCGATGCTGTCGTCCGACCTGCTGCGGGCGGTGCAGACCGCCGAGCACTGCGCCGCCGCCACCGGGCTGCCGTTCACCACGACGGAGGCGCTGCGCGAGCAGGGCTACGGGGTGCTCGAGGGCCGGCCGTCGCGGGAACTGTGGGACGTCGTCGACTGGACCGACCCGCACTGGGCGGCCGAGGGCGGCGAGAGCCTGGCCGACCTGCACGCCCGGGTCGCGGCTCTCCTCGCCCGCCTGCGGGAGGACCCGCCGGCCGGCGTGGTCGCGCTCGTCACCCACGGCGACACCATCCGCGCCGCCCAGGCGGTGGCGGCCGGGCTCGGCCCGGCGGGACTGCCCGCGGTGACGCCGCACAACGGCACGGTCACCCGGCTGGAGCTCGGCGCGGCGGTCGCCCGGTGAGCAGGGTGCTGGTGCTGGGCGGCTCCCGGTCGGGCAAGTCCGCACACGCCGAGTCGCTGGTCGCCGACCGGCCCGACGTCGTCTACCTGGCCACCTCGGCCGCCGCCCCGGACGACGCCGAGTGGTCCCGCCGGGTCGCCGCGCACCGCGCCCGCCGGCCGGCCGCCTGGACGACGCTCGAGACGACGGCGCCCAGCGATCTCCTGCGCGGCGGCACGGTGCTGGTCGACAGCGTGACCACGTGGGTCGCCGCGCTCATGGACGAGACCGGCGTGTGGACCGGTGAGCCGGGCTCCGCCGGCCGGCTGGCCGGGCGGGTCGACGCGCTGGTCAACGCCTGGGCGATGACCCCGGCGCACGTCGTCGCGGTCAGCGACGAGGTGGGGCTCGGGGTGGTGCCGGAGTCCCGGGCGGGCCGACTGTTCCGCGACACCCTCGGCGAGGTCAACCAGCGGCTGGCCGGGACCGCCGACGAGGTGTGGTTCGTCGTGGCGGGCCTGCCGCAGCGCCTGCGGTGAGCGACCGGCGCGTGTGGTGGGCCGGGCCGCTGGAGTCGGTCGCGCTGCTGACCGTGGTCCGCGTGCCCGCGGCCGCGGCGACGTCGACGCGCGGGGTGCTGCCGTGGGCGCCGCTGGTCGGGCTGGCGCTGGGCGGGGCGGCGGCCGGGGTCGGCGTCCTCGGGGCGCAGCTGGTCTCCCCGCTGGCCGGCGCGGTCGCGGCCCTCACGGTCCTGGCGGCGCTCACCCGGGCGCTGCACCTCGACGGGCTCGCCGACACCGCCGACGGCCTGGGACCCCTGCGCGGCCGGGAGCGGGCACTGCAGGTGATGCACCAGGGCGACGTCGGCCCGTTCGGGGTGGTCACGCTCGTCCTCACGCTGCTGCTGCAGGCGGCGGCAGGGGCGGCGCTGCTGGACCGGGACGGCGGATGGCTCGCCCTGTGGACGGCGGTGGTCGTGGCCCGGCTGGCCATGGCCCGGACCGGCCTGCCCGGGACGCCCACGGCGGAGGGCTCGTCCCTGGGCCGCGCGGTGGCGGGCACCGTGTCGCGGTCGTGGCTGGCCGGGTGGGTCGTCCTCACCCTGGCCGGCGCCGCGGCGGCGGGATGGCTCGACGGCGATCCGGCAGCGGCGGCGGTCCTGGCCGGGGCCGCGGCGGCGGGGCTGCTGGCCGCCGAGGCGGTGCGTGCGCGCGCGTCGGCACGCCTCGGCGGGGTCACCGGGGACGTGATGGGGGCGATGGGCGAGACGGCGGCGACCGTCGTGCTGCTGGTCGCCGCCGCCTGCGCCCGGATCGGTTAGCGGCGGCCGGTCAGCGAGCCGAGCAGCCGGCCCAGCCCGCCCGAGGCCGCGGTGGTCGGCGCCCCGCGGCCCATGCGCCGCGTCGGGGTGCCGGCCGACATGCGGGTGCGGCCCATGCCGGCGCTGCGCCCGGTGCTCACGCCGCGTCCCATGCCACGCCCCATGCCGCGGCCGGTCGTCGCACGACCCGCGGCGCCGCGGCCTCCGGCGGCGCCCCGACGAGCCGTGGTCTCAGCAGTTCCCAGGAGTCGGTTCAGGATGCCCATGGAGATCGCATACCCAGTGGTCGGCCGCGTGAACCCGGGTGCCGGCCCCGCGGGAGGGCCTCAGGCCGGCGCCCCCGACTGCGCCGGGGTCTCCCCGCCCTCGAGGTCGCCCTCGGTGTCGAGGTAGGCCTGCCGCAGGTCGGCCAGCAGCGCGGGGTCCGGCTCTGCCCACATGCCCCGGTCGACCGCCTCGAGCAGCCGTTCGGCGATGCCGTGCAGCGCCCACGGGTTGGACTTCTCCATGAACTCGCGGTTCTCGGGGTCCAGCACGTAGGTCTGGGTGAGCTTCTCGTACATCCAGTCGGCCACCACGCCGGTCGTGGCGTCGTAGCCGAACAGGTAGTCGACGGTCGCGGCCAGCTCGAAGGCGCCCTTGTAGCCGTGCCGGCGCATCGCCGAGAGCCACTTGGGGTTGACCACCCGCGCCCGGAAGACGCGCGAGGTCTCCTCGGTGAGCGACCGGGTGCGCACCTGCTCGGGCCGGGTCGAGTCGCCGATGTAGGCCCGCGGCGCGGTCCCGGTCAGTGCGCGGACGGTCGCCACCATCCCGCCGTGGTACTGGAAGTAGTCGTCGGAGTCGGCGATGTCGTGCTCGCGGGTGTCGACGTTCTTCGCCGCCACCGCGATCCGCCGGTAGGCCGTCTCCATGTCCGGCCGGGCCTGCACGCCGTCGAGGTCGCGGCCGTAGGCGTAGCCGCCCCAGACCGCGTACACCTCGGCCAGGTCGGCGTCGCCGCGCCAGTTCCGCGAGTCGATCAGCGACAGCAGCCCCGCCCCGTAGGCGCCGGGCTTGGAGCCGAACACGCGGGTGGTCGCCCGCCGCCGGTCGCCGTGCGCGGCCACGTCGGCGTCCACGTGGGCCCGCACGAAGTTCCGCGACGCCGGCTCGTCCAGCCCCGCCACCAGCGTCACGGCGTCGTCGAGCATGGTCACCACGTGCGGGAAGGCGTCCCGGAAGAACCCGGAGATGCGCACCGTGACGTCGATCCGCGGCCGGCCGAGCTCGTCGAGCGGCACCGCCTCCAGCGACGTCACCCGCCGCGAGGCGTCGTCCCACACCGGGCGGACGCCGAGCAGCGCGAGCACCTCGGCGACGTCGTCGCCGGAGGTCCGCATCGCCGAGGTCCCCCACACCGACAGGCCCACCGACGGCGGGTACTCCCCCGTGTCGGCCAGGTACCGCTCGACCAGCGACTCGGCCATCGCCTGCCCCGTCTCCCACGCCAGCCGCGACGGCACGGCCCGCGGGTCGACCGAGTAGAAGTTGCGCCCGGTCGGCAGCACGTTGACCAGCCCGCGCAGCGGCGAGCCCGAGGGCCCGGCCGGGACGTAACCGCCCTCGAGGGCGTGCAGCGTGGCGTCGAGCTCGTCGGTGGTGCGCTCCAGCCGCGGCACCACCTCGTCGACGGCGAACCGCAGGACGGCGGCCACCTGCTCGTCCTCGCGGCCGAGGACCCCGCGGACCACCGGCCCGACGGCGCCGATCGTCCAGCCCGCCTCCTCCATGCCGGCGACGAGGGCCTCGGCCCGCGCCTCGACGGCGTCGGTCGCCTTGAGGCCCGCGGTGCCGTCCTCGGGCAGGCCCAGCGCCTCGCGGAGGCCGGGCAGCGCCACCGCCCCGCCCCAGATCTGCCGCGCCCGGAGCATCGCCAGCACCAGGTCGACCCGGTCGGAGCCCGACGGCGGCGTCCCGAGCACGTGCAGGCCGTCGCGGATCTGGGAGTCCTTGATCTCGCAGAGCCAGCCGTCGACGTGCAGGATCATCTCGTCGAAGTGGTCGTCCTCCGGCCGCTCGTGCAGCCCCAGGTCGTGGTCGAGCTTCGCCGCCTGCAGCAGGGTCCAGATCTGCGCGCGCACCGCCGGCAGCTTCGCCGGGTCCATCGCGGCCACGTTGGCGTGCTCGTCGAGCAGCTGCTCCAGGCGCGCGACGTCGCCGTAGGAGTCGGCGCGCGCCATCGGCGGCACCATGTGGTCGACCAGCGTGGCGTGCGCCCGGCGCTTGGCCTGCGAGCCCTCGCCCGGGTCGTTGACCAGGAACGGGTAGACCAGCGGCAGGTCCCCGATCGCGGCGTCCGGGCCGCAGGAGGCCGACAGGCCAACCGTCTTGCCCGGCAGCCACTCGAGGTTGCCGTGCTTGCCCACGTGCACCACCGCGTGCGCGTCGAAGACCGACCGCAGCCACCAGTAGGCGGCCAGGTAGTGGTGCGAGGGCGGCAGGTCGGGGTCGTGGTAGATCGCGATGGGGTTCTCGCCGAAGCCGCGCGGCGGCTGCACCATCACGACGACGTTGCCCGCGCGCAGCGCCGCGAACACGATGTCGCTCCCGTCCACGAACAGCGAGCCCGGCGCCTCGCCCCAGTGCCCGGTCACCGCCGCGCGGAGGTCCTCGGGCAGCGTGTCGAAGAACCGCCGGTACTCCGCGGCGGGGATGCGCACAGGATTGCCCGACAGCTGCTCCTCGGTCAGCCAGTCGGCGTCCTGGCCCCCGGCGGCGATGAGCGCGTGGAAGAGCGCGTCGCCGTCGAGGTCGGCCACGCCGGGCAGCGCGTCCGGGCCGTCGAAGGGGCCGACGTCGTAGCCCTGCCCCTGCATCGCGGCCAGCAGCCGCACCACCGACGCCGGGGTGTCCAGGCCGACGGCGTTCCCGATGCGCGCGTGCTTGGTCGGGTAGGCCGACAGCATCACCACGATGCGGCGCTCGCCCGGCGGGGTGTGCCGCAGCCGGGCGTGGGCCACCGCCGTCCCGGCCACCCGCGCCGCCCGCTCGGGGTCGGCGACGTAGGAGGTCAGGCCGTCGGAGTCGGTCTCCTTGAAGGAGAACGGCACGCTGATCAGGCGCCCGTCGAACTCCGGGATCGCCACCTGGTTGCCCACGTCGAGCGGCGAGAGGCCGTCGTCGTCGGCCAGCCAGTCCGCGCGCGACCGGGTGAGGCACAGCCCCTGGAGCACCGGCACGTCGAGCGCGGCGAGCTGGCCGACGTCCCACGCGCCGTCGTCCCCGCCGGCCGAGGCGGTCGCCGGCCGCGAGCCGCCGGCGGCGAGCACGGTGACGACCAGGGCGTCGGCGGTGCGCAGCACGTCGAGCAGGTCGTCGGGGACGCTGCGCAGCGAGCTGACGAACACCGGCAGCGCCTGCCCGCCGGCGTCCTCGACCGCCGTGCACAGCGACTCGACGAAGGCGGTGTTCCCGGCCAGGTGGTGCGCCCGGTAGTAGAGGACGGCGATCCGCGGGCCGCTCCCCCGGCTCTCGCGCTCCAGCACGCCCCAGTCCGGCGCGACGATCGGCGGCTCGAAGCCCTCCCCGGTCAGCAGCACCGTGTCGGAGAGGAACCGGTGCAGCTGGACGAGGTTGTCCGGGCCGCCCTGCGCCAGGTAGCCGTGCGCCTCGGTGGCCACGCCCATCGGGACGGTGGACAGCTCCATCAGCTCGGCGTCGGGCACCTGCTCCCCACCGAGGACGACGACCGGCGCGGGGCCGGCGAGCAGTGGCGCGAGCATCTCCTCGTACTGCCGCCGCACGCCGAGGATCCGGACGACGACCAGCCGCGCGCCGTCGGTCAGGGCCGCGATGCCGTCGGCGCCGAGCCGGACGGGGTTGCCCAGCCGCCAGTCGGCACCGCTGGCGCGGGCGGAGAGGAGGTCGGTGTCGCTGGTGGAGAGCAGGACGAACACGCGGGCAGACGCTACCCGCCGGGCCGCGGCCGCCCCGGTCAGCCGGCGCAGCCCCCGGCCGGCGTCAGTGGGTGTCCGCGATCCAGGTCCCGGTCGTCCAGCCGAGCCGGGTGAGGACCGCCGACCGCAGCCGGAGGTACTGGTCGGCCCCGTACCCGGGCAGCCCCTCCGGGCGGACGACGACCCGCGGACGCTGCACCACCTCGTGCGGGGCGAACTGCTCGAGGGTCAGGTCCACCTCGCGGCCGTCGGGCAGCCGGTTCCACCAGTGCACGCCCTGCCGCGACCCGTCGGGCAGGTGCACCTCGGCGAGCAGCAGGTCACCGCCGAACAGGTCGTGCAGGACCAGCGCGGTCGGGCCGCACTGGCCGCGCGCCGGGTTGGCCGGCGTCCAGTGGGCGACGTCGCCGGGATCGCAGGTCTCCCGGCACCAGGAGGCGCGGAGGGCGGCGGTGACCTCGTCCAGGGTCGGCACGCGCGGGACCCTGCCAGATCGGGACGACACCCGCCCGTACCGCTCAGGCGGGGACCGGCTGGCCGAACTGGGTGCGGTACAGCTCGGCGTAGCGCCCGTCGAGCGCGAGCAGCTCGTCGTGCCGGCCGCGCTCGACGACCCGGCCGCCCTCCAGCACGAGGATGCAGTCGGCCGCGCGCACGGTCGACAGCCGGTGCGCGATCACGATCGCCGTCCGCCCCTCGAGCGCCTCGTCCAGGGCCTCCTGCACGGCGGCCTCGCTCGTGGCGTCGAGGTGGGCGGTGGCCTCGTCGAGCAGCACGACGCGGGGGCGGGCCAGCAGCAGCCGGGCGATGGTCAGCCGCTGCCGCTCACCCCCGGAGAAGCGGTAGCCGCGCTCGCCGACCACGGTGTCCAGTCCGTCGGGCAGCGCGGCGACGAGGTCGGCCAGCCGGGCGCGGGTGAGCGCGTCCCACAGGTCGGCGTCGGTCGCCGCGGGCGCGGCCAGCAGCAGGTTGTCCCGCAGCGACTCGTGGAACAGGTGCCCGTCCTGGGTGACCACGCCGACGGTGCGCCGGATCGAGGCCGAGGTCAGGTCGCGCACGTCGACGCCGCCCAGCCGCACCGCCCCGGCGTCGGCGTCGTAGAGGCGCGGCACCAGCGAGGCGATCGTCGACTTCCCGGCGCCGGAGGACCCCACGAGCGCGACGACCTGGCCCGGCTGCACGGCGAAGGACACGTCGTGCAGGACGTCCACGCCGCCGCGGCCGTCGAGCCGGGCGACGTCCTCCAGCGAGGCGAGCGAGACGCGGTCGGCCGACGGGTAGGCGAAGGTGACGCCGTCGAGCTCCACCGACACCGGGCCCTCGGGGACCTCGCGGGCGCCCGGCCGCTCCCGGACCAGCGGCACCAGGTCGAGCACCTCGAAGACCCGCTCGAAGCTGACCACGGCCGAGGCGACGTCGACCCGCGCGCTGGCCAGGGCGGTCAGCGGCGCGTACAGCCGGGTGAGCAGCAGGGCCAGCGCCACGACGGCGCCCGGGTCGAGCGAGCCGCCCAGCGCGTACGTGCCGCCCAGGCCGTAGACGAGCGCGAGGGCCAGCGCCGACACCAGCGTGAGCGCGCTGATGAAGGCCCACTGCACCATCGCCGTCCGCACGCCGACGTTGCGCACCGCCCGCGCCCGGGCGGCGAACCGGGCCGACTCGGCGTCGGGGCTGCCGTAGAGCTTGACCAGCGTGGCGCCGGGTGCGGAGAACCGCTCCGTCGTCTGCCCGGTCATCGCGGCGTTGGACTCCGCGGCCACCCGCTGCAGGCCGGCCAGCTGCCGGCCGATCCGGCGCGCGGGGAGCAGGAACACCGGCAGCAGGAGCAGGGCCAGGACGGTGACCTGCCAGGAGAGGGTCAGCATCGCCGCGAGCGCGAGCAGCAGCGTGACGGTGTTGCTGACGATCCCGGAGAGCGTGTCGCTGAAGGCGCGCTGGGCCCCGAGGACGTCGTTGTCGAGGCGGGACACCAGCGCGCCGGTGCGGGTCCGGGTGAAGAAGGCGACCGGCATCCGCTGCACGTGGTCGAAGACCGCGGTGCGGAGGTCGAGGATCAGCCCCTCCCCGAGGGTGGACGACAGCCACCGCCCGAGCAGGCCCAGCGCCGTCCCGGCGAGTGCCAGCCCGGCGATGAGGACGGCGAGGCCGACGACGGTCGAGGTGCTCCCGCCCCCGACGATCTCGTTCACCACCAGGCCCGCCAGCAGCGGGGTGGCGACCGCGAGCACCGCCTCGACGACGCCGACCGCCACGAAGGCGGCGATGCGGGCGCGGTGCGGCCGCGCGTACGTCACCACCCGCCGCAGCGTGGCGCGGGAGATCCCGCGACGGTCGTCGCGGGCGTGCGTGGCCCGCGAGAGCGCCGACCACGCGGTCATCTCCATGCTCACGCCGGCGACGCTAGGACCTCACGTCGGCTCGAGGTCAACCTCCGTGGCGGATCCGGCAAGAACGGTCGCCCCGCGCCCCGAGGGCCGTCACCCCGCGCCGAGGGCCGTCACCCCGCGCCGAGGGCCGTCACCCCGCGCCGAGGGCCGTCACCCCGCGCCGAGGGCCGTCACCCCGCGCCGAGGGCCGTCACCCCGCGCCGAGGGCGTCGGCCATCCGGTGGTGGGCGACGGCCTCGTCCCGGCGGCTCTGCCGCTCCAGCGTGCGCGCCAGCGCCCGGCGGGCCCACCCGTTGGCCGGCGCGAGCCCGACCAGCCGGCGGAGGGCGTCCTCGGCCTTCTGCAGCTGCGCCGAGCCGAAGTAGCTGCGCGCCAGGAGCTCCAGCGCCGCCTCGTTGCCCGGCTCGGCCGCCACGAGCGGCTCGAGGACGCGCGCGGCCTCGACCGGCTGCCCCATGGAGAAGAACAGGTCGGCGCGCAGGAAGTCGGAGTGCAGGTCGGTCGGGAACGGCTGGGTGTCGAACGGCTGGATCACGCCTCCTGAACGGAGAAGGGGCGCCCGCTCTTCCCCCGGAGACCTCCCCGGGGAGATCACGACACGCCCGGCGGACATGCGGACGGGGAAAGTCCGCAACCAGATGCGTCTGGACACGACCGGATAGGGAACAACCCAAGTCAGCACCACTCGACCCGAGGAGCACGCCGTGGCCCTGTCCCTGCACCGGAAGCGGACGGCCGACCGCACGCCGGCGACCCCCACCGCGCCCGCCGACCCCGCGCGAGCCGGCACCGCGCCCGCCGACACCGGACCCGCCGGCACCGCGCCCGCCGACACCGGACCCGCCGGCACCGCGCCCGCCGGCCCCGAGGACCAGGGGCCCCCTGACGCGGGGCGGTCCCCGCAGGGCTCCAGCCGCGTCTACACCGTCCAGCGCATCGGCGCCTTCGTCGTCGCCGGGGTGATCGCCGTCTTCGGCGTCCTCGGCCTGCTCAACGGCCTGGCGTTCTTCTCCACCGCGGGCGAGCGCGTCCTCGGCCTGTCGTCCAACGGCCTGCTGTCGGTGATCTCACTGGTCACCGCGGTGGTCCTGGTCGTCTCCGCGCTGCGCGGCCCGCGGGTCGCCTCGACGGTCATGATCGTCATCGGCGTGCTGTTCCTGGTGTCGGCGCTGGCCAACCTGGCCGTGCTCAACACCAGCTGGAACTTCCTGGCCTTCCGGCTGAGCAACGTCGCCTTCTCCGTCGTCGCCGGCCTGGTGCTGCTCATGCTCGGCGCCTACGGCCGGGTCAGCGGCAACCTGCCCGCCGACAGCCCCTACGCCCGCGACAACAGCGGCGACGTGCCGCCCGTCTCGGCCGACGAGTACCCCTCGACCCCGGCCGAGTTCGCGACCGAGCGGGCCATGCGCGAGGCCGAGGTCGCCGTCGTCCAGCACATCGCGACCTTCGACCAGCGCCGCCGGGTCGCCGCGATGTCCCAGGTGACCAGTCGCAAGGAGCGCCGCGCGATCTGGACGTCCTTCGACCGCGCCCGCAGGGACGCCTGAGCCCGGGAGCGGCACGATCCCCGGGTGACCGTCCCGCTCTCGCACTGGCCCACCCCGCTCGACCGGGCGCCGCGGTTGTCCGCGGCGCTCGGTCTGCGTCCCGGGGACCTGACGGTCAAGCGCGACGACCTCACCGACCTCGGCGGAGGCAACAAGGTCCGCAAGCTCGAGCACCTCGCCGCCGAGGCGGTGAGGGACGGCGCCACCGTCCTCGTCACCCAGGGCGGCGTGCAGAGCAACCACGCGCGGATGACCGCCGCGGCCGCCGCCCGGCTGGGCCTGGGCGCGGTCCTCGTCCTCGGCGGGACGCCGGCACGGGACCGGCCCGGGAACCTGGCGCTGGAGGGCGCCCTCGGCGCGCGGGTGGTGGTCGTCCCCGACCCCGCCGACGTCGACGCCCGCGTGGCCGAGGTGGCCGCGGACCTGCGCGCGGCCGGCGAGGTCCCCGCGGTCCTGCCCCTCGGCGGCTCGTCGGTGACCGGCGCGCGCGGCTACCTGGCCTGCGCGGCCGAGCTGGGCGAGCAGGCGCCCGGCGCCCGGCACGTCGTCGTCGCGGTCGGCTCCGGCGGCACGATGGCCGGGCTGGTCGCCGGGCTCGGCGCCGGCCGGGTGCTCGGCGTGGACACCGGGGCGGTGCCCGACCCGGCGGAGCGGGTGGCCGCACTGGCCGCGGCGCTCGGGGGCGACCCGTCCGGCCTCCGGCTGCGCCGCGACCAGGTGGGCGACGGCTACGGCGCGCCCACCGAGGCGGCCGGGACCGCGCTGCGGACGGCGGCCCGCACGGAGGGCCTGCTGCTCGACCCCGTCTACACCGCCAAGGCGCTGGCCGGGCTGGCCGCCGCGGTGGCCGACGGCTCGATCCGGCCGGGCGAGCCGACCGTGTTCGTGCACACCGGCGGCCTGCCGGGGCTCTTCGGGCACCCGCTGGCCGCCGAGCTGGCCGCCGAGGCGCTCGAGGCGTCCTGACCGGGGAGCGTCGTAGCCTCGCGGGCGCGATGACCTCCTCCCGACCCCGCGCCGACGCCTGTCCCGGCGCGCTGCAGACGCACTCCGCCGCGGACGGCGAGCTGGCCCGCGTGCGCGTGCCCGGCGGCCTGCTGACCACCGCCCAGCTGCGCGTCCTCGCGGCCGCGGCGCGCGACCTCGGCGACGGCGCGCTGGAGATGACCAGCCGGGGCAACCTGCAACTGCGCGGCCTGGCGCCCGGCGCCGCCCGCGACCTCGGCGACCGGCTGGCCGCCGCCGGCCTGCTGCCCAGCGAGACGCACGAGCGGGTGCGCAACGTGCTGGCCAGCGCGCTCACCGGCCGCGCCGGCGGGCTGCTCGACGCCCGGCCGTGGGTGACCGCGCTCGACGCCGGCCTGTGCGCCGACCCCGCCCTGGCCGCGCTGCCCGGCCGCTACCTGGCCACGCTCGACGACGGCCGCGGCGACGTGTCCGGCCTGGGGGGCGACGTCGGCCTGCTCGCGCTGTCGGCGTCGTCGGTGGCGCTGCTGCTCGCCGGCGAGGACAGCGGGCTGCGCGCCTCCCCCGCCGGCGCCGTCGACCTGCTGCTCGCCGCCACCCGCGCGTTCCTCGCCGAGCGCGACGCCCAGGGCGGCACCGCCTGGCGGCTGGCCGAGCTCGACGGCGGCGTCGCCCGCGTGGCCGCCCGCCTCGACGGGACCTGGTCCGCGCCGGTCGCCGTCCCTCCCGCGCCGGAGGGAGGACCGGTCGGTGCGCAGACGCAGGGCGACGGGCGGACGGCGCTGATCGGTGTCGTCCCGCTGGGCCGGATCGCCGCCGGCCAGGCCGAGCTGCTGGCCTCGCTCACCGCGGAGGTCCAGCTGACCCCGTGGCGCAGCGTCGTGGTGCCCGACCTCGCCGAGGACCGCGTCGACGACGCCGCCGTCGACCTGTACCGGACCGGGGTCGTGTTCGACGCCGCCAGCCCGTGGGTGCGGGTCACCGCGTGCGCCGGCCGGCCCGGCTGCGCGAAGTCGCTGGCCGACGTGCGCGCCGACGCCGCCGCGGCGGTCGCGTCCGGGGCGGTGCCCGGGGACTCCCGCGTGCACTGGGCCGGGTGCGAGCGCCGCTGCGGGCGGCCGCGCGGCGACGTGCTGGACGTCGTCGCCACGCCGGCCGGCTACCGCGTCGGCTGAGGAGCCATCGGCGCTACAAGGGCTCAGTCGTCCTCGGGGTCCGGGTGGCGGGCGCCCGCGGGGACCTCGGCGCCCTCGCCGAGCGTCACCGCCCGGCCCACCAGCGTGACGCCGCCGTCGCCGCCGACGGTGGCCCCCCGGCCGACGTCGACGCGGTCGTCGACCACCGAGCGGGTCACGGTCGCGCCCGAGCGCACCCGCACGCCGGGCAGCAGCACCGAGTCGACGACGGTCGCCCCGGCCTCGACCACCACGCCGGGGGAGATCACCGAGCCGCGGACGTTGCCGGAGACCCGGGTCCCCCCGGACAGCAGGCTGTTCTCGATCTGGCCGTCGTCGAGCACCCGGGCCGCGCTGTGCCGGCCGCCGCGGGTGTGGATCGGCCAGGACGGGGCGTCGAGGTCGATCGGCGGCTCGTCGGACAGGAACTCCTGGTGGGCCTCCCAGTAGGACTCCACCGTGCCGACGTCGCGCCAGTAGCCCTCCAGCGGGTACGCCCGGGCCAGCCCGTCGCTCGTCTGCGCCGGCAGCAGGTGGCTGCCCAGGTCCTCGAGCCCCTCCTCGCCGATGTCCGACCGCAGCTGCTCGAGCCGGTCGAGCGTCGGCCCGGGGTCGAACACGAAGACCTCGTTGGTGGCCGTGGTCGTCGCCGGCTCGTCGGGCTTGTAGGCGTAGCCGGTGACCCGGTCGCCGTCGACCTCGACGATCCCGTAGCGGGCGGCGTCGTCGGCGGCGACCTCGGTGGTCACCATCGTCACCTCGGCGCCGGACTCCAGGTGGGCCCCGGCGACCTCGCGGTAGTCGAGCTCGTAGACGGCGTCGGAGCTGACGACGACGAGCGCGTCGGCACCGAAGGCGCGGATCAGCTCGGCCTGCCGCCACAGCGAGTTGGCGGTGCCGGTGTTCCACCCGCCGCGCTCGGTGCCCTGGAACGGCGGCAGGGTCATCAGCCCGCCGGTCGTGCGGTCGAGGTCCCACGGCCGCCCGTTGGCCAGGTGGTCGGCGAGCGACGTCGGGTGTTGCTGGATCGACACCCAGACGTCGGGGATCGCCGAGTGCTGGCAGTTGCTCAGCGGGAAGTCGATCAGCCGGTAGACGCCGGCGAAGGGGACGGCGGGCTTGGCGCGGTGCTCGGTGAGCAGCTGCAGGCGGCCGCCGGCGCCACCGGCGAGCACGAGGACGAGCAGACGGGGGAGGGCCATGCTCCTGCGCTACCCGCCGTGCTCCCGGCTACCCGGCCGCCCGTCCCGCTCCCCGGCCGCCCGCGGGCCGTAGCCTCGCTGCCGATGTACGACTACGAGAAGGACGGCGCCGAGATCTACCGGCAGTCGTTCGCCACGATCCGCGCCGAGGCGGATCTCGCCGGCCTGCCCGAGGACCTCGCCCGGGTGGTGGTCCGGATGATCCACGCCTGCGGTCAGGTCGACCTGGTCGCCGACGTCGCGGCGAGCCCGGACGTCGTCCGGCGCGCCCGCGAGGCCCTCGACGCCGGCGCCCCGGTCCTGTGCGACGCGCAGATGGTCGCCTCGGGCGTCACCCGGCGCCGGCTGCCCAAGGACAACGACGTCGTCTGCACGCTCGACGACCCGCGGGTCCCGGCGCTGGCCGCCGACCTGGGCACCACGCGCACCGCCGCCGCGCTGGAGCTGTGGCGCGACCGGCTCGACGGTGCCGTCGTCGCCATCGGCAACGCGCCCACCGCCCTGTTCCACCTGCTCGAGATGGTCGCCGCCGGCGCCCCGCGGCCGGCCGCCGTGATCGGCATCCCGGTCGGCTTCATCGGCGCCGCGGAGTCCAAGGAGGCGCTGGCCGCCTCCGACCTCGACTCCCTGGTGGTCCGCGGCCGCCGCGGGGGCAGCGCCATCACCGCCGGCGCGGTCAACGCGATAGCGAGCGACGTCGAGTGAGCACCGGCCGCCTGTACGGCGTCGGGCTGGGGCCCGGCGATCCCGAGCTGGTCACCGTCAAGGCCGCGCGGCTGATCGCCGCCGCCGACGTCGTCGCCTTCCACGCCGCGCGGCACGGCCGCTCGGTGGCCCGCGCGGTGGCCGCGCCCTACCTGCGCGAGGGACAGGTCGAGGAGCTGCTGGTCTACCCGGTCACCACCGAGACCACCGACCACCCCGGCGGCTACCAGGGCGCCATCGACGAGTTCTACGAGGCCGCCGCCGCCCGGCTGGCCGCGCACCTCGACGCCGGCCGCGACGTCGTGGTGCTGGCCGAGGGGGACCCGTTCTTCTACGGCTCCTACATGCACATGCACAAGCGGCTCGCGCACCGCTACCCGACCGAGGTGGTGCCCGGCGTGACCAGCGTCAGCGGCGCCGCCGCCGTCGTCGGGCGGCCGCTGGTGGAGCGCGACGAGGTGCTCACGGTGCTGCCCGGCACCCTGCCCGCCGACGAGCTCGCCGAGTGGCTGGCCACCACCGACAGCGCGGCGGTGATGAAGCTCGGGCGCACGTTCGGCCAGGTCCGGGAGGCCTTCGACGCCGCCGGCGTCCTCGACCGCGCCCTGTACGTCGAGCGGGCCACCACCGACCGGCAGCGGGTCGCCCCGCTGGCCGACGTCGACCCGGCCACCGTCCCGTACTTCTCCCTCGCCCTGCTGCCCTCGCCGCTCACCGGGCCGACCCCGGGCCCCGAGCAGCCGCGCGACGACGAGGCGCGCGCCGGCGAGGTGGTCGTCGTGGGCCTGGGCCCCGGCGCCCGCGGCTGGACCACCCCCGAGGTCGCCGACGCGCTCGCCTGCGCCGACGACCTGGTCGGCTACGGCCCCTACCTCGACCGCGTGCCGGCCAACCCGCGGCAGACCCGCCATGCCAGCGACAACCGGGTGGAGGCCGAGCGGGCCGCGCACGCCCTGGAGCTGGCCCGGTCGGGACGGCGGGTGGCGGTCGTCTCCAGCGGCGACCCCGGCGTCTTCGCCATGGCCTCCGCGGTGCTCGAGGTGGCCGCGCGTCCCGAGCACGCCGGCGTCCGGGTGCGGGTGCTGCCCGGGCTGACCGCGGCGCAGGCGGTGGCCTCCCGCGTGGGTGCCCCGCTGGGCCACGACTTCGCCGTCGTCAGCCTCTCCGACGTGCTCAAGCCGCTCGACGTCGTCCTCGACCGGCTGCGGTCCGCGGCGGCGGCCGACCTGGTGCTCGCCCTCTACAACCCGCGGTCCAGGGCGCGCCCCCACCAGCTGGCCAAGGCGCTGGACGCGCTGCGCGAGGTGCGCGAGCCGGAGACGGTGGTCGTCGTCGGCCGTGACGTCGGCGGTCCGGAGGAGCAGGTCCGGGTGACCACGCTCGGCGACCTGGACCCGGAGACGGTGGACATGCGCTGCCTGCTGATCGTCGGGTCCTCGCAGACGCGGGTGACGCCGTCCGGGCAGGTGTACACGCCGCGCCGCCATCCCGGCTGACACGCCGTTGCGGGGAACAACCACGTCCCCGGCGCCCTTGTCCCATGGCGTGCCCCGACTCCCCCGCCCGTTCGCGTTCTGGTCGGTGGCCGGGCTGCTCGTCCTGGTGCTCGCCGCCTCCGGCGTCCCCTCGCCGCTCTACCGCGTCTACCAGGAGCAGTTCGGGTTCGGCTCCGGCGTCCTGACGCTGGTGTTCGGCATCTACGCCATCGCGCTGCTCGCCGCGCTGCTCGTGGTGGGCAGCCTGTCCGACCACGTCGGACGGCGGCCGGTGCTGGCCGGGGCACTGCTGCTGCAGGCGGCCGCGATGGTGGTCTTCTTCGCCGCCGACGGCGTCGGCTGGCTGCTGGCCGCCCGCGTGCTGCAGGGGCTGTCCACGGGCGCGCTGACCGGCTCGCTCGGTGCCGCCCTGCTCGACCTGCAGCGCCGCGACCGCCCGCTCGGCGCGCTGCTCAACAGCGTCTCCCCCGGCCTCGGGCTGTCGCTCGGTGCCGTCGGCGCGGGGCTGGCCATCGAGACGGTCGTCAGCCCGACCCCGTGGGTGTTCGGCGTGCTCACCGTCGTGTTCGTGCTCGGCGCGGTGCTGGCCTGGGCGCTGCCGGAGACCTCGCCGCGACTGCCCGGCGCGCTCGCCTCGCTGCGGCCGCGCGTCGAGGTGCCCCGGCCGCAGCGCCGGGCGTTCCTCGTCGCCACCCCGGCCCTGGTCGCACTGTGGGCGATGGGCGGGCTGGTGCTCTCCCTCGGCCCGTCGCTGACGGCCGGGGTCTTCGGCGTCGAGGACCACCTGGTCGGGAGCCTGCTGATCCTCTGCATGCAGGGCTCGGCGGCCGTCGGTGGCCTGCTGGCGCGCGACCTCGCCCCGCGCCGGGCGATGGCCAGTGGCTGCCTGGTGTTCGCCACCGCCGTCGTCGGCCTGCTGGTCGCGCTGCTCACCGGCACGCTCTGGCTGTTCTTCGCCGCCGCGGGGGTGGCCGGCCTGGGCTTCGGCGCGGCCTTCCTCGGCTGCGTGGCCACCGTGACCGCGGGCGTCTCGCCGGGCCACCGCGGGGGCCTGCTGTCGAGCATCTTCGTCGTCGGCTACCTGGCCTTCAGCATCCCGGCGATCGCCGCCGGCCTGGCCGTGGACACCCTGGGGCTGCGGGTGGTCGCGGAGGCCTACGGCGTCGTCGTCATCGTGCTGGCGGTGGTCGCCGCCGTGGGGCTGCGGCTGTCCCGCCCGCCCCGGCCGGCCGCCGTCGCGGCCGAGGAACGCGCGCAGTCGCTCGCGGCCTGACGGTCCCAGCCCGCCCTCTCCCCTGATCCTGGGCGTCACTCACCCGCGCCGCTCCCGGCGATGTCCCACCGGCCGCCGCGGAGCCCAGCGACGAGCCAGGGCTCGTCGACCGGCATCTCGCTGACCTGCGGGACCTGTCGTACCCGGCCCGTGGGTCCGGGGTCGTGCAGGAGGTCGCGGAGTACGTGTCGCCGGTGGAGCGGGCGCTCGCCGGCCGGCTCGTCGAGCAGCCGATGCGGTCGCAGCGGCTGCCGGTGGCGCTGCTGTCACGCGAGCTCGACGCCCTCGGCGTGCGCACGCCCGACGGCGGGTCGGTGACGCTGGCGCTCAGCGACACCGACGGGTCGCTGCGCGCCACCGGCACCCTCGATCAACTCCGTCGCCTGGCCCGCCTCGGCTGCCCCGACCACCCGGCCGCCGACTGCGAGTGCGCGGTGCTCTACCGGCCCGGGCCGGTCGACCGCTACACACCGTCGGCCGCGCAGGACCGCTTCGTGCGCACCCGGGACCGCACCTGCCGGTGGCCCACCTGCGGCCGGGGGGTCGGCTGGGCCGACGCCGACCACGTCATCCCCCACGCGCACGGCGGGGCGTCGGACTGCGCGAACCCGTGCTGCCTGTGCCGCAGCCACCACCGCCTCACGACCTTCGCCCGCGGCTGGCGCTTCCACCTGAGCCCCGACGGGGTCCTCACCGTGACCACACCCTCCGCGATCACCAGGACGACCCGCCCACCGGGCATGCGACCACCACCACCGACACCCGACCCACCGCCCGACGACGTCCAACCGGACGACGACCAGCCGCCCTCCTGATCCCGCAGGGCAGGGAGCGGGCTCCCCACCGCACGGGGAGCCCGCGACCGCCTACCGGCCCGGGTAGGGCTGCCCCTTCAGCGCACGGGCCAGGTGCGCGGCGTTCTCGGCCAGCGTCCTGGTCGTCGACGCGACCGCCTCGGGGGTCTCGTCGAGGTCGTTGTAGTCGCGACTGCCCATCGCCTCGTCGTTCCAGTAGGTGGCGCCCTGCGCCGGGATGGTGAAGCCGATGTCGTTGAGGCCCTGGAAGAGGTCGGCGCTGATCTTGTGCGCGCCGTCCTCGTTGCCGACCACGCACACCACCGCCACCTTCCCGGTGACCAGCGGCCGGCCGGAGTCGTCGGTCTCGGACAGCTCGCCGTCGAGCCGCTCCAGCACCCGCTGCGCGACGCTGCTCATGTGCCCGACCCAGGTCGGGGTCGCGACGACGAGGACGTCGGCGGCCACGAGCTTCTCGCGGATGCCCGGCCACGCGTCCCCCTCGCCCATGTCCACCTCCACGCCGGGCTTGACGTCGTGGTCGACGACGCGGACGACCTCGGAGGTGAAGCCCTGCGCGCCGAGCCCCTCGAGCACCTGGCCGGCCAGGAGCTCGCTGGACGACGGTGCGGGGGACGGCTTGAGGCTGCAGATCAGGGCGAGGGCACGGGGTGACGCGGTCTCGGTCATGCCCCTGACCTGCCCAGACGGAGGCCGGTGTCACACATCAGGATCGTGCGCGACCCACCGCGGCGCAGTACCGGTCGTGGTCGGCGCGCGCCTCGGAGAGGGGGGCCAGCACCTCCTCGTCGGCCACCTCCGCCACCCGGGCGGTGAGCCGGCGCCGCGCGGTCCGCGCCCGGCGTCTGGCCCCCGCCGCCACCAGCGGCCGGCACAGCAGCGCCAGCAGCAATCCCGCCAGCAGCCCGCCGACCAGCAGCAGCGTGGGCAGCGGGATCCCCTGCACCCGCGGCAGCGGGACGACGTCGTCGAGCTGCAGCAGCCCCAGTCCCACGAGGGCGAGCAGCCACAGCGCGCCCACCAGCGCGGTCAGCGCGAGCAGCCACTGCAGGCCGCCGACGGTGCGCTGCCAGATCGGCGTGCGGTCCGGGCCGAGGTCGGTGCCGGCGACGGCGCGGTCGAGCTGGTCGGGCAGCCGTTCCTCGGTGTCCTCGGACGTGCGGCGCAGCTCGTCGCGCCAGGCGGGCGGCAGCCCCCGGCCGGCGTCGTCGCGGGCCCGGCGCAGCGCGGCGTCCATCCCGGCCCGCTGCACCGCCCCGGCCTGCGGCAGCGAGGTCCGCGAGCGCTCGTCGCCCAGGTGCAGCCGGTCCAGCGGGTCGGCGCGCAGCTTCGACGTCCAGCGCAGCACCGGCCAGCCGGTGTGCGCGGTGCCGTTGCGGCGGGCCGAGCGCTGCACGGCCGCGACGACGGCGGGCACCCCGGCGGCGTCGGCGAGCGCGCCGGCGAGGTGCTCGCGCGCCGCCCGGTCCGGCCCGCGGTCCCGGCCGGCGTCGGTCGCGCAGTGGGCCGCGAGCGCCCCGGCGGCGGCGCGGGCGTCGGCGGTGAGCCGGTCGGTGGCCGCCTTCCGCGCCCCCACCCGGCGGGCCAGCTCTGTCCGCAGCTCCGGCAGGCCGAACCCCGTGCGGGCCGAGGTGGGCAGCACCGGCGTGCCGGTCAGCCCCTCCTCGTCGAGCAGCCGGCGCAGGTCGGCCAGGCACGCCACGGCGGCGGCCTCGTCGAGGCGGTCGACCTGGTTGAGCACCACGAGCAGCACGCCGGAGTGCCCGGCCAGCGGCGCCAGGTAGCGGGAGTGCACGGCGTGGTCGGCGTACTTCTGCGGATCGAGCACCCACACCAGGACGTCGACCAGCTGCACCAGGCGGTCGACCTCCAGCCGGTTCTCCAGCCGCACGCTGTCGTGGTCGGGCAGGTCGAGCAGCACCAGCCCGTCCAGCGCGGGGTCGCCGTCGGCCACCCGGTGCCGGCGCGGCACCTCGAGCCAGTCGAGCAGCCGGTCGGCGCCGTTCTCCCCCCAGATCGTCGCGTGCGCGACGCCGGTGGTCGGCCGGCGCACGCCCGGGGTGCTCACCTCGGCGCCGGACAGCGCGTTGAACAGCGTGGACTTGCCGCTGCCGGTGGCGCCGGCCAGCGCGACGACGGTCGCGTCGCCCAGCGCCTCGCGGGCACCGGCCTTGGCCAGCAGCGACCGCGCGGCCCCCACCTCGGGCACCTCCAGCCGCCCCTCGGCCACGCCGACCGCCTCGCGCAGCGCCGCCAGCCGGTCGGCCAGCGACAGCTCCCGCGCCCTCACGCCGACCTCCGCGCCGCGGCCAGCGTGGCCACGGCCGCGCGCAGCCGCTCCACCGCGTCCGGCGCCTCCGCGACTCCGGCCAGCAGCTCGTCGAAGCGGTCCTGCTCGGCGGCCAGCAGCCGGTCGGCCCGGGCGTCGAGGTCGGCCCGCGCCCGTGCGGCCAGCGCGCGCACCGCGGCGTCGCCGAACACCGCCTCGAGCACCCGCTGCCCCACCGCCGTCGTCCCGCCGGCGATGGCGAGCTCGGCACCGGACAGGCCCGCCGTCGAGGCGAAGACGGCGACCATCACCAGCGCGCCGGCCCCGTTGACGCCCCAGGACAGCAACCGCGCCTGCGAGCGCTTGCCCGCGCCCTCCTCGCGGACCAGTTCGAGCACGTAGCCCTGCCAGTCGCGCACCTCGTCGGCGGCCACGGGGGCGAAGTCCGGCGACACCGTCCCGAGCTCCTCCTCGCGCCCCGCGACCAGCGCCCCGCCGCCGGGCAGCGAGCGCCACGCGGTCACCGTGCGGTCGGCGGCCCGCTCCCCCTCGGAGCGCAGCAGCGTCTCCACCCCCGACTCCAGCGCGCCGTGCAGGGAGTCGGCCGAGGACGGCCGCCCGTTCAGCGCCGCCCCCAGCCGGTCGCGCAGCCGCCCCACCCGGCTCTGCAGCGAGCGCATCCACTCACCCGTGCCGACGAAGTCCTGCCAGCGGGCCATCACCTCCCCGCGCAGCAGGCTGCCGTTGCCGACACCCTCGTTCACCGCCTGCCGCGCGCCGTCGTAGGCGGCGTCGGCGGCGTTCCCCAGGGCCGCGGCGGTCGCCGCCTGCTCCTCCACGCCGGCCGCGACCGCGGCCACCCGCCCGTCGAGGCTCTCCAGGGCACCGGCCAGCGTCTGGCGGACGACGGCGGCGCGCTGCTCCTGGTCGGCGGCGAGCCCCCGCAGCCAGTCGCGCAGCTGGGCGACCTGCGCCCCGGGCAGGAACCCGTCGTGCAGCGGCCGCTCCTCGACGACGAACAGCCGCGCCGCCCCCAGCCCGCCGCGCTGCAGCATGGCGGCGAGGTCGGCGGCCACCTCGGTCACCGCCTCGGGCGGCGTCCGGTCCAGCACGACCGCCAGCGCCGTCCCCCGTTCCTGCGCCGTCCGCAGCAGGTCCCAGGGGACGGCGTCGGCGTAGCGGGCCGCCGTCGTGACGAAGATCCACAGGTCCGCCGCCGAGAGCAGCTGCCCGGCGAGGTCGCGGTTGGCCTCCACCACCGAGTCGACGTCGGGGGCGTCGATGAGCGCCAGACCGGGCGCCAGCGCCTCGGTGGGCACCAGCCGCAGCCCGCCCGCGAGGTCGCGGGCACGGTCCCCCTCGCCGGTGGTCCGGGGCATCCCGGGCAGCACGCGGTCGCCGGAGAACGCGGGGAGGTCGGCCGGGGAGCAGACCAGCACGGGCGCGCGGGTCGTCGGCCGCAGCACGCCGGGTGTGGTCACCCGCGCGCCGAGCACGCTGTTGACCAGCGTGGACTTGCCCGCGCCGGTGGACCCACCGACGACGGCGAGCAGCGGGGCGTCGAGGTCGCGCAGCCGCGGCAGCAGGTAGTCGTCGACCTGGTCCACCACCGCGCGGGCGGTGCGCTCGGTGGCGTCCCGTCCGGGGGTGGCCAGGCCGAGGGGAGCCGCGGCGACCGCATCGCGCAGCTCCTGGAGGGCATCGGTCAACAGCACGGGCGCGGTCACACCCGTTCCTTGCCCGGACGGCGTCGCGCTACCCCTCCAGCCTCGCGAGCGCCGCGGGCACCTCCCCCGGCGTGGCGACGACGGCGGCCGCACCGGCCGCGGTGAGCTCCCCGGCACCGCCCGGACCCCAGCCCGCGCCGACGCACGGCAGCCCGTGCGCCGCGGCGCCGAGGACGTCGTGCTCCCGGTCGCCGACCAGCGCGACCGCGCGGGTGCCGGGGTGGGCGGCCAGCGCGGCGGCGACCACCTGGTCCTTGTGCCGGACGGCGCCGTCGAGGCTGGCGCCGTGGACGCCGGCGAAGGCGCGCAGCAGGCCCACGTGCCCGAGCACGCGGACGGCGAACACCTGCGGCTTGCTGGTGGCCACGGCGAGCACGGCGCCGCCGTCGCGCAGGGTCCGCAGCAGCTGCGGCACGCCGTCGTACACGGCGACGTCGAGCATCGCCCCGGACGAGTAGTGCCCGCGGTAGGCGGCCACCGCGCGCCCGACGTCGTCGCCGGTCAGGCCGAACACGGTGGCGAAGCCGTCCTGCAGCGGCGGGCCGACCATGGCCCGCAGCTGGGCCGGCGTCGGCTCGGGCAGCCCGAGGCCGGCGGCCGCGACGCGCACCGACGCCCAGATGCCCGGGGCCGAGTCGACCAGCGTGCCGTCGAGGTCGAACAGGACCAACGGTGGCCGATCGGGCACGGGGCCTGCTCCTCTGGTCGGTGGGAGCTCGTCGTCGGGCCCGAGGAGCCCGGCCACCGGGACACCGCTGCGACGGGGACACCTCGGGAGGCGGAGCTCGCGCCGCGGTGGTGGCACAGCGAGTGCGAGGAGACGGTAACGCCCACCGCTCGAGGTGGGCGCGTCAGCGCGGCGGGAGCGGTGCACCCGTCCGTGCGGCCCGGACGACGTCGGCGATCGCCTGCGCCGACGTCGCGGCGCCGTCCTCCTCGCCGAGCAGGCCGGCGTGCGTGGCGTCGGCGAAGCGGTGGCTGCTGTCGGTCGACAGGGCCGCCATCCGGTCCTGGGCGGCGGCCCAGGCCGCGTCCCCGTCGTGTCCGGCCGCGGTGAGCACCACCAGCGGCGTGCTGCCGAGGGTGGTCAGCGCCCGTGCCTGGTCGAGCAGCGCGGGCATGGTGACGTACTCGTCCCGGGTGGTGCGCCAGCCGCGGGGGCTGGAGGTGAACGCCTGCACCTGCCCGGCGGCCGGCTCGGGCAGGGCGGACCAGAAGGAGGTCGGCAGCAGGCGCCCGAGGCCGAGGCGGGCGAGGCTGGGCAGGACCGCGATCGAGCTGGGTGGGCCCGCGTGGGCAGGACCGGCGCCGGAGGACCGGTACGGGCTGGTGGCGTCGAGCAGCACCATGCCGGCGACCTGCTCGGGATGGCGGGCGGCGTAGACCATCGCGTGGTCACCGCCGATGGAGTGCCCGACCAGCACGAGGGGGCCGTCCTCGCCGGCGCGCTCGAGCAGGGTGTGCAGGTCGGCCGCCGCAGCCAGCCCGTCCTGCTCGGAGGGTGCGTCGTCGCTCCAGCCCTGTCCGGCGCGGTCGTATGCGCACACGCGGGTGGTGCCGGCGACGGCCGCGGCGATGCGCGCCCAGTTCGCCGAGGACTCACCGAGCCCGTTCTGCAGGACGACGGTGGGACTGCCGGTGCCGGTGCAGTCCAGGTGCAGCCGGTACCCACCGACGTCGTGGGTCTGCCCCGGCACGTCGTGGACGCGCTGGTCGACCGCCAGCCCGACGGTCTCGACCGCACCGCCGACCGCCGCTGCGGCCGTGACCGCCACGACCGGGTAGAGCAGCCAGCGGCCCTGGCCGACGGCCAGGCCGCGGCGGACCCGGACGCCCATCCAGACGGCGAGCCCCAGCAGGACAGGGGGCCATCCCCAGCCGGCGGCCGTCAGTGCCCGGTCGTCCGGCGCGAGGACCAGGAGCCCGAGCCCGGTCGCGGCCAGGCCGCCGGCCGGCACCCACGCCCAGCGCTGGGGTCGGTCGGTCAGCCGGCTCGACAGGACCGCGAGCAGCGCCCAGCCGGCCGCGAACCCGAGCAGGGCCGACCCGGTGACGACGTGCTCGGGGGAACCGGCGACGACGACCAGGGTCAGGACGGCGGCGGCCGCCGCCCCGGTGAGCAGCGAGCCGGCGACGATCCGGCGGATCGGGCCGGTGCGGGACGGGCGGGTGGTGGTGGACCCGGCCGCCGTGGCGGCGGTGGGTGCGGCGGTGGCCATCAGGGGGCTCCTGTTCACGTGTCGGGCCGTCGCGAGCCGGTGGTGTCCCGCCGGCGTGGTGCTCACCAGGGCACGGGGAACCCGACGAGGAGCGCGGCCGCGATGAGCGCGGCGGCGACCCCGTCGACGGCGGCGCAGAACGGCGGCCACCACCGGGTGCCGGTCACGAAGCCGGTGCGGTGCTGCCACAGGTCCTTGAGGCCGTGGCCGGCCAGACCGGCCACGACGAGCCAGGCCGGTCCGGTCACCGCGGCGGCGGCAGTGACGACGAAGACGGCGGCGACGGCCGTCTCGACGGCCAGGACGTGCCACCGGCCGTCAGCCACGGCGAACCCGACGTACACGGCGGCGATGAAGGCCAGCGAGAGGGCGTAGACCACCCCGCTGCGCGACCAGGGGAAGGCCAGCGGCGCGAGGGCCTGGACGCCTCCGAGGACGACGCCCCAGGCCAGCGGTCCGCGCAGGCTGCGGGGGGTGGAGACGGCCGGGGCGGGTGGCGCCGACATCTCGTGAGTGCTCATCACACGTCCTCCTGGCCGTACGCCCGGGCGCCCGGTGTCCCCTCGGGTGGTGTGGGGTGGGGCCTGCGGGAGAGACGCTGCTGGCAGGCGCTGTCCCGGCGCTGTCCGGGTCCTGTCCCGGTCTCTCCCGACTCCGGCCGCCCGAGGGCGGCCACCTGGTCGGCCACGTGGGCGGCGTCGGCGGCGACGAAGCCCAGCAGGGCCGAGCCGCGGGTGTGCTGCCAGGACAGGCCGAGGACGTACAGCCCGGGGACGTCGGTGACGCCGCGGCGATGGACCACGCGGCCGTCGCGCAGCACCCCCGGGACGTCGATCCAGGAGTGGTCCGACCGGAAGCCGGTCGCCCAGACGACGACGCCCACCTCCCGACCGGTGCCGTCGGCGAACCGCACGGTGTGGCCGATGGCGTCGACCAGCCTCGGCCGGAGGCGGACGCCGGCCCGCAGCAGGCCGCGACGGCTGCTGCCGATGAGGAACTCACCGCGGGACCGCATCCGGCGGCCGAGCCGGGAGCCGGCGGTCACGCGCATCAGGCCGAGCCGGGTCAGCCACCAGAACAGGTCCCGGCCGAGTAGCCGCTGCGGCAGCGCCGGGGGGACCGAGCCGACCGACAGCTCCGTCGGCCGGGTCGCGGCCAGCTCCGCAGCGATCTGGAAACCGGAGTTGCCGCCTCCGACGACCAGCGCGGGCCCCTCGGGCAGCACGTCGGGGCTGCGGTAGGCGGTGCTGTGCACCTGGGTCACCGACGCGTCCAGCCCGGCGGCGATCGGCGGGACGAACGGGGTCTGGAACGGCCCGGTGGCCACGACGACCTGCCGGGCGGTGTACGTCCGGCCGGCCGTGGCGAGCCGGAACCCGGCGTCGGTGCGCCGCAGCCCGGTGACCCGCGCGCCCGGCTCGACGGGCAGGTCGAAGGTGGCGGCGTAGGCCTGCAGGTAGTCGGCGACGGCGTCCTTGCCCGGGTGGCTGCCGGCCGGCGCCGGGAACGGCAGGCCGGGCAGCGCGTCGTGCTCGGCGGGGCTGAACAGCCGGAGGGAGTCCCACCGCGATCGCCAGGAGTGCCCGAGCTCCGCCGCCGCCTCCAGGACCAGGAAGCGCAGCCCGTGCCGGCGCAGGTGCCACGCGGCGGCCAGGCCCGCCTGGCCGCCACCCACCACGACGACGTCGTACGACCGGTCCGTGGCATGGCGCGCTGCGGCGCTCACGGTGTCGCCCCGGCCAGCACGGTGAAGCCGAACACCATCCCGCTGTGCATGTGCTCGGCGATGTGGCAGTGCGCCATCCACGACCCGGGGTTGGTCACGTCGAAGAGGACGTCGACGGTCTGCCCGGTGCGGATCAGCACGGTGTCCTTCCACACGAGGTTGGGCTCGGGCACGCCGTCGCGGGACAGCACGAGGAAGCGCCCGGCCCCGTGGACGTGGAACGGGTGGTGCATCGGGTGGTCGGAGTCCATCTCGTTGACCAGCCGGATCTTCACCCGCTCGCCGGCGGTGAACTGCCAGTCGATCGGCGGGCTGTCGCCGCCCGTGGTGCGGTCGAGCAGCTTCCAGCGCATGGTCGCCGGGGTGGTCCGACGGTTCAGCTCCACCATGTCGTCCTCCCACTCGATCCCGTCGGCGGTCCCGGACGCGTGGCCGGCGTGCGCCGTCGCTGACGAGTCGGGCCGCGCCCCGCGGTGGCCCGTGTCGTGCCCGCTGACGCCGCCCACCGGGGCCGCCATCAGCTTCATGCCGCACTGCGGGCAGCGGCCGGGCTGGTCGCTCACGACCTCGGGGTGCATGGGGCACGCGTAGGACACCGGCCCGGTCCGGTCGGCGGCGGGGTCGTCCATCTCGGCGACCGCGGCCAGGATCTTGTCCGGGGGTGCGGCCAGCCACGCGTCCAGCCGCTCGCGCTCGGCCGCCAGCTCCGGTGCCCGTCGCAGGTCCTCGAACGCCCGGCGCAGTGACGGCTCGGGGGTGTCACCCGTGACCGTGATCGACGCCAGCCGGTGGATGCGGTCGGGGGTGTGGTGCTCGAGGGTGAGCTCACCCGGCTGCTCGAACAGCACGTCGACCACGGCCCTCTCCGACGGTGCCAGCACGACGGAGGAGACGAACTCCTCGTGCTCCACCCGGCCGCTGTCGCCGCCGACCAGCTTCATCCGCGCCCCGGGAAGCCGGACGTCGAAGACGCGGCTGTTGGCGGTGTTGGTCAGCCACAGCCGCACGACCTCGCCGGTGTGCGCGGGAAGCGTCAGGTCGGTCTCGCCGGCGACCAGCAGCACGTTCCCGTAGCGGCCCATCGCGGCGTGGTTCGTCTGGGTCCGGCTGAACGGCGCGATGACGCCGTCCTCCACGAGCACGTCGTCGACGGTCAGGACGACGTCCCGGTGCGCCGGCGGCCAGTAGTCCGGCTCCGCGGGCTCGACCAGGATGCTGCCGTAGAGGCCCATCTCCTGCGTGTAGTCCTCGCGGACGTGCGGGTGGTACCAGTACAGGCCCGGGTCGGGGAACGAGAGCCGGTAGGTGAAGCTGCCGCCGGGGAGGATCGGCTGCTGGGTGTCGTGCGGCACACCGTCGTACCGGTTCCGCAGGCGCAGCCCGTGCCAGTGCACGGTCGTCTCCAGGTCGGTGTCGTTGGTGACGTGCACGACGACCTCGGAGCCCTGCCGCACCTCCAGCGTGGGGCCGGGGACGGACCCGTTGTAGCCGAGCATGCGCACCGTCGTCCCGCCCAGGCGCTTGGCGACGGGGGCGGGCCGGAGGTCGAGCGTCTCCCCGTCGGCCAGCTCGACGACCCGCGTGGGAGTGGCCTCGGGCAGGCCGGTGGTGTCGGTGGAGAAGGTGTCCACGGAAGGGCCTCCTGGATGGGCTGGTGCAGGGACCGGGGAACCGTCGTCCCACGGGTCGGGGGCGTAGCCGGCGGCGCGGATGGCGGCGCCCACCGCGGAGGGATCGGCGCTCCCGGTCACCTCGACGGTCCGGGTGGCCAGGTCGGCCCGGAGGGTCTGCACGCCCGGCACGTCGCAGATCCGCGCGCTGAGCACCCGGACGTCCTGCCGCGAGCTCATCGCCGGCACGCGGACCGCGATCATGGCGCCTCCTGTGCGGGTGGGTCGTCCCGGACCGTCCCGCGGCGCGCTGTCCGGACGCTGTCCACTCCCTGACCGGTGGTCCGCCGGCCGCCCGCCGAGTCGTTGCCTGCGCGATCCGGTCGGTCGACAATCGGCGCCTCGTCGGACTGGTCCGAGAGGGGCGCTGCATGGAGATCCGCGTCCTGGGACCGGTCGAGGTGGTCGTCGGGGGGCAGGCCCGGCCGCTTCCCGGCGGTGGGGAGCGGGAGCTGCTCGCGCTGCTGGCACTGTCCGCCGGCCGGGTGGTCGCCTCCTCCGCACTGGTGGACGCGTCGTGGGGTGAGCTGCTGCCGGCGAACCCGACGAACGCGCTGCAGGTACGGGTGTCCAGACTGCGCCGGGCGTTGGCGGGCACCGGCGCGGCGGTCGTCACCCGGCCGCCGGGCTACCTGCTCGATGCCGACCGGTCGCGGGTCGACGCGCTGCGCTTCACCGACCAGGTGGCCGCCGCCCGGGCCGCCAGCGATCCGTCGGCCGCCGCGGCGCTGTACCGGGACGCGCTGGCGCTGTGGCGCGGTCCGGCGCTGGGCGAGTTCGCCGGCACCGGATGGGCCGGCTCGGAGGCGGCCCGCCTGACCGACCTGCAGCTGGCGGCGCACGAGGAACTGATCGACCTGGACCTGGCGGCGGGCCGGCACGTCGAGGTGCTGGCCGAGCTCGAACGGCTGACCGCCGCCCATCCGCTGCGCGAGCGGCTGCACGCCCGGCTGATGCTCGCGCTCTACCGCGCCGGCCGCCAGGCCGACGCGCTGGCGGCCTACCAGCGGGCCCGGGGCGTGCTCGATGCCGAGCTCGGTCTGCTGCCGGGGGCGGAGCTGCGCGAGCTGGAGTCGGCGATCCTGCAGCAGCGGCCCGACCTGACCGCCCCGACCCGGACACCGGTCGTGCGCGCGCCGGACCCGGTCGCCGCGGACGTGCCGGCGCCCGCGTCGGCGTCCGCGTCGGTGCCGGGGAGCCTGCCGCGGCGGCTGACGTCGTTCCTGGGCCGGGAGGCCGACCTGGACGGGGTCGGCCGGCTGCTGCGGACCCGTGGGCTGGTCACGATCACCGGTCCCGGCGGGGTGGGGAAGACGAGCCTGGCGTCGGAGGCGGCCCGCGCGGCCGCGGACGGCTTCGGCGACGGTGTCGGGTTCGTCCGGCTGGCCGGCGTCAGCGACCCGGCGCAGGTGCCCGGCGCGGTGCTGGCCGCACTCGAGGTCCGGGACGAGGCGACCGCGACGGCCGACGCCCGGCTGGTCGGTCACCTGCGCGACCGCGCCGTGCTGCTGGTGCTCGACAACTGCGAGCACCTCGCCGACGCCTGCGCGCTGCTGGCCGAGCGGCTGCTGGAGTCCTGCCCCCAGGTGCGGCTGCTGGCCACCAGCCGCGAGCCGCTGGCCGCCCGCGGCGAGGTCCAGTACGCCCTCGACCCGCTCCCGGTGCCCACCGGCACGCCGGCCGGCGGCGAGGTGGCGGCGAGCACCGCGGTACGGCTGTTCGTCGACCGGGCGCGCGCGGTGCTGCCGGGCTTCACCCTCGACGAGGGCAACACGGCCGCCATCGTCGAGGTGTGCCGGCACCTGGACGGGATCCCGCTGGCGCTCGAGCTCGCTGCCGCCCGGGTGGCGGCCCTCCCGGTCGACGAGCTGGCCAGGCGCATGGGCGACCGCTTCGCGCTGCTCACCACCGGCCCCCGCACCGCCGAGGCCCGCCAGCGCACGTTGCGGGCGACGGTCGAGTGGAGCCACCAGCTGCTCAGCGAGCCCGAGCGGGTGCTGCTGCGCCGGCTGTCGGTGTTCCGCGGCCGGTGGACGCTGGAGGCCGCGCAGGCCGTCGGGGCGGGTGGGTCCCTTCCCCCGGCGGCGGTCGTGGACCTCGTCGGCCGGCTGGTCGACCGGTCCCTGGTCGTCGTCGACCGCGCCGGGCGGTCCCCGGGCGAGGAGACCCCGGGCGACCGGACCCCGGACGACCGGACCCCCGGGGTGCGGTACCACCTGCTCGAGACCATCCGGGAGTACGCCGCCGAGCGGCTGGCGGAGTCCGGCGAGGCGGACGCGGCCGCCCGGGCGCACGTCGGCCACCTCACCGGCCTGGCCGAGCGCGCCGAGGCCGAGCTGCGCGGCGACGGGCAGGCGCGCTGGCTGCCGCGGCTGGCCGCCGAGCGCGACGACCTGGACGCCGCCCTGGCCTGGTGCACCGAGCACGCGGCGACCGAGCCGGACGCGGGACTGCGCCTGGTGGCGCCGCTGGGCTGGTACTGGTACTTCGCGACCCGCCCCGACGGCGGCCGCCGGATGGCGGCGATGCTGTCCGCCGCCGCGGGCGGCTCCCCGGAGGCGCGGGCGCGGGCGCTGCAGGCGCTGGCGGTCGCCGCCCGGCCGGGGGCGTGCATCGTGCACCCGGACGCCGGGTGCGCCGCGGCAGCCGCGCAGAGCCGGGCACTGTTCGCCGACCTGGACGACGAGTTCCGCACGGCGCTGTCGGACACGCTGCTGGCCGTCGAGGGCATCGGCGCCGACCGCCCCGCCGAGGCCACCGCCCTGCTGGAGCGCGCCGACCGCCAGTTCGGCCGGGCCGGTGACGCGTGGTGCACGGCGCTGGTCCAGTTCGTGCGGATGGAACTGCTGGCCGCCGCCGGCGACCTGAGCGAGGCCCGCGCCGTCGGCGCCCGGGCGCTGGCCGCGTTCCGGGCGCTGGGCGACCAGTGGGGTGTGTCGGCCGTCCAGTTCCACCTCGGCACGGCCCTGCACCGCGCCGGCCGACTGGAGGAGGCCCTGGCGATGTACGAGGGCGCGCGGGCCAGCGGCGAGGTGGCCGGCCCGGCCAACACCCTGCAGTACGCCCTGGCCGGCGCCGGCCACGTCACCCTGCTGCTCGGGGACGCCGACCGCGCCGCTGCGCTGTTCGCCGACTCGCACGCCGTCGCTCGCGGGCTCGGCGCCGAGGGCAATCCCCGGGCCGCCGTCGGTGAAGGACTGCTCGCCCGTGAGCGCGGCGATCCCGCCGCCGCGCGGGAGCGCCTCACGGCCGCGCAGCACCTGCTGGCCGGGCTGAACGAGAAGCCGGAGTGGACCGCCGCCGCCCTGGTCGGGCTGGGCCACCTCGCCGACGCCGAGGGCGACGGCGACGGCGCCGAGTTCTCCTTCCGCCGAGCGTGGCAGACCGCGCCCGGGCACGCCGCCGCCCTCGAGGGGCTCGCCGGTGTCGCCGCTGCCCGTGGTGACGCCGCCGCGGCGGCCGGGCTGCTGGGGGCGGCGGCGTCCTGGCGGCGACGCTCGCACCGGCCCGCGTCCCGGCTGGAGGAGGCCGATGCCACCCGGGCCGAGCAGCGTGCCCGCGCGGTCCTGGACGAGGGCGGGTACTCCGCGGCGTTCGCCGCCGGCGCGGCCCGGCCGGAGACCGTGCTCGACGCAGCGCGCGTGCACGCCTGACGACCGTCCCGTCTGCTCGACGGTGCGGCCGGCGGATGGGCGGTCAGGAGCTGCGGACCGGCGCGACGGTGGAGACCACGGACGGCGCGCGGGACGAGCCGGACGCCCCCAGCCGCCCCCGGGTCGCGACCAGCACGACCAGGCCGACGACGGCGAGGGCCAGCAGGTGCAGCACACCGACGAGGGAGGCGTCCGGGTACAGCCGCGGCAGGAAGCCGGTACCGAAGCCGCTGCCGCCGCCCGCGCCGTTGGCGGCCGCGTGCAGGAGGGCGACGGCGAACAGGCTGCCGGTGCGGTTGTAGGTCCAGCCCATGACCGCGCGGATGGGGACGTTGACCGCGACGAAGAACAGCATCAGCACGACGGCGACCGCGACGGAGTCGCCGATGACCAGGACGACGTGCTGCAGCGCGAACAGCGGCGCGGTCAGCGCGGCCGCGCGCATCGGTGTGCTGCGGGCCTGCAGCCGGGACTGGACGAAGCCCGTCCAGGCGACCTCCTCGGCCCAGTTGTTGGGCACGAGAGCCACCACGGTCTGCACCAGCAGACCCGACACCAGCGCCGTACCGACCGATGCGGCGCCCGTCGCCGCCGTCGGCGCGCCGAGGACGGCGAACGCCAGCGCGGTGGACAGCGCCGGCACGGCGGCCAGGGCCAGGACGTACCAGCGGACCGAGACCCACACGGCCGACGAACGGCGCCACAGGTCGCGGACCCCCGCGGGGCCGTCGACGACCCAGGTGATCACGACGGCCGGCAGCAGCAGGCCGACGAGGGTGCTGGCGACGACGAACACCTGCGGGGGCAGGTCGACGCCGTACCCGCGGGCGACCGACGGGGTGAACACCAGCGCCTGACCCACGGTGAAGAACCAGGCCAGGAACGCGGTGAGCGGCCGGCGGCGGACGAGCCCGGCCACCCCGGTGCTCGTGTCGCGGGCCCGGGGCATCGGGAATGGGTGCGCCGGGGTCTGCTGCGTGTCGGCCATGACGGCTCCTCCAGGACGAGGACCCGCACCGAGCGTGGAGCTCGGGAGCGGCGGTGCGGCGTCCTCGACGCTGCTGCGCGCCCCTGTCCCGTCCCTGTCGGGGCGCTGACCGCACCCGACAGCCGCTGACGGGGAGGAGGGGCCGTCCTCCTCGTCAGCGCGCTGCTGAGATCACCCGAGGTGCGTGACCGTCGGCGTCGCCTGCCGGCCGGTGGACGCGGACGGCGCACCTCGGGGACGGCGACCGGGGTCCACGGGCGGTCACCGCTCCGACCAGACGCCGAGCTCGTTGCCCGACGGGTCGGCGAAGTGTAAGCGGCGCCCGCCGGGGAACGCGTACGGCTCCTCGACGACCGTCCCACCCGCACGCCGCACCGCGGCCACGGACGCGTCCAGGTCGGCCGAGAACAGCAGGACCAGCGGTCCGCCGGGACGCACCTCGTCGCCGCGTCGCAGGCCGCCCACCTCCCCGGCGTCGTCGCGGGGGTCGCGGATGCCGGAGTACTCCGGCCCGTAGGAGGTGAACCGCCACCCGAACGCCTCGCCGTAGAAGCGCTCGGCCGCGGGGAGGTCGGTCACGGTCAGCTCGACGTAGTCGATGGCGTGGTGCCGGTGCGCGGGGTCCTCGGCCATGGCGAGATCCTCCCGCCGACGGAGCCGCCGGGGGAACGGGTCACCGGCCGGAGACGGCGACCCGCAGGCCCAGCCCCACGAGGACCGTGCCGCTGACGCCCTCCAGCCACGTGCGCACCCGCGGACGGCGGAACCAGGCCCCGGCGCGCGCCACCCCGGCCGCCAGCGACAGGTACAGCACCGTCTCCAGCGCCACCTGCACGAGCGCGAGCACCGCGGTGGTGGCGAACAGCGGCCGGTCCGCGGGCACGAACTGCGGATAGAAGGCGATCATGAACACTGCCGCCTTGGGGTTGGCCAGCTGCACGGCGACGCCCTCGCCGAAGCCGGCCCACCCGCCCCGGCGGGACACGGGGAGGGCAGCCGCCCCGGACCGGCCGGCGCGCCGCTCGCGCCAGGCCGCGCGCAGCGCCTGGACGCCCAGCCAGCACAGGACTCCGGCACCCACGACCCGCAGGACGAGGAAGGCCGCCTCGGAGGCGGCGACCAGACCGGCGAAGCCCGCCGCGGCCAGCAGCGCCCAGGTGTAGAGCCCGAGCTCCAGGCCCAGGACCGTCGGGACGGCGGTCCGGAAGCCGCCGAGCGCGGCGCGGCGCAGGATCAGGGCCACCGCCGGCCCCGGGGACGCCGCGATCAGCAGGACGGCGACCAGGAACGCCGGCAGCGAGGGGATCGCGTCCACGCCGCGCATGGTGGCACCGGGCCGGCGGGCGGTCGACCGCGTTCCCGGCCGGCGAGGGCGTCAGCGCAGCACGGCGTCGAGGAAGGTCCCCACCCGCGCCAGCAGATCCGCGGCGCGCTCCTCGCCCACCTGGGCCGGGTCCCGCTCGCGCAGCCACGGCGGGATCTCGGTGCGCGCCCGGGTGGCGCAGCCGAGGTCGGCGCACACGTAGGTGCCCACGGTGTCGCCGTTGCGGCCTGCTCCCCCGGCCCGCCGCGCGGTGAACAGCGAGACGGCGTCGCCGGAGTGCGTGGACTGGCAGAGCAGGCACATGACCGTGCGGCGGGCCGACATCCGGGTGTCGGCCGCCCGCAGCGCCACGCCCACCGGCCGGCCCTCCCGCTGGACGACGAGGTAGCCGCGCAGGGGCGCCTTCGGGTCGCGCCAGCCGAGCACCTCGAGCTCCCCCCACGGCAGGTCGGCGAGGTCGCGCGGCAGGGTGGCGGAGTTCGCCTCGCCCTTCGAGCAGTTCACGAAGGAGCGGCGCACCTGCTGCTCGGTCATCGGGTCCACGAGGAGCCAGTGTCCGTTCCGGCACGGAGGCGTCTCAACCGGTTATCCGAGCCGCGTCACCCAGGCCGCCGCCTCCTCGACCGTCGTCACCACCTCGACCCCGGCGGGCAGCGGCGGCCGGCGGACGAGCACCACGGGCAGCCCCAGCCGCCGGGCGGCGGCCAGCTTGGCCTCGGTCATGGCGCCGCCGGAGTCCTTGGTGACGACGACGTCGATGCCGTGCTCCCGCATCAGCGCGGCCTCCTCGTCCACGGTGAACGGGCCGCGGGCCAGCAGCAGCACCGCCCCCGCGGGCAGCGGCCCGTCGGGCGGGTCGACGGCGCGCACCAGCACCCGCCCCGGCAGTGCGGCGAACGCGCCCACGCCCTGCCGGCCGGTGGTGAGGAAGACGGTGCCGGCGTCGTGCACCGCCCGCGCGGCGTCGTCCAGCGAGTCGACGGACGTCCACCGGTCCCCCGGCCCCGGCGTCCAGCCCGGGCGCTGCAGCCGCAGCAGCGGGGTGCCGTGCCGGGCGGCGGCGGCGGCCGCGGAGGCGGTGATCCGGGCGGCGAAGGGATGGGTCGCGTCGACGACGGCGCGCGGCCGGTGCACGGCCAGCCAGTCGGCGAGCCCGTCGGCGCCGCCGAACCCGCCGACGCGCACCCCGCCCTCCGGCAGCACCGGGTCGGCCACCCGCCCGGCGAGGCTGGACAGGACGTCGACGCCCGCGGCCACCAGCGCCGCGGCCAGCCGCCGGGCCTCCCCCGTGCCGCCCAGCACGAGCACCTGCCCGCTCAAGCCGCGCCGCCGGGGATCATGGGGCCGTGAGCAGGGACGGCGCCTCCGGTCTGCGGCACGGCTGGACCACCGGCGCGTGCGCGACGGCGGCCACCACCGCGGCCTACACCGCGCTGCTCACCGGCGAGTTCCCCGACCCCGTGACCATCGACCTGCCGAACGACCGGCACCCGTCCTTCGCGCTGTCCCGCGAGGGCCTCGACGGGGGCGGCGCCTGGGCGGGCGTGGTGAAGGACGCCGGCGACGACCCCGACGTCACCCACGGCGCCCTGGTCAGCGTGCGGGTGACGCACGGGGAGCCGGGCGGCGGCGTGGTCTTCCGGGCCGGCGAGGGCGTGGGCACGGTGACCAAGCCCGGGCTGCCGCTGGCGGTGGGCGAGCCGGCGATCAACCCGATGCCCCGGCAGTTCATCCGCGAGCACGTCGCGGCGGTGGCGCGGCGGCACGGCGGCAGCGGCGACGTCGTCGTCGAGGTGTCCATCGAGGACGGCGCGGAGCTCGCCCGGAAGACCTGGAACCCGCGGTTGGGGATCCTCGGCGGGCTGTCGGTGCTCGGCACGACCGGTGTCGTCGTCCCGTACTCCTGCTCGTCGTGGATCGACTCGATCCGCCGCGGCATCGACGTCGCGCGGGCCGCCGGGCACCGCCACGTGGCCGGGTGCACCGGCTCGACCAGCGAGCGGACGGTGCAGCAGCTCCACGGCCTGCCCGAGGACGCGCTGCTCGACATGGGCGACTTCGCCGGCGCGGTGCTCAAGTACCTGCGCCGCCACCCGGTGCCGCGGCTGACCGTGGCCGGCGGCATCGGCAAGCTGGCCAAGCTCGCCGACGGCCACCTCGACCTGCACTCGGGCCGCTCGCAGGTGTCCTTCGACTCGCTGGCCGCGCGGGTGGCCGCCGCCGGGGGCTCCCCGGACCTGGTCGAGGGCGTGCGGAGCGCGAACACCGCCCTCGACGCGCTGCGGCAGTGCCAGGCGGCCGCGCTGCCGCTGGGCGACCTCGTGGCCGCGGGCGCCCGCGAGACGGCGCGCGGCGTGTTGCTCGGCGCACCGGTGGCGGTCGACGTCGTGGTGATCGACCGCGCGGGGACGATCGTCGGGACGGCCCCGCTGTAGGGGCCCGCCGCGAGCGTGCGAGCGGTGGGGGGCAGCGGGGTCCCTCACCGGCATCGGGTCGTCGAGTAGAGGTGGCTGTCCGGGAACTCCCCGGCGCTCAGCACCGGGCCCACGATCACCACCGCCGTCCGCTTCACGCCTGCCGCCTCGACCTGCGCGGCGATGTCGGCGAGCGTGCCGCGCAGCACCAGCTCGTCGTCGCGGCTGGCCCGGGCGACGACGGCGACCGGGCCGTCGGGGCCGTAGTGCTCGGCCAGCTGCGGAGCGAGCTCGGCCATCCGCTGCACGGCCAGGTGCAGCACGAGCGTGGCGCCGGTGGCGGCGTAGGCGGCGAGCTCCTCCCCCGGCGGCATCGGCGTCGACCGGGCCGACGTGCGCGTGAGGACGACGGTCTGCCCGACGCCGGGCACGGTCAGCTCGCGCTTGAGCGACGCGGCCGCCGCCGCGAACGCCGGCACCCCCGGGACGACGTCGTAGGGCACGCCCGCGGCGTCGAGGCGGCGCATCTGCTCGGCCATCGCGCTGTAGACGCTCGGGTCGCCGGAGTGCAGCCGGGCGACGTCGAGGCCCGCCTCGTGCGCGGCGACGAGCTCGGCGGTGATCGCGTCGAGGTCGAGGTCGGCGGTGTCGACCAGCCGGGCGCCGGGCGGGGCGGTGTCGAGCAGCTCCCGCGGCACCAGCGCCCCGGCGTACAGGCAGACCGGGGCGCTCGCGATGATCCGCGCCGCGCGCAGCGTGACCAGGTCGGCGGCGCCCGGGCCCGCCCCGATGAAGTGCACCGTCATGGCAGGGCCTTCGTAGCGCTGATGGCTGCTCACCACCGGGTCACCGACCAGATCGTCACCGGCATCGCGGGCTTCCAGCCGGTGAACGAGCCGACCGGCTCGGCGCGGGAGACCTCGACCCGCACCAGGTCGCCGCCCACCCGCGCGTGCCACTGCGCGAGCACCGCCTCGCTCTCCACCGTGACCGCGTTGGCCACGAGGCGCCCCCCCACCGGGAGGGCGTCCCAGCACGTGTCGACCAGCAGCGGCGTGGTCAGCCCGCCGCCGATGAACACCGCGTCGGGCGCCCCGAGCCTCGACAGCACGTCCGGCGCGTGCCCGTGCACCACGCGCAGGTAGGGGACGCCGAGCCGGGCGGCGTTGCGGGCGATCCGTCCGGCCCGCTCGGCGGAGGCCTCCACCGCGACGGCGCGGCAGGTGGGGTGCGCCCGCATCCACTCGATGCCGATCGACCCGGAGCCGGCGCCGACGTCCCACAGCAGCTGCCCGGGCACCGCGGTCAGCCGCGCCAGCGTCACGGCGCGGACCTCGGACCTCGTCAGCTGCCCGTCGGACTCGTAGGCGCCGTCGGGCAGGCCGGGCGTGGTGGGCAGCGGCATGGTGCCGCGGTCGGCCCGGCACTCGACGGCGGTGACCACCAGCGCGGGCGCCGGCTGCGACCAGGTGGCGGCGGTGCCGGTGCGCACCTCCTCGTCGGGGCCGCCCAGCCCGCCGAGCACGGTGACCAGGCTCTGCCCGTAGCCGCGGCCGGCCAGGAGCGCGGCCACCTGCGCCGGCGTCCCGCCGTCGGAGCCGAGCACCAGCAGCCGCCGGCCGGGCTGCACGTGCGGGTGCAGCAGCTCGATCGGCCGGCCCACCAGGGTGACCACCTCGGTGTCCTCGACCGCCCAGCCGAGCCGCGCGCAGGCCAGCGAGACCGACGACGGCGCCGGCAGCACCCGCACCCGGTCCGCGCCGAGCAGCCGGGTCAGCGTGGTGCCGATGCCCGACAGCATCGGGTCGCCGCTGGCCAGCACCACCAGCGCGCGCCCGGCGTGCTCCTCGACCAGCCCGGGCACCGCCTCGGTCAGCGGCGAGGGCCAGGGCACCCGCTCGGCGGACACCCCGTCGGGCACCAGGTCCAGCTGCCGGGCGCTGCCCAGCAGCACCTCGGCCCGCTCGACCTCCGCCCGCGAGGTGGGCGCGAGGCCCTCCCAGCCGTCCGCGCCGATCCCGACGACGACGACCGGCGCGGCCGGGGCCGCCTCCACGGCCTCCTCCACCGTTCCGCTCATGCGGGCAGCTCTCCCTCGGGGCCCGCGGCCTCGGCGAGCAGCCGCTCGCGCAGCTCCTCCGGCAGCCGGTCCACGTAGACGACGCCGTCGAGGTGGTCCACCTCGTGCTGCAGGCAGCGCGCCGCCATGCCGGTGGCCTCGATGCGCACCGCCTTCCCCTTCACGTCGACGCCGTCGACCCGGGCGCGGAAGGCGCGCGCGAGGTCGGCGTAGGGGCCGGGCACCGAGAGGCAGCCCTCCTCGGTGACCTCCTCGGCCGGCTCGCCGTCGACCGGCGGCAGGAGCGTCAGCTGCGGGTTGACCACGTACCCGACGACGTCCGCGCCCTCGGCGTCGGGGCAGTCGATGACGAACACCCGCGCGTCGACGCCGATCTGGTTGGCCGCCAGGCCCACACCGTCGGCCTCGCGCATCGAGGCGAACATGTCGAGCACCAGGCGGCGCAGCCGCTCGTCGAAGTCGGTGACCGGCGCGCACGGCCGGTGCAGCACCTGGTTGCTGCCGTACGTGACGATCGGCCGGGCGACGCCGTCGTAACGGCCGGGCAGACGCATGGCCGCGATCCTAGGAAGCGCCCTCGGCAGGATGGACGGCGTGCTGCGCCGACGGGACGTCCCCACCGCCCTGGGCCTGGCGCTCGGCGCGGGCGCCGACCTGCTGCTCGCCGACCCGCGCCGCCGCCACCCCGTCGCCGGGTTCGGCACGGTCGCCGCGGCGCTGGAGCGGCGGGTCTGGCAGGACTCCCGGGCGGTCGGGGCCGGCCACGCGGCGGTCCTCGTGGCCGGCGCGGCGGGTCTGGGGGCGGCTGTGGACCGCGCCACCCGCGACCGGCCGGCCGCGCGGCGCACCCTCGCCGTGGCGGCCGGGACCTGGGCGGTGCTCGGCGGCACCTCGCTCGGCCGCGCGGCCACGGCGATGGCCGGGGCGCTGGACGGCGGCGACCTGGCCGCGGCCCGCGCGCTGCTGCCCACCCTCGCCGGGCGGGACCCGTCCACCCTGGACGCCGGCGAGCTGGCCCGGGCCACCGTGGAGTCGGTCGCGGAGAACACCTCCGACGCCGCCGTCGCGCCGCTGGTGTGGGGCGCGCTCGCCGGGCTGCCCGGCCTGCTCGGCTACCGCGCCGTCAACACCCTCGACGCGATGGTCGGCCACCGGTCCCCGCGGTACGCCCGGTTCGGCTGGGCGGCCGCCCGCACCGACGACGTCGCCAACTGGCTGCCCGCCCGGCTCACCGCGGCGCTGACCGTGGTCTGCGCGCCGCTGGCCGGGGGCTCGGCGCGCGGCGCGCTGCGGGTGTGGCGCCGCGACGGCGCCGCCCACCCCAGCCCGAACGCCGGCCGCTGCGAGGCCGCGGCGGCCGGCGCCCTGGGGCTGCGGCTGGGCGGGCGCAACGTCTACGGCAGCAGGGTGGAGGACCGGCCGGTGCTCGGCGACGGCCGGGCGCCCGACAGCAGCGACGTCGCCCGCGCGGTGCGGTTGTCGCGCGCGGTGTGGCTCGCCGCCGCGGCCCTCGCCGCGGGGAGCAGGCTGGCCCGGCGCGGCTGAGGACGGGTCCGCGGGCCGTGCCGGTGCAGGACGCCGCGCGGCGCGGGGAGCACCGGGAAGCCGGACGGGTCGACCCGGAGGTGGCTGGCCGGCGGGTCGGCCGGGCCGCGGCCACCGCGGACGGCGACCACGAGGGTGGCCACCGCGAGCCCGGCCGTGGCCAGCAGGAGGAGCAGGACGAGGACGGCAGCAGGAGTCATGACAGGGACAGTGGCACCATCCGCCCTGGACGGGAGCGGTCCAATCCGGCACGGTGGCCTGCATGCCACTCCACCCTGACCAGTCCAACGCCGCCGAGCTGGCCGGACTGGTGGGTCCACTCGGGAACCTGCCGGGCCCGCGCTACGCCGCACTGGCCCGCCGCGTCCGTGAGCTGGCCGCCGTCGGGCAGCTCCCGCCGGGCACCCGGCTGCCGGCCGAGCGCGACCTCGCCGCCGCCCTCGCCGTCAGCCGGGTGACCGTCGCCTCGGCCTACCGGCTGCTGCGGGAGCAGGGGCACGCCCGCACGCGGCACGGCGCCGGCACCGTCGTCGAGGCGCCCGGCACCGAGCCGGTGTGGACCACCCCCAGCACCGACCCGGCGATCCTCGAACTGGCCCACGCCGCCCCCGAGGCCGCGCCGCAGCTCCTGCCGGCCTACCGCGAGGCCCTGGACCGGCTGCCCGCGGTGGCCGCCGGCCACGGGTACGCGCCCGGCGGCCTGCCGGAGCTGCGCGAGGCGATCGCCGACCGCTACACCGCCCGCGGCCTGCCCACCGACCCCGAGCAGGTCGTCGTCACCGCCGGCACCGGCGACGCCACCGCGCTGGCGATCGAGACGCTGCTGCAGCCCGGCGACCGCGTGCTGGTCGAGCACCCCACCTACCCGGGGGCCGTGGCCATGGTCACCGCGGCCGGCGGCCGCTGCGTCCCGGTCGCCGTGGACGCCGGGGACCCCGACGCGATGGTCCGGGCGGCCTCCGTCGCGGTCCGGCAGAGCAGCCCGCGGATGGCCTTCCTCATGCCCGACTTCTCCAACCCCAGCGGCGCCCGGCTGTCCGCTGCCGGACGCCGCCGCCTCGCCGCGACGTTGTGGCAGCAGGGCGTGCTGACCGTCGTCGACGAGGTCGCCGCGGAGCTGTACCTCGACGACGGGCCGCTGCCGCCCTACGCCGCGGGGCTGCCCGACGCCGCCACGGTGACCGTCGGCGGCCTGTCGAAGGCCGTGTGGGGCGGGCTGCGGGTCGGCTGGCTGCGGACCGACGGCGCGCTGGCCGCCTCGCTGGGCGCCGCGCTGGGCCGGCGCCAGCTCTCCGTCGGGCTGCTCGACCAGCTCGCCGCCGCCGTCCTCGTGCGGGACCTGGACGCGGTGCTCGAGAGCCGGCGCGCGCTGCTGCGCGAGCGGCGCGACGTGCTGCTCGCCGAGCTCGCCGCGCGCCTGCCGGCGTGGACCGCGCCGCGCCCGCGCGGCGGGCTCTCGGTGTGGTGCGCCCTGCCCCCGGGGAGCAGCTCGGCGGCCCTGGTCGCGGCCGCCGCGCCGCTCGGGATGGTGCTCGCCGAGGGCCGCGCCTTCGGCACCGGGACGGCCTTCGACGACCACCTCCGCGTGCCCTTCACGCTCCCGGCCGCCGACCTGCGCACCGCCGTCGCCGGCCTCGCCGCCGTCGACGCCGCCCTGCGCAGCGGCCCGCCGGTGCGCTCCCCCGCGCGGCCGGTGACGGTCGTCTGAGCGGCCTCCGGGACGGATCCGTCCGACGGCTCGCGCCCACCGGGGACCGGGACTAGCGTCGGTCCCGTCCCGAGCGGCCGGGCACCTCCGGCGTCAATCCGCAGATGGTCGAACAGCCGGCTGCGCGGCGCTCCCCCCGGGCCACGCCCGGAGCGCGTCCACCGGAGCTCGTCATGACGTCCACCCAGTCGCGAGTCGCCCCCCGTCCCATCCCCGCCCCGCCACTGTCCCGTCCTCCTGCCCCGGCCACCCTCCCCGAGCGGCACCCGCGGGTGGCCGGCCGCTGGCGCTACGACCGGCACAGCGGCGAGTGGTGGTGGTCGCCGGAGATGCGCGCGCTGTACGGCCTGGCCGCCGAGGGCCGCGGTCCCTGCACGGAGGCGCTCGTCGCCGCCGAGCACCCCGACGACCGCCCCCGCACGATCGAGGCGCTGTCCGCCGCGGTCACGGGGGCCCAGGGGTTCTGCCTGGAGGTGCGCCTGCGGGCCGGTGACGGCGAGGTGCCCGTCGTCCTCCTCGGTGAGCCGCAGCTGGACGACGACGGCCGGGTGACCGCGGTCGAGGGCCTCGCCTTCCGGGCGCCGCCGCCGGCCGAGGAGCGGGTCCGCGCCCTGGAGACCGAGGTGGCCCAGCTGCGCACGGCGATGGCCGGCCGGGCCCCGATCGAGCAGGCCAAGGGCGTGCTCATGCTGCTGACGGGGTGCGGCGAGCAGTCGGCCTTCGACCTGCTGGCGCACATCTCCAGCCACACCCACCGCAAGGTGCGCGAGGTCGCCCTCGACCTGGTCGCCTCGGCGGCCGGTCAGCGGCCGCTCTCGGCCGAGGTGCGCACGATCCTGCGCGACGCCTGCCCGCCCGGGCACGGGGGGCACTGACCGGGGAGCGGGGTCCGCGGGGGAGGATGCCCGGGGCCGGACCGGCGGGCAGACGCCGGGCCCCGGCTCCTGGGAGGAGGCGGACGCGTGATCTACCTGCTCGCGCGGTTGCTGCTGCGGCCGCTGTTCCGGATCCTCTTCCGGCCCCGGGTCAGCGGGCGGCAGAACGTCCCGGCCACCGGGGCGTTCCTCATCGCCAGCAACCACCTGTCGTTCATCGACAGCATGGTCATCCCGCTGTCGTCCCCGCGGCGGGTCCGCTACCTGGCCAAGCACGAGTACTTCAGCGGCCGCGGCGTGGGCGGGTGGGCCACCCGCACGCTGTTCACGGCGCTGGGCGCCATGCCGGTGCAGCGGGAGGCGTCCCGGGCCGCGCAGGAGGCGCTGGACACCGCGCTCGGTGTGCTGCGCGCCGGCGAGGGCTTCGGCATCTACCCCGAGGGCACCCGCTCCCGCGACGGCCGGCTGGCGCGGGGCAAGACCGGCGTGGCCTGGCTGGCGCTCACCGCCGGCTGCCCGGTCGTGCCGGTCGGCGTCGTCGGCACCGACCGCATCCAGCCGGTCGGCGCCCGCTGGCCGCGGCCGCACCGCTTCTCGGTCACCTTCGGCGAGCCGCTGACCTTCCCCGAGCACGCCGGGAAGGCCCGCAACGGCCCGGCCCGTCGCGAGGTCACCGACCGGATCATGGAGGCGGTCGCGGAGCTCTCGGGCCAGGAGAAGGCCGGCTGGGGCACCCCGCGCCCCCCGGCGTGAGCGGCGCGCTCCTCGTCGCCGGGACGACGTCGGACGCCGGGAAGTCGGTGGTCACGGCGGGCATCTGCCGGTGGCTGGCTCGCCAGGGGGTGCGGGTCGCGCCGTTCAAGGCGCAGAACATGAGCAACAACTCGGTGGTGACCGCCGACGGCGCCGAGATCGGCCGGGCGCAGGTCATGCAGGCCGCGGCGGCCCGGGTGGAGCCCGAGGCGGCGATGAACCCGGTGCTGCTCAAGCCCGGCGGCGAGGACGCCAGCCAGGTCGTGGTGCTCGGCCGGCCGGTCGCCGACGTCACCGCGCTGTCCTACCGGCCGATGAAGGCCGCGCTGCTGGAGCAGGCGCTGGCCTGCCTGGCCGACCTGCGCAGCCGCTTCGACGTCGTCGTCTGCGAGGGGGCGGGCTCCCCCACCGAGATCAACCTGCGCGCCGACGACATCGCCAACATGGGGCTGGCCACCGCCGCGGAGCTGCCGGTGGTCGTCGTCGGCGACATCGACCGCGGCGGGGTGTTCCCCGCCCTCTACGGCACCGTCGCGCTCATGCCGCCGGGCGACCAGCGGCTGGTCGCGGGGTTCCTGGTGAACAAGTTCCGCGGCGACGTGCGGCTGCTGCGGCCCGGCCTCGAGCAGCTCACCGCGCTCACCGGGCGCCCCACGCTCGGCGTCCTGCCCTGGCTGCCCGGCGCCGCCCTCGACGTCGAGGACTCCCTCGGCATCCCCACCGGCGTCTCCTCGGCCGGCCCGCCGCACGGCGAGGAGGTGCTGCGGGTGGCCGTCGCGCGGCTGCCCCGGCTGTCGAACTCCACCGACGTCGACGCGCTGGCCGCCGAGCCCGGCGTCCTCGTCCGGTTCGTCACCCGTCCCGAGGAGGCCGCCGACGCCGACCTGCTGGTGCTGCCCGGCACCCGGTCGACGGTGGCCGACCTCGCCTGGCTGCGCTCGACCGGGCTGGCCGGCGCGGTGGCCCGCCGCGCCGCCGAGGGCCGCCCGGTGCTCGGGATCTGCGGCGGGCACCAGATGCTCGCGCGCACGATCACCGACGACGTCGAGTCGCGGGCGGGCACGGTCGAGGGACTCGGGCTGCTGCCGGCCGACGTCCGGTTCGCGCGGGAGAAGACGCTGGGCCGCCCCTCCGGCACGGCGCTGGGCCACCCGGTGCAGGGGTACGAGATCCACCACGGCGTGGTGACCTACGACCACGACACGGACCCGCACACCCACCCCTTCCTCGACGGCGGCCGGGTCGGGTCGGTGTGGGGCACCACCTGGCACGGGGCGCTGGAGAACGACGGCTTCCGCCGCGCCTTCCTCGCCGAGGTCGCCCGCGCCACCGGCCGCCGGTTCACCCCGGCGCCGGACACCTCCTTCGCCGGCGTCCGCGAGCAGCGCCTCGACGCCCTCGGCGACCTGGTGGCCGAGCACGCCGACACCGGCGCGCTCTGGCGGCTGCTCGAGGACGGACCGCCGGCGGGCCTGCCCCTGCTGCCGCCCGGGGACGCGCTCAGCCCGCGCTGAGCGCGGCCTCCAGGCGCTCCCGGACGTCGTCGGGCCACGGCGCGGACGCCCCGCCCGCGGTGCCGACGTAGGTGGTGCGGATGACGCAGCACACCCGCTCGCCCACGCGGACGGTGAAGCGCACGGTCACGCTGGTGCGCCCCAGCCGCTCGGCCGCGGCGTCGACGGTGACCGTGTCGCCCCAGCGGGCCGACGACGACCACTCCAGCGCGCTGGCCTTGACCACCGGCTCGACCCGCGCCGACAGCTCGTCCCACGGCAGGCCGAGGGAGGCCCACCAGAGGGTCGAGGCCTCGTCGGCCCAGACCAGGTAGTGCGCGTTGAACACGACGCCCTGCTGGTCGCACTCGACGAAGCGGACCGGGGAGCTCCAGGGAACGGCCACGGGGAGCGACGCTAGCCGGGGTTACCGTGCTGCCCATGCAGCACGACGGCGCCGACCCGGTCCTCGCCTCCTACCGCCCGCCCTCGCAGCTGGTGGTGGACAAGGAGATCGACCACCTCGACGTCCACTGCCGGGCATTGATCGGGCTCTCCCCGTTCCTCACGATGTCGACGGCCGACGCCGACGGCTGGCCGGAGATCTCCCCGCGCGGCGGCGACCCGGGCTTCGTCAAGGTGCTCGACGAGCACCGGCTGGCGCTGCCCGACCGCCAGGGCAACAACCGGCTCGACAGCCTGCGCAAGATCGCGGTCAACCCGCGGGTGGCGCTGCTGTTCTTCGTGCCCGGCGTCGAGGAGACGCTCAAGGTGTTCGGCACCGCCGAGCTGCTGGCCGCCGACGCGCTCGACGTCGACCTCACCGAGTTCGGCCGGGCGCCGCGCTCGGTGCTGGTGGTCACCGTGCAGCGGGCCTACCTGCAGTGCGCCAAGGCGGTCATGCGCTCGGGCCTGTGGGACCCGGCCAGCCGCATCGACCGCGCTGCCCTGCCGCCCTTCGGCACCATGATCCGCGACCACTGCCGGCTGGAGTCGCCGCTTCCCGACGACGCCACCATCCGCGCGGAGCTCGCCCTCGAGCTCTGAGCGCGGACCCCGTCCTCACCGCCCCTCGCCGGCCCGGGACGGAACCGGATGTCGGTGCGCCCTGCCAGGCTGCGCGCATGGCGACCGACTTCCAGGTGACCGTGGACTGCGCCGAGCCGCACGTGCTCGCCGACTGGTGGGCCGAGGCGCTCGGCTGGCAGGTGGAGCCGCAGGACGAGGCGTTCATCCGGCGCATGGTCGACGCCGGGCACGCGAGCGAGGACCAGACGACCACGCACCGCGGGCACCTGGTGTGGGTCACCGGCGCGGCCATCACCTCGCCGGACCCGGACCGGCCGCGGGTGCTCTTCCAGTCCGTGCCGGAGGCCAAGACGGTCAAGAACCGCGTGCACCTGGACCTGCGGGTGGGCGGCGAGCGGCGCGAGGCCGAGGTGGCGCGGCTGACCGGCATGGGCGCCACCGAGCTGTGGCGTGCCTCCCAGGGCCCGTTCACCTGGGTGACGATGGCCGACCCCGAGGGCAACGAGTTCTGCGTGGCCTGACGACGGGGCCCGACGACAGGCTGACGGCCGCGCTGCGGCCGCCGGCGCTACACGGGCAGGTCGCGGGCGAGGCGGCGGGAGACGATGGTCCGCTCGGCGATCCGGCGGGTGCGGACGTGGCGCGGTCTGCGCTCGGTCCCGAGGTAGCGGGCGTCCTCGACCAGCTGGAACGCGGCGAGGACGCTGGCGCGCGGCTCGCGCACCAGCGGGATGGTGGCGACGACGGGCTGGGCCGAGGTCATGGGAGCCCCCCTCTCCCGGAACGCGGCGGCTACGCGTTCCGTGACGCAATGGTGCCCCCGTTCGACGGAACGCAACCAGAACCGGCCCGATTTGGTACCGATGTGACGAACGGGACTGCTGAGGCGGTCCGCCGCCCCGGATCCGTACGGTTCGCCCCATGAGCCGTGCGAGCCGTCCGAGCCGCCTCGTCGACGCCGTCCTCTCGGTGCTGCGCGCCGCCACGGCGCCGGCCGCCCGCCGGCCCGCGGCGCGGCGTCCCGCTCCCCGCGCCCGGCAGGCGCCGTCCGGCGTCGACGTCGACTACCGCCCGCGCGCGGACGGCCGGCCCGACCCGGGTGAGGTCGTCTGGGCCTGGGTGCCCTACGACGAGGGCGACGGGCGGGGCAAGGACCGTCCCGTGCTCGTCGTCGGCCGGCGGGGCGAGGACCTGGTGGGGCTGATGCTGACCAGCAAGGACCACGACCGCGACGCCGCCGACGAGGCCCGGCACGGCCGCTCGTGGATGGACGTCGGTACCGGCGGCTGGGACGGCCGGGGCCGGCCGAGCGAGGTGCGGCTCGACCGGCTCCTCACGCTGGACCCGGCGCGGGTGCGGCGGGAGGGCGCGGCGCTGGACCGGGCGCTGTTCGAGCGGGTGGTCGCCGCCGCCCGGCGTACGCAGGGCTGGTGACCGGGGTGGCAGGTGCTCAGAACGGCACCTGCTCCGCGAGGAGGCCCGCGCCGGAGCCGCGTCCGGACAGCAGCCGGCAGAACTCCACGGCGTCGTGCTCGAGGTCGGGCCCGCCGGCGCCGGCCGCCCAGGTCCCGCCGGCCGGCCCCGTGAGCCGCAGCCGGCACGCCCGGCCGTGCCGGCCGAGCCACTCGCGGACGACGTCGTCGACCAGGACGCCGTCGTGCCCGGGGGTCAGCAGCGGGTCCCTGCCCGTGGCGCGGGCGACGTCGACGCGGTGCATCCAGGTGTCGCGGGTGAGCACGACGTCGAGCAGGTAGCCGAACGCCCACCACTCCCGACGCTCCCCCACCACCTGCTGCTCGGGGAGCGGCAGGCGCCCCACGACGGCCGCCAGCCGGCGCCGGCCCCGCACCGCGCGGGGTGCGACGGCCGCCAGCCCGGCCACCACCTCGTCCGGGGTCAGGCCGGCCGCCCGGCGCACCTGCAGCGCGGTCAGCGCGTCGATGCCGCCGCCGGCCCGGGCGGCCGCGGCGTTCTGCGTGACGAACCCACCGACGGAGGCGACCATCCGCGCCATGCCCAGCATGTGCCCGGCCACCGCGCGCACGTCCCAGCCAGGGCAGTCGGTCCGGCGCACCCACTCGTCGGGGTCGAGGCTCCGGAGCAGGTCGACGAAGCGGCCGTACTCCGTGGCGGCCAGCCGCATGGCCCGGTCCCGGTCGAGGGCGGCCCGCCGCGGGCCGGTCCGGGGGACGACGGAGACGACGGTGCTGCTCATGCCGGGCTCCTCGGGGGGTCAGGGCCGACTCGGCACTCCAGACGGTGCCGCCGGGGGTGCACCGGCACCGTCCCGGTCACGGCCAGAGCGTTCGCCTGCCGGTGTCAGGAGGTCAAGGGCCCCGCGCGCGGGCGCACGACGGTCAGTCGGCGGCGGCCCGGTCGTCGCTGCCGGGCTGCCGGACCGGCGGGCGCAGGTGGTAGACACCGGCCGCGCCGGGCAGGGGCTGCAGGTCGTAGCGGGAGACGACCTTGGGACCGCCGTGCAGGTGGACGTGCGTGACCGTCGGGAGCGGTGCACCGTGCCGGGCGGCGCGGACCTCCACGCGCCCGTCGAGGGGGCCGCCGACGAACAGCAGGACGGCGTCCTGCTCGTCGCCGTCGGCGTCCACGGGCGCAGTCTCCACGTCCGACAGCTCCGTCCCCTCCCTCGGCGCACGACCCACCCGGACGAGGGTAGGCGTGCCGCGCCCGCCGGTCAGGCCGGCCGGCGGCGGAGCCGGCGGGCGATGAGCGGCGCGGCGAGCAGCATGACGAACAGCCGCAGCACCTGGACGGCGAGCACGAACGTCGCGTCGGCGCCGGTCCCGGTGGCCGTGGCGAGGACGGCGTACAGGCCGCCGGGCGTCGTCGCGAGGTAGGCGTCGAGCTGGCTGACCCCGGTGGCCGCCGACAGGACCAGCCCCAGTCCCGCGCAGGCGACGACCAGGCCGACGATGACGGCCAGCGCCGGCAGCAGGGCGCGGCCGACCGTGCGCAGGGCGGCCACGGTGAACCGCAGGCCCACCTGCAGGCCGATGAGCAGGAACGCGGCCGCCTCGACCGGTCCGGGCACGCTCACGCCGCCCGACAGCCCGCCGAGGTCCACCGCGGCGGCCACCAGCAGCGGCCCGAGCAGCGCCGGCACCGGCAGCCGGACCAGCCGTGCCAGGAGCACGCCGGCGACGGCGCAGCCGGCGGTGGACAGCAGGCCGGCCGGCCAGCCGGGGGTGGCCTCCACCGGGACGGCGGTCCCGGCGGTGGGGTCGGCGCCGTAGACCGTCGTCGCCACGACCGGCATGGCGACGACGATCAGCACCACCCGCAGGTACTGCAGGACGGCGACCATGCGGTCGTCGGCGCCGAGGTCGCGGGCCATCGCGGTGATGCCCGACGCGCCGCCGGCGATCATCGCGAACGCCCCGGTCACCGGGCTGATCCCGGGCTGGCGGCGCAGCAGCAGGCCGGCGCCGACGGTGAGCAGCAGCGTGGCCAGCGTGACCAGCACGACCGGCAGCCAGTCCTCGCCGAGCGCGGCCAGGGTCGCGGGGTCGACGAGGGTGCCGATCGAGACGCCGACGACGGCCTGGGACGCGGCCGCCGCGGGCCGGGGGACGCCGAGCGGCCGGCGCCCGGCCAGCCCGCGCACCAGCCCGGCGAGGAGTCCGCCGAACAGCGCGGCCGACGGGACGCCGGCGCGGCCGAGCAGCCAGCCGGCCAGCGCGGCGCCGACGAGGACGAGGGCGCCGTCGGCGAGGACGCGCGCGGCGGGCCGGGGCACCCGCTACAGGCCGGCGATGCGGCGCAGCTCGGCGACGTGGGCGTCGAACGCCCGCCGCCCCTCCTTGGTCAGCGAGAGGCTGGTGCGCTGGCGCGAGGCCACGGTCGCCTTGCTGACCTTCACGTACCCCGCCTCCTCCAGCTGCTTGACGTGCTTGGACAACACCGAGTCGCTCACGTCCACCCGGTCGCGGACGGTGGCGAACTCCATGGTGTCGACGGCCGCCAGCAGTCCGCAGATCTGCAGTCGCGGCGAGGGGTGGATGACCGCGTCGAAGTGCGGCGCGACCGCCGTCACCGCGGGCTCCGCAGCTCGGCGACGTACGCGCGCATCCAGACGCGGCTGAGCACGCCGACGGTGACGCCCAGGACCGCGCCGGCCACCACCATCGCCCAGCGCTGGTCGTAGGCCTCCGCCAGCACGAGCGCCGGCACCAGGACCACCAGCACGATGCCGCCCCAGAGGACCATGGCCCGGGTCGGCGTGCCGATCCAGACCCCGGTGATCCGCCGGTAGGCCGCGACCAGCGCACCGAGGCCGGCGGCGAAGAGGACGAACGCGGGGACGGTCACCCAGGGGGAGTCGAAGGCGTAGGACGCCAGGAAGCCGAAGAGCAGCAGCCCCAGCGCGACGTCGTACCACCACGGCTGCAGGATCCGGTCGGCCAGCGCCTCCCGGTCGGCCTGCAGGCCCGCGAGCTGGTCGGCCGCGGCCCGCTGCCGGTCGGCCGCGGTCACAGCTCGCCCCGGAGCTCGCGCACGTACAGCCGTCCGGCCCAGCGGCTGGTCACCGCCGCCGTTCCGCCCGCGACCGCCCCGGCGACCACGAGTGCCCACGACTGGTCGAAACCCAGGGCGAGCACCAGCGCCGGCACGGCGACGAGGCCGTAGACCACCAGGTACGCCGTCGACGCGCGGCGCATGGCGCCGTGTGTCCCGTCGACCCAGAAGCCCGTGCGCCGCCGGTAGGTCGAGATGAGCCACCGGAGGGCGCCGGCGAACCCCGCCACGGCGGCGAGGGTCAGGAAGACGTTGCCCACCGCCAGGACGGAGAGCAGGCCGAACACCAGCAGTCCCAGCGACACGTCGTACCACCACGGCTGCATCGCCCGGTCGGCGAGCACCTCCCGGTCGGCCCGGAGGCCGGCCAGCTGGGCGGCCGCGGTGGCCCGGTCCACGTCGTTGCTTTCCATGCCGGAAAGTGTGGACCGTCTCTTTCCGATCCGTCAAGTCACCGCCCCGGCCTGTCGGGGGCGGGTCCCGCGTGGTTGCATGGGCGCCGCCACAGCGACGGCAGTGGAGGAAGCCCGGTGCGACTCCGGCGCGGTCCCGCCACTGTGACCCGGCCACCCGCCGGGGAGTCAGGAACTCCGGCCGTCGCCTCCTGCCACCTCCGGGCGTGGACACCCGGGGAGAGGATCCCTGCCGCATGACGTACCCCTTCGGCGCCGTCGTCGGGATGGACGACATGCGGCTGGCCCTGCTGCTCAACGCCGTCTCCCCCGCCATCGGCGGCGTGCTGGTGCGCGGCGAGAAGGGCACCGCCAAGTCGACGACGGTGCGCGCGCTGGCGGCCGTGCTCCCCTCCGTCGCCGTCGTCCCCGGCTGCCGCTTCGCCTGCGACCCCGCCGCGCCCGACCCGGCCTGCCCCGACGGACCGCACGAGCCCGCCGCGCCCGCGCAGACCCGCCCCGCCCGGCTCGTGGAGCTGCCGGTGGGCGCCTCGGAGGACCGCGTCGTCGGCTCGCTGGACCTCGAGCGGGCGCTCACCGAGGGCGTGAAGGCCTTCGAACCGGGCCTGCTGGCCGCCGCGCACCGGGGCGTCCTGTACGTCGACGAGGTCAACCTGCTGCACGACCACCTCGTCGACCTGCTGCTCGACGCCGCCGCGCTGGGCACCGCCTACGTCGAGCGCGAGGGCGTCTCGGTGCGGCACGCGGCGCGGTTCCTGCTGGTCGGGACGATGAACCCCGAGGAGGGCGAGCTGCGCCCGCAGCTGCTCGACCGGTTCGGGCTGACCGTGGAGGTCGCCGCGCCGCGCGACCCGGCGGTGCGCGCCGAGGTGGTGCGCCGGCGGTTCGCCCACGACGCCGACCCGGCCGGGTTCGGGGCCGCGTGGGCGCCCGAGGAGGCCTCCCTGGCCGCGCGCATCGCCGACGCGCGCGCCCGGCTCCCGCGCGTCGTCCTCTCCGACGACGCGCTGCGCCAGGTCACCGCGGTCTGCGCCGCCTTCGACGTCGACGGCCTGCGCGCCGACCTCGTCACCGCCCGCACCGCCATCGCGCACGCCGCCTGGTGCGGCCGCGAGGAGGTCACCGAGGACGACGTCCGGGTGGCCGCCCGCCTCGCGCTCCCCCACCGCCGCCGGCGCAACCCGTTCGACGCGCCGGGCCTCGACGACGACACCCTCGACCAGGCGCTCGAGGACTCCCGCCCCGAGGACGCGCCCGACGAGGACCCGCCCCCGCCCGACGGCCCCGGCGACGGCGGCACTCCCCCGCCGCCCCCGAACGACGACGCCGGTCCCGGTCCCGGTCCCGACGAGGGCGGATATCGCGACAAAGGCTCACCCGAGGGCGGCGAGGAGGCCGCGGGCGCGCCGGCGCGGGAGAAGGCGGCCGTCGCGCCGTCGGACCCCTTCCGCGCCCGCCGGCTCGAGGTGCCCGGCATCGGCACGGGCGTGGCCGGCCGGCGCTCCAAGGCGCGCGCCGAGCGCGGCCGCGTGGTCGGGTCGGTGCGCCCGTCCGGGCCGGTGACCCGGCTGCACCTGGTCGACACCGTGCTGGCCGCGGCGCCGCACCAGGTGGCCCGCGGGCGCAGCGGCCCGGGGCTGCGGATCGCCCGCGAGGACCTGCGCCAGGCCACCCTCGAGGGCCGCGAGGGCAACCTCGTGCTCTTCGTCGTCGACGCCAGCGGCTCGATGGGCTCGCGGGCGCGGATGGGCGCGGTCAAGGGCGCGGTGCTGTCGCTGCTGCTCGACGCCTACCAGCGCCGCGACAAGGTCGGCCTGGTCACCTTCCGCGGCGGCGACGCCGAGCTGGCGCTGCCGCCCACCTGGTCGGTGGAGGCCGCCGCGGCCCGGCTGCGCGAGCTGCCCACCGGCGGCCGCACGCCGCTGGCCGCGGGGCTGCACCGGGCCGCGGAGACCCTGCGCGTGGAACGGGTGCGCGATCCCCAGCGGCGGCCGCTGCTCGTCGTCGTCACCGACGGCCGGGCCACCGGCGCGCGCGGCTCCGACGCCGTCGGAGCGGCGCACACGGCCGCGCGGCGGCTGGCGGACGCGGGGACGGCGGCCGTCGTCGTCGACTGCGAGTCCGGGCCGGTGCGGCTCGGGCTGGCCGGCGTCCTCGGCGCCCACCTGGCCGCGCGGACGCTGAGGCTGGAGGAGCTCGCCGCCGACGCGCTGGCGGCCACCGTCCGCAGCGTGCGGGAGGCGGCCTGACATGCCCCAGGGACAGGTCGCCGTCGTCCCGCAGGACGGGCTGACGACGCGGCAGCGGCGCAACCGGCCGCTGCTGGTGGTGCACACCGGTGAGATGAAGGGCAAGTCCACCGCCGCGTTCGGCATGGCGATGCGCGCGTGGAACCAGGGCTGGTCGATCGCGGTCTACCAGTTCGTCAAGAGCGCGAAGTGGAAGGTCGGCGAGGAGAACGCGCTGAGCGCACTGGGCCGGCTGCACGCCGAGACGGGCGAGGGCGGCCCGGTGGTCTGGCACAAGATGGGCTCGGGCTGGAGCTGGTCGCGCCGCCAGGGCAGCGAGGTCGACCACGCCGCCGACGCCGCCGAGGGCTGGGCGCAGATCAAGCGCGACCTCGCCGCGGAGGCGCACCGCTTCTACGTCCTCGACGAGTTCACCTACCCCCTCAAGTGGGGCTGGGTCGACGTCGGCGACGTCGTCGCGACGCTGGCCGACCGGCCGGGCACCCAGCACGTGGTCATCACCGGGCGGGACGCACCGCAGGCGCTGGTCGACGCCGCCGACCTGGTCGTGGAGATGACCAAGGTCAAGCACCCGATGGACGCCGGCCAGAAGGGCCAGCGGGGGATCGAGTGGTGAGGGCGGCAGGAGTGGCCGTCTCCGCCGGTGGGAGGGCGGAGTGAGCGTCCCGCGCGTGGTCGTCGCCGCCCCGTCGAGCAACGCGGGCAAGACATCGGTCACGACCGGGCTGGTCGCCGCGCTCACCGCCCGCGGCCTGGCCGTCTCCCCGCACAAGGTCGGCCCCGACTACATCGACCCCGGCTACGCCGGCCTGGCCGCCGGGCGACCCGGCCGCAACCTCGACCCCTGGCTGGCCGGCGAGGAGCGCATCGCGCCGCTGTTCCTGCACGGTGCGCGCGGTGCCGACGTCGCCGTCGTCGAGGGGGTCATGGGCCTGTTCGACGGCGCCACGCACCCCGAGGTCGAGCCCGGCTACGCCTCGACGGCGCACGTGGCGCGGCTGCTGCGCGCCCCGGTCGTGCTGGTGGTCGACGCGTCCTCGCAGGCGCGCAGCGTCGCGGCGCTGGTGCACGGGTTCGCCACGTTCGACCCGTCAGTGCGCCTCGGCGGCGTGGTGCTCAACCGGGTCGGCAGCGACCGGCACGAGGCGATCCTGCGCGAGGCGCTGGACGCGGCCGGGGTGCCGGTGCTCGGCGCGGTCCGGCGGCTGGCCGAGCTGGGCACGCCCTCGCGGCACCTGGGGCTGGTGCCGGCGGCCGAGCGCTCGGCCGAGGCCCTGGCCACCGTGCGCCGGCTCGGCGAGGTGGTCGCCGGCGGCGTCGAGCTCGACGCCGTGCTGCGGCTGGCCCGCACCGCCCCCGACCTGGACGCCGCACCGTGGGACCCGGCCGCCGAGGTGACCCCCGTCCCCGGGCGGCCGCGCGTCGCCGTCGCCGGCGGACCGGCGTTCACCTTCGGCTACGCGGAGCACGCCGAGCTGCTCGCGGCCGCCGGCGCGGAGGTGGTGACCGTGGACCCGCTGCGCGACGAGGCGCTGCCCGAGGGCACCGCGGGGCTGGTCGTGGGCGGCGGCTTCCCCGAGGTCTACGCCGACCAGCTCTCGGCCAACACGACCCTGCGGGCCGACATCGCGGCGCTGGCCGCGCGCGGCGGACCGGTCGCCGCCGAGTGCGCCGGCCTGCTGTACCTGTCCCGCGAGCTCGACGGCTCGCCGATGTGCGGCGTCCTCGACGTCGCGACGGCGATGACGCCGCGGCTGACCCTCGGCTACCGCGCCGCGGTGGCGCTGACCGACAGCGTGCTCGCCCCGGCCGGCACCCGCGTGCGCGGCCACGAGTTCCACCGCACGCACGCCCTCCCCGCCGCCGGCCCGACCCCCGCCTGGGGACGGGCCGGCGCCGGACCCGAGGGCTTCGTCGCCGGCTCCGTGCACGCCTCCTACCTGCACCTGCACTGGGCCGGCTCCCCGGCACTGGCCGAACGGTTCGTCGCCGCCTGCGCGGCGGCGGTCCCGGAGAGGGCACGCCATGCACATCGCTGAGGGCTTCCTCCCGGCACCGCACGCGATCGGCTGGACGGTCGCGGCCGCCCCGTTCGTCGTGCACGGCGCCCGGGCGGTCGTCAAGGAGGTGCGCGAGCACCCGGAGTCCACGCTGCTGCTCGGCGCCGCCGGGGCGTTCACCTTCGTGCTGAGCGCGATCAAGCTGCCCTCGGTCACCGGCAGCTCCAGCCACCCGACCGGCACCGGCGCCGGAGCGGTGCTCTTCCGCCCACCGGTCATGGCGCTGCTGGGCACGGTGGTCCTGCTGTTCCAGGCGCTGCTGCTGGCGCACGGCGGGCTGACCACGCTGGGCGCCAACGCGTTTGCCTTCGCCGTCGTCGGGCCGTGGGCCGGCTACGGCGCCTACCGGCTGGCCCGGGGGCTGGGCGCCGGGCTGCTGCCCGGCGTCTTCGTGGCCCTCTCGCTGGCCGACCTCGCCACCTACGGAACGACGGCGCTGCAGCTGGCGCTGGCCTTCCCCGACGCGGCCAGCGGCCTCGCCGGCGCGGCGGCCAAGTTCCTCGGCGTCTTCGCCGTCACCCAGGTGCCGCTGGCCGTCGCCGAGGGCCTGCTCGGCGTCCTGCTGTTCCGGGTGCTGACGGTCAACGCCCGGCCCGAGCTCGAGCGCCTCGGCGTGCTGCGCCCCGCTCCCGCGGAGGAGACGGCGGAGGAGGTCCGATGACCCGCCGCTCCCTGGTCACCGCGCTGCTCGTCCTCGCCGTCGTCGCGCTGTTCGCCCTGCCGCTGGTGCTCGACGGCGGCGCGTCCGAGTACGCCGGCACCGACAGCCTGGCCACCGAGACGATCGAGGAGTCCGGGTACACGCCCTGGTTCGAGTCGGTGTTCAGCCCCTCCTCGAGCGAGGTCGAGTCCGGGCTGTTCGCGCTGCAGGCGGCCCTCGGCGGCGGTGTGCTCGGCTACGTGCTGGGCCGGCTGCGCGGCCGCCGCGGCGCCCGGGAGACCACGCCGCCCGCCGAGGCGCCGTGACCGGACTGGCGGTCGACGACGCCGCCTGGGCCAGCGCCTGGCGCACCCGCTCGCCGGTGGACAAGCTCGTCCTCTGCGCGGGGCTGGTCGGCTGCGCGCTCGTCCTGCCCGTCTGGCCCGGCGGCGTGCTCGTCGCGCTGGCCGCCGTCGTCCTGGCGCTGGGCCCCGCGCGGGTGCCGGCCCGCACCTTCGGCCGCGCGGTGCGCTGGCCGCTGGCCTTCGTCGCCGTCGGAGCGCTGACCGCCGTCGTCTCCGTCGACGGCGGCGGCCTCGGGTGGGCTCCCGACGCCGCGGTCCGGGCCGGCGAGCTGGTCGGGCACTCGGTGGCCGGGGGCGCGGCGGTGCTGCTGCTCGCCACCACCACGCCCATGAGCGACCTGCTGCCGGCGCTGCGGCGGCTGCGCGTGCCGGGGGCCGTCGTCGAGGTGGCGAGCGTGACCTACCGGCTGCTGTTCGTGCTGCTGGAGAGCCTGTCCACCATCCGCGAGGCGCAGACCGCGCGGATGGGCCACTCGTCGCTGCGCCGCTCCTACCGGTCCTCGGGGATGCTGGCCGCCGCGGTGCTCACCCGCTCCTGGGACCGCGCCCGGCGGATGCAGGAGGGCCTGGCCGGCCGCGGGATGGAGACCGGGCTGCGGGTGCTGCCCGAGGCCCGCCCGTCCTCCCCCGGGTTCCTCGCCGCGACCGCAGCAGGGCTGGCGGCGCTGGTCACCCTCGGCGTGCTGGCATGAGCCACCGCACGATCACCGCCGAGGGGCTGGTCGTCGGCTACGAGCGCGGCCGCCGGGTGCTCGACGGCGCCTCGCTCACCATCCCGGCCGGCCGGCGGCTGGCGGTCCTCGGCGCGAACGGCTCGGGCAAGACGACGCTGCTGCGCTGCCTGTCCGGCGCGCTGCGCCCCGACGCCGGCGGGGTCGCCGTCGACGGCGAGCTGCTGCACCACACCCGCCGGGGCCTGCGGCGGCACCGGCAGGAGGTCCAGCTGGTGCTGCAGGACCCCGACGACCAGCTGTTCAGCGCCTCGGTGACCCAGGACGTCTCCTTCGGCCCGCTCAACCTCGGCCTGCCCGAGGACGAGGTGCGCACCCGGGTGGCCGAGGCGCTCGCGCTGCTCGCCGTCGACGGGCTCGCCGCGCGCCCCACGCACCAGCTGTCCTACGGCGAGCGCAAGCGGGTGGCGATCGCCGGCGCGGTGGCCATGCGCCCCTGCGTGCTGCTGCTCGACGAGCCCACCGCCGGCCTCGACCCCTCCGCCGTCGCCGAGACGCTGGCCGCGCTCGACCGGCTGCGGGCCTCGGGCTCCACGGTGGTCATGAGCACCCACGACGTCGACCTCGCGCTGCGCTGGGCCGACGAGGTCGCCGTCGTCGTGGACCGGCGGGTGGTGCAGGGCCGGCCCGAGGAGCTCCTCGCCGACGACGGCCTGCTCGTCCGCGCCCGCCTGGACCGGCCCTGGGCGCTCACCGTGGGCGCCCGGCTGCGCGACCTCGGCCTGCTGCCCGACGGCCCGCTCCCCGTCGACGCCGCCGCGCTGCTGGCCGCCCTCCCCGACCGGCCCGGCGTCACCCCGTGGACGTGACCGTCGGCGTCGGCGCGGTGCCCGGGGTGTCGGCCGACGAGGTGCTGGCCGCCGTCGACGCCGTCCTGCCCGCCGGCGCACGGGTGACCGCGCTGGCCACCCTCGACCTCCGCGCGGCCGAGCCCGGGGTGGCCGGGGCCGCGGCGGCGCGCGGCTGGCCGCTGACCGGGCACCCCGCGGCGGTGCTGGCGGCGGTCTCCGTGCCCTCGCCGTCGGCGCGGGTGGCCGCGGCCGTGGGGACGGCGTCGGTGGCCGAGGCGGCGGCGCTGCTCGGCGGCGCCCGGCTCGTGGTGCCCAAGTCGGTGCACGGGCGGGTGACCGTGGCGGTGGCCGCGTGACCGACCCCCTCCACCACCACGGCGACGACGACCTCGGGCCCGGGCTGGTCGACCTCGCGGTCAACGTCCGCGCCGGGACGCCGCCGCCGTGGCTGCGCGACGTGCTGCGGGCGGCGCTGGACGACGTCGCCGCCTATCCCGACGCGCGCCCGGCCCGCGCCGCGGTGGCCGCCGCGCACGGCCGCGACCCCGCCGAGGTGCTGCTCACCGCCGGCGCCGCCGAGGCGTTCGTGCTGGCGGCCCGCGCGCTCGCGCCCCGGCGGGCGGTGGTCGTGCACCCGTCGTTCACCGAGCCGGAGGCGGCGCTGCGCGCGGCCGGGCACCCCGTCGAGCGGCTGCTGCTCGACCCGCCCGCGTACCGGCTGGACCCGGCCGCCGTCCCCGCCGGCGCCGACCTGGTGGTGCTGGGCAACCCGACCAACCCGACGTCGGTGCTGCACCCGGCGGACGCCGTCGCCGCGGTGGCCCGGCCCGGGCGCGTGCTGCTGGTCGACGAGGCCTTCGCCGACACCGTGCCCGGGGAGCCGGCGTCGCTGGCCGGGCGCACCGACCTGCCCGGCCTGCTCGTCGTGCGCAGCCTGACCAAGACGTGGGGGCTGGCCGGCCTGCGCGTGGGCTACGCGCTCGGCCCGGCGGACCTGGTCGCGGCGATGGCGGCCGCCCAGCCGCACTGGCCGCTGTCCACCCCGGCGCTGGCGGCGGCGGTGGCCTGCACGACCGCGGCCGCCCGCGCCGAGGCAGACGCGGCCGCGCGCGAGCTCGCCGGGCACCGGGCCGCCCTGCTGGCCGCGCTGCCGCCGGGGGTGGCCGTCGTCGGGGAGCCGGCCTCGTCGTTCGTGCTGCTGCGGGTGCCCGGCGGCGGCCGGGTGCGCGCGGCGCTCCGCGACCGGGGGTGGGCGGTGCGCCGCGGGGACACCTTCCCGGGGCTGTCCCCCGACCACCTCCGGGTGGCCGTCCGCGACCCGGCGACCTCGCGTGCGTTCGCCGCGGACCTCGCTGCGATCCTGTGTGCCGAGATCCCTGGTCCGATGCCGACGACGACGTCGCTGCCGGCCGCCGTCCCGGAGGAGCACCGCTGAACGCGACCCCCGTCGACCCGTCGTCCGGCGTCGTCTACCCCGTCGGCCTGCGCCTGCTCGACCGCCGCGTCGTCGTGGTGGGGGGCGGCCAGGTCGCGCACCGCCGGGTGGCCGGGCTGCTCGAGTCCCGCGCGCGGGTCACCGTGGTCAGCCCGGAGGTCACGCCCGCGCTGGAGGCGCTGGTGGTCCCCGGCTCGCTGTCCTGGGTGCGCCGCGAGTACCGGCCCGGCGACCTCGACGGCGCCTGGTACGCCGTCGCCGCCACCGACGACCCGGCCGTCAACGCGGCCGTGGCCGAGGAGGCCGAGCGGCTGCGGGTCTTCTGCGCCCGCGCCGACGACCGGTCGGCCTCCAGCGTCTGGACGCCCGCCGTCGGCCGGCAGGGCGACCTGGTGGTCGGGGTGCACGGCGGCGGCGACCCGCAGCGGGCGGTCGGCGTGCGCGACGCCGTCGTCGCGGGGCTGACCGACGGCAGCATCCGCGACCGCGCCGCCCGCGAGCCCTCCGGCGGCCGGACCGGCAGCGTGGTCCTCGTGGGTGGTGGGCCCGGCGACCCCGGGCTGATCACCGTGCGCGGGCAGCAGGCGGTCGCGCAGGCCGACGTCGTGCTGGCCGACCACCTGGCGCCGCAGTCGCTGCTGGCCTCGCTGCCGCCGGAGGTCGAGGTCATCGACGCCTCGAAGCTGCCGCGCGGCCGGTCGATGGCGCAGGAGCAGATCAACGCGCTGCTGGTGGAGCACGCGCTGGCCGGCCGGCGGGTGGTGCGGCTCAAGGGCGGCGACCCGTTCGTCTTCGGCCGCGGCATGGAGGAACTCGAGGCGTGCGTCGCCGCGGGCGTGCCGGTGGAGGTGGTGCCGGGCGTGACCAGCGCGATCGCCGTCCCCGCACTGGCCGGCATCCCGGTGACCCACCGCGGGCTCACGCACGAGTTCGTCGTCGTCTCCGGGCACGTGCCACCGGGGCACCCGCAGTCGCTGGTCGACTGGGCGGCGCTCGGGCGGCTGCGCGGCACCGTCGTGGTGCTCATGGGCGTGGACACCGCGGGGGCGATCGCGGCGGCGCTGGTCGAGCACGGGCGCCCGCCGGAGACGCCGGTCGCCGTCGTCGCCGACGGGTCCACCGCCACGCAGCGCGCGGTCCGCACCACGCTGGCCGGGCTGGCGCGGACGCTCACCGAGGAGGGCATCCGCCCGCCGGCGGTGTGGGTGGTCGGGGAGGTCGTCTCGCTGGGCGTGCGGACTCCCCCGGCGTGACCTCCCGGCTGCCCGCCGCCCTGCTCGCGCCGGTCCTGCTCGTGCAGGGCGCGGGGGTGCGCCGCCGGACGCCGGTGCTGCCCGAGGCCGCGGGCCCGCGCAGCGGCGTCGTCCCGGGGAAGGCGCCGGCCCTGACCGTGGCGGTGCTCGGGGAGTCGCCGGCCGCCGGCGTCGGGGTGGCCACGCAGCAGGAGGCGCTCGCCGCCCGGTTCGCCGAGGCGCTGGCCGGCCGGAGCGGGCGGGAGGTGCGCTGGCGGCTGTCGGCCCGCACCGGCACGACGGCCGGGCAGGCCCTCGTGCGCCTGGTCCCCGGGCTGGCCGGGCCGCCCGCCGACGTCGTCCTCGTGGTCCTCGGCGTCAACGACACGCTGCGGCTGCGCGGCCGCGCCGCCTGGCGCCGCGACGTCACCGCGCTGCTCGAGGAGCTGCGGGCGCTCACCGCGCCGGGCGGCGTCGTGGTGCTCGCCGGGCTGCCGGACATGGGCCGGTTCCCGACCCTGCCGCAGCCCCTGCGCGGGGTGCTCGGCCGGCACGCCCGGGCCCTGGACGGCGCGCTGGAGGCCCTGGCCGGCCCGGGCGTCCGGCACGCGCCCGCGCCGCCGCTGGACGGCCCGGGGCTCTTCGCCGAGGACGGCTTCCACCCGAGTGCCGCCGCCTGCCGGATCTGGGCCGGCACTCTGGCCGGTACAGCACTTCCGCTACCGATGTAGCAGCCCTACTATCACGGGCACCACCGGTCCCTGCCGCGGAGGCCCCGATGCCCGTACCGCCCAGCCCGACGTCCGACGCCGTGATCGTGGTGCGCGACCTGCGCATGACCTACGGGACCCACGAGGTGCTGGCGGGGGTCGACCTCACCGTGCACGCGGGCGAGGTGGTCTGCCTGCTCGGCCCCAACGGCGCGGGCAAGACGACGACGATCGAGGTCCTCGAGGGCTTCCGGATACCGTCGGCCGGCGAGGTCCGGGTGCTCGGCCAGGACCCGGCCCGCGCCGACGACGCGTGGCGCGCGCGGGTGGGTGTGGTGCTGCAGTCCTGGCGCGACCACGCCCGGTGGACACCCCGCCGGCTGCTGACCCTGCTCGGCGACTACTACACGCCGTACTCGACCCCCGAGCGCCCGCGCCCCTACGAGGTGGACTGGCTGCTGGACACCGTCGGGCTCCGGGAGCACGCCGACCGCAAGATCGTCACCCTCTCCGGCGGGCAGCGGCGGCGGCTGGACGTGGCGGTGGGCATCATCGGCCGCCCCGAGCTGCTCTTCCTCGACGAGCCGACCGCCGGGTTCGACCCGCAGGCCCGCCGCGACTTCCACGACCTGGTGCACCGGCTGTCCGACCTGGAGGGCACCAGCATCCTGCTGACGACCCACGACCTCGCCGAGGCCGAGAAGCTGGCCGACCGCATCCTCATCCTGACCGGCGGCCGGATCGTCGCCGACGGGAGCGCCGAGGAGCTGGGCCGGCAGGTCGCCGGCACCGCGGAGGTGCGCTGGGCGTGCGGCCGGGAGCGCTTCGTGCACCCGGCCACCGACGTCGTCGCCTTCGTCCGCCGGCTGTTCGAGGAGCACGGCGACGAGCTGACCGACCTCGAGGTCCGCCGGGCGGACCTCGAGGACACCTACCTGGCGATGGTCGCGCGCGCCGAGGCGGGCCTGCGGCCCGAGCCCGTCCTGGAGGAGGTCCCCCGGTGAACCCGACCCGGCACGCGATCGCCCTCGGCCTGCGCCGCGGCTGGACGGAGTTCCTCCAGAGCCTGCGCAGCCCGCAGGACCAGGGGTTCTACCTGTTCACGGCCGTGGGCACGCTGCTCCTGCTGTGGTTCAACCGGGACAACGAGGTCGGGGACAGCGGGCTCCTCTACCCGACCTGGGCGCTGCCGAGCATCCTCGGCGCGCTGCTGGCCTTCGGCGTCGTCATCGGGCCGGCCTTCGCGCTGGCGATGGAGCGGGAGGACGGCACCCTCCTGCGGCACAAGGCGCTGCCGCACGGCATGCAGGGCTACGTCACCGGGCAGCTGACGTTCCACTCGCTGGGCCTGGTGCCCTCGCTCCTGACGATCCTCGTGCCGAGCTTCCTGCTCTTCGACGGGCTGATGCACCGCGGAGCGGGCGGATGGCTCACGGTCGCCATGATCGTCGTCCTCGGCCTGCTGGCCACGCTCCCGCTGGGGATGATCCTGGGTTCGGTCGTGCCCAGCACCCAGAAGGTGGGCACCTGGGGCATGCTGCCCGTCCTCGTCCTCACCGCGATCTCGGGGATCTTCTTCCCGCTGCAGGCGCTGTGGGGCTGGGTGCAGGTGGTGGCCCAGGTCTTCCCCGTGTACTGGATCGGCCTGGGCCTCCGGTCGGCCTTCCTCCCCGACGCCGCGGTGGCCCTCGAGGTCGGGGACTCCTGGCGCACCGGGGCGACGGTGCTGGTGCTCGCCGCCTGGGCGGTGGCCGGGCTGCTCGTCACGCCCCGGGTGCTGCGCCGGATGGCCCGCCGGCAGTCCGGATCGCAGGTCGAGGCGGCCCGCGAGGCCAGCCTGCAGTGGGTCAGGTGACCGGTGACCGCGGCGCGGACGCGGTCTACAACCGGATCGCCCTGCTGCGGGCCGAGCAGGGCGTGACCCGTCGGGAGCTCGCCGACGCCCTCGGCGTGCACTACCAGACGGTCGGCTACCTGGAACGCGGCGAGTACAACCCCAGCCTGAACCTGGCGCTGCGGATCGCGGAGTTCTTCGGGCTGCCGGTGGAGGTCGTGTTCTCCACCCGTCCGTTCCCGCGGATCAGCGACGCCGCCCGCCCGGCACCGGCCGACCCGCCCGCCGCGGCCGGCTGAGCGGCGGACCCGGCCTCAGACGTTGGCGCCGTCCGGCGGGGGTCCGTCGGGCAGCGGCGCGGCGACGCCGCTGCCCGCGACGTCCGGCGCCGGCATGCCGACCGTGTAGGACGTCATCGACAGCGACCCGTAGGCGTAGCCGTCGACGAGCACCTCCGCCGGCGCGCCGGTGGCACCGGCCATGCCGGCCACGTAGAGCAGCGGCAGGAAGTGGTCGGGCGTGGGGACGGCGAGGTCGAAGTCCCGGTGCCCGTCGAGGCGCCCGATCGCGCCCGGGTCGGTGAGCATGAGCTCCCGCGCGGACTGGTCGAAGCGCTGCGCCCAGTCGAAGCCGGCGTCGGGCAGGGCGCGGCTGACCCCGCCGAGGTTGTGCACCACGTTGCCGCTGCCGATCACCAGGACGCCGTCCTCCCGCAGCGGAGCGAGCGCGGCACCCATCTGCAGGTGGTAGTCGATCCCCTTGAGCGCGTTGATCGACAGCTGGACGACGGGGATGTCGGCCTCCGGGAAGGCGTGCAGCAGCACCGACCACGCGCCGTGGTCGATCCCCCAGCTGTCGAGGTCGGCGCCCACCCAGGTCGGGGAGACGACGTCGGCCACCTGCTCGTGCAGGTCGGGCAGGCCCGGCGCGTCGTAGGAGACGTCGAAGAGCTCGCCGGGGAAGCCGAAGAAGTCGTGGATCGTGCGCGGGCGCGGCATCGCCGTCACCGCGGTGGCGTGCACGTACCAGTGCGCCGAGACGACGAGGATCGCCCGCGGCCGGGGCACCGCGCGGCCGAAGGCGCGCCAGGCCTCGGTGTAGCGGTTGCGCTCGAGGGCGTTCATCGGGTTGCCGTGCCCGATGAAGGCAGCGGGCACGAGGGTCATCCGGCTCTCCTCCCCCACGGCGGCCGCGCTGATCGGTCCCGTCCGGATCATCCCCCGCCCGCAGGGGCTCCGCGAGGGGCGCTCAGCCCGCGCGGCCGGCCGGCGGGAGACGCCGCAGCTGCGGGGACAACCGCCGGGCGCCCGGCCCCTCGGCGCCCGCGACGTCACCCGGGTTGGACAGCGCGCAGGCCGTCAGCGACAGGCAGCCGCAGCCGATGCACGAGGACAACCCGTCGCGCAGCTGCTCGAGCGCGGCGATCTGCGCGTCGAGCCGGTCCCGCCACCCGGCCGACAGCCGGGTCCAGTCGCTGGCCGACGGCGTGCGCCCGTCGGGCAGCGTGGCCAGCGCCTCCCGGATCTCCGGCAGCGACAGGCCGACGTTCTGCGCCGCGCGCACGAAGGCCAGCCTGCGCAGCACCGAGCGCGGGAAGCGGCGGGCGTTCCCGGGCGTGCGGGTGGCGGCGATGAGCCCCTCGGCCTCGTAGTGCCGCAGGGCCGACGGCGCCAGCCCCGACCGCGCGGCCACCTCCCCGATCGGCAGCAGCTCCACAGCGCCCCCTTGACCTCAAGTCGCCTCGAGGTCCCACGGTAACCGCATGACCTCCACCGCAGTGATCACCGGGGCCTCCCGCGGCCTCGGACTCGCCCTCGCCACCGAGCTGTCGCAGCGCGGCTGGCGGCTCGTCGTCGACGCCCGCGACGCCGGCCGGCTGGACTCCGCCGTCGCCGGGCTCCCCCGTCCCGACCTGGTCACCGCGGTCGCGGGCGACGTCGCCGACCCGGCCCACCGCGCCGCGCTCGCCGCCGCGGCCGGCGACTCCCTCGACCTGCTGGTGAACAACGCCTCCGCCCTCGGCCCGACTCCGCTGCCGCCGCTGGCCGACCTCCCGCCGGCGGCGCTGGAGGACCTGCTGCGGACCAACACCGTCGCCCCGCTGGCGCTGGTGCAGGCGGTCCTCCCCGCCCTGCGGCGCGCCGGCGGGACGGTGGTCTCGCTCAGCAGCGACGCCGCGGTCGAGCCGTATCCCGGCTGGGGCGGCTACGGGGCGAGCAAGGCCGCGCTGGACCTGCTGACCGCGGTGCTCGCCGTGGAGGACCCGGCGCTGCGCGTGGTCGCCGTCGACCCCGGTGACATGGCCACCGACATGCACGCCGCGGCCGACCCCGGCGCCGACCCGGCCGACCTGGCCGCACCCGGGGACGTCGCCCGGGCGCTGCTGCGCCTGCTCGACGGGGACCTGCCCGGTGCGCGCGTGCGCGTCGGGGACCTGGAGGTGGCCCGGTGACCGCCGTTGCCGTCCCGATGGGAGCGGAGGCCACCGAGCCGCCGGAGCGCCGCGGCCTGGCCCGCGACGGCGTGCGGCTGATGGCCGTGCGCCCGGGCAGCCTCACCCACGCCCGGTTCTCCGACCTGCCCGGCCTGCTCGAGCCCGGCGACCTCGTCGTGGTCAACACCTCGGCCACGCTCCCCGCCCGCCTGACCGCCCGCCGGGCCGACGGCACGGACGTCCCGGTGCACGTCTCGACGACGCTGGACGACGGCACCTGGGTGGTCGAGGTGCGCCGCCCCGGCGACGACGGCCCCGAGACCGGCCTCGAGCCCGGCGCCGCGCTGGCCCTGCCCGGCGGCGTGCGGCTGGTCCTGCGCACCGGGTTCCCGGACCCGACCCGGCCCGGGCGGCTGTGGCGGGCGGCCGCCGACCCGGCCGTCGCCGTCCCGGCGTACCTGGCGCGGCACGGCGAGCCGGTCCGCTACCGCCACCTGCGCGGGCCGCTCGCGCTCGACGACGTCCAGAACGTCTACGCCACCGAGCCGGGCAGCGCGGAGAACGCCAGCGCCGGCCGGCCCTTCACCGACCGCCTGCTGGTGCGCCTCCTGGCCCGCGGCGTCCCGGTGGTGCCGCTGGTCCTGCACGCGGGGGTGTCCAGCCCCGAGCTGCACGAGCCGCCGGCGCCCGAGCGCTACCGCGTCCCGGAGGTCACCGCCCGGCTGGTCACCGCGACGCGGGCGGCCGGTCGGCGCGTGGTCGCCGTCGGCACCACGGTCACCCGGGCGCTGGAGACGGTCACCGGCGAGGACGGCGTCACCCGGCCCGGCGCGGGCTGGACCGACCTGGTCCTCGGCCCGGACCGGCCGGCGCGGGCGGTGACCGGGCTGGTCACCGGCCTGCACGAGCCCGAGGCCAGCCATCTGCTGCTGCTCGAGGCGGTCGCCGGCCGGGACCTGGTGGAGCGCGCCTACGCGGCCGCCGCCGGCACCTACCTCTGGCACGAGTTCGGCGACTCGATGCTGTTCCTGCCGTAGCCGGTGTCGTGCCGAGCGGGCCCCGGAGGGGTCCGCGCAGGCACGACGGATGGGCTCAGCGCCGCCGGGGACGGCGCCTGGTCGCGGTGTCGTCCGTCAGGACGACCATGTCACAGCCCCTCCAGGAGGACCTGCCGGTGCGCGGGCGGCCGGGCGGGGCAGGCCGTGCACATGGCCTCGCCGGGCAGCCGGAGCAGCAGGCAGCAGGAGACGCGGCGGACGTACCGGACGCCGCCGACGTCGGTGTACCGGGGCGCGGGCATCGGGTTGCCGACGGCCGCGGCCACCGGCGCGGCCAGCGCCGTGACCGCGCCGACGGCGCCCAGCGCCCGGCCGACGGCGAGCAGCCGGCCGGCCAGCGAGTCGGCGGCCACCGCCCACAGCGGCCGCGGCCGCACCCCGCCGGCCTCGGCCACCGCGGCGATCGCCGAGCCGAGCGCCTCGCGCAGCTCCCCCGCGGAGTCCGGTCCCGCCGGCGCCCGCGAGACGCCGGCCAGCACGGTGCCGCCGGCGATCTCGTACAGGGTGGTGTCGGCCAGCCGCGCCGACAGCGGCCGGCCGGTGGCCAGGCCCGCCGCGACCGGCGTCAGCAGCACCGCGGAGGCGGAGTACCACCACACGGTCGCGAGCACCCGCCGGTCGGCGCTGCGGTAGCGGCGGCCCAGTGCGGCCACGCGGCCGGCCGTCCACGCCGGGTCGGCCAGCAGGGCGGCCGGGAACGGGCGGGCCGACGGCGGTGCGAGCAGGCCGAGGCCGGCGGCGCCGGGCACCCGCGCCGCCACGACCGCCTGGGGTCCGCCGTCCACCCGGTCAGTGTGCTGCAGGCAGGTTGCGGTCGGCTGCCCCCCGGGCCGGGCCGGGCCCTACGGTGTGTGCTGGGACACGCCGCCGTCGGGCGTGCGGCGGTCACGAGACGGAGGGAGCACCACGTGAGCGAGTCGACCGGGTCGGAGGGCCGCCGGTTCCCGGCGCCGGAGCAGCTGGCCGCGTCCGCGAACGTGGGCCCCGACGTGTACGAGCAGGCCGGGGCCGACCGGCTCGCCTTCTGGGAGGCCGCGGCGCGCCGGCTCACCTGGACGCAGGAGTGGGACGAGGTCCTCGACTGGACGAACCCGCCCTTCGCCAAGTGGTTCGTCGGCGGCAAGCTCAACGTCGCCTACAACTGCCTGGACCGGCACGTCGAGGCCGGCCACGGCGACCAGGTCGCCTACCACTGGGAGGGCGAGCCGGGCGACACGCGCACGATCACCTACGCCCAGCTCACCGAGGACGTCTGCCGCGCCGCCAACGCGCTGGTCGAGCTCGGCGTCCGGGCCGGCGACCGCGTGGCCATCTACATGCCGATGATCCCCGAGACGATCGTCGCGATGCTCGCCTGCGCCCGCATCGGCGCGGTCCACATGGTCGTGTTCGGCGGCTTCTCCGCCGACGCGCTGGCCTCCCGCATCACCGACGCGGGCGCCGTCCTGGTGATCACCTCCGACGGCGGCTACCGGCGCGGCGCCCCGAGCGCCCTCAAGCCCGCCGTCGACGACGCGGTGACCCGCACCGAGGGCGTCCGCAACGTGCTGGTGGTCAAGCGCACCGAGCAGGACGTCGAGTGGACCGAGGGCCGCGACCTGTGGTGGCACGACGTCGTGGACCGGCAGTCGCCGCAGCACACGCCCGAGGCCTTCGACGCCGAGCACCCGCTCTACATCATGTACACGTCGGGCACGACGGCGAAGCCCAAGGGGATCCTGCACACCTCCGGCGGCTACCTCGCCCAGGTGGCCTACACGCACTGGGCGACCTTCGACCTCAAGCCCGACAGCGACGTGTACTGGACCGCCGCCGACGTCGGCTGGGTCACCGGCCACAGCTACATCGTCTACGGGCCGCTGGCCAACCGGGCGACGTCGGTCATGTACGAGGGGACGCCGGAGACGCCGCACCGCGGCCGCTGGTTCGAGCTGATCGAGAAGTACCGCGTCTCGATCCTCTACACCGCGCCCACGGTCATCCGGACGTTCATGAAGTGGGGCGAGGACATCCCGGCCGGCTTCGACCTCTCCTCGCTGCGGGTGCTGGGGTCGGTGGGCGAGCCGATCAACCCCGAGGCCTGGCTCTGGTACCACCGCAACATCGGCGGCGAGCGCTGCCCGATCGTGGACACCTGGTGGCAGACCGAGACCGGGGCGCACATGATCACGCCGCTGCCCGGCGTCACCGGCCTCGTCCCGGGCTCGGCCCAGCACCCCTTCCCCGGCATCTCGGCGAAGGTCGTCGACGACGAGGGCAACGAGCTGACCAACGACTCGACCGGGCTGCTGGTGCTCACCGAGCCGTGGCCGGCGATGCTGCGCACGATCTGGGGCGACGACGACCGCTACGTCGACACCTACTGGTCGCGGTTCGGCAAGGACGTCTACTTCGCCGGCGACGGCGCGAAGAAGGACGCCGACGGCAACATCTGGCTGCTGGGCCGGGTCGACGACGTCATGAACGTCTCGGGGCACCGCATCTCCACCACGGAGGTCGAGTCGTCGCTCGTCGGCCACCCGACCGTCGCCGAGGCGGCCGTCGTCGGGGCGTCCGACCCGACCACCGGCCAGGGCATCGTCGCCTTCGTGATCCTGCGCGGGAACGCGGAGGACTCCGGCGACGAGCTGGTGCAGACGCTGCGCAACCACGTCGCCCGCGACATCGGCCCGATCGCCAAGCCGCGGCAGATCATGGTCGTGCAGGAGCTGCCCAAGACCCGCTCCGGGAAGATCATGCGGCGGCTGCTCCGCGACATCGCCGAGAACCGCGAGCTGGGCGACGTCACCACGTTGACCGACTCCTCGGTGATGAACCTGATCAAGGACAAGCTGCCCGCCGGCAGCGGCTCGGAGGACTAGGCGCGGGCCGCGCGTCCCGGCTCCCCGCGCCCGACAGGGGGAAGCCGGGACGCGCGCCCGGCGATCATGGGGGACGATCCTCCGCAGGCCGTCCGCGGCCGTCCGACAGTCCGACCAGGGAGGAGCCCTCGTGGCCCACAGCGCGTCGTCCACCCAGCCCGCCGCGCGGCCTGCCGCCGGCGCCGACCCCTCCGTGGGCTCGCTGGTGCAGAGCGCCATGGCCGACGTCTCCACGCTGATCCGCGCGGAGATCGAGCTGGCCAAGACCGAGATCAGCCGCTCGGCGAAGAAGGCCGGCATGAGCGTCGCGCTGTTCGCCGTCGCGGGGGTGCTGCTGGCCTTCGCCGGCATCTACCTGTTCGTCACGCTCGCCGAGTTCTTCACGTGGCTGGGCCTGCCCCGCTGGGTGTCCTACCTCATCGTCACCGTCGGCCTGCTGCTCGTCGCCGCGATCGCGGGGCTCGTCGGTCTGCGGATGCTCAAGAAGATCGACAAGCCCGAGCGGACGATGGAGTCGCTGCGCGAGCTGCCCGACGTCATGCACCGCGAGGAGCCGGGCCAGCGCCGCCGCGCGCTGCCCACGGTGAGCAACGGGCGCGTCGAGCGGCGCTCCCCCGACAGCTACCTGGTCTGAGCGCCGGCACGACCGGGGGCGCCCCGAACGGCGAGCGGCCGGACGCCACCAGCGTCCTGCTGCCCGGCCCCTGGATCCACCGCGACGCGTCGGCCAACGGCGTCCGGCTGCACCTGGCCGAGGCCGGGGAGGGTCCGCTGGTCCTGCTGCTGCACGGCTTCCCGCAGTTCTGGTGGACCTGGCGGGCGCAGCTGCCCGCCCTCGCCGCGGCCGGGTTCCGGGCGGTCGCGCCCGACCTGCGCGGCTACGGCGCCAGCGACAAGCCGCCGCGCGGCTACGACCTGCCGACGGCGGCCAGCGACGTCGCCGCACTCGTCCGCGCCCTGGGCGAGCGCGACGCCGTCGTCGTCGGCCACGACTGGGGCGGGCTGGTCGCCTGGACGATGGCCGCGCTGCACCCGCGGGTGGTGCGCCGGCTGGTCGTCGTCTCGATGGCCCACCCGCGGCTGCTGCGCGCCGGCCTGCGCGACGCCGCCCAGCGGCGGGCCCTGCGCCACGTCCTGCGCTTCCAGCTGCCGCGGCTGCCCGAGTGGCGGCTGACCCGCACCGACGACGACCCGGTGGCCGAGTGGCTGCGCAACTGGGCCGGGCCGGACTGGACGCAGACCGCCGACTTCGCCGAGGCGGTGGGGCGCTACCGCTCGGCCGCGCGGATCCCCCAGGCGGCCTACGGGTCGATGGAGTACTTCCGCTGGGCCGGGCGCTCGCAGGTGCGGCCCGACGGGCTGCGCTACGCCCGCCGGATGGCCGCCCCGGTCACCGCGCCGACCCTGCAGCTGCACGGCGACGCCGACCCGCTGGTGCTGCCGCGGACCGCCCGGGGCTCGGGCCGCTACGTGGCCGGCGCCTACGAGTGGTGCGAGCTCCCCGGCGTCGGCCACTTCCCGCCCGAGGAGGCCGCGGCGGAGCTCGGCACCGCGATCGCCGGCTGGGCCCGCTGAGGGGAGGCCCCCGCAGGGGTCCGGCGGCGGTGCGGCCACCCTTCAGGGGCCCGCGCCGAGCGTGCGAGGTGCGGGGTGGCTTCTACTCGCAGGGGCCGGTGTCGACCTCGGCGGTCGCGGTGGAGCCGGCCCGCGCGGCCGGCGCGACCTGCTGCGCGGTGAGCGCGTAGCCGGTGGACGGGTCGTCGATGGCCGAGGCGAAGACCACGCCGAGGACCTGCCCGGCCGGGTCGAACAGCGGCCCGCCGGAGTTGCCGGCGCGCACCTCGCCGAAGAGCGCGTAGACGTCGCGCTGCACCGTGCGGGTGTCGCGGAAGTCCGGACCGCTGATCGGGCCCTGGTCGCGGACGCGGGCCGGGCCGATGAACAGCCCGCCGCCGCCCGGGTAGCCCATGATGATCGCGCCGTCGCCGGTGGCGGCGACGTCCGGCGTGAACGCCAGCGGCACCTGCGGCAGGTCGGGCACCGCGAGCACCGCGACGTCGACCTCCTCGTCGACGTAGACCGTCGTCGCCTCGTACTCCTCGCCCTCGGCCTCGACCACGGGGGCGTCCACCCCGGCGAGCACGTGCGCGTTGGTCATCACCCGGCCGGGCGCGTAGACGAAGCCGGAGCCGTCGATCTGCCGCGAGCAGGACGGCGCGATGCCGCTGATCTTGACCACGGAGCCCTGCACCCGGCCGACGACGGGGCTGGCGGCCAGCGCCTGGTCGGGCGCCTCGACCTCGCGGGCCCGGGTGGGCGTGAGCGGGTCGAGGACGTCGGGCAGCCCGCGGCGGTCGATCGCCTCGCGCAGGGAGTCGTAGACCGCGCGCACGCCGTCGGGGACGGCCCGGTCGACCGCCTGCACGAGCGCCGACTGGCGCACCTGCCCGGCGAGCGCGGGGAACGGGGCGGAGGCGAGCGGGGTGGCCACCATCCACGCCACGAGCAGCACCGCCACCGCCGACACCACCGCGCCGGCGACCGAGTCGAGCACCTCGGCCGGCTCCCAGGTGACCCGGCGCCGCACCGCCCGCCCGATCGCCCCGGCCAGCACCTGCCCGAGCAGCGCCCCCGCCAGGACGACGACCAGCGCGGCGAACACCCGGGTCACCGGCGACCCGTCGAGCCGGTCGGCGACCGGCCCGGACAGCTGCGCACCGAGGACGGCGCCGCCCAGGAAGCCGAGGAAGGAGGTCGCCGACACCACCAGGCCCTGGCGGAAGCCGGAGAAGGCGAAGACCAGGGCGAGGACGATGAGGGCGAGGTCGACCAGCGACATGGGTCAGCCGCGCACCGTCATGACGCCCGTCTGGCCGAGCTGGACGTGGAAGCTGCACTCGAAGGGGTGGTCACCGGGCGCGGTGACCTCGAACTCGATGGTCTCCGTCGCCCCGGCGGCCAGCAGCGGGATCTCCTCGGGGATCTCCTCGACGCCGGCGCCGGGCGTGAAGCGGAAGTTGTGGGTGGCCTGCGTGGCGGTGCTCTGGACGGTCAGCCGCACGCGGCCGGGGGCCACGGTGAAGGTGTCGGGCACGAACACGTAGTCGTCCGGCGTCTGGATGGTGACCTCCTGGACGCCGTCCTCCCCCGTGGTCACCGTGCCCAGGGACGCGTCGCTGCTCGAGGGGGCCGCGGCGCCGCCGCCGTCCCCGGAGCCGCAGCCGGCCAGCAGGACCGCTGCGACCGCCACCGCGGCGGCCTTCGTGCAGGGACCCGCCGCGAGTCCGCGAGTGGTGGGGGGCACGGAGGTCCTTTCGCTCATCGGCGCGGAACCGTACGCGTCGCGACGTCCCCGGGCCCGCCGTCGGCCACCGTCGGCGCGGCGGCGTCCTCGGCGCCGCCCTCCCCGAGCGAGCCGGGCGCGCCCTCGGGGCGGGCACCCGCCGAGTCCAGCGGGCGCACGTCGCGGGCGTTCCACGGCCGCGCCAGGCCGGCGGCCTCGAGGACGGCGTCGAGCAGGCCCGCGGTGAAGCCCCAGACCACCATCCCGGCGACCCCGAACGCCGGCCCCACGTAGCCGGCCGGGTGCCGCACGCGGAACCGGTTGGCCGGGTCGGCGAGCTCGGCCAGCGGCACGCGGGCCACCCGGGCCACCTCCAGCGGGTCGCCGACGGTGACGTCGCGCGGGTCCGCCCACCAGGCCACGACCGGGACGACGAGGTTGTCCGAGGGGCCGAGGAACAGCTCGGGCAGCGTGGCCAGCACCCGGACGCCGTCGGGGTCGACCCCGGCCTCCTCCTGGGCCTCCCGCAGCGCGGTGCCCACCGGGTAGTCCTCCCCGGGGTCGGCGCCGCCGCCGGGGAAGGCCGGCTGCCCGGCGTGCGTGCGCAGCCGCGCGGACTTCTCGATGAGCAGGACGTCGGCCCCGCGCGGACCCTCGCCGAAGAGGATCAGCACCGCCGACCGGCGCGCGGTGTCGGTGGCCGGCTGCATCCGGTGCCGCAGCGGGAGGTCGCCGGCCGCGGCCACCAGCCGCTGCAGGTACCCGGGCAGGCCGGTGGTGTCGACGCCGGGCAGCAGGCCTGTCACAGCTGCACCCCCAGGTGCTCGGCGACCAGGCCGCGCAGCTCGTCGACGGACTCGACCGCCCCGGTCCGCACGGAGACCACCGAGCCGTCGGCGGCGAGGAACACCGTGTGCGGCAGGCCGCGCAGGCCCAGCGCCGCGGCGACGTCGCCGCGTCCGTCGAAGGCCCCGGGGAGCGTGACGCCGGCGTCCTCGGCGAAGGAGGCCGCCTGCGGGACGCCGTCCTGGCTGACGACCCCCAGCACCCGGACGCGGTCGCCGGCCAGGTCGGCGAGCTGCTCCACCAGCGGCAGCTCCGCACGGCACGGGCCGCACCAGCTGGCCCACAGGTTCAGCACGGTGGGCGTCCCGGGCGCGCGGCCCAGGTCGAGCGTGCCGCCGGTGAAGCACTCGATCGGCGGGACGCCCGACAGGTCGCCGTCGGCCGCCGGCGCGTCGGGCTGCTCGGGGCAGGCCGCCAGGTCCGTCTGCGCGGAGGCGACGGTGGCCCGCTGGGGGGTGTCGGGCTCGTCCGCCTCGGCCGTGCAGGCCGACAGCGCCAGGCAGAGGCCGAGCAGCAGCGCCGCCCCGCGCCGGGCGCTCACTCGGTGTCCGACGCCGCGGGCGTCTTGACCAGCTTCAGCGCCGCCTCGGGGTCGGTGGGGCCGGTGCCGTAGGAGGGGCACCAGCGCGCCAGCCCGCACGCGCCGCAGGCGGCCTTCTTGGCGTGGCACACGCGCCGGCCGTGGAAGATCACGCGGTGGCTGAACATCGTCCAGTCACGCTTCGGGACGAGCTCGGCGATCTCCGCCTCGACCTTGACCGGGTCCTCCTCGGCGGTCCAGCCGAAGCGGCGGACCAGCCGGCCGAAGTGGGTGTCCACCGTCAGCCCCGGCACCTCGAAGGCGTTGCCGAGGACGACGTTCGCCGTCTTGCGGCCCACGCCGGGCAGGGTGACCAGGTCGGCCATGCGGCCGGGGACCTCGCCGTCGAACCGCTCGACCAGCGCCCGGGCGAGCCCGAGGACGGAGGTGGCCTTGGCGCGGAAGAAGCCGGTGGGCTTCAGGATCTCCTCGACCTCCGCCCGGTCGGCACCCGCGAGCGCCACCGGGTCCGGGTACCGGGCGAACAGCGCGGGGGTGACCTTGTTCACCGTCTTGTCGGTCGTCTGCGCGGACAGCACGGTGGCCACCAGCAGCTCGAAGGCGTTGGAGAAGTCGAGCTCGCAGTGCGCGTCGGGGTGGATCACCGCCAGCTCGCGGGCCATCCGGCGGGCACGGCGGGTGCGGGCCAGCGGCGTCTCGTCCGGGTCGAACGGCACGGCGGCCGGGCGGGCGGGAGAGCGGCGCGCTGCAGGGCGCGCGTAGGCCGGCGAGGACACGCGGTCGAGGGTAGGCGTCACCGGCGACGAGTCCGGGGCCGTGTCATCATCGCGACAGGCCTGCTCGCAGCGACCGGACAGGAGGTGGACGTGGTCGCGCTCATCGTCATCCTCTTCCCGCCCATGGTGATCGCCTTCCTCCTCGTGATGGAGCGGGTCGAGGAGCCCCTGCGCCGGCCGACCTCGCCGCGCGAGGTGGCCGAGTTCCTCGGCACCGCGACGCAGGGCGAGGTCGACACCCTGGCCGCCTCGGGCATCCGCCGGGCGATGGCGCGCTGGCGCCGCCGTCGCCGGTCCCGGGTCCGCCAGAGCACCGACTCCCTCGTCTAGACCACGCGCCGACGGGCCCCGACCCACCCCGCAGGGGGACCTCGTGGGTCTCCGAACGGGTGACCGCGGGCACAGCCGCCTAGACTCCCCCTGGACGCGGGTGCTGTCGCCCCGCACGTCGAGCGCGAACGGTGGGTGGAGAGGACACGTGGTGGACGAGGTGCTGGCTCAGTCCGGGCTCTTCCAGGGGCTCTCGGAGGAGGCCGTCGACCCGGTCGCCAGTCGTCTGGAGACGATCCCCCTGCCGCGTGGCCGGGTCGTGTTCAACGAGGGTGAACCCGGCGACAGCCTCTACATCGTGCTGAGCGGCAAGATCAAGCTGTCCCGCCGCTCCCCCGACGGCCGCGAGAACGTGCTCGCCGTCATGGGTCCCTCCGACCAGTTCGGTGAGCTGTCGGTCTTCGACCCGGGCCCGCGCACGGCCACGGCCACGGCGGTCACCGACGTGAAGCTGGCCAAGATGCCGCAGTCGGTGCTCCGGCCGTGGATCGAGGCGCACCCCGAGGTCGGCGAGCGGCTGCTGCACGTGCTGGCCCGGCGGCTGCGGCGCACCAACGACTCGGTGGCCGACCTGATCTTCACCGACGTCCCCGGCCGCGTGGCCAAGGCGCTGCTGCAGATGGCCGACCGCTTCGGCAGCCGGGAGTCCGACGGCCTGCGCGTCAAGCACGACCTCACGCAGGAGGAGCTCGCCCAGCTGGTCGGCGCCTCCCGCGAGACGGTCAACAAGGCGCTGGCCGACTTCGTGCACCGCGGCTGGATCCAGCTGCAGGGCAAGTCGGTCGTCGTCCTCGACGAGGACCGCCTCCGCCGCCGCGCGCGCTGAACCCCTGAACGCGAGAGGCCCGGAACCGACTCGGTCCCGGGCCTCTCGCGTCCAGGGGTTCGACGGTGGGCTCAGCACAACGTGGGAACGGCACCTGGCCGCGGTCTGTCGTGGCCGGTGGCGGGCCCGGAGGGTCCCCGCCGGACGCGGCGG
>NZ_JABGCW010000023.1:0-72296 GCF_041028265.1 Geodermatophilus amargosae
ACCCGCTGGACACCCACGTTGAGGTGCTCCTCGGAGCGGGTCATGGCGTTGTCGGTCGTCGGGCCCGAGGTGTCGTGACCGACGGTGCCGCGGGTCTCCAGGTCGTCGCGCACACCGTCGCGGTCACGGTCGGTGTAGCCGGCGGTGCCCACGGTGCCGGTGCCGGCCGTCGTCAGGTCCTGCTGCGAGCGGGTCTGGTCCGTCGCGTAGGTGCCCGCGGTGCCGGTGTCCGTCGTGGTGGTCTGCGTCTGCGTGCCCGAGCCGAGGCCGTAGTACCGGTACAGCTCCTGCTCCTCCTGCGGGGAGAGGTGGCCGTCGGTGTCGATCTTCGGGGCGTCCTTGACCTGGGCCTTGCTCACGCGTACGCGCAGGCCGTCGTTGGTCAGGTCGGCGTCCCGCAGCGGGACGAAGGACTCCTTGGTGCCGAACAGCCCGGTGCGCACCGTGGCCCACTCCGGCTGACCGGTCTCGTCGTCCAGGTAGACCTCGGAGGCCGAGCCGATCTTCTCGCCCGACTCGTCGTAGACGTCCTGCCCGATCACGCGGCTGATGGTGTCGGTGCCGATCATCGTCGTGTCGCTCCCATCTGAGCTCTGGTGTCGCGGTCTCTGGATCAGTGACCACGTGAGCCGGAGCGAAACGACGGTGATCGACTCGTACACTTCGGTCGCTGAGCGTGGAGCAGACGGTCCCGGGCCGGTACCCGTGCGATCGGGACGAACTCGCAGGTCAGGCCAGGTGTCGGTCGTCTTCGGTCGCCGTCGACCGATCGCGACGAACCGTCACGCATCGCGACGACGTCGTCGCCCGGGCGTGTCGCGCCCGTTCCCGCAGCCCTCCCCCGGCGCGTCTCCCGGGCGTGGGCGCCGTCATCGGCTCTCCTGGGACCGTGCCGCCTCGCTCCCCCTATGACGACCTGGTGCACCCCCGCACGGTCAAGAAGCCACCGCCGCAGGTGGCCGCCGAGCGCGATCTCGTCGTCGAGGACCCCAGCTCGGGGTTCGTCGGCGCCGTGGTGCGCTGCGAGAAGGACGTCGTCCACCTCGAGGACCGCTTCGGCCGGGTCCGGGCGTACCCGCTCGGCCCGGGCTTCTGGGTCGAGGGCCGGCCGGTCGTGCTCGTGCGGCCGACCCCGAAGGGCCCGGCGACGCCGGCCCGCAGCGCCTCGGGCTCGACCTACGTCGCCGGGGCGCGCGCCCGCGTCGCGCGCGAGGGGCGCATCTACGTCGAGGGCAAGCACGACGCCGAGCTGGTCGAGAAGGTGTGGGGCCACGACCTGCGCATCGAGGGCGTCGTCGTCGAGCCGCTGCACGGCGTGGACGACCTGCCCGGCATCGTCCGCGAGTTCCGCCCGGCCCCGGGCCGGCGGCTCGGCGTGCTCGTCGACCACCTGGTGCGCGGGTCGAAGGAGTCCCGGATCGCCGAGCAGGTCACCGGGCAGCACGCGCTGGTGGTCGGCCACCCGTTCATCGACATCTGGCAGGCGGTCAAGCCCTCCGTCGTCGGCATCCGGGCGTGGCCGACGGTGCCGAAGGGCGAGTCGTGGAAGGAGGGCGTCTGCCGCCGGCTGGGCTGGGAGGACGACACCGGCTACGTGTGGGCGCAGCGCGTCCTCGCCCGCGTGCGGACCTGGACCGACCTGGAGCCCGAGCTCATCGGCCGCGTCGAGGAGCTCATCGACTTCGTGACGGCGGAGTAGTCCCCCGAGACGATCATGGCGCCGTGACCGCCCGGAGGGGTCTCCGGTGGTCACGGCGCCATGATCGCGCGGGGTCGGGCAGGGGCGGGCAGGTCTACCGGGGGACGTAGTCGAACGTGTCCGGGTCGGGGCCGGTGCGCTCGCCGCGGTCGAGGCCGCTGATCGTGGCCATCTGGCCCTCGTCGAGCTCGAAGTCGAACAGCGCGAAGTTCTGCTCCACGCGCTCGCGGGTCACCGACTTCGGGAAGACGACGTCGCCGCGCTGCACGTGCCAGCGGAGCACGACCTGGGCCGGGGTCCTCCCGAGCGTCTCGGCGATCGCGGTGACCGCGGGGTCGCCGAGGACCTTGCCCTGGGCGATCGGCGACCAGGCCTCGGTGACGATCTCGTGCTCGGCGTCGAAGGCCCGCACCTCGTCGTTGGCGAGGTAGGGGTGCACCTCGACCTGGTTGACCGCCGGACGCACCTCGGTCTCGGCGAACAGCCGGCGCAGGTGGTGCGGGTTGAAGTTGGAGACGCCGATCGCCCGGCAGCGGCCGGAGGCGTAGATCTCCTCCATGGCCTTCCACGTCTCGACGTAGTCGACGTCGATCGTGGGCAGCGGCCAGTGGATCAGGAACAGGTCGAGGACGTCGATGCCGAGGTCGGCGAGCGTCTGGTCGAAGGCACGCAGCGCGTCGTCGCGGCGGTGGAAGCCGTTGTTGAGCTTGCTGGTGACGAAGACCTCGGAGCGGTCGACGCCCGACTCGCGGACGGCCTGGCCGACCTCCTTCTCGTTGCCGTACATCTCGGCGGTGTCGATGTGCCGGTAGCCGACCTCGAGTGCGCTGCGGACCGCCTCGGCGGTCTGCTCGGGCGGGATCTGGTAGACGCCGAACCCGAGCTGCGGGATCTGGACGCCGTTGTTCAGGTGGATGGTGGGCACGGTGGCCACGGGCTCTCCTCTTCGGTCGGGGACGATGGGCGGCGCGCCACTGCATGGCGCGCCAGGCTCCCCGAGGAGCCCGCCTACCCGCCGACCGCGTCCCCAACCCGTGGCGCAGGTCCCTCGACGGGCCCGGGCGCGCGGCGCAGCAGGGGCGCGGCGCCCAGCGCCAGCACCGCGGCACCCGCCGCGGCGAGCGCGGGCACGGCGAAGGCCGCCCGGGCGCCCCACGCGTCGACCGCCGCACCGGCGAGCGCCGAGCCCGCGGTGACCCCCAGGGTCAGGCCGGTGTTGGTCCACGACAGCGCCTCGGTGAGCGCGGAACGGGGCACCCGCGACTCCACCAGTGAGGCACCCGACACCAGCACCGGCGCGACGGCCAGGCCGGCGAGGAAGCCGGCGCCCACCAGGAGCGGCAGCGAGGACACCGCCCACAGCCCCTGGGCGGCCAGCCCGAAGGCGACGGCGGTGCCGAGGAAGCGCCCGGCGAGGGTGCCGCGCAGGTGGGCCACGCCGTAGGCCAGCCCGGCGACGAGGCTGCCGCCCGCGTAGAGCGCCAGCGCGAGGCCGGCGAGGGCGGGGACGCCCTGCTCCTCCGCGAAGCCCACGACGACGACGTCCATCGCGCCGAAGACGGTGCCCACGCCGAGGTAGGCGAGGGACACGACGACCACCGCGGGCCCGAGCGCGGCGGTCAGCCGGGAGGGGCCGCCGGTGGCCACGGGCACGGGCGCGGGCTCGGTGTCCCGCTGGCGCGCCAGCCACAGCCCGCCGACCGTGCCGAGCACGATCCCGGTGGTGAAGCCGGCGGCCGGGGCGACGAGCGTGCCGAGGACGGTGACCAGCGGCGGCCCGACGACGAAGACGACCTCGTCGACGACGGACTCGAAGGCGAACGCGGTCTGCCGCCGCTCGGCGTCCTCGAGGGCCGCGGCCCACCGGGCGCGGACCATCGCGCCGATCCCCGGCAGGCTGGCGCCGGTCAGGGCGCCCAGGAGGAACCAGGTCCAGCGCGGCGCGTCGCCGACGACGACGGCGACGAAGGCCAGGCCGTTGACGAGGTAGGCGGCCATGGCGACCTGCAGCACCCGCCCCTGGCCGCGCCGGTCCATCGTCCGGGACCACAGCGGCCCGCCCACCGCGGCGGACAGGGCGAGCGTGCCGGAGACGGCGCCGGCGAGCGCGTAGCTGCCGGACTCGCCCTCGACGAGCAGGACGGCGCCCAGGCCGAGCATGGGCAGCGGCAACCGGGCGACCCAGCCGGCGAGGGAGAACCACGCGGCGCCGGGGACGACGAACAGCCGGGCGTAGGGGCCGAGCAGGGGACGGAGGACGGAGCGGGGTGACACGGGCTTCTCGCGCTTCCTGGCCACAGGCGAGTGCGGGACTGCCCGCCGGACTCTCGGGTGGCGACGCGACCGTAACAACGGTCCGCGGGCCCGTCGTCCCGGTTTACTGGCCGTGTGCGTGTCGTCACGCAAGATGCATGAACCTTCATGCACCCTGGTCGGCGCCCGATCCGCCGACCCGAGGAGCCCCGTGGCCCCCACCTCCCGGCCGCGCCCCCTGCGCGCCGTCCTCGCCCTGCTGCTCGCGCTCGCCGCCCTGCTCGTCCCCGGCACCGCCTCCGCCTCCGGCGGCGACGACGGCGGCGCGACCGAGGGCGCGAGGAGCGGCGGCGACTTCGCCGTCACCGTCAACGGCCGCACGTCGAACCCGGCCGCCGGCAACGAGTACCGCCTGCGCGACACCACGCCCACCGCACCGATCGCCGTCCGCGGCCGGCACGTCACCTTCCGGATCGACCCGGCCACCCTCGGCGTGTACGACTACACGCTCACCGGCGCCCCGGACGCGCAGCGCATGGTCACCGCCCCGACCGTCGTCTTCGCCTCCAAGGTGCCCGTGCTGACCGCTGCCCAGCTGCGCGGCGTCCGGATCAGCGAGCTGCGGCTGCGCGACGACGTCCTCGTCGTCATCTTCACCACCGCCTCCGGCGGCAAGTTCAAGGTCCAGGCGAAGGACGCCCCGCAGGGCGGCATCTTCCAGATGGAGCAGGAGTTCGGCACCGCCGTCGAGTACGTGCACACCCTCGGCGCCGGCCTCTTCTACTTCGTCAACGAGTACACGGGCAAGGTCAACTTCGGCGACGGCGTCCCGGCCGACGGCACGCACCAGATGCTGCTCGGCAAGGACAGCCCGCAGGTGGCCACCAAGCTGGAGCAGACCGCCACCACGACCCGCTGGTCGGTCGCCTCGGGCGGCCGCATGGGCGGGGTGCTCGGCGAGGACTCGATCGAGCTCTCGGCCGGCGCCACCAACTGCACGAGCGACTGCCAGGCCCGCAACCGCATCCAGGGCTCGGTGACCGTGCCGCCGGACCCGACGAACCCGGTCCCGATCGGCTGAACCAGCACTCCCCCCGGGGGCGGTCCGCGGTGCGGGCCGCCCCCTCGGCGTCCCGGGGAACGGCACGGACCGGGCGACCGCCACTACATTCGTCCTCGTGACCCAGTCCAGCCCGCTGCCCGACCCGGTGGTGCGCCGTCCGGCGCCGCCCGCCACCGCGCCCGGCAGGGGCGGGCTGGTCGACCGGCACGGCCGGGTCGCCACCGACCTGCGGGTGTCGCTCACCGACCGCTGCAACCTGCGCTGCACCTACTGCATGCCGCCCGAGGGCCTGCAGTGGCTGCCCAAGGTCGAGCAGCTCACCGACGACGAGGTCGTCCGGCTGGTCCGCATCGGCGTCGAGCAGCTGGGCATCGAGGAGGTCCGCTTCACCGGCGGCGAGCCGCTGCTGCGCCCCGGCCTGGTGGGCATCGTCGAGGCGGCCACCGCGCTGTCCCCGCGCCCGGAGGTCAGCCTCACCACCAACGCCATCGGCCTGGCCCGCGTCGCGCCCGCGCTGGCCGCCGCGGGGCTGGACCGGATCAACGTCAGCCTCGACACCCTCGACCGCGAGCGGTTCGAGGCCCTCACCCACCGCGACCGGCTCGACGACGTCCTCGCCGGGCTGCGCGCCGCCTCCGACGCCGGCCTCACCCCGGTGAAGGTCAACGCGGTCCTGCTGCGCGGCATGAACGAGGCCGACGCCGTCCCGCTGCTGGACTTCTGCCTGGAGCACGGCTACCAGCTGCGGTTCATCGAGCAGATGCCGCTCGACGCCCACCACGCCTGGACCCGCGGCGAGATGGTCACCGCCGAGGACATCCTGGGCCGGCTGTCGGCGGCGCACGAGCTGACGCCCGACACCGAGGAGCGCGGGTCGGCGCCCGCCGAGCGCTGGCTGGTCGACGGCGGCCCGTCGACCGTCGGGGTCATCGCCTCGGTCACCCGCTCCTTCTGCGGCACCTGCGACCGCACCCGGCTCACCGCCGACGGCCAGATCCGCAACTGCCTGTTCGCCCGCGAGGAGTCCGACCTGCGGACGGCGATGCGCGAGGGCGCCACCGACGCCGAGCTGGCCGACCGCTGGCGGATCGCCACCCTGGCCAAGCTCCCCGGCCACGGCATCGACGACCCGAGCTTCCTGCAGCCCAGCCGGCCGATGTCGGCGATCGGCGGCTGACCGGTGGCCGGACCCGTCACGGTGCGCTACTTCGCCGGGGCCCGCGCGGCCAGCGGCGTCGACACCGAGAGCTGCGCGGCGAGCACCCTCGAGGAGCTCGTCGGCCGGATCGTCGAGGCCCACGGCGAGCGCCTCGCCCGGGTGCTCACCGCCTGCTCGTTCCTCGTCGACGGAACGCAGACGCGCGACCGGTCGTTGCAGCTGTCACCCGGGGCGGTCGTGGACGTGCTGCCCCCCTTCGCCGGAGGATGACCGCCCCCTCGTGAGCCTGCCTCACCATACGAGCCCTCCCCGTTCCCTCCCGCTCCGGAACCCCGCATGATCGAGTGGCTGCTCGTCCTCGTCGGCGTGGTGCTGATCCTGGGCTGTGCCGCGTTCGTGGCCTTCGAGTTCTCCCTGGTCACCGTCGACCGGGCCACCGTGGAGCGCGAGGCCGCCGCCGGCGTCCGCGGGTCGGCCGGCGTGCTCGCCGCCATGCGGACGCTGTCCACCCAGCTCTCGGGCGCCCAGCTCGGCATCACCGTCACCAACCTGGCCATCGGCTTCGTCGCCGAGCCCTCGATCGCCGCGCTGCTGCGCGGACCGCTGGAGGCGGTGGGTCTGTCCGGCGGTGCCGCCCGGTCGGTGTCGATCACCCTGGCGCTGGTCCTCGCGACGGCGCTGACCATGGTGTTCGGCGAGCTGGTGCCCAAGAACGTGGCGATCAGCGAGCCGCTGCGCACCGCCCGCGCCGTGTCGGGCTTCCAGCGCGGCTTCACCCGGGCGACGTCGCTGGTCATCCGCTTCCTCAACGGCTGGGCCAACGCCATCCTGCGCCGGCTGTTCGGCGTCGAGCCGCAGGAGGAGCTGGCCTCGGCCCGCTCGCCGGAGGAGCTCACCTCGCTGGTCCGCCGCTCCGGCCGGCAGGGCACGCTGCCCGCCGCCACGGCCACCCTGCTCGAGCGCGGACTGGCCTTCGGGGAGCTGCGGGCCAGCGACGCGGCCACCCCGCGCACCCGCATGACCACCGTCCTCGACGGCGCTCCCGTCGCCGAGGTGCTCACCGCCGCGCGCGACTCGGGGCACTCGCGGTTCCCCGTCGTCTCCGGGTCCGGCGTCGACGACGTCGTCGGCATGGTCCACGTGAAACACGCCCTGGCCGTCCCGCGCGACCGGCGGGCGGACACCCCCGTCTCGGCGGTCATGCTCCCGGCGCTGTTCGTCCCGACGTCCCGGCGGCTGGACGACCTGCTCGGCGACCTGCGCCGCGGCGGGCTGCAGATGGCCGTCGTCGTCGACGAGTACGGCGGCACCGACGGCGTGGTGACCATCGAGGACCTCGTGGAGGAGATCGTCGGCGACCTCATCGACGAGTACGACCAGGAGACCGGCGACGACGTCGTCGACCGCGGCGACGGCACCTGGTCGGTCTCGGGCCTGCTGCGCCCCGACGAGGTGGCCGCGGCCACCGGCCTGGCGGTCCCCTCCGACCGGCACTGGGAGACCCTCGGCGGCCTGGTGCTGCACGCGCTGGGGCGGATCCCGGAGTCCGGCGACCGGATCGAGGCGCGACCGGCCCTGCCCCCGGAGCTGGCCGCCGAGGCCGAGGGCCTGCCGGCCGGCGTGTGGGTCGAGGTCGAGAAGGTCGACGGCACCCGCGTGGAGCGGGCCGTCGTGGGCGAGCTGTCCGCGACCACCGGCGACGACGAGGAGACCGGCCGTGGGTGACTGGGTCGGCCTGCTGGTCGCCGTCGTGCTGCTGCTCGCCAACGCGTTCTTCGTCGGTGCCGAGTTCGCCCTGATCTCCGCCCGCCGCTCGTCCATCGAGCCGCTGGCCGACGCCGGCTCCCGCCGTGCCCGCACCACGCTGGCGGCGATGGAGCGGGTGTCGCTGATGATGGCCGGCGCGCAGCTCGGCATCACCGTCTGCTCGCTGGGCCTCGGCGCCATCGGTGAGCCCGCGGTGGCGCACCTGCTCGAGCCCGTCTTCGCGGCGCTGTCGGTCCCCGAGGCGCTGGTGCACCCGATCTCCTTCGTCCTCGCGCTGACCGCCGTCGTCGCGCTGCACGTGGTGATCGGCGAGATGGTGCCGAAGAACCTGGCGCTGGCCGGGCCCGACCGGGCCGCGCTGGCGCTGGCCCCGCCACTGGCCGCCGTCGTGACGGTGCTCAAGCCGGTCATCGTGACGCTGAACGCGCTGGCCAACGGCGTGCTCCGGCTGATCGGGGTGACGCCCCGGGACGAGGTGACCAGCGCGTTCACCCGCGACCAGGTGGCCGGGCTGCTCGACGAGTCGCGCGCCGGCGGCCTGCTCGACGAGCGCGGGCACGAGCTGCTCACCGGCGCCCTCGGCCTGGAGGAGCGCGACACCCGCTCGGTGCTCATCCCGCGGGCCGCGCTGACCGTCGTCGCGCCGGACGACGACACCGCCGCCGTCGAGCGGGCCGCGGCCACCACCGGCTTCTCCCGCTTCCCGGTGGCCGTCGGCGACCGGCTGCTCGGCTACGTGCACGTCAAGGACGTGCTGCAGGCCGACGGCGTCCCCGAGCCGCGGGTCCGGGACATCACCCGCCCCCTGCCCCGGGTGGCCGCCGAGGACGACCTGCGCCGCACGCTGGCGGTCATGCAGGCCGGCCGCGCCCAGTTCGCCGCGGTCACCGACGCGGGCCGGGTGGTCGGCGTCGTGGCCCTGGAGGACATCCTGGAGGAGCTGGTCGGCGAGATCCGCGATGCTGCACACAGGGCGCCCGTTCGGGAGCCGGGGAGGACGGGACGACGATGAGCTTTCTCGACAAGGCGAAGGCGAAGGCCGAGGAACTGCTGGGCCGGGCCGAGGAGGTCTACGGCGAGTCGCACGGCGACGCCGCCGCCCAGGTGGCCGGGGAGGCCCACCGGCTCGAGGCCGAGGTGGAGCTCGAGGAGGAGCGCGCCGAGGAGGCCGCGCACGGGCACGGCGACCCCCGTCCCACCGACGAGGACGGCCGCACCACGGTCTGAGACCGCCGGGCTCAGCGGTCCGGGCTCAGCGGTCCGGGCTCAGCGGTCGAGGCGCAGCGCCACCAGGGCGACGTCGTCCTCCGGGTGGCTCTGCACGAGCCGCTCGATCACCTCGTCGCACAGCTCGTCGAGCGGGCGCCCGCCGAGCTCGGCGACGACGGCGGCCAACCGGGCCATCCCGGCGTCGAGGTCGAGGCCGCGCCGCTCGACCAGGCCGTCGGTGTACAGCAGCACCGTGGAGCCGGCCTCGAGCACCAGGGTGCACTCGACGCGGACGCTGGCCGGGTCGACGCCGAGCAGCAGGTCGCCAGGGTGCTCCGGCAGTCCGACCGGCCGGCCGTCGGGGTCGAGCACCAGCGGCGGGAGGTGGCCGGCACTGGCCCAGCACATCCGGGTGCGGCCCGCCGCGGCCTCCTCGGGCGTGCGCTCGAAGCGGGCGACGGCGACGGTGGCGTGGGTGTCCACGCCGAGCGTCGCCATCGCCTCGTCCAGCCCGCGCAGCACCTCGGCCGGCCCGGCACCGCTGTAGACGGCGACGCCGCGCAGCAGCGAGCGCAGCTGCCCCATGGCCGCCGCGGCGGCGGTGTCGTGCCCGACGACGTCGCCGATGACCAGAGTGGTCGCCCCGCCGGGCTGGGGGAAGGCGTCGTACCAGTCACCGCCCACGCGGGCCGCCTCGGCCGCCGGCGTGTAGCGGACCTCGACCGCGCCCAGACCGGAGCCGCGCGGATCGGTGAGCAGGCTGCGCTGCAGGGCCTCGGCGAGCTGGCTCTGGCGGGCGAAGAGCCGGACGTCGTCCAGCGCCAGCCCCACCCGGCCGGCCACCTCGCGGGCGGTGAGCGGGTCCACGCGCGCGGCGCCGGCGGGATCGCCGGCGAGGAAGGTGAGCGCGCCGATGACCCGGTCGCGGCCCGGCAGCGGAACGGCGAGCACCGCCGGGGCGCCCAGCTCGCGGTAGAGCCGGGCGGCCTCCTCGTCGTCGATCGCCGCGAGCACCGCCGCGCCGTCGGCGGTCACCGTCTCCCCCGCCAGCGCCCGCATCACCGGGGCGGCGGACGGCATCCCGGGCAACCGGACGCCGGCGTAGCGGGCGAGCAGGTCGCGGCGGGCGGGGTCGCCGTGCCAGGAGCCGAGGTCGCGGGGCCGGCCGTCGTCGTCGACCACCGTGAGCAGGCAGGCCTCGCCGAGCTCGGGCACGACCAGGCGCGGGATCCGGCGGACGGCGTCGGCGAGGTCGAGGGTGCCGGTCAGCTCGGCGCCGACCCGGGCCAGCAGCGCCAGCCGGTCCTGCGCGGTGCGGCGCGCGGTGACCTCGGAGAAGTACATCCCCAGGCCGGTCGGCAGCGGGACGGCGCTCACCTCGAACCAGCTGGAGAAGGGCTCGGGGTAGTAGGTCTCGAACGTCCGGGCGTGCCCGGTGGCCACGACCTCGCGGTAGACGCGGCCGGCCTCGCTGTCGCGGTTGGCCGGGAAGGACGCCCAGAAGCAGGCGCCGACGAGCTCGTCCCACGTCCGGCCCACGACGGCCTCGCCGGCGGCGTTGACGTAGGCGATCCGCCAGCCGGCGTCGACGGCGAGGAAGCCGAGCGGCATCGCCTCCAGGACGGGATCGCGCTCCGCCGGCACGGGACACCTCGCTGTCGTCCGGCCGCGGTCCGCGGGCACGCCGGGAGGATCCACCCCACCTCTGGAGCCCCGCACCGTTGTGCCACGCGGCCCCGCGCCGGTCAAGGGAGCGGGCCGGCCCGGTACCGGGACGGGACGTGCCCTACGGGCAGGCGACCCACTCCTCGCCGCCGTCGGTGAACACCTGGCGCTTCCAGATCGGCAGCCGCCTCTTGACCTCGTCGACCAGCTCGGCGCACGCGGTGAAGGCCTCGCCGCGGTGGGCCGAGCTGACGGCGCAGGCCAGCGCGACGTCGCCGATGCCCAGCAGGCCGACCCGGTGCGAGACGGCGACGGCGCGGACGCCGGGGCGGGCGGCGAACTCCTCCGCCAGCTCGGTGATCACCTGCCCGGCGGTCGGGTGGCCGACGTACTCGAGCTCGGTGACCGACCGGCCGCCGTCGGAGTCCCGGACGACGCCGGCGAAGGAGACGACCGCGCCGGCACCGGCGTCGGCCACCGCCGCCTCGTGCTCGGCGACCGAGAGCGGCTCGTCCACGACTCGGGCGATCAGGTGGCCGGCGATCACGGCGCCGAAGCTACCCCGCCGGGCGGCACGTCGAGGTCCACCGGGTCGGCCAGGCCGGTGCAGTCGACCTCGGCGACCGGGTGCGCGGCCAGGTAGCGGCGGGCGCCCTCGTCGCCGGTCGCCGTCGCGGCCACGCCCGCCCAGTGGTCCCGGCCGAGCAGCACCGGGTGCCCGCGGACGCCGTCGTAGGTGGCCACCGCCAGCGCGTCCGGGGCGGCGAGCGCGGCGACCTGCGCGAGCGCCGCCGGCGTCATCCCCGGCATGTCCACGAGCGTGACCAGCGCGGCGTCGATCCGTCCCGGCCAGCCGCGCAGCCCCTCCAGCCCGGTGCGCAGGCTGGAGGCCATGCCGGTCTCCCAGTCGCGGTTGGCCAGCACGGTGGCGCCGGTGAGGTCGGCGGACTGCCAGACGTCGACCGCGCGGGCGCCGAGGACCACGAGCACCGGGTCGCACACCGCCCGCGCCGTCCGCACCGCGCGCTCCACCAGCAGGCTGCCGCCGTACTCGACGAGCGCCTTGGGCATGCCGTAGCGGCGTCCCCCGCCCGCGGCGAGGACCAGCCCGGCGACCGTGCTCATGCCCGCCCACCCTGCCAGAGCGGCAGGAGTGGCCGTTCCCGTCACCTCAGCGCGGGTAGACGGTGACCTCGGAGGCCTTGACCACCGCCCAGACCGGCGAGCCCGGGGCCAGGCCGAGCTCGGCGAAGGCGGTCGCGGTGACGTCGGCGAGCAGCGGCACCTCGCCGTCGAGCTCGCAGCGCACGGTCGCCCCGTGCGGCGTCGCGCCGGTCACCGTCAGCGGCCAGGCGTTGCGCGGGCTGCCCCCCGGCCGCGAGGGGTGCAGCGCCACCGACTCGGGGCGCACCGCCACCAGCACCGGGCCCTCCGCGGGCGCGGCGACGGCCACCACCCCGCCGCCGTCGAGGCGCACGGTGAGCCCGTCGGCGGTGCCGGGCAGCAGGGAGAGCCCGACCAGCCGGGCGACGTAGTCGGTGCGGGGGTGGCGGGCGACGTCGGCCGGCGTCCCCGCCTGCACCACCCGGCCGTCCTCCACGACGACGACGCGGTCGGCCAGCGCCATGGCGTCGACCGGGTCGTGGGTGACCAGCACCGCGCTGCCGGCGTAGTCGGCCAGGTGGCGGCGCAGCTCGGCGCGGACGGCGAGCCGGGTGCGGGCGTCGAGCGCCGAGAGCGGCTCGTCGAGCAGCAGCAGCGCCGGGTCGCCGACCAGCGCGCGGGCCAGCGCGGCCCGCTGCGCCTGCCCACCGGAGAGCTGTCCGGGCCGCCGGTCCGCCAGGCCGGCGAGGCCGACCCGGTCGAGCCACGCGGCGGCCGCGGCCCGCGCCGCCGCCCGGGAGGCCCCCCGCGTCCGGGGACCGAAGGCGACGTTCTCCAGCACGGACAGGTGCGGGAAGAGGAGGTGGTCCTGGAAGACCATCCCGAGCGGCCGGCGGTGGGCGGGCAGGTGCACCCGCGCGGCGACGTCGTCCCAGGGCGTCCCGTCGACGGCGACCCGGCCGCCGTCGGGCGGGAGCAGGCCGGCGAGCACCCGCAGCAGCGTCGACTTGCCCGCGCCGTTGGGCCCGAGGACGGCGAGCACCTCGCCGTCGGCGACCTCCAGCGCGACGTCGACGAGGACCGGTCCGCGTCGCACGAGGACGTGCGCCGACAGGCTCACGCGGCCGCTCCCCGCCCGAGCCAGCGGTCCCGCAGGAGCAGCAGCGTGGCCACCGAGACGGCGAGCAGGACCAGGGAGAGCACGATCGCGGCCTGCGGGTCGCGCTGCAGCGCCAGGTAGACCGCCAGCGGCATCGTCTGCGTCGTCCCCGGGAAGTTGCCGGCGAAGGTGATGGTGGCGCCGAACTCGCCCAGCGCCCGCGCCCAGCACAGCACCGCGCCGGCGGCGACCCCCGGGGCGACCAGCGGGAGGGTGACCCGGCGGAACGTCGTCCAGCGGTCCGCGCCCAGCGTGGCGGCGGCGTCCTCGTACCGGACGTCGGCGGCGCGCAGTGCCCCCTCGACGCTGATGACGAGGAACGGCATGGCCACGAACGTCTCGGCGATGACGACGGCGGCCGTGGTGAACGGGATGGTGATCCCGGTGGTCTCGGCCAGCCAGCCGCCGACGATCCCCTGCCGACCGAGCACGAGGAACAGCGCCACGCCGCCGACCACGGGCGGCAGCACCAGCGGCACGGTGACCAGCGCGCGCAGCACCGCCCGCCCGCGCGCCCGCGAGCGGGCCAGCACCCAGGCCAGCGGCACGCCGAGGACGACGGAGACCGCGGTGGCCAGCGTGGCCGAGACCAGCGACAGCCGGAGCGCCTGCCCGACGCCGGGCGCGGCGAGCGAGGTGCCCAGCTGCGACCACGGTGTCCGCACGAGCAGGCCGGCCAGGGGCAGGACGAGGAAGGCGACGGCGAGGGCCGCCGGGACCAGCAGCGGCGCCGGGGTGCGGACCCGTCTCACGGCCCGCGGAAGCCCGCGGCCCCGAGCACCCGCTGCCCCTCCTCGGAGAGCACCAGGTCGACGAAGGCCCGCGCGGCGCCGGGGTTGGGCGCGGCGGCCAGCGTGCACAGCGGGTACCCGGTGACGGCGTCCTCCGCCTCGGGGAAGGGGATGCCCTCGACCCGGTCGCCGGCGACGGCGACGTCGGTGGCGTAGACCAGCGCAGCGTCGACCTCGCCGAGTTCGGCCTTGGTCAGCGCAGCGCGGACGTCCTCCTCCTGGGTGTCCGGCCGCGGGGTCACGCCCGCGGCGGCGAACACGGCCTCGGCGGCCGCGCCGCAGGGCACCTCGGGCGCGCAGACGGCGAGCGCGAGCTCCGCGCGGGCGAAGTCGGCCAGGCCGGTGACGCCGCCGGGGTTGCCCGGGGGGACGGCGATCTGCAGGACGTTGCCGGCGAACACCGTCGGGTCGCCGTCGGCGAGGCCCGCGTCGGTGACCACGGACATCTGCGCCCCGTTGGCCGAGGCGAAGACGTCGGCCGGGGCGCCCTGGGTGATCTGGGTGGCCAGCGCGGCGCTGCCGGCGAAGGCGAACTGCACGGTCAGGCCGTCGTGGTCGTCCTCCAGCCGCCGCCCGAGGTCGGTGAAGACGTCGGTGAGCGAGGCGGCGGCGAAGACGGTCAGCGTGCCGCTGGGGCCGCTCGCGGACGCCGCGGCGTCGTCCCCTCCCCCGCAGCCGGCGACGCCCAGGGCCACCACGGCCAGCACCGCGACCAGTCGACTGCTCCGCATCTGCGGAACAGTAGTGCCTCATCCCCCGCGGGTACGGGGGGACTACGGGACGTCGACGCTCACCTGCGTCGCCTTGACCGTGGCGACGGCGCGCACGCCGACCTCGAGGCCCAGCTCGTCGGCCGCCTCGCGGGACATCAGCGAGACCAGCCGGAAGGGCCCGGCCTGGATCTCGACCTGGGCCATCACGGTGTCGCGGACGACGCGGGTCACGATGCCGGCCAGCCGGTTGCGCGCCGAGGAGCCGCGGGTGGTGCCCGGCTCGGGCGCCTCGTGCAGCGCGGTGGCCAGGGTGGCGAGGTCGGCGCCGTCGACGTGCGCCGGGCCCCCGCCCTCCCGCGACGCCGGCAGCCGGCCGCTGTCGATCCACCGGCGCACCGTGTCGTCGCTGACGCCCAGCAGCGCCGCGGCCTCGGCGATCCGGTAGCTCGCGCCCACGCCGCGCGACCCTAGTCGCCGGTACGACGGGACCCGGCCCGGCGCCGGGGACGGTGGATGGCGGGCCGGCGTCCACAGGCGGTGCCGCACCCCGACGGGCACCGGCGCGACCATCGGGGGGTGTTCGACGACGCCTGGCTCACCGACCTCCTCCGCGCCCGCGGCGGCCTGCTGACCGACGCCGGCGTGGCCTCGGAGCTCGCGGCCACCCTGGCCACACGCTCCCCGGTGGTCGACGGCACGGGCGCCGTCACGCGCGAGCTGCTCGCCGCTCTCGCCGACACGTGGGAGCGCGGGTGGCAGCCGGCCGACGTGGTGCACGCCGCGCGGAAGGAGGCGACCGCCGCCTCGGTGCCGCTGCTCGTGGCACTGATGGCCGAGGACGCGCGCCGCACGGATGCGGCGGCCCGCGCGCCGGAGGTCTGGCTCGGGCAGCTGCGGGAGCTCGGGGTGCCGGCCGCGGGCGATCCCGGGGTGGTGGGCGCGTGGCAGGGCAGGGAGGGCAGACCGCCCGTGGACGCGTGGCGGATCGTGCTGCGCCTGGCCGGGCTGCTGCGGACCACCGCGCGCCTCGAGGTGCTCGTCCCACCACCGTCCCGCTGGGGCCCGGGCACGCGACGCGAGGCCGCCGCCACCCCCGACGACGCCCGCGTCCTGCGGCGGATCCGGGCGCTGCTGGCCAAGGCCGAGTCGACGGAGTTCCCCGAGGAGGCCGAGGCGCTCACGGCCAAGGCGCAGGAGCTGATGACCCGCCACGCGGTCGACACGGCCCTGCTCGACGACCGCCCTGGGGAGCGCTCGGACGTGGCGACCCGGCGCGTGCACGTCGACGACCCGTACGTGCTGGCCAAGGTCCAGCTGCTCGGCGCGGTCGCCGACGCCAACGGAGTGCGGCTGGTCTGGTACCGCGGCCTGGGCATCGCCACCCTCGTCGGGATCGCCACCGACCTCGACACGGTGGAGCTGCTGTTCACCTCGCTGCTGCTGCAGGTCGGCCAGGCGCTGGGCGCCGCCGAGCGGGCGGCATGCCGGCGGTCGGGGTCCCGCGCGTTCCGGCGGGCGTTCCTGCTCGGCTACGCGGGCCGCATCGGCGAGCGGCTGACCAGCGCCCGGGAGCGGGCGACCCGGGAGGCCGCGGCCGAGCAGGGCGTGGACCTGCTGCCGGTCCTGCGCTCGAGGCAGGTCGCCGTCGACCACGCGTTCGCCGAGCTGTTCCCGCGCGTGCGCAGCGGCCGCGGCCGCGCCTCCGTCGACGGCTCGGGCTTCCGGGTCGGCCGTGCCGCGGCGGACTCCGCCGACGTCGGCACCCGCCGCGCCCCCCTGCGGTGAGATCCCGCCCGGCGGCCGGGGCACCGGCGCTCCGTTTGCCGATCTCGGCCCCCGGGCAGCGGCACGCGGTGTCACGCACTCCCAGCGCCAATCCCGCCGGCGGCTCGGCCTCGGTCCGCACCCGCCGGCTGCGCGAGACCGCCCGCGACGTCCTCGGCTTCGACGGCTTCCGCCCCGGACAGGAGCGGGCCATGCAGTCCGTCCTCGCGGGCCGGGACACGCTGGCGGTGCTCCCCTCCGGCGCCGGCAAGAGCGCGGTCTACCAGGTCGCCGGGCAGCTGCTCGACGGGCCGGTCGTCGTCGTCTCGCCGCTCATCGCCCTGCAGCGGGACCAGGTGGAGCGGCTCGTGGAGCTCGGTGAGCAGGCCGGCCGGGCCGCGCAGCTCAACTCCAGCCTGTCCGCCGGCGACCAGCGCGCCGCCCTCGAGGGGCTCGGGGACGGAACGGTCCGCTTCCTCTTCCTCGCCCCCGAGCAGCTGACCAAGCCGGAGGTGGTCGACGCCGTCCGCGACGCCGGCACGGCGCTGTTCGTCGTCGACGAGGCGCACTGCGTCTCCGCGTGGGGCCACGACTTCCGCCCCGACTACCTGCGGCTGGGCCAGGTCGTCGAGCAGCTGGGCCACCCGACGGTGCTGGCCCTGACCGCGACGGCCGCCCCGCCGGTGCGCGCCGAGATCGTCGAGCGGCTGTCGATGCGCGACCCCGAGGTCGTCGTCGCCGGGTTCGACCGGCCCGAGATCCGGCTCGAGGTCGACCAGCACGCCGACGCCTCCGCGAAGCGGAACGCGGTGATCGACCGCACGGTGGCCGAGGTCGCGGCCGGCCGCGGTCCGGGCATCGTCTACAGCGCCACCCGCAAGGGCACCCTCGACCTCGCCGAGGCGCTCACCGAGCGCGGCCTGCGGGCGCGGCCGTACCACGCGGGCCTGAGGAGGAGCGAGCGCGAGGACACCCAGCGCGCGTGGATGGACGACGAGCTCGACGTGGTGGTGGCGACGACGGCCTTCGGGATGGGCATCGACAAGCCCGGCACGCGTTTCGTGGTGCACGCCGAGCCCGCCGACTCCGTCGACAGCTACTACCAGGAGATCGGCCGGGCCGGCCGCGACGGCGAGGCGGCGCTCGCGGTGCTGGTCTACCGGCAGGAGGACCTCGGCCTGCGCCGCTTCTTCGCCGCCGGCGCCCCGGCGGAGGAGGAGCTGCAGCAGGTCGCCGGGCTGGTCGCCGCCGCGCCCGCGGCCGGTGTGGACGACGGCGTCGACGTCAAGCAGCTGCGCGAGGAGACCGGCCGCGGCGCCACCCCGCTGGCCCGCGACCTCAACCTGCTCGAGCAGGTGTCGGCCGTCGTCCTCGACGACGAGGGCGCCGCGCACCCGGCCGACGGCGCGCCCAGCCCCGGCGACGCCGCCGCCGCGGCCCGCGAGCTCGCCGAGCACCACGAGCGGGTCGACCAGAGCCGCGTGGAGATGATGCGCGGCTACGCCGAGACGACCGAGTGCCGCCGCCAGTACCTGCTCGGCTACTTCGGCGAGCAGCTCGAGGAGCCCTGCGGCAACTGCGACAACTGCTCGGCCGGCACCGCGCACGAGCAGCCCTCCGGCGACGGCGCCGACACCCCCTTCACGCCCGAGACCCCCGTCGTCCACACCGAGTGGGGTCCCGGCGTGGTCATGCGGCTGGAGGACGACCGCGTCGTCGTGCTGTTCGAGGAGGTCGGCTACAAGACGCTGGCGCTGCGGGCCGTGGAGGCCAACGACCTATTGCAGGTCCGCAGCGCCTGAGGGCGCGGCCCGGCATGCTGTGCGGCACGTTCCACCCGACCCGGAGGAGATGGCTCATGGCGTCGACACCACGGTCGCCACTCGGCGACGAGGCCCTCGACCAGCTGCTCGCCCACGCCCGCCTGGACCTCACCACCGAGCGGCGTGCAGCGGCGGGGCCGGCCATGACCATGGTCCTGGGGCTGTACGACAGCCTCGACGAGGTCGCGGTGGGCGAGACGCCACCGGCCACCGCCTTCGACGCGCGGTGGGAGTGAGGACGTGCAGCCCTGCGAGCTCAGCATCGCCGAGGCCGCCCGGCAGATCGAGCAGCGCGCGCTGTCCCCGGTCGAACTCGTCCAGTCGGCGCTCGACCGCATCGACGAGGTCGAGGGTCGGCTGAACGCGTTCGTCGTCGTCACCGCCGACCAGGCGCTGGAGGCCGCCCGGCAGGCGGAGGCGGAGATCGCCGCCGGGAGGTACCGCGGTCCGCTGCACGGCATCCCGGTGGGCATCAAGGACCTCTACGACGCCGTGGGCCTGCCGACGACGTCGAGCTCGGCGGTCCGTTCCGAGCACGTGCCGACCGAGGACTCGGCCTGCGTCGCCCGCCTCCGGGACGCCGGCGCCGTCATGGTGGGCAAGACGCACACGCACGAGTTCGCCTACGGCGTGCTCACCCCGACGACCCGCAACCCGTGGGACACCGGGCACGTGCCCGGCGGCTCGAGCGGCGGGTCCGGCGCCGCGGTGGCCGCCGGGGAGTGCCTGATGGGCATGGGCACCGACACCGGCGGCTCCATCCGCATCCCGGCGTCCGTGTGCGGCACCGTCGGCCTCAAGCCGACCTACGGCCGGGTCTCCCGCGCCGGGGTCACGTCCCTGTGCTGGTCGCTGGACCACGCGGGACCGCTCACCCGCACCGTGCGCGACGCGGCCCTGACCCTCCAGGCCATCGCCGGCTTCGACGCCCGCGACCCGGGCTCGGCCAGGGAGCCGGTCCCCGACTTCACCGCCGGCCTGGACGCCGGAGTCCGCGGCCTGACGCTCGGCGTCCCGGCCAACTACTTCTTCGACGACGTCGACCCCGAGGTGGAGTCGGCAGTCCGGGAGGCCATCGCCGTCCTCGAGGCCCAGGGGGCGACGCTGCGGGAGGTGGAGATCCCCTACGCCGAGCAGCTGGTAGCCGTGCTGTTCGGGGTGCTCGTCCCCGAGGCCAGCGCTTACCACCAGGAGATGCTGCGCGAGTCGGGCGACCGGTACACCGACGACGTGCGGGTGTTCCTCGACGCCGGCGAGACGGTGCTCGCCACGCAGTACATCAAGGCCCTGCGCGTCCGCACGCTGGTGCAGCAGGCGTTCCGCCGGGCCTTCGAGGGCCTGGACGCGCTGGTGTGCCCGACCCTGCCCGCCGCCGCGGCCGCGGTGGGACAGGAGACGTTCACCTTCCCCGGCGGGAGGCGGAAGGCGGTGATCGACGCCTGGGTCGGCCACTCGGCGCCGGGCAACGTCAGCGGCCTGCCGGCGCTGTCGGTGCCCTGCGGGTTCACCTCGGCCGGGCTCCCGATCGGGCTGCAGGTCATCGGCCGGCCGTTCGACGAGGTCGGCGTCCTCCGCGTGGGGCAGGCCTACGAGTCGGTGACCGACTGGACCGCCCGGCGCCCGCCCCTGTAGCCCGGAGGAGCACCACCGCATCGGGTGCTCACCCTGCGGGACGGCGGGGGGAAGTCGATGATCAAGGCCGGAGAGCCGGGCGCGTCGCCCGGTGCGGGAGGAGATCGCACGTGAAGGTCCTCGGCATCAACGCCATCTACCACGACCCCGCGGCGGCGCTCGTCGTCGACGGCAGGGTCGTGGCCGCGGCCGAGGAGGAGCGCTTCAGCCGGCGCAAGCACGGCAAGCGCCCGCTGCCCTGGAGCGCCTGGGAGCTGCCCGAGCTCTCGGCGGCCTGGTGCCTGGCCGAGGCCGGCATCCGCCCCGAGGAGCTCGACGCCGTCGCCTACTCCTTCGACCCCGCGCTCATGGGCACGCCGGAGGACTCCGGCCTGTTCGACGACGGCGACACGATGCGCAAGAGGTACGCCGAGATGGCGCCGGACTTCCTGGCCCACGCCCTGCCCGGCCTCGACCCGGCGACGGTGCGCTTCGTCAAGCACCACGTCGCGCACGCCGCCTCTGCCGGGAAGGCCGCGCCGCAGCGGGACAACGCCGTGCTCGTCCTCGACGGCCGCGGCGAGGCGCACAGCCACCTCGCCGGCCGCTACGTCGACGGGCAGCTGGAGGTCCTCGCCGGGCAGGCGCTCCCCCACTCCCTCGGCCTGATGTACGAGGACCTCACCGACCACCTGGGCTTCCTGCGCAGCTCCGACGAGTTCAAGGTCATGGCGATGGCCTCCTACGGCAAGCCGCGCTTCCTCGGCGAGCTGTCGGAGCTCATCCGGGCCACCGGCGACGGCGGCTTCGTCACCGAGGAGATCGACTACACCGAGTTCGCGCCCCGCCTCGGCACGGGCGACCAGTGGACCGAGGACCACGCCGACCTCGCCGCCAGCGTCCAGACGCGGCTGGAGGAGGTGCTGGTCGACCTCGCCCGCTGGGTGCACGAGCAGACCGGCGAGAAGACGCTCACCATGGCCGGCGGCACCGCCCTGAACTGCGTGGCCAACACCCGCATCCTCGCCGAGAGCCCCTTCGAGCAGGTGTGGGTGCAGCCGGCCGCCGGCGACGCCGGGACGGCGCTCGGCGCGGCCCTGCACGTGGCCGCCGAGCTGGGCGAGCGCACCGAGCCGATGCCCGGCGCGGCGCTGGGCCGCGGCTGGAGCGACGACGAGATCGAGCGCTGGCTGACGACCGCCGCCGTCGACTACGAGCGTCCCGACGACGTCGCCGAGGCCGTCGCCGAGGTGCTCGCCGACAACGGCATCGTGGCCTGGTTCCAGGGCCGCAGCGAGTACGGCCCCCGCGCGCTGGGGCACCGCTCGCTGCTCGCCCACCCCGGCTTCGAGGCCAACCTCGAGCGGATGAACGACGTCAAGGGCCGCGAGCAGTTCCGCCCGGTCGCGCCGATGGTGTTGCTGGAGAAGGCGCCGGAGATCTTCAGCCGCGGCCCCATCCCCTCGCCGTACATGCTCTTCGTGCACGACGTCGCGCCGGAGTGGAAGGACCGCATCCCCACGGTCACCCACGTCGACGGCACCGCGCGCATCCAGACCATCGACCCGCGGACCGAGCCGCTGGTGCACCGGATGATTTCGGCGTTCGAGCGCCGGACCGGCGTCCCCGTGGTGGTCAACACCAGCCTCAACACCGCCGGCCGGCCGATGGTCGACGACCCGCGCGACGCCCTCGAGTGCTTCGGTTCGGCCCCGGTCGACCTGCTGGCCATCGGCCCGTTCGTCGTCCGCCGGCCCGTCCGGACACCGCGTCCCTGAGCCGCCCGCCGGTCCGCTCCTCCCCTCGGACGGGGGAGGAGCGAACCGGATCGGACGTGACCAGCGAACTCCGGGTGCACGGCCACCCCGACGGTGACGATCCGGCGACGACGCTCCCCTGAACGGGGGAGGCGCCGTTACCGGGGGATCCCCAGGGGTAGCGGGGTCCAGCGCCAGCCGCGACGGCGGCGCACCACACACGGAGGAACGAACACGATGGCTTCAGCAGGGAAAACCGGCGCCCGGCCGGGGATGGCCTGGCCCCAGACGCTCGCGCTGGCCTTCGGGGTGGTCTACCTCCTCGTCGGCATCGTCGGCTTCTTCATCACCGGCTTCGACGGGTTCACCGCCAACCAGACCGACGGCAACATGGACACGCTGCTGGTCTTCATGATCAACCCGCTGCACAACGTCGTGCACATCGTCATCGGCCTGGCCGGCATCCTGCTGTCCCGCACGCTGGCCGGCGCCCGCACCTACGGCTGGCTGCTCGCCGTCGGCTACGGCGCGGCCTTCGTCTACGGCCTGATCGCCTCGGGCCAGGACTGGGACTTCCTCAACATCAACACCGCGGACAACGTCCTGCACGTCGCCACCGCCCTCGTCGGCCTGGTGATCGCGCTCGGTCCGGTCGACGACCGCGTCGCCCGCACCTCGCGCGTCTGACCGAGGACGCTCGCGACCGGCATCTGCCGGCCACCGGAGGAGCCGGGTACCCGCCACGCGGTGGGTGCCCGGCTCCTGCCGTTCCCGGCCCGGCACGCGATCCCGGCACGGGGTGACCCGACTGCGAGGTGACCCGAGTGCGACGGCGGTCACGTGGCGGGTTACCTTCCGGTGCATGGACTTCGCCCTGTCCGCCCGAGCCGAGGACGTCACCGGCCGGATGTGGGACTTCATGCGTGAGCACGTCTTCCCGGCCGAGTCGATCTACGAGGCCTGGCGCAGTTCCCGCGGCCACGACGACCACGGGCACCCGCCGGTCCTCGAGGACCTCAAGAAGGTCGCCCGTGAACGCGGCCTCTGGAACCTCTTCCACCACGAGTACGGGGGTCTGAGCAACCTCGAGTACGCGTCGGTCGCCGAGATCACCGGCTGGTCGCCGGTCATCGCCCCGGAGGCCATCAACTGCGCGGCCCCGGACACGGGGAACATGGAGACGCTGATGATGTTCGGGACGCCCGAGCAGAAGCAGCGCTGGCTCGACCCGCTCCTCGAGGGCGAGATCCGGTCCGGGTTCGCCATGACCGAGCCCGACGTCGCCTCGTCCGACGCGCGGAACATCCAGACGTCGATCGTCCGCGACGGCGACGACTACGTGATCAACGGCCGCAAGTGGTGGACCAGCGGTGCCGCCGACGAGCGCTGCCAGATCTTCATCGTCATGGGCAAGACCGACCCCGACGGCGCTCCGCACCGGCAGCAGTCGATGATCCTGGTGCCGCGCGACACCCCGGGTCTGGAGATCCTGCGCCACCTCCCGGTGTTCGGGTACCAGGACCAGCACGGCCACTCGGAGATGCGGCTGACCGACGTCCGCGTACCGGCCTCCAACCTGCTGGCCGGCGAGGGCGACGGCTTCATGATCGCCCAGGCGCGACTGGGTCCCGGTCGCATCCACCACTGCATGCGCGCCCTCGGCATGGCCGAGCGGGCGCTGGCGCTGATGGTCGACCGCGCGCAGAAGCGGGTCGCCTTCGGCCGCCCGCTGGCCGAGCAGGGCACGATCCGCGAGACCATCGCCCGCTCGCGGATGGAGATCGACCAGGCCCGGCTCATGGTGCTGCGCACCGCCGACCTGATCGACAAGTTCGGCGCCAAGGGTGCCCGCACCGAGATCGCGGCCATCAAGGTCATCGCGCCGAACGTCGCCTGCGACGTCATCGACCGGGCCATCCAGGTCCACGGCGGCGCCGGCGTCAGCGGCGACACCCCGCTGGCCCGCTTCTACGCCTCGGCCCGCACGCTGCGCATCGCCGACGGCCCGGACGCGGTGCACCTGCGCTCGGTGGCGAAGGAGGAGCTCGCCCGCGAGCGCCCCTACGTCGGCTGACGGACGCTCCACGACGACGGGCCGGCACCTCAGCCGAGGTGCCGGCCCGTCGTCGTGTGGGGTCCCCGCGTCAGATCATCAGGTTCCCGCCGATGGCGCCGCCGGCGAGCTTGGCCTGCAGGGTCGCGCGGTCCAGGCCCACGGCGGTCAGCGCGTCGGCGTCCCGGTCGGTGTCGATCTGGTCGGGCAGGTCCGCTCCGGCGAGCCGGTCGGCGCGGTCGTTGTCACCTTCGGCGTGCAGCACCTTGACGAGTTCCTGCTTGTCCACCTTCACGCGCTTCCTCCGTCCTGGTCCCCCTGGGTCCCCCGGAGTGTGGTGCGCGTCACCCACCAGCGGCAACCGGGCGCAACGGTGCCGCAACCCGCCTCAGCGTCGAACGCGGGACCGGCGCAGCAGGAACCCGCCGACGGCGAGCAGGAACACGCCCACGAACAGCTGGGCGACGCCGACGGCGGTGCGGTCGCTGGCGAACCACGTCGGCGAGGACACCAGCAGCACCACGCCGATGCCGAGGACCAGCAGCGCCACGAGCCGCTCGCGCCGCGCCGCCGTCCCGCCGTCCCCGGGCCGTGCCGGACCGCCGCCCATGTCGCCTCCGCTCCCTGCCGGTCCCCGACCGGCTGTCGCTGCGAGCCAACCAGACGGCCGGCCGCCGGCCGCGGCGGGCTGGACAGGCAAGCGCCCGCTTGCGTATCGTTCCGGTGTGGGCGACGTGTTCAAGGCCCTCGCCGACCCGACCCGGCGCGCTCTGCTCGACGAGCTGCAGGAACGGGACGGCCAGACGCTGTTCGAGCTGTGCACCCGGCTGCTGCACCGGGGGGTCGGCTCCTCACGCCAGGCCGTCTCCCAGCACCTCGACGTCCTCGAGCAGGCGGGCCTGGTCCGGCGCCGGCGGGAGGGGCGCTACACCTTCCACTCCCTGGACACCTCACCGCTGCGCGCCATCACCCGGCGATGGCGCATCGACCCCGAGGAGGACCCGTGCGGATCAGCCTGACCAGCGTGCTCGTGGACGACCAGGAGAAGGCGCTGCGCTTCTACACCGAGGTGCTCGGCTTCGTGGAGAAGACCGACGTCCCGCTCGGTGAGCACCGCTGGCTGACCGTCGTCTCCCCCGAGGCGCCCGACGGCGTCGAGCTGGTGCTGGAGCCCGACGAGCACCCGGCGGCACGGCCGTTCAAGGCGGCGCTCGCCGCCGACGGCATCCCCTACACCTCCTTCTCCGTGGCCGACGTGCACGCCGAGACCGAGCGCCTCAAGGCCCTCGGGGTGCGCTTCACCCAGGAGCCCCTGCAGATGGGCCCGGTGACCACCGCCGTCCTCGACGACACCTGCGGCAACCTCATCCAGATCGCGGGAGTCCCGGCGGCCTGACCGCCCGCCCGGGCTAGGGTCGCCGACGTGGCGGAGCCGCTGGACCGGGTGCTCCCGTGGGCTCTGCTGCTGCGGGTCCACGCGGCGGTGCTCCCCCGGCTGGAGCGGGCGCTGGCGGCGCACGCGCTCCCGCTGGCCTGGTACGACGTCCTGCTGGAGCTCAACTCCGCACCCGGCCGGCGGCTGCGCATGAGCGAGCTGGGCAGCCGGGTGGTGCTCAGCCGGGAGCGGGTCAGCCGGGTCGTCGACGAGCTCGAGCGGGCCGGCCTGGTGCGCCGCGAGCCCAATCCCGACGACCGCCGGTCGCTGTTCGCCGTCCTCACCGAGGAGGGCCGGGGGCGGCTGCGCGCCGCCGCCCCGGCCTACCTCGCCGGCATCGAGGAGCACTACACGCGCCACCTCGACGACGAGGAGATCGGCGTGCTGTCCCGGGCGCTGGCCCGCGTGCTCGAGGCCGAGGAGCCACCGCGCCGCTGACACCCTGCCGCTGAGCGGCGCTCAGAAGGTCTTGCCGGCGTCGCGGGCCTGCGCGTGGGCCAGTGCCCGGCGGACGTCGACGTCGTCGGCGACGAGGTCGGGGCGGAGGTGGATCTCGGTGACGTCCTCGATGCCGGCCCAGCGCAGCCAGTCGGCGAAGAAGGTGCTCTGGAAGTCCGAGCCGAAGGCCGGGCCGCGGCCGGGGCCGTGGACGGCGCTGGTGTACACGACGGCGGCCTTCTTGCCGGACAGCAGTCCCCGGTAGCCGGTCGCCGGGTCGAAGCCGAAGAGCAGCCCCGGCTGGCTGACGACGTCGATGAACTGCTTGAGGACGTAGGGCACGCCGGCGTTCCACATCGGGACGCTGAACAGGTAGCGGTCGGCGGCGTCGAAGCGGCGGAAGGTGGCCTCGACGGCACGCCAGGCCTCGGCGGACTCCCCCTCGGGCTGCCCTCCGGCGAAGATCGCCATCTTGCCCGCGGTCGCGGCCGGACCGAACTGCGGCAGCGTGCCGTCCCAGAGGTCGAAGGTGTCGACCGGGACGTCGGGGTGGGTCTCGGTGAAGGCGTCGAGGAAGGTCGCGGCGAGCGCGCGGGACTCGGAGGCGGCGCCGCGGGGCGAGGCGGCGACGTGCAGCAGGGCGGACATCGGAGGTCCTCTCGGAGGAAGTTCTGTGCGGACGCACGTAGTATGTCCATATGCGTGCGCACGCACAAGAGCGTGAGACGTCCTCGGCCCGCGGGCCGGCGAGCGGCGAGGGGGTCCGTCAGTCGTTCCGGGTCGGCGGCTTCCCCTGGTCGAGCGCGGCCTGGGCCTGCACCGGGTCGTAGGCGCAGGCGTCACCGACCTCGGCAGCCGGTGCGGCCCCCTCCACCGGCACCGGCGGCGACCCGTTGGGCACCTCGGCTCCGGAGGCGCTGGTCCCCGGGGCCGGCGCCTCCGGCGCCGCCGGACCGGCGGACCCGGGAGGACCGCCGGAGCCGCCGGCACCGGCGAAGGTGTCCTGCACGATCTGACGCATCAGGTCGTAGTCCGGATAGGCCGGGTCGATGAGGCTGGTGTCGAAGACGACGCTCCGGATCTCGGCGTCCTTGACGAGGAACGCCAGGTCGACGAAGTCGTCGAGCGCCGAGCGGGGGATGTCGGTGCTCACGATGTCCTGCGTGGTGGCCGCGAGCTCCTGGTACTGGTCGAGCAGCGTCATCGGGTCGGCCTCGTCGATGATCGCCGTGATCGTGCAGCGCTGGCGGTCCATGCGGTCGTAGTCCGTCAGCCCGTACCGGCCGCGCGCGAACTGCAGCGCCGTGTAGCCGTCCATGTGCTGGTCGGGACCCGGGGCGATGTAGTCGTCCGGCAGCTCCTGGCCGGTGATGCCGTTGATCGGCACGTAGTAGTTGACGTTCACCGTGATGCCGCCGAGGGCGTCGACCAGCCGGCTGAACCCGTCGAGGTTGACCAGCACGAAGTAGTCGATGTCCAGGCCGAGCGCCTCGCCGACGCCGAGCTTGAGGAAGTCCGCGCCGGGGTCGTCGGTGGGCCCGAGGACGTCGGGGTGGTCGGCCGGCCCGTTGCGGTACACGGAGTTCAGCAGGCTCTCGCTCTCGCTGCCGGACTCGAAGCCCTCCGGGTAGATCGCGGCCAGCGGGCTCTCGGGCGGGAAGGGCAGGTCCTCCAGGTTCCGGGGCAGGCTGAACAGCGTCGTCTCGCCGGTCTCGGTGGCGATGCTGGCGACGATCACGGTGTCGGTGCGCACGCCCTCGCGGCCCTCGCCGCCGTCGCCGCCGAGCAGCAGGACGTTGATCCGCTCCCGGTTGCCGAACGGATCGGGGGTGTCCTCGACGGTGGCCGACTCGCGGTCGTCGGCGAACAGGCCGTCGATCAGGCCGCGCTGCGCGACCGCCACCGTCCCCACCCGGTACGCCGGATAGGCGATCCCGGCGACGAGCAGGGCCACCAGCACGCCACCGACGACGTGCCGGGGAGCCGAGCTGTGCCGCGGCAGCAGCGACCGGTAGCCGGTGACGACGACGACGACCCACGCGACGGCGATCACGGCCAGGGCGGCGACGATCCAGTTCAGGTACGCGGAGTCGACGGCCAGCCGCGCCGCGGTGCGCCGCCCGGCGGTGGCCAGCCAGATGCCGCCGGCGACCAGCAACGCGAACAGGACGAGGACGAGGGCGCCGACGCGGCGCCGTCCCGAGGCCAGGAACGCGGTGCCGGGGACGACGGCGTTGGCGGCGGTCAGGCCGAGGACCGCGCCCAGCGACCGCTTCTCGGGGCGCTGCCGGCGGTCGGGGCGCTCCTGCGTCCGGTGCGACCCGGGGACCGGCGGGAGGGCCGGGGCGTCGCCGATCGGCCGGGTGACGTCCGCGTCGTCGCTCACGGACGCACCCGCGGGCAGGCCGGTCGGCTCGTCGCGCTCCCACGGGTCCACGGCCTGGTCACGGGGCCATGCTCCCACTCGCGGCTGGCAGTCACCCGGTCCGCGTACCCGCTGCCCGGTGACGGCACCCGATCCGGCGTGACCTGCGTCTCCGCTGGTCACGGCGGGTGCCCGCCGGCGCTCCGACGACGACCGGAGGCGCCGCATAGGCTCGGGGACCGTGCGCCTCGCCACGTGGAACGTGAACTCCATCCGGACCCGGGTCGACCGGGTGACCGCCTGGCTGCAGCGGCGCGACGTCGACGTCCTGGCCCTGCAGGAGACCAAGTGCCGCGACGACCAGTTCCCCGAGGAGCGCTTCCGCGAGCTCGGCTACGAGGTCGCGCACGTCGGCTACTCGCAGTGGAACGGCGTCGCGGTGCTGTCCCGGATCGGGCTGGACGACGTCGAGGTGGGCTTCCCCGGCATGCCGACGTGGGCGGCCAAGGAGGGCGCCGAGCCCGCCGCCGAGGCGCGGGCGCTGGGCGCCACCTGCGGCGGGGTGCGGGTGTGGAGCCTGTACGTGCCCAACGGCCGGCAGCTCGGCGACCCGCACTACGACTACAAGCTCGAGTGGCTCGCCGCGCTGCGGACGGCGGCCGGCGGCTGGCTGAGCGCCGACCCCGCCGCGCAGGTGGCACTGGTCGGTGACTGGAACATCGCCCCCCAGGACGACGACGTGTGGGACATGACGGTGTTCGCGCACTCGACGCACGTCTCCGGGCCCGAGCGCGAGGCGTTCCGCGCGGTCGTCGAGGCCGGGTACGCCGACGTCGTCCGGCCGCACGCCCCCGGTCCCGGCGTCTACACGTACTGGGACTACACGCAGCTGCGCTTCCCCCGCCGCGAGGGCATGAGGATCGACTTCACCCTCGCCTCCCCCGCGCTGGCCGGCCGGGTGAGCGGTGCGCTCATCGACCGCGAGGAGCGCAAGGGCAAGGGCGCCAGCGACCACGCCCCCGTCGTCGTGGAGCTCGCCGACCAGTGAGCTGATCGGGTCGCGGAGGCACGTCCGGGGCACCGGTCACGGCGGAGCCTCCCCGGAACCCGCGAGGTCGGCGCGCTCCAGGCGGGGACCACCGGGTGCGCGCCGCTCCGGGGACGGCCGCGGCCCCTCGACGAGCAGGTCCAGGTGGCGGTGGGCCAGTTCCTGGTCGATCGCCGGGGGCACGGGTCCGGGTAGCGGCCCCGCCGTTCCCGGATGTCGAGGATCGGCCGTCGGCTCCGTCCCCGGGTTGAACGACCGGACGAGCACAGGAGGATGCACCCATGTCCCACATCCGACGCTTCGACCACGTCGGCATCACGGTCGCCGACCTCGACACGGTGACGGCGTTCTTCGTCGGGCTGGGTCTCGAGGTGGAGGGGCGGACGTTCGTCGAGGGCGATTTCCTGGACACCGTCAGCGGCATCCCCGACTCCCGCACCGAGATCGTCATGCTGCGGCCGCCCGACGGAGGTGCCCGGCTGGAGCTGGCGCGCTTCGTCCGGCCCGACCACGAGCCGGGATCGCCCGCCGCGATGGCCAACGAGCTGGGGCTGCGCAACGTGTCCTTCGAGGTCGACGGCCTCCAAGAGGCGGTCGACCGGCTGGCCACGGAGGGCTACGGCCTCGTCGGCGGCATCGGTGAGTACCAGCACGCCTGGCGCATGGCCTACGTGCGCGGACCGGAGGGGATCATCGTGTCCCTGTTCGAGCGGATCGGCTGACGCCGACGCCGGCCGGGAGCAGGGTCGCCGGCCGGGAGCAGGGTCGCCGGCCGGGAGCAGGTCAGCCGGCCGGGGACACGAGCCCCGTCTCCGCACCGCCGACGGGCCGCTGCTGCCGCTCGGTCTGCCGGCGCAGGTGCAGCAGGCGGGAGAGGGCCGTCCGCTGGCCGAAGGCGCCGGTCAGCCGGTCGAGGAAGATCGCCAGGAGGACGACGGCGAGGCCGCCCTCGAAGCCGCTGGCGACGTCGAGCTGGGTCACCGCCCGCACGACCACCGCCCCGAGCCCGGCGGCACCGAGCAGGCCGGCCGTGACGACCATCGACAGCGCCAGCATGATCACCTGGTTGACGCCGGCCATGATCGACGGCAGCGCCAGGGGCAGCTGGACCTCCCGCAGCACCTGTCCCGGCCGGGCACCGAAGGCCCGGGCCGCCTCGACGACCTCCCGGTCCACCTGCCGGATCCCGAGCTCGGTGAGCCGCACACCGGGCGGGATGGCGAACAGGATGGTGGCCACCACGCCGGGCACGACACCCACGCCGAAGAAGAAGACGGCGGGGATCAGGTAGACGAACACCGGCGTCGTCTGCATGAAGTCCAGCACCGGCCGGACCGCGACGCTGACCGCCCGGCGCCGCGCCGCCAGGATCCCGAGCGGCACCCCGATGGCCGTGGCGACGACCGCCGCCACGAGCACCAGCGCGAGGGTCTGCATCGTCTCCGACCACAGCTCCAGCGACACCACCAGCAGGAACGCCAGCAGCGTGTAGAGCGCCAGCCAGGGGCCGCGCAGGACCAGCGCGACCACCGTGAAGACGACGATCCAGACCACCGGCGGCGGCGACACCAGGACGTCGGTGAGCCCGTCGACGAGCACCTGCATGACCGCGGCGACGGCGTCGAACAGCCAGGGCACCGTCTCGAGCAGCCAGTCGATGAGGTCGGAGACCCACTGACCGAGGGGGAGGTGCGGGATCACGGGCGCCTCCCCCGGACCGGGGCGGCCGACAGCGCGTCGAGCACCGCGGCCCGGGGTACGACGCCGAGCAGCCGCCCCTCGGCGTCGACGACGGCGAGGGGCACCACGTGCCGCCCGACCAGGTGGACGAACTCGACGACGGGCCGGTCGGCCGCGATCGTCGCGTGGTCGGCGACCAGGTCCCGCGGGCCGATCGCGGGCCGGCCCTCCTGCACGGCGCGGGCGAGCAGGTCGTCGCGCGCGACGCCGGCGAGGCGCCCGTCCCCGTCGAGGACCAGCACGCCGTTGGCCTCGGCCGCACCCAGCGCCCGGAGCACGGTCCCGGGGGCGTCACCGAGCCGCGCGGTCATCCGTGGCTCGCGGAGCAGGTCGCCCGCGGTGAGCACCCGGGTCCGGTCGACGTCGGAGGTGAAGTCGGCGACGTAGTCGTCGGCGGGCGCGGAGATGATCTCGGGGCCGGTGCCCAGCTGCACGGTCCTGCCGTCCTTGAGCATGAGGATCCGGTCGCCGAGCCGCATGGCCTCGTTGAGGTCGTGGGTGATGAAGACGATGGTCTTGGCGAGCTCGGCCTGCAGCCGCTCGAGCAGGTCCTGCATGTCGCGGCGGATCAGCGGGTCCAGCGCGGAGAACGGCTCGTCCATGAGGAGCACCTCGGAGTCGGCGGCCAGCGCGCGGGCCAGGCCGACGCGCTGGCGCATGCCGCCGGAGAGCTCGTCGGGCCGGGCGCCGGCCCGGTCGAGCAGGCCCACCGTCTCCAGCGCCCAGTCCGCCCGCTCGCGCTGCTCGGCCGCCCCGGCGCCACGGACCTTGAGCGCGTAGGCGGCGTTCTCCCGCACCGTGCGGTGCGGGAGGAGCGCGAAGTGCTGGAAGACCATGCTGATCTTCTCGTTGCGCACCGTGCGCAGCGCCGCGTCGTCGAGCGCCCGCAGGTCCCGGCCCTCGACCTCCACGGTGCCGGCGCTGGGCTCGATGAGCCGGTTGAGCAGGCGCACCAGCGTGGACTTGCCCGAGCCGGACAGTCCCATGACGACGAACAGCTCACCGCGCTCGACGCTGAAGCTGACGTCGTGGACCGCCAGCGTCGACCCGGTCCGGCGGTGGATCTCGTCGCGGCCGAGACCCTCGCCGGCCAGCCGCAGTGCCTCCCGCTCCCGCGTCCCGAAGACCTTCGTCAGGCCCGAGACCCGCAGCACCGGCGGAGCCACCTCAGCCGATCCACTCGTCGATCTGGTCGGCGTGGGCGTCGACCCACTCCCGCGCCACGGTGGACACGTCCTCGCCGTCGACGTCGACGCTCTTCTGCATGGCCTCCATCTCCTCGACGGAGATGCGCAGGTCGGTCAGCAGGTCGACGAAGGCCGGCGCCTGCTCGCGCAGGTCCTCGCTGGCGGCGATGTTGGCGCTGTAGGAGGGCATCGCGCAGGCGCCGTCTCCGGTGGTCAGGCAGCCGTCGCTGTAGGGCGTGGGCTCCTCGAGCTGCACCATGTCGTACTGCGCGAACACCGCGTGCGGGTGGTAGAGGTACAGCACGATCGGCTCCTCGCGGCCGTAGCTGTTCTCCAGCTGCGCGAGCTCGGCGGCCTCGCTGGAGACCACGTGCTCCAGGTCGATCCCGTAGCCCTCGAGCCGCTTGGCGTTCTGCTCGGTGGTGATGTAGCCGGGGTCGGCGTCGTAGAACCGGCCGCCCAGCTCGTCGGCGTAGTCGTTCAGCTGCGTGACGCTGGTCAGCCCCTGCAGCGGGCCGCCGGCCTCGACGGCGTAGGCCGGGACGAACCAGCCCTGTGCCGCGTCGCCGTAGGTCTCCGACACGATCTCCACCCGCTCGCTCGCGGAGTCGGCCAGCTCCTGCTGGTTGGGCAGGGCGACCTCGGTGAGCAGGTCGATGTCACCGCGCTGCGCGCCGGCCCAGGCCGCGGCCGGGTCCAGCTGCGTCGTCGCCAGGGAAGCGACGCCGAGGTCGGGGTGGTCGGCGGCGATCTCGCCGAGGATGCCGTTGGTCAGGCCCGCGGCGGTCCAGCTGAACTGCGCGGTCTGCACGGTGATCCCGCTGCCGCCGCCACTGCCGCCGCCGCCGGAGCCGGCCTCCTCGCTGGTGCACCCGGCGACGGTGGCGGTCAGGACGGCGGTCAGGGCCACCGCGGAGGCGCGAGGGCGGAGGGTCGTGCGCTGCATGGAGGTCTACTTCCCTGGGGACGTCGGGCCCGGCGGGCCGCGGCGGACGTGGGCGTGCGACGAGGCGCAGGCTCCTCGTGGGTCAGCCTGCGCCTCGTCGCGCGGTCGTGCTCGAGCGAGTGGGGACCGGGGTCAGGGGACCGCGGGTCCGACCGGGGCGTCCCCGCGGAGCGTGATGCGGTGCATGACGCGGCGCTGGTCGCCATAGTCCCGGTTGGCGTAGTGCACCGTCGAGCGGTTGTCCCACATGACGACGTCGCCGACCGACCAGCGGTGCCGCACGACGTGCTCCGGCTTGGTGACGTGCGCGTAGAAGAGGTCGAGCAGGTACCGGCTCTCGGCGTCGGACACGCCCTCGATGTGCGAGACGAACCCGGGGTTGACGAACAGCCCCCTGCGGCCGGTCTCCGGGTGCACCCGCACGACCGGGTGCGAGACGGGGACGAGGGCGCGGAACTCCTCGCCCTCCCACGTCGTCCGCTCCTGGCGCTGGGCGAGGTAGTAGCCGAACTCGCGGGTGCCGTCGTGCACGGCGACGAGCTGGTCGGCCAGGCGCTGCACCGGCTCGCTGAGCGAGCGGTAGGCCAGCTCCAGGTCGGCCCACTGGGTGTCCCCGCCGACCGGCGGGAGGACGACGGCGCGCAGCACCGAGCCCAGCGGAGGGCGGCGCACGAAGGTGACGTCGGTGTGCCAGACGTCGGCGAAGCCGCCGGTGGAGCTGTCGAGCGCGTAGATCTCCGGGTGCTCCTCGTCGACGCCGGGGACGACCGGGTGCGACTCGGTGACCTCTCCCAGGCGGCGGCCCAGCGCGACCTGGCCGTCGGGGTGCAGGTGGTGCTGTCCGGCGAAGAACAGCACCTTGTACTCGGCGAGCGCGGCCCTGATGGCACGGACCTGGTCGTCGGTGGCGCGGGCGAGGTCGACGCCGTGGACGCGGGCGCCGATGGTCGGCTCGAGGCGCTCGAGGTCGAGGACGCCGCCGTCGACGGCGGGCGTGGTGGGGGCAGCAGCGAGCAGGGTCATGCGAGGTCTCCAGGGGTGGGTGCGGGCGGGCGGACGGGGCCGAGGGCGGGTCTCAGGCCCGACAGAGCGCGCTCGCGCACCGGAGCAGGTCGACGTGCCGGCGCTCGACGAGCGCAAACCGCACAATCCCGACCGGGTGCATGGGGATTACCGTAGCGGGTGTTCCCCCTCCCGACACCAGCGGTGTCCCCGCCGGCTGCCCGTCGTCCCGGGGCCCCTCCCCCATCCGTCCCGGCACCCGCAGGAGGAACCCGTGCCCACCACCGTCAAGGCCTACGCCGCCACGTCCGCCACGGAGCCGCTGACCCCGACGACGATCGAGCGCCGGGACGTCGGCCCGCGCGACGTCCGCATCGACATCAGGTACTGCGGCGTCTGCCACTCCGACATCCACACCGCCCGCGGCGAGTGGGGCACCACCGGGTACCCGGTCGTCCTCGGCCACGAGATCACCGGGATCGTCGCCGAGGTCGGGCCGGAGGTGACCCGGTTCCGGATCGGCGACCGCGTCGGCGTCGGCTGTCTGGTCGACTCCTGCCGCGAGTGCACGTACTGCCGGCGCGGGGACGAGCAGTTCTGCACCGAGGGCTACGTCGAGACCTACTCGAGCACCGGTCGGGACGGCCTGCCCACCCAGGGCGGCTTCTCCGAGGCCATCGTCGTCACCGAGGACTTCGTCCTGCGCATCCCCGCCGGCATCCCACTCGACGCCGCCGCGCCGCTGCTGTGCGCGGGGATCACCGTGTACTCCCCGCTGCGCCACTGGAGGACCGGTCCCGGCACGAGGGTCGCCGTCGTCGGCCTCGGCGGGCTGGGCCACATGGCGGTCCAGCTGGCCTCCGCCATGGGGGCCGAGGTCACCGTGCTGTCGCAGTCGCTGGCGAAGCAGGAGGACGGCCTGCGGCTGGGCGCCACCCGGTACCTCGCCACCAGCGACCCGGACACGTTCTCCCGCCTGGCCGCCTCGTTCGACCTCGTCGTCAACACGGTCAGCGCGTCGATCGACCTCGACGCCCACCTGTCCCTGCTCGACGTGGACGGCACGATGGTCAACGTCGGCATCCCGGAGCACCCGCTGTCGCTGAACGCCTTCTCGCTGCTCGTGCGGCGGATCTCCTACGCCGGCTCCAACATCGGCGGCATCCGCGAGACGCAGGAGATGCTGGACTTCTGCGCCGCGCACGGCATCGCCGCCGTGGTCGAGACCATCGGCGCGGAGCAGGTCGACGAGGCCTTCGACCGTGTCGTGGCCTCCGACGTGCGGTACCGCTTCGTGGTGGACACGACCACGCTGGCCTGACGGGGCCGGACGGCCCTGGGCGAGGTCCCGTCGTCCGCTCAGCCGCCGAGCCGGGCCCTGAGCAGCTGCTTGCCCTGTTCGGCACCCTTGCGGCTCTCGGCCTGGGCCTTGCGGAAGAGGTCGGCGAGCTCGCTGTCGCCGTCGCGCTCGGCGTCCCGCACGTAGGTCTCCAGCCGGAGCGCGTTGCTGAGGCACTGCTCGGTGAACCAGATGAGGTTGTAGTCCTTGTCCTGGGTGCCGGTGACCTGTCCGGTCTCCTGGCCGCTGCCACTGGTCATGGCCCGCGCCTCCGATCGAGTGAGGATCCCGGTCTACTCGCCGGCGGCCGGCAGGTCCACCCGTTCGTGCCCGGTGCCGCAGACGGCGCCGCCTCCGCACGCCCGTGGCCGCTGACGCGCCTGGCCGTGTCCCGCGCCCGGGCCCGCAGCAGCCGGCCGACCGACCCACGGCCGCGAGGGCATCGACGTCCGGGATGTCGGCGAGGAGCATCGGCCCATGGACGAGCAGTCGGTCCGGGCGGCGCTGGAGCACTACATCCGCCACAGCTCCGCCGGCGACGAGGACCGGGCCAGCGAGATCTACGCCGAGGACGCGGTCCTCGAGTTCCCTCAGTCCGGCGAGCGGTTCGAGGGCGTGGCCAACTTCCGGGAGTGGCGCCGGGAGTACCCCGCGCAGGTCGAGCTCGAGGTCGTCCGCGTGCGGGGGCGCGACGACTTCTGGGTGGTCGAGATCCGCGCCCGCTACGACGGCGGCGCGTGGCTGTACGGCCCGGCGCTCTACGAGTTCCGCGGGGACCTCGTCTCCCGCGAGACCATCTACGTCGGCGAGGCCTGGGAGGCGCCGGAGTGGCGGGCGCGGTGGCGGGCCGCCCCCTGACCGGCGTCGTGGCCCACCTCACCCGCCGACCTGCGCGGACGCCCTCCGGAGGGGCATCGGCGGGCCGTCCGCGGTGTTGTACGCGGTGATGACCGCGCCCGCCCTCGAGGCCCCCGCCCCCACCCGCCTGTGGACGCCCAGGCGCGTCCTCGTCACCCGCTCGGCGGCCGAGCGCCCGCACGGGCAGCGCGTGCTGGCCCGCCTCGAGGCCGCCGGCGTCTCCGACGTCGAGCTGCTCCCCGGGGACCGGCTGCCCAACCTCCGCGGCAGCGGTGGCGGCACGGACGACCGCGCGGCGTTCATGGCCGCCAAGGACACGATGGCGCTGGTCGTCCCGCCGCCGTCGAAGCGGAAGCTGCAGCCCATCCCGCCGTCGGCGGACTTCCGGCTCGACCTGGCCGAGGGCTGCCCCGCGCACTGCCAGTACTGCTACCTCGCCGGCTCGCTGTCCGGCCCGCCGATCACCCGCGTCTGGGCCGACCTCGACGAGGTGCTCGAGGGCCTCGACCCCTACGTCGGCCAGGGCCGCATCACCACCGGCACGCCCGAGCGCGGCGACGAGGGGACGACGTTCGAGGCCTCCTGCTACACCGACCCGCTGGCCATCGAGCACCTCACCGGCGGCCTGTCGCGCATGGTCGAGCACTTCGGCACCCACGCGTGGCCCGGCCCGGTGCAGCTGCGCGCGACGACCAAGTTCGACGACGTCGCCGGCCTGCTCGGCCTCCCGCACGGCGGGCGCACCCGGCTGCGCTTCTCGCTCAACGCCGCCTCGGTCGGCCGGCGGTTCGAGGGCGCCACGAGCAGGGTCGACGCGCGCATCGCCGCCCTGGGCGCCGTCGCCCGCGCCGGCTACCCGGTGGGCCTGACCATCGCGCCCATCATGCCGGTCGAGGGCTGGCGCGAGGAGTACGGCGCCCTGCTCGACGCCGTCGCCGCGGTCCTGCCGGCCGGCACCGACCTCACCGTCGAGTGCATCACCCACCGGTTCACGCCGGGCAGCAAGGAGACGCTGCTCGACTGGTACCCGCGCACCAAGCTGGAGATGGACGAGTCCCGGCGCACCACCAAGCGGGGCAAGTTCGGCTCGGTCAAGCACGTCTACCCCAAGGAGACGATGGCCGAGCTGCGCACCTGGTTCGAGGCGGCCCTCGCCGACCGCCTTCCCCAGGCCCGCTTCCTCTACTGGACGTAGGTCTCCCGAGGCATAGGAAGCTCTCCGCACGTGTCGGGTCCCGGGACGTGCGGAGAGCTTCCTATGCCGCGCTCAGGCGACCGCGCTCAGGCCGCCGGGATCATCCCGTTGGGGTTCAGCACGTACTTCTTCGCCGCACCCTGGTCGAACTCCTGGTAGCCGCGCGGGGCGTCCTCCAGCGGGATCACCTCGGCGTTGACCGCCTTCGCGATCTGCACCCGGTCGTGCAGGATCGCCATCATCAGCTGGCGGTTGTAGCGCATCACCGGGCACTGGCCGGTGGTGAAGGCGTGCGACTTCGCCCAGCCCAGCCCCAGCCGGATCGACAGCGCCCCCACCTTGGCGGCGTCGTCGACCGCGCCGGGGTCACCGGTCACGTAGAGCCCCGGGATGCCGAGCGCGCCGCCGGCCCGGGTGAGGTCCATCAGCGAGTTGAGCACCGTGGCCGGTGCCTCCCGCTCCGAGCCCTCGCCGTGCCCGCGGGCCTCGAACCCGACGGCGTCCACGCCGCAGTCCACCTCGGGCTCGCCGAGGATCTGCGCGATCTGGTCCTTCGGGTCGCCCTTCGAGACGTCGACGGTCTCGCAGCCGAAGCTGCGGGCCTGGGCCAGCCGGTCGGCGTTGAGGTCGCCGACGATGACGACGGCGGCACCGAGGAGCTGGGCGGAGACGGCCGCCGCGAGACCCACCGGGCCGGCCCCGGCGATGTAGACCGTCGAGCCGGTGCCCACCCCGGCGGTCACGCAGCCGTGGTAGCCGGTCGGGAAGATGTCCGACAGCATCGTGAGGTCGCGGATCTTGGCCAGCGCCTGGTCCCGGTCGGGGAACTTCAGCGCGTTCCAGTCCGCGTACGGGACCAGCACGTACTCGGCCTGCCCGCCGGTCCAGCCGCCCATGTCCACGTAGCCGTAGGCCGAGCCGGGGCGGTCGGGGTTGACGTTGAGGCAGATGCCGGTCTTGCCCTCCTTGCAGTTGCGACAGCGGCCGCAGGCGATGTTGAACGGCACGCTGACGATGTCGCCGACCTCGAGGAACTCGACGTCGGACCCCTTCTCCACGATCTCGCCGGTGATCTCGTGACCGAGGACGAGCCGCTCGGGCGCCGTCGTGCGCCCGCGGACCATGTGCTGGTCACTGCCGCAGATGTTGGTGGCCACCGTCTTGAGGATGACCCCGTGCGGGGTCTTGCGGCCGACGTTGGCCGGGTTGACCCCCGGCCCCTGCTTGAGCTCGAGCCCCGGGTAGTCCAGGTCCGCGACCTCGACCTTGCCCGGACCCATGTACATGACCGCCCTGTTACCTGCCACGGACGCGCCTCCTCTCGGCGACGTGCCCGACGGCCCGCCGGGCACGTCATCCCCCACCCGCGCCGGTCGGCGCGGGGGGCCGAGTGTGGCCCGGGTCACCTCCCGGAACCGGCGACTCCCCTGGTCGGTCGGCGGGACCCGGCACGTTGCCACGTACCGTCGCCGGTCGTGCTCGTGCTGCTCCCGCCCTCGGAGACCAAGTCCCCGGACGGTGACGGCGCCCCGCTCGACCTCGCGACCCTCTCCACCCCGGAGCTGACGCCGGTCCGCGCGCAGCTGGTCGAGGCGCTGATCGGGCTGGCCGCCGACCCGCCCGCCGCCCGCACGGCGCTGGGCCTGTCCCCCGCCCAGGACGTCGAACTGGCCCGCAACGCCGCGCTCTGCACCAGCCCGACGAAGCCCGGGCTCGAGCGCTACACCGGCGTCCTCTACGACGCCCTCGGCGTCCGCACCCTGACCCGCGCGCAGCGGGCCCGCGCCGACCGGCGGCTCGCCGTCGGCTCGGCACTGTTCGGGCTGGTGAGCGCCTCCGACGCCATCCCGGCCTACCGGCTGTCGGCGGGCTCGGTCCTGCCCGGGCTGCCGACGCTGCGGACGCTCTGGCGGCCGGCGCTGGGCCCGGTCCTCGTGGCCTCCGGTGAGCTCGTCGTCGACCTGCGCAGCGGGGCGTACCAGGCGCTGGCGCCGGTCCCGGGCGCGGTGACCGTCGACGTGCTCAGCGAGCGCCCCGACGGCAGCCGGGCCGTGGTGAGCCACGCGAACAAGGCACACAAGGGGCGGGTGGCGCGGTTGCTCGCGACCACCACGGCCGAACCGGACGACGCCGTCCGGGTGCGGGCGCTCCTGCGCCGGGCGGGGTTGCACGTGGAACACGACGGCGCGAGCGCCCTCACGCTGGTCCTGCCGCCGCCCGGAGAGTGCGCGCCGTCACGGTAGGTCATCGACGAGAACCTCGCCGTGAGCCTGTCGACGGTCTCGGGTGTCGCTTACGCTGTACGCGGCGCCCGGACCCAGCCCCGGCCGGGGCGTCGCTGCACGCTGGATCGGCCGTCGGCCGGGCGAAGGGGATCGGTGGACGACGACACGCCTGGGCTCCCCCGGGAGCCGCAGGTCGCCGGTCCCCGTGCCGCCGCGGTCCTGCTGCGGGCGGACCGTCCCCGCGCCTCGGCGGCCCGCCGGCTGCGGCTGCGCGACGCCAGCGTCGTCCTCGACCGCCTCGCCGAGCTCGCCGCCCGGCTGGTCGGCGCACCGATCGCCCAGATCTCCCTGCTCGACGACGTCGAGGTGGTCGTCGCGGGCACCGGCCTGCCCCCGGGCACCGTGGGCCGCGAGACCCCCCTCGACGCGACCGCCTGTGCGGTGCCCGCCGCCGAGGGAGCGCCGGTCGTCGTCCCCGACGTCCACGCCGAGCCCCGGGCCGCCGACCTGCCGCAGGTCCGGGCCGGGATCGTGGGCGCCTACCTCGGCGTGCCGCTCGTGGACACCGGCGGCCACACCGTGGGCGTCCTCTGCGTCGCCGCCCCCACGCCCCGCCCCTGGTCCGACACCGACCTCGCCACCCTGCGCCAGCTCGCCGCGGCCGCCGTCAGCGAGCTGGAGCTGGCCGCGCTGCGCGCCGAGTACGAGAGCGACCGCGTGCGCTGGAGCCTGGCCGTCGACGCCGCCGGGATCGGCACCTTCGACTGGGACCTGCACACCGGCGAGCTGACCTGGGACGCCCGCCTGATCGAGATGTTCGGGTACTCCGGCGGGGAGTTCGGCGGCACCATCGACGACTTCAACGCGCGTCTGCACCCCGACGACCTGCCGCGCGTGACCGACGCCCTGCAGGCGAGCATCGCCTCCTGCGGTGACTACGAGGCCGAGTACCGCGTCGTCTGGCCGGACGGGGACACCCGCTGGGTGCAGGCCCGCGGGCGCACCCTGGCCGACGAGCACGGCGCGGCCACGCGCGTGCTGGGCGCCGCCTACGACACGACCGCCGAACGGGCCGCCGGCCTGCGGGTGACGCGGGTGCTCGAGGCGATGCCGGCCGGCTTCTACTCCCTGGACCGCGAGTGGCGGTTCACGCACGTCAACGCCGAGGCCGAGCGCCTGCTGGGCCGCAGCCGCGACGACCTGCTCGGCCAGGACCTGTGGACGGCGTTCCCCGCCACGGTGAACAGCGTCTTCGAGGAGAACTACCGCAGCGCCGTCCGCACGGGCACGCCGGTGCAGTTCGACGCGCACTACCCCTCACCGCTCAACGGCTGGTACGAGGTGCGCGCCTGGCCCAGCCCGGAGGGGTTGACGGTCTACTTCCTCGAGGTCACCGAGCGCCGCCGCGTGCAGGACCGCGCCGAGCGCGGCGCGCAGCGGCTGGCGCTCCTGGCCCAGGTCAGCGCCGAGCTCGCCGGCGCCCTGGACCCGAAGACGGCCACGGCACACCTGCCGCGGCTGGTGGTCCCGGCACTGGCCGACTGGTGCATCGTCACCGTCGTCGACCCCGACGGCCGGCCGCGCGACGTCGGGCACTGGCATGCCGTCCCCTCGTCCCGGGCGCTGGTCGAGCGCTACGCCGCGGTCCGGCTCGACGCCATGCCGGCCACCGCGCCCCTCATGCGCGCGCTGCTCACCGGCGAGGCGGTCATGGAGCGCACCGAGGCCGTACGCGGCGTGCTGACCGAGGGCGAGGCCCGCGACGTGCTGACCGCGCTGGACCCCGAGTCGGCGATCTGCATCCCGCTGCGGGGCCGCGACCGGACCCTGGGCGTGATGACGCTGTACCACCGCCGGGGCTGGGTGCCGCGCGAGGAGGACCTGGCCACCGCGCAGGACGTCGCCGACCGCGCCGGCCTGGCGCTGGACAACGCACGGCTCTACGGCCAGCAGCGTGCGCTCGCCGAGGGGCTGCAGCGCAGCCTGCTCACCGAGCCGCCCGAGCCCGACCACGCCGAGATCGCCGTCCGCTACCTCCCCGCGGCCGAGGCCGCGCGGGTCGGCGGCGACTGGTACGACGCGTTCCTGCAGCCGGGCGGGTCGACGATGCTGGTGATCGGCGACGTCGTCGGCCACGACACCGAGGCCGCCGCCGCCATGGGTCAGCTGCGGGCGCTGCTGCGCGGCATCGCCACCTACAGCGACGCCGGCCCCGGCGAGGTGCTGCGCGGCCTGGACGCCTCGATGGCCGTGCTGCAGACCCACGTGCTGGCCACGGCCACCGTCGCCCGCTTCGAGCAGACCGACGACGAGCACCGGCGCGGCGTCACCCGGATGCGCTGGGCCAACGCCGGACACCTGCCGCCGCTGGTCGTCACCCCCGACGGCAGCGTGACCGAGCTCGCCACCTGGCGCGGCGACCTGCTGCTCGGCGTCGACCCCGCCGCCGCCCGCGAGGAGTCGGTGGTCACCCTCGACCGGGGCGCCACCGTGCTGCTGTTCACCGACGGGCTCATCGAGCGCCGCGACGCCGACCTCGACGCCGGCATGGCCCGGCTGCGGGAGGCGCTGCGCGAGCTGGCCGGCCTGCCGCTGCAGGAGCTGCTCGACGAGGTGCTCCACCGGCTGGTCGACGGCCGCCCCGAGGACGACGTCGCGCTGGTGGCGGTGCGGCTGCACCCGCAGGACCGGCCGCGCCCGCCCGAGGCCGGCCCCAACCGGGTCCCCGACGTCGTCCCCGACGAGCGTGTGGGCCCGATCCCGATCTGACCGTCGGCCCCCCGCAGGGGCCCGGCGCGAGCGGAGCGAGTGACGGGGGGCAGGGGGTCCTTCGATCAGGGCCGGGGGCGTTCCCGGCGGACGGTGACCTTCCGTCCCTTGATCGTGCTGGCCCGCAGCGCGGTGATGACCTCCTCGGCCGAGCCCGCGGGCACCTCGACCAGGCTGAACCGCTCGGCGATCTCGATCGAGCCCACGTCGCGGCCGCGCAGCTCGGTCTCCCCCGCGATCGCCCCGACCAGGTCACCGGGGCGCACGCCGGCGCTGCGGCCGGCGCCGATGAACAGCCGCGCGGTGTCGCCGCCGCCCGGCCTCGGCCGCGACGGCCGGCCCCGGTCGCCGCTCCCCTCGCGCTGCGGGCGCTCGGGCCGCAGCGCGACCTCGGGGATCTCCTCGTCGTCGTCGGGGCCGTTCGTGGCCTCGTGCGCGAGCTTGACCGCCGCCAGCGCCACCTCCATGACGTCGAACTCGTCGGTGAGCGTCTCGACGACGGCGCGGAAGCGCTCGAGGTCGTCGCCGAGCAGGCTCTCCCGCAGTGCGGCGCGGGTCAGCTCCAGCCGGCGGGCGCGCAGGTCGGCGACCGTGGGCACCCGCTCGACGTGGATGGGCGCCCCGGTCACGCGCTCGATGGTCTTGAGCATCCGGTGCGCCCGCGGCTCCACCAGCGTGATCGCCACGCCCTCGCGCCCGGCCCGGCCGACCCGGCCGATGCGGTGCACGTAGGTCTCCGCCGCGGCCGGGACGTCGTAGTTGACGACGTGGGTGAGCTGCTCGACGTCGAGCCCGCGGGCGGCGACGTCGGTGGCCACCAGCAGCTCCGCGGTGCCGCCGCGCAGCCGGCCCATGACCCGGTCGCGCTGCTCCTGGCTCATGCCGCCGTGCAGCGCCTCGGCGCGGTAGCCGCGGCCGTTGAGCGTCTCGGTGAGGTCGTCGACCTCGTCGCGGGTGCGGCAGAAGACGATGGCCGCGGTCGGGCTCTCGACGTCGAGCACGCGGCCGAGCGCCGCGGGCTTGGCCGCGCGGGCGACGACGAACGCCGTCTGCCGGACCCGCGGCGCCTGGCCCTCGGTGGGCACCTCGCGGGCCACCTGGATGCGCAGCGGGTCGCGCAGGTGCCGGCGGGCCATGCTGTCGAGGCGGCGCGGCATCGTGGCGCTGAACAGCACCGTCTGCCGCTCCTCGGGCACCTCGGCGAGCAGCGCCTCGAGGTCCTCGGCGAAGCCCATGTCGAGCATCTCGTCGGCCTCGTCGAGGACCACGGTGGCGACGCCGCCCAGGCGCAGGCTGCCGCGCTGCAGCAGGTCCAGCGCCCGCCCGGGGGTGGCGACGACGACGTCGACCCCGGCCTCCAGCGCCCGCAGCTGGCGCGGGATCGGCTGGCCGCCGTAGACCGGCACGACGCGGGCACCGAGGTCGCGGCCGTAGCGGTGCAGCGCCTCCGACACCTGGATGGCCAGCTCGCGGGTGGGCACGAGGACCAGCGCGAGCGGGTCGCCGCCGGGGCGCTCGTCGGGCAGCCGCTGCAGCACCGGCAGCGCGTAGGCCGCCGTCTTGCCCGTGCCGGTGGCGGCCTGGCCGAGCAGGTCGCGCCCGGCGACCATCGGTGGCACGGCCTCGCGCTGGATCGGGGTGGGCTCCTCGTAGCCGAGCCGGGTGAGCGCGGCGAGCAGTTCGGGACGCAGCCCGAGGTCGGCGAAGGTCGCCGTCTCCTCGTCCCCACCGGGCGCCGTCCGCTCGTCCCGAGCGGCCGCCGTGCCCACGTCGCTGGTCATGTCCTGATGGTCCCCCGAGGCGTGGGACGGCGCGGACCCCGGGGTCGGACCGGGGTGGTCGTCAGGCACCCGGGACGCGCCCGCGGAGGGCGGTGGGCTTCTCGAAGCAGACGGTGCCCGGGTGGTCCCTGAAGTACCCGTAGCACGGGATCTCCCGCCAGCCGGCGCTCCGGTAGAGCTGCAGCGCCTCCGGCTGCTCCGTGCCGGTCTCCAGACGCAGCAGCCGGTGACCGCGCGCGGCGGCCAGCTCCTCGACGCGCTCGAGCAGGAGCCGTCCGATCCGGTGCCCCCGCGCCCCGGGGTCGACGTACATCCGCTTCACCTCGCCGATGCCGTCCTCCAGCGACCCGAGGGCCACGCACCCGACGGGGTGACCGTCCAGGCGCGCGAGCAGGCACACGGCGCCCGCGGACAGACCCGGGCCCGCGTCGTCCACGCCGTAGCGGGCCATCACCTCCCGCTCCTGTGCCGCCACCAGCCCCAGCAGGGCGGGGTCCTCGCTCGTCGTCACCTCGATGACCGGCTCCACGCACCGATCGTGCCGCCCCGCGCGGCCGTCCGTGGCACCCTCCCCCGGTGACCTCGAGAGCCCCCGACGACGACCTCTGCCTGCGCCCGGCCACCGAGCTGGCCGCGCTCGTGCGCGCGAAGGAGGTCTCCGCGCGGGAACTGATCGAGGCGCACCTGGCCCGCATCGAGCGCATCGACCCGCAGGTCAACGCGATCGTCACCCTCGACGCCGAGGGCGCGCGGGCCGCGGCCGACGCCGCCGACGCCGCCCTGGCCGCCGGGGAGGAGGTCGGCCCGCTGCACGGCCTGCCGGTGGCGCACAAGGACACCCACGCCACCGGCGGCATGCGGACGACGTGGGGCTCGCCGCTGCACGCCGACACCGTCCCCGCCCGCGACGAGCTCGTCGTCGAGCGGCTGCGCCGCGCGGGGGCGGTGCGGGTGGGCAAGACCAACGTGCCGGAGTTCGCGGCCGGCTCGCACACGTTCAACCCGCTCTTCGGCGCCACCCACAACCCGTGGCGGCACGGGCTGTCGGCGGGCGGCTCGAGCGGCGGCGCGGCGGCCGCGCTGGCCGCGGGACTGGTGCCGGTGGCCGAGGGCAGCGACATGGGTGGCTCGCTGCGCAACCCCGCGGCCTTCTGCGGCGTCGTCGGGCTGCGGCCCTCGCCGGGCCGGGTGCCGACCTGGCCGGCGGGCCTGGGCTGGGCGACGCTGTCGGTGCAGGGCCCGATGGGCCGCACGGTCGGCGACGTCGCGCTGACGCTGTCGGCGATGGCCGGCCCCGACCCGCGGGTGCCCATCGCGCTGTCCGAGGACGGCGCCTCCTTCGCCGCCCCGCGCCCGGCGGAGCTGCGCGGGCTGCGGGTGGCCTGGGCACCGGACCTCGGCGGCCTGGTGCCGGTCGAGCCGGTGATCCCGCGGGTGCTGGCCGAACTGCTGCCGCAGCTGGAGGCGCACGGCGCCGTGGTCGAGGAGGCCTGCCCGGACCTGCGCGAGGCCGACGAGGTGTTCGGCACGCTGCGGGCGTGGCTGTTCGAGGCCACGTTCGGCGACGTCGTCCGCCGCTCGCCCGAGAAGGTCAAGGAGGCCATCCGGCGCAACGCCGCCCGCGGCGCGGCGCTCAGCGGAGCCGACGTCGCCCGCGCCGAGCTCGCCCACACCCGGCTGCACGAGCAGGTGGTCGGGTTCTTCGACCGCTACGACGTGCTGCTGGCGCCGACCACCCAGGTGCTGCCCTTCCCGGTCGAGCAGGAGTACCCGACGGAGGTGGCAGGCGTGCCGCAGGAGGACTACCTGGGCTGGATGCGCTCCTGCACGCTGGTCTCGGCCACCGGGTGCCCCGCGCTGTCACTGCCCGGCGGCTCCACCGCCGACGGCCTGCCGGTGGGCCTGCAGGTCATCGCTGCGCCGCGCGCCGACCTGCGCCTGCTGGAGGTGGCCGCCGCGATCGAGCAGGTCACCGGACCGGCGCGCCTCCCCTCGCTCTGACGTCGTCTGCGGCTCTCTGGCTCCGGGAGCAGAGAGCCGCAGACGAGAGGTCATCCGGTCCGGACCACGCGGGGCCGAGGCGGGGCGACGGGGGCGTCGGAGGACTCCTCCAGCACGTCGGCGGCCGAGCCGACGATCAGCGGGTCGGGGTCGCCGACGACGTCGCAGTCCTTGCCGTCGTAGTCCAGCCGGCACAGCACGTGCCGCATCGCCTCGAGACGGGCGCGCTTCTTGTCGTTGCTCTTGATGACCGTCCACGGCGCGTGCTGCGTGTCGGTGTGCAGGAACATCGCCTCCTTGGCCTCGGTGTAGGCGTCCCACTTGTCGAGGCTGGCCAGGTCGGTGGGCGAGAGCTTCCACTGCCGCACGGGGTCGATCTGGCGGACGACGAAGCGGGTCCGCTGCTCGCCGCGGGAGACCGAGAACCACAGCTTGAACAGCCGGATGCCGCTGGCCACGAACATCCGCTCGAGCTCGGGGGCCTGCAGCAGGAACTGCTGGTACTGCTCCTCGGAGCAGTAGCCCATGACCCGCTCGACGCCGGCGCGGTTGTACCAGGAGCGGTCGAACAGCACGATCTCCCCGGCGGCGGGCAGGTGCTGCACGTAGCGCTGGAAGTACCACTGGGTCTGCTCGCGCTCCGAGGGCTTGTCCAGCGCGACCACGCTGGCGCCGCGCGGGTTGAGGTGCTCGGTGAAGCGCTTGATCGTGCCGCCCTTGCCCGCGGCGTCCCGCCCCTCGAAGACGATGACCAGCCGCTGGCCGGTCTCCTTGACCCAGCCCTGCAGCTTGAGCAGCTCGATCTGCAGCCGGCGCTTCTCGATCTCGTACTCCCGGCGCTCCATGCGCTCGGTGTACGGATAGCCCTCGCGCCAGGTCTCGACCAGCTCGCCGTCCGGGCCGAAGAGCTGGCGGTCGTCGTCCCAGTCCTCGTCGCTGTGCTCGTCGGGGAGGGCGTTCAGGCGCCAGCGGCTCAGGTCGAGGACCTCGGCCTCCTTCGGCGCCTCGGTGGTGGTGCGGGACGGTTCCCCGTCGAACGTCTCGGCGTCCTCGCTGTGGGCGAGCGTCTCGGGCTGCACGGGTCCCCCTCCGGGCCGGTCACGGACGGGGTCGTCCGTACCCCCTCCACGGGCGGACAGTCCCGGAGCCGTCCAGGACCGGCGCGCCGGACTCCAGCACGTGGGCCACCGCGTACTCGGCGAGGGCGGCCAGCGCCCGCGCGTCGTGCCCCGGCTGCAGCGCGGACAGCAGGTGGACCTCCAGGACCCCGCTGCCGGCCGGGCGCACGGCGACCGGGCAGACGGCGGCCTGCGCGTCGACGGCAGGGGCGAGGGCGCGGGCGCGGAACCGGCCGGGGTCGTCCGCGGTCGCGCCCTCCCCGGGGGAGGCGGTCACGGTGGCGCCCGCGCGGAGCAGCGCGGTGACCTGCGCCCGGACGGTGCCGCTGCCGTCGTCGACCAGCAGCCCGCCGCGGCGGGCCAGCGTGCGCAGCAGCGGACGGGCGGCCAGCGCGGCGTCGACCACCGGCGTGCCGGGGACGACGGTGGCCAGGGCCAGCACGTCGGCCCACCCGGAGGCGTTGGCGACCACCAGGCGCGGGCCGCGCGGCCAGGCGACCGGCGGGTTCACGACCCGCACGCGCAGGCCCTGCGCCAGGAGCAGGTCGGCGGCGGTGCACACCCGCAGACGCTGCTGGCGGCGGTCCCCGCCCCAGGTCGCGGTGGCGGCGCGGACGGCGGTCCGGGCGAGCACGGGGGTCATCCCGCTGCGCGCGGGGGTGCGGACGGGGGTGGGCGTGCCGTGGTCCATCGGTCCTCCCGGCGGCGGGACGGTGTGTCCGCACGCCAGGGTCGGGTGTGCAGGTGTCCGCCGGATGACGGCGACGCGGAGACCACGGGTCGGCCCGGGGAACCCGCCCGCACGCGCCGGGGCCCGGGACCGGCGGTCGCCGGCCCCGGGCCCCGGGGAGTGCGTCAGTCGAACAGCACCGCGGACACCACGTCGTGCAGGTGGGTGTTGGGGTAGTAGCCGGTCAGGTCCTCGCTGCCCGGCCCCTCCGCGGTGACGACGGTCGGGACGCCGGTGTGCGAGGTCGTCGTCCAGTCGAGCGCGAAGTCGTACGCGCCGCCGGTGCCGGCGACGACGAACGGGCCGTCCTCACCGGACTCGGTCCCGCCGGCGATCGACGGGTCGAGCGTGCCGCCGGGGCCGCTCTCGTCCTCGGCGTCGACGTCCTCGATGGTCAGCCCGCCGCACTCGTGGTCGCCGGTGACGATCAGCAGCGTGTCGGGGTGCTCGGCCACGTACGCGCGGGCCACCTCGACGGCGTCGTCGAGGGAGCGCATGGACTCCAGCATCCGGGCGCCGTTGTTGTTGTGGCTCATCTCGTCCACGGCCTCCTCCTCGACGAGGAGGAAGAACCCGTCCTCGTCCTGGGAGAGGACGTCCAGCGCCCGCGTGGTCATGTCGGCGAGCGAGACGACCGGGTCGAACTCGTCGCCCTGTCCCTCGGGACGCTGCTGGAACATCTCCTCGTTGGCGAACAGCCCGAGCAGCAGGTCGGAGTCGGCGGCGGCGAACTCCTCGGCGGTGCTGACGTACTCGTAGCCGAGCCCCTGGGCCTGCGCGACGAGGTCGCCCTGCGTGCTGCGGGACACCTCCGGGTCCTCCTCGTCACCGGCCCGGGGCGGGTAGGTGCCCTCGTCCCCGGCGGGCAGCCACCAGTCCTCGCCGCCACCCAGGATCACCTCGGGCCGGCTGACCTCGAGGTACTGGCGGGCGATGTCGTCCTGCGCGGCGCGGTCGGCGCTGTTGGCGAAGAACGCGGCGGGCGAGGCGTCGGTGACCTGCGCGGTGGTCACGATGCCGCCGGCCAGGCCCGCCTCCTCGGCCTGCTGCCCGATGGTCGGCAGCGGGTTCCCGTCGACGTCGACGCTGATCGCGCCGTTGTAGGTCTTCTGGCCCGTCGCCCACGCCGACGCCGAGGACGCGGAGTCGGTGACCGTGTCCTCCGGGTCGCGCGCGTCGGTGGTCTGCAGCCCGGCGATCGGCAGCCGGTCCATGGCCAGCTGCCCGTCGAAACCCTCCTGCTCGAGCCGGGCGGCCTCGCGGTGGGCGGCGCCCATGCCGTCGCCGTTGACGAAGATGACGCTGCGCGGGTGCCCGTCGCCGGGGGCATGCCCGTCCCCGCCACCGGGGCCGCCGCCACCGGCGAACGCCCCCGTGAGCGGGAGCAGCGCCAGCGAGCCGCCCGCCACCGCGACCACGGTGAGCGTCCGCACCCGTCCTGTCCTCGTCGTGGTCATGGCCGTCCTCTCCTCGCCCGGTCCCCGGTTCGGCGTACGCCGGCCGGGAGATGCCCCCCACCGTGGGGTGTGAGGTGCGTCACCGGTCGGCGATGGCGGAGGTCCGGCGGCCGTGTTGCGGCCGGTCCGGGCGGTCCGTGACGGACCGGATCCTCACAGCCACCGGCCAGCCCGCTCCCGGGCTCGACCGAGGCGCGCGAGATCTGCACACCCGTGGCCTCCGGGGACCGGAGGGCCCCGGGTGTGCGGATCTCGCGGGGGGCTCAGCGGCGGCGCAGGCCCCGCAGGGTCCGGACGGCGACCAGCAGCTCGGGCAGCTCGTGCCGGTCGCCGGCGGCGATGTCGGCGAGCTGGGCGGCGGCCCGGCGCTGCGCGGGCTCCCAGCCCTCCACCCAGGCGCCCACGAGCGACGCGGCGTCCGGAGGGGTGGCCGGGCCGCTCCCCTGCACGGCCAGCACCTCCACGGCGAGCTCGGCCTGCTCGGCGGCGAGGTCGTCGCGCAGCGCGGCGCGCGCCATCGACGGCCAGCGGCGGTCCCGGGGCAGCGCGGTGACCAGGTCGCGCAGCGGCACCAGCGACAGCCGCTCGGCCAGCTCCTGCGCCACCCGCCCGACCAGCTCGATCGGCGCACCGGTCCGCTCGGCGACCACCGCGAGGTCCAGCGCCGCCGGCAACAGCGGCGCGGCCGCGAGCTCCCCCGCCAGCTCCGCGGGCACGCCGGAGGCCTGCAGCTGCTGCGCCCGCTCGGCGTAGGCGGCGGCCTCGTGGCCGAGCAGCCAGCCCGGCAGGCCGGCCCGCACCGCCGCGACGGGCGCGGCGAACCGGTCGGTCACGGCGGCGATCCCGGCCGGGGGCCGGCTGCCGAGCTCGGGCAGCCGCAGCAGCCAGCGCGCCGCCCGCTCGGCCAGCCGGGTCGCCTCGGTGCGCAGCTCCACCTGCACCGGCGCGGGCACCCGGTTGTCCAGCGGCCGGACGGCGTCCCACAGCCGGTCGACGTCGAACACCGCGCGGGCCACCGCGTGCGCCCGGACGACGGCGGCGAGGTCCAGGCCGGTCTCCTCCGTGAGGCGGAACAGGCCGGTCACCCCGGCGGTGTTGACCCCCCGGTTGGTCAGCGCGGTGGCCACGATCTCCCGGCGCAGCGGGTGCGTCCCGATCGCCCCGGGGAACCGCTCGCGCAGCGCGGCGGGGAAGTAGTCACGCAGCAGCCGGGCCAGGGCGGGGTCGTCGGGCAGGTCCGAGGACAGGACGGCGTCGCTCACCTCCAGCTTGGCGTAGGCCAGCAGCACCGACAGCTCCGGGCTGGTCAGCGCCTGGCCGTCGCGGCGCCGCTGGGCCAGCGCGCGGTCGTCGGGCAGCGCCTCGACGGCGCGGGACAGCCGCCCGGAGCGCTCCAGCGCCCGGAGGAACCGCTCGTGCGCGTCGAGCAGGCTGCGCGCGGAGGTGGCCTCCGTGGCGAGCGTGGCGTTCTGCGCGTGGTTGTCGGTGAGGACGGCGACGGCGACCTCGTCGGTCATGTCGGCGAGCAGCGCGGCCCGCCCGCCGGCGTCCAGCTCGCCGGCGTCCACGACCCCGTTGAGCGCGATCTTGATGTTCACCTCGTGGTCGGAGGTGTCCACGCCCGCGGAGTTGTCGATGGCGTCGGTGTTCACCCGGCCGCCGGCCAGCGCGAACTCCACCCGCCCGCGCTGGGTGAGGCCGAGGTTGCCGCCCTCCCCCACCACCCGCACGCGCAGCCGGCCGCCGTCGACGCGGACGGCGTCGTTGGCCTTGTCCCCGACGTCGACGTGGCTCTCGGTCGCGGCCTTGACGTAGGTGCCGATGCCGCCGTTGAACAGCAGGTCCACCGGGGCGAGCAGGACCGCGCGGATCAGCTCGACCGGCGAGAGGGTGTCGACGTCGGCGTCGAGGCCCAGCGCCGCCCGCATCGGCTCGCTGACCGGCACCGCCTTGGCCGTCCGCGGCCACACGCCGCCGCCGGCGCTGATCAGCGCGGGGTCGTAGTCGGCCCACGACGAGCGGGGCAGGTCGAACAGCCGCCGGCGCTCGGCGAACGACGCGGCGGCGTCGGGGGTGGGGTCGACGAACACGTGCCGGTGGTCGAAGGCGGCCACCAGGCGGATGTGCTCGCTGAGCAGCATCCCGTTGCCGAACACGTCGCCGGACATGTCCCCGACGCCGACGACGGTGAACTCCTGGCTCTGCACGTCGACGTCGAGCTCGCGGAAGTGGCGGGTCACCGACTCCCAGGCGCCGCGGGCGGTGATGCCCATGGCCTTGTGGTCGTAGCCGACCGAGCCGCCGGAGGCGAAGGCGTCGCCGAGCCAGAAGCCCCGCTCCAGCGCCACGGAGTTGGCCAGGTCGGAGAAGGTCGCCGTCCCCTTGTCCGCGGCCACGACGAGGTAGGCGTCGTCCCCGTCGTGGCGGACCACCCGCGGCGGCGGCACCACCTCGCCACCGATCACGTCGTCCGTCAGCGACAGCAGGGCGCCGATGAACAGCCGGTAGCACGCCTGGCCCTCGGCCTGGACCTCCTCGCGGGAGGCGCCCTCCGGCGGGGGGGTGCGGACGACGAAGCCGCCCTTGGCGCCGGTGGGCACGATGACGGTGTTCTTCACCATCTGCGCCTTGACCAGGCCGAGGACCTCGGTGCGCAGGTCCTCGCGCCGGTCGGACCAGCGCAGACCGCCGCGCGCGACCGCGCCGAAGCGCAGGTGCACGCCCATCACCCGCGGGGAGCTGACGAACACCTCGCGGGCCGGGCGCGGCTCGGGCAGGTCGGGGACGGCGTGCGGGTCGAGCTTGATCGCCAGCGGCCCGCCCGCGTAGTAGGTGGTGCGCTGGGTGGCGGTGACGGCGGCCAGCAGGCTGGTGAGGACCCGGTCGGCGTCGAGGGTGTCGACCCGGCCGATCGCCTCCCGCAGCGAGGCGGCGAGGTCCTCCTGCCGCCGCGCGCGGCCGGACTCGCGGTCGGGGGAGAAACGGGTCTCGAACAGCGCCACCAGCCGGGCGACGACGTCGGGGTGCGCGGCCAGCGTCGTCTCCACGTACCGCTGGCCGAAGGGCAGGCCGGCCTGGCGCAGCCACTGCACGTAGGCGCGCACCACCGTCACCTGCCGCCAGTTGAGCCCGGCCAGCAGCACCAGCGCGCCCAGGCCGTCGTCCTCGGCCTCGCCGCGCCACACGGCGGCGACCGCCTCGGTGAAGCGCTCCGGCAGCGACCCGGGGAAGGGCAGCTCCCCGCCGGGCGCGGTGAGCCCGAAGTCGTAGATCCAGGCCGGCGGGGCGCCGATCCGGTCGATCTCGTAGGGCCGCTCGTCGACGACGTCGACGCCCATGTGCTGCAGCACCGGCAGCACGTCGGACAGCAGCAGCCGCTCCCCCACCCGGTAGACGGTCAGCCGCGGCTCGGCGGCCCCGGCACCCCTCGGGCGGCGCAGCCGCAGGCCCAGCTCGCCGGGCCCCAGCGCGTCGAGGCGGGCGAGGTCCTCGACGGCCGTCGTCGCCGGGAAGTCCTCCTGGTAGGCCGCGGGGAAGGCGTCGGCGACGCGGGCGAGCACCTGCTCGGCGCCGTCGCCGTGGCGGGCGCCCAGGGCCTCGGCGAGGTCGTCGAACCAGCTGCGGGCGACGGCGGCGAGCTCCTGCTGCAACGCCTCGGCGTCGACCTCGGGGAGCGCGGGCGTCCCGCCCCGGCCCACCGGCACCCGGACGACGAAGTGCAGCCGGGCCAGCACGGACTCGGTGGACCGGGCGGTGAACTCGATGTCGCGCCCGCCCAGCCGGGACAGCAGCAGCTGCTGCATCGCCAGCCGGACCTCGGTCGTGTAGCGGTCGCGGGGCAGGTAGACCAGCGCCGACCAGAACCGGTCGAAGGGGTCGCGGCGCAGGAAGAGCCGGGTCTGGCGGCGCTCCTGCAGGTAGAGCACGGCCAGCGCCACGGGCAGCAGCTCGCCGGCCGGCGCCTGGAACAGCTCGTCGCGCGGGAGGGTGTCCAGGACGTCGACGAGGGTCTTGCCGGTGTGGCTGTCGGCGGGCACGCCGGAGCCCTCGACCACCTCGGCGACCCGGCGGCGGACCAGCGGCACGTCGCGGACGCCGGCGGTCGCCGCCGCGTTGGGGAACAGCCCGACGAACCGGTGCTGGCGGGCCGGGCGATCGCCGTCGGCGGGCACGGTGACCGCGACCAGGTCCAGCCAGGCGCGGCGGTGCACCGTCGAGCGGATGTCGGCCTTGGTGACGGTCACCAGCGAGGGGCCGAGCGGGCCGGCCGCCTCGGGCAGCGCCGCGGCGTCACTGCGCAGCACGCCCAGTCCCGTGCCGGGGACCGCGCGCACGGTGTCGGCGACCTCGGTGTCGCGGGCACCGAGGAAGACGAAGTTGCCGTCGGCCAGCCAGCGCAGCAGCGCGGCGGCCTCGGCGGGGTCGTCGGCCGGGTCGGTGACGGGGTCCGCTCCGGGGGCGGTCCCCCGCTCCTCCAGCCGGGCCGCCACCTCCAGGGCGCGGGCGGCGGTGCGCGGGGCGTCCTCGTCGACCGCGCGGACGTCGGCGAGGACGGTGCGCAGCCCGGTCACCAGGTCGCCGGCGGCCTCGTCGTCGAGCGGGCCGTCCAGGACGACGGCCATCCAGGACTCGGCCAGCGCGTCGGGGCCGCAGCCGGCGGCGGCCGTGCCGGGGCTGTCGCAGAAGGCGCGCAGCGCGCCGGAGACGTCCCGGCGGACGACGACGACCGGGTGGACGACGTGCTGCAGGCCGGCGCCCTGCCGGACGACCTCGGCGGTCACCGAGTCCACGAGGAACGGCATGTCGTCGGTGACGACGAGCAGCAGTCCCCGCCCGTCGGCCAGCCGCTCCACGACGACCGTGGCCGAGCCCTGCGGACGGACCCCGGCCAGGCGCAGGTGGCGCAGCGCGAGCGCGGCGAGGTCGTGCGGCCCGTGCCCGAGGACCTCGGCGGCCGGCTCGCTCCAGTAGTAGCGCTGCAGCAGGGCCGGGAGGTCCGCGGGGTCGCAGCCGGCGGGCAGACCGGGGCCGTCGGCGCTCCCGTCCAGCGAGCCCGCCGCGGCGTCGGCCGCCTCGGCCAGCAGCGCCCGCTTGCGGTCGTTGGCCTCCTCGAGGGCGACCAGCGCGGGCGGGACGTCCTCCGGTCGGCCGGGGACGACGGTGTCCGCGCCGGTGGTGCTCATGCCGCCCGACGCTAGTGCGGCCGGGCGGCCGCGTCATGACGACGCGGCCTCCGCCGTCAGCGGCGGTCGAGGAGCAGGTCGAACACCCAGCTCGCGGCCGCCACGATCAGGCCGCCGAGGACCGCGGCGCCGAAGCCGTCGACGTCCAGCCGGCTCGACAGCGCCGCCGTCAGGCCGAACAGCGCCGCGTTGATGACCAGCAGGAACAGCCCGAGGCTCAGCAGGATCGCCGGGAAGGACAGGAACCGCAGGATCGGCCCGACGACGGCGTTGACCACCGCGAACAGCAGGGCCAGCCAGGCGAAGGTCACCGAGATGCCGAGGACCGCGTTGGGGTTGGTCTGCACCTCGATGCCCGGCACGTAGCGGGCGACGAGGTAGAAGACGACCGCCATGAGGACGACCTTGACCAGGAACTTGATCACGGGCACACGCTAGCGGCGCAGCCTGTGAGCGACGGTCTGCCTTCGTCTAGCGGTCTCTCGGGTCGGAGCTAGAGACCCGCAGACGACCCACGACAGGCACCCCGGTGATCACCGCGCGTCCACGGTCGCCCCGGGAGTCGCCCACGCCGCCGTGGACGGGTGGTGATCACCCGGGGCGCCCACGTCACAGCACCGGCGTCTGCGTGTAGAGCGCGAGCCGCCACCGGCCGCCGTCGCGGACGTAGAGGCTCGTCATGACCGCGGTGAACGGCTCGCCGTCCGCGTCGCGCCAGCCGCGCCCGGTGTAGAGCAGCGCCGCGGCGTCGTCGCCGGCGGGCACGGGACGGACGTCGGCGAGGTCGTAGTGGTGCCAGGGCGGGGAGGCCCCGAGTGCCGCGACGACGGCCCCGCGCTCCATCACGGCGCCGTCGGCGAGCACCATGACGCCGTCGTCGGTCATGACCTCGCCGTAGAAGGCGGCCGCGGTCCCGTCGCACAGCGCGTCCCAGCCGCGCCGCTCGAGGGCCAGCAGTTCCCGGAGGACCACGTCGTCCATGCCCGGGGACCATGGCCCCGGTCTCCCGCCGGCGTCCAGCCCGTGCGCGCCGGTCAGCGCAGCGGCAGGGCGTCGGAGACGAGGAAGAGGCCGAGCAGGAACAGGACCCAGGCCGTCGCCTCGCCGGCGTTGCGCGACATCCACGCCTCGATGCGGGTGAGCGCGGGCGTGAGGCGGTCGTGCAGCGCCGCCCGGACGGCGAGCAGGACCAGCGCCGGCAGGACCATGACCAGGCAGTAGCCGGCCAGGACCGCGACGGTGGGCGCGACGCCGACGCCGGAGGTCACGAGGAGGGCGATCGCGGCGAGGTAGGGGACCATCGACGCCGCCTCGACGCCCACGGCGGCCGCCGCGAGGACCACGACCGCGCCGGGCGGGCCCTCGCCGCGCGCGCGGTCCCGCCAGCGCGCGAGCCGCCCGGGCCCGCGGGCGGCGCGGGCGGCCCGTCGCTCCTCCTTGCCGGCCCGCGTCCACGGCTCGACGGTCAGCCCGAGGACGAGCAGCACGATGCCGGCGACGAGCTGGGCGATCCGGCCGCCGGTGCTCTCCAGGGCCGTGCGCAGCGGGTCGAGCACCTGCCCTGCTCCCAGCGCGAGCGCGACGCCGAGCAGGAGGTAGGCGGCGGCCACGGTCGAGAGGAACAGCAGTACCCGGCCCACCCGGACGCGGCCCGGCGCGAGCATCAGCCACAGCGGCAGGACCAGCGTACCGACGCTCGTGCTGTCGACGAGGGCCAGCCCGGTCAGGGCCAGCAGGGCTCCGGGCTCCACGTCGCCTCCCGGCTCTTGGCAGCACGGCTGTGCTGTCAAGAGCCAAACTAGCACAGCCGTGCTACAACGGCGCCGTGCCGAGGACCGTGGATGCCGCGGAGCGCCGCCGGGAGATCGCCGCCGCCGTCTGGCGGGTGATCCGGCGCGACGGCGTGCAGGGCGCGTCCGTGCGCGCCGTCGCCCGCGAGGCGAGGACGTCGATGGGCGCGCTCCGGCACTGGTTCGCCACCCAGGACGAGCTGCTGCACTTCGCGATGACCCTGGTGGTCGAGCACGCGCGGGCGCGGGTCGAGGCCGTGGTGGCCGGCGCGGTCCCCGACGGCGCCCTCGCGCTCCGCGTGCTGGAGGAGACCCTCCCGCTCGACGACGAGCGGCGGGCCGAGGCCGAGGTGTGGCTCGCCCTCACCGCGCGCGCCCTCACCGCCCCCGCCCTCGCCGCCCTGCGCGACCGCTCCGCCGAGGACCTGTTCGCGCTCTGCCGGTGGGTGCTCACCGTGCTGGCCGATGCGGGCGACCTGCGGCCCGGGTCGGACCCGTCACTGGAGGCCGAGCGCCTGTACGCCGTCCTCGACGGACTGGCCGTGCACGCCGCCACCCGCCCGGCCGCCCTGCCGGCCGGGCGCGTGCGACAGGTGCTCGCCGCCCACCTCGACAGCCTGCACGACACGCGCTAGCCGGTTCTACCGATCTCTAGGTCGTCCGCTAGACGGGGCCATACGGTGCTCGACGTGGACCCCGTGCGGAACCCCTACGCCCCCGGAGCCGGCCAGCGCCCGCCCGAGCTGGCCGGCCGCGACGACGAGCTGTCGGCCTTCGACGTCGTCCTGGAGCGGATCGCCCGCGGCCGCCCCGAGCGCTCGCTGGTGCTCACCGGGTTGCGCGGCGTCGGCAAGACCGTGCTGCTCAACCAGCTGCGGTCGGCGGCGATCAGCCGCGGCTGGGGCACCGGGAAGATCGAGGCGCGGCCGGACCGGTCGCTGCGCCGGCCGGTCTCCTCGGCGCTGCACATGGCGCTGCGCGAGCTGCGGCATCCCGACCAGGAGTCGATGGACGCCGTCCTCGGCACGGTGCGGGCCTTCGCGCAGCGGCTCACGACGGCCGACGCGAAGCTGCGCGACCGCTGGCAGCCGGGCATCGACGTCCCCGCGACCACCGGCCGCGCGGACTCCGGCGACATGGAGATCGACCTGGTCGAGCTGCTCAGCGACGCCGCGGGGCTGGCCGCCGACGTCGGGAAGGGCGTGGCGCTGTTCATCGACGAGATGCAGGACGTGCAGGCCCCCGACGTCTCGGCCATCTGCGCGGCCTGCCACGAGCTGTCCCAGCAGGGCGCGCCGCTGATCGTCGTCGGCGCGGGACTCCCCCACCTGCCGGCGGTGCTGTCGGCGTCGAAGAGCTACTCCGAGCGGCTGTTCCGCTACCTGCGCATCGACCGGCTGGACCGGCCCGCCGCCGACCGTGCGCTGCTGGCACCCGCCGAGCGCGAGGAGGTCACCTTCGAGCCGGCCGCCCTCGACGCCCTCTACGCCGCCGCCGACGGCTACCCCTACTTCGTGCAGGCCTACGGCAAGGTCACCTGGGACGTGGCGGCCGCCTCGCCCATCACCGCCGGCGACGTCGCGGTGGCCGCCCCGGTGGCCGAGGCCGAGCTCGCCGTCGGGTTCTTCGGCTCCCGCTACGACCGGGCCACCCCGGCCGAGCGGGAGTACATGCACGCGATGGCCGACCTCGGCGGCCCGGCCGGCACCCCGGTGGCGACGTCGGAGGTGGCCGCGACGCTGGGCCGCAAGCCGGCGTCGCTGTCCCCCGCGCGCGACTCGCTGATCAAGAAGGGGCTGGTCTACTCCGCCGAGCGCGGCCAGATCGCCTTCACCGTCCCCCACTTCGGCCGCTACCTCCTCCGCCACCCCGACTAGGCCGACCGGCGGAGATGGCCGTCCCTGCCGCCGGGACGGTCGTCGGGGGCGACGGTGGGCACCGAGCGGCTCGGCGCGGAACCGTGCAGGGTGGGCCCGTGGCAGAGCTCCGTGACCCGGTCCAGATCAGCGTCCCCGTCGACGGCGGTGACCTCTCGGCGCTGTACTGGGCGGCCGACGCCCCCGGCTCCCCCATCGCGGTGCTCGTGCACGGCATCACCGCGAACGCGATGGCCTGGGCCCGCGTCGCGGCGGCGCTGGCCGGCGGCTTCGAGGTGGTCGCGCCCGACCTGCGCGGTCGCGCCGGCTCGGCCGGCCTGCCCGGCCCCTACGGCCTGGAGCGGCACGCCCAGGACGTCGCCACCCTGCTCGACCGGTTCGGCGCCGACGACGACGCCGGTGCCGACGCCACCGTGCTCGTCGGCCACTCCATGGGCGCCTTCGTCGCGGCGCTGGCGGCGGCCGGCCCGGCCCGCGACCGGGTGCACGGCCTGGTCCTGGTCGACGGCGGCCTGGCCCTCGCCGAGCCGCCCGGCGCCGACGTCGACGCCAAGCTCGCCGCCGTCCTCGGCCCGTCGCTGGAGCGGCTGTCGACGACGTTCCCCGACCTGGCCGCCGTCCGCGCGTTCTGGGAGCGGCACCCCGCCGTCGGCCCGTGGGTGGACGTGCCCTCGGTCGCCGCCTACCTCTCCCGCGACCTGGTGCCCGGCGAGACGCCGCTGCGCAGCGCGTGCGTGCCCGAGGCGGTCCGCGTGGACGGCGGGGACGTGCTGCTCAACGAGCGGGTCCTCGAGGCCACCACCGCCCTGCCGGTGCCCGCGACGCTGCTGTGGGCGACCCGCGGCCTGTTCGACCAGCGGCCCGGCCTCTACGACGAGGTGCGGCTGGCCGGGCTGGGGCTGGAGCCGTCCGGGATCACCGCCCGCGAGGTGCCCGACACGAACCACTACTCGATCCTGTGGGCCGAGCAGGGCGTGGCCGCGGTCGCCGACGAGGTCCGGGCGGCGGCCGCGCGCGCCTGAGCGGGGCGGCCGGCCCGCGCGGTCAGGCGGGGCGGCCGAGCAGCGGCGGCAGGACCTCCGGGCCGGCCTCCGCGGGCCGCTCCCCCGCGACCGGGTGCGCCCGCACGGCGAGCACCGCGACGTCGTCCTCGGCACCCGCCCCGAGCATGCCGGCGAGCAGCCCGTCGCACAGGTCGTCCAGCGACCGGCCCGCCGAGGCGGCCAGCAGCTCCCGGAGCTGCTGGCGGCTGTCGTCGAGGGGGACGCCGCGCCGCTCGAACAGGCCGTCGGTGAACAGCAGCAGCGTGCTCCCCGGCGGGACCAGCACCTCGCCGTCGGCGCGCGGGCCGCGCCACCCGATGCCCAGCGGCGGGCCGACCGGCGCGGCGAGGTCCCGCACGGTCCCGTCGGGCAGCAGCAGCATCGGGTCGGGGTGCCCGGCCGAGGACCAGCGCAGCCGGCGGATCCCCGCGGCCCGGTCGGTGTCGTCCTGCTCGACCCGGCAGACCAGCGCGGTGGCCATCGCGGGCACGTCGAGGCCGACGAGGGCGTGGTCGACCCGGCGCAGCACGCCGGCGGGCTCCTCGAGCCGGTCGAAGGCGATGGCGCGGACGAGGGTCTTGACCTGCCCCATCGCGGCGGCGGCCTCGATGTCGTGGCCCATGACGTCGCCGATGACCAGCACGGTGTCGCCGTCGGGCTGCAGGAAGGCGTCGTACCAGTCGCCGCCGATCGAGACCCCGCGGGTGGCCGGCCGGTAGCGGACGGCGAGCTGGAGGTGGTCGGGCTGCACCGGCGGGGACAGCAGGCTGCGCTGCATCCGCTCGGCCACCTGTGCGGCGGCGCCGGCCAGCCGGGCGTTGTCCAGCGCCAGGGCGGCCCGCCGGGAGGCGATCTCGGCCGTGCGCAGCTCGAGCTCGGTGTGCGGTCCCCGGGCCGGGCCGTTGACGAGCGTGAACGCGCCGAACTGCTCCCCGCGGGCCAGGAGCGGGAAGGTGGCGACGGCGGAGGGGCGCAGCGGCTCCAGCGCCTCGCGGCCCACCTCGTCGGCGACCATCGCCGCGACGTCGTCCTCGGTGAGGTCGGCGATGACCACCGGCCGGCCGCTGGCCAGCGCCGTGGGCACCGGCGCCGCGGGGCGGTTGCTCCGCACCCGCAGGTCGGCGTAGCGGTGCATGGCGCCGACCATCGCGGGATCGCTGTGCGCGCGGCCGACGTCGCGGCGGGTGCCGTCGGGGTCGACCACGCTGACCAGGCACCAGTCGGCCAGCAGCGGGACGACCAGCGCGGCGAACCGCGCGACGGCCTCGTCGACGTCGGTGGTGGCGGTCATGGCCTGGCTGATGTCGCCGAGCAGCACGAGGTGGCGGGCCGAGGCCTCGGCGTGCGCCGCCGCCGCGGCGGCCTGCGCGGCGGCCGCCTCGCGCGCCGCGACGGCCGCGGCGCGCTCCTCCTCCGTGCGCCGGCGCAGCGTGACGTCGTCGTAGGTGACCACCAGGCCGGCGCCGGTGAGGAAGGCGTCGGCGCGGAACCACCTGCCCAGCGGGCCGAACCAGGCCTCGGTCGAGCCGGACTCCCCCGTCTCCCGGACGTGCCGGTACAGCTCCTCGAACGGGCCGCCGACCGCCTCGGGGAACTGCTCCCAGATCCCCTGGCCCTGCAGGGCGTCCACGGTGCGGTCGAGCACCGCGGCGCCCGCGGGGTTGACGTAGCTGAAGCGCCAGTCGGCGTCGAGGACGAACAGCGGCCGGTCCATCCCCTCCACGGCCTGGACCAGCAGGTCGCGGGGCGGCGGGGCGGCGCCGTCCGGGGTCATGCGCCACATGCTCCCCCATGGCGGGGCGTACGCCGAGGTAGCCGTACCGGTCCGGGTGATCACGACGCGCCGCGTGACCCGTTGGCAGCGCGGTCCGCACCCGCCACGATCAGGGGGCCGACGACGTCCGGACGGGCCGGCGAGGGGGTGTGGGCATGGCCGATCCGCTGAGACCCCCGCTCCGCGCCCAGCCGACCGTGCCCGTCTCCTCCCCCCTCGGCGCCCGCGCGCTGGCCGGGTTGGTCGACCGGCTGCCGGTCGCCGTCCTCGCGCTCGACCCGGCCGGGCGGCTCACCTGGCTCAACGCCGCCGCCGAGCGGCTGCTGGGACGGGGCGCCGCCGTGCTCGTCGGCCGGCCGCTCGACGACGGCGTCACCGGCAGCCCCGGTCACGCCCTGGCCCAGGCCTGCACCGAGGCGGCCGGCTCCGGCGAGCCGGTGACCGTCGCGGCCGGGGAGGGGGGCTGGTACGAGGTGCGGGCCGTGCCGGGGGCGGAGGGGCTCGCGGTGACCGTGGCCGACGTGTCCGGCCGCCGGGCGGTGCAGGAGCAGGCCGACCGCGCGGCGGCCCGCGCCACGCTGCTCGTGCGGGTCGCGGCCGAGCTGTCCGGGGCGCTCGACGGCGTCTCGGCGCTGGGCCGGCTCGCGCGGCTGGTGGTCCCGGTGCTCACCGACGGCTGCGTGGTCACCGTCGTCGACCGGGAGGGCCGCGCCCGCGACGTCGGCTCGTGGCACGCCGACCCCGAGCGCCGCGCCCTGCTCGCCCGCTACGCGCGGGTGCGGCTCGACCGGCTGCCGGCCGCCTCGCCCGTGGCACGGGCGCTGCGCGCGGGGACGCCGGTGAGCACCGCGGTGTCGGAGGTCCTGGCGGTCATGACCGACCAGACGACGCGGGGGATGCTGCGCGACCTGCGCGCGGAGTCGGTGGTCGTGCTGCCGCTGCCCGCCGAGTCCCGGACCGTCGGCGTGCTCACCCTGTACCTCGACGCCGGCCGGGCGATGGGCGGGACCGACCTCGCCACCGCCTGCGCCGTCGCGGTCCAGGCCGGGCGCGCGGTGGACCGGGTCGGGCGGCAGAACCGGCAGATCCAGCTGGCGGAGGCGCTGCAGCGCAGCCTGCTCACCGAGCCGCCGGCGTTCGCCGGCCTGGAGGTCGTGGTGCGGTACGTGCCCGCCGCCGAGGCGGCACGCGTGGGCGGGGACTGGTACGACGCCTTCCGCTCCCCCGCCGGCGACCCGGTCGTCGTCATCGGCGACGTCGTCGGCCACGACACCGCGGCCGCGGCCGCGATGGGGCAGCTGCGCGGGCTGCTGCGGGGGGTGGCGCACCGCGGCGGCGCGGGGCCGGCCGAGGTGCTGCGCGGCCTGGACGAGGCGATGGCCACCATGCACGGGGGCACGCTCGCCACGGCCGCGGTCGCCCGGCTGGAGGACGGCGGCCGGCGACTGCGCTGGGCCAACGCCGGCCACCCGCCGCCGGTGCTGCTGCTGCCCGACGGCCGGGTGCGGGCCCTGGACCACGGCAGGAGGGAGGGCGACCTGATGCTCGGCGTGGACGCGGCTGCGGTGCGGCGCGAGGCGACCGTGGACCTGGCACCCGGGACGACCGTCCTGCTGCACACCGACGGGCTGGTCGAGCGGCGCGGCAGCACGCTGGACGCGGACACCGCCCGGTTGCACCGCACGCTGGCCGAGCTCGCCGGGGCACCGCTGCCGGCCCTGTGCGACGAGCTGCTCGCCCGCCTGGTGCAGGGCACGCCGCAGGACGACGTCGCGCTGGTCGCCGTCTCCGTCGGGGCGGCGTGACGCCGAGATCCGCCTCACCCCGCGGGGCCAGGAGGGCGCCGGAAGGGTTGGCCGGCCGGCCGGCTGGGCACCGAGTCGTCGTCCCAGAGGAACTGGACGACGACGGAGAGAGGTCATGGGCCGACTTGCCTGGCCGCTGCGCCCGTTGCCCGACGGCCGGGGCGACCTGTGGCGCACGGACCTCGGGGACCTGGCCGAGCTGCCCGCCGCGCGGGCGGGGCTCCGGGACCACCTGAGCGCGATCGGTTTCCCCCGCGACCCCGACGACCCGGCCGCCGACCGGATGATCCTGGCTTTCGACGAGCTGGCGTCCAACGCGCTGCGCCACGGGGTGTGCCCGGTGGTGGCGACGGTGGTCGCCGGGACCGGCGGCTGGCTGCTCGACGTCAGCGACCGCGACCCCGACTCGATGCCGGCGCCGGCCGTGGGCCGGGACCCCGCGAAGGGCGGCCTGGGCCTCTACCTGGTGGCGCGGCTGTCGGTGGCGCACGGGTGGTACGTCGACGACGGGTGCAAGCACGTGTGGGCCTGCCTGCCCACGGCGATCGACGAGTGCGCGGTCACCTCGGCCTGACCCCTCAGCCCAGCCAGGCCCGCAGCGGGGGCAGCAGCAGGCCGGCGAGCAGCCGGTAGCCGCGGACGTCGGGGTGGATGCCGTCGCCGGCGCGCACGGCCTCGGCCCAGGACGGGTCGGTGGCCAGCGGTGCGGCCAGGTCGGTGAACGGGACACCGCGTGCGGCCGCCACCTCGGCCATGGCGGCCGACAGGGCGAGCGCGCGCCCGGTCTGCGCGCCGTCGCCGGGGGCGGGCGGCGGGCCGGTGACGAAGGCGGGCCACCCGGCCGCGTGCGCCTCGTCGAGCACCGCGGCGAGGACGTCGAGGGTGCGCTCCTGCGGAACGCGCGGGCGGCCCGTGGGCGCCGAGACGTCGTTGGCGCCGAAGGAGAGGACGACGCGGTGGTCGGTGCCGTCCCGCAGCCGGGCGCGGACCTCGGGGTACCAGCGCCGGGCGATGTCCAGGGAGGTCTCGCGGCGGACCCCGAGGGGGTAGCCGGTCACCGCGACCCCGTCGGCCCGCAGGGCCGCCAGGACGGGGCCGACCCACCCGGCGCCGGTCGGGTCGCCGGTGCCCGCGGTGAAGGAGTCGCCGACGAAGCAGATGCGCAGGTCCCGGGCCACGGCCGGAGTCTGCCCGTCACGGGGACTCCGGGTGAGTGCGCCCGGGGCGGCGGGGACGGGAGTCCCGGCGCCGCCCCGGGGCGGTCCGTGTCGTGGCCGGTGGCGGGCCCGGAGGGTCCCCGCCGGACGCGACGGTGGTGCTCAGCGCCCGGCGGGGACGGCTCGTGGCCGCGCTGTCGTCCGGGAGGACGACCGTGTCACGGCACGACCAGAGAGAGACGGCCCTTGCCGTAGCCGGGGACCTCGACCGCGAGGTCGAGCCGGTTGAAGGCGGCGAGCATGCCGGCGACGTCGCCCGGCAGGTCGTCGCCGGGGGCGTAGGACGCGTGCAGCTTCGAGTGCGGGGCACCCGGCACGTTGAACAGCGCCGACAGGACGTTGACGACCTCGTGGAGGGCCTCGGTGAGCATCGTGGTGAGCTCGCCGTCCTCCTCGACGACGTCCTGGACGCCGCCGGGGGGCAGCAGGGCCAGCGCGCCGCCGGTCCAGGCCGCCAGCGGCAGGTCCATGACGCACAGGGCGTTGACCGCCATCGAGGGGCTGACGTAGACCGCGACCGAGACGGGGTCCTTCGCGGTCGGCGTGACCGGGGCGCCGGGGGCGACGCCCACCGGCTTGCCGACCAGGCCCGAGAGCATGTCCTTGACGGCCTTGGCGTCGGGCAGGACGACGGTGAGCGGCGCGGTCACGCCAGCACCCCCTCGAGGTGCTCGGCGAAGGTGTCCGCGGTGAACGGCTTGGCGATGAGGAACAGCGCGCCGGCGTCGGCGGCCTTCTCCCGCATCTCCGCCGAGCCCTCGGAGGTGACGAAGCCGAAGGGGACCGACGAGCCCGAGCCGCGCAGCGCCTGCAGGCACTCCAGGCCGGTCATGTTCGGCATGTTCCAGTCCGACAGGACCAGGTCGGGGCTCTCGCTCCGGACCTTGTCGTAGGCGTCGCGGCCGTCCTCGGCCTCGACGATGTCGTGGTCGTCGTAGCCGGCCTGCCGCAGGGTGCGGATGACGATCTGCCGCATGACGCGGCTGTCGTCGGCGACCAGGATCTTCACAGGGGCACCTCGTTCTCTCGCTCGGCGTGCGACTGCACGGAGACGGTCAGCGGCTCGCCGCGCCACAGGACGTCGACGCGGCAGGTGTCGGCCTCGCGGCCGGGGGGTGGGGTGGAACCGGTCTCGGGCAGGCCGAGGACCGACGGGCCGGGGAGGACGGCCTTGACGTTGCCGCCGACGACGTTGGCCAGCTCGCCCAGCGCGTCGTCGACGTCCTCCTCCTCGAGCACCTCGGGGGCGTGCTCGCGGAGCAGCGCGTGGGTGAGCGCCAGCGCCGTCTGCCGGCCGCAGGTCAGGACGACGCTGCCGGTCCAGGGGCCGACGATCTCGACCCAGGAGCTGCGCGCGTCGGCCGGCATCGGTGCCGGCAGCGGGACGAGCGCCTCGTCCTCGCCGACGAGGGCGAGCCACGCCTGCTCGGTGATCTCCCGGACCGTCGCCTCGTCGATCAGCTCGGTGATCGGCGGGGGACGGTCGCCGGCGCGGCGGCGCTCGCCGCTGTCGGTGGGGGCGGTCACAGGGAGACCTCCTGCGGGAGCAGGCCGAGCAGCGCGAGCTTGTCGCGGAGGGCGTCGGCGGTGAACGGCTTGATGACGTACTCGTGGGCGCCGGCGGCCAGCGCGCGCACGATCTGGCCGTGCTCGCTCTCGGAGGTGACCATCATCAGCGTCACCGCCCGCCAGGCCGGGTTCGACCGGACGACGTTGACGAACTGCAGGCCGTCCATCACCGGCATGTTCCAGTCGATCGTGCAGAGGTCGGGCACCCAGCCCTCGTGCAGGACGTCGAGCGCCTCCTGCCCGTGCCCGGCCTGCCGCGTCTCGTAGCCGAACCCCTCGAGGGTGCCGGTCACGATGCGCCGCATGGCGCGGGAGTCGTCGATCACCAGAGCGCGCACGGTCATGCCCCCTTCAGCGGGCGGTAGGCGGAGCTGCGGCCGAGGACGACCCGGCTCCAGGAGTCGTCGACGCCGAGGGTGGTCTCGGCGGCACCGAGGAACAGCCAGCCGTCGGGGCGCATGAGCTCGCGCACCCGGCGGAGGATCGCCTGCTTGGTCGGCAGGTCGAAGTAGATGAGGACGTTGCGCAGGTACACGACGTCGAAGGGGCCCATGCGCGGCAGCGGGGCGGCCAGGTTGCACTCGCGCGCGGTGACCATGCGCCGCAGGCCCGGCGCGACCTCCCACTCGCTGCCGGCCCGCTGGAAGTGGCGGACCAGCATGGGCGCGGGCAGGCCGCGGTTGACCTCGAGCTGGCTGAACCGGCCGGCCCGCGTGCGCTCGACCATCTCCCGGGAGATGTCCGTGGCGGTGATCGAGACCCGCGTCGACGCGTTGGGCATCGCGTCCTCGAGCAGCATGGCGACCGTGTAGGCCTCCTGGCCGCTGGAGCACGCCGCCGACCAGATCTGCAGCCGCTCGGCGGGCCCGCGGGCGGACAGCAGCGAGGGCAGCACGGTCGAGGTCAGGGTGGTGAACGGGTCGCCGTCGCGGAACCACGAGGTCTCGTTCGTGGTGAGCGCCTCGACGATGGAGCGGGTGTCGTCCGGCCGTGGGCGGCTGCGCACGCTGTCGACGTACTGGTCGACGTCGGCCAGGCCCATCTTGCGGGCCAGCGGCAGCAGCCGGGCCTCGACCAGGTACTCCTTGCCCGGGGCCAGGACGATCGCGCTCTCGCGGTGCACCAGCTGGCGCACCCAGTCGAAGCGGGTGGCGGTGAGGGTCATCTGCGGGCTCCCGTCGCGAGGGTCAGGTGGGCGGGCTGCGGCGGGAGGGCGCGCGCGAGGTGGCGGGTGACGGCCTCGGCCACGCGGTCCAGGGGCAGGACCTCGTCGGCCAGGCCGGCGGAGGCGACGGCGCCGGGCATGCCCCAGACCACCGAGGTGGCCTGGTCCTGGACGACGACGGTGCCGCCGGCGTCGCGGATGACGCCCGCGCCGTTGCGGCCGTCGGAGCCCATGCCGGTCAGCACCACGGCGAGGACGGCGCCGTCGTAGGCGGTGACCGCGGAGCGGAAGAGCGGGTCGACGGCGGGACGGCAGAAGTTCTCCGGCGGGCCCTGCGACAGCATCGTCGTCGCGCCGCGGCCGGTGCCGCGCACGGTGAGGTGGTGGTCGCCGGGGGCGAGGTGCACGGTGCCGGGCTGCAGCGGCGTGCCGTCGACGGCCTCGACCACGCGCAGGGCGCTGAGGCGGTCGAGCCGCTGGGCGAACTGGCGGGTGAAGACCGGGGGCATGTGCTGCACGAGCAGCACCGGCACCGGCAGGGTGGCCGGGAGCGCGGGCAGCACCTTCGCCAGGGCCTCGGGGCCGCCGGTCGAGGAGCCGATGACCAGCACCGCGGGGGCCTTGTGCGGCGCGCTGCGCGGCGCGGGCGGGCGGGCCGCGACGGGCGCGGCGGCCGGGCGCGCGGGCGCGGCGCCGAGACCCGTCGGGCGGCCGGTGAGGGCCTTGATCTTGGGGATGAGCTGCTGGCGCACGCTCTCCATCGACTGCGCGACGCTGCCGACGTTGGCCGGCTTCGTGACGTAGTCGTTGGCGCCCGACGACAGCGCGTCGAGGGTGGCCGAGGCGCCGCGCTCGGTGAGCGTGCTGAACATGACGATGGGCACGCGGTTGCGGCGGGCCCGGATGGCGCGCACCGCCTCGATGCCGTCCATCTCCGGCATCTCGATGTCCATCGTGACCAGGTCCGGCTTGAGCGTGTCCAGCTTGGTCAGCGCGAGCTTGCCGTTGACCGCCGTCCCGACGACCTCGATGGCCGGGTCGGAGGAGAGCACGTCGGTCACGATCTTGCGCACGACGACCGAGTCGTCGACCACCAGCACCCGGATCGGGTCCACACGTCCTCCAGCTCCAGCGGCGACCGGCCGGGGAGGGCCGTCGTCGGGGTCTCGGCAGCGCAGCAGGAGGTGTCAAGGTCAGCTCCGGGGCCTGATCCGGAACGGCCCCCGGGTCTCCCACCCGTCTCGCCTGTCCCAGGAGTTGTCGGCCGTCCCACCCGTCGTGTTGACCGGGACCGCGCAACCGTTACGGGAGGTGCGCTGACCGCGGGGGCCGCGGGCACATGTCGACCCGGACGGCAGGCGCCTCATCCGGCGCGCGCGGCCCCGACCTGCGGGGACGCCCGTCGATCATCGGACGAGTGCACGCTGCGGCGGCGTGTCGTGCCGCGTCTCGTGCAGGCAGCCGATGATCGACAGCGGTCGGGCGGGGCGGCCGGCGCCGCGGGTGTCTCAGCGGCCGGTGACGCGGTGCCAGGGGGCGAGCAGGACGCCGAGGGCACTGCCGTCGAGCAGGTCGCCCATCGTGAACGCCTGGACGACGCCGGCGAGGGCGTTCCACGAGCCCGCGGCGCCGTCGGCGGCGTCGAAGCCGCCGCCGGCGAACGCGCGCACGGCGAGCAGCTGGGCGGTGGCCAGCGTGCGGGTGCGGCCGGAGACGTGGGCGGCCCAGGACGCCTCGTGCATGGCGGTGGCCCACGGGCGCTGCGCGGTCCGGCCCTCGTCGACGGCGGCCCGCCAGCGGTCGCGGCCGCGGGCGTCGAGGCCGGCGAAGGTGGCCAGCAGCGAGGCCAGCTCCGGCGTGCCCGGCCCGAGATCGGTGCCGGCGCCGCGGGTGGCCGCGTCGGGGACGACGGCGGCGAAGGGCGCCACGAGCTCCCGGTGGACCAGCGGAGGCAGCACGTCGGCGGCCCACTCCCCCACCGCGGCGTCGGCGAGCACCTCGGCGGCCTGCTCGCGGACGTCGTCGTCCGCGTCCGCGGCGGGCCGGTGCTCGGGACCGAGGACGTCCTCGCGCAGCAGCCGCTCGAGGGACGCGGCGTTGCCGATGGTGCCGCGCTCGAGCTGGGCGACCAGGACGGCGGTGCGGTCCTCCCCCGTCCCCGGGGACACCGAGCGCAGCTGCGGGACCGCGGCGGCCAGCTCGCGGGCGCGGCGGGCGCGCACGGCCAGCACGGTGCGCTGCTCGCGGTCGGCGCCGCGGCTGCGGGCGCCTTCGGCCAGCGCGGTGAGCTCGGCGGGACCGGCGGTGAGCCCGGTGAGCAGCACGTCGGCCACCGCCCGGCCGGCGGGCAGGCGGACCAGGTCGAACCCCAGCGTGGCAGCGCTGACCAGCGAGTACGGCACGTCTCCCCCTCCGACGGCACCGCCAGAGGACGGCGGCCAGACCATGCTGGCCGCGATCCCCCCGGAACGCCACGCGGCCGTCACCCGATCGCCGGAGGGGCGATGGGTGACGGCCGCGTGTCGGAAGTCGTCAGGTGACCCAGAGGTGACTCCGCGTCACGGGAGGTCCGCCGTCAGGCGCCGACGGCCTTCTGGACGTCGAGGGCCAGCAGCAGCGTCCCGTCGAGCTTGTAGGCGCCGCGGATGAGCTCACGGGCCTGCCCGTCGAGGGTGTCCGGCGGGGCCTCGAAGTCGGTCGCGTCGACGTCGACGACGTCGGCGATCGAGTCGACCAGCAGGCTCACCGCCTCGCCGTGCAGCCGCACGACGATGACGACGGCGTCGGTGCCGGCCGGCCGCGGCGGGCGACCGAGCCGCTCGCGCAGCTCGATGGCCGTGACCACCTGGCCGCGCAGGTTGATCAGCCCGGCGACGGCCGGCGGCGCCAGCGGCACCCGGGTCAGGACCTGGCTGCGCAGCACCTCCTGCACGTGCTCCACCTCGACGCCGTACAGGTCGCCGTCGAGCCGGAAGGTCGCCAGCTGGCCGCTGGTGGCGCGGGCGGGGGTGTCGGTCGCGGTCGTCACGTCAGACCTCCAGGAGTGCGGACGCGGGGGCGGTGGTGGCGTAGAACGCCGGGTCGGCCGCGAGGATGGCGGCGCGGACGTCGAGCAGCTCGGTCACCTTGTCGCCGAGGACGGCGGAGCCGAGCAGGCCGAGGTCGTCGATGTCGCTGCGGACGGCGGCCCCGCCGTCGACGATGTCGAGGATCTCCTCGACGACGATCGCGACGCTGCGGCCGTGGTCGCTGTAGACGATGACCTCGAGCACCTCGCGGTCGTTGGTGCCGTAGGCGCCCAGGTGCCGGTCGAGGCGGACGATCGGCAGGATCGCGCCGCGGTACTGCACGACCTCCCGGTTGCCGACCCGCTCGACGGACTCGGCGCGCACCTGCTCGAGGCGGGTGACGGTGTCCAGCGGGATCGCCACGCGGCGGCCCTCGCCGATCGCGGCCAGCAGCATCCGCTGCCGCTCGGTCTCGGCGGCCGCGGCACCGGCAGCGGCGGCGGCCTCGCGGGCCTCCTGCCGCTCGGCGGTCTCGGTGCGCAGGGCGCGGCGGGCCAGGGCCTGCACGTCGAGGATGAGCGCCACCGCGCCGTCGCCGAGGACGGTCGCGCCGGAGTACAGGCCGATCGCCTTGAGCTGGCCGCCGACGGCCTTGACCACGATCTCCTCGGTGTTGATCACGCGGTCGACGACGAGGCCGAAGCGCCGGCCCTCCGAGCGCAGCACGGCGATGACCACGTGGCCGTCGTGCCGGTCGGAGGTCAGGCCGAGGACGTCGGTGAGCCGGACGAGGGGCAGCAGCTCGCCGCGCAGCCGGTAGACCGGGGCGCCGCCGACCTCCTCGACGGCGTTGGCGGCCTTCTCGGCGTCGAGGCTGACCAGCTCCTGCAGGCTGATCTGCGGGATGGCGTAGCGGTCGCCGGCGCACTCGACGGTCAGCGCCGGGACGATCGCCAGGGTCAGCGGGATGCGCAGCCGGCAGACGGTGCCGCGGCCGGGCTCGGACTCGACCTCGATCGTGCCGCCGATGGACTCGATGTTGGTCTTGACGACGTCCATGCCGACACCGCGGCCGGAGACGTTGGTGACCGCGGCGGCGGTCGAGAAGCCGGGCGCGAAGATCATCTGCAGGACGTCCTGCGGGCCCATGCGGGAGAGCTGGTCGGCGGTGACCAGGCCCCGCTCGACGGCCTTGGCGCCGATCTTCACCGGGTCGATGCCGGCGCCGTCGTCGGCGACCTCGACGACGACCTGCCCGCTCTCGTGCTTCGCGCGCAGGGTCAGCACGCCCTCGGGGGACTTGCCCGCGGCGCGGCGGCGGTCGGGGGACTCGATGCCGTGGTCGACGGAGTTGCGGACGAGGTGGGTCAGCGGGTCCTTGACCGCCTCGAGCAGCGTCTTGTCGAGCTCGGTGTCCCTGCCCTCCATCTCCAGGCGCACGGTCTTGCCGCACTGGATGCCGAGGTCGCGGACGACGCGCGGCAGCTTGGACCAGATGTGGTCGATCGGCTGCATGCGCGTCTTCATGACGCCCTCCTGCAGCTCGCTGGCGATGAGGTTGAGGCGCTGCGAGGCGCGCACCAGGTCGGTGTCGGTGGAGCGGCCCACGTACTGGACGATCTGGTTGCGGGTGAGCACCAGCTCCCCGACCAGCAGCATCAGCGAGTCGAGCAGGTCGACGTCGACGCGGATGGTCGAGTCGGCGACGGCGCGGCGCTGCTGGCCGCCCTGGCCCTCGGGACGCGCGGTGCCGGCGTGCTCGTCGTGCGCCTCGTCGGCGTGCTCCTCGTGCGCCTCCTCCTGCACCGTCTCGGCGGCGGCCTCGACCACGGCCGCGGCGGCCTCGACGACGGCCGCGGCGGCGACGGGCTCGGCGGGGACGGGCTCGACGGGGACGGGCTCCGCGGCGACGGGCTCGGCCACCGCCTCGTCGGCCGCGGCCACGACAGCGGGGGAGGCGACGGCGGGGGAGGCGACGGCGGCCGGGGCCGGGCGGTCCTCCATCGCGGCGCTGATCTCGGCGACGACGGCGGAGACGTCCACGCCGCCCTCACCGCCGGTGGCCTCGATCGAGGCGAGCAGCGAGCGGACGGTGTCGACCATCCGCAGCAGCACGCTGGTGCGCTCGGGGGTCAGCGCCAGGACGCCGTCCCGCAGCCGGGAGAGCATGTTCTCCCCGACGTGGGTGACCTCCTCCAGCCGGCCGAAGGCCAGGAAGCCGCTGGTCCCCTTGATCGTGTGGATGGTGCGGAAGATGCTCGAGAGCCGCTCGCGGGAGTCGGGCTCCTGCTCCAGCGCGACCAGGTCCGTGTCGAGCTGGTCGAGGTTCTCGTGGCTCTCGACGAGGAACTCCTCGACGATGTCGTCCAGACCGTCCACCGGTGCCTTCTCTCTCGCTGCGCAGGGGACGGATCGGTCCCCGGATGGTCTTCGGCGGCCCACCGCCGGACTCAAGGTGAGCGCCGGGTGGGCGTGCCGTGTGGGGGCGTGGCGTGCGGGGCCGTCCCGCGACCGGCCGGGTGGGCCGGCCGCGGGACGGCGGGGGATCAGTAGGTGAAGCGGGCGACGCTGGTGCGCAGGTCGGCGGCCATCCGGGACAACTCGTCGACGGCGACGCGGGTCTGGCTCAGCGCCTGGGTGG
>NZ_JABGCW010000024.1:0-49639 GCF_041028265.1 Geodermatophilus amargosae
TGGCGGCGTCGGCCTTCTGCTGGGTGGCCTCGACGTTGCCGATGGCGGCGTCGGCCTTCTGCTGGGTGGCCTCGACGGCACCGATGGCACGGTCGGCCCGCTGCTGCGTCCGCTCGACGTTGCTGATGGCGCCGTCGGCCCGTTCCTGGGTCTTCTCGACGTTGCCGATCGCGTCGTCGGCCCTCCGCTGGGTCTCACCCACCGCGGAGATGGCCCGGCCGGCCGCCTGGATCGTGGAACCGGCCCCGTCGACGAGGGTGTCCGCGCGGCGGCGGGTGGCGTCCAGTGCGGTCACCGCGTCGTCCACCCGGTCGACCAGCCCCTCCGCCCGGACCACCACGGCGTCGGCCCGGTCCAGCAGCCCCTCGAGCCGGCCCACCGCCGCCGCCACCCGGGGCACCAGCGCGAGCGCCTCGGCGACTCCCTCGCGCAGGCTCTCGACGGCGGTGAAGACGTCGGACGGACCGGGGATCGACGGGAGCCTCACGGGCCGACGCTACGTCCGGACGGGATGCCCTGCCCGCCCGAGGAGCCCGTTCCCGCTCGATCGGGGCCCCCGAGGACGGATCGCCCGGCGGGTCACGGCCCACGTGGCCGGTCTCCGGGGGCACACGGCCGTATCGTCGAGTGCTGCCGCGCGTGCAGTGCGCGACGACACGGACGGCTTGGCACGGCCACGACGATGGGATGTCGACACCGGTGGGGGACGAGCGCGGGCGGGACGAGCGGGCCGCGGGCCGCGGCGCGCCCGGTCCGGTGACCGTCGAGCAGCTGCTGGCCCGCCAGGGCGGCGCCACGGGCCGCCGGGCCGCGCGGCGCACCGGCGAGGTGCCCATCCCGCTCGAACCCGGTGAGTCGCTGCCCCCGCACCGGGGGCCACGCCCGCCCGTGCCGGGCGCACCGCAGGCGGACCGGAGGAGCCGGCCGGGCCCGGCGGACCCGCCGGCCGGGCTCGAGGACTCCGCCGGCCTCCGGCGCGGGCTGCCGCCGGTGCCGCACGCCCCGGCCGGGGTCCAGCGCTCCGCCCCGGTCCCGCCGCTGCCCCCGCTCGGGGGAGCCGCCCGGTCCCAGCCGGTGCCGCCGCTGCCCGGCACCCCCCGCGACCGGGCCGTCCACCGGTCGGGCCCGGTGCCTCCGCTGCCGGCCGTCCACCGGTCGGGGCCGGTGCCTCCGCTGCCCGGGACCCCCGTCAGCGTCCAGTACTCACGGCCGGTCCCGCCGCTGCCGGGGACCGCGGCCTCCGGGGTCCAGTACTCGCGACCGGTCCCGCCGCTGCCCGGCCGCCCCGCGCACCCGCCCATCCCCGGCCTCGACGGCCCGGCGATGTCCGGGGTCGGCAGCACCCGGCGCCCGCTGGCCGACCACCCGCCGCGCAGCCCCGGACGCCGGCGGCTGGCCCGGGCCGCCGTGGTCCTCGGCGTGCTGCTCGGCCTCGTCATCGGCTACCACGCCGGCCTCTACGCCTACGTCGACCGGAGCATCGCCCGCGTCGGCGCGCTGACGCCCGAGGGGCCGGAGGTGATCGCCCCGCGGCTGCAGGAGGGCGCGACCACCTACCTCGTCGTCGGCACCGGCCTGCCCGGCACCGACGGCCCCGCGTCGGTGACCACGATGCTGGTGCACGTCGCCGCCGGTGAGGAGCGCGCCGTGCTGGTCAGCGTGCCGCCCACCGCGATGGTCGACACGCCCGGCTGCCGGGCCGACGACGGCTCGCTGCGGGAACCGGTGTCCGAGGCCTTCGCGACGTCGCTGCTGGCCGGCGGCCCGGCGTGCATGGTGCGCGCGGTGCAGCAGCTGTCCGGCCTGCGCGTCGACCACTACCTCGCCGTCGACCTCGCCCGGCTGCCTGCCCTGGTCGACGCCGTCGGCGGGGTGAGCGTCTGCCTGCCCACCGCCGGCCCGGCCGACACCGCGTCGGCCGCCCCGCTGCCGGCCGGCACCTCGCAGCTGACCGGCGCCCAGGCCACCCGCTACCTCGCGCCGGGGGACGCCGGGTCCGACGTCACCGGGATCGCCGCCGCCGAGCGGACCCAGCAGCTGCTGTCGGCCACACTGCGCTCGGCGATGACCGTGGGGATGCTCGCCGACACCTACGAGCTCACCCGCTTCCTGACCCGCGCCGCGGACGCGCTCACCGTCGACGAGCAGACGACGCTCGGCGACCTGCGCACGCTGGCCTCCGCGCTCGGGGGTCTCGACGAGGACGCGGTGCAGCGCGCCAGCCTGCCGGTGGCGCAGGTCGGCTACGTGCCGGCCGGCAGCGACCAGGCCCACGTGCTGCTCGACGGCGCGGCCACCCGCTCGCTGTTCGACGGCGTCATCGAGGACGGCGCCGTACCCGCCGAGCTGGCCACTCCGGTCGCCGCGGCCGCCGCGGCCCCCCTCGAGGACCCGGCCGCCGCCCCTGCCGCCGAGGGTCCCGCGGTGGACACCGGCGCCGAGCAGTCGCCCGCGAGCCCCGCCGCGCAGCCGCTGTCCGTGGCACCGGCCGCGGTCACCGTCGACGTCCTCAACGCCACCGCCACCAGCGGGCTGGCCGGCACCGTGGGCGACCTGCTGCGCCAGCAGGGCTTCACGGTGGGGGAGGTCGGCAACGAGAGCGGCACGGTGAACCAGACCGTCGTCCGCCACGGGACCGGGGTCGTCGAGCAGGCGCGCACCGTGGCCGCCGCCGTCCCCGGCGCGGTCCTGCAGCCCAGCGACGCCGTCGGCGCCACCGTGCAACTGGTGCTCGGCCCCGGCTACTCCGGCGTCGTCCCGGTCCAGGTCCCCGCCCCCGCGGCGGCCGTGGCGCCGGCGCCCGTGCCGGCCGCCGGGACCGCTGCCGCGGCGGCTCCTGCCGGCACCGGCCCCGTCAGCTGCGGCTGACAGGCGCACACACCGCGCAGGCCGGCACGGCCGCACACACGACGAGGGCCGCCGCGGGGGTCCCGCGGCGGCCCTTCCCTCGGGTGGCCCCCGTGCAGCGTCCCGCCGCGAGCTCGCGAGTGGCGGGGGGCAGGGGGGTCACTACTCAGCCGAAGCGGCCGGAGATGTAGTCCTCGGTCGCCTTCTGGTCGGGGTTGCTGAAGATCTTCTCGGTCGGGTTGAACTCGATCAGCCGGCCGGGCTGGCCCACCCCGTTGAGGTTGAAGAAGCCGGTGGACGTGCTCACCCGCGCCGCCTGCTGCATGTTGTGCGTGACGATCACGATGGTGAAGCGGTCCTTCAGCTCGGCCATCAGGTCCTCGATGGCGAGCGTGGAGATGGGGTCCAGGGCCGAGCACGGCTCGTCCATGAGCAGCACGTCGGGCTCGACCGCGATCGCGCGGGCGATGCACAGCCGCTGCTGCTGACCACCGGACAGGCCCGAGCCGGGCCGGTCGAGGCGGTCCTTGACCTCGTTCCAGAGGTTCGCGCCCCGCAGCGACCGCTCGACCAGGTCGTCGGTCTCGGACTTCTTCATCTTCTTGCTGTTGAGCCGGTTGCCGGCCACGACGTTGTCGTAGATCGACATCGTCGGGAACGGGTTCGGTCGCTGGAAGACCATGCCGATCTGCCGGCGGACGTCGACCGGGTCGGTGTCCGAGGCGTAGAGGTCCTGGCCGTCCATGACGACCTTGCCCTCGACGCGGGCGCCGGGGATGACCTCGTGCATGCGGTTCAGCGAGCGCAGGAAGGTCGACTTCCCGCAGCCGGACGGGCCGATCAGCGCGGTGATGCTGCGCGGCTCGATGGAGACGTTGACGCCCTCCACGGCCAGGAAGTTGCCGTAGTAGATGTTGAGGTCGGAGACCTCGATGCGCTTGGCCACGTGCGGATCCTCCGGGTCGGGTCGCTCAGCGACCGGTCTTGGGAGCGAAGAAGCGGCTGATCAGGCGGGCCACGACGTTGAGGGCCATGACCAGGATGATGAGGACGAGGGCCGCCGTCCAGGCCCGGTCCAGGAACGCCTGGGTGGCGGTGCCCGGCTGGGTGAGCTGGTAGTAGGCGAACACCGGAAGCGTCGCCATGCGTCCGTCGAACGGGTCGAGGTTCGTCCCGGTGATCAGGCCGACGGTGATGAGCAGCGGTGCGGTCTCGCCGACGACGCGGGCGACCGCCAGCGTGATGCCCGTACCGAGCCCCGCGACGGCGGTCGGCAGGACGACCTTGACGATCGTCCGCCACTTGGGCACGCCCAGGGCGTAGCTGGCCTCGCGCAGCTCGTTGGGGACGAGCTTGAGGACCTCCTCGCAGGAGCGGACGACGACGGGGATCATGAGGACCGACAGTGCCGCGGCGCCCATGAGGCCCATCCGGACGTCGTTGCCGAACAGCAGCGTGAACAGCGCGAAGGCGAACAGGCCGGCCACGATCGACGGGATGCCGGTCATGACGTCGACGAAGAAGGTGATCGCCCTCTTGAGCCGGCCGGAGCCGTACTCCACGAGGTAGATGGCGGTCAGCAGGCCGATCGGCACCGAGATGACCGCCGTCAGCGCGGTGATGATCACCGTGCCGAGGATGGCGTGGTACGCGCCGCCGCCCTCACCGACGACCCGGAACATCGAGTTGCTGAAGAAGGCGCCGTCGAAGCGGGCCAGGCCCTTGTCGAGGACGGTCCAGACCAGCGAGACCAGCGGGATCATCGCGATCCCGAAGGCCGTGGTGACCAGCGCGGTGACCAGCCGGTCGGTGGCCTTGCGCCGCCCCTCGACGGCCCGGGAGCCGATGTACACGGCCAGCGTCCCGAGGACCGCGCCGTAGACGACGGTCAGCGCGATGCTGAAGCCGGTGAGCAGCGACAGGAGCGCACCGACGGCGATCCCGGCGGCGTAGAGGCCCAGCGGGGCGTACCGCGGCAGGTGCCGGCGACGGGGGACAGGGCCCTGCGACTCGGGGGCGACCTGCGGCGCGGACTGCGTGGAGGTGCTCATCAGTTGGCTCCGGAGAAGTCGGCGCGCCGGTCGACGATCCAGCGGGCGAGCATGTTGACCGCGAGCGTGATGACGAAGAGCACCAGGCCGCTGGCGATCAGGGTGTTGATCCCCAGGCCGGTGGCCTCCGGGAACCGCAGCGCGATGTTCGACGCGATCGTCGAGGGGTTCGAGCTGCTGATCAGGTTGAGCGTGGCACCGGCGCCGCCGGAGAGCACGATCGCGACCGCCATCGTCTCGCCGAGCGCGCGGCCGAGGCCCAGCATCGCGCCGGCGATCACGCCCGACTTGCCGTAGGGCAGCACCGCCATCTTGATCATCTCCCAGCGCGTGGCGCCGAGGGCCAGGGCGGCCTCGCGGTGCAGCGCCGGCGCCTGGCTGAAGACCTCGCGGGCGATGGCCGAGATGATGGGCAGGATCATGACCGCGAGCACCAACCCGACGGTGAGCATCGTGCGGCCGCTGGTGGAGGCGGGACCGGCGAACAGCGGGATCCAGCCGAGGTGGTCGGCGGCCCACACGTGGAAGGGCACGAGGGCCGGCGCGAGGACCGCCAGGCCCCAGAAGCCGTAGACGACGCTGGGGATCGCCGCGAGCAGGTCGATCACGTAGCCCAGGGCGGCCGCGATCCGGCGGGGCGCGTAGTAGGTGACGAACAGCGCGATGCCCACCGCCAGCGGGGTCGCGACCACGAGGGCGAGGACGGCGCCGAGCAGCGTGCCGAGGACGAGCGGGGCGATGTAGCCGGCCAGGCCCTCGCCGCCGGGGATGTCCTCCGGCGGTGCGGTGAGCGCCGGGATCGCCTCGCTGACGAGGAACGCGGCCACGCCGGCCAGCACCAGCAGGATGAAGATGCCGGAGCCCTTGGCGCTCCCGGCGAAGACGCGGTCACCCGGACGGCGCACGACGCGCTGCTGCGGGGGTTCGGTCGGGGCCTTCGTGGCGGTCACCGCTGCTCCGGTCGGTCGGTCGGTGGTGCGGGGAGTGCCCGTCTCCGGGCGGGGCGGTGGCCCGGGGCGTCGTCGACACCCCGGGCCACCTGAGGGGTTCCGGTCAGCCGGCGGAGGAGATCGCGTCCACCGCGGTCTGCGCCTGCTCGCGCAGGGTGCCGGAGATCGGCGCGTTGCCGGCGTTCTCGGCGGCCGCCTGCTGGCCGTCCTCGCTGATCACGTAGGACATGAACGCCTTGACGGCGTCGCCGGTGGCCTGGTCGTCGTACTCGACGCATCCGACGTGGTAGCTGACGAGGACGATCGGGTACTCACCCGAACCCTCCGTCTGCCGATTGAGCTCGATGGCGAAGTCGTACTCGCCGCGGCCCTCGACGGCGGGGGAGTTCTCGACGACGGCAGCGGCGGCCTCGGCCGACGGGGCGACGAACTCCTCGCCGACGGCGACGTTGGCCACGCCCAGCTCGCCGGCGCGGCTGGCGTCTGCGTAGGTGACGGCGCCGACGGTGCTCTCCACGACGCCGACGACGCCGGAGGTGCCGTTGGCCGCTTCGCCGCCGGGCAGCGGCCACACGCCGTCGGGCTCGGAGGTCCAGACGTCGGGGGCGGTCTGGAACAGGTAGTCGGTGAAGTTGTCCGTGGTGCCCGAGTCGTCACCGCGGTGCACCGGCGTGATCGCCGTGTCGGGCAGCTGCGCGTCCGGGTTGTCCGCGGCGATCGCCGGGTCGTTCCAGGTGGTGATCTGGCCGCTGAAGATGCGGGCGATCGTGTCGGGCGTGAGGTCGAGTGAGTCGACGCCCTCGAGGTTGAAGATGACCGCGATCGGCGAGATGTAGTTCGGCAGCTCGAAGACCTCGCCGCCGCCGCAGCGCTCCTGCGCGGCGGTCAGCTCCTCCTCGTCCAGCGGGGCGTCGGAGCCGGCGAAGTCGGCGCGGCCGTCGATGAACTGCTCGCGACCGGCACCGGAGCCGGCGGGGTCGTAGCTGAACTGAACGTCGGGGTACTCGCCCTCGAAGCCGGCCTGCCAGGCCTCCATCGCCGCCTGCTGGCTGCTGGCGCCGGCGCCGGCGAGGGCGCCGCTGAGCGACGCGGCGCCCGAGTCGCTGCCGCCGCCCGAGGAGCTCTCGGACTCGTTGGCGGCGCCGCATGCGGCGAGCGCGAGGGTGCTGGTCAGCGCCGTGCTGAGGACGACGGCGCGCGACCTGGTGCTGAGCTTCAACCCAGTGCCTTTCGAAGGAGCCCGGACCTCGTTGCCGGGCAGGGGAGGACCAACGAGAGGGACGGTAGGGAGCGCAGGTGGCCGGTCCCGGGTCGCTCGATGAACGGCCGGTGAACGGCCGCGGAGCCTTTCCCGACCAGGTGAGAACGACGTCACGTCGAGCAGGTGAACCCGGGCGTTTCCGGTGGCGGGAGGCGACCGTGGTGCGGGAGGAAGGTCCGTTCGCACCACGGTCCGGAGGTCAGGGGGTGCGCCGCCAGGAGACGTCGACGGCGTACCGCGTGAAGCCGGTGCGCCCGTACAGGGTCACCGCGGCGGTGTTGTCCTCCTCGACGTAGAGGAGCACCTCGTCGAGCCCGCGCCCGCGCAGGTGCGCCAGGCCGCGGGCGGTGAGCGCCCGGCCCAGCCCGAGCCCCTGGGCGTCGGGGTCGACGCCGAGCACGTACACCTCGCCCACGGCGTCCGGGCCGGCGTCGCCGGGCGGGTGGACCTTGGTCCAGTGCGCGCCGAGCAGCGTGCCGCCGGCGTCGCGGTCGCCCCGCCAGGCGAGCAGGAACCCGGCCGGGTCGAACCAGGGCTCGGCCTCGCGCAGCAGCAGGTCCTCCGGCGTCCACGCGCCCTGCTCCGGGTGGGCGACGAAGGCCCGGGCGTTGAGCCGCAGCCAGGCCGCCTCGTCGCGGCCGGGGCGGAAGGCGGCCACGGACACGTCGGCCGGGAGGGCCGGGCCCCCGGCCAGGTCGGCGTCGCCCAGCGGACGGCGCATCTGCAGCAGCACGCGGGCCCGGGTGTAGCCGCGCCCGGTGGCCAGCGCGCTCGCGGCGGGGAGGTCGCCGTGCGCCCACACTCGCAGCGGGCGGCCGGCGGCGAGCTCCTCGAGGCGGGCGAGCAGCGCCCGCCCGGTCCCGCGCCGCCGGGCGCCGGGGGCGACGACCAGCTCGGCCTCGGCGTCCCCCGTGCCGTCGCCGAGCTCGAGCCGGGCGTAGCCGGTCACCGCGTCGTCGGCGTCGGTGGCCAGGACGTCGTGGCCCCCCGCCGGGCCGCCGTGCTGCAGCCGCAGCTCGGCCTCCTCCGACAGCGGGCGCACGCCGTCGGCCTCGGCGGCCGCGCGCAGCAGCGCGAGGACGGCCGCGGTCCGCGCGGGGTCGAGCCGCGCGGGGCCGGAGACGACGGCGGTGCTCAGAGCAGCGGGGCGGCGTCGCGCGCGTCGGCGACGGTGGTCGCGGCGGGCTCCTCCGCCTGGGCGCGGGCGGCCGCGGCGGTGGCGTCGGCGACGTGCTGGTCGAGCTTGTAGCCGACGTTGCGGACCGTGCCGATCAGCGCCTCGTGCTCGGTGCCCAGCTTGGCGCGCAGCCGGCGCACGTGGACGTCGACGGTGCGGGTGCCGCCGAAGTAGTCGTAGCCCCAGATCTCCTGCAGCAGCTGGGCGCGGGAGAAGACCCGGCCCGGGTGCTGGGCGAGGTACTTGAGGAGCTCGAACTCCTTGTAGGTGAGGTCGAGCGGGCGGCCGCGGAGCTTGGCCGAGTAGCTGTGCTCGTCGATGACCAGCTCGCCGGCCTGGGTGACGCCGCCGTCGGCGCCGTCGGCCGGGGTGGCCGCGGCCAGCCGGCGGGCGGTGGCCCACTTCAGCCGCGCGTCGACCTCCGCCGGGCCGGCGGTGTCGAGCAGGACGTCGTCGACGCCCCAGTCGGCCGACAGCGCGACCAGCCCGCCCTCGGAGAGGACGGCGACGAGGGCGGAGGCGACCCCGGTGGAGGACAGCAGGCCGCACAGCGTGCGGGCCTGGATGAGGTCGTGGCGGGCGTCGACGAGCACCACGTCGCCGGAGTCGCCGTCGAGCAGGCTCGACAGCTCGGGGGCCACGACGCGCACCTGGTGGCCGAGCAGGCCGAGGGCGGGCAGCACCTCGGTCGTGGCCTGACGCGCCGCGGTCATGAGCACGAGTCGCATGTCGTCTCCTCGGGGAGGGCAGTCGACGGCGCTGTCGAACCGGGACCGCAGGATAACCGACGTGTCCCCGTTCCCCGGCGAACCGCCCGGTACCGGTCCCGGGTCGGATCGACTCATGGCCGTCGCCGGGCCGGGACACGCGTGCCACTCCGCTCGCCGGGCGGGCGGGATCTGCGACGATCGGCGCGAGCGGGAGACGACGGCACCGGCGGGGATGCCGGGCCGCCCCGGGCGGGGAGGGCGCGTGACCACGGCGCTGGATCCCCGGTCCGCCACCCGGGCGCGGCACGTCGCCGCCGCGGTCGTCGCGGGAGCCGCCGTCGCGCTCCTGCTGCTCGCGCCTGACCTGCTCGGCGGGCACGGCCGGCTGGTCGCCGTCCTGGTGCTGCAGGCGGTCCTGGTGGCCGCGTGGGTGACCGCCACCGCACCGGCCGGCGCTGCGGGCGTCGCGGTCCTCGGGGCCGCGGCCGCGGTCGGCGCCGACCTCGCCGTGGACCTGCTCGCTCCTTCCGGGGACCGGCCCGGTCCCGGGCTGCTGCTGGCCGTGGCCGGTCCCGCGCTGATCGCCGCCGTGCTGCACCAGATGCTGCGCCGGCCGCCGCGCACCGACGTCGTCGGCTCCCTCGGCAGCGTCGCGCTGCTGGTCGCGGCCGTCTGCGCGCTGGCGCTCCTCCTGCTGCCCGACGTCACCGGGGACGTCGGCGACCCCGCCGGCTCGCCGCTGCTCGTCGTCGGCGCCGCGCTGGTCGCCGGGCACCTCGTCGACGCGGTCCTGCCCCGTCCCGCGGTCGCCGCCGGGGCCGACCGCGGTGTGCCGGGGCTGCTGCTCGCCGCCGCGGCCGGGGTCGCCGTCGCGCTGCTCGCGAGCGGCACGGGGGAGCTGGTCGACGTGGTCTCCGGCACCACCACGGGCCTGGTGCTCGGCCTGGTCGCCGCGCTGGGCGGGACGGCCGCCTCCTTCGTCGTCGTCGGCGAGGCCAGGGGCCGGGCCGCCGCGGCGGGGGCCGCGGTCGAGGCCGTGCTGCCGCTGTCCGTCTGCGCGCCCGTGCTGCTGGCGCTGGCCGTCGTCTGACCCGGTGCGCGCCCTCCTCGTCGTCCTCGCGCTGCTCGTCGTGCTCGCCCTCGTGGCCGACCCGGTGGCCGAGGGCATCGCCGAGGACCGGGTGGCCGAGGCGCTGCGCGACGCGGGCGGGCTGGCCGGGACCCCCGACGTCGACGTGCAGGGGTGGCCCTTCCTCACCCAGGCGGTGTCGGGCACCTACGACGACGTCCGCCTCGCCCTGACCGCCGCGGAGCTCGGCCTGCCCGAGGGCACCCGCGCCGACGTCCGCCTGCGCGGGGTCCACGTGCCGCTGTCCGGCGCGCTGTCGGGATCGGTGCAGGAGGTGCCCGTCGACCGGGTGGACGGCACCGCGACGCTGTCCTACGCGCTGCTCGAGCAGCAGTTCGGCGGGAACACGACGCTGGCCCGCGAGGGCGACGGGCTCCGCGTCACCCGCACGGTCGAGGTGCTCGGCTACTCCGTGCCGCTCACCGCGGTCGGCACGGTGTCGCTCGACGGCCAGGACCTCGTGGTCGACGTCGAGGAGGCGGAGGCGGCCGGCGTCGGCGTCCCCGACGTCGTCGTCGACCGGGCCGCCGACCTGCTCGACCTGCGCTACCCCGTCGAGCTGCCGTTCGGGCTGCGGCTGACGGGCCTGCGGCCGGCCGACGACGGCGTCGACGTCACCGCCGAGGCCACCGACACGGTGCTGCGCGCGTCCTGAGGCCCGCCCGGGAATGCGCACCGGACCGGTCGGGTTGGTGCCGGGGACGAGCGGACCGGCGGAGCCCGCCGCGGCGGCCGGTCGCGAGCGGCGGAGGAGGGGTGCGTGGGCGGACCCACCGCGGTGCTCGAGGACCTCGGCGTGCGGCCGGCCGACGCGGACCTCACCGTCGTCCAGTTCTCCACCGCGTTCTGCGGGCCCTGCCGGACCACGCGCGCCCGGTTGCAGCACCTGCAGGCCACCCGGCCGGGGCTGGCCTACGTCCACGTCGACGCCGAGAGCCACCTCGAGGCCGTGCGCGCGCTCGACGTCCGGCGCACGCCGACGCTGTTCTACCTCGACCGCGAGGGGCGACTGCTCGGCCGCAGCAGCGGTGCCCCGCGGCCGCAGGAGCTCACCGCCCTCGTCGACGCCCACACGGGGACACGGGCGTGATCGGTTACCCTCGGCGCGTGGGCACCCTGCTGACCTCGCGCCGCACAGTCGACCTGTGCCGCGTCGGCAGCTGCCTGTGTCGCGCCTCCTGAGGGCGGCCCCGCTCCGCCCAGACGTGCCCTGACCGCCGTCCGGAGAGCCCATCCATGTCGCAGAGTCCTGCCCGCACGGTCGCCGCGCGGGTCCCCGGCGCCGCCGTCGACGGCGAGCCGGACCCGGCCGTCCGTCGGGCCGGCCCTGCCCGCACCGCCTGATCGTCCGCACACCCACCACACGGAGGAGTACCCCCATGAGCCGCACCGACGTGCTCGTCACCGCCGACTGGGCCCAGGAACACCTCGGCCAGCCCGGCATCGTCTTCGTCGAGGTCGACGAGGACACCAGCGCCTACGACGGCGGCCACCTCGAGGGCGCCGTCAAGCTGGACTGGAAGAAGGACCTGCAGGACCCGCTGCGCCGCGACTTCGTCGACAAGGGCGCCTTCGAGGCCCTGCTGTCCTCGCGCGGCATCGCCAACGACGACACCGTCGTCCTCTACGGCGGCAACAACAACTGGTTCGCCGCCTACGCCTACTGGTACTTCAAGCTCTACGGCCACCAGGACGTCAAGCTGGTCGACGGCGGCCGCAAGAAGTGGGAGCTCGACGGCCGCCCGCTGTCCAAGGACGCCGTGGAGCGCCCGGCCACCGAGTACACGGCGCAGGAGCCGGACCTCTCGATCCGGGCCTTCCGCGACGAGGTCGTGGCCTCGATCGGCTCCAAGAACATCATCGACGTCCGCTCGCCCGACGAGTTCTCCGGCAAGATCCTCGCCCCGGCGCACCTGCCGCAGGAGATGGCGCAGAAGGGCGGCCACGTCCCCACGGCGAAGAACATCCCGTGGAGCAAGGCGGCCAACGAGGACGGCACGTTCAAGAGCGACGAGCAGCTCGAGGCGCTCTACGCCGAGCAGGGCTTCGACGACACGAAGCCGACCATCGCCTACTGCCGGATCGGCGAACGCTCGAGCCACACCTGGTTCGTGTTGCGCGAGCTGCTCGGGAAGACCGACGTCAAGAACTACGACGGCAGCTGGGTCGAGTACGGCTCGCTCGTCGGCGTCCCGATCGAGAAGTGAGCTGACATGTGCGGAGCTCCGAAGCAGGGCGGCGCCCTCGCCGGCATCGACCTGGACACCCAGACGGTCATCCAGGGCCAGGTCTGGCACGACGGCGCCCCGGTGGCCGGCGCCTACGTGCGGCTGCTCGACGAGACCGACGAGTTCACCGCCGAGGTGGTGACCAGCCCGGAGGGTGAGTTCCGCTTCTTCGCCGCGCCGGGGAAGTGGAAGCTGCGCTCGCTGGCGCCGGTCGGGCGCGGTGAGCGCGTCGTCGACGCCGAGGTCGGCCTGACCGAGACCACCGTCGTCCTCGAGTAAGGACCCCCGTCCCCCTCGCCACTCGCAGGCTCGCGGCGAGCCTCTGGACGGGGGCCGACCCAGCGCCCCTCCCGGCCCCGGCCGGGAGGGGCGCTGCGTGTCCGCGGGGCAGGATGGGCCCGTGCGCAGGTCGTCCGTGGTGACCGGCGGCGCCCGCGGGATCGGGCGGGCCGTCGCGGCGCGGCTGCTGCGCGACGGCGCGACCGTCGTCGTGCTCGACCGGGACCCGCCGGAGCAGCCCGCGGACGGGCCGGTGTCCGTGACCGGCGACACGGCCGCGAAGGCGGCGGTCGGGGGCCTGACCCGGGCGCTGGCGGTCGACGCCGGCCCGTCAGGGATCCGCGTCGACGCCGTCGCGCTCGGATCGGTCGACACCGCGCGCCACCGGACACTGCTGGCCGGCCAGGACCCCGAGCAGGCAGCCCGCACCGAGGCGCAGATGGCTGCCCTGCACCCGCTCGGCCGCGTGGGGACACCGGAGGAGGTCGCCGAGGCGGTGACCTCCCTGCTGTCCGACGCCGCGGCCTTCGTCACCGGGGTGGTGCTGCCGGTCGACGGCGGCCGCGCCGTCCGGGGCGCGGACCCGGGGGAGGCCTGAGCGGCGACGCCCAGCCGCGTCCGGTCCGCCCGCGCACGGTCCAGGCCAGAGCCAGCAGGACGGCGGTCCCCAGCGCCACGCCGCCGCCGGTGAAGGCGGCCGCCACGGCTCCCGACCGCACGTCCGGCGCACCCGCGGCCGCCATCGCGCCGGCCGCACCGGCCGCGACCGCCAGGGCGGTCCACGGCAGCCACCACAGCGGCCGCGACACCGCCGGCCCGGCCGGGGTGCGCCGCCACCAGCCGACCAGCCAGCCGGCGAGCACCAGCCCGCCGGCCAGCCCGCTCAGGTCCTGCGCCCAGGAGTACCCGGGCACCCCCGCCCAGGTCGAGGCCAGCGCCGGCACGTGCCCGGCGCCCCAGCGCCCGGGGTGGGTGAACTCGTCCCACAGGACGTGCGTGGCCGCGCCGGCGGCCAGCGCGGCCGGCACCGCGGCACCCTGGCGGGCGGTGCGCAGCCGCCGGCGCAGCCCGGGCGCCGCCCGCGCCGGCAGCCGCGCCACCAGCGGCGCCGGCGCCCAGGCGAGCACCGGGCGGGAGAGCAGCCCGTGCCACAGCGCCCACAGCAGCGCGCCCAGCAGCACGTCGGTGGTGACGACGGAGAGCGCGGTGTGGGTCGGCGCGCCGAGGTCGACCGGCAGGAAGAAGGGCAGGTCGGGAGCCAGCGAGCCGGCCACCAGTGCCGAGGCCGGCAGGCCCGTGCGCAGCAGCGGCAGCACGGCCGCGGGGTGGCTGCCCGTGAACGGCACGGGCCCCATCCTGCCCGGCCCGGCGGGTCCGGCCGCGGTGCGCCGGGCAGGCTGCCTACCGTGGCGTCGTGGTCGCCGCCTGGGTCCTCGTCGCGCTCGCGCTGCTGATGGCGCTCGCGTGCGCGGTCGCCGTCCGCCGGCTGGCCCGCCGTCCCCGCGCCCGGCGGGAGCCCGCGCGCGTGCCGCCGTCCCCACCCGGACGCGCCGCCCGCGGGCGCTGACTACCGTGGCGGGCATGTCTGCCCGGGACGCCGGCCGGTGACCGGCCCGACCGACCTGCCCGTCGTCGACACCGTCGACGTCCGCGACGGCCCCGAGGTGGCGCACGGCCTGCTGTCGGTGCTGCCGCTGCTGGGGGAGTGGCACGGCGAGGGCGTGCTCGCCGGAGGGCAGGCCGGTGGTGCTGCCGGTGACCGGCGCTTCGGCCAGTGGGTGCGCTTCGCGCACGACGGCCGTGACTTCCTCGCCTACGAGTCGCGCACCTGGCTCATCGGCGACGACGGCCGGGTCGAGGGCCCGGCGCTGCGCGAGACCGGCTTCTGGCGGCCTCGCGGGGAGGACGACGTCGAGCTGCTGGTGGCCAGCCCCGACGGCCTGATCGAGCTCTACGTCGGGACGGCGCGCACGACCACGAGCTGGGAGCTGACCAGCGACGTCGTCGCCCGGACCCCCGACGCGCCGGAGACCATCCGCGCCGTGCGGCTGTACGGCATCGTCGAGGGGGCGCTGATGTACGCGATCGACCGCGCCGGGGCGGACACGCCGCTGCGGCCCACGATGTCGGCGCGCCTGGAGCGCCTCCGGTGAGCGGGACCCCGCGGGGATCCACCCACCCCACCACCCCGCGCACGGTGGCCGACCGCTACGTCGACGCCGTCTGCGACCTCGACCCGATCGTCGCTACGTCGCTGGGCACCCGCCCCGGCGACGACCGGCTGCCCGACCCCAGCCCGGCCGGGCTCGAGGCCGAGGCCGAGCTGACCCGCCGTACGCTCGCCGAGCTCGACGCCGTCCTCGCCGCCGACCCCGCCCTGGAGGACGACGCGGTCGAGCGCCGCTGCGCCCGCCTGCTGCGCGAGCGGCTGGGCGCCGAGCAGGCCGCGCACGAGGCCGGCGAGGGCTTCCGCGCGCTGTCGAACCTCTTCAGCCCGGTGCACTCGATCCGCCAGGTCTTCCTGCTCATGCCCACGGCGACCGACGACGACTGGGGCGTGGTCGCCCGCCGGATGGCGCGGGTGCCCGAGGCCTACCGCGGCTACCTCGACACGCTGCGCGAGGGTGCCCGGCGCGGGCTGCTCGTGGCGCCGCGGCAGGTGTCCACCGTCGTCGGCCAGCTCGACGAGTGGCTGCGCGGGCCCTTCTTCGGGCAGCTGGCCGGCTCCGGGCCCGACGCGGTCCGCAGCGAGCTCGACGCCGCGGCACGGGACGCCGACGCCGCGGTGGCCGAGGTCCGCGACTTCCTGCGCGAGGAGTACCTGCCGCGGGCCGAGGGGACGCCGGACGCCGTCGGCCGGGACCGCTACGCGATCGCCGCGCGGCGCTGGAACGGCTCGGACCTCGGCGCGGGCGCCGGCCTGGAGGAGGCCTACGCCTGGGGCTGGTCGGAGTACCGGCGGATCCTCGGCGAGCAGCGGGCCGAGGCGCAGGCGCTGCGGCCGGGGTCGACGCCGGTCGAGGCGATGCGCTGGCTCGACGAGCACGGCCCCGCGGTCGACGGCGTGGAGGCGATCCGCCAGCGGCTGCAGTCGATGATGGACGAGGCGATCACCGCGCTGGACGGCACGCACTTCGACCTCGCCGAGCCGGTGCGCCACGTCGAGGCCATGATCGCGCCGCCGGGCAGCGCGGCGGCGCCGTACTACACCCGCCCCGCGCAGGACTTCTCCCGTCCCGGCCGCACCTGGCTGCCCACGCTGGGGCGCGAGCGCTTCCCGCTCTGGGACCTGGTCTCGATCTGGTACCACGAGGGCGTCCCCGGTCACCACCTGCAGCTGGCCCAGTGGGCGTACGTCAGCCGCGACCTGTCGACCTACCAGACGTCGCTGGGCTCCGTCAGCGCCAACGTCGAGGGCTGGGCGCTCTACGCCGAGCGGCTGATGGACGAGCTCGGGTACCTGACCGAGCCGGGCGCGCGGATGGGCTACCTCGACGCCCAGCAGCTGCGGGCGATCCGGGTGGTCATCGACATCGGCATGCACCTGCGGCTGCCGGTCCCCGACGACGCCGAGGGCGTCCTCGCCGGCTCCCGTGGCCGGCCGTGGACCCCGGAGCTCGCGCGGGCCTTCGCCGGCGAGCACCTGGGCAGCGACCCGGAGTTCCTCGACAGCGAGCTGATCCGTTACCTCGGCCTGCCCGGGCAGGCGATCAGCTACAAGCTCGGTGAGCGCGCCTGGCTGGCCGGCCGCGCGGCGGCCCAGCGGGCGCGCGGCGCGGACTTCGACCTCAAGGCGTGGCACATGGCCGCGCTGTCACAGGGGTCGCTCGGCCTCGACGACCTCGAGGCGGAGCTCGCGCGGCTCTAGGACGCGTCGAGGCCGATCAGCGCGCCCAGCTCGGCGACGGCCCGGGCGAAGTAGGCGTCGGCGTCCTCGACCGACCCGACGAGGTGGCCGAACAGCTCGAAGCTGACCGTGCCGAACAGCGAGCTCCAGGCCAGCAGGGCGCGCACGCGGACGGCGTCGTCGATGCCCGGGGCGTCCCGTCCGAGGACCTCGACGGCGGCGTCGCCGAGCAGGCCGGGCACGCGACCGCCGTCGCCGTGCAGCCGGCCGGCACGGGCGGCGTCGCCCAGGATCCCGCCGAGCACGACCCCGACCCGCGACGCCGCGCGGACGGTGTCCCGCGGCGCGGCGTAGCCGGGCACCGGTGAGCCGTAGAGCAGCGCGTACTCGTGCGGGTGGGCGCGCGCCCAGGCGCGCACGGCCCCGCACACCGCCGACCACCGCTCCTCCGGAGGCGCGGCCGGGTCGTCGGCGTCCTCCGCCGCCTGCCCCAGGGCGTCGTAACCGTCGATGATCAGCCGGGTCAGCAGGTCGTCGCGGCTGGGGAAGTAGCGGTACACCGCCGACGACGCCATGCCCACCTCGCGGGCCACCGCCCGCAGCGACAGCGCGGCCGCGCCGACCTGGGCGAGCTGGCGGCGCGCCGCCTCGGCGATCTCGGCGGTGAGCTCGGCGCGGACGCGCTCCCGGGCGGTGGGCACCACCGGATCCTGCCGACCGAGAGCACCACGCGCAAGAGAGAGCGCCGCTCTTGACAGCCGGAGCAAGGCGGGAGATCGTCGTCCCGGAACGAGAGCACCGCTCTCGTCGGATGGTGAGGAGATCCGCATGGCACTGCACGTGATCGTGGGCAAGGGCCCCGTGGGCACCACGACGGCGGAGGCGCTGGCCGCCCGCGGCCACCGGGTGCGGGTGCTGTCGCGCAGCGGTGGCACCTCGGCGGGCGCGGTCGAGCACCGGCGGGTGGACGCCGCCGACGCCGCGGCGCTCACCGCGGCCACCGCGGGCGCGTCGGCGCTCTACAACGCGGTCAACCCCGCCTACGACCGGTGGCCCACCGACTGGCCGCCGGTGGCCGCGGCGCTGCTCACCGCGGCCGAGCGCACCGGCGCCGTGCTCGTCACGATGGCCAACCTCTACGTCTACGGCCGCCCGGCCGGCCCGATGACGCCGGACGGCCCGCTGGCCGCCACCGACACCAAGGGCCGGGTGCGGATCGGCATGTGGCGCGAGGCGCTGGCCGCGCACGAGGCCGGGCGCATCCGCATGACCGAGGCGCGCGCCGCGGACTTCGTGGGGCCGCAGGTGCCGGCGTCGCAGTCGCACCTGGTGCGCCAGCTCCCGGCGCTGCGCCGCGGCCGGCGTGCCTGGGTGGTCGGTGACCCCGACGCGCCGCGCAGCTGGGCATACCTCCCCGACGTCGCGGCCACGCTGGCGACCCTCGGCACCGACGAGCGGGGGCTGGGCCGGGCCTGGCACGTGCCGAGCGCCCCGCCGCGCTCGCAGCGCCAGGCCCTCGGCGACCTCGCCCGCGCGATGGGCCGGGCGCCGGTGCCGGTCAGCGGCATCCCGTGGCCGGTGCTCACGGCGGCCGGCTGGTTCTCGCCGGTCATGCGGGAGGTGACCGACGTCCGGCACCAGTTCGACCAGGAGTACGTCATCGACGCGACGGCGACCACGGACACCTTCGGCCTGACCGCCACGCCCTGGGACGAGGTGGTCGCCGCGACCGCCGGCGCCCCGGTGCCCGCGCGGGCCTAGGTGCGCGGTGCGACGGGGTTGACCGCGTCGCAGTCGGGCGTGACCGGGTCGCGGGGGCCGGCCGGCGCCACCTCGAGCCGGGTGGCCAGCAGCGCGTCGACGGCGGCCACGCCGGCGCCGACGTAGGTGCTGGTGAGCGCGGGGTCGGTGACGACGCACCAGGCGCGGTCGGCCGGCCACCACAGCGCGGCGCTCTGCTCGCGCGGCTCCGGGGCGAAGTTGGTGGCGGCGCGCTGCACCGGCCCGCGGGTCAGCAGCAGGTCGGCGCGAGGGAGGCGCAGCCGGGGCAGGTCGGCGGCGCCGCCGTCGTCCCAGCCGAACCAGCACTCCCCCGGCGTCGTCGTCTGGTCCTCGAGGACAGCGACCAGTTCCCGGGCGACGTGCGCGACCAGGTGCCCCTCGGCGGGGGCGTCGTTCCACAGCCCGGGCTGGTCGGCCTCGCCGAGGTAGTCCCAGGAGCCGGTGATGCCGGGCCACTGCATGAGCCGGTGCGCGGTGGTGCCGTTGGCCGCGGCGACCTCGTCCCAGCGGACGTGCACGTCGTCGTCGCCGTCGTAGCGGACGGCGGGGTGGAAGACGCGGGCGTAGGCGGCGAAGCGGGCCGGGACGAGCGCGGCGACGGTGTCGGGAGGAGCGGCGCGGATGGCCTCGGCGACCCAGCGGCCGTCCGGCGCGGTGCGCCCAGCGGTCTGCACGGCCGCCGTTCCTCCCCCACGGTGGTGCGGATCGATCACAGGGTGGTGTCCCGTACCCGGGGGACGGACAACCCCCGGGCTGCTCCGTGGCGCCACCTGGGGCGGCAGCTCACGGGCCGACTGGACGAGTGTCGGCAGCCCGGGGGTCGGATGACTGTCCGGTTCTCGCTCGCCGCCGTGCGACGGACGGGCGATGACGTGCCACCGTTCGGATTCCACTCCGAACGGGCAGCCCATCTGGACGGCGGCTAGCGGACAGCCACCTCACGAGTCCGATGAGAAATCAATTGTTCGGACCACCTCCCCTCTCGTGTACCTCGACGGTACGTCGCGGTCCCGCGGTCGGCAACGACGTTGTTCAGCCGTCAGCCGAATCGCCGAGTCGCCGCCCGGGCGGCGGCGCACCCCGCCAGTCGGGGTCGTGGTCGGCCCGGTCGCGCACCGTGTCGCCCTGGTAGACGTCGGGGATGCCGTCGGCGTCGGCGTCGACGGACTCGAGCTCCTCGATCCGCCGGTACCGCCGGTTGCGCAGCCGCAGGACGACGGAGGCCAGCAGCGCGGAGAGCACGGTGCCGACGAGGACGCCGACCTTGACGTGGTCGTCGCGCTCGGAGCCCAGGCCGAAGGCGAGCTCGCCGATGAGCAGCGACACGGTGAACCCGATGCCGCCGAGCAGGGCCAGCCCGACCAGGTCGGGCCACCCCAGGTCGTCGGCGAACTCCGCCCGGGTGAACCGGGTGACCAGCCAGCTCGCGCCGACGATGCCGAGCACCTTGCCGAGCACGAGGCCGACGACGATGCCCAGCGCCACCCGGTCGCCGAGGGACTCGACCAGGCCCGACAGTCCGCCGACGGTCACCCCGGCCGCGAAGAAGGCGAACACCGGGACGGCGACCCCCGCGGAGATCGGCCGGAACCGGTGCTCGAGGTGCTCAGCCAGCCCCGGTCCGGCGTCCGGCCCGCCCGCGGCGTCGCTGCGCACCACCGGCACGGTGAACGCCAGCAGCACCCCGGCGACGGTCGCGTGCACCCCGGACTCGTGCACGAACACCCAGGTGAGCAGCGCCAGCGGCAGCAGCAGCCACCAGGAGCGGATGCGCTTCTGCACCAGGAGGCCGAAGACCGCCAGTGGCAGCAGGGCCAGCGCCAGCCAGCCCGCGGCGAGGGACGACGTGTAGAAGATCGCGATGATCGTGATGGCCAGCAGGTCGTCGACGACGGCGAGGGTGAGCAGGAAGGTCCGCAGCCCGCTGGGCAGGTGCGTGCTGATCACCGCGAGGACGGCGAGGGCGAAGGCGATGTCGGTGGCCGTGGGGATGGCCCAGCCGCGCAGGCCGCCGTCGCCGCCCAGGTTGAGCAGCGTGTACAGGACCGCGGGCATCACCATGCCGCCGACGGCCGCCGCCACCGGCAGCGCCGCCCGGCGCGGGTCGCGCAGGTCGCCGGCCACGAACTCCCGCTTGAGCTCCAGGCCGGCGACGAAGAAGAAGATCGCCAGCAGCCCGTCCGCGGCCCAGGTGCCGAGGGTGAGGTCCAGGTGGAGCGAGGCGGGCCCGACGCGGGTGTCCCGCAGGGACTCGTAGGCCGCCGACCACGGCGAGTTGGCCCAGACGAGGGCGATCACCGTGCCGACGAGGAGCAGGACACCGCCGACGGTCTCCCTGCGCAGGACGTCGGCGATGCGGCTGGCCTCGGTCCACGAGCCGCGGGCGAACACGCGGGTGGAGCCGTGCGGTGCGTTCATGGGGCGGCTCCGGGGTGTTGGGTCGGGTCGGACACCGCCGACCAGACTTCCCGGCACACCGCCGGACAGCCTATCGGCGCGGGCTCGTCGTCGCCGTGCGTGGGGCGGGCCGTCCGTAGAGTGGTGGGCGTGGACCCCCGCCCGGCACCGCCCCCGCGGGAGCGGTCCCTCCGGCTCGCGGAGCTGGCCGGCCGCCGCGTCGGGGTCTGGGGGCACGGCCGGGAGGGCCGGGCCGCGGTGTCGGCGGCACTGGCCGCCGGTGCCGCCTCGGTCCTGGTGGCCGACAGCCGCCCCGTGGACCCGGCGGCGCTGCCCGGCGGCGTGACCGCCACCCCCGACGTCGCCGACCTGGCCGGCTGCGACGTGGTCTTCCGGTCGCCGGGGATCAGCCCCTACCGGGAGGACGCGCGGGCGCTCGCCGACCGCACGCTCGTGACCACCGGCACCGGCGTCGCGCTGGCCGAGGCCGCCGCGCGGGAGGTGCCGGTCCTCTGCGTCACCGGCACCAAGGGGAAGAGCACGACCAGCGCGCTGGCGGCCGCCGTGCTGACCGCCGCCGGCCGCCCGGCCGTGCACGCCGGCAACATCGGCACCCCGCTGCTCGACGTCCTGCCCGGGGTGGGCGACCGGACCCTCGTCGTGGAGGTCTCCAGCTACCAGGCCGCCGCCGTGCCGGACTTCGCCGGCCGCGGCGCGCTCACCTCGCTGGCTCCCGAGCACCTCGACTGGCACGGCTCGGCGGAGACCTACTACCGCGACAAGCTGCGCGTCTTCTCCTCCTGCCCGGAGGGGTCGGTCGTCGTCAGCGCCCAGGCCCGCCCGCTGGCCGAGGAGCACCTCGACGCCGGGCGGCTGGTCGACCCCGCCGACGTGCTGCCCGCCGGCCTCGCCGCCCGCGTGCAGCCGGTGCACCTGCCCGGCGCGCACAACCGCAGCAACGTGGAGGTCGCGCTGGCCGCGTGCGCGCTGCTCGGCCTGGACCTCACCGCCCGCGCCGACGACGTCACCGCCGCCGTCGCGGCCTTCCGCGCGCTGCCGCACCGGCTCTCGCCGGTGGCCACGCTGGGCGGGGTCACGTTCGTCGACGACACGCTGAGCACCACACCGGTCTCGGTGCTGGCCGCCCTCGACGCGCTGGCCGGCCGCCCGGTCACGCTCATCGCCGGGGGCCAGGACCGGGGCCTGGACTACACGGGCCTGGCCGCGACGTTGGTGGCCCGTCGGGAGGAGGTCGCCCTGGTGACCGTCCCCGACACCGGGGCCCGGCTGGCCGACGACGTCCGCCGGGAGGCGGCCGGTGCCGCCGTGCGCCTGACCGAGACGGCGTCGCTGGCCGAGGCGGTCGCGGCGGCGATCGCCGGCACCGCACCCGGCGGCGTCGTGCTGCTCTCGCCCGGTGCCCCGAGCTACAACCGCTTCCGCGACTTCGAGGAGTTGGCAGCCACCTATGAGCAGATCCTCGTCGACGCCGGCGCCGAGCGCGTCCGTGCGTCCTGAGGCCGGCCACTTCACCGTCGCCGACCGGTCCCTCGACCCCGCGACGGGCGAGGCGGCCTTCACCTACCGGCTCGGTGACGACGAGTTCACCGAGCGGCTCACCCTCGACCCGGCGCTGCTGACCGGCCCGGCGCCGGCGCAGCTCGACGCCGCGCTGGACCTGGTGCACCTGGTCATGGGCACCAGCTACTACAAGCTCGCCGCGCCCGGCCGGGTCACCGTCGAGCGACCGGTCACCGCCGCGCAGCTCGCCGTCGCGCAGGCCGCCTACACGCACGGGCTCGGGGAGTTCGCCGCGGTGAACCGGCTCCCGGTGCCGCACCGCGTCGACTTCGACGCCGAGGTGCGCGAGCCCGGGGCGGCCCCGGCCGGCGGCGGGCGCGGCGCGCTGCTGCCGGTGGGCGGCGGCAAGGACTCCGCCCTCGCGCTCGTCGTCATCCCCGACGGCACGGCGCTGGCGGTCAACCCGACCGGCGCCCAGCGGGACGTCGCCCGCGCGGCCGGCGTCCCGCTGGTCGAGGTCCGGCGGAGGCTCGACCCGCTGCTGGCCGAGCGGACGGCGCAGGGCGGGCTCAACGGGCACGTGCCGGTGACCGCGATCAACTCCTCGATCGCCACGCTGGTCGCCGTCCTCGGCGGCCACGACCCGGTGGTGTTCGCCAACGAGCGGTCGGCCGACGAGGAGACGCTCACCGTCGACGGCGTGAGCGTGAACCACCAGTACTCGAAGTCCCACGAGTTCGAGCGCCTGTTCGCCGCGGCCGCCGCCGAGGTCGGCACCGGGTACTTCAGCCTCACCCGGCAGCTGTCGGAGCTGGCCACCGTGGCGGCCGTCGCCGCGCTGCCGCTGCGCGCGGACATCCTCAGCTGCAACCGCTCCTACACCCAGCGGCACCTGGGCGGGCAGGCCGAGCAGCGTTGGTGCCTGCACTGCGACAAGTGCCTGTTCACCTTCCTCTGCTTCGCCGTCTTCCTGACCCCGGCCGAGGCGGAGGAGATGTTCGGGGGCGACCCGCTCGCCGACCCCTCGCTGGCCGACGGGTTCCGGAAGCTGTGGGCGACGGAGAAGCCGTTCGACTGCGTGGGCGAGCGCGCCGAGAGCGCCGCGGCGATGGCCCACCTGGCGGCCAGCCGGTCGTGGGGCGACGCGCCGGTGGTGCGGGAGCTGGGTGCCGAGGCCGCGGCCGCCGCCGAGGTGACCGGTGCGACCGTCGCGCGGTTCCTCCCGCCGCGCGGCGGGCACGGCATCCCCGAGCGTTACCTGACGTCCCTGCAGAGGGTGCTGGCCGGCGCCCGCAGCGCCGTGGACTGACGGTGATCCGGACCCGGCCGGCGGGACCGGAACTAGGCTCGCTCCGTGACGACCGAGCACGGTCCGGCCCCGCTGGCCGAGCGGCTGCGGGCCCAGGGCCTGCGGCTGACGCCGCAGCGCCAGCAGGTCCTGGCCGCCGTCGCCGAGCTCGACCACGCCACGCCCGAGGCCATCGGCGCGCGGCTGCGCGAGCAGGCCGGGCCCGGCGGTGCGGCGCCGGACACCTCGACCGTCTACCGGACGCTGGAGCTGCTGGAGCGTCTCGGCCTGGTCTGGCACACGCACCTGGGCAAGGGTGCGCCGGTCTACCACGCCTCGGAGCACCCGCACCTCCACGTCGTCTGCGCCTCCTGCGGGGAGATCTCCTCGGCCGACCCGGCGCTGCTGGAGGAGGCGGCGGAACGTCTGGCCGCCGACCTGGGTTTCACCCTCGACGTGGGGCACGTCGCGCTGTCGGGCACGTGCCGCCGCTGTCGAGAGTCCGGGACACCCCAGGAGTGACGGAGCAGTCATGACCACCACCTCCCCGCTGGCCACGCGACCGGGGGCCGTCCTCGCCGAGGGCACGACCGTCGCCGCCCACCACGGCGACCCCCTGCGCGAGCAGCGGCTGCTCGCCGAGGGCGCCGGTCTCGTCGACCGCAGCGACCGCGACGTGCTCGCGATCCCCGGCGCCGACCGGCTGACCTGGCTGCACAGCCTGACCAGCCAGCACCTCGAGCGGCTGGCCGACGGCACCGGCACCGAGGCGCTGGTGCTGTCCCCGAACGGCCACGTCGAGCACCACCTGGTCCTCGCCGAGCTCGGCGGCACCACCTGGGCCGACGTCGAGCCGGGCACGGGGACGGCGCTGCAGACCTTCCTCGACCGGATGCGCTTCCTGCTCCGCGTCGAGCCGGCGCGGGTCACCGCCGACTGGGCGCTGCTGTCCCTCGTGGGCCCGCGCGTCCCGGAGGTGCTCGCCGCCGCGGGTCTGCCCGCCCCGGACGCCCCGTACGCCGTGACCGCCCTGCCCGGCGGCGGCTTCGTGCGCCGGATGCCGCCCCTCGGCGACGGCAGGGCGACGGCGGTCGACCTGCTCGTGCCCCGCGCCGACGTCGCCGCGCGCGCCGACGCGCTCATCGCCGCGGGTGCCGCCTCCGCCGGGCTCGACGCCTACGAGGCGCTGCGCGTCGAGGCCCGCCGGCCGCGGCTCGGCGTCGACACCGACCACCGCACCATCCCCAACGAGCTGCCGTGGCTGACCGGCGCCGTCCACCTCGAGAAGGGCTGCTACCGGGGGCAGGAGACCGTCGCGCGCGTGCACAACCTCGGCCGCCCGCCGCGGCGGCTGGTCCTGCTGCACCTCGACGGCGTCAGCGAGGACCTCTCCGCGCCCGGCACCCCGGTGCTGAACGGCGCCCGCGAGGTCGGCCGCACCGGCACGGTCGTGCGCCACCACGAGCTCGGCGTCGTCGCGCTCGCGCTGGTCAAGCAGTCGGTCGCCCCCGACGCCGACCTGACCGTGGGCGGCTCGCGCGCGTCGGTCGACCCCGACGACGCCCCGTCGGCGCTCGACGACACCCGGGCGGCGGCCCGCGACCGGGTCCGCGCGGTCCGGTCTGCCACCATCGGGCGGTGACCTCCGTGAGCCCCTCCCCGACGCCCGCCGGCGGTGCTGCCGTCGACGCGCTGCTCGACCCCGGCTTCCTCGAGGGCGTGGAGTCCCGCGCCATGGGGGAGGTGCGCGGCCTGCGCCGGCGCGCCGAGCAGGAGGAGGTCAACCTCTCCTACACGCGGCGGCTGCTGCAGGGCCGGCTGGACATCGTGCGCCGCGAGCTGCAGCGCCGCGCCGAGCACGACGGGCGCTCGCTGGTGGACCTGCTGCCGGAGATCCTCGCCGAGAAGGGCCGCGGTCCCGCGCACGGCCTGGGCCGGCACCAGACGGTGCAGCCGGCCGCGCCCGAGGTCTACGAGTCCTGGGTGCACGGCCTGACCCCCGACGTCGACCTGTCCGACGTGTCGGGCCTCCCCGACGCCGACCTCGAGCGGGCCGCCCGCGCGCTGGCCGCCGCGGAGGGGTCGCTGTCGGAGCGGCGCCGCGGCGTGCAGCACGTGATGGACGCCCTCGCCGGGGAGCTGGCCCGCCGTTACCGCAGCGGCGAGGCCGACGTCGCCGCGCTGCTGGCCCAAGAGGGCCGATGAAGGACCCCGCTCCTCCCCACGCCTCGCAGGCTCGGCGCGGGCCCCCCGAGCGGAGCCGTTCCCGCACCGTTCCCTGGCCGGACGCGCCGGTCCTCGTCGAGGTCTGGCGGTCGGGGTTCCTGGAGTCGGTGCACCGCGGCGCGGTCGTCGTCCTGGGTCCCGACGGCGCGGTGCGCTGGTCGGCCGGCGACGTCGCCCGCCCGGTCCTGCCGCGCTCGTCCAACAAGCCGGTGCAGGCCACCGCCTACCTCACCGCCGGCTGGCAGCCCCGCTCGGGCGAGGAGCTCGCCATCGCCGCCGGCTCGCACGCCGGTGAGGACGGCCACCGCGACGTCGCCGCCGCGATCCTCGACGCCGCCGGCCTCGGCCCCGACGCGCTGGGCTGCCCGACCGCGCTGCCCGGTCACGAGCCGACCCGCGCCGCCTGGACGGTCGCCGGCCGTGAGCCCGAACGGCTGGCCTTCAACTGCTCCGGCAAGCACGCCGCGATGCTGGCCTCCTGCGTCGCCGCCGGCTGGCCCACCGAGGGGTACCTCGACCGCGGGCACCCGCTGCAGCAGGCGATCGAGGCGCGGCTCGGCGAGGCGGCGGGCGAGCAGGTGGCCGCCGTCGTCGTGGACGGGTGCGGCGCACCCCAGCACGGGCTGTCCCTGACCGGGCTCGCCCGCGGCCTGCGGTCCCTGGTCGACGCGCAGCCGGGGAGCCCGGAGCGGGCCGTGGCCGACGCGATGCGCGCGCACCCCTGGTTCGTGGCCGGCACCGGCCGGGACGACACGCTGCTGATGGAGTCCGTCCCCGGCCTGCTGGCCAAGGGCGGCGCCGACGGCGTGCACGTCGCCGCGCTGCCCGGCCGCGGCGCGATCGCCTACAAGCTCGACGACGGCGGCGACCGCGGACGGGCGCCGGTGCTCGCCGCCGCACTGCGCCGCCTCGGGGTCGACGCCGACATGCTCGACCGGTGGACCGTCACGCCCGTGACCGGCGGCGACGGTGTCGTCGGGGAGGTCCGGCCCTCGGCGCTCCTCACCGACCGACCGGCCGGCTGACCTGCGGGTCGACGGCGACACGCGGGGTGTGAGGAGACTCACGGAGCGGTGCTAGCAGCACCGCTTGCAGTTGCTAGCACCCGTGGTTACCGTCGAGTAGTGCAGACCCCCGGCGAGTTCGTGAGCGGTCAGGTGAGGTCGGTCCGCGAGAAGGTGGACCTCCTCGCCGGGAGCGTCGCGGAGACCGTCGCGGCCGAGGCCCAGCAGGTCTCGGCGGTGCGTTCGCAGGTGGGTGAGTACATCCGGGAGCAGCGCAGCGCGGCCCGGGTGTCCCTGCGCGAGCTCGCCCGCACCGCCGGGGTGAGCAACCCCTACCTGTCCCAGGTGGAACGGGGACTGCGCAAGCCGTCGGCGGAGATCCTCGCCGCCATCGCCCGGGGTCTGAAGATCTCCGCCGAGTCGCTCTACGAGCAGGCGGGCATCCTCGACCGGCGGGCCGGCAACCCCGACACGGTCGCGGCCATCCGGTCCGACGACCAGCTCTCCGAGCGGCACAAGGCCGTGCTGATCGAGCTGTACGAGACCTACGTCCGCGAGTACGCGGCAGCGAGCACCCCCGCGCGCACCGCCGGCACCGCACCGGGCGCCATCCCGATCCCCCCGCCCGGAACCGACCCGAACCCCTCCAAGGAGTCCGCATGACCACCGCCACCACCCTCCTCGAGCAGGTCGCCGAGCGCAGCCGCCGCCCGCTCCTCGTCGCCGTCGGCGCCGGTGACCTCGCCGTCGAGCAGGCCCGCACCGTCCTGGCCACGCTGCGCACCCGCGCCGAGGCCCTCCCCGGTGAGGCCCAGGTCCAGGTCGACCTGGCCGCCAAGGAGGCCCGCACCCGCGCCGAGCAGGCCGTCGCCCAGGCCCGCGAGAACAGCCGTCAGCTGGCCGTCGCCGTCCGTCCCGACACGGTCGTGAGCACCGTCGCCGGTCTGGTCGAGCAGGCCCGCGCCCAGGCCACCACCGCCGTCGAGCAGCTGGCCGAGCGCGGCGCCGACGTGCTGCAGGAGCTGCGCCGCCAGCCCGGCGTCCGCCGCTTCGTCGTCCGCACCGAGCAGGCCGTCGACAAGGTCGAGGACGTCGTCGAGGACGCCATCCAGGAGACCGCGGAGGCCGTGAACGAGGCCTCGAACGAGGTCACCTCGCTGGTCCAGAAGGCCGCCGGCAAGACCACCAAGGCCGCCGCCAAGGCGGAGAAGGCCGTCGACCAGGCCGCCGAGCAGGCCAAGGCCGTGATCGAGGAGACCGCCGAGGCCGCCGACGAGGCGACCGCGAAGGCCGCCCGCAAGCCGGCCAAGCGCACCACCGCGGCCCGCACCAAGTCCGCCGCCGGCACCTCGGCCCGCGTGTCCCGCACCCGCACCACCAGCACCGACTGACGAAGGACCCCCTCCCCGCCCCTCGCACGTCCGGGGCGGTGCCCTGGAGGGGGCCACTGACCAGGGCCCCGGAGCTGCACCTGCGCTCCGGGGCCCTGTCACGTCCGGGGCCGGGACCCCCGTCGGAGGGGTCCCGGCGTCGTCCCCGGCGGGTACCCTCCGGGGCATGGGGTTCGACTTCGCGCTCGTCGAGGGCCTGCGGCTGGTGATGCTCGCGGTCGCTGCCTGGGCGTTCGTCGACGCCGTGATCCGCCCGGCCGCCGGTTACGTCGCCGTCGGCAAGCTCACCAAGCCGGCCTGGGCGGCGATCACCGCCCTGTCGGCCGTGGTCCTCTACCTGCAGGGCCCGATGAGCTTCCTCGGCCTGCCCGCGGTCATCGCCACCGTGGTCTACCTGGTCGACGTGCGGCCCGCCGTCCGCGGCGTCCAGCGCGGCAACAGCAGCTGGTGAGCCGGCCCGCCGCGGACGCGGCGGGTCAGTAGCGGTCGTCCCGGGGCATCAGCACCCACAGGACCAGGTACGCGATGAACTGCGGGCCGGGCAGGATGCAGGAGACGACGAAGGCCAGCCGCAGGCCCCCGGTGGAGATGCCGTAGCGGCGGGCGATCCCGGCGCACACGCCGGCGATCATCTTGTTCCGCGAGTCGCGGGTCAGCCGGCTGGGGACGGGTGAGGGGTACGTCATGCGCCGACACTAGGCGCGGCCGGCCGCTCCGGGCATCGGGGAAGACCCTGGTCAGCGGCTGAAGACCCCCGGAGGCGGCTCGGGGGAGGGCGCGGCGTCGGCGTCGTGCACCGGCTGGGCGTTCCCCGCGAACCGGCCGAGGTCCTCACCGGCCACCACCCGGGCGGGCATCGGGTCGCCGGCGCAGCGCCGGGTGAGCCCGGCGACCGGCAGCTCGGCGTCCGAGGCCACCGCCACGAGGTTGCCGAACCGCCGCCCGCGCAGCGTGCCCGGCTCGGCCAGGACGCCGACGTGCCGGAAGACCGCGCACAGGGTGGCCACCTGGCCGCGGGCGAAGCGCAGCGGCGGGCCGTCGGCGACGTTGGCCGTCAGCACCCCGCCCGGCCGCAGCACCCGGTGCGCCTCGGCGGCGTACTCCACCGTCGTCAGGTGTGCGGGGGTGCGTGCGCCGGCGAAGACGTCGCTGACGACGACGTCGGCGCTCGCCGTCGGCAGGGCGGCCAGCCCGGCGCGGGCGTCACCGGCCCGCACCCGCACGCGCGCACCCCGGGGGAGCGGCAGGTGCGTGCGGACGAGGTCGGTCAGCCGCTGGTCGAGCTCCACGACGCGCTGCCGCGAGCCCGGGCGGGTCACCGCCACGTAGCGGGCCAGCGTGAGCGCACCGCCGCCCAGGTGGACGACGTCGAGCGGCTCGCCCTCCGGCGCGGCCAGGTCGAGCACGTGGCCCATCCGGCGGACGTACTCGAACTCCAGGTGGGCGGGCTCGTCGAGGTCGACGTGCGACTGCGGCGTGCCGTCCACCATCAGCACCCAGGACCCGTCGCGGTCGGCGTCGCCGAGCAGCTCGGCCGTCCCGCCGTCGACCTCCGTGAGGCCCGGCGGGAGCACCTCCGGCCGGATGCGCCTCACGGCGGCGCCACCGCCGACCAGCGCACGGTCAGCTCACCGTGCCGCCAGCGGCGGCTGCTGCCCACCAGCGGCCACCCGTCGTCGGCGAGCGCCTGCACCGCGGCGACCCAGCGCTGCCGCGGCCCGAACGTCGACAGGCCCGCCGCCGAGGCCCACGCGGTGTCGAGGGCGCGCAGCAGGGCGTGCACCGGCTGCCCGGGCACGTTGTGGTGGATGAGCGCCTTGGGCAGCCGCTCCGCGAGGTCGGAGGGGCGGTCGAGGTCGGAGACCCGCGCGGCCAGCGTGAGGGTCAGCGGGCCGTCGGCGTCCAGTGCCACCCACGTCGAGCGGCGTCCCCACTCGTCGCAGGTGCCCTCGACCAGCAGCCCGCCGGGGCCCAGCGCGGCGCACGTGGTCTCCCACGCCCGCGCGGCCGACGCCTCGTCGTACTGGCGCAGAACGTTGAACGCCCGCACCAGCACCGGCTGCAGCCCGGCCAGCTCGAACCCGCCGACGCGGAAGTCCACCCGGGGCGGGTCGCGGTCCCCGGCGACGGCGGCGACCCGCGCCGGGTCGATCTCCAGGCCGACCACCTCGAGTCCCGGCACCTCGGGGCCCAGCCGCTCGGCGAGCTCCAGGGTGGTCACCGCCGAGGAGCCGTAGCCGAGGTCGACCACGAGCGGGCGGGCCGCGTCGCGCAGCCGCGGGACCTGGGTGGCCACCAGCCAGCGGTCGACGCGGCGCAGGCGGTTGGCGTTGGTGATGCCGCGCGTGGGCAGGCCCAGCGCGCGCGCCCGGCCCGCCGCCAGCCGGGGACGGGCCTTCTCCGGCGCCAGCTCAGCCCGGCGCTTGTGCCCGCTGCCCCCCTCGCTCACCGGTGCCGAGGGTAGTCGGCGTCCCCGGTGTCCCTGCGCCGCGCGGCTACCGTGGACGGGTGCTCGTCCGATCCGACGCCCGTCTCGCCGACCTCACCACGCTGGGGGTCGGCGGCCCCGTCGAGCGCCTGGTCGAGGTCACCGACGCCGCCGAGCTGGTCGCCGCCGTCCGGGAGGCCGACGAGGCCGGCCGGCCGCTGCTGGTGCTCGGCGGCGGCTCCAACCTGGTCGCGCCCGACGTCGGGTGGGCCGGCGACGTCGTCGCGGTGCGCAGCCGCGGCGTCGAGCGGCGCGGCGACGTCCTCGAGGTGCAGGCCGGTGAGGACTGGGACGACCTGGTCGCGCTGACCGTCGAGGCGGAGCTGGCCGGGATGGAGGCGCTGTCGGGCATCCCCGGCTCGACCGGCGCCACCCCCGTGCAGAACGTCGGCGCCTACGGCCAGGAGGTCGCGCAGACGGTCACCGCGGTCCGCGTGTACGACCGCGCCGAGAAGCGCGAGCGGACGCTGACCCCCGCCGAGTGCGCCTTCGGCTACCGCGACAGCCGGCTCAAGCGCGAGCCCGGCCGGTTCGTCGTCCTGACCGTCACCTTCGCGCTGGACGCCGGGCCGCTGTCCCGGCCGGTCGGCTACGCGGAGCTGGCCAAGCGGCTGGGCGTGGAGCCGGGTGACCGGGCACCGCTGGCCGACGTCCGCGCGGCCGTCCTCGACCTGCGCCGGGGCAAGGGGATGGTCGTCGACCCGGCCGATCCCGACACCCGCAGCGCCGGGTCGTTCTTCACCAACCCCGTCGTCCCGGCCGCGCAGACCGTCCCCGGCTGCCCGAGCTGGCCGGCCGGTGACGGGAGCGTCAAGCTCAGCGCCGCCTGGCTCGTGCAGTCGGCCGGCTTCAGCCGCGGCACCCGCGCGGGGCGGGTCGGGACGTCGTCGCGGCACAGCCTGGCGCTGACCACCGAGCCCGGCGCGACGGCGGCCGAGCTGATGGCCTTCGCCGACCGCGTGGTCGAGGCCGTCCGCGACCGCTTCGGCGTCACCCTGGTCCCCGAGCCCACCCGGCTGTAGGTCGAGATCGCGCGATCTCGTACGCCCAGCGGTCGGATCGCGTACGAGATCACGTGATCTCGACGGGTCAGTCGGTCTCGCGGTGGACCTTGTGCTGGGCGGCCTGGGCGCGCGGGCGGACGACGAGCAGGTCGACGTTGACGTGGTGCGGGCGGGTGAGCGCCCAGGCGATGCAGTCGGCGACGTCCTCGGCCACCAGCGGCTCGCGGACACCCCGGTAGACGGCGTCGGCCTGCTCCTGGCTGCCGGTGCGGTGGAGCGAGAACTCCTCGGTCCGCACCATCCCGGGCGCGATCTCGATGACCCGCACCGGCTCGGCGACGAGCTCCAGCCGCAGCGTCCCGGCCAGCGTGTGCACGCCGTGCTTGGCCGCGGTGTACGAGGCGCCGCCCTCGTAGCTGACCAGCCCCGCCGTCGAGCCGACGAACAGCACGTCACCGGCGCCGGAGGCCCGCAGCGCGGGGAGCAGCGCCTTGGTGAGCCGGACGGTGCCGAGCACGTTCACGTCGTAGGTGCGCGCCCACGAGTCGAGGTCGGCCTCGGCCACCGGCCGGGTGTCGAACGCGCCGCCGGCGTTGTTGACCAGGACGTCGACCCGCGGCAGGGCCGCGGCGAACGCCTCCACCGACGCGGGGTCGGTGACGTCGAGGGGCAGCGCGCGGGCGCCGATCCGCTCGGCCAGCGCGGTCAGCCGGTCCATCCGCCGGGCGCCCAGGACGACGTCGAAGCCCTCCACGGCCAGCCGTTCGGCGGTGGCGGCGCCGATCCCGCTGGAGGCACCCGTGACGACGGCGGTACGCCCGGACCCCGGCAGAGGACGCGGACCGGACGGTGAGAGATCGGCGACACCGGGCATAGGCCCATCCTGACGCTGTTGCAGGATGGAGAGTCGACAGGGGTGCCGCGACGGCGCCCGGGCTGGGCGAGGCGGGAGGTCTGTGTGCCTGCTCGCCGCCTGCTGCCCCCGCGCGTGCCCCGGCGGGTGGCGACGATCTCGGTGCACACCAGTCCGCTGGACCAGCCCGGTGCGGGCGACGCCGGGGGCATGAACGTCTACATCGTCGAGGTGTCCCGCCGGCTCGCCGCCCGCGGCATCGCCGTCGACGTCTTCACCCGCGCCACCTCCAGCGACCTGCCGCCGGTGGTCGAGATGAGCCCGGGCGTGACCGTGCGGCACGTCAGCGCCGGCCCGTTCGAGGGACTGGGCAAGGAGGAGCTCCCCGGCCAGCTGTGCGCCTTCACCGCGGGCGTGCTGCGCGAGGAGGCCCAGCACGAGCCGGGCCACTACGACGTCGTCCACTCGCACTACTGGCTGTCCGGCCAGGTCGGCTGGCTGGCGCGCGACCGGTGGAGCGTGCCGCTGATCCACACCGCGCACACCCTCGCCAAGGTGAAGAACGCCGCGCTCGCCGACGGCGACCGGCCCGAGCCGCGCGCCCGCGTGATCGGCGAGGAGCAGGTGGTGGCCGAGGCCGACCGCCTCGTGGCCAACACCGAGGAGGAGGCCCGGCAGCTGGTCGAGCACTACGGCGCCGACCCGCGCCGCACGCTCGTCGTCCCCCCGGGCGTCGACCTCGACCGCTTCACCCCCGGCGACCGCGCCGCCGCCCGCCGCGCGCTGGGCGTGCCCGCCGACGCCGTCGTCCTGACCTTCGTCGGCCGCATCCAGCCGCTCAAGGCGCCCGACCTGCTGCTGGCCACCGCCGCCCGCATGCTCGACGACGACCCGGCGCTGCGCCCGCGGCTGCAGGTGCACGTCGTCGGGGCGCCGAGCGGGTCGGGGCTGGAGGCGCCGCGGCAGCTGGAGGAGCTGGCCGCCTCCCTGGGCATCGCCGACCTCGTGCGCTTCCTGCCGCCGCAGCCGCCGGACCGGCTGGCCCTGCACTACCGCGCCGCCGACGTCGCCGTCGTCCCGAGCCACAACGAGTCCTTCGGCCTGGTCGCCCTGGAGGCGCAGGCCTGCGGGACGCCGGTGGTGGCCGCGTCGGTCGGCGGGCTGCGGACGGCGGTGCGCGACGGCGTGTCCGGCGTCCTGGTCGAGGGCCGGGACCCCGGCGCGTACGCGGCGGCCGTCCGCGCGGTGCTCGAGCGCCGGGAGCTGCTCGGCGCCGGCGCGCGCCGGCACGCCGCCGCCTTCTCCTGGGACCGCACCGCCGACGCCCTGGTGGACGCCTACGCCGCGGCCGCCGCGGAGATGGCCGGCGCCGGGCGGCGGGCGCTGTGGCCGGTGGCCGGCGTGTCCCTGGGGACGCAGGTGGCCTGGTGAGCGGAGGCACGCAGTGACCGAGGAGACCGGCGGGACCCGGACCGCCCGCGCCGACGTGGTGGCGGCGCTCGACGCGGTCATCGACCGGACCCTGCGCGACGCCGACCTGGTGCACGAGCACCCCGCGCCCGGACGGTGGCTGGTCGACCTGCCCGGCACCAAGAAGCTCAAGACGGTGTGCGGGCTGATCGTGGGCGAGCACGCGCTCCGGGTGGAGGCCTTCGTCTGCCGCCAGCCCGACGAGAACCGCGAGCAGCTGTGGACCTACCTGCTGCAGCACAACGCGCGCATGTACGGCGTCGCCTACTCCGTCGACCGCGTCGGAGACGTCTACCTCACCGGCCGGGTGCCGCACGCCGCGGTGACCCCCGAGGAGCTCGACCGGCTGCTCGGAGCGGTCCTCAGCTATGCCGACGACCACTTCAACACCATGCTCGAGATCGGCTTCGGCAGCTCGATCCGCCGCGAGTGGGAGTGGCGGGTCAAGCGCGGCGAGTCGCTGCGCAACCTCGAGGCCTTCGCCGCGTTCGCCCAGGCGGGCCGGACCGGTCCCGCGGACGAGGGCGGGACGGCGCCCTCGCCGGACGGCGGGGGATGACCACCACTGGGCGGGCGCCGGTGGCGGCCGTCGGGGAGGGCCCCGGCTACGCGCGGCGCTGGTGGGTGCTGGCCACCATGACCGTCTGCCTGCTCGTGGTGATCACGGGCAACACGACGCTCAACGTGGCCATCCCGACCCTGCAGCGGGAGCTCGGCGCCACCCAGGGCGAGCTGCAGTGGGCCGTCGACGCCTACATCGTCGTCTTCGCCGGGCTGCTGTTCTCCTGGGGCGTCATCGGCGACCGCATCGGCCGCCGCCGGGTCCTGCTCATCGGGCTCACCGTCTTCGCCGGGGGCTCGGTGATGGCCGCCTCCTCCGACAGCCCGCTGGAGCTCATCGGCTGGCGGGCGGTGATGGGGATCGGCGGCGCGGCGGTCCAGCCGACGACGCTCGCCGTCCTCACCAACGTCTTCCCCGCCGGTGAGCGCGGCCGCGCCATCGGCATCTGGGCGGCCACGGCCGGCCTCGCCGTCGCCGGGGGACCGCTGGCCAGCGGCGCGGTGCTGACCACCTTCTGGTGGGGGGCGATCTTCCTCATCGGGGTGCCGGTGGCGCTGCTCGGCGTCGCCGGCACGCTGGCGTTCGTGCCGGAGTCGCGCGACCCGGCGCCCGGCCGGCTCGACGTCCCGGGCGTCCTGCTGTCGATCGCGGCGCTGGCCGGGCTGGTCTACGGGATCATCCACGGCGGCTCGGGCGTGGGCTGGGCGACGCCCGGGGTGCTCGTCCCGCTGGTCGGCGGCGCGCTGCTCATGGTGCTGTTCGTCTGGCTGCAGCGGCGCTCGGCGCACCCGGCGCTCGACGTCTCGCTGTTCCGCAACCCCGCGTTCTCCGCCGCGGCGGCCGCGCTGGGCCTGAACTTCTTCGCGCTGATGGGCGCGACGTTCTACCTGGTCTACTACCTGCAGGGCGCCCGCGGCTACGACCCCCTGCAGTCCGGTGCCGCGCTCATCCCGGTGGCGCTGGGCATGGCGGTCATGGCACCGAACAGCTCCCGGCTGGCCGAGCGGTACGGCGCCAAGGCCGTCTGCGCCACCGGCTTCGTCCTCATCACGCTGTCGTTCCTGGGCTTCCAGCTGCTGGACGAGGCGGCTCCGCTGTGGCTGCTGCTCACCACGCTCACCGTGCAGGGCCTCGGCATGGGCGCTGTCATGGCGCCGGCCACCGAGTCGATCATGTCGGTGGTGCCGAGGGAGAAGGCCGGCGCCGGCGCGGCGGTGAACAACACCGTCCGCCAGGTCGGCGGCGCGCTCGGCGTGGCCATCCTCGGCTCGCTGCTGGCCACCGCCTACGCCGCCCACCTCGGCCGCGCCGTCGACGTGCTGCCCGCCGCGCAGCGCGGCGAGGCGAGCACCTCGATCGCCGCGACCCTGGAGGCGGCCCGGGTGACGGCGGACCGGGCGCGGGCGGCCGGCGATCCGGGTGCCGCGGCGGCCGCCGACGCCCTGGCCGACACCGCCCGCGAGGCGTTCGTCTCGGCGATGCACCTGACCGCCGTCGGCACCGCGGCGGCCGCGGCCGTCGCCGCCGTCGTCGTCCTCGTCTGGCTGCCCGGGCGCCGCCGGCCAGGGGCGCAGGAGGACTCCTCCCCCTAGCGTGGGCGAGGTGCAGGAGCAGCCCGCCGCGCAGGAACGCTTCGGCCGCGCGCTGATCGGCGTGGTGGCCGCCTCCGGCCTGGTGTACCCGCTGCTGCTGTGCGCCGTGCAGCTCGTGCTGACCCAGCTGTTCGTCGTCGACGTCGCCGCCACCGCGCTGTGGCTGGCGGTCGCGCTGGCCTGCAGCGTGGCGCTGGTGGCCGCCGTCCGCTGGGGCGCCTCCCGGCGGGTGCTCAGCCCGTGGCTGCTGGCCGGGCTGGCGCCGCCGGTGCTCTACGAGGCCTGGGTGCTCTGGCCGCTGCTGAGCTGAGGGGACCGTGCGCGGCCGGGTCGGGCAGGATGGGCGGCGTGACGACGTCTGCCGCCAGCGCGCCCGGCACCCTGGTCCTGCTCCGCCACGGCGAGAGCGAGTGGAACAAGGCCAACCTGTTCACCGGCTGGGTGGACGTCGAGCTGTCGGAGAAGGGCCGCGCCGAGGCCGCCCGCGGCGGCCGGCTGCTCGCCGAGCACGGCCTGCTGCCCGACGTCCTGCACACCTCGCTGCTGCGGCGGGCGATCACCACCGCCGAGCTGGCCCTGGGCGCCGCCGACCGCCAGTGGATCCCGGTGCGGCGCTCCTGGCGGCTCAACGAGCGGCACTACGGCGCGCTGCAGGGCAAGGACAAGGCGGCCACCCTCGCCGAGTACGGCGAGGAGCAGTTCATGGAGTGGCGCCGCTCCTACAGCACGCCGCCGCCGCCGATCGAGGCCGGCAGCGAGTACTCGCAGGACGCCGACCCGCGCTACGCGTTCCTCCCGCCGGAGGTGCGCCCGGCCACCGAGTGCCTGGCCGACGTCGTCGTCCGGATGCTCCCGTACTGGTACGACGCGATCGTCCCGGACCTGCGCAGCGGCGCCACCGTGCTGGTGGCCGCGCACGGCAACAGCCTGCGGGCGCTGGTGAAGCACCTCGACGGCATGGGCGAGGACGAGGTGGTCGGGCTGAACATCCCCACCGGCGTCCCGCTGCGCTACGACCTCGACGCCGACCTCAAGCCGGTCGAGGCCGGTGGTGAGTACCTCGACCCCGACGCCGCGGCGGCCGCGATCGAGGCGGTCAAGAACCAGGGCAAGAAGTAGCGCACACGGACGACGAGGGCCTCCCCACCGTGCGGTGGGGAGGCCCTCGTCGTCCCTGCGGCGTCAGTTCGGCAGGGCGACCATGTCCCGCTCGCCGGTGACCAGGAAGACGACGCGGCGGGCGACGCTGACGGCGTGGTCGGCGAAGCGCTCGTAGTAGCGGCCGAGCAGCGTGATGTCGATGGCCGACTCCATGCCGTGCGGCCAGCCGGGGCTGAGCAGCTCGGTGAACAGCTGACGGTGCAGCTGGTCCATCAGGTCGTCGTCCTTCTCGAGCTGGACGGCGCCCTGGACGTCGAGCTTGGCGATGACGGTGCCGACCTGGGTGACCAGGCTCTGCGCGACGTGGCCGGCCTCGAGGAAGATCGGCCGCACCTCGGCGGGGACGGCGGACTCCGGGAAGCGCATGCGGGCCAGCTTGGCCACGTGCACGGCGAGGTCGCCCATGCGCTCGAGGTCGCCGACGATGCGCATCGCCGTGGTGACCGTGCGCAGGTCGGTGGCCACCGGCTGCTGGCGCGCCAGCAGGGTGAAGCAGCGCTCCTCGATGCTCTCCCGCACCGCGTCGATGTGCTCGTCGCCGGCGATGACCAGGTCGGCGAGGGCGACGTCGGCGTCGAGCAGGGCGGTGGTGGCCTTGCTCATCGCGGAGCCGACGGAGTTCGACATCTCCACCAGGCAGGCGTTGATGTCCTCGAGCTCTTCGCGGTAGTGCTCGCGCACGGGTCCTCCTCGTCGGCCGGCCGTCCGCCGGTGCCGCCGGCCGGGCACCATCTGCTCGGTGCGCCGCCCCGGCGTCCTCGAGGGTAGGTGCTGGGGAGGCACGCGACGGGGGTGGCCGGTGAACGAGGGGACACCCGGGCGTGAACAGTCGGTCACCCGGGTTGCGTCGCCACCCGCACGGGGGACGACGGGGTCCCCGAGCCGCCTAGCATCGGCCCCGTGAGCCCGCTGGTCGCCCTCGTGACCGGCGTCGTCGTCGGCGCCCTCGTGGTGGCCGTCGGCGTGCTGCTCGCGCGCCGCCGCTCCGACAGGGCCGAACGCGCCGGGAGCGACGCCGAGCGGGACGGCGCCGCCGAGGCGCAGCTCGCGCGACGGCTGCTCGACCTCATGGACCCCGCGGTGCTCCTGCTCGACAAGGACGACGCCGTCGTCGTGGCCAACCCGACGGCGCGCGGGCTCGGGATCGTCCGCGACCGCCGGCTCGTCGTCCCCGCGCTGCAGGACCTGGTCGGCGAGGTCCGCCGCTGGGGGAGCCGGCGCTCGGACGTCTCGCTGCCCGGCGAGGTCGTGGGCGGCGGCACGCGGCTGGTCGGCGCCCACGGCATCCGGCTGGACGCCTCGCCCGGTGACGTCACGCCGTCGGCCGTGCCCGGTCCCGTGGCGCTGGTGCTCCAGGACGTCACCGAGGCCCGTCGCGTGGAGGCGGTCCGCCGCGACTTCGTCGCCAACGTCGGCCACGAGCTCAAGACGCCGGTCGGCGCGCTGGGGCTGCTCGCCGAGGCCATGCAGGGCGCCGCCGACGACCCCGAGACCGTGCAGCGCTTCGCCACGCGCATGGCGCACGAGGCCGACCGGCTGGCGCGGCTGGTCCGCGAGCTCATCGACCTGTCCCGCCTGCAGGGCGCCGAGCCGCTGCCGGAGCTGACTCCGGTCGACGTCGACACGGTGCTCGCCGAGGCCGTCGACCGCACCGGCCTGGCCGCCGCGGCCAAGGGCATCACCATCGCCGTCGGCGGCGGACGCTGCCTCCTGGTGCGCGGGGTCGAGGCCCAGCTGGCGACGGCGGTGACCAACCTGCTGGCCAACGCGGTCGCCTACAGCCCGGAGAACACGAAGATCGCCGTCGGGGCGCGGGCGCGGGGTGGGTTCGCCGAGATCGCGGTCACCGACAGCGGGATCGGCATCCCGCGGGCCGACCGCGAGCGGGTCTTCGAGCGCTTCTACCGGGTCGACCAGTCGCGGGCGACCAGGACCGGTGGCACCGGCCTGGGCCTGGCGATCGTCAAGCACGTGGCCAGCAACCACGGTGGCTCGGTCAGCGTGTGGAGCGAGGAGGGCCTCGGCTCCACCTTCACGCTGCGCATCCCCCTGGCGGTCGAGGACCGCCCCGAACCTCCCGCCGCGGCGTCCGACGCCGGCGGGGTCCTCCAGGAAGGACGGTCATGACCCGAGTGCTCGTGGTGGAGGACGAGGAGTCCTTCTCCGATGCGCTGTCCTACATGCTCGGCCGCGAGGGGTTCGAGGCGGTCGTCGCCGCCACCGGCCCCGACGCGCTGGCCGAGTTCGACCGCGCGGGGGCCGACATCGTCCTGCTCGACCTCATGCTCCCGGGACTGCCGGGCACCGAGGTGTGCCGGGCGCTGCGCTCCCGCAGCAACGTCCCGATCATCATGCTCACGGCGAAGGACTCCGAGGTCGACAAGGTCGTCGGCCTGGAGCTCGGGGCCGACGACTATGTGACCAAGCCGTACTCGGCCCGTGAGCTGGTGGCCCGCATCCGCGCCGTGCTGCGCCGCCGCGGTGACGCGGAGGTCCCGGCCGACGGCGCGCTGGAGGCGGGCCCCGTGCGCATGGACGTCGAGCGGCACGTGGTGGCCGTGGACGGCGAGCCGGTGGCGCTGCCGCTCAAGGAGTTCGACCTGCTCGAGCTGCTGCTGCGCAACGCCGGCCGGGTGCTGACCCGCGGGCAGCTGATCGACCGGGTGTGGGGCTCGGACTACGTGGGCGACACCAAGACCCTCGACGTCCACGTCAAGCGTCTGCGCGCCAAGATCGAGCCCGACCCGGCCAACCCCAAGCACCTCGTGACCGTGCGCGGGCTCGGCTACAAGTTCGAGCAGTGACACGGTCGGCCTACCGGCCTCCACCGCGTCCGGGTCGGGTGGCCGGCCGGCGCTGAGCCCTGACCCGTCGCCGCGAGGGGGACCCTCCGGGCCCCCGCTCCCGGCGACCTCCTGCGGCGTCCGTACGGGTGGCCGGCCGGGGTCACTGACCCCGGCCGGTCTCCTCCTGCAGCTCGTCGATCTTGATCGACGCGTCGGCCTTGGTGATGTCCTCCGGCACGTCCTCGCCGGCCTGCCGGGCCAGCGTGTGCAGGTAGCTCTTCTGCGCGCCGGTGGCGGGCTCGTCGCCGGTGACCCAGTCCGACGGGTCCTTCTCGGCGGTGGGGTCGCCGGCCTGACCGGTGTTCACGTTCGATTCGCTCATGTGTTCGATCCTAGGCGGGAGCGAGCTGCGCCGCAGGTCGAGCGGCCCGCTCCGCCCGCACGGCCTCCCAGCGCCGGCCGGTGCGGTAGACGTGCACGCTCCCGCAGGAGGGGCACTCGACACCCAGCGCCACGTGGGTGGGGTGGTTGGTGACCGATCGGATCCGCCGGTCGGCGACCAGCTCGTCGGTCCGGGTCACGGGGCAGGTGATCAGCAACATGGGACGAGCGTGGTCCGACGCCGCTGCACCGACGAGTGGCAGGGGTGACATGGACCGCGTCGTTCCTGCCATCATGTCCGCGTGACCGAGACCGACCGTCCGCTCGTCGTCAGCCTGCTCGCCGGGGACGGTGTCCTCGGGGCCTTCGGCCTCGGGGTGGCCGCCGAGGTGTTCGGCTACGACTACCGCCGCTTCGGCATGCCGCGCTTCGACTTCGCGGTGGTCACCGACCGCCCCGGGCTGGTGCGCACCGACACCGGGCTGACCCTGTACGTCGAGCACGGCCTCGAGCGGCTCGCCGTCTCCGACGTCGTCCTCGTGACCGCATGGGAGGACCTCTCCGCACCGGTCTCCGTCCCGGTCCTCGACGCGCTGCGCGCCGTGCACGCCCGCGGCGGGCAGGTCATCAGCCACTGCACCGGCGCCTTCGTCGTCGCGGAGGCCGGCCTGCTCGACGGCAAGCGGGCCACCACCCACTGGCGTTACGCCGGGGAACTGGCCGCCCGCTACCCGGCCGTCGACGTCGACCCGCGGGTCCTCTACGTCGACGAGGGCACGGTCATCAGCGGCGCCGGGACGGCGAGCGGCGTGGACGCCCTGCTGCACTTCGTCCGCCGCGAGTGGGGTCCCACGGCCGCCAACTGCCTGGCCCGCGAGATGGTCGTCCCGCCGCACCGCGACGGCGGGCAGGCCCAGTACATCGACGCGCCGGTCGCCCGCTGCGAGGACGACCTGCTCGGCCTGGTCCTGGACTGGGCGCGCGCACACCTGGCCGAGGACATCAGCGTCGAGGCGCTCGCCCGGCGCGCGCTGATGAGCCCGCGCAGCTTCGCCCGCCGGTTCAAGGCCACGACCGGGACGACGCCGCACGCCTGGCTGCTCGGCCAGCGGCTGGCGGTGGCCGAGGCGCTGCTCGAGGAGAGCGACGCCCCGGTGGAGGAGATCGCGCGGCTGGTCGGCTTCGGCACCGCCGCCGGCTTCCGCGACCAGTTCAGCCGGCGCCGCGGCGTCTCCCCGCGGGCCTACCGGCAGACCTTCCGCGCCGTCCGCGCCGTGCCGGCCGGCGAGGGGACGGCGGCCTAGAGCGGAACGGGACGGGCGACGCCGACGAGGGAGTCGAGGCGCCCGGCGTTGCTGGGCGCCAGCGGGCTGCGCACCACCTGCGTGAGGGCGAACCCGGCGCGGGCCAGCAGCATCGCGTGCGTACGCGGGGTGAAGTGCCAGATGTGCTCGGCGGGCTTCAGCGTCCACCACCGGGTGCCGAGCAGCCGCGCCGGCAGCGACGAGACGTAGGGCGTGGAGAACAGCACGATGCCGTCGTCGGCGACGAGCGAGCGCGCCGTCCGCCAGAAGTCCAGGGGGTCGGGCACGTGCTCGACGGTGTCCCAGGCGCAGAGGACGTCGACGCCGGGCTCCAGCGGTGCGTCGGCGAGCTGGCCGCAGAAGACGTCGAGACCGAGGACCTCGGTGGCGTGCTTCGCGCCGGTCCGGGAGAGCTCCACCCCGCCGGCGTCCCAGCCGGCCTCCCGCGCGGCGTCGAGGAACAGGCCGTAGCCGGCGCCGACCTCCAGCAGCCGTCCTCCGGGGGCGCGGCCCCGCACCCGGTCGAGCAGGGCCAGCCGGCCGGCGGTCCAGGTGCGTTGCAGGAGCATCGCCGGGTCGAACCGGCGGTCCTGCGACGACCCACTCCTGCCCGCGCCGCCGTCGTCCCCGCCGCCGTTCTCCAGGCCGCCCCCGTACACGCCGCCCTCGAAGTAGCCGACGTCGTCGTAGAGCCGCTGCAGGGCCTCCGGGCGCAGCCGGGGACTGATGAAGACCAGGCCGCAGGACGGGCAGCGGACGACGCCGAAGGGCGCGAGGTCGTGGACGAGCCGGCCGGGGATGCCGCACAGGCAGCAGTCGACCGCCTCGGTGTCCTCGGGGGTCCACGTCGCCGGGGCAGCGGTCACCGGGGCACTCACGCCGGTCAGCCTACGGAGCCGCCGGTGGTCCCCCCGGTCCGCGCCGCGCCGACCGGCGGGTCGGCCGCGCCCGGGGCGCCGTCGGCCCGGCTCTCGCCGAGCTCCGGGTAGCGCTGGGCGAGCAGGGCGGAGACCTTCCGGCGGACGGCGGCCGAGACCAGCCCGGAGCCCTCCGGGGAGCCGTCGGTCCCGAGCAGCTCGCCGGGGACGACGACGTAGCGGTCGGGCGCCGCCTCGGCCTGCGCGAGGAAGGCCGCGCGCACCGCGTCGGCGTCGGCGTCCGCGGGCCCGGCCGTGACCGCCGAGTCGACGACCACGGTGAGGTCGGGCAGCAGGCCGCGGGTGGCCCACAGCGAGGTGCGGTAGATGCGGTCGGCGTCCAGGCCCTGCCCGGCGCCCTGGAAGGCGATCGAGGTGTCCACGTAGTGGTTGCAGACGACGACCTCGCGCCGCTGCAGGGCGGGCCGGATCACCGTGGCCACGTGCTCGGCACGGTCGGCCGCGGCCAGCAGCGCCGCGGTGTAGGCGGCCACCGGGTGGCCCTCGCCGTCGGTCACGCCGGCCGTCGGGTCCGGCGCCGGCGGGTAGAGCAGCGTGCGGACCTGCCGGCCGAGCGCGGTGTCGCTGGGCTCGTGCGTGGCCACGACGGCGCACCCGCACTCGCGCAGCACCTCGGCCAGGTCGGCCGTGTAGCGGCGGGTGAGGTCGCGGTCGGCGCCCTCGACGACGATGAAGAGCCCGGTGCTGCTGGAGGAGGCCGAGAGGATGTCGGAGCTGCCCCAGAGCAGGCGGAACACGTCGCGGGCGCGGGTGCCCGGCCGCCCGCGCGGGACGACCTGGCGGACGGCGTAGGCACTGACCAGCAGGGCGAGCGCGCCGCCGATCATCAGGGTCAGCCCGGGACCGGTGAGGGTGAGCATGAGCTCGCCGACCCGCAGGTCGTGCGTGCCGAGCACGCCGGCGAGGCCCGGACCGACGGCGACCGCCAGCAGCAGGACGATGCGCACCGAGGAGACGACGAAGGCGAACACCCGGCCGCGCAGGCGGTCCTCGACCTCGAAACCGATGAGCGTGTAGCCGATGATCCAGGAGATCCCGGCGAAGACGCCCACGAGGAACGCCGCGCCCGTGGCCAGCACGAAGTCCCGCAGCAGTGACATCGCCAGCAGTGCGATCCCGGCCAGCCCGATCGAGCGGGCGAACAGGGTGCGCCGCGGGATGGTGGGCAGGATCCGCGGCCCCACCAGCATGCCGAGGGCCAGGCCGGTGAACACGATGCCGAACACCACGCCGTAGCCGGCGGCGCCGGCGTCCAGGGTGGCGATGTAGAGCTGGGCGACGCCGATGATCAGCCCGCCCGCCCCGAACGCGCCGATGACGCCGACGTACAGGGCGCGCATCAGCGGCTGCCCGCGCAGGAACGAGACGCCCTCGACGATGAGGGAGAACACGTTCGTCGACGCCTGGCGCTCGGTGGGTGTCGGCGGGATGAGCCGGCGCGAGAGCAGCACGGTGGTGGCCGAGACGGCGAAGGTCACCGAGTTGAACAGCAGGGCGACGACGATCGCCGTCCGCGCGTCCTCGTTCTGGCCGCTGCCGGGGAACACCCGGGCGACCGTGGAGAGCAGGGCGAACAGCAGCGAGGCCACCGGCACGGCGCCGTAGACGCTGAACAGCGAGACCTGGTTGGCCACGGCGAGCCGCTCGCGCGGGACGATCGCCACCCAGATCGCCTGCTTGGCCGGGTTGGTGAACAGGCCCACCGCCTCGACGAGGAACTGGGCGACGTACAGCCAGGTCAGCTCGTAGCTCAGCCCGATCGACAGGTACAGCGCGCAGGCCAGCAGGTCACCGACGACGACGGTGGTGCGGCGGTCCAGCCGGTCGGCCAGCGCGCCGGCGATGGGACCGAGGAGGAGGTCGGGCAGCAGCCGGACGAGGATGACGCCGGAGATCGCCGCGCCCTGGACGCCCAGCGACTGGTCCCGCGTGAGCTGCTGGGCCAGCGCGGTGGTCGCCAGCAGGCCGAGCCAGTCGCCGAGGCTGGAGACGGCGATCGCCGCCCACATGCGACGGAACACCGGGATCCGCACGAGCGCGAGCAACGCGTTGTCCGACGCCCGACCGCTGGCCGACGACCCGCCCGCGCGCGCGCCGGCACTCGCCGCCTGTCCGTCGCTCACAGTTCCCGCCGTCCGGTCGTCGCGGTCGTCCCGGGAAGGGTAGTGGCGGCGGGCGACCGTCCGGCCGCCGCCGCACCCGGACGGGAGAGTTCCGGTCAGCCGCCCGGCCGCCGGCGCTGCAGCGTGAGGGGCACCGGTGCGGGACTGGCCGGGTGCGGGGCGACGAGGCCGAGGTCGAGCCGGGCCTCGGCCAGCCGGCGCAGCTCGGCGTAGGCGGCCGGGCCCAGCAGCACGGTGAGCTCGGCGGCGTAGGTGGCCACCAGCGGCTCGGGGGACACGTGCGCGCCGGGGGAGCCGGTGCACCACCAGTGCAGGTCGGCACCGCCGGGGCCCCAGCCGCGCCGGTCGAACTCGCCGATCGTGCTCACCAGCACCGACGTCCCGTCGGGCCGCTCGACGTGCTCCTGCTCCCGGCGCACCGGCAGCTGCCAGCAGACGTCGGGCTTGGTGGTCAGCGGGAGCAGCTCCTCGCGCAGCGCCATGCGGTGCAGCGCGCAGCCGGTGCCGCCGGGGAACCCCGGCCGGTTGAGGAAGACGCAGGCGCCGTCGACCAGGCGGGTGCGCAGGGACCGGACGCCGCCCTCGTCGTCGGCCGCGTCCTCCTCGGTCCAGGCGCCGCGGCCGACGGGAGCGAGCTGCCAGTCCTCGTCGTCGAGGTCGGCGACGGCGGCGGTCACCCGGGCGAGGTCGTCCTCGTCGGTGAAGAAGGCGCCGTGGCTGCAGCAGCCGTCGTCGGGCCGGCCCTCGACGACGCCGGCGCACCCGCGCCCGAACACGCAGGTCCACGCCGACGCCAGCCAGGTCAGGTCGGCGCGGACGACGTGCCGTGGATCAGCCGGGTCCGGGAACTCGATCCACTCGCGGGCGAAGTCGGGATCGACCTCCGGGGGCACGTCCTGCACCGGCCCAGCCTAGGCAGACCCCGACCTGCAGACTGACCGCATGCGGCTCGGGGTGCTGGACATCGGCTCGAACACCGTCCACCTGCTGGTGGTCGACGCCCACCGCGGTGGCCACCCGACCCCGACCTACGACGACCGGGCCGTCCTGCGGCTGGCCGAGCACGTCGGCAAGGACGACGTCCTGTCCAAGGCCGGCGAGAAGGCGCTGGTCAACGCGGTGCGCAAGGCGTGCAGGCGGGCCGAGGAGCAGGGCTGCGACGAGGTGCTCGCCCTGGTCACCTCGGCCATCCGCGAGGCGGTCAACGGCCTGGAGGTGCTCGACCGCGTCCGCGCGCAGACCGGCGTCGACGTGCAGGTGACCAGCGGTGAGGCGGAGGCGCGGCTGACGTTCCTGGCCGTGCGCCGGTGGCACGGGTGGAGCGCCGGGCGGCTGCTGGTGCTCGACATCGGCGGCGGCTCGCTGGAACTGGCCAGCGGCGTGGACGAGGACCCCGACGTCGCGCTGTCGGTCCCGCTCGGCGCCGGGCGCATGACCCGCCGCTTCCTGCCCGAGGCCGCCGCGGGCGGCAAGCCCGACCTCGCCAAGCTCGAGGCCCTGCACGAGCACGCCGCCGACGTCCTCCGGCCGGCGGCGAGGAAGCTGCGCGCAGCCGGGCCGCCGGACCTGGTCACGGCGACGAGCAAGACGTTCCGCACGCTCGCGCGGCTGACCGGCGCGGCGCCCTACTCGGCCGGCCTGCGGGTGGAGCGGCAGCTCACCCTCGACGGGCTGGGGCAGCTGATCGGCTTCGTGTCCCGCATCGAGTCCCGCGGCCTGGCCGAGCTGCGCGGCGTGTCGCCCGACCGCGCCCACCAGGTGCCCGCCGGTGCGGTCGTGGCGCAGGCCGCGATGCAGGCCCTGGAACTACCCTCCGTCAAGATCTGTCCGTGGGCGCTGCGCGAGGGCGTCATCCTGCGGCGACTGGACTCCTTGGGAGGCGCGTGATGGCACAGCCCCGCAGGGACCCCGACCCCGGTCCGGAGACCGGCGGCCGGCCGCTGGCCGACATCCTGCGCGAGGCCGGCATCGAGGCGCCGCGCAGCGTGCGCCGGCGCCGCGGGGACACCGGCGACATCCCGATCAAGCAGCGCAAGCGGGAGCCCGACGCCGAGACCGGGCAGCCCAACCCCGGGCGCCGGGCCGGCGACACCGGCCGGGTCTCCGAGACCGGCCGGCTGTCCCGGGACACGGGGCGGGTCTCCGACACCGGCCGTCAGGCGCGGGACACCGGCCGCGTCGAGAAGGCCCGGGACACCGGCCGCGTCGCGGGGGCGCCGGCCGGGGCCACCCGCGGCCCGTCCGAGCCCTCGACGGCGGCCATCCCGGGGATCCGGCCCTCCCGCAAGCCGGGCGTCCCGGGCAGCACCGGGCCGGACGCCCCGCCGGCCACCGGCCCGATCCCGGTGACCCGGCCCGGGGAGACCGAGGTCCTCGACGAGCCGCTGGGCGCCCGGGACGGGGCGCTGGCCTGGCTGCGCTTCGCCGGCGAGCTGGTCCTGGCCCTCGCCGCCGGGGTCGGCATCTACTTCCTCGCCACCGTCGTCTGGGAGCAGCTGCCCCAGGTCGCGGTGGTCCTCGCCCCGCTGGCGGTCACCGGCCTGGTCGCCGGCGTGGGGGCGTGGCGGCAGCGCACCGGCCGCGAGCCCACGGGCCTGCGGCTGGTCGCCGTCCTCGTGTTCGCCGGGACGCTGCTCACCATCGCCCCGGCCGCCGGGCTGCTCGCCGGCCCCTGAGGCGCCGCCGGGCAGCCCGGCCCTGGCTCACTCGTCCTCGTCGTCCTCGGTGCCCGCCTGCGCGAACTGCTCGACGATCGCCGCGCCGAACGCGTCGAGGTCGTCGGGGTTCCGGCTGGTGACGAGGTTGCCGTCGACGACGACCTCCTCGTCCACCCAGTCGGCGCCGGCGTTGCGCAGGTCGGTCTGCAGCGAGGGCCACGACGTCATCCGCCGGCCACGGAGGACGCCGGCCTCGACGAGCACCCAGGGCGCGTGGCAGATCGCCGCCACCGGCTTGTCCGCCTCGAAGAAGGCCTTCACGAAGGCCACGGCGTCGGCGTCGGCCCGCACGAAGTCGCCGTTGACGACACCGCCGGGCAGGACCAGCGCCGCGTAGTCCTCGGGGTCGGCCAGGGCGACGGTGGTGTCGACCTTCTTCTGGTCGCCCTTGTCGATGTGCTGGTACATGGTGATCGTGCCGCTCCCCAGCGACACCAGCTCGGGCTCCGCGCCGGCCTCCTCCAGCGTCTGCCACGGCCGTTCGAGCTCGACCTGCTCGACGCCGTCGGTCGCGAGCACGGCCACCTTCATCCCGTTCAGTTCTCCTGCCATGCGGGCGCGGCTACCCGGGGCCGGGAGACGGCACACCCGCGCGCACTACGGTCCGATCGAGGTCCGGCGCGCGGGTCCCGCGCACACCGAGAGCTGGGAGAACGACATGGCACAGCGACAGGGCCTGGCGGTCCTCGGCGGCGGCAAGATGGGCGAGGCGCTCCTGGCCGGGCTGGTGAAGCGGTCGGGTCCCGACGGCGTCGTCGTCTGCGAGCGGCACCCGGAGCGGGGACGCGAGCTCGAGGCGCGCTACGGCGTCGAGGTCGTCGGCATCGAGGAGGCGGCGGCCCGCGCGCGGGTGCTGCTCCTGGCGGTCAAGCCGCAGGACCTCCCCGGCCTGCTGACCCTGCTCGCGCCGGCGGTGGACGACGGGCACCTGGTGGTCAGCATCGCGGCCGGCATCTCCACCGCCACCATCGAGGCGGCGCTGCCGGCCGGTGTGCCGGTGGTGCGGGTCATGCCCAACACCCCCGCCCTCGTCGACGAGGGGATGAGCGTGCTGTCTGCCGGTGCGTCCGCGGGGGAGGCGGAGCTGGACGAGGCGGAGGCGCTGCTGTCGACCGTCGGCCGGGTGGCGCGGGTGCCGGAGTACCAGCAGGACGCGGTGACGGCGCTGTCGGGCAGCGGCCCGGCCTACTTCTTCTACCTGGTCGAGGCGATGGTCGACGCCGGCGTGCTGCTCGGCCTGCCGCGGGCGCTGACCACGGAGCTGGTGGTGCAGACCGCGCTGGGGTCAGCGGTGATGCTGCGCGAGTCGGGGGAGCACCCGGCCCAGCTGCGCGACGCGGTGAGCAGCCCGGGCGGCACGACCATCGCCGGCATCCGGGAACTGGAGCGGCACTCGGTGCGCTCGGCGCTCATCGCGGCGATCGAGGCGGCCGCGGCGCGTTCGGTGGAGCTGGGCCAGGCCGACGGGAGCCGGTGACGATAACCCGCCGCCGGGTCCGGTGGCGGGACTCTGCGTCACCGTGTCGACACGTCGTCGCGGAGACGCGCCGATACAGCTGTGTAGCGAGTTGCATACGTGTAGTTCTGCCAGGGACGGACCGTTCCCCGTGTTCGTTTCTTCCATCGCTTCTGTCACGTGGGTCCCCCTACTCTCTGTATCAGCACGTGCGTGTCCCGTAGTCGGTGGGGAAGCCGGCGCTCGACTCGTGCTAGGTCCGGAGAGCTGATCATGACCATGCCCCAGCGCACCAACGCCGCCTACATCCGCCCGGCCGTGCCCGGCCCGCGGCCCATGGCCCGCCCGATCCCGGCCGCCGCCATGGCGCGCCCGGTCGGCCCGGCCCACCCCGCCGCGATGCCCGTCGGCCGCCCGGTCGTCCCGCAGCCGCGCGCCGCCGTCACCTTCCTGACCGTCGCCGAGGTCGCCAGCATGATGCGCGTCTCGAAGATGACCGTGTACCGCCTCGTGCACGCCGGCGAGCTGTCCGCCGTCCGCGTCGGCCGGTCGTTCCGCGTCCCGGAGCGCGCCGTCCAGGACTACCTGCGCGACGCCTACACCGACATCGCCTGAGTCGTCACACCGTCGTCCTCCCGGACGACACCGCGGCCAGGTGCCGTCCCCCCGACGGCCCGAGCCCACCCGTCGCGCCTACGCGGACCCCTCCGGGGCCC
>NZ_JABGCW010000025.1:0-36215 GCF_041028265.1 Geodermatophilus amargosae
CTGACTTTCGGCACGCTGTTGAGTTCTCAAGGAGCGGACGCACACCCATTCGACCCTCTCGGGCGTCCTCGGTGGCTTGTTGTCCATCTCTGCGCCCGCAACGGGCGGCTCCTGCTGGGGCCTCCCCGCTCGCCCTCCCGGGCTGTGCGGCGCGCAGAGAGAAAGTTACGTGGCTGCCGGGGCCGTGTCAAACCGGTCCGGTCGTGACGCCGGACACCGTTCCGGAACCGGCGTGTCACCTCGCGTTCACGCGTCCGGGCGTCCTCGGCTAGCGGCCGGCGGGCACCCGCTGCACGCCGGCGACCGAGCGCTTGCCACGCCGCAGCACCAGCCAGCCGCCGGGCAGCCAGGCGTCCTCGCCGGGGACGGCGTCGGCGTCGGTCACCCGCTCGTTGTTCAGGTAGGCGCCACCCTCCTTCACCGTCCGCCGGGCCTCGGACAGGCTCGAGACCAGGCCCGTCCGCTGCAGCAGGGCGGCGACGGTCGGCGTCGCGCCGTCGACGGTGACGCCGCCGGCCTCCCGGAGCGCTGCGCCCAGGGTGTCGGCACCGAGCGCCGTCAGGTCCTCCCGGCCGAACAGCGCACGTCCGGCCGCCTCGGCCTGCCGCAGTTCCTCGGGTCCGTGCACCAGGGACGTCAGCTCCTCGGCCAGCGCCCGCTGGACCGCCCGGGACGCGGGACGCTCCGTGCTCTCGGCGACGAGCGCGGCCACCTCCTCGGCCGGCCGCTCGGAGAACTGGGGCAGCCAGGTGAGCGCGTCGGCGTCGTCGGCGTTGAGCCAGAACTGGAAGAAGGCGTAGGGCGACGTGAGGGCGGGGTCGAGCCAGACGGTGCCGCCCTCGCTCTTGCCGAACTTCTGCCCGTCGGACTTCGTGACCAGCTGGGTGGACAGGGCGTGCACCGTGGCGCCCTCCACGCGGCGGACCAGGTCGATGCCCGCGGTGAGGTTGCCCCACTGGTCGGAGCCGCCGGTCTGCAGCGTGACGCCGTGGCGGCGGAGCAGCTGCAGGAAGTCGTGCGCCTGCAGGATCTGGTAGCTGAACTCGGTGTAGCTGATGCCGGCCTCGGAGTTCAGCCGCGCGCTCACCGCCTCCTTGGCCAGCATCCGGCCCACCCGGAAGTGCTTGCCGAGGTCGCGCAGCAGGTCGATGGCCGACAGCGGCTCGGTCCACGTCAGGTTGTCCACGTACACCGGTGCCGCCAGTCCGTCGCGCTGGGCGGGCAGGTCCAGGAAGGGCGCCACCTGCCGGCGGATGCCGTCCACCCACTCGGCCACGGTGGCCCGGTCGTTGAGCTGACGCTCGGCCGTGGGACGCGGGTCCCCGATCAGCCCGGTGGCCCCGCCCACGAGCACGACCGGCCGGTGCCCGGCACGCTGCAGCGCCCGGAGCACCATGAACTGCACGAGGTGGCCGACGTGCAGGCTCGGCGCCGTCGGGTCGAAGCCGCAGTAGTAGGTGACCGGTCCGGCCGCGAGGTGCGCGCGCAGCGCCTCCTCGTCGGTGGTCTGGGCGATGAGCCCGCGGCGCTGCAGTTCGTCGAGGACGGAGGAGGTCACGAGGTCCCAGTCTGCCCGGCGGTGCGTCGGCGCGGGCCACCCGGGCGGAAGGCGCTCACCGACGTCGCCCCCGTCTCCCAGAACCGCCACGGCAGCCCGGTGGCGCGGCTGATCCCGACCCGCGGGCCGGCCGAGACGGCGGACGGCGGCTCCCCCGCGTGCAGCCGCACCGACGACGCCGGGTCGAGGACGTCGGCGCCGCCGTCGTCCGGGCCGATGCCGAGCGCCGCGGTCAGCCGGGCCGGGCCGCGGGCCAGGTCGCGGGCCACCTTCGCCGAGGGACGGCGGACGGCGGCCAGGTCCTCCCCCGCCACCACCTCCCCGGCGCGCAGCAGCACCGCCGAGGCGCGCCCGGCGGGCCCGACGACGACGTTGGCGCACCAGTGCACGCCGTAGCTGAAGTACACGTAGAGCCGCCCGGGCGGGCCGAACATGATCGCCGCCCGGGGCGTCGGGCCGCGGTGGGCGTGCGAGGCGGGGTCCTCCCCCTCCCCCGAGTACGCCTCCACCTCGGTCAACCGGACGGCGACGCTGCCCTCGGGCCGGTCGGTCACCACCCAGCAGCCCAGCAGCGCCGGGGCGACGACGTCGACCGGTCCGAGCAGCTCGTCGGCGGTGACCAGCCGGTCCGGCGGGGTCAGAGCGCGGCCGCCACGGGCGAGTCGGCCGACCAGCGGCCGTGCGCGGCGACGACGTCCTCCAGCGCGGCGAGCTGCCCGGCGACCCGCTCGGGCGCCGTCCCCCCGCGGGTGCTGCGGGCGGCCAGCGCGCCCTGCACCGAGAGCACCGAGCGCACGTCGGGGGTGAGCCGCTCGTCGATGCCGGCGAGCTGGTCGTCGTCGAGCTCGTCGAGCTCGAGGCCGGCCTCCTCGCAGAAGGACACCATCGCGCCGGAGATCTCGTGGGCGGAGCGGAACGGGACGCCGTTCTTCACCAGCCACTCGGCGACGTCGGTGGCCAGCGCGAAGCCCTGCGGCGCGGCGGCCTCGAGGACCTCCGGGCGCAGGGTGAGCGTGGCGACCATGCCGGTGACCGCGGGCAGCAGCAGGAGCAGCTGCTCGAGGGAGTCGAAGACCGGCTCCTTGTCCTCCTGCAGGTCGCGGTCGTAGGCCAGCGGCAGGCCCTTGAGCATGGTCAGCAGCCCGGTGAGGTTGCCGACGAACCGGCCGGACTTGCCGCGGGCGAGCTCGGCGATGTCGGGGTTCTTCTTCTGCGGCATGATCGACGAGCCGGTGGCCCAGGCGTCGTCGAGGCGGGCCCAGCCGAACTCGGTCGACGTCCAGAGGACGACCTCCTCCCCCAGCCGGGACAGGTGGACGCCGACCAGCGCCGCGGCGAAGCAGAACTCCGCGGCGAAGTCGCGGTCGCTGACCGCGTCGATCGAGTTCTCCGCGGCGCGGTCGAAGCCGAGCTCGGCGGCGACGGCGTCGGGGTCCAGCGGCAGCGAGGAGCCGGCCAGGGCGCCGGAGCCCAGCGGGCTGACGGCGGCGCGGCGGTCCCAGTCCTGCAGCCGGTCGACGTCGCGGGCGAACGCGTGCGCGTGGGCGAGCAGCTGGTGGGCGACGAGCACCGGCTGGGCGTGCTGCAGGTGCGTCATGCCGGGTGCGGGGACGTCGAGGTACCGCTGCGCCAGCCCCATCAGCGCGTACTCCAGCGAGGACAGCGCGCCGACGAGCGCCCGCACGTTGTGCCGCAGGTACAGGCGCAGGTCGGTGGCGACCTGGTCGTTGCGCGAGCGGCCGGCGCGCAGCTTGCCGCCGAGCGCGCCGAGCTTGCCGAGCAGGCCGCGCTCGAGGGCCTCGTGCACGTCCTCGTCGGCCTCGACCGGCGCGAAGCTGCCCGCGGCGACCTCCGCCGACAGCTCGGTCAGGGCGGCCAGCATCTGCGCGAGCTCGTCGTCGGTGAGCAGCCCGGCGCGGTGCAGCACCCGGGCGTGCGCGCGGGAGCCGGCCAGGTCGTAGGGGGCCAGCCGCCAGTCGACCTCGGTCGACTTCGACAGCGCCGCCATCGCCGGCGACGGCCCGCCGCCGAAGCGGCCACCCCAGAGCCGGGTCTGCGAGGCGGGGGCGGTCGGGTCGGTCACGGGGTGCTTCCTCCGGGAGGGACGTCGTCGGACAGGTCGTCGTGCAGCTCCGGGTAGACCGCCGGCGTGCGGGCGGCCAGCGCGCGCAGCCGCTCGGCCAGCGCCGGTCCGCCGTCGGGGTCCCGGGAGACGACGAGCAGAGTGTCGTCGCCGGCGATGGTGCCCAGCACGTCGGGCAGGCCGACCTTGTCCAGCGCCGAGGCGAGGAACTGCGCCGCACCCGGCGGGGTGCGCAGGACGGCGAGGTTGGCGCTGCCGTCGGCGCTGGTGAGCAGGTCGGCCAGGAGCCGGGTGAGACGGGCGGGCGCGGCCTGCGCCGGGCGGAGCGGGGCGTTCTCCGGCGGCAGCACGTAGGACGCCGGAGCGCCGTCGGAGCCGCGCAGCTTGACCGCGCCGAGCTCCTCGAGGTCGCGCGAGAGCGTGGCCTGGGTGACCTCGATGCCGCCGGCGGCCAGCAGCGCCGCCAGCTGGGTCTGCGAGGTCACCGGCCGGGCGGTGATCAGCTCGGCGATGCGGGCCTGCCGCGCCGAGCGGGTCAGCGCAGAGGTCACGCCGATCGCTCCAGGAGCCAGGTGAGCAGCGCCTTCTGGGCGTGCAGCCGGTTCTCCGCCTCGTCCCAGACCACGCTCTGCGGCCCGTCGACCACCTCGGCGGCGATCTCCTTGCCGCGGTACGCCGGCAGGCAGTGCAGGACGACGGCATCGGCGGCGGCCCGCTCCAGCGCGGCCTCGTCGACGGCGTAGGGCAGGAACGGCGCGATCCGGGTGTCGTACTCGTCCTCCTGGCCCATCGAGACCCAGGTGTCGGTGGCGAGGACGTCGGCGCCGTCGGCGGCGGCCGCGGGATCGGCCGTCCACAGCACCGACCCGCCGGTCTCCGCGGCGATCTCCGCGGCCCGCTTCAGCACCTCGGGCGCCGGCTGGAAAGCCTCCGGGGAGCCGATCCGCACGTGCATCCCGGCGGTGGCGCCGCCCAGCAGGTAGGAGTGCGCCATGTTGTTGGCGCCGTCGCCGAGGTAGGTCAGCGACCGGCCGGCCGGCGACCCCTTGTGCTCGATGACGGTCTGCAGGTCGGCCAGGACCTGGCAGGGGTGGAAGTCGTCGGTCAGCGCGTTGACCACCGGCACCCGGCTGGTGGCCGCCATGGTCTCCAGCCGGTCCTGGCCGAAGGTGCGCCACACGATCGCCGCGACCTGCCGGTCGAGCACCCGGGTGGTGTCCTCCACCGGCTCGCCGCGGCCGAGCTGGCTGGCGCCGGCGTCGATGACCAGCGGGTACCCGCCGAGCTCGGCGACGCCGACGGAGAACGACACCCGTGTGCGGGTGGAGGGCTTGTCGAACAGCACCGCCACCGCCCGCGGCACGCCGTTGGCCGCCCGCAGCGGGGTGGGCGCAGCGCCGGTGTGCCGGGTGCGCTTGAGCTCGGCGGCCAGCGCGAGGACCTCGGCCTGCTCGTCGGGGGTCAGGTCGTCGTCGCGGGTGAGGTGCCGGGTCACGGGGCCGTCTCCAGTGCGGTGTCGAGGGCCGCCGGGAGGGCGGCGACGAAGGCGTCGACCTGGGCGTCGGTCAGCACCAGCGACGGCGCGAGCCGCAGCACGTCGGGGGCGACGGCGTTGGCGAGGAAGCCGGCGTCGCGCAGCGCGCCCTCCAGCGCGCCGGCGACGGTCGCGGTGAGGACGACGCCGAGCAGCGCGCCCCTCCCCCGCACCCCGGCGATCCCGGCGTGCCCGAGGCCCTCGATGCCGGCGGTGAACCGGTGCTCGAGCTCCTTGGCCCGCTCGAGCAGGCCCTCGTCGCGCATCGTGTCGAGGACGGCGAGCGCGGCGGCGCAGGCGATCGGGTTGCCGCCGAACGTCGACCCGTGCGAGCCGGCGGTCATGAGCTCCGCGGCGTCGCCGAAGGCCAGCGTGGCGCCCAGCGGCAGCCCGCCGCCGACCGCCTTGGCCAGGGTGACCAGGTCGGGCTGCAGGCCGTCGGCCTGGTGCGCGAACCAGTGGCCGGTGCGGCCGGTGCCGGTCTGCACCTCGTCGACGGCGAACAGCGCGCCGGCGTCGGCCGCCGCGTGCGCCGCGGCGGCGAGGTAGCCCGGCGGGGCGGGCAGCACGCCGCCCTCGCCGAGCACCGGCTCGAGCAGCACCATCGCCGTCCGCTCCGAGACCACGCCGGCCAGCGCGCCGGCGTCGCCGTAGGGCACGTACCGGACGCCGCCGGGCAGCGGGGCGAACGCGGCGGCCTTCGACGGCTGCCCGGTGAGCGCGAGCGCGCCCATCGTCCGGCCGTGGAAGGCGCCCTCGGCGGTGACCACCTCGGGACGCCCGGTCAGCCGGCTGATCTTGAACGCGGCCTCGTTGGCCTCGGCGCCGGAGTTGCAGAAGAAGACCCGCCCCGGCCGGCCGGCCAGCTCGAGCAGCCGCTCGGCGAGCGTGACGCCGGGCTCGTGCATCGCCAGGTTGGAGACGTGCCCCAGGGTCTGCGCCTGCCGGGTGATCGCCTCGACGACCTTCGGGTGGGCGTGGCCGAGGATCGTCGTCGCGATGCCGCCGAGCAGGTCGGTGTACTCGCGGCCGTCGACGTCCCAGACCGTGGCGCCCTCACCGCGCGCGAGCGCGACCGGCGGCGTCCTGTAGTTGCCCATCATCACGGCCGACCAGCGGGTGGCCAGCTCCTCCGTGTGGGTCATGCCGGCTCCTCTCCCGTCAGCGAGTGGGCGGGGACGACCATCGTCCCGGTGCCCTCGGTGGTGAACATCTCCAGCAGCAGGGCGTGCGGGGTCCGGCCGTCGACGACGGTCGCCCGCTTCACCCCGCCCTCGACCGCCCGGAGGCACGCGGCCATCTTCGGGACCATCCCGGCGTCCAGGCCGGGCAGGATCTCGGCCAGCTCGGCGGCGTCGATCTGCTGCACGAGCGAGTCGCGGTCGGGCCAGTCGGCGTAGAGGCCCTCGACGTCGGTGAGGACGACGAGCTTGACCGCGCCGAGGGCCACGGCGAGCGCGGCGGCCGCGGTGTCGGCGTTGACGTTGTGCACCACGCCGTCCCGGTCGGGGGCCACGGTGGCGACCACGGGGATCTTCCCGGCGGCCAGCAGCGCGGTGACCGGCCCGGGGTCGACGGCGACGACGTCCCCGACCCGGCCGACGTCGACCGGCTGCCCGTCCACGACCGCCGTCGTCCGCTCGGCGGTGAACAGGCCGCCGTCCTCCCCGGACAGCCCGACCGCGAGCGGGCCGTGCTGGTTGACCAGCCCGACCACCTCGGGCGTGACCTGGCCGGTGAGGACCATGCGCACCACCTCGACGGTCTCGTCGGTGGTCACCCGCAGGCCGCCGCGGAACTCGCTCTCGATGCCGAGGCGGCCGAGCATCTCGGTGATCTGCGGGCCGCCGCCGTGGACGACGACGGGCAGGATGCCGCAGGTCCGGAGGAACACCATGTCCTCGGCGAACGCCCGGCGGCACTCCTCGTCGACCATGGCGTGCCCGCCGTACTTGATCACCACCACGTTGCCGTGGAACTCGCGCAGCCACGGCAGCGCCCCGGTGAGGACGGCGACCTTGCGGGCGTCGCCCTCGGGGTCGTCGGTCCGCATGACCCGGGTGGTGCCGATCCGGCGGCGCGGCGGGGCCGGCTCGTCGACCCGGACGTCGGGCGGGGTGGGGTCCTGCGCCTCGGGGGTGCCTCCGTCGCCGGTCACGTCGAGTACGCCGAGTTCTCGTGCACGTAGGCGATGGACAGGTCGTTGGTCCAGATCGTCGCCTGCTCGCCGCCGGCGCCGAGGTCGACGTCGATGGTGATGGCCCGGCCGGTGAGGTCGACGCCCTCGCGCGGGTCGCCGATCGCGCCGCCGCGGCAGACGGTGACGCCGTTGATGGTGACGTCGACCCGGTCGGGCTCGAAGGCGGCGTCGGTGGTGCCGATGGCGGCGAGCACCCGTCCCCAGTTGGGGTCGTTGCCGAACAGCGCCGTCTTGAGCAGGTTGTTGCGGGCGCACGCCCGGCCGGCGGTGAGCGCGTCCTGCACCGTCGCGGCGTTGCGGACGGTGATCGCGATGTCCTTGGTCGAGCCCTCGGCGTCGGCGAGCAGCTGCATGGCCAGGTCGGTGGCCGCGGCGGTGAGCGCCTCGGTGACCTCCTCCGCGCCGGGCGTGACCCCGCCGGCGCCGTTGGCCATCGCGATCACCGTGTCGTTGGTGGACAGGCAGCCGTCGGAGTCGACCCGCTCCAGGCTCACGCCGGTGGCCTGCTGCAGCGCGGCCTGCAGGGTGGCGCTGTCGACGGCTGCGTCGGTGGTGAGGACGACGAGCATCGTGGCCAGGCTCGGCGCGAGCATGCCCGCGCCCTTGGCCATCCCCCCGACGCTCCACCCGTCGCGCTGCACGACCGTCGTCTTGGGGACGCTGTCGGTGGTCATGATCGCCCGGGCGGCCTCGGGACCGCCGTCCGCGGCGAGCCCCTCGGCGGCGTCGGTGACGCCGGGCAGCAGCCTGTCCATGGGCAGCCGGACGCCGATCAGCCCGGTGGAGGCGACCGCGACGTCGATGGCGCCCAGGCCCAGCTCGGCGGCGGTGTGCTCGGCGGTGGCGTGGGTGTCGGCGAAGCCCTCGGGGCCGGTGCAGGCGTTGGCGCCGCCGGAGTTGAGGACGACCGCCCGCAGCCGGCCGGTGGCCAGCACCTGGCGGCTCCACTGCACCGGCGCGGCCGGGAAGCGGTTGGTGGTGAAGACGGCGGCGGCGCTGTCCTGCGGGCCGTCGTTGACGACCAGCGCGACGTCGGGGGCGCCGCTGCTCTTCAGCCCGGCGGCGACGCCGGCCGCCCGGAAGCCCTGGGGCGCGGTGACGCTCACGGCGCCACCGCCACCAGGGGCAGGCCCGCGGTCTCGGGCAGGCCGAGGGCGAGGTTGGCGCTCTGGATCGCCCCGCCCGCGGTGCCCTTGGTGAGGTTGTCGACCGCGGCGACGACGACCAGCCGGCCCGCGTCCGGGTCGACGGCCACCTGCACCGCGACGGTGTTGGCGCCGAGCACCTGCGCGGTCGTGGGCCACTGCCCCTCGGGCAGCAGGTGCACGAACGGCTCGTCGGCGTAGGCCTCGGCGTAGGCGGCCCGGGCGGCCGCCACGTCGACCCCGCTCGTGAGCGGCGCCGAGCAGGTGGCGAGGATGCCTCGGCTCATCGGGACGAGCGTGGGCGTGAAGCTGATCCTCACCGGGCCGCCCGCGGCCGCGCCGAGCGTCTGCGCCATCTCGGGGGTGTGCCGGTGCCCGCCGCCGACGCCGTAGGCGCTCACCGACCCCATGACCTCGCTGCCGAGCAGGTGCGGCTTGGCCGACTTGCCCGCTCCGGAGGTGCCGGACGCGGCGACCACGACGACGTCGGGCTCGACCAGGCCGGCCGCCAGCGCCGGGGCCATCGCGAGGGTGACCGACGTCGGGTAGCAGCCGGGGACGGCGATCCGCCGCGCGCCGGCCAGCTTCTCCCGCTGGCCGGGCAGCTCCGGCAGGCCGTAGGGCCAGGCGCCCGCGTGCTCGCCGCCGTACCAGCGCGCCCACGCCGCCGGGTCCTCGAGCCGGTGGTCGGCGCCGCAGTCGACGACCAGGGTGTCCTGGGACAGCTGCGCGGCGATCGCGGCGGACTCGCCGTGCGGCAGCGCGAGGACGACGACGTCGTAGCCGGCGAGGTCCTCGGGCGCGCTGGGGCGGACCTCGAGGTCGGCGAAGGGCAGCAGGTGCGGCTGCAGCTCACCCAGGCGTCGGCCGGCGCTGCTGTTCGCGTGCACCCCGGCCAGGCGGAGGTGCGGGTGCCCGGCGAGCAGCCGGCACACCTCTCCCCCCGCGTAGCCGGTGGCGCCGGTGACCCCGACCGTCCACGTCTGCCCTGTGCTCACGATGCATGACCATACAGGCCCGTGCATGACCTTCCATCGAGGGGGTCTCCCCCTGCTGCCCCGCGCGGTCGTGCTCCGCCCACCATCGGGGGCAGGGCACGAGCAGCAGCCGCAGGGACTCCCGTGGGCAGTCGTGCTCTGCCCACAGGTGTGTGCAGAGCACGACCACTCGGAGGGCGTCCGCCGCACCTCAGGCCAGCGGGTCGCCGTCGCCGTACGGGACGAGCCGCAGCTTCCGGGCGTCGCCCTCCGGCGTCGTCGTCCGCAGGGTGTCCAGGTCGTCCACGCCGGCGCGGAAGAACCGGCCCGACCACTGGTCGAGCTCGCCGGCGGCGATGGCCACCACGAGGTCGACGACGTCCTCGGGCCGGGTCCAGTCGGTGCGACCCTCGTGCATCGGCATCGCGCGGGTCATCGCGGTGTCCACGACGCCCGGCGCGAGGTCGAAGGCCCGGACCCCGTGCGCGGCGCCGGCCAGGTCCACGGACTCGGTGATCCGCATCTGCGCGGTCTTGCCGGCCGAGTAGGCGCTGTAGTGCGGATCGGCGCGGGTGCCGATCCCGCTGGCCAGCCCGACCACCCGCCCGCTGCCGACGGCGACCATCCCGGGCAGCACGGCGCGGGCGACCAGGAACGGCCCGCGGACCTGGCTCTCCACCACCTGCCACCACTGGTCGGGGTCGGCCTCCCACAGCGGCACCTCGGCGGCGTCGATGAGGCCGGCGTTGTTGACCAGCAGGCCCACCGGCCCGAGCTCGTGGGTCACCTCGGCGACGGCGGCGTCGACCGCGGCCCGGTCGGTGACGTCGGCGGCCACCGCGAGCGTGCGGGCGCCGGTGGCCGCGGCGATCGCGTCCATCGCCGTCCGCAGCCGGTCACCGCCGCGCGCGATCCCGGCGACGGCGGCCCCGCGCGCGGCCAGCCCCTCGGCGAGGTGCCGGCCGATGCCCGCCGACGCCCCGGTGACCAGCGCGACGGTGCCGGACAGGTCGGGTCCGGACATCACGCGTCGGCGCTGCGCAGGGTGATGCCCTGCAGCTCGACGACGGCGAGGATGCCCTCGCGCACGTGCGCGACGTCGGCGGCGGTCAGCGTCCGGTCCGGCGCGCGCAGCACCAGCGAGTACGCCAGCGACCGCGACCCGGCCGGGACCGGCGGGCCGGACCAGACGTCGAACAGGTGCACCGCCTCGAACAGCTCCCCCGCTCCCCCGCGCACCAGCGACTCCACGTGCGACGCGGTGATCGCGTCGGGCACGACGAAGGCGAGGTCGAGGAAGACCGGCGGGAAGATGGACAGCCGCGGCCCCACGGGCACCGGAGCCGGCGGCAGCGCGTCGACGTCGAGCTCCATGACCGAGGTGCGGGCCGGCAGGTCGAGCGCCGCGCACACCCGCGGGTGCAGCTCGCCGGCGTACCCGACGACCCGGTCGTCCACCACGAGCTCGGCGCAGCGCCCGGGGTGCCAGGGCGCGGACTCACCGGGGCGGACGAACAGCTGCACGCCCGCGGCGGCGGCCACCACCCGGGCGGCCTGCACGGCGTCGGCCCAGCCCGCCGCGCGGCCCGGTCCCCACCAGCCGCGCGGCTCGCGCTGGCCGGTCAGGGCGACCGCGACGTGCCACGGCTGATCGGGCACCGCGCCCAGCAGCGCGGCGAGCGTGTCGTCGTCGGGACGGGAGTCGACCCCGGGCAGCGGCGCCGGCGTGCCCACGCCGCCGAGGAAGACCGCGCCGTGCTCGAAGAGGGCGACGTCGCGGCGGCCGCGGGCGAGGTTGCGGGCCAGCGTGGCCAGCAGCCCGGGCACCAGCGTGGTGCGCAGCGCCGGCTCCTCCTCCGACAGCGGGTTGCGCACGAGGACCACCCGGCGGCGCTCGTCGTCGTCGGCCAGTCCGAGGCCGTCCAGCGCCGGGGTTCCGACGAAGGGATACGACGGCGCCTCGACGTAGCCGGCCTCGGCCAGCGCCCGGCCGATCGTGCGGCGCCGGCGCTGGGTCTCGGTGAGCCCGCGCCCGGGCGGTGCCGTGGGCAGCACCGAGGGGACGTCGTCGTAGCCGGCGAGCCGGACGACCTCCTCGACGAGGTCGGCGGGGTCGGTGAGGTCGGGGCGCCACGTCGGCGGGGTGACGGTGAGCGTGCTGCCCGCCGCCTCCACGGCGCAGCCGACGGCCTCGAGCAGCTCGACCACCCGCGCGGGCGGGTAGGGCACGCCGGAGACCCGGCCGGGGCGCCCGGCGTCCAGCGCGATCGCCGGGCGCGGGCGTCGGGTGTCGGCGTCGACCGGCGCGCCGACGACGCGGGCGCCGCCGTACTCGGCCAGCAGCTGCGCGGCGCGGGCCAGCGCGACGACGGTCATCTCCGGGTCGACGCCGCGCTCGAAGCGCTTGGCGGCCTCGCTGGGCAGCCGGTGCCGGCGGGCGGTGCGGGCCACCCCGGTGGGCTCCCAGTGCGCCGCCTCGAGCAGCACCGCGGTCGTGCCGTCCCCGATCTCGGTGGTCGCCCCGCCCATGACCGCCGCCAGCCCGATCGGGCCGGTGTCGTCGGTGATGAGCAGGTCGTCGTCGGACAGGGTCCGCGAGGTGCCGTCCAGGGTGGTCAGCCGCTCCCCCTCCCGGGCGCGGCGGACGACGATCGGCCCGGTCACCGCGTCGCGGTCGAAGGCGTGCATCGGCTGGCCGAGCTCGAGCATCACGTAGTTGGTGACGTCGACGGCCAGCGAGATCGACCGGATGCCGGACTGGGTCAGCCGGCGGCGCATCCACCACGGGCTCGGCGCCGTCGGGTCCAGGCCCTCCAGGGCGACCACCGAGAACCGGTCGCAGCGGTCGGCGTCGGCGACGGTGACCTCCCACGCCGGCTCGCCGGACCAGCCGGGCACCTCCGCCGCGCCCGGGTCGCGCCAGCCGACGGCCAGGCCGGTGCCCATCTCGCGGGCGATGCCGCGCATGGACAGGCAGTAGCCGCGGTCGGGAGTGACGGCGAGTTCGATGACGACGTCGTCGAGACCGACCACGGCCGCCGCGTCGGCACCCGGCTCGGGGCCGCCGCCCCCGCTGGTGAGCACCAGGATCCCGGCGTGGTCCTCGCCGATGCCGAGCTCCCGGACCGAGCAGATCATCCCGTCGGACACGTGGTCGTAGGTGGTGCGCGCGGCGATCGCGAAGCCGCCGGGCAGCACCGCGCCGGGCAGCGCGACGACGACGGTGTCGCCGGCGGCGAAGTTCCGGGCACCGCAGACGATGCCGCGCGGCTCGGCCTCGCCGACGTCGACCCGGCAGTACCGGATCGGCTTCTTGAAGCCGGTCAGCTCCTCGATCTCCAGCACCCGGCCGACCACCAGCGGGCCGGTGACCTCGGCCGGGCGGTGGACCTCCTCGACCTCCAGGCCCAGCCGGACGAAGGCGGTGTCGAGGTCCTCGACGGTCACCCCGGCGGGGACGTCGACGTACTCGGCCAGCCAGCCGACGGGGACCCGCATCAGAGCTCCACTCCGAACGCCTCGGTGAACCGGACGTCGCCCTCGACGATGTCGCGCATGTCGCCGACGCCCGAGCGGAACTGCAGCGCCCGCTCGATGCCGAGGCCGAAGGCGAAGCCGCTGAACTCCTCGGGGTCGACCCCGCAGGCGACGAGCACCCGCGGGTTGACCATCCCGCAGCCGCCCCACTCGACCCAGCGCGGGCCGTCACGGTGCTCGGGGAACCACACGTCGAACTCCGCCGAGGGCTCGGTGAACGGGAAGTACGACGGCCGCCAGCGGGTGACCGCCTCGGGGCCGAACAGCGCCCGCGCCAGGTGGTCGAGGGTGCCGCGCAGGTGGGCCATGGTCAGCCCGCGGTCCACGGCCAGGCCCTCGACCTGGTGGAACACCGGGGTGTGCGTCGCGTCGAGCTCGTCGGTGCGGTAGACCCGCCCGGGGGCGACGACGTAGACCGGCGGCGTCCGGGACAGCAGGGTGCGGGCCTGCACCGGGCTGGTGTGCGTGCGCAGCACCAGGCCGGAGTCCTCCGGCGCCACGAAGAAGGTGTCCATCATCGTGCGCGCCGGGTGGTCGCGGCCGATGTTGAGCGCGTCGAAGTTCAGCCACTCGGCCTCGACCTCGGGGCCGTCGGCGACCTCGTAGCCCATGCCGACGAACACGTCGGCGATCCGCTCGGTCAGCGTGGTCAGCGGGTGCCGGGCGCCGCGCGGGGTCCGGTCCCACGGCAGCGTGACGTCGACCCGCTCCTCGGCCAGCACCCGGGCGTCGCGCTCGGCCTCGAGCTCGGCCTTGCGCGCCTCGTAGGCCTCGGTGACGGCGACCCGGGCGGCGTTGACCCGCTTGCCGGCGTCGGCGCGGGCGGCCGGGGGGAGCGCGCCGAGCTCGCGGCGGGCCAGCGGCACGGGCGCGCGGTCACCGAGGTGGGCCGGGCGGACGGCGGCCAGCGCCTCGAGGCCGGCGGCACCCGCGAAGGCCTCGCGGGCCGCGGCGACGGCGGCGTCGAGGGCCTCGGCGGAGAGGGCCGCGACCTGCTTGGGGTCGTAGGGGTCGTTGGCGCCGGACACGGGAGGCCATTCTGCCCGCCGCCCCGTTCCCCCCGCCCCCGGGTTCTCGGCTCCGGCGTCCCCGTGCGGCGAGATCGCGCGATCTCGTACACCACAGCGCCCGTGGCGGTGCGAGATCGCGCGATCTCGACCGGGGGCGGGCGGTGTCGGCACCGGCTGCCAGGATCGCCCGCGACCGCGGCACGGGACCGGCGGCACGGACCCGGGAGGGCGCACCGCATGGCGATGCTGCTGGCGCTGGCCTCGGCCGTCGTCTACGGGATGGCCGACTTCGCCGGGGGCATGGCCAGCCGGCGCGCGACCGCGGCCGCCGTCGTCGCACTCTCCCAGGGCGCCGGGCTGGTCGCCGTCGTGCTGCTGCTGCCGTGGCTGGGCGGGGACCCCGGGCCGGCGGACCTCGGGTGGGGCGCGGCCGCCGGAGTCGCGGGCGCGGCCGGGCTGCTGCTCTTCTACCGCTCCCTGGCCGCCGGGGTGATGAGCGTGGTCGCCCCGGTGACGGCGGTGTCGGCCGCGGCGCTTCCGGTGCTGGGCGGCCTGCTGCTCGGCGAGCGGATCGGCCCGCTGGCCGCCGCCGGCATCGCCCTCGCCCTGGCCGCCGTGGTGCTCGTGGCGGCCGAGGACGGGCTGTCCTCGCTGCGCAGCGCCCGGCTCGGCACCGTCGCCCCGGCCCTGGCCGCCGGCGCGGGGTTCGGGCTGTTCTTCGTGCTGCTCGACCGCACCGGCGAGGACGCGGGCCTGAGCCCGCTCGTGGCCGCCCGGGTGGTGTCGGTGCTCCTGGTCGGCGGGCTGGCGCTGGCCACGGGGCGCTCGCTGCGGGTGTCCCGCGGTGTGCTGCCGGTCGTGCTGCTGGCCGGGGTGGGCGACATGGCGGCCAACGCGCTGTTCCTCGTCGCCACCCAGGTCGGCGGGCAGCTGGCGATCACCGGCGTGCTGGCCTCGCTCTACCCGGCGAGCACGGTGCTCCTGGCGCAGGTGGTGCTGCGCGAGCGGCTGGCCGGCGCGCAGCGCGCGGGTCTGGCCGTGGCGGCCGCCGCCGTCGTGCTCATCGCCCTCCCCGCCTGACCCCGCTGCCCCGTCCGGGTGACCCCCTGGCGCGCCGGGCTGGGGCCGGGGTCGTTGCTGCCGACAACCAGGGGGTGACCACCCGTCCCCAGGAGGCACCGGTGCAGCCCGGACCCGATCCCGTCCTCGACGAGGCACTGCGCGGCGTGCGCAGCGCCTTCCAGCCCATCGTCGAGATCGACACCGGGCGGGTGGTGGCCTACGAGGCGCTCGCCCGCGGCCCCGTCGGTCCGTTCGAGCGGCCCGATGCGCTGTTCGCCGCCGCCCGCGCCGCCGGGCGCCTCGCCGAGCTCGACGAGGCCTGCCGCGCCGCCGCGTTCCGCGGTGCCGCCGGCGCCGGCCTCGTCTCGCCGCTGACCGTCTTCGTCAACGTCGAGCCCGAGGTGCTCGACACCGCTCCGCTGGCCGACCTCGTCGCCATCGCCGAGGGCGCCCCCGGCGACCTGCGGGTGGTCATGGAGATCACCGAGCGGGCGATCGCCGCGCGGCCGGCCGAGCTGCTGCGCACCGTGGAGCGGGTCCGCGAGCTGGGCTGGGCCATCGCCGTCGACGACGTCGGCGCGGAGTCCATGTCGCTGGCCTTCCTGCCGCTGCTGTGCCCCGACGTCGTCAAGCTGGACCTGCGCCTGGTGCAGGAGCGGCCCGGCCCCGCGATCGCCGAGATCATGAACGCCGTCAACGCCTACGCCGAGCGCAGTGGTGCCGTCGTCCTGGCCGAGGGCATCGAGACCGCCGAGCACCTCGCCTACGCCCGCGGGCTGGGCGCCACGCTCGGGCAGGGCTGGCTGTTCGGCCGTCCCGGCCCGGGTGCCGACGAGCACCTGCCGGTCGGCGAGCTGCTGCTGCCCGGTGCCGGCCGCCCCTCCGGCGCGGTCGGCACCGTCTCCCCGTTCGCCTGCCTGCCCGACGACGTCCCGCTGCGCCGCGCCCCCAAGGCGCTGCTCATCGAGCTGTCCAAGCAGCTGGAGCGGGAGGCGATGCGCCTCGGGGAGACCTGCGTGGTGGCCGCGACCTTCCAGGAGGCCCGCCACTTCACCGTCTCCACCACCCAGCGCTACCGCGACCTGGTCGAGCGCACCGGCTTCGTCTGCGCGCTCGGCGAGGACCTGCCGGTGGAGCCGCTGCCCGGTCTGCGCGGCGCGCACCTCGACCCCGACGACCCGGTGCGCGGCGAGTGGGACGTCGCCGTCCTCTCCCCGCACTTCAGCGCCGCGCTGCTGGCCCGCGACCTGGGCGACGAGGGCCCCGACCTCGAGCGCACCTTCGAGTACGCGCTGACCTACGACCGCGCCACGGTCTCCCGCGCCGCGCAGTCGCTGCTGTCCCGGGTGGCCCCGCGGACCGGGGACGGGACACCGGCCGACCCCGCTGCGCCGCGCCCCCCGGTGCCGGTGAGCCGCCCGGCTGCCGGCCTGGCCGTGGGGACGACGACGGCCGAGGTGCTGCTGCGCCGCGCGCTGGAGGCCACGCCCAGCGGGGTCACCGTCGTCGACATGCGGCTGCCCGACCAGCCGATCGTCTACGCCAACGAGGCCTTCCGGCAGCTCGCCGGCCTGCCCTCGGAGGAGATCCTCGGCCGCAACTGCCGGCTGCTGCAGAGCCCGGACACCGACCCCGGCGCGGTCGCGCGGATCCGCGCGGCGGTCGAGGCCGGGCAGGCGTGCCGGGAGACCGTGCTCAACCTGCGCGGCCCCGACCGGACGCCGTGGTTCAACGAGCTGCACCTGGCGCCGGTGCACGACTCCGACGGCGCCGTGGTGCAGTACATCGGCGTGCAGGTGGACGTGACCGCGCGCGTGGAGGCCGAGCGGGCGCTGGTCCGCGAGCGCGACCGCACGTCGGCGGCGCTGGCCCGCATCCAGGAGCTGGCCTACACCGATCCGCTCACCGGGCTGCTCAACCGGCGCCGGCTCGAGGAGCAGGTGGAGGCCGCGATATGGGAGGCCCGCGCCCGCGGCGACGCCCTCGGCCTGCTGTTCGTCGACCTCGACGGCTTCAAGGCGGTCAACGACCGGTTCGGCCACGCCGCCGGCGACGAACTGCTGCAGGTGGTCGCCCGCCGGCTGCAGGAGCGGGTCCGCCGCCGCGACCTGCTGGCCCGCCTGGGCGGCGACGAGTTCCTCGTCGCGCTGCCCGACCTGCGGCCGGAGACGGCGCTGGCCGAGGCGACGCGCGTCGCCGACGAGCTCACCGCCTCGCTCCGCCGCGCGGTGCCGCTGTTCGGCAGCGAGGTCCACGTCGGCGCCAGCATCGGCGTGAGCGTCTGCCCGGAGGACGGCGTCGTGTTCGCCGACCTGCTGCACCGCGCCGACCTGCGCATGTACGACCGCAAGGCGGCCACCCGCGGGGTCGCCGTCCGGGCGGCCACCGCCCGCGCGGCGGCGGGGTCGGCACCGGTCCCGAGGCGGGAGCCGGTCCGGCCCTGAGCCGCCCACCGACGGGGGGACGGCGCCGCGGCGTCGTCCCCCCGTCGCGGTTCAGCGGAACCGGGCCGCGGCGCGCTCGACCTGCTCGCGGTAGGCCGCGCGGTCGTCCTCGCCGTCGCGCGTGAGGTTGCCGGCGTCCCGGCGCAGGCCGGCGACACCGTCGAGGCCCTCGCGCAGCACGTCGGCGTGCCCGGCGTGCCGGCTGACCTCGGCCAGGACGTGCACCAGCAGCGTGTGCAGCGTCGGGTGCCGCCGCTCCTCCGGCCACCACGCCACCTCCCCGACGGCGTCCAGCGGCAGCGCCGCGACCGTCGCGTCGGCGTGCGCGGTGGCCCGGGCGTACAGCCCCAGCACGTCGTCGCGCGGCTCGTCGGCGCGGACCCACAGGTCGTCGTCGTCGCCGGCCCCGGGGTCGTCCCACACCATCGGCTCGGGGAACGGCCGACCCATGCAGTTGCCGAGGTAGCCGGCCTCGACGCAGGCCAGGTGCTTGACCAGGCCGAGCAGGTTGGTGCCCGTGGCCGTCAGCGGGCGGCGGGCGTCGTACTCCGAGAGGCCCTCGAGCTTCCACAGCAGCGCCCCGCGAGCGGTGGTCAGGTAGCGCAGCAATGCGGCCTTCGCCGCGGCGTCGTCCACGCCGGCCACCCTGCCCGGTCCCGGCCGTGGACGCTCAGTCCTGCGCGAGCTGGGTGGCGTAGAGACAGATCGCCGCGGCCGCGGCCAGGTTGAGGCTCTCGGCGCGCCCGCGCATCGGGATCCGCACGCGGGCGTCGGCGGCGCCGGCCAGCTCCGGCGGGACGCCGCGCGCCTCGTTGCCGAACAGCCACAGCACCGGCCCGGTGAGCGCGGACCCCAGCTCGTCCAGCGCCGTCTCCCCGGCGCCGTCGGCGGCCAGCACCGTGACCCCGCCCGCCCGGAGGTCCGCCACCAGCGGGCCCAGCGGCGCCCCGCGGACGACGTCGACGTGGAACAGGCTGCCGGCGCTCGCCCGCACCGCCTTGCCGCCGTACGGGTCGGCCGAGCCGGCGCCGAAGACGACCGCCCCGGCGCCGCACGCGTCGGCGGTGCGCAGCACGGTGCCGGCGTTGCCGGGGTCGGCGAGGCCGGCCAGGCCGACGGCGAGCCGCGGCGGCCCGGCGGTCAGCCGCTCGGCGGGCAGGTCGCGCAGCGCGCAGACGGCGACCAGGCCCTGCGGGGTGACCGTCTCCGACAGCCCGGCGGCGGCCTTCTCGGTGACCAGCCGGACGGGGACGGCCGTACCCCCCAGCAGGTCGCGGTGCGCGGCCGCGGCGGCCTCGGTGGCGAAGACCTCGCGCACGTCGTCCGGCGCGGTGGCCAGGGCCTCCGACACCGCCTGGCGGCCCTCGGCGAGGAAGGCGCCCGCGGCGTCGCGGCCGGCGCGCCGGGTCAGCTTGCGGGCGGCGGCGACCCGCCCCGACCGCTCGGTCAGCAGCTCGCTCACGTCGTCGTCCTCCCGTTCGGGTCGAGATCCCGCGATCTCGACGTCCTCGGGGCGCCTGGGCGTCGAGATCGCGCGATCTCGACGGTGCAGTCGGACCCCGGACGCACCGACGCCGCCGGTGCCGGCCCTGGTGGACCGGACACCGACGGCGTCGGGAGGTGCTGCGTTACGCGGCCTGCTCGCCACCGGCCGGCGCCGCGGCGACGGCGGTCCGGGCGGTCTCCACCAGGGCGGCGAAGGCGGCGGGCTCGTTGACCGCCAGCTCGGCCAGCACGCGGCGGTCGAGCTCGATGCCGGCCAGCTTGAGGCCCTGCATGAACCGGTTGTAGGTCATGTCGTTCTGGCGCGCCGCGGCGTTGATGCGGGTGATCCACAGCTTGCGGAAGTCACCCTTGCGCACCTTGCGGTCGCGGTAGTTGTAGGTGGCCGAGTGGAGGATCTGCTCCTTGGCCTTGCGGTACAGGCGCGAACGCTGACCGCGGTACCCGCTGGCGGCCTCGAGGACCGTCCGGCGCTTCTTCTGGGCGTTGACCGCCCGCTTCACGCGTGCCACGTGAGTACTCCTAACTCGTTGCGGAGGCGGGGGCTCAGATGCCCAGCAGCTTCTTGAGGGTCTTGGTGTCGGCCGGGGACATGACCTGGTCCTTCTCCAGCCGGCGCTTCTGCCGCGAGCTCTTGTGCTCGAACTTGTGCTGGTTGCCGGCCTGCTCGCGCATGAGCTTGCCGGTGCCCGTCACGCGCACGCGCTTGGCGGTGCCCTTGTGGGTCTTCTGCTTCGGCATGTCCTCGTCGTCCTGTTCGTCCGTCGCTCGTCCGGCGCGGCGCCGTGCGGCAGCACGGGGCTGCCGCACAGCACCGTCGGTCTGTGGTGGTGCGGTCCTGCGGGCCGACCGGTCAGGCCGTGGAGTCCTGGCCCTCCGCGGCCCTGTCGGCCTTCGCCTGGCGGCGGGCGCCGTCGGTCGCGGCCTGGTTCCGGTGCGGTGCGATCACCATGACCATGTTCCGGCCGTCCTGCTTGGGGTTGGACTCGATGACGCCCAGTTCGGAGACGTCGGCGGCGAGCCGCTGCAGCAGGCGGTAGCCCATCTCGGGCCGCGACTGCTCGCGACCGCGGAACATGACCGTGATCTTGACCTTGTCGCCGCCCTTGAGGAAGCGCTCGACGTGGCCCTTCTTGGTCTCGTAGTCGTGCGGGTCGATCTTGAGGCGCAGCCGCATCTCCTTGATGACGGTGAGCGCCTGGTTCCGCCGGGCCTCGCGGGCCTTCTGGGCGGACTCGTACTTGAACTTCCCGTAGTCCATCAGCTTCGCGACCGGCGGCCGGGCCATGGGCGCGACCTCGACGAGGTCGAGCTCGGAGTCCTGCGCCAGGCGCAGCGCCTCGCCGATCGACACGATGCCGACCTGCTCGCCCTCCGGGCCCACCAGTCGGACCTCGGGGACGCGGATACGGTCGTTGATACGGGGCTCGGTGATGGCCTCTCCTCTGCTCTGTCACACGGGAGGAGGCCGCGCCCGTCCGGGCACCGGAGACGACGAGAGCCCCGTGAGCGGGTGTGCTCACAGGGCCCGTCTCGCCGGTGCGGCACCGGCCCGTCGCCGGGCCGGGCACGTCGCGGGACCCGGCCGGGGCAGGCCGGACTCCGCGAACCGGGACCTGGGCACCTCGACGGTGCCAGGTGGGAGCGGGCTCCTCTTGGGTCAGCGGCCCGGGGCAGGGCCGCTGGAGTGGTTCACGCGCCTCGTGTAGCGGGGAGGCACGCCCATGCTACAGCGTCGCCGGGAGCTGGGACATTCCCCCTGCCATCGGGCGCCTAGTCCCAGAGCAGGGGGCCGCGCACCGGCGCGGGACGGGCGGCGCGGTCGGCCTCCAGCAGCGCCCGCAGTCCCTCGACGGCGCGGGCCGCCCGCTCGCCGTCGACGGCCTGCAGGGCCGTGATCGAGAGGGCGTCGCCGTTGCTCAGCTCGAGCGTGGCCCACCAGGCCCTGCGGTCGAAGCGCACCCCGCGCACGGCCTCCCAGGGCAGCGTCCGGCCGCCCACGACGTTGCGCACCCGGATCCCCGAGGCGTCGGCGTCGACCCGGGAGCGGCCCAGCGCCAGGACGGCGGCCCCGACGAACACCCCCACGCCGCCGATGGCCACGCGGTCGGCGGCGTCGAAGGGGTTCAGCGCCGAGGAGGGCTGGCTGTACAGCGCGACCACGGCCATGACGGCGACGACCGCGAGGGCCAGCAGCGCGCACGCCACGCGCAGTACGCGGGGGACGGCGGACACGCGGGCGGGGACTGCGGACGGCGCGGGCACGCCCCCATGGTCCCAGCCCGTCCCGGCCGGCCGCGGCTGGCAGAGTGCCGGGACGTGGAGGGCACCGACGGCGGCACGACCGGCACCGGCGCGACCGGCACCGAGGTGACCGGGCACGCGCAGCGCAGCGCCTGGCGCGAGCGGTCGGTGCCCGGCGTCGAGCGGGTGCGGCCGGGCCTGTGGTCGGTGCCGGTGCCGATGGGCGGACCGCTGCGCTGGGTGAACGCCTACGTGCTCGAGCTGGCCGGCGGCGGGCTGGGCCTGGTCGACACCGGGTGGGACGCCGACGACAGCTGGGCGGCGCTGTGCGCGGGCCTGACCGCCCTGGGCGGCGACGTCTCCGACGTCCGCGGCGTGCTGGTCACCCACCTGCACCTGGACCACGTCGGCCTGGCCGCCCGGGTGCGCGAGGCCTCCGGTGCCTGGGTGGCGATGCACCCGGCCGACGCCGCCGGCATCACCTCCTTCACCAGCCGCCGCCCGGAGGAGCTGGTCGAGACCGAGGTCGCCTTCCTCGTCTCCCTCGGCGCCCCGCCGGAGGACGCGCGCGGCGACGCCGGCACCGCCGAGCAGCGGGTCGGCCTGCTGCGCGTGGCCCGGCCCGACCGGCTGCTGGAGGACGGCGATCTCGCCGACCTGCCCGGCTGGTCGCTGCGCGCCGTGCACACCCCGGGCCACACCGAGGGCCACCTGTGCTTCGCCGACGAGGCCGGCGGCCTGTTCTTCTCCGGCGACCACGTGCTGCCGCGGATCAGCCCCAACATCTCCACGCACGCCGGCGGCGCGGCCGACCCGCTGCGTGACTACCTGGGCGCCCTCACGGCGGTCGCCGGACGGGAGGCCGAGGAGGTGCTGCCCGGCCACGAGTGGCGCTTCCGCGGCCTGGCCGCACGCACCGCCGAGCTGCGCGCGCACCACGAGCACCGGCTGGCCGAGCTGCTGGCCGCCGTCCGGGAGCACCCGGGCAGCACGCCGTGGGAGCTGGCCGCCCACCTGACCTGGTCGCGGCCGTGGTCGCAGTACGAGCGGCGGATGCGGATCTTCGCCGTCACCGAGACCGACGCGCACCTGCGGCTGCTGGTCAGCCGCGGGCTGGTCACCGGCGACGGCGCGGCGGTACCCACGTGGACGGCGGCGCACCTGCGCTGACCCGGGCCCGTGCAGGGGCCGACACACGACCGCAACGCCCACCGGCCACCATGGTCCGGTGACCTCCCCGCCCGACACCGCACCGGAGCCGGTGACCGCCCCGGCGCCGCTCGCCGGGTACACCGTGGCCGTCACCGCCGCCCGCCGGCGCGAGGAGCTCGGCGCGCTGCTGGACCGCCGCGGCGCCCGCGTCGTCTACGCCCCGGCCATCCGGATCGTGCCGCTCTCCGACGACGCCGAGCTGGTCGCCGCCACCGAGCAGGTGCTGGCCGCACCGGTCGACCTCGTCGTCGCCACCACCGGCGTCGGGTTCCGCGGCTGGCTCGAGGCCGCCGACGCCTGGGACCTGCCGCTCGTCGAGCACCTGCGCACCGCCCGGGTGCTGGCCCGCGGCCCCAAGGCGCGCGGCGCCATCCGCGGCGGCGGTCTGGTCGACGCGTGGTCGCCGGCCTCGGAGTCCTCGGCGGAGGTGCTCGAGCACCTGCTGTCGGGGGCGGAGGGGCCGCTGGCGGGCCGCCGGATCGCCGTCCAGCTGCACGGCGACCCGCTGCCGGACTTCGTCGGCGCGCTGCGCGCGACCGGCGCCGAGGTGCTGACGGTGCCGGTGTACCGCTGGGTGCTGCCCGAGGACGTCGCTCCGCTGCGCCGGCTGGTCGGGATGGTCGTGGCCCGCACCGTCGACGCGGTCACCTTCACCAGCGCCCCGGCCGCGGCCAGCCTGCTGTCGGTGGCCGCCGAGCTCGGCCGGCACGAGGACCTGGTGGCCGCGCTCGGCAGCGGCGTGCTGCCGGTCGCCGTCGGCCCGGTGACCGCCGGCCCGCTGACCGCCGCCGGGATCGGGACCGTGCAGCCGGAGCGCTCGCGGCTGGGCGCCCTGGCCCGCGAGGTGGTGGCCCGGCTGCCCGAGCGCGACCCGGTGCTGCGGATCGGGTCCGCGCAGCTGCAGGTGCGCGGGTACGCCGCCGTCCTCGACGGCCGCCTGGTGGAGCTGCCGCCGGGCTCGATGGCCGTGCTGCGGGCGCTCGCGGCCCGCCCGGGGGCCGTCGTCGCCAAGGCCGACCTGGTGCGCGGGCTGCCCGGCGGCGGGGACGGCCACGCCGTCGAGATGGCCGTGACCCGGCTGCGCGCCGCGCTCGGGCCGGGCCTGGTCGAGACGGTCGTCAAGCGCGGCTACCGCCTCGGCGTGTGACGCGAGATCTGCACACCCGGGGGCTCCGGGGCCGGAGAACCCCCGGGTGTGCAGATCTCGCGGGGCGGGTCAGACGCCGGCCGTGCGGGCGCCCGGGCGCAGGTAGACCGCCCAGGTGACCGCGACGCAGACGGCGTAGAAGGCGATGAACACCAGGTAGGCGGCGTCGCCGCTGCCGGTGGTCAGGAACGACTGGCGGAAGGCCAGGTTGACCAGCACGCCGCCGAAGGCGCCGACCGCGCCGGCGATGCCGATCAGCGCCCCGGACATCCGCAGCGCGTGCCGGTCGGCGGCGGCGGGGTCTCCCCCGGCGGCCACCTGCTGCTGCGCCTGCGTGCGGAAGATCGCCGGGATCATCTTGTAGGTCGAGCCGTTGCCGATGCCGCTGAACACGAACAGCAGCACGAAGCCGACGACGAACAGCGGCAGCGACCCCACCTGGCCGGCGGTGGACACCACCGCGGCCCCGGCCGCCATCGCGATGAAGGTGCAGAAGGTGATCCGGGCGCCGCCGAACCGGTCGGCCAGCGAGCCGCCGAGCGGGCGGACCAGGCTGCCGAGCAGCGGGCCGAGCCAGGTCAGCGACGCCGCGGCGAGTGGGGTGGCGAAGGCGTGCGCGAACTGGTTCTGCAGCACCTGGCCGAAGGCGAACCCGAACCCGATGAACGAGCCGAAGCTGCCGATGTAGAGGAACGACATGATCCAGGTGTGCGGCTCGCGGGTCGCCTCGCGCATGGCCCGCGGCTGGTTGCGCGCCGTCGACAGGTTGTCCATGAGCAGCGCCGCCCCGACGGCCGCGGCGACGATCAGCGGGACGTAGACGAGCAGCACGATCCGCGGGTGCCCGACGCCGGCGGTGGCCAGCACGAGCAGTCCGACGAGCTGGACGGCCGGGACGCCGAGGTTGCCGCCACCGGCGTTGAGGCCCAGCGCCCAGCCCTTGAGCCGGTCGGGGTAGAAGGCGTTGATGTTGGCCATCGAGCTGGCGAAGTTGCCGCCGCCGACGCCCGCGAGGCAGGAGACGACCAGCAGGGTCGTGTACGACACGCCGGGCTCGAGCACGACCGCGGTGGCGAGGGTCGGGACCAGCAGCAGCGCGGCGCTCACGATGGTCCAGGTGCGGCCGCCGAACGTCGCGACGGCGAAGGTGTAGGGCAGCCGCACGAACGCCCCGAGCGCGGTGGGCAGCGTGGTGAGCAGGAACTTGCCGGCCGGGTCGATGCCGAAGACCGGCTCGGGCAGGAAGAGCACCACGACCGACCACAGGCTCCACACCGAGAAGCCGACGTGCTCGGAGAACACCGAGAAGAACAGGTTGCGCCGGGCGACGCGCTTGCCGGTGCTCTCCCAGAACCCCGGGTCCTCGGGGCGCCAGTCGTCGATCCACCGTCCTCCGCGGGGTGGGCCCGGCGGTGCGGCGGGGACGGTGGACGGCGCGGTGCGGGTGGGGGCGGCCATGGTCGGGAAGGGTCGCGGCCCGCGGTTTCCCCGCCGTCGCCGTCGGGCTGGACTCGTGTTCCGATCTGCTCACCGCCCCTGCCCCGCTGTGGTGAGGACTCCGGTCCCCGGCCGACGCCGGGTGGCGCACCGGGCCATGATCGACGTCGTGGCGGAGTACACGGAGGCGGCACCGGGGCGCACGCTCGTCGAGTCCGGTCAGCTGGTGGCCGGGTCGATGGCGCGCACCGCCGCCGGTCTGCTGTTCGACGACGGGTCGGCGAAGGTGCGCCTGGACGACGGGCTGGCCGGGTGGCTGCGGCGCACCGCGACCACCGCGGACGTCGACCCGCCCGCCCCGGTCTCCGCCCGTGCCCGCTGCCGCGCCGGCGCCGCGCTGGCCTTCGCCGCCGAGCTGTCGGTGACCCGCGCCCACCAGGGCCGCGCCGTGCGCACCGACGGCTTCCTCACCCCCGGCCCCGGCGACCGCGCGCCCGCCGACGAGGTCGCCGAGGCCGCCGTCCTCTCCGCCCGGGACACCACCGAGGAGTGGCGGGTGCGCCACCTGGGCTACCTGCTCGCCGAGGCCGCCGTCTCCCCCGACCTCGACGCCGCCGTCGTCCTGCGCGGGCTGCGGCTGGCCACCGACCTCACCGGCCGGCAGTGGGTGCTGCTGGCCGCGGTGGGCCGGCGCGAGCGCACGCCGCTGCCGATGACGCCGGTGCCGCAGGACCCGCGCGGCTGGACGGCGTGGGGCGCGCTCGAGGACCTCTCCGACCTGCAGCGGCGCGGCCTGCTCGACCCGCCGCCGGCCACGCCCCGTCCCGGCGGCGCGGCGCTGCCCCGGCTGCGCCCGGTCGACCTGCGCCTGACCCGCCGCGGCGTGCTGGTGCACCGGCTGCTCGCGCTGGACTTCGTCCGCGATCCCGCCGTCGCCGCCGCGCTGGCCGACCTGGCCTGAGCCCGCAGGCGCCGCCTCACGTCGACGGTGCGTCGTCCCAGCCGGTCGGGTGCCCGTCGCCCGGGAGCGGAGGGCCGGGGAACCTCGCGCGCAGGGCCCGGTGGACGGCGTCGGGGTACGGCTCCGCCGCCGCCACCGCCTCGCGGACCAGGTCGAGCGCCCCGGCGGGCCCGGTGCCCAGCGCGGCCGGCTCCGGAGCGGTGGCGAGGACGTCGGAGGCCAGCAGGAGCTCGACGGCCAGGAGGTCCTCGAGCAGCGCCACCGACGCGTCGGCCTTCCGGACGCTCAGCGGGGCGCCGGTGGAGTGGTCCTCGACCCCGAGGTCGAGCGGCGGGACGTCCAGGGTCGCCGGCGCGGCCAGCTGCTCCAGCTCGGCGACCGCGGCGGCTGCGGGGTACCGCAGCGCCAGACCGTGGGCGGCCGCGGGCGGCGGACCGGCGAGCTGCCGGAAGAACGCCTCCCAGAGGTGGGCCATCCGGCGTTCGCTGAGCTGCCCGACCTGGGCGACGGCGATCCGCAGCACGTCGGCCGCGAGGGCGAGCACCATCGGGTGGAAGTTCCCGTTGCTCACCAGCGTCCGGTCCTCGACCGACACCAGGGGGTTGTCCGCCGCGGCGGCCAGTTCCGTCTCCACCGCCGCGCGCGCCGCGGCGACGTACTCCCGGAGCGCCCCGTGGACCTGCGGGACCACCCGGAAGGACAGGGCGTCCTGCACCGACACGGCGGTGCCGGGCGTCAGCAGGGCGCTGCCGGCCAGCAGCTCGCGGAGGTGGTCGGCGGCCGCGACCTGCCCGGGGACGCCCTTCGCCCGGCCCACGGCGGGGTGCAGGACCGACGGGTTGGCCCGCGTCGCCTCCATCGACACCGCGGCGGCGACGTCGGCCGCGTCCGCGGCCCGCGCTGCCCGGGCCACGACCAGCGCCGCCTGGCCCACCGACACCCCGTTGGCCGAGATGAGGGCCAGCCCGTCCTTGCCGGCCAGGACCAGGGGCACGATCCCGGCCCGCCGCAGCGCCTCCCCGCCGGCGAGGACCTGCCCCCGGTACTCGGCCCGGCCCAGCCCGACGGCGACCTGCGCCATCCCGGCCATCTGGCCGATGTCGGCCGCGCCCACCGAGCCGGTCCCCGGCACCAGCGGGTGGATCCCGGCGTTGAGCATCGCCACCAGCGTGTCCGCGACCGCCGGCGAGGCGCCGGAGCCGCCGCGGGCGATCCCGGCCAGCCGTACGGCGAGGGCGGCGCGCACGACCGGCACCGGGAGCGGCGGCCCGATCCCGCCGGCGTGCGACCGGACGAGGAACTCCTGCTCGCGGTGGACCTCCTCCGCGGTCAGGCGGGTGTTCCTCAGGTGGCCGACCTGGGTCGTCAGGCCGTAGACCGCGGAGCCTGCGGCGAGGGCCTCGTCGACGACCACCCGCGCGGCGGCGACGCGGTCGCGTGCCGATCCGTCCAGCTCCACCGGGGCACCGTCGACGACGGCGAGCAGGTCGTCGACCGACATGGGCGCGGTGCCGATCCGGACGGTGCTCATGGGCGGCCTCCAGGGCCGGGAGCGTACGACGCGCTCCTCGTCCGCGGGCCGTCCGCGAACGCCCGGGAGGGTCAGGCCGAGCGGGCGTAGGCCGCCGGCGTGGTGGCCAGCATGCGGCGGAAGTGCCGGGTCAGGTGGGCCTGGTCGAAGAAGCCGACCGCGGTCGCCACCTCCGCCGGGGACAGCCCGTCGAGCAGCAGCCGCCGCGCCCGGTCGACCCGCCGCCCGGTGAGGTAGCGGTGCGGCGGCAGCCCGTGCCGGCGGGTGAACGCGCGCACCAGGTGGGTGGGGTGCACCGCCCACGCGGCCGCCGTCGCCTCCAGCGAGACGCCCTCGGCCAGCCGCGCGTCCAGCAGGTCGCGCAGCCGGTCGGCGAGCGGGTCGTCCCGCACGGCCGGGGCCGGGGCGACGGCGCGGTCGAGGTGCTGCCGCAGCCGCTCGAGCACGAACGCCAGCCGGCTCTGCGCCTCCAGCCCCGCGGGGTGCGGCGCCAGCGCGGCGTGCAGCCGGGACACCCGGTCGCGCAGCACGCGGTCGGCGAACGCCGGCCGGTCGACGGCGGTGCCGATCCGCTGCTCCCCCAGCGTCGCCGGCTCCAGGTACAGCACCCGCTTGCGGAAGCCGCCGGGGAACCGCGAGCGCCCGTCGTGCGGCACCCCGGGCGGCAGCAGGGTGACCGCGGCCGGCGAGGCGCCGTGGGCGTGCCGGTCGAGGTCGTAGGCCACGGCGCCGTCGTCGACGAGCAGCAGCGTCCAGGCGTCGTGGGTGTGCGGCGGGTAGACGTGGTCGGTGAACCGGGCGTGGAACACCTCGGTCAGACCCGGCACCGCCGGGCGCCAGGCGACCACGTCGGCTGCCACGTCAGGAACGTACAAGACCCTGCGGTCCGCCCCGGCCGACGCTGGCGGGCATGGAGACGCTGATGACCGAGGACCCCGTCGACGTCGGCCCGCCGTGGCCCACGAAGGTCGCCGTCCTGCTCCGCGAGGACCTGCTGCCCTGGCAGGAGCTCAACGTGACCGCCTTCCTGGCCGGCGCCGTCGCCGCCGCGGTGCCCGAGCTGATCGGCCGGCCCTACGAGGACGGCGACGGCACCCGGTACCTGGCGACGATCCGCCAGCCGGTGCTGGTGCTCACCGGCCCGGCCGAGGTGCTCGCCCGCGCCCGCACGCGGGCGCTGGAGCGCGGCCTGCCGACGTCGGTGTTCACCGCCGGCCTGTTCGCCACCGGCGGGGACGCCGAGAACCGGGCCGCCGTCCGGGCCGTGCGCGGCGCCGAGCTCGACCTGGTCGGGATCGCGGTGCACGGGCCGAGGAACGTCGTCGACAAGGTCACCAAGGGCGCCCGCATGCACCCGTGAGCGGCGCCGTGTGCACGCAGCGTGGTCCGGGACGGCTCCCGGTCGCGCCGCGTGCACACGGCGCGCCTCAGACGTCGACGACGAGCACCCCGTCGACGTCGCGCACCGGGTAGAGCCGCACCGGGCGGCCCACGCCGCCGGTCGAGGCACCGTCGCTCCACCGGAACCCGTACAGGTGCAGCGGGCAGACGAGCACGTCGGGATCGGTCTGCCCGTCGGCCAGCGGACCGCCGGCGTGCGGGCAGGCGGCCTGCGTGGCGTGCAGCGACCCGTCGCGCAGCCGGAAGACGGCGACCTGCACGTCCCCGGCGACGACGAAGGCCCGCCCCTCCCCCGGCGGCACGTCCTCCGCCCGCGCGACGGCGTACGCGCGGCCGGCCGGCGGCGCGGCGGTGCCGGGGACCGCGACCCCGGTGGCCGGCGAGCCGAGCTCGGTCCCCGGGGTGGTGGGCGCCTCGGCGACCTCGAGGTGGGGAGCGCTCATCGGACCGGCACCTCCGGCAGCGGGACCAGCGGCAGCGACGAGGCGAACTGACCCGGTGTCGCCGGTTCGCGGCGGTCCTGGCCCCACGGGTCGGTGTGGGCGTCGACCGAGCGCTGCAGGGCCGCGTCGAGGTCGGCGCCGATCCCCTCGGCGTCCTCGACCACCACGCGCCGGACGTGCGCGAGCCCCAACCGCGGCACGAAGTCGTAGGTCCGCTCGAGCCAGTTGGCGTTCTCGCGGTAGTACTGCACGAAGCGGCCGGTCAGCGCGAGCACCTCCTCCGGCGACCCGACGGTGGCCAGCAGGTCGCCCTTGCGCACCGTGGCCCCGGCGGCGCCACCGACGTGGACCTCCCACCGGCCGTTGCCGACCGCCACCACGCCGACGTCCTTGACATAGGCCTCGGCGCAGTTCCGCGGGCAGCCGACGACGGCCATCTTGATCTTCGCCGGGCTCTCGATGCCCTGGAAGCGCGTCTCCAGGTCGATGCCGAGCCGCGTGGAGTCGCCCAGGCCGAAGCGGCAGAAGTCGCTGCCCACGCAGGTCTTCACCGTGCGCATGCTCTTGCCGTACGCGTACCCCGAGGGCATCCCGAGGTCCTCCCACATCGCGGGCAGGTCCTCCTTGCGCACGCCGAGCAGGTCGATCCGCTGGCCGCCGGTCACCTTGACCATCGGCACCTCGTACTTCTCGGCCACCTCGGCGATCCGCCGCAGCTGGGCCGGCGTCGTCACCCCGCCCCTCATCTGGGGGACGACGGAGAACGTGCCGTCGCGCTGGATGTTGGCGTGCACGCGGTCGTTGACGAACTCGGCGTCCTTCTCCCGCACGAAGTCGCTGCCCCACACCGTCTTGAGCAGCGAGGTCAGGCCCATCTTCGAGCGGGCGTCCTCCTTCCCCCCGGGCGCGAGCGCGGCGAACACCGCGGACACGCTGCGCAGCTCCTGCTCGCGGACGGCGGCGATCAGCGCCGGCTTGGTCAGCGGGATGCCAGGCACGTAGTACGAGGCGGCCGGGTCCTCGGTCACGTCGCCGTCGGCGGCCCACTCGACGACCTGCTCCACCAGCGCCTTGCACGAGCCGCAGCCCCTGCCGGCGCGGGTGCGGTCCATGACCGCGCCGACACTGCCGCAGCCGTCGGCCACCGCGCCGCAGATCGCGCCCTTGGTCACGCCGTTGCAGTTGCAGACCTGCGAGTCGGCCGGCATCTCGGCGACGCCGACCTCCTCCTTCCCGTCGGTGAGGTCGACCAGCAGCCGGATCCGCTCCTCGGGCAGCGCGCTGCCGCGGTCGAACGCCTGGGTCAGCGCGGCGACCTTGCGGGTGTCGCCGAGCAGCGTGGCGCCCACGAGCCGGTCGTCGCGGATGACCACCGACAGGTGCACCCCGCGCCGGGGTTCGGAGATGACGAGGAACTCGTCGGAGTCCCGCTCGGGGGTGCTCACGCCCATCGTGGCGACGTCGACCCCGGCGACCTTGAGCTTCGTCGCCGTGCGGCTGCCGTGGTACTCCGCCGTCGGGTCGGTGCCGGTGAGGACGTCGGCGAGCACCCGCGCGTGCTCCCACGCCGGCGCGACCAGGCCGTAGACGGCGCCGCGGTGCTGTGCGCACTCGCCGATGGCGTAGACGTCGGGGTCGTCGGTGCGCAGCTGGTCGTCGACGACGATGCCGCGCTCGACCTCCAGCCCGGAGCGGACGGCGACGTCGGTGTGCGGCCGGACGCCGGCGGCGACGACGAGCAGGTCGCAGTCCAGGCGCCGCCCGTCCCTGAGCAGCACGCCCTCGACGCGCCCGTCGCCGAGCACCTCGCCGGCCGGCGAGTCGAGGTGCACCGCGATGCCGAGCGACTCGACGCTCCGCTTGAGGATCGCGCCGGCCTCGGCGTCGAGCTGGGCGTTCATCAGGTGCGGCATCGCGTGCACCAGGTCGACCTGCAGGCCGTGGCCCTGCAGCGCGCGGGCGGCCTCCAGCCCGAGCAGCCCGCCGCCCATCACCACGGCCCGCGTGCAGCGCGTCGTGGCGGCCAGCAGGTCGCGGGTCTCGTCGATGGTGCGGAAGCCGTACACGCCGGGCCGCAGGCTCCCGTCGTCGCGCCGGACGCCGGTCATCGGCGGGATGAAGCTGTAGCTGCCGGTGGCCAGCACCAGGTGGTCGTAGGGCGTCGCCGTCCCGTCGGAGGCGTAGGCGACCTTGGCCGCGGTGTCGATCCGCTCGACCCGGACGCCGGCGCGCAGCGTGACGCCGTTGTCGGCGTACCAGTCGTGGCTGTTGAGGACGATGTCGTCCTCGTGCGTCTCCCCGGCCAGCACCGGGCTGAGCATGATCCGGTTGTAGTTGCCGTGCGGCTCGTCGCCGAAGACGGTGATCCGGAACTGCCCGCCGCCGCGCTCGAGCACCTCCTCGACGAGGCGGGCCCCGGCCATGCCGTTCCCCACGACCACGAGCCGCGCCCGGGGGTCGAGGTCGTCGTCGTCCATCGCGATCGTGGTCAGCCCCTCCGGCCGTCCACCGAGCACTCCGCTCCTCACCACACCCAGCCCGCGCACTAGACCTCCACCAGACCCAGGTCGACCACGAGCTCGCCGCGCACGCCCTCGGGTGCGGCGGCGTGCAGCTCGACGACGCACCCGCCGGGCAGGTCCTCGACCACCCGCAGCGGCACGTGCACGTCACCCTTGGCACCGATCGGGAACCAGCGCACCGGCTCGCCGTCGCGCAGCAGCAGGACGTAGACGAGCTCGCCGGTGGAGTTGCCGCCACGGAAGTACAGCGCCTGCGCGGAGGCGCCGGCCGGCACCTGGTAGCGCAGCGCCGGGTCGACCGGGCCGGGCTCGGCCAGGCCCTCCCCGGTCAGCGGGAAGACGCCTTGCAGGAACTTCGGGGTGCTCTTCACGCGGGAGGTCCTCCTCGGGATCGGACGGGTCGGCGTCCCGCCTCTCGCGCGCGAGAGGCGGGCAGGTGGGAGCGGGGTCCGCGCGGTGGCGGGTGCGTGCGGCCGCGGCGCCGGCTGGGTGTCGGCCGCGGGCGGGGGGACGCGTTCCTCGGGGCCGCTGACGCGGGTGACCGCGACCGCGCAGGCCTTGAAGGCGGGCATCTCGCTGACCGGGTCGAGGGCGGCGTCGGTGAGCGCGTTGGCGCTGGACCCGCCGCCCCAGTGGAAGGGCACGAAGACGGTGTCGGGGCGGATGGTGTCGGTGACCGCCGCGGCGAAGCGGGCCCGGCCGCGGCGGGTGGCCAGCTCGACCACGTCGTCGTGGGCGATGCCGAGCCGGGCGGCGAGGTCGGGGTGCAGCTCCGCGCGCGGCACCGGCGCGACCAGCTGCAGGCCCCTGGACCGGCGGGTCTGCGTGCCCGACTGGTACTGCGCCAGCACCCGGCCGGTGGTGAGCACGTACGGGTGGTCGGCGTCGGGCTGCTCGTGCGCGCCGACGTGGTGCACCGGCACGAACCGCGCGCGGCCGTCGGGGGTGGCGAAGCGCTCGGAGAACAGCCGCGGCGTGCCCGGGTGCTCCGGTGCGGGGCAGGGCCAGAAGACGCCCTGCTCGGCGTCGATGCGCTCGTAGGTGATGCCGGAGTAGTCGGCCGCTCCCCCGGCGCTGGCCCGGCCCAGCTCGGCGAAGACGGTCTCCGGGTCGGCGGAGAACAGGTGCCCGGCGCCGAGCCGGCCGGCCAGCTCGGCGAGCAGCTGCAGGTCGTCGCGGACGCCGTCGGGCGGGTCCGTCGCGCGACGGCGGCGGATGACCCGGCCCTCGAGGTTGGTCATCGTCCCGGACTCCTCGGCCCACATCGCGCTGGGCAGCACGACGTCGGCCAGGGCGGCGGTCTCGGAGAGGAAGAAGTCGCTGACGGCGAGGAAGTCGAGGTCGCCGAGCCGGCTGATCACGCGCCGGGCGTCGGGCGCGGAGACGGCGACGTTGGAGGCGAGCACCAGCAGCGTGCGCACCCCGCCGTCGGTGCCGAGCGCGTCGAGCAGCTCGAAGGCGCTGCGGCCGGGCACCGGCAGGTCGTCGGGGTCCACGCCCCAGACGGCGGCGACGTGCGCGCGGTCGGCCGGGTCGGCGAGCCTCCGGTAGCCGGGCAGCTGGTCGGCCTTCTGCCCGTGCTCGCGGCCGCCCTGGCCGTTGCCCTGGCCGGTGAGCGTGCCCCAGCCGCTTCCGGGGCGGCCGGGCAGGCCGAGGGCGAGCGCCAGGTTCGCCCACGCGGTGGCGGTGTCGGTGCCCGAGCTGTGCTGCTCGGCGCCGCGGGCGGTGAGGACGATCGCCGTGCGCGCGGAGGCCAGGGCGGAGACGGCGCGCCGCTGCTGCTCCGCGGGCACCCCGGTGATCCGCTCGACCCGGTCGGTCCAGTAGCCGCGCACCGCGTCGCGGACGGCCTCGAAGCCGGTGGTGCGCGCGGCGACGTAGGCCTCGTCGACCAGCCCCTCGGCGACGGCGACGTGCAGCAGCCCGTTGGCCAGCGCGAGGTCGGTGCCCGGCAGCGGCTGCAGGTGCAGGCCGGCGCTGCGCGCGGTCGCCGTCCGCCGGGGGTCGACGACGACGTGCAGCGCGCCGCGCTGGCGGCCGGCGTCGAGGTACTGCATCGCCGGCGGCATCGTGTCGGCCGGGTTGCTGCCCACCAGCACGACGACGTCGGCCTCGGCGACGTCGGCCAGCGGGAACGGCAGCCCCCGGTCGATCCCGAACGCCCGCACCGCCGCCCCGGCCGCCGAGGACATGCAGAACCGGCCGTTGTAGTCGATGGCGCTGGTGCGCAGCGCGACACGGGCGAACTTGCCGAACGAGTAGGCCTGCTCGTTGGTCAGCGACCCGCCGCCGAAGCAGCCGACGGCGTCGCGGCCGTGCTCGGCCTGGGTGCGCCGGATCGCCGCGACCACCCGGCCGAGCGCCTCGTCCCACGTCGACTCGACCAGCGGGCTGTTCCGGTCGCCGGGCACCGCGCGCACCAGCGGGCGGGTCAGCCGCTCGGGGTGGTCGAGCAGTTCCGGGGCCGACCAGCCCTTCGAGCACAGCCCGCCCCGGTTGGTCGGGAAGTCGAGGGGTACCAGGGTCGCAGGACGGTCCCCCGCGGTGACCGCCATGCCGCACTGCAGCGAGCAGTACGGGCAGTGGGTCTCGGTGGTCCGCGTGCGGGGACCGGCCGGTGTGGCGGCACCGGACGGGAGGGCTGCGGGCACGCGGACGAGCGTCCGGGGCCGCGGTTTCCCCGCGGCCACGACGGCGTCAAGGCTGGGTTCCGGGGACCTCACGACGCGCGGGAGGTCCCCGTGCGGCGGGGCAGGGCAGGATCCGGCGACGGGATCCGACGACGACGAGGTCCGACGAGGACGAGGGAGGGCCCGTGGTCCGGAACGAGGACACCGTCCCGATGCGTCGTCCCGACCCCGACCCCGCTCCCGATCCCGACTCCCCGGAGGGACGGGGTGGCGCGGCCGCCGTGCTGCCCGCCGGGCCGCCCGTCACCGGGCGGACGCCGCTGGACCGCCGTCGCATCCTCGGGGCGGCCATCGAGTTCATCGACCGCAACGGCCTGTCCGCCCTGACGATGCGCCGGCTCGGCGCCTCCCTCGGGGTCGAGGCGATGGCGCTCTACCGGTACGTGCCCGGCCGCGAGCAGCTCCTCGACGGCGTCGTCGAGACGGTGATCGACGAGCTGTACGGCGATCCCGACGTGCACATGCGCGCCGCCGGCGGCTGGCAGGACTTCCTCCAGCGGCTCGCCCACGGCGTCCGCCGGATCGCCCTCGCCCACCCCGAGGTCTTCCCGTTGGTGGCCACGCGGCCGCCCGCCGCCCCCTGGGTCCGCCCGCCGCTGCGCAGCCTGCGCTGGGTGGAGTCCCTGCTCACCGCACTGATCGACAGCGGTTTCAGCGCCGACGCGGCGGTCGCCGCGTACCGGGCCTACTCGAGCTTCCTGCTCGGGCACCTGCTGCTGGAGGTGTCGCAGAAGGGCGTGCAGATCAGCCCCGAGGACGCTCCGGAGGGCGTTCCGGACACCGGCACCGACCTCTCGCAGTACCCGCTCGTCGTCGAGCTCGAGGAGCTGCTGTCCCGGGACGAGTCGGCCGCCGAGTTCGAGGAGGCCCTCGAGAACCTGCTGGGCCGGCTGGAGGGCGTCCGGCGGGAGGGACGGGTTCCCGGGGAATAGCCGGACGCGAGGGTTTACGGCGTAAACGACCGGGCATCCCTGGAGTGGCCCGCTGACCCCCGGCACTCCGCCGCGTGAGGGAGCCGGCCGATCCCATACCCCTCTGCGAGGAGCGCACATGATCACCGACCAGCAGATCAGCGACGTCATCGGCAGCACCGCCGTCGGCCCCGACGGCAAGCACGGCAGCGTCGGCGAGGTCTTCCTCGACGACGAGACCGGCCGCCCCGAGTGGGCGACCGTCCGCACCGGTCTGTTCGGCACCAAGGAGGCCTTCGTCCCCCTGGCCGACGCCACCGTCTCCGGCGGCGAGCTGCGCCTCCCCTACGACAAGGCCAAGGTCAAGGGCGCCCCTCACGTCGACGTCTCCGCCGGCCACCTGTCGCCGCAGGAGGAGGAGGAGCTCTACCGCTACTACGGCGTGGGCACGTCGGGCACGACGACCGGGCAGGCCACGACCGGCCAGGCCACGACCGGCCAGGCAGTGACCACCGGGACGACCGGCCGCGACCGTGACCACGACGGTGTGCGCGACGACCTCGCCGGTCGCGCCGGCGTGGTCGGCCACGACACCTCGGGCCCGACGACCGACAACGCCATGACCCGCTCCGAGGAGCACCTCAACGTGGGTGTCCAGCGGGT